>NZ_JAFNMH010000009.1:0-1460 GCF_026537385.1 Bifidobacterium sp. B4079 | reverse complement strand
CACCTGGAAGACGTCATGGCGATCAACGGTCAGCGTGGTAGGGGTCATGTCCACCTTCCGCTCGATCGAAGCCGGCTCCGAGCTGACGTTCATCGGGTTGATCATCTCAACCCGGAAGGCGTACGTCTGCGTCTCGTCGCTGCCGTCGTAGCCGGTGAACCTGTCAGCAGGGATGCTCAAAGTCCAGGACCAGGCGGAAGCCGCCGTCTTGACGACCCTGAGCACAGAACCCGACGCTGGATCCGAGACAGAAGAAGCAGTGCCGGCCGCCGCATCCCTCTGGAAGGTATCGGCCGGGGCGGTCACCAGAGGAGTCCAGCCCGAAACGGCCCCCTGCTTCATCGAAACAGCCATCTTCGAACCAGCCATCCCCAGCCCCCCCGAAGACCAGGCCGTATACACAGGCGACGCCTCACCCCTGAACACGACGACCGAACCTGCAGGCAGGCTCCCGTTCACCGTATGAGGCACAGCGACCGCGAGCTTGCCCGCATCCGGAGCATTCTCTCTGGAAACGAAATAAGCCGTGCCGACATTCGAGAAGAAAGAAGTCAAACCGAACCCGGAGGTGGATTCAACCACCCAGGCATGATACCGCCGGTACCCGCTGAACCTGTTGGGATCCGGCGCCGGATACTGCTTATTGTCGTCCTGTACCTGCCAGGAGCCCCCCTGCCTGCTGCCAGCATCGACCTTGCACTCGGCCTCGCCCAGCCTGAACCCCCACGTGTCCGCGCTTCTGGCCAGGGCGTCATCATTCCGGCCCTGCCCGCCGCCGATGGGATTGGCAGGATCCTCCCCATAAAGAACAACCATGTTGGGATGCGCCTCATCCCTGGAAGGCGTGCACTCACCACTGACCACCGGATCAAGCCTGCTGGTATACACGCTCCCCGAAGCATCCAAAGGACTGCCCGCATCATTCTCGATCTTCGTGATCGTCGGATCCTTAGGACGGGCCACATCATACTTGTAAAAAGCCGTATTGATGGTCTGCCCCGCAGTCAGGTTCCTGTCCTTCGTCGAAGCGGGCATGTTGTCATCTATCCCCACAAGACCTACATTCATGGGGTTGTACACTTCAGGACTGACCGTGCAAGCGCTCCCATCCCGGTTCGTGGTCACAGGCCACGTGACCATCTTGAAATAACCATCAAGACCCTGCTTCTCCTTAGCCTCCCTAAAATCAATCCCCCCATCAGCCTTCTGCGCAGGCATAGGATTGCCATCCCTATCAGTCGCAAACAACTCATTCGGATTATTGAGATACCTCGGATCCCTCGGACTCACATTGAAAGCCGAATACGAATAGGCTAGGGGCGTCCCGCTCACCGAATCAGTGAGCGTATTGGTAGACGGCTGCTGGCCCGTCACCAGAACCGGCTCAGGAGTCAGCTCATCAACAGGCACCCACTGGCCATCCTTCAAAGCCACCCACTGGTAATAATACGAATTCGTCT
>NZ_JAFNMH010000008.1:2837-5197 GCF_026537385.1 Bifidobacterium sp. B4079 | reverse complement strand
AGGCTTCATGGAATCCTTATCTTGGAGGGGGCTTCCCGCTTAGATGCTTTCAGCGGTTATCCCATCCGAACGTAGCCAACCGGCCGTGCCGCTGGCGCGACAACCGGCATACCAGAGGTTCGTCCACCCAGGTCCTCTCGTACTATGGGCAGGGCTCCTCAAGATTCCAACGAGCGCAGAGGATAGAGACCAAACTGTCTCACGACGTTCTGAACCCAGCTCGCGTGCCGCTTTAATCGGCGAACGGCCGAACCCTTGGGACCTGCTCCAGCCCCAGGATGCGACGAGCCGACATCGAGGTGCCAAACCATCCCGTCGATATGGACTCTTGGGGATGATCAGCCTGTTATCCCCGGGGTACCTTTTATCCGTTGAGCGATGCCGCGTCCGTACGCCGGCACCGGATCACTATCTCCGACTTTCGTCCCTGCTCGACCCGTCGGTCTCGCAGTCAAGCTCCCTTGTGCGATTGCACTCAACACCCGATTGCCAACCGGGCTGAGGGAACCCTTGGGCGCCTCCGTTACTCTTTGGGAGGCAACCGCCCCAGTTAAACTACCCGCCAGGCACTGTCCCTGGCCGGGATGACCGGCCGAGGTTAGAGGCCAGATGAGGACAGAGCGGTATTTCACATTCCGGCTCCACGGATGCTGGCGCACCCGCTTCGAAGCCTCCCGCCTATGCTACACAGTCCGCACCTAACGCCAATACCAAGGTATAGTAAAGGTCCCGGGGTCTTTTCGTCCTTCTGCGCTTAACGAGCATCTTTACTCGTACTGCAATTTCGCCGAGCTCCTGGTCGAGACAGTGGGGAAGTCGTTACGCCATTCGTGCAGGTCGGAACTTACCCGACAAGGAATTTCGCTACCTTAGGATGGTTATAGTTACCACCGCCGTTTACCGGGGCTTGAATTCACCGCTGCCCCCCCGAAGGGGATGACGGATCCTCTTAACCTTCCGGCACCGGGCAGGCGTCAGTGCATATACAGCGACTTACGTCTTCGCATGCACCTGTGTTTTTGGTAAACAGTCGCTACCCCCTGGTCTGTGCCGCCCCCCACGGCTCCGCGCGCGAAGCGCCTCACCGCAAAGGGCCTCCCTTATACCGAAGGCACGGGAGTGATTTGCCGAGTTCCTTGACCAGGATTCGCTCGATCGCTTTGGTATACTCTACCTGACCACCAGTGTCGGTTTAGGGTACGGGCGGCGCCACTCCTCACGCCGAAGCTTTTCTCGACGGAACGGCACACCGGATTCGGGGCACAAGACCCCCCATCATCACACCTCGCGCTCATGCCGGGCGGATTTGCCTGCCCGACGCGCCGCATGCTTGACCACGGATAACCACCACCGCGGCCCGGCTCCCGTTCCGTGTCACTCCTGCGCTACCCGCCACGCATCCACACGCCAGTCCCGCATCATCGGACGGTCCGAAGACCATCACCCGACACAGGTAAGGGCATGCTTCCACGTCTTGGATTGGACGGCTTGACGCCGGTAGGAGAATATCGACTCCTTCATCCATTCGACTACGCCTGTCGGCCTCGCCTTAGGACCCGACTCACCCGGGGACGACGAACGTGGCCCCGGAACCCTTGGTCATCCAGCGGACGGGATTCTCACCCGCCTCTCGCTACTCATGTCTGCATTCTCACTTCCACGCGGTCCACGGCCGGCTCACGCCGCCGCTTCACCCCACGCGGAACGCTCTCCTACCCAGCACAGCAAACTGCGCTGCCGCGTCTTCGGTGGCGTGCTTGAGCCCCGCTACATTATCGGCGCGGAACCACTAGACCAGTGAGCTGTTACGCACTCTTTCAAGGATGGCTGCTTCTGAGCCAACCTCCTGGCTGTCTATGCGACTCCACATCCTTTCCCACTTAGCACGCGCTTAGGGACCTTAGACGACGATCTGGGCTGTCTCCCTCTCGACGACGGAGCTTATCCCCCGCCGACTCACTGCCGCGATACACCTCTCACGTATTCGGAGTTTGGCTGCTGTCGGTACCCGATACGGGCCCTCAAGCATCCAGTAGCTCTACCCCATGGAGGCACTCACGCGACGCTGCACCGAAATGCATTTCGGAGAGAACCAGCTATCACGGAATTTGATTGGCCTTTCACCCCTAGCCCCAGGTCATCGGCCCGGTTTTCAACCCAGGTCCGTTCGGTCCTCCACGCGGTCTTACCCGCGCTTCAACCTGCCCAGGGCTAGATCATCCCGCTTCGGGTCCAGGACACGCGACTGGAACGCCCTTATCGGACTCGCTTTCGCTACGGCTGCCCCACACGGGTTAGCCTCGCCACGCACCACTGACTCGCAGACTCATTTTTCGATAGGCACGCCGTCACCCCGAAGG
>NZ_JAFNMH010000008.1:0-2742 GCF_026537385.1 Bifidobacterium sp. B4079 | reverse complement strand
CAGGGCTCCGACGGATTGTAGGCACACGGTTTCAGAAACTCTTTCACTCCCCTCCCGGGGTGCTTTTCACCTTTCCCTCACGGTACTCGTACGCTATCGGTCAGACAGGAATATTCAGGCTTACCCCACGGTCGGGGCGGATTCACACGGGATTCCACGAGTCCCGCGCTACTTGGGAACAAGAACCGGCAGGCAGCGCGCCTTCGGCTACGGGGCCATCACCCTCTACGGCCGGGAATTCAATCCCGTTCGCCTCACACGCCGCTTTATCACTGCCGCCGGGCCCGTCGGAGCCCGGACGCCAAGTCCCACAACACCCATGCCGCAACCCCCGACGGGTCTCACACGGCACCGGTTTGGCCATCATCCGCTTTCGCTCGCCACTACTCACGGAATATCCTTTCCTGCAGGTACTGAGATGTTTCACTTCCCTGCGTACCCCCCGCACGAATGCGGTGCCGGCCCATCACGGCCGGCGGGTTACCCCATTCGGACACCCTCGGATCAAAGCCCTGTCGGCGGCTCCCCGAGGCCTATCGCGGCCCCACGCGTCCTTCATCGGTCCTGTCTGCCAAGGCATCCACCATGCGCCCTTGCCGACAACACGACCACAGGCCATGCCACGACAACAACAACTGCGAACTGCCAGACGACAAATCATCACACTAAACGATCACAAAACGATCGACCCGAACCCACCAAACATGGGCCCGGACGAAACAATACAGCAGACAGCCGGCACAAAAACCAGCCATCCGCTCGCGTCCACTATCCAGTTCTCAAACCACCAGCACGCCGCCAGCACCCGACGCGGGACAAACCCCACGCAGGAACCCGACGGGCATCAGGAACACCACCCACCAAGGTGGCGGTCCGGGAACCCAACAGCGCATCCATGCCACAGCCTCAAGACCGTTCCACGCCAGCACGCCCACACCATCCGGCCAACCGGCCGGACCCGCAGGCACGACCCCCACGCATCACACGCAGGGGATTTCCAAAATCTCCGTAGAAAGGAGGTGATCCAGCCGCACCTTCCGGTACGGCTACCTTGTTACGACTTAGTCCCAATCGCGGACCTCACCTTTGACGGCTCCCCCCCTTGCGGGTTGGGCCACCGGCTTCGGGTGCTGCCCACTTTCATGACTTGACGGGCGGTGTGTACAAGGCCCGGGAACGCATTCACCGCGGCGTTGCTGATCCGCGATTACTAGCGACTCCGCCTTCACGGAGCCGGGTTGCAGGCTCCGATCCGAACTGAGACCGGTTTTCAGGGATCCGCTCCATGTCACCATGTCGCATCCCGCTGTACCGGCCATTGTAGCATGCGTGAAGCCCTGGACGTAAGGGGCATGATGATCTGACGTCATCCCCACCTTCCTCCGGGTTAACCCCGGCGGTCCCCCGTGAGTTCCCGGCATGACCCGCTGGCAACACGAGGCGAGGGTTGCGCTCGTTGCGGGACTTGACCCAACATCTCACGACACGAGCTGACGACGACCATGCACCACCTGTGAACCGGCCCCGAAGGGAAGCCGCGTCTCCGCAGCCGTCCGGCACATGTCAAGCCCAGGTAAGGTTCTTCGCGTTGCATCGAATTAATCCGCATGCTCCGCCGCTTGTGCGGGCCCCCGTCAATTTCTTTGAGTTTTAGCCTTGCGGCCGTACTCCCCAGGCGGGATGCTTAACGCGTTAGCTCCGACACGGAACCCGTGGAACGGGCCCCACATCCAGCATCCACCGTTTACGGCGTGGACTACCAGGGTATCTAATCCTGTTCGCTCCCCACGCTTTCGCTCCTCAGCGTCAGTGACGGCCCAGAGACCTGCCTTCGCCATCGGTGTTCTTCCCGATATCTACACATTCCACCGTTACACCGGGAATTCCAGTCTCCCCTACCGCACTCCAGTCCGCCCGTACCCGGCGCCGATCCACCGTTAAGCGATGGACTTTCACACCAGACGCGACGAACCGCCTACGAGCTCTTTACGCCCAATAAATCCGGATAACGCTTGCACCCTACGTATTACCGCGGCTGCTGGCACGTAGTTAGCCGGTGCTTATTCGAAAGGTACACTCACTCTCGCTTGCTCCCAATCAAAAGCGGTTTACAACCCGAAGGCCGTCATCCCGCACGCGGCGTCGCTGCATCAGGCTTTCGCCCATTGTGCAATATTCCCCACTGCTGCCTCCCGTAGGAGTCTGGGCCGTATCTCAGTCCCAATGTGGCCGGTCGCCCTCTCAGGCCGGCTACCCGTCGAAGCCTTGGCAGGCCATCACCCCGCCAACAAGCTGATAGGACGCGACCCCATCCCATGCCGGTAAACCCTTTCCCACACCATCATGCGACAGTGCGGAGCATCCGGCATTACCACCCGTTTCCAGGAGCTATTCCGAAGCATGGGGCAGGTTGGTCACGCATTACTCACCCGTTCGCCACTCTCACCAGGCAGCAAGCTGCCCGGATCCCGTTCGACTTGCATGTGTTAAGCACGCCGCCAGCGTTCATCCTGAGCCAGAATCAAACCCTCCACAAAAAACATGAAGAAGCCCAAAACAGCTCACATCAATAATTGACGGGCCAGCTTCCATAAGGAGGAAACCAACCCACGAAAAACCCCGACACCCCTCACAACGCTCCCACGTACCCGACAACAGCCGGGCGGGCATCGGACTGGCAATCAAAAAGCTATAAGTAGCACAAACACGCTCTTGAGTTCTCAAACCACCACCACACCAACA
>NZ_JAFNMH010000007.1:0-7653 GCF_026537385.1 Bifidobacterium sp. B4079 | reverse complement strand
AGATACCCCAACACCACACTCTGACCAACACACAACCAAACCCACACACAGAACCTAAAACAACGCGTTTAGTTCCTATAGGCCTCATCTCAGTTACATCCCCTTTAGGTAAAGAAAATGCCGCCCTAGTGTGCACATCATATAAATATGATGGAGGCAGTGGCGGCTTCTAACATCATTAAATATACCGTTATGAGACTAGTGTATCTACATTTAAATACAAGAATTCACAAAGTCATCACATTTAATTGTCTGTGGTTTGCTGGCTAATGGTCGGCATCTGTAGTAGTTCCCTATAAGCTGGGCTGGAAATCTTAAGTTCGTCATGCGTGCCGCATGCGACGATTTTGCCCTTTTCCATGACCAGTATTTGATCACCTGGCTCAATTGTTGACATTCTGTGAACTACTTCAATGACGGTTTGTTCGGAGAATATCTCGCGTAGTAGAGCATTTATCTTCTGTTGGTTGATTGAGTCGAGGCTTGACGTAGGCTCGTCTAAGAGAATGACAGGTTTTCTGTGCAGCAAAATCCTGGCGATGGAAAGTCTCTGACGTTCTCCGCCGCTCAGGAAGTGGCCTTGTTCACCGACCTGCGTATTTAACTCTTGTTCGAGATTCCTAACTTTTGTATCAAGATTGACGAGCTTGAGCGCATTCCAACATGTCTCATCGCTTGCTTCGATGGTTCCCATCGTTAGATTATCTCGAATACTACCGGAGAATATAGGAGCATCTTGTTCAATATAGCTAACTACTTTCCTGATATCGTTGGCATTTAAATCAGTTGAGTCAACATTGTTGTATAGGATATGCCCCGAATCCGGCCTATAAAAAGCCTCCAATAGGGAAAGCAGCGTAGTTTTACCTGAACCCGACGAGCCCACGATGACGGTTCTTTGGTGTGGGACTGCGCTAAAACTAATGTTCTGCAGAGTGGTATTTCGTTCATCATCTTTGTCCGCTGTATTGTAAGAAAAGCATACATCTTTGAACTCCAGCGTAATGTTGGCTGTATCAAACGAGGAATGCCCATCTGGGGAAAGCATATTGCTCGAACTTACGGTTTCGCTTTTATCGCGCAAAGATTCAATGTCTTCTATTCTCCTGAGTGGTCCTAAAGCTTTGAAAGCCGTGGTTATAGATGAGGAAAAGGAGCTTAGCGAAGAAACAACCATAGTCAAATACATTGAAAAGGAGATGAAATTAGAAATATCAAGATCCCCTTTCGCTATTTCCGCGCCGCCAAAGGAAAAAACGATTAGTAAGGTCAGCTGTATGGCGCAGTTCACAATGGACCGAATGATTGTTTCCTTGTTGGCCACTTTTACTGTTGCCCGATACACTTCTTCTGCGGTACCGACTACTCTTTTCGTTTCAGGCACTGTTGCCATAAAGGCCTTAATTGTGCGAATTCCAGCTAATGATCGCAGTATGGCATTAGACAGTCTTGCTGTCTTAGCTTGTACCAGTTCGGTATAGGCCTGCAGACGAGAAGAAGCAGCAATCATCAACAGAATGGATGTGCACGAAGTTATAAGTGCCACGGCAAAGAGTCTGGTATCAATGAACAGCATAGCGACAGCTGATCCGCAAGCTGTTAACAGATTCGCGGCCACTTTAAAGAAGTCTGATGACAGGGCTGAGCGTAACTCATTAGTATCTGAGATGACAGTTGAGACATAGTCACCCGACTCCCTCTTATCATACTCTTGTACCGGCAGGCCGAGGATACAGGTAATGAGATTGCTACGTTTATCGAAAACTATTTTCGCCGCAAGGCGGTTTGCCATATTGGATCCCAAACCATCCAGGACGATGCCTGCTACAAACAAAAGCGCCAAGACTGCAATTGGTCTCACCAACTTCTGACTCTGTTCTATGGCGTGTAGAAGATAATTGACACACAGAGGTTGTAGTAACGCCAGACCTGAAGACACTATACCCACAGACATCACAACAACAGTGATAGCTGTGTGCGGTTTCAATAGTCTGAATACATTAAAAATTGTGGTTTTTTGACGTTGCTGAGTTTGCATAGTTGACATGATTTCCGCTATTCGCCTATGGCTGTTTGGACGGTTTCAATTGCCGATCGCTTCAAACTAGAACGTGCAGAGAAAAATGTGGAAAGTGTTCCCGCGGCGATAATGGGCACAGCAAGGATAATGAAGAACTTCCAGGGGAAGACCACTACAAAGAGATTCTTGGAAAGAGGGAGGAATGTCACAGCGGTGAAAACTCCGACGAGCAAGGTGGCCCCCGCAGAGATAAGGATACCGGTGGTCACGAGGATGAAACCATCCAAGGCCGATATGGCAAGTAGCTGTCCGGGCACAGCGCCCGCGATGGAGATAAGGGCCAGATCAAGGTTGCGTTCCTTGGCAGAGATGGCGAAACTGGCGACCGCACCGATTACAGCAATGAGCAAGGCCGACCACAGGCTGGACATAAGCTCTATCGGTGTGGCTGATCCCATGTCTTTCAACTGGGGAAAGCCACTTATGGCAGCAGTACTGGTTTGACCTGTGATTAACAATCCACCGAGCAGGAACAGGCAAGCAGTCAGTGAGATGATGGTGGAGCCGAATGCCTTCCCGCGACTTCTCACAATGGCTTGTGCCCGTGCGATCTTCCAGACATCGGATTGCACAGGAACCAGATTCGTCCATGTTTTGGTGGCCCATTGGATGATGGGTCCTCCAGAATAGGCCAGAGCGACCAGAAACAGCAGTATCGCGATGATCGGGCCTAATGACATGGGTTGCATGATGATGCCCAATTGGGTCTTACTCAGAGTTTTGGGGTCGTTCAACACCAGGATGACGGCAGCGACAGCCGGTGCCAGCAGGGCGATGAAACCACCGATAATAAGGAATCTCCTCAGACCGCGCCCAGCTCTCGTGACGTGGACTTCCTCAGTTCCTGAACCTCTCAGCAGCTCAACCGGAAGCACTTTCCTCAAAGCACGCAGAGTAAAGAGAGCACCCAACAAAGCCACAATGAAACCGACTGCAAGCCCCCTCAAAGCAAAGTCTAAGAAACCCTGCCAAGTAAAAGTGATAAGCGGCGGTAACAGCACGGCCTCCAACTGGAACTTTAGAATCCGTGGGGCAAGAATTGGCGCCAGCGCCATACCAACGATGGAGGAGATCAGAGTCAGCACGAACACCTGCACCATGGTGAGGGTCAGCACCTGCCTAGGTGTGGCACCAAGCAGGGACAACAATGCAAGTCCCTTCCGCCGCTGCCTTATGGAAGCCTGAATCGTCACCATAATGACCAGGCAACCCAGGACCATTGCTATCTGGTAGACCGAGTCCACGTTAGTGCTGAGATGGTGAGATACCACACCCACTTCCCCCGGGGAATCATGTTTGAGATCATTGATTCCCTTGCATACACTCATGGCGCACAGAATCGTCTGCGTGACCACAAGCACAAGAAACACACCGGCCCAGATTCCTCTATTGGCTTTCAGATCATTCAACGCCCACTTCATGACTTACACCTTTCACGCCGCATCGCCATACAGAATCAGGGCAATAACTACGCTTGCTCTTCCACATTCCCTGATGCGACAAATCCGCCATCACTCATGGTGTATACGACGTCGCATTGCCGGGCCAGGCGGAGATCGTGTGTGACCACGACCACGCATTTACCGGGTCGATGGGAGAAGTCCCGCAACTGCGAGAAAACCAACTGTCCGGACTTCTGGTCAAGAGCACCTGTCGGCTCATCGGCGAACACAACATCGGGATCCGCGACCAAGGTGCGAATCAAGGATACCCGCTGCTGCTCACCACCTGAGAGCGAACTAGCTGCGTCATTGTCGTGCCCGCTCAAGTGGAACTTATCCATGAGGGCATCGATGCTTCCTTGATCGACCTTGCGATGGCTGAGAGTCAAGGGGAGCAGGATATTGTCACGAACGGTCATGGACGGGACAAGATTGTAGGACTGAAACACAAACCCGATATGCGATCTGCGAAACAAAGCCAAGTTACGCTGGTTCTTCTTAGTTAGTTCCTCACCCAGCACCCACACATTTCCTTGAGATGGCTGTTCAAGACCAGAAAGGCAATATAGCAAGGTGCTCTTACCACATCCAGAGGGCCCTGTAATTGCGGTCATGGCACCACCAGCAGCAACAAAAGAAAGATCATTGAACACCACAGTGGGAGTCCCGTCACCCGAGACGAAATTCTTACTTAGCTGTTCAGCTACTACCACACCATCACGCATAATATTAACCTTCATGGTACTGAGATCAGAGTATCGCCAGACCTCATGCGATTATAAAGCCCCACGACAACGAGTACTGAAATAAACGCTGTCATGGGGCGATATTCCTATTTACCAACACAACACGTTGCTCGTATCGCTGTAACTGGTGCATATGTCCTCTTTCAACACTCCGTCAGCGTCGGGAATGAGACTTATCTTCTCACCTTCCGCATCGGACATTTCTATTGAAACAAACGCCCCATATCTGAAAAAGATAGGTCCGTTATTGTACCTTAAATCACTGAGGATATAAGGTCCTGGTTCACCGCCTATTGCTTCCTCTAGTTTGAGGGTTAATCTTTCAAGATGCTCATCAGAAAAGGGATATATGGTTATGAATTTTCCACTAGAGCTGCGTCCTGCATATTTGGTATTGGAGGATCGGTACTGTTGTTTATCCCTGAGATATTTGAACATAACATGCTCTGAAATACAGATTTTAGAAACTTTTTCTAAAACTGATTGTGCATTGTCAAGGGAAGCCGTCACATGAATTTTCCATCCGTGGGTCCTCATTATGCAAGCAGTCGGCTGCATATATGTCCATACTACGGATTTATTTGAAGCCCATCCTATCGGACAGTCAGGTTCAGGATCCCATGACTCTTCGGCATGTGCCATGAGACTACGGCTATCGACAAAGAAAGGAGATCCTGGGTGCGTCGCCCGCATGTATACAGCTTCCCCAATCATTGCGTCTCCCATCGTTGCGGACTATGCTTTGTAGTAATATTATCAGAACCCGGTTCAGTGTCAACTTCTGTTTTAACTCGCTTCTTGAATATTAATAACTTGCTCATTGCCTTTGATAGCTAAGTACCCATACGTCGCCTTTTAAGATGGCAACTTTCCTTTGAGTAGAGATGGACCTTCAATTGCTGCATCCAATGATGTCAAGACACCAAGCCGTTTGCATAGCAAACTTTTCCCAGCGTCTATACTTACCTGATCCTCCCCCGTGGCTTCCATTCTGAATGATATTAACGACTGCGTCTGCACCGATTTCCTGGAGCAGTGACACCCACTTCAGAGATTCTCTATAGGAGACCCGAGCATCTTGCTTTGCGGCTATTGCTAAAACTGAAGGGAATCTCCATTCTTGCACGGATTCACCACTCCCCTTCCCTTTCTGCTTTCCGTGAGAAGGAAGGTTTTCACAAGGTGAATATGACCTGATATAATCGAAAACCTTTTGGCTTTCCAACGGATTTCCCCATTCGTCCCATTCCGCCACAGTCAGAGGAGAAGATGGGTTAAGAAGCGTTGTTAACGGATCAACAAAAGGACTGTCCGCAATAACACCCGCATAACAATCTGGTGCCATCGAAACTGCGGATGCCACAAGTAATCCGCCGGCAGAATTACCATAAGCCACGGTTCTTTCAGGCTTCGCACAGCCGGCATCTTGTAAAGCTTGGGTTGAATCTATAAAGTCCTCAAATGATGTTCTTTTATGAAGCTTCCGACCCTGTTCATGCCAGGTATATCCTAGTTCCCCCCCACCGCGGACATGAACCACTGCATATAATATTCCACGGTCAAGTAAACTTAGTCGCTCCATTGAGAAGTCTGGATCAGTGCTGACTCCATAAGCACCGTAACCTGTTATATACATAGGCCGATTCTGTGGAAGACCGGTAAATGCTGAATGCAGTTGTCTCTCGCGATATATATTTTGCTGCAGTTCTTTTTTCCAAATCAGTGATACTGGAATCTTCTCACCGTCTCTTGACGGTAGCCAGATCCGCTGTTCGGCATATAGGCTGCTATCAAAATCCTCAAAACCTGCATATCCCCCTACAAAGTTGTCATCGCCAGTCAATGGATTCACTTCACGAATTTCTGTGGGAGATGTATAACTGAAAATTGAGTAACGCATATTCGGGGAATCATATGACAAGTTCCCTGAGCTAACGATGGAATAAATCTTACTATCACCTACAGAATCCACCCTGTTATTGGTGAGTGGCTTCACCTCATTAAGATTCAAAGGACGATTGAACTCAGTAGATTCCTTAACTGAAGCTTTATCAACAAAAGCAATACGAGGCAGCCCATCTGAACGGTAGCTTAATGAAATGAAGTTGCGGCGAACACAGACGGAAAAAATGTTCAAACCTCGCACTTGCTGGAAAATTCGAGGATTTGGAAGGGTGCGCTGGCGCTTTCCTGCCAAGATAGATTTACTGTCTTTTCGCGCTATCTCAGTATCGTCTACCGGGCAAGATTCTCCCATAGCGATACATGTTCCCTCACCGATATAGAAGGGCGGCTCGTGCAAACGCATATCGATTATATCGACTTCAAAGTTCGGTGTTCTGCCATTATGTCGGATCACGGCAATTGGTATATCGTCTTCTTCGTCTTCCTCAGCTTCAAAAAAACCGAACTGCACGGAATACTTAATACTATTGTGTCTTTTTATAAAAGATATGAATTCGCCTGTTGGGTTTGCCGCCGGCAAGATTAAAACTTCTTTGCTTGTTGGAGAGGCCGATGTAATGACGATGTATTGGTTATCATTACTAATCGTGACAGTTACGCGGAATTTTTCGTCATTTTCTCTAAACACTTCAACATCTTCTTGAATACTCGATCCAATGTGATGTCGTTTCACTGCGAATGGTCTCATCTGATTATCAAGTACCAGATAGAACACCCATTGCCCATCGGGACTTAAACATGCCCCGCCGGTATCGGGAATAACATCCGATAGCGGCTTGGATTGCGTGATTCGACGAAGATGAACAGTATATCTTTCATTGCCTTTAGTATCCGTGCTGTAAAGCAGAAGTTTGCCGTCATTGCTGATAGACAAATCTTGCAAATGGAAATATTTCGAACTGCCGATTTCAGCATTGGCATCGAATACAACCTCTTCACCCTTTACATCACTCTGATTAGCGACTGCAATAACGTCGGGAGGATTCCAATCATCATCAGCGATAACCGGCAAACGGTACTGTACATCATAAGGCTTTCCTACAAAGTTCCGTGAGAAATACCAGAAGTTGCCCAATCTAACAGCAGGAGAAACAAACTCCTCCTTTTTGCGGTTTTGCTGTTCCAGGAATAGCTCTCTCTGAAGATCTTGAAGGTGCTCCATCCTTTTTTCAAATCTAACATTCTGAAGCAGGAGACATTCGGTGTCTCTTTCATTATTTCTCTGCGTTGCCTGATTCATACTTAATAAGTCCTTTTAAAATGACCATGAGATGCATGATTCCACGGCCTTTGCCCATCAGTTAGCTAATGCACCTACGTTGATAATTATAGGCAGGGCTATAGGAACTAAACGCGTTGTTTATGTTGGGGGTTTGGCCTTGTGGCTGTAAGCGTGTTGGGTGGTTGTTAATAGGTCGGG
>NZ_JAFNMH010000006.1:0-68965 GCF_026537385.1 Bifidobacterium sp. B4079 | reverse complement strand
CCCAGCCCGTCACCCATGACACCACCCTGACCGCCCGGTGGACCAGGACGGACACGCAGCACTGGACCATCAGCCCCGCCCAAGGGCCCGAGGCCGGCGGCACCAAGCTAACCCTGACCCCGCCCGCACGGCGCGGCGTCAGATTCAGCCAGACCAGCTTCGGGAGCTTTCATTCCGCAGGCATCGGCTCCGACGGCCAACTCTACACCTGGGGATACAACAGCAGCGGCCAGCTGGGCGACGGCACCACCAGCAGCCGCAGCACGCCAGTCCAGATCGGCAAGCCCCAAGGCGCGCCAGCAGGGTTCACCTGGACACAGGTCAGCCTAGGCGGCTTTCATTCCGCTGCCATCGGATCCGACGGCCAGCTCTACACATGGGGATACAACAACTACGGCCAACTGGGCAATGGCACCCGTCGGCGCACGCCGACCCTGGTCGGCAAGCCCCAAGGCGGGCCCGCCGGATTCACCTGGAAACAGGTCAGCCTAGGCAGCAGCCATTCCGCTGCCATCGGATCCGACGGCAACCTCTACACCTGGGGATACAACAACTACGGCCAACTGGGTGACGGCACCACCACAAACCGGCGCGCACCAGTCCAGATCGGCAAGCCCCAAGGCGCGCCCGACGGATTCACCTGGAAACAAACCAGTCTAGGCTATCAGCATTCCGCTGCCATCGGATCCGACGGCAACCTCTACACCTGGGGAAGGAACGACTACGGCCAGCTGGGCGACAATGCCGGCACGACCCGGTACACGCCGACCCTGGTCGGCAAGCCCCAAGGCGCGCCAGACGGATTCACCTGGAAACAAACCAGCCTAGGCAGCGGTCATTCCGCTGCCATCGGATCCGATGGCAACCTCTACACCTGGGGTGGCAATACTTACGGCCAACTGGGTGACGGCACCACCTTCAACCAGAACACGCCGACCCTGGTCGGCAAGCCCCAAGGCGCAGCATACGGGTTCTTCTGGAAACAAACCAGCCTAGGCAATGCCTATTCCGTTGCCATCGGATCCGACGGCAGCCTCTACACCTGGGGTGGCAATACTTACGGCCAACTGGGTGACGGCACCACCGCCGACCAGCACACGCCGACCCAGGTCGGCAAGCCCCAAGGCGCAGCAGACGGATTCACCTGGAAACAAACCAGCCTAGGAGAGAACCACTCCGCAGCATTAGGCTCCGACGGCAGCCTCTACACCTGGGGATACAACGGCGAAGGCCAACTGGGGCGCGAACCCTCTGAAGCCTGGCCGGCCAGCCGGCCAGGACCGGTCGGCTTCCCCGGAAAACCACAAGCCACCAGCATCTGCTTCGACCAAACCCGGCAGCAAGGCGCCTGCCTTGCCGCCGGCAAAAACCTGACGCCCAACCCCGACGGCACCTGGAACGCCACCACGCCCGCCTACACGCCAGGCCCCGTCCCCGCAGCCATCGACTGGACCCAGGACGGCAGACAGCAGCAGACCGACACAAGCAACACCTACCGGTACCTGTCCATCGCCAGCCTGCCCCTGACCGGAGGCAACGGCATGCTCCTCCTGCTCGCCACAGGACTGCTCGCCGCAGGAGCCGCCGCAGCCGCCAAAAACCGACGACAACAAACCCAAACACACACTTCACACGAGTAAGCAGCCCGGGCCACACCCCCAACACCTGCGGATCATGAGAACCAGGGGGTTGCAACGCAGAGAGGCCCCAAGCCCGCGCGCAATGCCGGCCCTCGGCACTAGCCCACTGCACACCCCTCCATGGCTAGTCTCCCACGTCTCCTCACTCGTCAGCCTGGGGAAGAGACAGACCCCATCACGACCCTTGAAAGAAACCGTCAGACATAAGCCCACCAAGGCACGGCCCATTCGGCATTCGCTGCTTCGCCTGAACCATCGGAACAGTGCTGACCGCCCCAGAACGAAGAGAACCCGGCGGTGCATAAACACCGCCGGGCGAGAGAGAAGAAAGGGAATTCAGTTGTCGGGCGGAGGTCAACCGCCTGGTCGGTTTTTAAGCCAACATCTATAGTAAAGAACAGCCACCTTGTAAGGACTATAGGGTTTTCTGAAAAACTTCTGTGAATCCGAAAGGCCCAAACCTGCGGGCAGGGAGCTGAACCTGGTCAACGGCCGTCACAGGGCTGGCTAGACTGGAAAGGGCCCACCCTGACGACTCTGAAGGAGATACCAAGGCATGTTGCTCAGCGACCATGACATCCTGGATGCCCACCAGGCAGGACATCTGAATCTGGACCCTTGGACACCGGCCATGGTCCAGCCCTCCAGCGTGGATGTTCGCCTGGACCGTTATTTTCGAGTCTTCAACAACCATCAATACACCTATGTGGATCCGGCTGAGGACCAGGGGGCATTGACTGAGCAGTTCGAGGTGCCCAAGGGAGAACCCTGGATCCTGCACCCTGGAGAATTCGTCCTGGGCTCCACCTGGGAGCATGTCAGGCTGGACTCCACCCTGGCTGCCCGCCTGGAGGGCAAGAGTTCGCTGGGGCGCCTGGGGATCCTGACCCATTCCACCGCCGGATTCGTCGACCCGGGCTTTACGGGGCACATCACCCTGGAGCTGTCCAACGTGAGCACCCTGCCGGTCAAGCTTTGGCCTGGCATGAAGATCGGCCAGATGTGCTTCTTCCAGCTCTCCTCGCCCGCCCAGTACCCTTATGGGTCCAAGCACAATGGCTCCCACTACCAGGGCCAGCGCGGGCCAACCCCCTCCCGCTCCTACATCAATTTTTACAAGGCCGACGTTTCGGACTGACGAAGCAAAATGACTGAACTTGTATGAAGCCTGCATGGCGGCATTGACGCAAAGAGCCAGAATGCCGCTACATGAGCTCAACGGCCTGTTCATCCTGGTTTCATAAGCCCTACTCATTGGGATTCAAATACGCCCCCCCCCCGCTATGAAGCGTATGAGCAGGGCAAACATAAACCCGCGTTTTCTGCGGGCTCATCCGCAGAATAGAATCGGCACTTCACTCAACGAAGTACCCAGCTTGCTCGATATCTCACTTGATAATTTGCATACAATCTGACCAAGCAGAAGGCTAATGAATTGCGGCCAGGCTTCAGGCTGGAGAGGGATGGCGCCAAAGACCTCGCCCATGTTGGAGCAGAGTGGGTAGCGCAGGAACTTGCGGATATCGTTGAAAATGCCGCAGTTCTCCCGCACAGCCTTGACAATGTCCTGGTCCTGGCCATGCCGCTCTCCCGCTCATGTCCCTTGACTTCAAGCCCACTTGAAGGCGTACAGATAAAGAGACAACTGACCACCGACAACTCGCCACGGGAGAATGGATGACCAATCTGCTGACACTGGGCGCCAACGGTCGTATAGCCCGCCTGGTCCGGAAGGACCTGCTGACCGGTGAAAGCGACACGCACCTGACCGAGTACCTGCGCATCGCCGACCGACTGTCCGTCCTTGACCCGACCAGGGAAACCACCATCGAGGGGGACGTGAACGACTATCCCCGCCTTGTTCATGCAATGCAGGGCCAGGATATCGTCCTGGCCGATCTTGGCGGGCAATTCGAGCCCATGGCCGACAAAACGGTCCGGGCCATGGACCAGGCAGGGGTCAAGCGCCTGATCTGGATTACCGGACTCGGGCTCTACCATGAGGTGCCGGGCGAATTCGGCCGTTGGGTCGAAGAGTCCTGCGGTCATGAGGTCATGGAGGACACCCGTCGGGCAGGACGTCTCATCGAAGATTCCGACCTGGACTACACGATCATCCGCGCCGCCTACATGGATGACCAGCCCGACCGTGACTACGAACTGACCGAGAAAGGTCAACCGTACAGAGGGACGACCGTGTCCCGGAACTCTATAGCGGACCTGATTGAAAAGATCCTGGCCGACCCGACCGAACACAGCCGAGCCAGTCTGGGCATATCCCGACCAGGCACCGATGGCGACAGGCCGGTCTGGGTGGGCTGACGGCGTTCCAAACATCCAGGTGCTCTGACCCGCAGCAACCCAAAGACCCGAATATCGGAGATATGCCAAAATGACGGCGGACATGAAAGAAGGAGAACTATCATGGCAATCAAACAGACGGCCGGGCACGATCAGCTCGGCGACTTCGCACCCCTCTTCGCCCACTTCAACGACGACGTGCTTTTCGGCCAGGTTTGGTCCCGCGAGGAGGAACTCTCGGCCCACGACCGGAGCATGATCACCTGCGCCGGGCTGATGGCCATGGGCCTCTTCCCCCAGCTGCAGAGCCACATGAACCTGGCCAAGCGCAATGGGGTCACCAGATCCGAAATGGTGGAACTGATCACCCAGCTGGCCTTCTACGCCGGCTGGCCCAAGGCCTGGAGCGCCTTCAACCTGGCCAAGGAGATCTTCGGCGATGAGGAAGCAACGGCGGACGCAGGCCGATCAGAGGCCATGAACCAGGCAGACGTCCTGCCCGACTCCGGCTTCTACCCCCTAGGGGACCCTGCCGATGGCCCCAACTTCACCGGTCATGCCTGGCTGTACCACCTAACCGAACCAGATGTGGAATGCTCAGCAGGCAACGTCACCTTCGCCCCCGGCTGCTTCAACCGCTGGCACACCCACCCACATGGCCAGCTCCTCCTGGTTACGGCCGGTTTGGGCTGGGAGCAGGAAGAGGGCCGGAAGCCTCGGCAGCTCAAGCCAGGCGATGTGGTCTTCTGCCCCGCAGGCGTCAGACACTGGCACGGGGCATCGAGGAACTCATCCATGACCCACGTCGCCGTCACCCCGGCCCGGGAAGGCCAGTCACCGGTCGAGTGGCTGGACTTCCCCGATTCCGAACAGGTGGCCGCCCTGGGTTGAACCGCCTTATATCCTAAACGGAAAATATCTCCAGCGGGAAGGACGATAATTCCAACCGAATCATTGCTGTTTCACCCTTACTGCACGACCAGGCCATACTGCAGCTGATGGCCGCCGTTGGCTCAGCCGGTACCGACGGGCACGTGGCGACGGCAGACGCTCCACCCAGCCTTTCGACCGGGCCATCTTGGGCTCTTCGGACGAGGACAAATCCAGCAGCGTATCCGCAGGAACCTTCAGATGGCCTCCCTCCTCACCTTCCGGCGCGTGGATGCAGGAATGCGAGGTTGGTTGGCAGACCGGCCGGTTTCCGCCTGCTCCTAGTATGGAGAGCATGGCTAACAAGAAAGGCCCGACCAAGGGTTCGGGCGGCAAGCACCGCAACAAACTGCGCGGCCGAGGGCCTACCCCCAAGGCTGAGGATCGCGTCTACCACAAGGCCTACAAGGCCCGGCAGGCGGCTCAGCGCAGACAAGCGGCCGATCCACGTCTGGCTGCCCGCCGCCGGGCCGACCGATTCACCTCTGATTCCGACGATCTGGTCATCGGCCGCAACGCAGTCCTGGAAGCCCTGCGTGTAGGCGTCCCGGCCAGCCAGCTCTATCTGGCCGCCCGGATGGACCATGACGACAGGACCAGAGAGATCGTGCGGCTGGCCGGGCAGGAGGGACTCAACCTGCTGGAAGCCGACCGCCTGGAGATGAACCGCATCGCCCGGTCCAGCAACCATCAAGGTGTGGTCCTCAAGGTGCAGCCTTACCAATACGCCTCCCTGCAGAGCCTGGTCGACAGGGCCGAAAAGCACGCAGCCGCCCTAGACGGGGCCGACCAGGAGACCAAGGTTGCCGCCCGCCCGCTGTTCATCGCCCTGGATGGAGTAACCGATCCGCAGAATCTAGGGGCCGTGATCCGTTCAGCCGCAGCCTTCGGAGCCTCGGGAGTGGTTCTGCCCGAGCGCCGCAGCGCCTCGGTCACAGCTGCGGCCTGGAAGGTGTCTGCCGGAGCCGCCGCCCACCTGCCCGTGGCCCGTGTGGTCAATCTGACCAAGGCCATTCAAGGGCTCAAGGAACGCGGCTACTATGCGGTTGGCCTGGACGGCGCAGGCAGCGCCATAGTAGGCGAGACTGGCTTCGAAACTGATCCTCTTGTGGTGGTCCTAGGATCCGAGGGCAAGGGGCTGAGCCGCCTGGTCCGGGAGAACTGTGATGCCTTGGCCTCCATCCCCATCTCCAGCTCGGTGGAATCCCTGAACGCCTCGGTTGCAGCTGGCATCAGCCTTTACGCCGTAGCCATGGCACGCCGACGGTCCGCACACCAAGCCAAATAGCCCTAGGTAGGCACCGGCAATCTGAAGACGGACAGACCCAAGCGGCAACAGTCTGCGTGCAGCGGCCAGCATGCAGCGGACCCTTGCCGCACAAACTCAAGAATCAGCTGGAGGCCCAGACCGCGTCATCCTGGTCATCCTGGTCGGCAGCCGCATCCAGGCTGCCGGGGGCGTAGACCGATCTCAGCGAGCTCCGGCCGCCATCCGCATCTTCAAAGACTGGTTGCGACGGCACCTCCTCGCCTGCCCGGTCACGATCCTTCTGCGTGCCCGCTCCGGTCTGGCGTCCAACATCGGTTTGTTCAGTCACCCCTCTGTTAGCTGCGTCATGGCCTTTCACTTCATGGCCATTTGCATTTTTGTCAGTCTGATCACGGGTGACTTGCTTACCCTGACCAGCCTGGGCATGGGCACCCTGCCAGTTCATCTCGTCATCGACCACACCGGCGTCCGCCTCTTCGTTGATGGTCTTCATGTCCTCGGAATCCAGCCGGTACTCAGGCAGGGACTCACTGATGTAGCTCTGCACGGCCTCGGCCATGGGCACGTCGTGGCCGGCCTTCTCGGCCATCAGCCAGCGATGGGTCAGCACCTCGTGGAAGAACTGGGCCGGTTCGATCTGCGATCGGTATTCCGGTGGAATCATACGCACAGTGGGCTCGAAGACCTCGCGCATCCAGTCGGTGGCCACGATCTCCAGGTCCTCGCCCTGCCGCCAGGTAGATGCCCGGTAAGCATCCAGATCGTTGAGCAGCCGCCGGGCCTGATTCTCCTGCACGTCCAAGCCGGTCAGCCGCAACAGCTTGCGGGAGGCGTAGCCGGCATCGACCACCCTTGGGCGCACCAACACCCGGTTGCCGTTCTCCTCGGTCTTCATCTCCAGCTCGTCCACATCAAAGCCGAGATCGTTGAGCCGGTTGACGCGGCGCTCGATCTTCCACATCTCGTCCGGATCGAAGCTGTCCACGTCCGTCAGAGCGCTCCAGAGGGAATGGTAGCGGTCCACCAGCCGGTTGCCCACGCCAACCTCGTCCACCTCGCCGGCCAGGAGATTGCCGGAGTCCAAATCCATGAGCTCGCCGATGATGTTGGTCCTGGCCAGGTCGATGTCATACTCACGCTGGCCGTCGGTCAAACTGGGGTGCAGATCGCCGGTTTCAGCATCGACCAGGAAGGCTGAGAAGGCATCGGCGTCACGCAGGAAGAGCACATTGGACAGGGAGACGTCTCCCCAGTAGAAACCTGCCAGATGGAGCCTCACCAAGAGGACCGCCAGAGCATCGATCAGGCGCTCGGCCGTGTCCGGACGCAGGTTGCGGGCGAAGAGGGCACGGTAGGGCAGTGAGAACTTCAGGTGCTGGGTGACCAGCATGGCCTCAAGAGGCTCCCCTTCGCGAGTGTGCCGACCGGTGACCACGGCTATGGGATTGACCGTAGGCAGCTCCAGTTTTTGCAACTTGCGCAGGAGCTCGTACTCACGCTCGGCCACCCGCTGGGTGATCTCCTTCATGGCGTAGACATCGTCACCGACATGGACGAAGCGAACCACGTGCCGGGAGATGCCCCTGGGCAGGTTGGCCAGCAGATCCCGCGGCCAGGTGGCCAACGGCCGCTCCCAAGGCAGGGTGAACATCCTGGGATTGGAGCTGGTGGCCGTGATATGCAGGGCAGCCGGCTCCCGCTCGGAGGAAGGATCGGCCGTGGTCTTTATTGAAGTGGCTTTCAAGGCGCGGGGGTCCAGAGAGGAGGCCGTCGCCCGATTGATGTTCACGCTAGTCATGCTTCATCCATCCCATCGCCGCCCATCCTATACGGGAGGAGCCCCGCACGGATGCACCGCACGGGGCTCTTGGTCACCCGGTCAATAAGGAAAGGAAATGATATCAACGATCAATACGGGCCCTGCGGGTCGGCGGGAAACCGTGGCCGAACCTCAGGGTCACAGAAACGCTCAGTTCAGCCGCAGCTCGCTGGCCGGGGAGAACAAGTGCATCTTTTCTGGATCGATGTGGATCTTGACCACATCGCCAACCTTGGGCAGATCACGCGGGTTGACACGGATGGTGGTCAGCTTGTTCTGGTCGGACATGACGATGGTCTGCTCAGCCGCGCTGTTGTCGGTCAGAATGTTGCCGTAGATGTAGCCATCGGAGCCCAGATCCTCCACGTTGGCCACCTTCAGGGAGAAGGCATCCGGCTCGTCGGCACCGGCCAGAGAAGCATTCTCGGGACGGAAGCCCACGACGATCTTGCCCTGGTCCTCGGGGGTCAGCTTGTCGACGGCCTCGCGAGGCAGGCTGATGGTGTCCTCGCCAATCTTGGCCTGGCCGTTGACTACGGGATGGATGTTGATGTTCATGGAAGGCGAGCCGATGAAGCCGGCCACGAAGACATTCTCGGGCCGATCGTAGAGCTCGGTAGGCGCGCCCACCTGCTGCAGGACACCCAGCTTGATGACGGCGATCCTGTCACCCATGGTCAGAGCCTCGGTCTGATCGTGGGTCACGTACAGGGTGGTGACGTTGAGCTGACGCTGCAGGGCGGCGATCTGAGTACGGGTCTGAACACGCAGCTTGGCATCCAAGTTGGACAGAGGCTCATCCATCAGGAAGACCTTGGGCTGACGCACAATAGCGCGACCCATGGCCACACGCTGACGCTGACCACCGGACAGGGCCTTGGGCTTGCGGTCCAGGTACTCGGTCAGGTCCAGCACCTCGGCGGCCTTCTCCACCCGCTGGCGGATCTCGTCCTTGGGGGTGCCGGCGATCTTCAGGGCGAAGCCCATGTTGTCGGCCACGGTCATGTGGGGGTAAAGGGCGTAATTCTGGAAGACCATGGCGATGTCGCGGTCCTTGGGCTGCATGGTTGTCACGTCCTTGTCGCCAATCATGATGCGCCCCTTGTTGACCTCTTCCAAGCCGGCCAGCATGCGCAGGGTTGTGGACTTTCCGCAGCCGGAAGGCCCGACCAGAACAAGGAATTCACCGTCTCTGATGTCCAGACTGAGGTCACTGACCGAGGGCTCATCGTTGCCCGGGTAGATACGAGTGACGTGGTCGAATACCACTTCTGCCATTGTTCATCCTTTCATCGGCAGGTACGTGCCGAACGATCCGTAGTGAAGGGTTGTTTTTCACTGTGGTTTCCGTCCCGGGGTCAACACCGACATCGGCATGGCCATGCGACGGTTTTCTATTTTGTGGTTAAGAGAAACTCTCCCTTGAGCCAGTGCCCACTATACACCAAGGTCCGAATTCGACGTGCGAACCCTTGCCTACTCAATCCTTGGACTTGTCGGAATCTTCGGAATCGCGCTCGAAGACCGTCCTGGCCACGTTGATCGCATTGATGACCCTGGGGAATCCCACGTAGGGAGCACATTGGAGTATGGCTTCGACCACGGCCTGCTTGCTCAGGCCCACATTCAGGGCTCCCTGGATGTGAACGGCCAGCTGTGGAGCCGTGTCTCCCTGCGTCACCAGACTGCCTATGGTGACCAACTCGCGCTGCTGAAGATCGAGTCCTTTCCGGGTGTATATGTCGCCAAAGGCGAATTCGACAATCCAGCGACCCAGGTCCGGCGCTATGTCCTGAAGGGAGTCGATGACAGCCTGGCCTCCCTTGCCGTCAATAGCTGCCAAGGCCTCGGATCCCTTTTCAAAGCGCGAAGCTTCCATGAAGCCCCTTCTTTCTGTTGTTTTGCATATTGCCCAGCCGAGAATATTGTATCAGCGCCTGTTTACGGATTATGCCGTCGACTGTCTAGCCATTTGCGGCAATCTCGGACGCGGCGAAACGGCAGGAACCGCAATCAGGTGCTTTTCAACCAGTCGGGGCACAATGGAGATATGAGCGATCTTGAGGGTTTGGACCTAAGGCCGGGACGGCTGGTCGGGGGCTACACCCTGATCGAGCCCCTGGGCGGCGGCGCTATGGGGTCCGTCTGGCGTGCACGTGATGGCGGAGGCCAGGACTACGCCATGAAGATTCTGCGGGAATCCCTGGAGGAGGACCAGGCCTCGTCAGACAGCCCTGATGAGCGTGACCGAGCCTCGGCCCGCGAGCGCCTGCGACGCGAGGCTCTGGCCCTGCAGCGGATCCGTCATCCAGGAGTCTGCCGGATCGTGGATATGGAACTTGATGATGCCCTGGCCTTCATCGTGACCGAGCTGATCGAGGGGCGCAACCTTCGCGACGACGTGGCAGTCAACGGCCCCTATCGGGGCGACGACCTGGAACGGCTGGCAAGGAAGCTGACCGATGCCGTCGCAGCCGTCCACCAGGCGGGCATCGTCCACCGGGACATCAAACCCACCAATGTCATGATTTCGGTCTCCGGGCCGGTACTGGTGGATTTTGGCATCGCCATGGGCCAGGGGCAGAGCCACGTGACCCGGACCGGACTGGTCATGGGAACCCCCGGCTTCATCGCCCCGGAGATCATCGACGGAGCCGAGGCCGACCAGGGAACCGACTGGTGGAGCACGGCAGCCGTTCTGGCCTACGCGGCCACCGGACGGGCGGTCTTCGGCGACAAACCCATGATGGCGGTCCTGGAGCGGGAGGCTTCGGGCAATGCCGACCTGTCCGGACTGCCCATGGGTACCATGAGAGCCCTGCGCTCAGCCCTCTCCCCCGACCGAAGCGCACGTTGCACCCCCCAGGAACTCCTGGAGGCCATAGGTCGGGACGCCATGGATCCGCAGGCCTGGCAGGGGGAGCATGACGACCAGGATACGGGCAGTCAGGAGACGATGCGCCCTTTTGGCGGCGGCTCTTCGGAGGCTGAGGGGCAGGCCGACTCCCCCACCATGGTCGTTGAGCCGGCCACCATGCCCATGCCACCTATCACCCAGGCTGATTCAGACAGTCCGCGGACGGCCTGGTCACAACCTCCGACAGACAACAGAACCGATGAACAGACGAGCCTCCTGCCCGACTCGGAGCAGCCCACAAGCCTCTTGAACCCCCTTCCCGCGATCCAGGAGCAGCGGAAGCAGACCCAGACCTGGCAGGACCGACAACCCTTGGCCGACCGCCAAGATCTTCAGGCCACCACCGTTCAGGACCCGTTGCCGCCGGCACAGCCCCTGCCCAGCGGATACCGCAACGACGAGGCGAACGCCCACTGGTTGGGAGACCAGCCCCCCGCCCAGATGCGACGTCTGCGCTACTTGAAGGCCGGAACCCCCTGTCTGGTCATGCTGGGAATCCTCCCCGCACTGCTGACAGCTCTGGCCCCGGTCTCCGCACTGGTCGCCGCCGGAATCCTCCTCTGGGCCCTGAGCACCGCAGGATGGAGCATAAAAGCCCAAATCGAACGGGAACTGCGTCGCGACGGCCCAAGGCGGGGCACCGATCGTCTGCTGAACGCAGCCGCCCTCCCCTGGCACCTGCTCAAGGGCCTGGCGGCCGCCCTGCTCCGCCTGCCGGGCATGATCCTCGTCCAAGCCCTGGTCGCCCTGCCACTGACCTGGGCGGGCGCCCTCACCACCGTTCGCGCAGGCCTGACCCTGGGCGAGCACCTACTGACCTTCCCCCTGCCAGCGACCAAACCACTGTCCGTGGGCGGACTGGCCATGACCCTGGCGACGCTGGTCGGTTGGTTGTTGACAACCCTGCCTACGCAGGACCGTTCAGCCCCCAAGGCCAACAGCGGCAACGTGGTCCTGCGTCTGGCGGCGGGCCGAATCCCCATGGGCCGTCAAGATTCCGAGACGCCGGGCAGCCCCCGCCGCAGGTGGATTCTGCTCCTGATCTGGCTGCTGATTGTGGCCGTCCTCCTGGCCGGGTTGATTGCCCAGCCCTCCATGGATTGGGCCCCCATCCACCTCCTGCGTGCCTAAGGTCGTGCTCCACCCCTGGCGGCTACACTATGCTCAGTACGCCAAGGAAAGGATCCAGGTCATGTCCAAGGGCAAGCAGAACCGCAAGGCCGCGCTCAAGGCCCAGGAAGAGGCACGGCGGCTCCAGGAGGCCAAGGAGCGCCGCCAGCAGACCATGATCGGCGTCATCGTCACCGTGGTGCTCATCGCTCTGATCGCTCTGGGCGGATTCCTGTACTGGCGCAGCCATCGCCCGGTCAAGACCCAGGACCTGGAGCAGGCCCGTCAGGCCGTCGCCAAGGTCAAGGAAAAGCCTTCGGCGGCCAACGACCAGGGCGGCTTCCTGATCAGTTCCCAGGGACTGGGCAAGCCGGTAGCCAAGGCCCCGACCGTGGAGATCTACATGGACTTCATGTGCCCAGGCTGCGGCGCTTTGCATCGCGGGCTGGACTCCACCCTGACCGGTCTGGTGGATGCCGGGCAGATCAACCTGGTCATCTACCCCATGAGCTTCATGGACCGGCTCTCCACCGACAATTACTCGAGCAGGACGGGCACGGCCACCATCTATGTGGCCCAGCACGACCCCGACCACCTGCTGCCTTTCATCGCCAATCTCTACGCCAAGGACTTCCAACCGGATGAGTCCGACTATCACCCCATCAGCAACCACAAGATCCGCCAGCAGGCCATCAAGGCCGGGGTTGATCCCAAGATCGCCGACCAGGCGGTCAAGGGCCACTACCGGGCCTGGATCAAGGCCATGGACACCTACACCCCCCTGCGCAAGGAGCTTTGGAATCCCAGCGGGTCCAACAAGGGGCAGATGACCACGCCCACGGTTCGCATCAACGGCAATTACTGGGAACTGGGCAACCTGTCCCAGGCGGGCTTGGACTATCGTTCGGGCCTGCTCAAGACTCTGGGCCTGGACCAGTCCAAGGTGGGCGTCAAGGGTGCCATGCCGGCCATCGGCGCCTCCGGCCAACCGCGCTCGCTGAACTGAACCGGACAGGTCGAGAAGAATTTCGCGCCCAGCGTCCCCTTGGGGACACGGTGATGGTAGGATATCATTCCGTACCGCGGCCTGGAATGCTGTCATGGACCACCGGGACCGCCTCCTTAGCTCAGTTGGCCAGAGCAGCCGCCTTGTAAGCGGCAGGTCGTCAGTTCGACTCTGACAGGAGGCTCTACGCCAGGAACGAACCATTCAATCCGACTAATGAGCTTTGTCTCCGGGCAGGCTATAATAATGGACATTACCTGGATAATTGCAAATACTTCCCTCGAGTAAGTCATTTCGGAGGCTCGTCCTTCGAAATGCGGACGGAGTTTTTCCCCAACCATCTCCGTCCGTGTTTGAGGACGGGATTATTCCCCTTCATTCCCGTCCTCCTGCCGTCAACCCGTCGGCCTAAGGCCCGGGTTTGAAAAGCCGACCGACCGATCATGGTCTGGTCGGCTTTTTCATAGCCCTCCATAGGAAATGTGGATGTTTGCCCGACCTTGCCGGATGCGCAGCTCCGTTCTACGTTCACGCCGCTAGAATTGCCTGGTACAGACAGGGCAAGAACGGGGAGGCGAGCACATGGCCAGACGCTGGACACCGCGGCATTTCGTCGTGCTCAGAAGAATCCGCGTGGCCTCCTGCGCCCTTCTGGTCGTTCTGGCCACGGTCCTGACCTTCGGCGTTGCCGCGCGCAAGAGCGTGGCGTTGAGCGTCAACGGGCAGACCAAAATGGTGACCACCTACGCCTACAGCGTGGATGGTCTGCTGCGCGAGCAGGGGATCAAGGTCAAGACCCACGACCTGGTCGATTCCACATCCGGCGGCCAGCTGCGCAACCATGCGGCCGTCACTGTGCGCTCCGCCTATCAGACCACTATCGTCATCCAGGGCCAACGGGTGCCTTTCTGGACTACAGCCACCAGCATGGACCAGTTGCTGGGGTTCTTTGAGGAGAACCGCAAACAGGCCATGAAGGTCACCGTGGATGTGGGCAACGTCTATAACCAGCTGACCGGCGGCCTGGTCATCAACCAGGCGGGGCCTGTCACAGTCATGGCCGACGGGAAGACCTCGGTGGCCCCTGACGGCAAGCTCCCAGCCGCCTCCATCCTGGATTCCAAGGGCATCGTGCTGGGCAAGGAGGACCGGGTCAGCGTAGAGCATGACCAGGACGCCACCGTGCTACGGGTCCAACGGGTCACCCACGGAAACACTCAAAGAACAATCCCCATACCCTTCGCTACCAGGACCGTGGTCGATCCGAGCCTGGCGCCCGGTCAGACCCAGGTGCGGCAGGCGGGCGTAGCCGGCCAACGCCTGCAGACCATCCAGGTCACCTACGTGGACGGACAGGCCGAATCAGAGCAGGTGGTCAAGGAGGAGACCGTAGCCATTCCACTGGATCAGGTGGTGGCCGTCGGTCCCGACAAGCCGAAGGAGGGACAGAACAGCGGGCAGCAGTCCAAGGACGCAGGCAAGGATTCCCAACAGGTGCAGAAGACCCCCTCTCCGAGCCCCTCGGCCAGCCAGGATTCGCAGTCGGCAACGACACCAGCCCCTACACCAACACAGACCAAGCCGCCGCAGACCACTCAGCCGAAGCCGCCAAGCACACCTGAGAACCAACCAACCCCGGCACCAGCACCAAGTCCATCTCCTGGCGGTCTTTGGCACGCGAAACCCGATGTAGCCCAGGCCTATGCCGGGGGCGCCGCCGCCCAGCGCGGGTGGACAGGTTCGCAATTCAATGACCTGGTGACACTCTGGAACAAGGAGTCAGAATGGTGGTGGTATAAGAAGAATCCCAACTCCGACGCCTACGGCATCCCACAATCTCTGCCGGGCTCTAGGATGGCAAAGTTTGGAGACAACTGGCGTGACGATGCCGCTGTCCAGATTGATTGGGGCCTCTGGTATATCGGCCAACAGTACGGGAATCCCAGCACGGCCTGGCACCATTGGCAGCAATATAACTGGTACTGATCCTCCCACCACACCCGCCGAGCAGCAAACCGACATGAACACTAAAACTGAGAGCGACCGCCTCCTGGGAGCAGCCGACATCCGACGCATCGCCGACCAGATCGACATCCACCCCACCAAACGACTGGGGCAGAACTTCGTCATCGATCCGGGAACCGTCCGCAGGATCGTCCGTCTGGCCGGGGTGGAATCTGGACAGACCGTTCTGGAGGTGGGCCCTGGTCTGGGATCCCTGACTCTCGGCTTGTTGGAGGTGGGCTGTCTGGTAACCACCGACGAGATTGATCCCGTCCTGGCCCGGCAGCTGCCGCAGACCGTCCGCGAGCGCATGCCGGAGAGCCTGGACCGGCTGACCGTAATCAACCGGGATGCTTTGACACTGACCCCTCAACTGGCAGGTGACGCGGGCGTTGCCGCCAACCTGGCCATGGTGGCCAATCTGCCCTACAACGTAGCCACTCCGATCATTCTGACCCTCCTGGCTCGATTCGCCAATCTGAGCCGATTTCTGGTCATGGTCCAGAAGGAGGTGGCGGACCGACTGACGGCCGCCCCCGGATCCAAGGTCTACGGCGCTCCCAGTCTGAAGCTGGCCTGGTACGGGCATGCCGCCCAGGCTGGCAGAATCGGGCGCCATGTCTTCTGGCCAGCCCCCAACGTGGACTCGGCCCTGGTCTCCTTCACGCGGGACAAGGATGGACACGGGCGCGGGGACGAGGGCACGAGGACCGAGGTCTTCGCCCTGATCGATGCCGCCTTTGGACAGCGCCGCAAGACCCTGCACGCCGCCCTGAAGGGCCTGGTGAGCGCCGAAGCCTTCCAGGCTGCAGGCATTGACCCTGCACGCCGGGGGGAAACCATGACCATCGAGGAGTTCGTCACCCTGGAGCAGGCCCGCCGCGAGGTGACCGCGTGAGCCCGGCAACCGGGAGGGACGGCGTTGCCCTTTACTGTCCCGCCAAGATCAATCTGAGGCTCCGCGTCGGCCCGACACGAGCCGACCTTGGAGGGCGACACCGCCTGGACACCATTTACAGCGCCGTGGGAGTCTGGGACAAAGTCGAACTGCGCCAGAGAGAACCTGGCAGCGGATTCCGCCTGAGCCTGGAGGGCGAGCACCTGGGCGATCTGAACCGCCGGGATGCCGATCCGCGCGCCAACCTGGCCGTCAAAGCCCTCCTGGCCATGGCTCAGGCCGCCGGGCACCAGCCTGATGTGGCCATCCACATCGTCAAACGGATACCGGTGGGCGCCGGACTGGCCGGCGGATCCGCGGATGCCGCCGGAACAATGCTGGGCCTGAACCGGCTCTGGAATCTAGGGATGCCTGCCACCGAGCTGGATCGCATCGCCGCCCAGCTGGGCGCGGATCTACCCTTCTGCCTGCATGGAGGCCTAAGCAGGGGCACAGGTTTCGGCCAGATTCTGCAGCCCTTGGATCTGGACGGTCCACAGGCCCAGCGGCTGTCCCGGGCCGGGCTGACCGGACACCTCCTGATCGGGGCCTATGAAGACCAGCTGAGCACAGCCCAGGTCTACAAGGCCTTCGATCTGATCGGACCCGGCCCCAACGACCTGAACGACCTGCAGGAGACCGCCTGCACCCTGCACCCGCGTTCGCGCCAGGCCCTGGACCTCGCCCGGCGGGCAGGCATCGGACCGGCCTTCGTCTCTGGATCGGGCCCCTCGGTGGTGGTCATGGCCCCTCGACCCGAACAGGCAGTCACACTGATAAGGCTCTGGCGGGAGCAGAATGCCGTGGACAGAATCATCGAGGCTGACTCGCCAGTCCTGCCCAGGATGGTCCCACTGCGAGTCACCCATGGACAGTAGAGTAGGCAACATGACGAATCCCGAACCACTCGACGAACGCGAGGCCCGCAGGCAGTTCGTGCGACGGCGGCAGAAGATGGTCTTCACCATAGTCGTCAGCGCACTAGTGGCCATCCTGATCATCTGCGGACTGATCATCTTCGGGTCCATCGGGCATACCGCCGAACACGCCACCATCGCCAAGCCCAACTACGGGGTCGCTGTGCCCTGTCCGCCCGACAACGCCAAGCTGGTCAACCATCCGGACATCCGCGTACGGGTGCTCAACGGAACCAACAAGTCCGGTCTGGCCACTGCACTGGCCTCTGCCCTGCGCAATCGGGGATTCAACATGCAGGATGTGGCGGACTATCCGGGCAAGACCGAGACCGCCCGCACCCAGATACGCTTCGGAGCCTCAGCCATTGACCGCGGCTACACAGTGGGATCCCAATTCAACGATGCGGTTCTGATCATGGACGACCGCAACGATGATCTGGTCGACGTGGTCATCGGGGCCACCTTTACCGATTTGGACGACGAGGACAGCAACTCTGTCGTAGGCCGCAAGATCGAAGCCATCAAGGGTTGCCAGGCCGACCCCTCCTCCATGAAGAACCTGCCCAAGGCTCCCAAGGCCTGACGCCACAGCAATGTTGCTGGTCTGGCATCCCACCCAGGAGCGAGGGCCCGGCTGTTGCAGAACCCTCAACCGGAAACGTCTGCGCGCGTAGTACGACGACAGGCGCAACGGGCGGGCGGGGTGACACACGGCGGCGCGGAGGGACGTTCGCGCGAGTGATATGGTAGCGGGTGCAACACCTGAGGATCGTGGGTGTTCGCGCGCTTGGTACAGTTTTGAGTGAGGTGTCCGGGGGGATGCTGTAGCAGGCTCCGCGAGGAAGGGGGTCAACTCATCATGCGTCAGCGTTCGGGCATAGCAGCCGCCGCCCTGGCCATTCTCCTCGCCCTGTCCTGCACACCCGCTTTGGCCGGGAGCCCCGGCAACCCAGACGGCGCGGCCACGCCCACTACCCTGGACAAACAGCAGGTGGAGATGGGTCTGAAAACCCCTACAGGGATGATAGCCCGCAGCCCCGTCATCATCCCCGCTGGCCACGTCCTCGCCCCTGAGCCACACGACCCTGACGCCTGCATCACCCACGCGCGGCACTTCCGGCGATGCTGCCACAGCCCAGGCCCGGTCCCCCGCAGCCTGGACGGTCAGCTTCGACACGGCAGGCGGCGGCAGCGTCGACCAGCAGACCATCCCCGACGGGGGCCAGGCCAGCCGGCCCAGCCCCGACCCGTCCAGGGGCGGATACCTGTTCGACGGCTGGTTCCAAGGCGACATCGCCTACGACTTCACCCAGCCCGTCACCAGCAGCATCACCCTCACCGCCCGATGGACCAAGGCAGACACCCAGCACTGGGCCATCAGCCCCACCCAAGGGCCCGCAGCCGGAGGCGCCAAGTTCACCCTCACCCCGCCCGCACAGCGCGGCATCAAATTCAGCCAGGCCAGCCTAGGCTACATGCATTCCGCGGCCATCGGCTCCGACGGCAACCTCTACACCTGGGGATACAACGGCGAAGGCCAACTGGGGCGCGAACCCGCTGAAGCCTGGCCGGCCAGCCGGCCAGGACCGGTCGGCTTCCCCGGAAAACCACAAGCCACCAGCATCTGCTTTGACCAAACCCGGTGGCGAGGCGTCTGCTCCGCCGCCGGCAAAAACCTGGCGCCCAACCCTGACGGCACCTGGAACGCCACCACGCCCGCCTACACGCCAGGCCCCGTCCCCGCAGCCATCGACTGGACCCAGGACGGCAGACAGCAGCAAACCGACACAAGCAACACCTACCGGTACCTGTCCATCGCCAGCCTGCCCCTGACCGGAGGAAACGGCATGCTCCTCCTGCTCGCCACAGGACTGCTCGCCGCAGGAGCCGCCGCAGCCGCCAAAAACCGACGACAACAAACCCAAACAAACACTTCACACGAGTAAGCAGCCCGGGCCACACCCCCAACAGGACCCAGGCCAACAGGCGGCCCCGCCACCCCCAACACGACGGGACCGCCACCACACCCAACAACCCTACAAACCACAACCAAACCCCAGTCGGACCAACCACACGCCACCAACAAACAACCACACAACAAACACAGCCAATACCACCCTGGCACCTGACGACCATGCAAGCATCTTCCATATATAAGACGGCGGCATCGGAACCCGCGGAATGCAGACCAGGAATGCTCAGCCAGAGACAGGGCCAGGTCAGGCCTGGCCCTGTCTCTGCCACCAATCCCGCAGTTCCCGTTCAGCTGTCCCCCGGTCGACCGGACCCTGGTCCAGGCGGTAGTCCAGCATGTGCCGGTAGGCGCGCCCCACCTGTGGGCCGGGCTTCAGGCCCAGGATCTGCATGATCTGTCGTCCATCCAAGTCGGGCCGGATAGCATCCAGGTCCTCCTGCCGGCGCAGCTGAGCCACCCTGTCCTCCAGTTCGTCCATGGCGGAGGAGAAGACCTGGGCCTTGCGCTTGTTGCGGGTGGTGGCATCAGCCCGGGTCAGACGGTTGAGCCGCTCGTAAAGGGGCCCGGTCTCCCGGGCATAGCGGCGTACGGCCGCATCGGTCCACCGCTCGTCCACATAGCCGTGGAAACGCAGGTGCATGGAGATCAGGTCGCAGACGTCAGCAATCAGGTGGTGGTCGAAGCGCAAGGCCTTGAGCCGCTTGCGGGCCAGCCTGGCTCCGACTGCATCATGGTGATGGAAGCTGACCTTGCCGCCGGGCTCAAAGCGCCTGGTAGCGGGTTTGCCGATGTCGTGCAGCAGGGCAGCCAGGCGCAGGGTCAGATCCGGGGCGGGCACAGGTCCGTCAGGTCCGGTCTCCAGGGCGATGGCCCGGTCCAGCACCATCAGGGTGTGTTCGAAGACGTCCTTGTGCCGGTGATGCTCGTCTATCTCCAGCTGCAGGGCCGGGACTTCGGGCAGCACGATGTCGGCCAAGCCGGACTGCACCAGAGCCTCGATGCCCTGGACGGGATGATCGGCCAGCATGAGCTTGGTCAGCTCGTCACGAATCCGCTCGGCCGAGACGATGCTGATTCGATCGGTCATGCGGGTGATGGCCTCTGCGGTCTCCGGAGCGATGGTGAAACCCAGCTGGGCCACGAACCGCACGGCCCGCATCATCCGCAGGGGGTCGTCGTCGAAGGATTGGCGGGGATCCACCGGGGTCCGCAGCACCTGCTTGGCCAGGTCGTTGGCCCCCCTGTAGGGGTCCACGAAGACCAGATCGGGCACCCGCAGGGCCATGGCGTTGACGGTGAAGTCACGCCGGGAGAGGTCGCCCTCAAGACTGTCCCCGTAGTCCACCTCGGGCTTGCGGGAGTTGGGATCATAGGTGTCTCGCCGGTAGGTGGTCACCTCCACCTTGACCTCAGTGCCGTCGGAACGCCGCCGAAGCGCGCCCAAGGTGCCGAATTTGCGCCCCATGTCCCAGAATCCCGACCCCCAGTGACGCAGGATGGGCTCGAACTGCTCGGGCCTGGCCGAAGTGCAGAAATCCAGGTCGTGGGAGGGCCGGCGCAGGAGCAGATCGCGTACAGGACCCCCTACCAACGCCAGTTCAAATCCCTGCTCGGCGAAAAGGCGCCCGAGCTCAATGGCCTCCGGCCAAACTTGGAAATCCACGCTCACCCTTTCCTACGGAGTTGATGCGCCTACTAGCATACCGTTACCCCACCTGCACATTACCTTACGTAGAGTTGGAGTATGATTACGCCCGCGGACATGGCGCGCATGCTTGCACATAGCGCCGACTCTGCGGACATCCATGCCCGCGGCCAGCAGAGTCGGGACCATCTTGTGGAAACCGTAAGCGAACGTCTGGATCCGCAGGTCCGCGAGCGCATACAGGTCGAGGATGACGCTCCCACGCCTGCCCTCATGCCCCGGCACAAACACGATTCCGGCCCTTCCACTTTTGCCTCCCTTGATGCCCAGGAGCTGCCGGTGGTGCGCGAATATTCGGCGGGTGGGCTGATTTTCGATCGGCATGACCGAGTGGCCATCATCGCCCGGCACTCCCGCTCGGGCCACCTGGAATGGTGCCTGCCCAAGGGGCATATCGAGAGGGGGGAAACACCCGAGCAGACAGCGGTGCGCGAGGTCCATGAGGAGACGGGAATACTGGGTAAGGTGACCGATTCCATCGCCACCATTGATTACTGGTTCACCGGAACTGACCAGCGGATCCATAAGCTGGTTCATCATTTCGTCCTGCGGATGATCGGCGGATCCCTGAGCGTGGAGGGCGACCCCGATCATGAGGCCGAAGATGCCATCTGGGTGGACTTCTCCGACCTGACCTCGGTGCTCAGTTACCCCAATGAGCGTAAAATAGCCTGGCTCTACGCGAGGAAGTACAAAAAACAGCTATGATCCAGACCCCCTTGCGCCCGAGCGGGCGCACCAGCCAGCGCACTCATGCCTTCAATCGATGGACCCGATGGGGCCAGTGGGCTCGAATCCTGCTGGCGACCGTCCTTCTGCTGGCACTGGTGATGACTCCCTGGCATCCGACACCAGCCCTGGCTGCCAGCAATCGTCAGAGCTCAGCCGAGGTGTCCCTGCGCTGGTCGACGCCAGTGGTGACTGACCAGTCAGGCTACGCCCTGCGCGCTGCAGTGACCAACACCGCGAACCAGCCCATGGAAAATGCCCATCTGAGCGTGTCCACCAGCGCCCTTTACTCTTTCAGCTCCCGGGCCGACATGCAAACCTGGTCCGAAGGCCACGCCCGCATTCCCACCCCGGACGTGCTGGGCACGCAGACCGTACCGACAATCCCGGCCGGACAGAGCATCGAGGTTGCAGTCAACGTGCCGGCTGATCAAGACGCGATCAAGAAGATGACCAGCTGGGGGCCCAAACCCGTCCGGCTCTCCCTGAGCGACGATCAGGGCCGGATACTGGGCGACGTGTTCACTTTTCTGACGCGGACCTGGGATGGCCTGCCCACCGCAGGCACCCCCGCCTTGTCCCTGACCATGGTCCTGCCACTGACCTCCTCGGACTGGAATATTGACGACAAAGCCATGACAGCGTTGATGACCCGGTCCAGTGCCGAATCCGAGCCAGGCTCGGGCAACGATAAAAACCGAAGCGTGACACTGACCCGTCAGGGGACCCGCCGCCAGGAGGACCAGAGTCAGCTGCTGTCCAAACACGGGTCCCTGCAGGCACTGGGCGACCCGGTCTACCTGTCTGCCTTTGCCAACCGTCCCCAGATTCAAGGGCTGATTCAGCCAGCCGACTTCGATATCACCGGGTATGCGCCTCAGAATCAGGACCGCTATGGCCGGGCTGGAGTCACTCCCGAGTCCTGGAATGCCCAGACTGCGGCAAAGCTTTATGCTGACGCAGCGCCTGGCATATACGCCTGGCAGGGCCGACAGGAGTGGACCATAGAGTCCATCACTGCCGCCCGCCGTGCCGGCTATCAGACGGTCATCGCCCCCCAGGGCTTTGAAGTCGGCGCCGGCACCTCTGCCCACACCGGCAAGTACACCATCGAGACCAAGGCCGGAAAGGTAACCGTCCTGTCGGCCCAGCGCGAGCTCAGCAACCTGGCCAGGGGCCATCCCAGCTCCACACGTGCCACCGGTGAGCAGACTCAGGCAGGGCAGACGGCCCGCTTCATAGCCCAGAGCGCCTTCTATCAGATGGAACAGCCCTACGCCGAACGCTCCCTCCTGGTCTGCTTCGACGCCGATCAGGACACCCAGCTGGCAGACCGGATCATGACCGAGCTAGAGCATGCCCCATGGATCAACCTGGTCTCCATGGACAACCTGATGCAGGCGCCCGACTTCACCGGTGGGTCTTCTGGTCTGCTCAAGGCCTTGGAGCTCAGCAGCGCCAAGAGTGGCGGCAAACACGGCGATGGCTCCACAGGCACCCTAGATTCCCTGATCGCCAGCCGGGCTGACATCGACCGATTCGCCACCTCCATCCTGGCTGACGACAAGCAGGATTCCCAACCCACCGCCAGCGCTACGGCAGGCAAGACCGACAGCCAGGCCCTGGCCCGCCAGGATGCGGACACCACCGCCCGCCAGCCCAAGGATCCGCATCAGTGGCTGAACCAGCTGACCGCAGCCCACGACGACTTGGCTCTGAAGTCCTTGGGCGGAACCGCAGCCGCCTTTGGACTGGCCGATCAGGCCGAGGCCATATCCCACCGGCTCCTGGATGGCATCAGCATCACGCCCAGCGAGTCCCTTAACGTCGTCAGCGAGACGGCCTCCATGCCAGTGACCGTCAGCAACAGCCACCCCTACCCCGTCCACGCCCGCATCAGCGCCCGAACCGACTCCATGGAGATCGTCACCTCGCGTATGGCGGAGGCGGTCATTCCCGCCCGCTCCGAAGCGCAGGTTACCTTCAAGGTCAGGGTGGCGGCAGCCGGCAGAGCCAATGTGGATATCGGCCTGCTGGACAGCCAGGGCCGTCCCTTCGGCCAGGTGCGTCGAGCTCAGATCACCAGCAATCTGCGACTGAGCGACATGAGCGGCCTGATCATCATTGTCATCGCCGTGCTCCTGGGACTCCTGGGGCTCTGGCGACAGTTCCACCGTACGAAGGACCCGGACGAATGAGTTCCGTAGGGCGCAATTCCGCCATCATGGCCACGGGCACCGCGGCCTCCCGCGTGACCGGACAGATCCGCACCATCCTGCTCGCAGCAGCCATAGGCACCACCGGAATCGCGGCCGATGCCTACCAGACCGGCGCCATGATTCCTCAGGTCATGTTCACCCTGATCTCAGGCGGCATTTTCAACGCCGTCCTGGTTCCGCAGATTGTGCGCACCCTCAAGGAACGGGACGCAGCAGACCGGCTGAACAAGCTGATCACGGTCGCCATGGTCCTTCTGACCCTGCTGACCCTGCTGCTGATGCTGGGCACTCCGGTGCTGACCACCATCTATCTGAACTCCAAGTGGAACCCGGCACAGCGGGCCCTAGCCAATTCCTTCACGCTCTGGTGCATGCCCCAGGTCTTCTTCTACGGGCTCTACACGGTCCTGGGTCAGATCCTGGCGGCCAAGGGCAGGTTCACCGCATACGCCTGGAGCTCGGTGGGCGCCAACGTTATCAGCTGCCTGGGCTTCCTGGGCTTCATCTTCCTATTCGGCAACGCCCGCAATCAGCCGGTCGGCTTCTGGGACAACGGCAAGGTGGCTCTGACCGCCGGGGCCTGGACCCTGGGAGTAGCCTTCCAGGCGCTGGTCCTCTTCATTCCCCTGATCATGAGCGGCTTCCGCTATCGTCCTCGCTGGGGCCTGCGCGGAATCGGCCTGCGATCCATGGGCTCGGTGGCGGCATGGAGCATGTGCGTAGTCATCATCAACCAGCTGGCCAACGTGGTCAATGCCCGCATCAACAACGGCGCCCCCCTGGAGGGCAACCCGTTCGACATCGCCGGCAACGGCTCCTATCAGAACGCCTACACCATCTTCATCCTGCCCTACTCGCTGGTAGCCGTCTCGGTCAGCACGGCCCTCTTCCCCAAGCTATCCAAGGCGGTTTCTGACGGCCGTATCGGGGATGCCCGCAATGACCTGAGCCAGGCCCTGCGCAATGTGGGACTGGTCATGTTCTTCTTCGCCGCAGTCCTGCTGGCCATCCCAGTGCCCATCACCCGAGCCCTGCTGCCCTCAGTAAGCGTCCACGAGTCTGTCCTTATCTCAGGACCGCTGATAACCCTGTCCCTCGGGCTGGTTCCCACGAGCGCCTTCCTGCTCATTCAGCGCACCTTCTACGCCTTCGAGGACGGCCGGCATCCTTTCATCTTCGCGGCCGTCTCCAACGCCATCCAGGTAGCACTGGTTTTGGTATCCATACGCTTGTTGCCACCCCGTTACTGGGCGGCGATGGTAGGGCTGAGCCTGTCCCTGAGCAGCCTCCTCAGCTTCCCTGTCCTGGCTCACATGCTGCGCAGCCCCTTCCAGGGGAATCTGGACGAGCGGAGGATTCTTATCACCTACGCCAAGGCTTTTCTGGCTGCTGGATTGGCTCTGGCAGCCGCCCTGACGGTCAAGACCCCGGTCACTCATCTGGTCGGCGCCTGGATTCAGGGCCGGCAGGGTCACATGAGCTGGGTGCAGGCGCTCTTCATCTGTGTGGTCATCACCCTGCTGACGGCGGTCATCTATGTCGTGACCCTGGTAGCCCTGCGCACTGAGGAATTCATCCAGCTCTTGGTCGATCTGGCCCGTCGGCTGGGCAGGACAGCCCGGCACCCAGTCCGCAGCCTGGACGCGCTGCAGGAGCGGCCCTCCCGGCTGGCCGACCGCTCGGTCAGGGTGGTGCACTCCTCCTCTCCTGATTCCGCTCTGCCCGGCATGGATGCAGCACTGGAGAACTTCGAGGAGGCCCGTGAGCCCGACGCTGATGGAGAATCCGCGATGGCTGGACCTCCACCGGCTCCCCCGACTCCGCAACCCGTTAGGATTGTACCTAGGAACAGCAAGGTCCACCACGGTGTCGCCGACTACAGGCGGCGCCCCACTTCTGATGAGAGCTCGGCAGCCATGAACGCGCATATCGGAGACACCATCCTCGGCAGATATACCCTGGTCACCCTGCTCCGCCGCGCGAACGGTCTGAGCGCCTGGCGGGCCAAGGACAGGGTCCTGGACAGGGACTGCCAGCTCTTCATCGCCGGGGATTCCACCTGCATGGACCGAATCAACGTCAACGCCTCCAGCCTGGCGCTGAGCAAGGATCGCCGCTTCACCCCGGTCTACCAGCTGCACACTCGTGACAAGGTCTCCCTGATCGTCACCGCCCCCGATGCCGGCATGTCCCTGAGGGATTACATGCATGGACCCGCCGGGGGAACGCTCAGCGACCGGGCCATCGGCACCATCATGGGAGAGGCCACCGAGGCCATGCGTACTCTGCATGCCGCCGGCATGGTCGACTATGCGGTCTCCACGAGCACCATCAGGCTGGCACCCGCCTCGATCACCCTGGCAGATGCACCTATATCGCCCATGCTCGAGCACCGGTCAGTCTCGACTGAGACGGGATTGACAGACGAGGAGTATGCCATACGAGAGCTGGCAGGCGTGCTCTATGCCATACTGACGCGCCGACCCGACCAGGACGGACGGCAGCCCAGTCTGCAGGAGCTGCCCAAACAGACCCCGGAAGAGTTCAAAATCATCTGTATGCGTGGACTGGGCCTGGCGAACGAGCAGGGAGCCGTGCCGGTTCCACTGGTCACCCTGGCGGAGCTCTCGGCCCTGCTCAGCCCCTGGGTTCCGCCTGAGGAGCTGACCGACAGCGATCTGATCTGGCCCGAGCTGGACGGCCGTGCCTCCATCGAGTCCGTCGCCCTGCGCCCCGTGGACCCCAAGAACGTACTCCCGCTTCCCGAGGGGCTGACCTCTTCGGCCCTGCCTGCCGTGCAGACCGTATCCCACCATGAGCCGCACTGGAAGACCAACCAACTGCTCTTCCCCGGCCGCAGCGAGATCGAAATGCTCAATCCGGAAGATACGGATACCGACCTTTTCTCGCTCTTTGACGAGCGCCAGCGACTGCGTTCGCTGAACAGCTCCTCCCGCAAGACCGCGGCCATGGATGTGAGCGCACTCAGGGCGACAGCGGCCAAGCCCGCAACCATGATCGAGGAAGAGTCCAAAGCTGTGACCGGACGGATGCCGACCGTCAAAGACAGTCAGCGTAAACCGTCCGAGGCTCTCAGCGGCAACGGCGTGACTGCCAACAATCCCGTGGAGCGAGGCTTCTCCCAGTGGGACTTCCACAAGTCCGGCGGTGGGGAGGAGGATGCGGCGGACAGCAGCAGTCAGGCCACCAAGGCAACCTCCAACCCGACCACTCCACATGGTGACGTCGATCCGCATGCGCGCCGTACAGGAGCTGCGGCCGCTGAACCTCTTGTCACAGGAGAATCTGCAGCCCGGAATGAACACCCCTCTTCCCCAGCTGCTTCTCACAAGACCAAGGCACCTGGCCAAGCGAACCGGTCCCTAAAGAACCATGATTCCCATCAGGAGGAGCAGGAAACTACAGTCATGGAGCCGCTGCCCCCCAGCTTCACACCTGAAATCCACTCCATGCCCGTGCCGGTGGCTTACTCGGTACTTCCCGACGATGAACAGGATAAGGATCTGGGCGATGAGGCCGATATGGCTGACACCCATCTGTTCGGCCGCTTCACAACTCGCTCAGTGGTCATCGCCATAGCGGTTGTAATCGTTGTGGTGGCCCTGGTCTGGGCCCTCTCGACCATTACCGGATCCCGATCCAGGGTCGGCAAAAGTGAGGGCGGCTGGCCGGTCATGTCCAACGTGCCCTTCCCAGGCAAGACCAATGAGGACGAGGAAGCAACTCCCTCAAACAATGGCAACGGTCAGGCTCAGGCCGATGCCGATGCCGGCAAGGTCAGCCACGCTGACAAGGAGGCCGGTAAGGTCCCCGATCCGCCCAAGCCCAAGAACACCACGGCCTATCAGACCAGTCGCCAGCTCTTCCTTAACAAGCCTGCCGGCCTGCAGGGCTATGGATGGTATATGCACCTGACCCAGCCGGAAGAGGTCTCTCGCCTGACTATCGTCGCGCCTCAGAGCGGTGGCCATGCCCAGGTCTATGCGAATTCCACGGCGGCTCAGCCCAACCAGGGACAGCCGCTAGCCGACTTCAGCTTCGATGCCTCGGGAACCACCCAGGTCTCCTTGCGCGAGCCGGTGACGACTCAGGACCTGGTTGTCTGGGTACCCATGGACGGTATGCCGGGAGGCAGGCTGCGCTTCACTTCTGTTCAGGCCTTCTGAGCATGACTGTGGGTCGACAGCAACAAAACCGAACCATCCCGACGTCGCCCACACCAGCTGTCGAACGCAATTGCCCGCAAGCCCCATGGCCCCCATCAGCCATGTACGACTGCCCACCCATTTGCATGCCGATACTATGGGTGTACCGAAATGGTAATGTGTTGATTTTTTCGTCCAGCATAGCGCCCGCAGGTAATACAGTTTCCTTAGACAACGGCGGCAGGAAGGCGGAAGTCAGTTATGGCGGATGATCCCAATATCGCATCCAAGGTCATCAAGAACGATCCTTGGTACAGCTCCTATGCAACACGAGCCGAGCAGATGCGCGCATCCGAGATTCGTGCCCTCTTCGCCGTGGCCAATCGGCCCGAGGTGGTCTCCCTGGCCGGAGGCATGCCCTACCTGGGCCGGATGCCCTTCGATAAGTTGGCTGACCAGCTTAGCGATATGCTGCGGAGCAAGGGCCAGGTGGCCTGGCAGTACGGGTCGGCACAGGGCGATCCCCACCTGCGTGAAGACGTGCTGCCCATCATGGAGCTGGAAGGCATCAAGGACGTCCAGCCGGATGATGTGGTCATCGTCAACGGTTCCCAGTCGGGACTGGACCTGATTACCAGGATCATGTGCGACCCCGGCGATGTGGTGCTTGCCGAAGCCCCCAACTATGTGGGTGCTCTGGGCGTCTTCCAATCCTTCCAGGTCGATGTGGTCAACGTAGCCATGGACGGAGACGGACTGATCCCCGAAGCTCTGGAGGAGACCATCCTGGAGCAGCGCCGCCAGGGCAAATCGGTCAAGTTCCTCTACACTGTGCCCAACTTCCACAATCCTGCCGGCGCCACCATGAGCGTGGAGCGGCGGCCACGTGTCATTGAGATCGCCAGAAAATACCATGTGCTTATCGTCGAGGACAATCCTTATGGATTGCTGGCCTTCGACGGACAGACCTATCCGGCCCTGCGTTCTTACGACTCCAGCGGCATTGTCTACCTGAGCAGCTTCTCCAAAATCATCGCCCCGGGCATGCGCGTGGCCTGGATGGTTGCGCCTCCCGGCATCCGGCAGAAGCTGGTTCTGGCCAACGAGTCAGCCATTCTTTGTCCTTCCAACATGAGCCAGATGACCATCACCACCTACCTGGATAACTTCGACTGGAAATCGCAGATCAACGATTACCGGGGAATGTACAAGGAACGCTGCGATGCCATGGACGAGGCCTTGAAGGAATATCTGCCCTACTGTTCGTGGCTGAAGCCCAAGGGCGGCTTCTACATCTGGCTGCAGATACCTCAGGGGCTCAACGCCAAGGAAATGCTGCCCAGGGCGATCACCGCCAAGGTGGCTTACGTGTCAGGCACAGCCTTCTACAATAACGGGGAGGGTGCGAATCATATGCGCCTGTCCTTCTGCTACCCCACTCCCGATCGGATTCGAGAGGGAATACGAAGATTGTCCACGGTCATCGAGAACGAACTCGCCACCGTCCGGCTGTTCGAGCCTGACAGCAGCAAGGAAAGGGGCTGAATCATGGCAGCCAAGCACAGCAAGAAGCCTCGGCAGCAGGCCAGCAGCAAAACACTGGCAACCGGCAAGGCCAAGCAAACCGCGAGCACGACGAGGACCACGGTCGTCAGCCCGGACATCACCGCGGCCACGGCTGCCGACGAAGTGGCCAAAGGAGCCAGGCGGACCTCGCATCGCTCCACCCATGAGGCCACGCCGTTCACCATGGACGATGTCCTCTCCCTAGCGAGCAAGGCCACCAAGCGTGCCGATAAGTCCCTTTTGATTATCTGCGGCGGCCTCAGCCATGAGCGCGATGTCTCCATCAGCTCGGGGCATCGAGTCCAAGGATTCCTGGAGGAGGCCGGATGGACGGTCCATGTCCACGACATGGATGGCTCGCTTCTGCCCTACCTGACTGACGAGAAGACTCGCCCTGATCTGGTCTGGCCCCTGCTGCACGGCGCCAACGGCGAAGATGGTTCGATTCGTGATGTCTTGGAGATGGCTGGATTGCCTTACATTGGATCCCGGGCCAAGGCCTCCCGGACCGCCTGGAGCAAGCCCATCGCCAAGAACGTTGCCCGCATGGCCGGATTGTGCACTCCGCATTCCGTGACCTTGCCCGAGTCCATGTTCCGCGAGCTGGGAGTCGAACCCGTTATCGACATGCTTCTAGGTTCGCTGGGACTCCCACTCTTCATCAAACCCACCATGGGCGGCTCAGCCATGGGTTGCACCATGGTGACCGAACAGAACCAGCTCACTCAGGCGTTGATCAACTGCTTCGCCTACGGTGATGTGGCCCTGATCGAACAGGCCGTCACAGGCACCGAAGTCTCCGTGTCCATCCTCGAATTTGACGGACACCCCCTGATTCTGCCACCGCTCGAAATCTGGACTCCCTCAGGCACTTACGACTTCGAGGCTCGTTCCACACCTGGCCCGACGGAGTTCTATGCTCCAGCCCGACTGGATGCTAAGACCACACAGGCTGTAAGCGATGCCGCGCTGACCGCCCACCGGGCTTTGGGGCTCCGTGATATCTCACGCACCGACTTCATTGTTGATGCCCAAGGACAGCCGCAATTCCTGGAGTCCAACGTGGCGCCCGGCATGACGGACACCTCGCTTCTGCCGCAATCAGCCTTGGCTGCCGGCTACAACCTGCCAGAGCTATACACAGCATTGGTTCAATCAGTTTTGAATCAAAAGCGGACCGACTGAAACAACAAAACTATCCCGTTCTGCCCAGTGTTCAGTTATCCTAAGCAAGGTCTGCGTGATGTATATGTGCTATTCGCACAATATGCGTCATGCGGACTTGAAATGTACGTAGATTGCAAATACGAACAGAACAGATGGTACGCAAGACAGGTGCTTTACACACATACGCACTAGCAGCTTGGCACAGTATGGACCAACAGTTTGTAACCGTTTGACACAATGCCCTGTTCTGTGCTCATTATTCTCATCATCATTCTTCTCTGGCATAAAATGTCAGTTGTTCATCATCCACTACACATCGTCGGTTATTTCCCTCCCTCCATGCGTAAGCTCGACTCCCCGCTTCCTCTTTACGCTCCACTCCACCTTTACTTCCCACTTCGCCTACGCTGCTCAGCCAAAGCCAGGATTGATTCAATGATATGTTCAATCAAGCCCCGGTTTTATATTGTCGACAAGGCTAACTTGCAGAGGCATTGCAATCTGATAAATTGCCAATGCCGGAGGCTGGTCACTCTCCAGGACTCAACTCACAATAGGCTGCCGTATCGCTCCATACCCAGGCACGCAATCGTGGTCGATATCAAATGTTTCACGTGAAGCATTCTGGGGTGATCAACTTACTTCATCGACTCCAACGAGGGTCCCACACGGTACAGCGCCTATGATTGACAGCGATTCCTGCTCATGAAAATGAATACAACCTTCAAAAATGAATACAACCTTCATAGAATCGTAAGCACCATGAGTTCTGCATCAATCAGCGCAGGATGCTTTACCTAGGTATTTGTCAAGCGGACGTGACTACATATATAGGTATATGGGAATCGCCGCTTTTGTGCCTTCAAAAATTGGACCCTCTCTACTTAGCCATCGGGAACTTCGAGCGAGAGCTGAGTCCACACTAGTAGATTGCCTTTCTGTCACCGACATTGCTGCATCAGTTCATTCGTCCCAATTCGTTCATCCTCATCCTTGAGAGCACGATCTTCCTATCAGGATTAAACCATCTGGTCGTATTGCTCAGGCGGTTTTGATCCCAAGCGCCCGCTGCAAAGCCCAAAAATAAAAGCCCTTAGATAAGGACACTAAATCCCCGCAAATCAGAAGACACACACATACACATATCTGAGCGCATCTGTCCTTATTGAAAGGCCATACTTTCGTAAGACCGAACCAGCAATTGAAACCGCGCCCCATCATGACTGAACTGTCTGAGTCTTGGCTCAATATGCTTTACTTGTCTCTGATGCTTCCTCGCCCTTGTCTGACGCATGCGAAGAACTTTCATCAGCCCCCTCCTGAGTTGGGGGCGCATGCCGGTCGATAGTCTTAGCAGCCATATCTTCATTAGCCTCAAGGCTTTTGTCTGTTATCGGAGAATCGGCGTCCAACTCACCTTTATTGTCATTAGAGCTGGGAGGATTCCAAAAACGCCAGCTATGCCAGCTATCATCCTCACTCTTATCATCTGTTTGCTGGCTGGGATGCCTCCGCAACAACCGATCGACACGGAGCATAAACCAGATGAGCACCAGAATCGTCCCAAGATTGGTTACGATGGCTACTATCACGGTTTTCTCCATGGTTTAAGAATAGCCTGCCTCTGCCAGAACTGAGCTGACTGTGAGATAAGAAGCTCCCTTTTCGCCCAACGCGTGCGATCCGGTCATCCTGAATAGATACAGTAGCGTTATGAAGCAAACTGTTCATGATGCCGTTGTTATAGGGTCCGGACCCGCAGGTTACACCGCCGCCATTTATCTTGGCAGAGCTGGATACGCTCCACTCGTTATTGCAGGAGCCCTGACGCCCGGCGGTCAGCTTATGAACACGACGGAAGTAGAGAACTTCCCAGGATTCCCTAAAGCAGTACTCGGTCCCGATCTTATGGATCAGATGCGCGATCAGGCCGAACATTTCGGTGCTCAGATCGAATACGATGATGTCGTCTCAGTTGACTTAAACGGAGACGTCAAGCGGATCACCACCGATAGCGGCCAGGAATACCAAGCTCGAGCCGTCGTCATCACTACTGGTTCGCAATATCGTAAATTGGATGTTCCTGGAGAGCGCGAGTTCTCAGGACGAGGGGTATCCTACTGCGCCACATGCGACGGGTTCTTCTTCAAAGACAAGCCGATTGTAGTCGTTGGAGGAGGCGACTCCGCCATGGGCGACGCGGACTTCCTGACCCGTTTCGGCTCTTCTGTCACACTGATCCATCGCCGCCAAGGCTTCCGCGCTTCAAAAATCATGGTGGACCGTGCCAAGGCCAATGACAAAATCAGCTTCCTTCTCGATTCGGTCGTCACGCGGATCAACGGCAACGATAGCGGCGTAACCTCTTTGGACGTCCGCAATACAGCCACAGGCAGGCAGTCCACTATTCCGGCTAATGGAGTCTTCGTCGCCATAGGATTCACTCCTCAGACCGCTTTTCTTAATGGCCAAGTTGACCTGGATCAGGACGGCTATATCCTGGTCGAGGGTGGATCAACGAAGACTTCTGTACCTGGAGTCTTTGCCGCTGGTGATGTCACCGACAAGATTTATCGTCAGGCCATCTCCGCTGCTGGCATGGGCTGCCGTGCTGCTTTAGATGCTCAGGAGTATCTTACGAGTTTGGATAACCAATAAGGCTTGATGCCCCCCTTCATCCCCCCCGCAAACAAGAATTTACGTGCCTGGCAGTTTACGATTGCTAGGCACTTCGTTTATCGATTATGCGCAGCTGTTCACTTAGTCTCCTTTAGCTCTCCATCGACCGCGACCGGACACTATTTTCAACAGGAAAACGACAAATTCTAATGCTGCTCTAATCGGTCCTCGCCAACATAAAAGACGCTCTCCGTTGAGGCGATATCCCACAACCGCCCCCCCCTTCCTCATTGCCACATTGGGAACCCTACAAACCTCGCCTGCTGAGGGTTGTCCGCTCCTTGTTGGACAAGAACCATCCTCCCTCACAAGCCGCATATAAGCTAGAAGGACTCAACTAACCAACTCACACATACCTAAGCAACGATCCGATAATGCCCAACCAGCTAATCAGTCAACGATTCACTGCATATCTCACCATTGAACATATTCATCCGTTTATTGACAGCTAGGCATTTGAGATACCAAGCATTTGAGATACCGATCCACCCAGAAGTAGTTACCTGGCACAATAATCAGGCCAATCCTTCAGCAGGTTGTCGCACTCCATAGCCTGCCAGCAATATGTAGATTTCACACAATCTTTCAGCACAGGCATCTGAGTTCTTTGGACGGTAAATGCTCATAACTGCCGAATCGTTCCAAGACCAAGGCAAAAACAGCGATTGCTTATCAGCCCAGACAAAACAAGACTGAGCTTGAAGCAATCGCTTACTTTAACGAAGGTGTTTAGTTGAGCAACGCTTACAATCGCATTTTCAAGAATGGGGTCCAATGTATGGGATCAAACCCAGCCTTCGTCGCCCGAATGACTGTCATTACTTGCAGATTGATTCTTCTCCAAGAGAATAGCCACGATGCGGTCCATGTCTTCAGGCGAAGAAAATACGATTTCTATTTTTCCATGCTTTTTAGTGCCCTTAATAGCCACCTTGGTGTCAAAGTGACTTTCCAGATCCTGGCGGACAGGACTATCCGCCCAAGCATTTACCCTAGGCCTTTTTGCTTTCTTCTTCCCTTGCCCAGTTTGCAACGCGACGAGTTCCTCGGTAGATCTTACCGACAAACCTTCAGCAATAATCTTGTCTGCCAAGGCAGCCATGGACTTTTCATCCGGCAAAGTGAGCAAGGCGCGGGCATGCCCAGCTGACAATACACCTGAGCTAACCTTTTTCTGTACACTTGGGGGCAACTTCAACAATCGAAGCGTGTTGGTTATTTGAGGTCTCGACTTAGAGATTGACTTAGACAAACCATCCTGAGTCAAACCAAACTCATCTATCATTTGCTGGTAAGCGGCTGCTTCCTCCAAAGGATTAAGAGCCACTCTATGCAGATTCTCGAGCAAGGCATCTCGCAACATGGTGTCATCGCTCGTTGTCTTCACAATTGCTGGTATGGTGTCAAGGCCAGCCAACCGAGAAGCTCGCCAACGGCGCTCACCCATTATGATTTCATAATGGGTTGTTTGCCTCAGGTTAGCCACTCTCTGGTTTAAAAGCTGGCTCGATTGTTCTTCACCGGTCCTAGCGCCAAATACCTTGAATTTGTTTTCCGCGCTGTCAACTGAGGATGTTTTATCCTCGATTGTTCTTGGACTGTCTGCAAGTGTTGATCTTCGCACCACTATGGGCTGCAATACACCAACTTCCTTGATGGAACGGGACAGTTCCAACAATTCGTCTTCATCGAAGATTTGCCTTGGTTGCTGAGCGTTGGGCCTAATATCGTCCACACGCACCTCGGCCAAGTACCCACCTTGGACGGGTTTTAACTGTTCTTGGCTATTGCCCTCCGTCTTACTAAGCCCGCTACCACTGCCAACAGCACCTGCGCGGCTAGTGCTTTGCCGAGTCTTATTTGTCCGATTGTCGACAGCCTCACTCGATTTTGTTATGGGCGATGTTTCACGTGAAACATTTGTCGTCGTAGGTCCAAAGAATAGATCACTTGGGTGTTCCAGGCTGCTGATGGGCGGAACAGAACGACGCTTAGCAGTCCTCTTCGAAGTGAATGTTTCACGTGAAACATTCTCGTTGGGAGATTCAGAAATGCTGACACGCTTTTGTCCCGCCTTGGAGCGTTTACGACCGCTCTTATAAGAATTTGTCGAAGCCGCTTGTTGAGAACTCACACGACCCGAATCCGTAGTATTGCGTTCTTTCTTGGCTCTGTCTTTTTCCGAGGCGTTGGTCTCTAAGTGTTGTTGTTCGTCCGATCCAGTAAGCGAGCCTTGAAGAGTAGACTGCTTGTTGCCTGAATCCAGTACTCTGTTATCTTGTTGCCCATTTTTGTCAACGCTGGTTTCGTCATCTTCGCCTGGCAGGGCGGGGAATAGAGCCCCCAAGCCCTTGCCCAACCGTGAATGGCTTGTCATGTCCTCACTCCCCCTGTCTTCTATTGGCAATATGTCCCAGAACCTGCTCGGACCTCTGGGCGATTTCTAACGCTGCCTCTTCATAAGCGATAGCGCCTGCTCCTTTAGGGTCGTAGGTGACAACGCTTTGCCGGAAGCTGGGGGCTTCAGAGATTTTGACTGAACGCGGGATAGTCGTATTTAACACTATTTCTGGATAGTGCTCCTTGACCTGATCGAATACTTCTTTGCTGAGAAGTGTCCGCCTGTCGTACATAGTCAACAACATGGTCGAGATTACGAGATAAGGATTATAGCTTTGCTGAACGAGTCCTATGGTATGCAGCAATTGTTGCAGTCCTTCAAGAGCATAGTATTCAGCTTGCACTGGAATCAATACCTCATTGACAGAACACATGGCATTCAGGACCAGCAGCCCCAGACTAGGTGGGCAATCAACGAGAACATAGTCATAATGCTGACGGCAGACTTTAAGATAGTCGGCAACTGCCTTTTTCATTAGCTGATTGCGGTTGGGCATATCCGCGACTTCCAGCTCAGCGCCGCTTAGATCAATAGAGGAAGGCACAACCTCTAAATTGGGGAATTCCGGCGAAACCACCTTAACGTCGTCGATTCCAAGACGCCCCTCAAGCACATCATATGTTGACGGCGTCCCTGACTCATGAGTCACACCCAAGGCAGTAGATGCGTTGCCTTGTGGATCCATATCGATAACCAGCACACGTTGGTCAAATTCAGCAAATGCACATGACAAATTGACAGTGGTAGTGGTTTTCCCTACCCCGCCTTTTTGATTCGCTACAGCAATGAAGCGAGTTTTTGACGGGTGAGGGAATTGAGCCTGGCGTAAGGCCTGATAGCGTGCGGATAAATCTGCCATCTCCGCTCCGGACACCGAACCGGTCCCGTCGGCGAATATTCGATTCAGAATATCCGTCGCCGTCTCCATACCTGAAGTGTTCGGCGTGGGTTGCTCACCGACTTCCAGGGTATTTCTCGAAACGGGTTTCACCTTCTTCGATGTGGTCACGAACCTTCCTCCTTTTGATAACCATTCAATTTTCCCGTCCTCGTTGGACATGTCAGAACGGCCGCCAGTTATACACAGCTACTGTTCATAACTGTGGATAAGTGTGGATAGCTTTATCTCCATTTATGTGTTTGACCACCGCCTTATTTTATTTGTTTGGCCTTGTAATCATTGACAATTCTGTCGCTTTTCATTTCATGCCATCGTCTACAAATGATAATGTGGATAAGTCAATCATTAGACTCAAATTGTGCATAACCCACAAGGAGCAAATCCGTAAATCAACTACGCAACTCAATTAAGCGGTACTATTCATGGCAATAATCAATGATCTCTCACTTATTGGATGGCCATCATAAATACCACTGAAGCCCTTCAATTAAGCCTACGAATGACAAGCCATATACAACAAACAGCAGAAGAATGTTTCACGTGAAACATCTATATTGCTCGGAAACAATAGAAGCCCTGCCGATTGTGGCTTACACAGTAATGTAAGATAGCTTTCCTGTTATTTTTTTCAAAGCCACGCCTGCGAGCATTAACCACTGCCGGATCCAGTAGTAAGTAGCAAATGTGTAATTTTATGTATACTTTTTTGTTTTCGTCAGGCAATATGTACCTGCTTATCGATCAATATTATATTTTGCTTCGGATGATTATGTTTGAAGGATCTATATTTAATAAAGAGGGCATGTTTTTTATAAAGATATAAAATGTATTGCGATACTCTTTCACTATATTCTAAACTCTAATAACCTAGATCTATATTGTCGCAATGTGAGTTGATTGTTTCACGTGAAACATCACAACAAATCTCCCCCTAACAATCACCCATTTGCAGTGGCACTACTGTATACATTGATGCGCTGAGACGCTACAAAATCTAGTAGGCGCGAATGAGCATTCTCGGAAAACACAATCACTCTCGTATAGTTACCTTCAATTGTCCTCCAAGTCATTTGGATCAACCACGCTAGTAGTTGATAGAGGATTGTTTATCGGAAGTATTGCAGAACAGATGTTAATTGTATATTGTTTCACGTGAAACATACCTTAGAGGGCACATCTGTCACCGGTGATAGGTCTCGTGTTGCTCAATTTGATCGTCCTCAAACCATGACATCATAGGAATATTCGACGTCGATGACCAATTCGGAGACCTCTTCTGAACCGACGAATCGGGGGCCTTGCAATCCTCGTACGTATGCATGTGCAGACATAACACTCTATGAAGATTAGGGAGGGACCGCAAAGATCACCACAGGTATGGAGACACAATAGACTCCCCTAATGTAAAAGAAACAAGGATATGGGTTGGTTACAAAAAGATGAGCATGACCACAGCTGTTTAGTCCACTGAACAGGTAAATTTATAAAATCACTGAACAATGAAAGAATGATATTCCGAGAGAGTCTTGATAAGGCATCAAAAAGACAACGGTATGTCGATTTCCGGGATTGACCTTCATACAATCTAATCAACAATGATTAGAGTATAAGACCAGGATGGAATAATACCTGCTGCCGAACTAAAAGGGACACTATGATATGCAGGATATTCAAGAAATAGAACATCTATATTTCAAATATATATATATAACTAAATAGATGTTGTACTACCTATTGTGCGTAACATCGTTTCAAACCAGGAGGTCAAAACTTCGAATAATTCGGTCTGAAAACACATTCAAAGCAGGCAATATATTTCCACCAGCGTGCTGACTTCACTCTTAAACAAGCTCTCTCGTTCATTGTGATTAAACATCAGCCAAGCTGCTGTCTGGAGACCAGACTAAATCTACTATGACTATGACATAGTCGGTCAATTTCCAATCCGTCATTCCACAAGGCTCTATGTTAGAGAAGAATAATCTATTATTCGATCGAGTTCATTCTTACCTCACTTCTAAACCAGTCCTCGGACACAAAATCATTCATAAATTTCATTCTGATATCGTACTTCAGTGTTTGTCCACAAGAATCACATGGGTATCTTCAAGGCCGGGCGCAACCAAAGCTTGACAAACCCGTGGATTCTGTCCATAATATTTTTTTATCGCTTTAGCAGCCTTATCAAGCTCGCCCTGTGCCGAACGACCCTTAAGTGCAATAAGCTGACCTCCCGATTTCAAAAGAGGCAGGGTCCAACCAGCGAGCTTAGTCATGGGGGCTACAGCTCGGCATGTCACAACATCGAAGGCCTGTGGAACTGAAGGATTAGAGTCGATGTATGCTAGACCTGCTCCACCCGTCACAAGCGGGGAGTCATGGCTATTTACATCTAGATCTTGTTGATTGTCATCATTTCTGGCAGCAGCAAAAGTTGAAGAACCGTGGCCGGAAGCAGAAACAGACTGTTCTGCATTTCGGCGACCAACGCGACGCCGGCCCTGTGAACTTTTTTTGTTATGCCGCGTTGACGCATGGAGTGATTTCGGGACCAGGTTCTCTGCACGCTTGCGAAGCACAACCGCATTAGCCAGGTGCAGCTCATCAACAACTTCCTGCAGCCAGATTACACGCCGCTCCATTGGCTCGACTAGAACAACCTTGCACTGCGGAAGGCAAGCTGCCAGTACAATACCAGGAAAGCCTCCGCCGGAGCCTATATCCGCCACCGTTGCCGTGGGACTGTCAGTGGTCAATCGGTCTCGAACAAAAGGCACAATAGCAGCTGAATTGAGAATGTGCCGCTCCCAAATAATGTCTTCATCGCGAGGGCCAATGATCCCCCTCTCCACGCCCTCGCGTAAGAGCTTGTCATGAAAACGCTGCATGGGTACCAGAGCATCACCAAGCACCTGGCTCAATATGGGACTATCGTTCAGCTCATCATCCACAACAGCCATTTCGACTCCTCACATTCATATTCGATGCCCAGTCAATTACAGCCACAGACCGCGACAGCGTCATACTGTCTCGTACAGCTAGATTTCACTCTGCCAGAACCGAAAAACCATTAGATTCCTAGGACTGCTATCAAAGTATTGTTCTCAACCGCAAAAGGACATTGAGAGTCATATATATCAGTATCCTATCGAAACAGCATAGGTGCAGTCTCTAATAGAGGGTCACCAACAAGGGCATTCCGATTAAGCATCGAGGCAGACTAGCCGCCATCATGAGCCAGACAGCACTACGTACCTGCCAAATAGCACAACCCTGGCAGATAGCGCACAAGAGACTTAGGCAGTACGACCGCGCCAAGCAGTGAACCAATCTAAAAGGACGACGTCATACAATGCTTCATTGGCCCGTGGCCCCACATGGCTCTGCGATCACTCCCTGTGGGCACCATCAGGATCGTCATCAGCCGCGTAGTCAGCCGAATCAACGACCTGATCAGTTTCATCTGCATCCAGCGGGGCATCATACCCGACTGGCTCACCCTCAATATCGTCAGACAGGTCCTCGTCTTCGCTCTTGACCCTCAGGTAGACGGTGACATAACGATGGGGTTCCTCGCCGTGGGAACGTGACTTCAGCCCCTCCTCACGAACCATGTCATGGACGATCTTGCGCTCGAAAGAGTTCATAGGCTTCATATTCACGGGATCGCCAGTCTCACGGACCTCGTCAATCACATCCAGAGCCTGCTCGCGAAGATGTTCGCGCTTGCGCCTTAGGAAGCCGTCCACATCCACAATCAGATGGGAGCGCTCCCCTATCTTCTGCTGCACGGCCAGCCGTGTCAGCTGTTGAAGAGCATCAACCACCTCGCCATCCTTGCCGATCAGATGTTTGATGTCCGTATCGTCGTCAGCCACAATCTGCACGGTCGGACGGTGGTTGCGCACCCCCATCTCAATATCGCCCTCATAATCGACGATGTCCAGCAACCCCTCCAGATAGTCGGCGGCGACATCCGCTTCCTCATTGAGTTGCTCAATGGTCTTTCCCTGGTCCAGAGACTGAGACATCTATGCTCTCCTTACACGCGTTTACATCCGATTCATAACCTCAGACCCACTGGATTCCTGGTCACCAATCGAGTGTCCAGTATTGAGGATACACGGACGTGATGATTGCAGACTACTCCAGTATCCGCCCGACCGAAAGCTGGGTCACCGCGCCGGCCATTACTGCCAATAGCCGGATCAACGACCGCGACGCTTGCGGTGGGGCTGAGAACGCTGGTGGGAGACGTTCTTGTTGTTGCGGGCTTCCTCCTCCAGCCGCTTGGCCTCCATCAGTTGCTCCTCCTCCAAAGAGGGCAGCCCCTGGCGCTTGCGACGAGCGTTCTCATGGCGGTGATCCCGCTCCTCCTTGCTCTCTGCAGCCGGCGAGCCGGGAGTGGGCATATGGTGGACCTGGAAGAGGGTTCGGCCCAGATTCCAAAGGTTGTTGGTCAACCAGTAAATCAGCACGGCGAAGGGGAAGTAAATACCCGAGAAAATATACATGACCGGGAAAATGAAGGCCATCATCTGCTGCATCTTGTACTGCTGTCCCTGCATGGCCGACCTGGGCATGTTCCGTCGGACGTTGTGGAACTGCGAGTAGAACATGGCCAGGCACATAAGCACGATGAAAACCACAATGACTATGCGGCCCGCGCCATGGGCGGACATGAAGTTGTCCGAAATCCGCAGCCCGAAGAAGGTGGTCTCCTCGAATTCTCGCGCCACCTGTCGATTGAAGGCCCCCAGGGGTGCCCGCTTGCCCCGGGCGATGAAGGGCACGGCCGAAAGCACATAGAACATTGTCATGAAGACCGGGCCTTGGACCAGTGCGGGCAGACAGGACCCCATGGGATTAGCATGGTTATCCTGATAGACCTTCATGGTCTCCCGGCTCATGGCCTCTCGGCTCGCCGGATCCTTCTTGTTGCGGTACTTGTTCTGGATCTTCATCAGCTTGGGCTGCAGGGCCTGCATCTTTTGCATGGATCGCAACTGCTTGATGAAGAGCGGCAGCACGCACAGGTTGACGACCAGCACCAGCATCACTACCGAAAGCGCCCAAGCCACGCCGGGACCCTTGTGGAACCCGATCAGGGTCAGGAACTTGTGACAGTAGGTCATGATGTAGGTCATGAGCCACTCGATGGGATACAGGATCTTGTAGAAGAAGCCGTATATGCCCGTATCGAAAGTGAAGGTGTCGTTGTTCTGGAACATTATCAGGCCGTCTCCTTGTCTGGGGCCATGGGGGTCAGCCGGGCCTCCTCATGGGCCGTGGACCACGAGAACCGATAGAAGATGGAAAATCTTTGGGGCACGTCATCGATTCCGCCGTTGTTGAATGGCGTGCAACGCAATAGCCGCAGAACGGCCAGGATAGTTCCACGCAAGGCCCCGAACCGCTTCAGAGCGGTCAAAGCATACTGGGAGCAGGTCGGGTAGTAACGACAGCTCGGCGGCGAAAGGGGTGAGATGTGGCGCTGATACCAGCGGACTGCACCCTGCAGAGCCCGGGAGGCCAGGCCACTCATGCCCTGCACCCTTCACTGGCTTCCACATGTTGAACGGGTTGACGCTTGGACCCGGCAAGCTGCAGCTCTGACTGTCCCTGTGCATCGAGGCCGCCGGCAGTCTTCCCGGTCTTGCGCATGAGGTCACGGAAAAGCCTGTCGACTTGTTCCTCCAGCTGCTTGTATGTGGCTGTGGCAGCGCTGGGTTTGGCGCGCATGACCAGATCACAGGAGGATGGCAGCAGGTCCTCCTTAGATCCGGCAAGTTGCCTGAATCTGCGTTTGACCTTATTCCTAGTCACGGCCTTGCCCACATTTTTGGATACAGCGAGCCCCATGCGGCGTCTGCCTGCAGGCAGGATGTCATGCCGCCCTTCGCGCTCAGCCGATGTCACCGGCAGCAAGGTCGCTGTTCGGTCAGATCCAGGTATCGAATAATGTATGACCAGATCCCTGCTGCTGACCCGATGGCGTCGCCTGAGCACCGCCGTGAACTCCCGGTGGCTTCTCAGCCGTTCCACCTTCTGAAAAGGGATTGGATCCGACTCAGGCAGAGAGGGTCCGACGGCCCTTGGCCCGGCGCCGGTTGATCAGGGCACGACCGGAGCGGGTGCGCATACGAGCGCGGAATCCGTGCTTCATGTGACGACGGCGATTGTTGGGCTGGAATGTCCTCTTCATAATTCGTTGCTCCCGTGTGTAGACATACTCGAGTACGGCTCGTTATGAGTCAAGCTATATCACGGTACACATGAGCCGAGACGGAGTCAAACAGGCTTCCGGCATCCAGCTGGTGAGGACCGCTCCATACCCTGTGCAAACCCTGTCATAGCAGGAGAATAGGCCTCCTTACTTATCCACAAATTACATCACTGTTATTCACATTCATCGTAGATACAACACGCTATCCTGTGGATAACCGCGCAAAGTCGGTGTAACAATGAGCTACTGTCTACTCTGAGAGAAGCAGGAAGACCGGGAAATTCGTCGTCGAGAAGAGAGGAGCACACTGATGGCGCAGGATCCGCTGGATGCCGCTGCCCAGGCCAAGAGAATCTGGGATTCGGTCCTGCAGGTGCTCCGCTACAGCAGCTCATTGACCTCCAGAGACAAGGGCTGGCTGGAGGACATCACCCCCGAGGCGGTTTTCGGCACCACCATCGTTCTCAGGGTCTCCTCCAAGGCCACTCAGGAGGCTGTGCAGGGACCGCTCAGCCAGCCGCTCCTCAATGCATTGCAGCTGGTCACCAACCAGGAAATGTTCCCGGCCATCAAAATCGTCTACCCAGAGCAAATGGCCAAGCAGAAAGCTGCCGATCAACAGAATGACCAACGCGCGTCCGCCATGGCTGGCTCTGTCCCGGGCAGCGGCGAGTTCCGTCAGGTTCCCGGTCCTGCTCAGGATCCCTATAGCGACTACCAGCGTCAGGCCGGCATCGACCGATCGCCCGGCTCAGAGACCCACTCGGACTGGCGGACCGAGAACGCTGGAACCTCCAAGTCCCCGATTGTTTCCGTCAATGACTTCCACGAGGGCACCTATGTGCCTATGACCCTGGATATGCAGGCCGAACTGTCCGAGCCCTCCCCCGCTGTGAGGTCAACGGCAGGCGCTGATGCCGACCAGCAGAGCGAGGCAGAGAGGACCGCATCCCGACCCGCCTTCACCGTGCCCCGCTTCCCCATGAGCCAGAACCGAGTGGAGCGCGACCCGCAGACCCACCTGAACAAGAATGCCACCTTTGATACCTTCGTCCCAGGCGACTCCAACCGCTTTGCGCGAACCGTAGCCTTGGCCGTGGCCGAAGGGTCAGGCCAGGATTTCAATCCTTTATGTATCTACGGCAGCTCAGGCCTGGGCAAGACCCACCTGCTCAACGCCATTGGCAACTATGCCCTGGTCAAGGATCCTTCGCTCAAGGTCCGATACGTCAACTCGGAGGAATTCACCAATGAATTCATCGACGCCTTGCAAAACTCCACCCAAGGGTCGGGCCAGATCGCGGAATTCAACCGCCGCTATCGGCAGGTGGATGTGCTTCTTATCGATGATATCCAGTTTCTGGGGGGCAAGGAAGCCACCCTGGACCAGTTCTTCCACACCTTTAATGCCTTACATGACGCCAACAAGCGCATCGTCATCGCCTCGGACGTGGCCCCCAAGAATCTGAAAGGCTTCGAATCACGACTGATCTCGCGTTTCGATTCGGGTCTGACTGTGGATGTCAAACCTCCGGACCGGGAGACCCGGGTGGCCATCCTCAGAATGATGGCCTCCATGAACGGGGTCAGCATTCCCAACGAGGTTCTGGATCTGATCGCGGAACGCTTCACCGAGAACATCCGAGAGCTTGAGGGGGCCCTGACCCGTGTCACCGCCGTGGCCAGCCTTAACAATCAGCCGGTCACCACAGCCCTGGCCGAACAGACTCTGCAAGACTTCTTCTCTACGGATGTGGAGATCAAGCCCACTGACATCATCTCCCAGGTGGCCAAATACTTCCATCTGACCTTTGACGATATTGTCGGCCGCACGCGCACCAAGAACATCGCCCTAGCCCGACAGATAGCCATGTATCTGGCGCGGGAGATGACCAGCATGTCCTTGGTAGATATCGGCGAGGTCTTCGGCGGCCGCGACCACACCACAGTCATGCACGCCTATACACGTATCTCCAATGAGATGCAGGAAAAACGAGAGATTTACAACTACGTCATGGAGCTGACCGTCCGGCTCAAACAGCCTCAGGAATGATACGACACGCAGACACCACTGTGGATCGACAGAAAAAGATATCCACCTACTTATCCCCGGATGTGGGCAAACCTTGGGAACAACCCACTGATTTTCCGGGGATAAATGGTGCATCTTCCGCGAACAAATCACATGTTTTTGTGGACAACTAAGCAGAACTCCAGACTTGTGGATAACTTGGCTTTTTAATCACACCAATTACACTACTTATCCACATCACTTAAGTGATGGCTATCCACTGCATTGCAAGGATCTGAGAACTTATCCACACCATCCACCAAGCTTATTACGATGACTCAATGTATATTTATGCAATAGTCACCTTCATACTCAAGCACACCTCTCACTCCAACCACATCACCCGACCTATTCGATAGAATGAATCCAGTTCATTCATCGACAAGAAGGCTCCCATGAAAGTAGAAGTGAATTCATCCGCACTCTCGGATGCAGTGGCATGGACCACCCGCATCATCCCCTCCCGGCCGGCTTCGCCGATCCTGGCAGGCATCAGGATGGAAGCCTCTGACGGAACATTGAAGCTCTCTGTTTTCGATTACGAGGTTTCAGCGAGGAACCACATCGAGGCAGGCATCGACGAATCCGGAACAGCCTTGGTACTGGGTAAACTGCTGGCTGACATCACAAAATCCCTGCCATCAGAGAAGACCTACCTGTCAACCGAGGGATCCAAGATGACCATTACCTCGGGCAAATCCACTTTTTCTCTGCAACTGATGCCTGACAGCGAATACCCCGACCTCCCTGCCGTTCCTGAGCCCATGGGCCAGGTGGATGCTGAGACCTTCATTCAGTCCATCTCCCAGTCCATCGTCGCTGTTTCCCGGGAAGAGAGCCGTCCGGTGCTGACCAGCGTCAAAACCGAGATCACTGGGGACAAGGTGGTCATGACCGCCACCGACCGTTTCAGGCTCTCCCGTTCGAGCTTCACTTGGACTCCTCGCGATGCCAACTTCTCCACCTCCATGCTTATCCGCGGCTCTTTGCTGCGGGACATCGCCCGTTCCCTGGACGAGCACCAGAACGTGACCATGGATTATGAAGCCGACAACCCCACCATCATGGGCGTGGAAAACGCTGGCAAAATATCCACTACCCAGCTGATCGACGGGGAATTCCCTGCAGTAGATCGTCTCTTTTCAGACGAGTACCCCATCCAAGCTGTCATCGCCCGGCAGGATCTGATCGACGCCATCAAGCGTGTGGCCCTAGTAGCCGAGCGCAATGCCCCAATCCGTATGGTTTTCTCCGGCAACGAGGTGACCCTGAGCGCAGGCACGGCTGACGAAGCGCAGGCCCATGAAGTTCTGCAGGCGGATCTGGACGGTGAGGACATCACAGTGGCTTTCAATCCCAACTACCTGATCGACGGGTTGGGCGCCATTGCTGAGCCTTTTGTCCGCATCAAGATGACCTCGGCAGTCAAGGCTGTAGAGTTCAACGGCCAGCAGGAGCAGGATTCCGAAGAGTCCATGGACTACCGTTACCTGCTTGTGCCCATGCGCTTCAACAACTGACACCTGGGCAGGTTCGAGGAACAATCGCCATGCACATCTCCCGTCTGGTTCTGGATCACTTCCGTTCCTGGGAGCATTGCGTCCTCGATTTGGAGCCCGGGGTGACCATTCTCGAAGGACGGAACGGCCTGGGCAAGACCAACCTGGTCGAGGCCATCGAGGTCCTGTCCGCCGGCGGCAGCCATAGGACTTCATCTTCCCTGCCCCTGGTAGAGCGTGGACAGTCCAAGGCCACCATCAGGGCCAGGGTGAAGCAGGACGGTACCGCCACCGACTATGAGCTGACCATTGCCGCCAAGGGATCCAACCGTGGAAGAATCAACGGTGGGCCGTCCCTCTATCAGCGTGACCTGGTAGGCCGGGTGCCCTGCGTGACTTTCAACCCCGAGGACCAGCTGATGGTCTCAGGAGAGCCGGCAGCCAGGCGGGCCGTGCTGGACCAGGCCGGCAGCCAGCTTGATACCGACTACTTCCAAGTTCGGCAGGATTTTCGCCATGTGGCCAGGCAGCGCGCTGCACTGCTCAAGCAGCTCTCCCAGGCGGGCCATGACGCCTCAGGTGATGGGCGCGATGCCGCTCTGTCCGGCCTTGAGATCTGGACTGGGCAGTTTATTCGCATCGGGCTGGATCTGAGCCGGCGACGAGCGGCTCTGGTAGAGGCCCTGGACCAGCCCTTCACCGATTTGTATGGTCGGCTGGCAGGACCTGGTCAGGACGCTCGATTGACCTACCGCCCTTCTCTGGAGGAGATCGGACCCGACAGGCAGACCGGTCCCGAGGCCGCCGAGGCCGTTAGTCGTCACTTTCAGCGGATATACCCGGGAGAAGTGGCCCGGGGCACCAATCTGATCGGTCCCCAGCGCGACGATCTGGCTTTTACCCTCAACGGCATGCCTGCCAGGGAGTTCGCCTCCAACGGTGAGATGTGGACCCTGGCCCTGGCTCTGAGGCTGGCTCTGCTGCAGGTGGTCAAGGACCGTCGCTCTCTGGAGCCCATCGTCATTCTGGATGATGTCTTCGCCCAGTTGGATCGAGGACGCAGGGATCAGATTCTGGACTTTGCCCGTCAGCAGGACCAGGTGCTGATCACTGTGGCCGCCGACAGTGACATCCCATCCTTGCAGGGCGCCAGGCTGGTGGATGTGTCCCGGCTGAGGCCCGTGCAGCCATCCGATCCGGCTGCCCAGGATCCGGCCATCGCCAGTGCCATGCAGGATCTGCGTCGAACCAGGGGGACAGCTCAAGACGACTCGGATATATCGGATGGGCCGGAGGGGAACGACCTGTCATGAAGGCGCCCATAATTGAAACCCTGCACTTGGACCAGCGTCGACTGCCGGCCCTGGTCTTCGAGGGCTGCACCCGACGGGCGGCCACTCGTCAGCAGCGGGAGAACAGTTCCCGTAAGGCGTGGTATGCATTCGGCAAGCCCGGCCGCGACCCAGCCAAACTGGGAGGCGTGGTTACCAGTCTGGCTGCCGGAAGCGGGTGGACCAGCCATCTGAAGGTGGCCCGGCTGCGCAACCAGTGGGACAGTGTGGTGGGACCCGGTATCGCCGCCCATTCGAGAGTGGTCTCCTACCGGGATGGCGTGCTGATCATTCAGGCGCAGACAACGGTCTGGGCCACCCAGCTGACCTACCTGGTCCCCCAGCTCCAAGCGACTATTGTCAAGCGGCTGGGCATGCCGGTAAAGCAGATCCGGGTGACCGGCCCCCACAACTACAGTTTCCGCCGTTCGCGGTTCGATCCACCTGGCCGAGGCGTGCGCGACACCTATGGATGAACCCATAAACTGCGAATACCGTCTTCCCAGCTTTCTGTAAGCCTAAAGTCCCCTAGAGCTGGTAATCTATAGGTTATAGGGTCAAACGCTTCCAAGGCCCCTTTATGGACGATTTGGAACCTGGTGACCATGACTCGATCCCCTGCTCGACCACGAACGGAAGCTGCTTTGTTGTCAGTGGCCGACGATGGGGGTGCAGAAAGGACTATCCGTGGCAGATCTCAACACTGACCCGTCCCGGACCCCGCAAGAGGGCCGGGAGCATGAGGAGGACAAGCCTCGGGATGATGGCATGACGGGCCAGGATCAGCTGGACGACGCGCAGCTGGATGACTCGCTCTCCCCCGAGCATTATGATGCCAGCGATCTGAAGGTGCTGGAGGGGCTAGAGGCGGTCCGCGTCCGTCCCGGCATGTACATCGGCTCGACGGGCTCCAGGGGCCTGCATCACCTGGTCTACGAGATCGTCGACAACTCGGTCGATGAGGCTCTGGCTGGGTACGCTGACCATATTGAAGTCACCATCCTGCCCGACAACGGCATCCGTGTGGATGACAATGGCCGTGGCATTCCTGTGGACGAGGTGCCAGGCGAGGGCAAGAGCGGCGTCGAGGTGGTCATGACCAAGCTGCATGCCGGCGGCAAGTTCGGTGGTGGCGGTTACGCGGTCTCGGGCGGTCTGCACGGCGTGGGCATCTCCGTGGTCAACGCCCTGTCCACCCGGATCGACGTCCAGGTGCGCCGGCAGGGCTACCACTGGCATCAGAACTTCCGCAACCAAAAGCCCACCGCTCCCCTATCCAAGGACCAGGCCATGGGGCCGGACGAGAGCACCGGCACCTCGGTGACTTTCTGGGCCGACCCCAAAATCTTCGAGACCACGGTCTACGACTTCGAGACCTTGCGCAGCCGCTTCCAGCAGATGGCCTTCCTCAACAAGGGCCTGAGGATCACCTTGACCGACCTGCGCCCCAATGACCAGGCCGGCGACGAGGTGGCGGGCGAGGAGCAGACCCCGGAGCAGAAGGGCCAGTCCGTCAGCTACCAGTACGCCAACGGCATCAAGGACTATGTGGACTACCTGGTCAAGGTCAGGAAGGCCACGCCTGTGGAGGCCGAGGTCATCGACTTCGAAGCCGAGGATCTGAAGCTGGGCATCTCCGCCGAGGTGGCCATGCAGTGGACTACCGCCTACTCGGAGTCCGTCCACACCTTCGCCAACACCATCGCGACCACCGAGGGCGGCACCCACGAAGAGGGGTTCCGTGCTGCCCTGACCAGCATGATCAACCGCTATGCCAGGGATAAGAACATTCTCAAGGACAAGGATGACAACCTCTCGGGCGACGACGTACGCGAGGGGCTGACCGCCGTGGTCTCCGTCAAGCTGACCAATCCACAGTTCGAGGGTCAGACCAAGACCAAGCTGGGCAACTCCGAGGCCAAAACCTTCGTCCAGAGGGTCATGACCGAGAGACTGAGCGACTGGTTCGACGCCCACCCAGGCGAGGCCAAGGCCATCATCCAGAAGGCCATGGAGGCCTCCCGGGCCCGGATCGCGGCCAAGAAGGCACGCGAGAACACCCGTCGCAAGTCCATCTTCGAGACTGCCGGCATGCCTGACAAGCTCAAGGACTGCCAGTCAAGCAACCCCCAGGAGTGCGAGCTGTTCATCGTGGAGGGTGACTCTGCAGGCGGCTCGGCCATCCAGGGGCGCAACCCCATGACCCAGGCCATCCTGCCCCTGCGCGGCAAGATCCTCAACACGGAGCGGGCCAGCTTGGACCGCATGATGAAGTCCGACACCATCGAATCCCTGATCACGGCCGTGGGCGGCGGATACGGCGAGGACTTCAACATCGATAAGGTGCGCTACCACAAGGTTATCATCATGGCCGACGCCGATGTGGATGGCGCCCATATTGCCACCCTGAATCTGACCCTCTTCTTCCGCTACATGCGGCCCATGATCGAGGCCGGCTACGTCTATGTGGCCATGCCTCCGCTCTACCGGCTCAAGTGGACCAAGGGGCCCCACAGCTTCGTTTACACCGATGCCGAGCGTGACAGGGTTCTGGCCGAGGGCAAGGCCTCCGGCCGGCAGCTGCCCAAGGGTGAAGGGATCCAGCGCTACAAGGGTCTGGGCGAGATGAGCTATCAGGAACTCTGGGAGACCACCATGGACCCGGATCACCGCATCCTCAAGAAGATCCGCATTGATGACGCCGAGCAGGCCGATGAAACCTTCACCATGCTCATGGGCGACGAGGTTGAACCCAGGCGTCTGTTCATCCAGCGCAATGCCCACGACGCCCGCTTCATCGACGCCTGAGACGGACGTCCTTCCCTTTTCACCATTTGAGCTAAGGATCGATTTTGGCAGACGATAACAACAACGACAACAGCCCGGACCAGGACGGCCTCAACCTGCCCGACGGGTCTCGTGAGCCGCTCAGCCCCCAGGAGATGGACAACACCGATTACGGCCTCCTTAAGGGTGAGCGGATTCAACCCATTGACCTCCAGCAGGAGATGCGGGAATCCTACCTGTCCTACGCCCTGTCCGTGATCGTGGAGCGGGCCCTGCCTGATGTCCGTGACGGCATGAAGCCGGTCCACCGCAGGGTCATCTACGCTATGTATGACGGCGGATACCGGCCCGACCGCGGCTACAACAAGTGTTCGCGTGTGGTGGGCGACGTCATGGGCAAGTACCATCCCCACGGCGATTCGGCCATCTATGACACCATCGTGCGTCTGGCCCAGTCCTGGTCCATGCGCTATCCGCTGGTGGACGGCCAGGGCAACTTCGGTTCCCCCGGCGACGATCCGGCTGCCGCCATGAGGTACACCGAGTGCCGCATGGCCCCCTTGGCCATGGAGATGGTGCGCGACATCGACAAGGACACGGTTGACTTCATCCCCAACTACGACGGCAAGACCCAGGAGCCCACGGTTCTGCCTTCCCGCTTCCCCAACCTGCTGGTCAACGGATCAGCCGGCATCGCTGTGGGCATGGCTACCAACATTCCTCCGCACAACCTGCGTGAGGTGGCCAAGGGCGTTCACTGGGCCCTGGAGCATCCCGAGGCCTCCAAGGAGGAGCTGCTCAACGCCCTGATCGCCATCATCAAGGGGCCTGACTTCCCCACTGGCGCCACCATTCTGGGCCACAAGGGCATCGAGCAGGCCTACCGGACCGGGCGCGGCCTGATTACCATGCGGGCGGTGGTCAACACCGAGGAGATCCGTGGAAGGATGTGCCTGGTGGTCACCGAGCTGCCCTACCAGGTCAACCCCGACCGGCTGGCCTCCTCTATCCGCGAGGCCGTGCGCGACGGCAAGATCCAAGGCATCGCCGACATGCGCGACGAGACCTCAGGCCGCACAGGCCAGCGTCTGGTCCTGGTGCTCAAGCGCGATGCCGTTCCCAAGGTGGTCCTCAACAACCTCTACAAACACACCCAGCTTCAGCAGACCTTCGGAGCCAACATGCTGGCTCTGGTGGACGGGGTCCCCAGGACCCTGAGCCTGGATGCCTTCATCCGCCACTGGGTGGACCACCAGCTGGACGTGGTCGAGCGGCGCACTCGTTATCTGAAGCGTGAGGCCGAGGAACGCGACCACATTCTGCAGGGGTATCTGAAGGCCTTGGACATGATCGACCAGGTTATCGCCCTGATCCGCGCCTCCAAGGATGTAGAGACGGCCCGCACCGGCCTGATGGAGCTGCTGGACGTGGACGAGGTCCAGGCCGATGCCATCCTGGCCATGCAGCTGCGCCGTCTGGCCGCCTTGGAACGGCAGAAGATCCTGGACGAGCATGAGGAGCTCATGCGCAAGATCGCCGACTACAACGACATCCTGGCCCACCCCGAACGCCAACGCACCATCGTGGGAGACGAGCTGGATGAGATCGTCGACAAGTACGGCGACGAACGGCGCACCCGGATCGTCCCCTACTCGGGTGAGATGAACGTGGAGGATCTGATTGCTGACGAACAGGTGGTGGTCACTGTCACCCACTCAGGTTTCGTCAAGCGGACCAAAGCCGACGAGTACCGGGCCCAGCACCGCGGCGGCAAGGGCATCCGCGGGGCCAGGCTGCGCGAGGACGACGTGGTGGACCACTTCTTCCTGACCAGCACCCACAACTGGCTGCTCTTCTTCACCAACAAGGGCCGGGTGTACCGGCTCAAGGCCTACGAACTGCCTGAGGGCTCCCGCGACTCCAAGGGGCAGCATGTAGCCAACCTGCTCCAGCTGGGCCCGGGCGAGCGGATCGAACAGGTCCTTTCCCTGCACGGCTACGACGATGCCGACTATCTGGTTCTGGCCACCCGGACCGGACGGGTCAAGAAGACCCGCCTGGCTGAATATGATTCGCCTCGCCAGGGTGGCCTGATCGCCGTGCGGCTTATGGAACTGGGCACCGTCACCGACGAGGAGGGCCAAGAGGCGCCTAAGAGCGATGAGCTGGTGGGTGCCGCCCTCTGCAATGCCGACGATGAAATCATCCTGGTCTCCCGCAAGGGCATGAGCGTGCGCTTCCCGGCTGACGACTCCACCCTAAGGCCCATGGGACGGCAGACCGCAGGCGTCCAGGGTATGCGGTTCCGCCCCGGCGACGAGTTGCTGAGCATGGACGTGATCGCCAGTGAGTCCGGCGATGACCTGCTAGTGGTCACCGACGAGGGCTTCGCCAAGCGGACTGCTCTGAGCGAGTACCGCCTGCAGGGCCGCAACGGTTACGGAGTCAAGGCCATCGCCATGGTCGAGGGCCGTGGTTCCCTGGTCGGCGCCCTGGTGGTGAACGAGGACGACCAGATCATGGCCATCATGAAGTCCGGCAAGGTCATCCGCTCCGATGTGGCTGAGGTCAAGCGAACTGGACGCAACACTCAAGGGGTAACCCTAGCCAAGCCTGACAAGGGTGACGAAATTCTCTCCATCGCCCGCAATGCCGAACGCGACGACCAGGAAGAGGATGCCAGCCAGACCGACCTGGCTCCCGCCGCTCCCCTGGCAGCCAAGGATCAGCCCATAGCCACCACCGGAACCGGAGATGGCCGGAGCCTGACTCAAGGGGACTGAGCGGGGTCCGCTACCAGTCTGACAAGACTGGTAGCCTCGTAAGAAGTCATGCAGGTCCGGCGACGTTATGGGCGGGCCATTGAACGCAAGGATCAAGGAGTGCCGATGAGCCAGGATGATCAGGAGCAGGTCAAGGCCGGCAAGCAGGGTGCTGGTAAGCCTCAAAAGGGGAAGACCAAGGCTGATGAATCCTCACAGGGCGAGTCCCGTCGATCATCATCGGCCACTCCTCCGGCTCCTGCAGCTGGCAGAACAGCATCGGGACATTCCGCAAGAACCACAGCTTCTGCTGCCGGTCCGGTTAAGGTATCCTCATCCCGTCCTGTTCGGCCCGCGGTTTCGGCGGCGCGTCCTCATGTGCCTCGGGCCCGGCGCATGCAGCTGTCCCTGACCCGGTTGGAACCCTGGTCGGTGGCCAAGGTTACCTTCCTGCTGGCCATCGCCGGGGGCATCATTCAGGTGGTGGCCGCTGCCCTGCTCTGGTTCCTGCTTAACGCCATGGGGCTCTTTGACAACCTGACCCAGGTCATCTCCAAGACGGGCCTGGACGCGGGCGGCTTCGACCTGGGCCAGGTGCTGAGCCTGGGGACGGTCCTGAGTTCGGTGACCATCTTCTCCATTTTCGAGATTGTCATAGTAGTGGTTCTGGTCACTATTTTCGCCTTCCTGTACAACCTGGTCAGTTCCCTGGTGGGCGGCATCCACGTGACCCTGGGCGACGACTGAGCCCCTGGTCGGCGCAGTCAATCGGCCGATAGACCCGAGAGCGATTTAGACTGGAATTATGCTCTCGACGTACTTGGACTATTTCAGCGGCTCCTTCGGCATATCTCTGGTCTTTTGGCCATTAGCCTCGCTGATTCTGACCCTGCCCATTCTTGCACTGATTTACAACCGCTACCATCGGCTGCGGCTGACAGCAGCTATGGCGGCCTATCTGACCGTCTTATATCTGCTGGCCTTGGTCTTCTTTACCCTCTGGCCCATGCCGGACGACCGGGCCGCCTTCTGCGCCACCCATCATCTGAGCCCTCAGCTCAACCCTCTGCAGTTCTTGACCGACCTAAGCACAGGCGGGCGGATGGCTATGCTGCAGATTCTGCTCAATGTGGCCTTCTTCCTGCCATTGGGCTTTATTATGGGGCGGGTCTTCCGCTGGCGATTCATCCTGGCCCTGCCGGTCGCCCTTCTGGTCTCCCTCTTCATCGAGACGGCCCAGCTGACCGGAGTCTTCGGCATCGTGGGCTGCGCCTATCGTCTCTTCGACGTGGACGACCTGATTTGGAATACCTCAGGCGCCATAATCGGCTACCTGGTGGCCCTGGCGGCCAACAAGCTCGTTCCCACCCGTCAGGCTGACGCCGCCCGGCTGGTCACCAACCCCGGGTTCATGCATCGTGCCGTCTCCCTGGCTCTGGATTTGCTCCTAGCCACCATCCTGTCCATGTCTTTGGGGATGGGCGTGACCTATGCAGTCCATCGCCTGGGCACCTATCAGCTGGATGGCCACTACCGCTTTGGCGGGCTGCTGATTGCCCCATCCGCCTTGGATATGTTCGGGACCATAGTTGATCTGGCCATGCTGCTGATCTTTGAACTGCTCATCCCCCTGCCCCGCCGGGGACGGACGCTGGGCGCCACCTTCACCCATATGACCGTCGAGACCAAGCAGCGGCATGGCTGGTCCCGTTTCCTCTTCTATCTGTTCCGGACTGCAGTCATCCTGGCTGTCTTCGGACCTTGGACCGGCAACGTTCAGATTGCAACGCGCATCCTGGCCCTGCTCTTGCTGGTCTTCTATCTGATTAAGCGGCAGATGCCCTACGACCTCTTGCCTGGGACAGCCTACCGGGAGGAGGACACAGGTGCAGAGGAATCCGCCGACGACCGGCGGGGGTGAATCCTGACCTCGGACAGAATGATGGCGGCGAAGATGATGGCGAAGCCCAGCAGGTGGGTGGCCGTCAGCTCCTCGTGCATGACCAGGACCGAGACCAGCATGCCGAACAGGCTCTCCGAGCATAGGATCAGCGAACCCTGGGCAGCGGGGACCCTGGAGAAGGCAATGTTCTGGAAGTTCTGGGCCATCAGGGTCGAGATCAGCGTCAGATAAATCATGGAACCCAGGGTCGGAGGTGTGAAGTCGGCAACAGTGGGCAAGGGATCGAAGATCAGTGCGAAGACCAGGAAGAGAATGCCGCCGAAGAGCAGCTCCAGGTAGGTCAGCGTGGGGGCGTCGAACTTCTTGGTCAGGAAACCGGTGACCACCAGGTTGACCCCGTAGAGCAAGGCGCCGGCCAGGGACAGCAGGTCGCCGGTGCTCAAAGACAGCCCTTGCCCCCCGCCGTGGGCCGGCAGGGAGATCAGGGCCACGCCCAGGATGCAGATGGCAGCCGCGACGAAGTGGCGCAGGGCCGGCCGCCGACGGGTCATGATCCAGACCAGGAAGGGCACGAAGATGCAGTAAGTGGCTGTCAGGAAGGAATTGCGGCCTGGGGCGATGGTGGTCAGTCCCATCATCTGCAGGCTGAAGGCCGCCCAGTAGCTGACCCCCAGGATCAGCCCGGGTACCAGGGTGTGTATAGCTCCGGTTCTGCGCAGCCGGGGCAGTAGGAAGGGGGTCATGATGACGATGGCGCACAGAATGCGAATGCCCATCAACCAGCGTACAGTCAGGGTTTCCAAGGCCACCTTCTCAAAGGTGTATCCGGCTCCCCAGGCGGCGGCGGCCATCAGCAGCATCAGGCGGGCGAGCCAGGTGGGGGGTTTCCAGGATGAAGAAGGCGCAAAGGTAGACATGTCTCGACTCTAATCTTGCCTGTCCACAAACGGCCATCGATTCGCAGGACGCTTCATGAGTCGTTCGGCCATTGGACCCCGCGGCGACTCGCTCTGCCATGGTGCGTCTATACTACGAACATGGCGCCCGAACTGAGACAGTTCCAGCGTCCAGTCTGTGCACGCAGTCGTGCAGACCGACCGATTGCAAAAGGAAAGAGAGAGTAGTTCAAACCATGTTTGCTTTTCTCAAGCCAGCCCCTCCTGCCAAGGTGAAGGTTCCTGAGAAGAAGATTCCTGCGACATATCGTTCCTATCGCATCCGAGTGTTCTTCAGCATCTATCTGGGATACGCCGGGTATTACATCATCCGCTCCAACTTTTCCGTGGCTTCCCCCTATCTGAAGCGCAACTATGGTTTCACCACGGCGGATATAGGGCTGATCACGCTCTGCCTGGCCGTCTCCTACGGCATCAGCAAGTTCGTCATGGGCATGCTCTCCGACAAATCCAATCCCCGTTACTACATCGCCACCGGACTGGTCCTGTCCGCCCTGCTCAACCTGATCTTCGGGGCTACGGCCAGCAAGGGCGTCATGATGGTGCTCATGGTCCTGCTGGGCATTTTCCAGGGCATGGGGGCGCCTGCGGCCCACAAGTCGCTGTCCAACTGGTGGGCTGAAAAAGAGCGAGGCTCCTTCGTGTCCATGTGGAACACCTCCCATAATCTAGGCTCGGGCACCGTAGCGCCTATTGTGGGCGTGGCCCTGGCCGCCTTCGGACCTCACATGTGGAAGAGCATCTTTTTCGTCCCCTCGGTCATCTCGCTGATCATGGCCCTGCTGGTAGTGCTGCTGGGCGCAGATACCCCTGAATCGGTAGGTCTGCCACCCATCCAGGAGTACAAGGCCGAGGAATACCAGGGCGAGAAAATTGACGCCGCCAAGATGCAGTCCCACTCCGACCTGTCCATTGTGCAGATTTTCCTGCGGTATGTGGCTTCCAACCCCTATATTTGGGTGCTGGCCTTGTCCAACGCTTTCGTCTACATCCTGCGCTACGGGGTGCTTAACTGGATCCCCATCTATCTGAACGAAGCCAAAGGATTCTCCCTCGCACAGGCGCGCTCCAGCTTTGCTCTCTTCGAGTATGCGGCCATCCCGGGGACCATCCTGATTGGCTGGATGAGTGATCACTTCTTCCACGGCAAGCGGGCTGGCATGGCAGCAGGCCTGATGGCTCTATTGGGGGTGGTCTTCCTCGGTTATTGGGCCTCAAGCGACCTTTGGGCTATTGACGTGGAAATAGCTCTGATGGGCATCTTCGTCTACGGGCCGCAGATGTTGATCGCCGCCCTGACCATTGATCTGGCGCCGCGCTTTGCCATCGGCAGCACTACCGGTTTCGTGGGCCTGTTCGGCTACATATTCGGAGAAGCTACTGCCTCCTACGGAATCGGCTCACTCGTGGGCAAGTCCGGCTGGAACGTAGGCTTCGCAATCATAGCCGTATCCGCCCTGCTGGGCATAATCTGCTTCCTGATTCTGACCAGGGCCGAGCGCTATAAGACCGTACGGGTGGTCGACGGCCGCTGAGCCCGGGCAGTGTATCCCCGCTTGCCCGAGTTCGGCTTCGGGCAAGCGGGGTTTGCCGTGCGGCCGACTCCGATATCATGGAAGGATGGTGATAACGTCGGCTATGGGTCCCTGGCTGACGGGGTAAGGAGCGTGCGCCAGGATGATAAGAATCGCAGTGGTGGATGATGATTCCATCAGCTGTCGATCCATGGTCAACTATTTGAACCGTTACCGCAAGGAACGCCAGGAAGAGCTGGCAGTCAGCGTCTTCACCGACGGCAAGGCTTTTGCAGATGGTTACCGGCCCGTATATGACATCCTTCTTCTGGACATTCAGATGACCCCTATGGACGGGATCGAAGTGGCCCGCAAGGTGCGTGCCCACGACGAGTCGGTGGTCATCGTCTTCATCACTTCTGCTCCCCAATACGCCATCAACGGCTATGAGGTAGGCGCTCTCTCCTACCTGCTCAAGCCCCTGCCTTGGTTCGCCTTCTCCCAGGAGCTGGACCGGTCCATCGCCAGGGTGCGTGGCAGCGTGGACCTGTCCATTCTGATCACCGATGGTGCCCGATCCACCCGGATCCCCCTCAAGGACATCGTCTTCATCGAATCTGTCCATCACAGCAGCGTCATCCACACCTTGGATGCTTCATTGACTACGAACAGCACTCTGAAGAGTCTGGAGGGCCAGCTGGGCCAGCGGGGATTCTTCCGCTCCAATTCCTGCTACCTGGTCAATCTGGCCCATGTGACGGGCATTGAGAACCAGGACTGCATCATGTCGACCGGTCAGCGGCTGCGGGTCAGTCGACCACGCAAGAAGTCTTTTATGACGGCTCTTACCGCTTACGTGGCGGGTCGGCCATGACCAACACCCACATCCTCAACGCTCTGCCTGACATCCCCAGACTCTATACGGCCATCAGCGAATGGCTGGGTTGTCTGGTTTATCTGTTGGCCATCGGGGTAAGAACCTCACGTCTAAGAATGGTGGCTGTGCTTCTGCCCGGTCTGGCTGCGCTCATCGGGGTCCAGTACTGGGCCGGCACCCTGCCTATCGCCTTCTGGATCATCAGCATGTGCTTGGCCGTGGCCTGCATGTACGCCATCATCATGCTGGCTTCAAGATTGAGTGCGCTGGATGGGGCTTATCTGTTGGCCCGTGCCTTCGTCCTGGCTGAGCTGGTCGCCTCCCTGCACTGGCAGCTGGACTCCTTCATGCGGCCCTCGAACCACAGTCTGTACGACCCGGCCTCCCTGATCCTGCTAGTGCTTATCTACGGCGGCGTAGGATTGCTGGCCTGGGTGGCGGAAAGGCGCAACTTCGCCGATGCCCAGCTTTCCGTGCCTGGACGCAGCGTCTTCATAGCAGCGGTCATCGCTGTAGTCACCTTCGCCATGTCCAATCTGAGCTTCGTCTCCACCAACACCCCCTTCTCCGGTCGGGTCGGCCTGGAGGTCTTCTACATCCGCACCCTGGTGGATCTGTGCGGATTCGCCATGCTCTACGCCCAGCAGGAGCAGCTGCGGGAGAGTTATACCAGCGCCGAGCTGGCCTCCATCAATGCCCGGGCTTACAGCCAACACCGGGAGTATGTGCGTTCCAAGGAGAATTTGGAGGCCATGGGAAGGCTTGCCCACGACCTCAAGCATCAGATCGCCGCCCTGCGCTCGCAGATGGACCCTGAGCGCAAGTCCCAGGACTTCGAGGAGCTGGAGGCTGCGGTAGGAAGGTATGGGTCGCAGCAGCACACCGGCAACCCCATTCTGGACGTGGTCATGTCGACCAAGGAACGCATCTGCTCCCAAGAGGGGATTACTCTGACCATGGTGGCTGACGGCTCGCTCCTGGAGGGGATGTCGCCCATGGACGTCTCCACCCTCTTCGGCAACGCCTTGGACAATGCCATTGAGGCTTTAAGGAAGGTCAAGGAACCCGACCGCCGCCTGATCAAGGTGGCCCTTTACGCCCGAGAACAATTCGTGGTGATCCGCATCGAAAACTATTTCACCTCGCCCCTGAACTGGAAGGGCAATGGCGAACTGGCCACCACCAAGACCAGGACCGATGATGGCCTGCATGGATACGGGGTCAAGTCCATTCGGCATATAGCCCACCGCTATCAGGGCGAAATGACCCTGCGTGCCGAGCATCACTGGTTCAGCCTCTGCGTGCTCCTGCCGAGGGAGGGTAATCAGTTGAAGCCCATAGCGGCCTCGGCGGCCTTATAGCCCAGGCGGATGGCCAAGCGGCCCGGCCGGCCCGGCATGTTGACCATCCGACAGAGCAGAGTGGAGCGCACGTCGGAGGCGATGACCGGGGAGCGGTGTTCCAGCCTGTTCCAGAGCATGGCCTTGTTCCGATAGTTGCTGGGCTTGCGAGAGAGAATCAGGAAGACCGAGGTCACCACGCAGTTGATGGACAGATAGTGAATCATATAACGATAGAGCCCACGGGGAACCGTCCCCGGATCAGGAGTCGCTTCAGCCATGAGCCCGTTGACCAGCAGCAGTTGGGAAACCCGGGCGATCATGATCGAGGTCTGTACTGACTGGCCCTCCCGGCCGGTGTGATAGTGATAGAAATTCGTGTCCAGGTAGAGCAGGGTGTGCACCCAGGGCAAGGGCTGATAGGAGTAGATGAAGTCCACGTAGTAGGTATGCTCAGGCAGGCGGGTGTGTGCCTGGCGGAGCACCTCGGTGCGCAGGATCAGGGCATGCATGATCATGTACTGGGCCAGCCCGAACCGCCGTAGATGGTTCCAGTCCAGCACCCGCCCTGGTTCCATGACGCTGCGGAAGTTGATGACCCGCTTATGCTTGCGGCCTTCCTTCTCGTAAACGTAGTTGGTGACCACCATGTCCACCGGATTTGTACGTCGCGACTGGTCGCGCAGCTGGTCCAGGACCAGGCTCAGCGAGGTCGGGTCCACCCAGTCATCGGCATCGACCACCTTGACGTAGCGACCTCGGGCGGCTGCCAGGCCGGTGTTGACCGCGCCGCCGTGGCCCTTGTTGGTCTGGTCGATCAGATGGACAGTGCGCGGATGGCGTGCCTCATATGACTGCACTACCTGCGCTGAGGCATCGGTGGACCCATCATTGACCACGATGACCTCCAGATCGTCCTCCTCCCGGCTCAGGAGCGAATCCAGACAGGTCGGCAGATGCCGGGCCATGTTATAGGCGGGGACGATGAAGGTGAGAACGGGCAGGTTCGTGGAGGCCTTGCGGTCAGCTGTCATGAACGATCACTTCGCAAAAGAATGGGTCGGCGGGTATGTCGACGGGGTCGCCGCAATCCCGCCGGCGGCCGTTGTATGCGACCACTGTACATGATGGGTATGAGGAAAAGACCCCGCCCCTCTGGCCGCCGATGCATGCCGGTTCATTGTCGGCCGGGGGAGCGGGGCCGGAATTTTACTGGGCGCTCGCCTTGGATTCAGTGGGCTCCTGACGGAAGATGACCTTGAAGATGGGGAAGAAGACCCAGAAGGAGATGGCCGAGTTGATGATCATGGTGACCAGGTCAGCAATGGTGGTTCCCAGGCTGCCCCAGTTCAGGGTGTGCTGGAAGAAGCCGTAGATGGGGTCCTTGTACCAGCCCTGCAGCGCCGCCGCGATGATGGTGATGATCACGTAGGCCACCAGGTACCAGAAGGCCGCCTTCCAGACTGAGGAGTTGGACTTGAAGGTGATGTTGCGCTGGAGGAAGAAGTTGATGATCTGGGCGATCAGCAGGGTGATTTCCACCGCGAGGAAGTAGGCCAGGCCGCCCCCGCCGCCGTGGCCGATGGATCCGGCCGCGTAGTCGAACAGGTAATAGGGCTTGCCGCCGACGGTCCCCATGCGCCAGATCTGGAAGTTGGTGCCTACCAGGGAGGTTCCGTTGAAGATGGCCTTGAGCACGGGCATGAGCACCAGTTGCAGTACGGTGACCCCGTTGGACAGGATGAAGAAGACGATGAACTGGGCCAGGGTGGTGTGCCGGTCGCTGAACCGCTGCCACCAGCGGACAATCGCCCACTGCGAGGTCGTCGCCGCCTTCCCCTGGGCTGGCTGTCCGGCCTGCTGGCTGTGCTGATTACTCATGATTGAGCTCCTTTCCGGTCCTGCGGTTGGCGGACATGTTTCTGAAGAATCCGGCGATGAATCCGCCCAACCCCCGCCATAGGTGGCCATTGGGGATGCGCACGATGGCCTCGACCATGGCCGTGTCAATCAGCCCGTTGGTCATCTTGGCCATGGCCCTGGGGGGCATGTTGAGCAAGAAGAGGGTGTTCAGGTCGGGGTTGCCGGTCTTGGCCTCGTGGCGGCTCTCGCTCTTGGCCAGGAAATTGGCCACGAACCTGGCAAGGGCGCTTCTGGAGTCCTTCCAGGATGAGAGAGGATCATTGACGCCGAAGGTTTTGACGGCACCCTGCCGGACCACCGGGTGACCGAAGAGCGCTGTCACAGCGTCGTCGTCGACTTCTTTGACTCGGCCGGTCAGATAGGCGCCCAGGGCTGGGTCTGGACTCTGCGGGTCGACGGTGCCCTGGACTTTCAGGTGTTCGCTCAGCTCCATGCTGCGAGCGTCGGACCCGATCATGATGGTCCAGTCGCCGGACTCGACCTGCCAGGAGTTGCTGGCCGTATCGAAGTGCCGGAAGGTCATCTGGTCGAAGTCGATGCGGACTTGGGTTGATTGGCCGGCCTCCAGCCTGACCTTCTTGAAGCCTTTCAGTTCGCGGACTGGCCTGAGCACGCCACCCTTGGGAGCCTGGACGTAGAGCTGGGGGACCGTGGCCCCCTGCCTGTCCGAGTCGTTGGTCAGGGTGAAAGTGGCTCCCTTGTCGTCCACCGACAGATCAGCGTAGGCGAAGTGTGCATAAGACAGGCCATAGCCGAAGGGGAAACGTTCCTCCACGTCGGCGGTCAGGTAGTAGCGGTAGCCGACGAATGGGCCCTCCCGGTAGATGGATTCGTGCGCAGGGTCGGGGTACCAGTCGGCGCTGGGGCAGTCGGCATAGGATTTGGGCCAGGTTTCCGCCAGGTGGCCAGAGGGGTTGACCCTGCCGGTCAGGATGTTCAGGGTGGCTGAGGCTCCAGCCTGCCCGGACAGTCCTATGTAGAGAACGGCATCGCACTGGTCAATCCAGTCGGTGGTGACGGGGGAGCCCGCCACCAGGACAACCACCAGGGGCTTGTCCGTCGCGCCAAGGGCCTTGATCAGGTCGACCTGGTTGCTGGGAATGTCCATGTGGGAGCGGTCCAGGCCCTCGGATTCGCTGCGTTCATCCAGGCCCACACAGGCGACAATCACGTCAGCCTGGCCAGCCGCAGCCACGGCTTGGTCGATCAAAGACTGGTTTTTCTCGCCATGGCGTTCGTAGCCCTGGCTGTAGGAGGCCAGCTCCAGGCCGTCGCCGTTGCCCTGCCTGAGCAGGTCCAGCATGCTTTCCTGCTTGGCTGCGTTGACCTTAGAGGATCCGGATCCTTGGAACCTGGCGGTTTTGGCCATATCCCCGACCAGGGCGATCCTAGTGCCGGCGGCCAGTGGCAGGCATCCTTCCCGGTTGACCAGGAGGACGGCGGATCCCTCGGCGATTCTCCGTGCCACCTGATGGTGGTCCCGTATCTGATCCGCGGTCAGGTTCCCATCAGGATCCATGTCAGAGTGGTAGGTCAGCTTGGCCAGCCGCGCCACCTCTTCGGCCCGAGCGTTCAGGTCGGCTTCGTCCAGGCGGCCCTCCTGCACGGCCTTGGCGACCTGTCGCACGGAGTCATATCCGGCCTGGGGCATCTCCAGGGAGGAGCCATTGGCGGCTGCGGCGACTGCGCTGTTGGAACCGCCCCAATCCGAGACCACCATTCCGTCGAAGCCCCACTCCTTGCGCAGGATGTCCTTGAGCAGGTGGGGATTCTCGTTGGCATAGGTGCCGTTGACCATGTTGTAAGAGGTCATGATGGCCCAAGGGTGGGCCTGGCGCACAGCAATCTCGAATCCGGTCAGATAGAGCTCGCGCATGGTGCGCTCGTCCACCACGGAATCGGATGCCTGGCGGCGCAGCTCTTGGCTGTTCATGGCGAAGTGCTTGGGGGTGGCGGCCACGCCCTGGGACTGGATGCCTTCAATCAGGCCTGCAGCCATGCGACCGGCCACCTGGGGGTCTTCGGAATAGTATTCAAAGTTTCTGCCGCACAGGGGGTTGCGCTTGATGTTCATGCCCGGACCCAGAACCATGTTGACGCTCAGGCTTCTGGCCTCGCTACCCAGTGCCTGGCCCATGGTCTTAGCCAATTCCGGGTCCCATGAGCAGGCTACGGTGCCCGCTGTAGGGAAGCAGGTGGCGGGCTTGGACTTGCCCATGCCCAGGTTGTCCCCTGATCCAGTCTGGCGGCGCAGGCCGTGCGGCCCGTCGCTCAGGACCATGCTCGGGATGCCCGCCCTCTTCAAGGCACGGGTTGCCCAGGTGGATTTTCCGGAGAGCAGCGATGCCCGTTCCAGAACTGTCAGATCCTTGACTTCCATAGTGTTCTCTCTCTGTGACGGGGGCTGATCCTGTGGCGGGAACCCTCGTTGCTTCCACAATTGGCCTCGGATTGGTGCTGAATTTCATTATTCCCCGACTGCCGAGGCCTGCTGGAGCGGGTTGCATAACCTGTTGTTTTCCTGACATGAATGCTGCCCAGGCGCCAACGGGTGTGTCGATTCGCTCCCCGGCGGACGGACCTATGCACCGTCCGCCGGGGAGCGAATCGACACAGATGGAGGATCAGGCCGTCGGCCCCTGGTTGGAGCTGTCCTCGGACGGCGTGGACTCCATGCTGGCCGGATCCTGGGCGCGGGTCTTCCGGGCATCGTCCGCCAGATCGCTCAGGGTGCCCACGTCGACAGCGCTGCGCCGTGCCTTGAATCTTCTGAAGGCCAGGTACTCCAGGGCCAGGAAGATAAGGGCCAGCACAACCAGCGCCACGTAGAGGGCAATCTGCCAGGCTGGTGTTTGCACCTTGGGGTCGCCGTTGGCGTACTTGTAGCCGTGCACAACCGTATAGAGGATGTTGTGGCTGGCCTGGCGCATGGCCTTGACCGAAGTGGCGCTCTTGTCCTTGACATGGTTGGTTACCTCGGTGGTGGCCAGCATGGCGTCGTTCCCGTTACGGATCAACTGATCGGCGTTCTGGTAACCATAGACGCCGAAGTAGTCGGTCAGCACCATGCCGCGGAAGCCCCACTCGCCGCGCAGCACATCCTGCATCAGCGGCGCGTAAGCGGCCACGTAGGTAGTGCCGATGTAGTTGAAGGAGCTCATGGCAGCCTGGGCGCCGCCCTTGACCACAGCAGCCTGGAATGGCTTCAGGTAGATCTCGCGGATGGTCTGCTCGTTGGCCCAGGTGGCCAGCATGTTGGTGCGGTTGGTCTCCTGGTCGTTCATGGCGAAGTGCTTCATGAAGGCGTAGACGCCCTTGGACCGGGCTGCCGCAACCTCGTTGGATCCCATGACTGCGTTGATTTCGGGGTCCTCGGAGAAGTACTCGAAATTACGTCCGGAGAAGGCGCTGCGGTGGATGTTGAAGGCCGGCGCATACCAGCCGGAGACATCCATATCATGGGCCATGGTGCCGATCATCTCGCCGTAGCGGGTGGCCAGACCGGGGTTCCAGGTGCAGGCCAGGGAGGTGGATGAGGGGAAGCCCAGGGAGCCGACCTTGGTGAAGTTGTTGTTCAGGGCGGCTGGTCCATCAGCGTCGGTGAGCTCGATCTTGCCGATGCCCTTGACGGCTTGCGTACCATAGCCGCTCATGGCGATCAGGCTGTCCATGTCCTTGACGTTGAGCTGGTCCAGCAGCTTGTCCCACATGGGATCGTCGTACTTCTTGTCGCGCAGCTGGTAGAGCCTGACGTTGTTCTTGGCGCCTGTCGTGGGCATCTTGTCGCTGTCGTTGTCGAACTTCTTGGGATCATAGTTGCTGTTGTTGTAGAAGTGGGCCTTGGCCTCCTCAGGCAGTTCGGTGCTCTTGGGTGCCGCTACTGCATCCTGATAGTTGGCGAAGTGGTTGGCCCGGGACAGATAAGTCACCGTACCCTTGGCATCGTCGAACCTGTTGGTGGCCGCGACCTTGTCGACGGAGCGGGGATTGCTCTTGTCATAGGTGACTGTCTGGGCGATGTTGACCGTGTCGGACTGGATCGGACGATGGGAGTCGGAACGGATGGAGATGCCGTAGTCGCCCTGATCCAGCACGTAGGCCTTGGCATGATCGGCATCATAGGAGGCCATGTCCTCGTCCTTGAAGTTCACAGTGATGGTCTGGCTCTTGCCGGGATCCAGGGTCTTGGTCTTCTTGAAGGAGACCAGGTTGGCGCTGGCCTTCTCTATGCCCCCGTTGACATAGGGGGGCTCAAAGTAGGTCTGAACCGTGTCGCGGCCGGCCTTGGCGCCGGTGTTGGTGACGGTCACGTCGAAGGAGATCTTCCCGTCAGCATGATGGATCGGTCCCATCTTCTGGCTGAAGGTGGTGTATGACAGGCCGTATCCGAAGGGGTACTGGACCATCTGGTCGTAGTTGATCAGGCCTTCCTTGGCCGCGGTCTCCCAGAAGCGGTAGCCCACGTAGATGCCCTCGTTGTAGTCCACGAAGGTGGGTGTACTGGTTTCGGGTTTGCCGGTGAATCCGGTGAAGGAGGCCTTGTGGTCGTCCATGTTGGTGTAGGTGAATGAGCCGAAGTTGTTGTAGGTCGGTGTCTTGGTCAGGTCGCGCACGAAGGTGTCGGAGGTCTTGCCCGAAGGGTTGACCTTGCCTTTCAAGACCTCGCCAAGGGCGGTGAAGCCGGCCTGCCCAGGGGGCGGGCACCAGAGGACGGACTTGATCTGCGGATATTGACCCACAAAGTTCAGGTTGAAGGTGTTGGCTCCGTTGTAAACCAGGACCACCTTGTTGAAGGAGCTGGCGACCTTGGCGATCATGTCGCTTTCAGGCTTGGACAACTCGAGGAAGCTCTGGCCCTCCTTGAAGTCCGGGTTGGCCTTGTCGTTGTCGTGATAAGTGATGTCCTTGGCCCTCATGTCCTTCGGCAGGTCGGCGCCCTCGCCGCCGACTCGGCCGATGACCACCACAGCGGTGTCGGAGAACTGCTTGGCATCATCCATGAGCTTGCTGGTGTACTTGTCAGCTGTGGGCTCGGGCAGGGTCCAGTCCTGGGCGAACATCTCGACCTTGGGGCGGTCTGCCCGGTACTTGGTATAGAAATCGCTCAGCTCCTTGTTGGTCTTCAGTCCGGCTGAGGAGATGCCATCGAGCAGGCTGGTGGTGGGATTGTCGGCTGACATGGAGCCGGAACCTGTGCCGCCATAGACTGGGTTGGTCGAGGCCCATCCGAAGACGTTGACCTTGTTGGACTTCAGGGGTAAGGTCCCATCGGAATTCTGCAGCATGGTGACGGATTCGCGCTGGATGTCCTCGGCTAGGTTGCGCGCGGCCGCCACCGTCGCAGGCTGTAGCTCATGTTTGTTGGTGGACTTGGTTATCAGGTTGGACAAGGGCCCCAGGAGCATGGTCGCCAAGGCTGCAACGACAGCCACGAAGGCCACCAGCCAGGACTGGGAGTGAATCATCTTCCGGTTGGCTACGGTTTTGACGGTGTGCTTGTTCACGGCGATCGTGATCAGCAGGGCCAGTACCAGAAAGACGCCGATGACCACCAACTGGGGTATCAGCGACTTGAGTACGGCGACCACATCGCTCAGATTGACACTGAACATGTTCGCTATTTTCCTCTATTCTCTGCCGAAGCTTCACCCGGCCGCGACTATGGGCCGGTCACGAAGAAGACGGAGCGCTTGAACTGTGATCCGCATCCTGGGTGGGCGAGCGATCTTCAGCTGCATCGACACGCCTTTATGCCACAGTTACAGTCAATCATTGATGACGTCTCTTGTGGTGGCATATGCGTGAACTGTCGAATTTGCCGCATAACCTGACTTGTTTTGTGGCGTTTATTTGCGTGTGATCAGGACTGGTCCTCGTCTGGTCTGGCTTGGCAGGGCACATATGGAGCAGCTTCCTTTTGCGGCGAACGGCAAACTGTCGGAACGGAATCGTCCGGGACCGCGATGATGCCGGGCGACCCTTAAAGAAACGGGCTATGTCGCAATTGAATGTTTCTAGTTCCGTGCCTAGAGGGAGGGGGCCAGTGTGCAGCCATAAGGCAAGAGATAGATAAGGGTACAGATAAAATAACTCCATGACTAGTCGTGCCGACGTGGTTCCCAGTTGCTCTCGCCTATATAGGACGCAGATCAATGGCACACGCCTGGTTTTCTCGATGAATCCGGCACCTCGTCCTGCCCCTATCGTCCTTTATCTGCATGGCGGCCCCGGCGATGCCTGCATTCCGTTGACCATGCGCTACAACGCGGCCTTGGAGCGGGATTTCCGCTTCATCAACTTGGATCAGCGGGGCAGCGGGCTGTCCTACCATCCTTTTGCACCCGGCGAGGTGGTGACCATTGATTCGATGGTCGAGGATGTTCACCAGTTTGTGCTTGAGCTTCTTCACGCCTACGGGCATGATTCCCTCATTCTCATCGGCCATTCATGGGGCAGCGTCCTGGGGCTGGAGATGGTGAAGCGGTATCCCTCTCTTATCCGCTGCTACATCGGCCTTGGACAGGTTGTCAGCATGCGCGCCGCTCTTCGCTTAAGACGGCATTGGGGGAAACAGAGTTCGGGTTCCCAGCTCGGTTCGATCGTCAGCAGAGAGAGCGGGGCTGCCGACATGGTGCTGATGATCGATGAGTTGCTGTCTCGTGGCGGGGCTGCCATGCTGTTCGGATCCTTGGAACGGATCATGGCTTATCTGCGCTCGCCCTACTACAACTGGCCGCGTCTGCTCAACCATGCCAAGGGCGTGGCTCAATCCCGGGCACGCTTGAATGCCGAGCTGGAGCGAGTCGATTTCAGCGGGCAAACCTCCTTCGGGGCGCCGGTCTATTTCATCAGCGGCAAATATGACCGTCATCTGCCGGGCAGTCTGGTTGCGCGGTTCGCAGATGGATTGAAAAGCCCGCATCGGTTTATCCGCTTTGGCAGGTCCGGGCACTGCCCGCAGTGGGATGAGCCAGAACGCTTCGCGGCAATGGTTAAAGCCATCTGCCTGTAGCGCATGATTAAGCAGGAATGGTTGCCTCGTCGTTGGGGCTCATCTGCAGGGTGGAAATAGATCCTCCTGGTACTAAATCTACTAATATGAGTCATTGAAGAGATAGGTTTGAGCCTCGCTGAAGAGTGTGCGGGGTTCATGGATAGACGAAGGTCGATGAGACGGGGACTATGTCGATGAAAATCGACACGCCGTAGAATCCCCGGTATCATTGGGATCCCTCGATAATTTTCTATGCCAATTTGCGGGACAACCCAAGTTCGTGTAAGTTTACTTCTTGCTGCCCGGCAGTGTTGAGTTCTCTTTGGAGGGTTTGGTGCTGTTGGTGTGGTGGTGGTTTGAGAACTCAAGAGCGTGTTTGTGCTACTTATAGCTTTTTGATTGCCAGTCCGATGCCCGCCCGGC
>NZ_JAFNMH010000005.1:0-70770 GCF_026537385.1 Bifidobacterium sp. B4079 | reverse complement strand
ACGCCTGCCAGGTGCCATCAGGGTTAGGCGTGATCCCACCCATGGCCCTGGCCTGGCCGAACAGGACATCAGTAGGCGTGGCGGCACCAGGGAAGACGACCACGCCCGGCCGGTTCCGGTTGGTGGTGGTGCCGTCGCCCAGCTGGCCGTGGTCGTTCGTTCCCCAGGTGTAGAGTTGGTCGTCCGAGCCGAGTGCAGCGGAATGGTTGCAGCCTAGGATGATTTGTCTCCAGGTGAATCCGTCGGATGCTCCTTGGGGTTTTTCGACAAGGATCGGCGTGTTCCGGTTGGTGTTGGTGCCGTCGCCCAGTTGGCCGTACTCGTTGTCTCCCCAGGTGTAGAGTTGGCCGTCCGAACCGAATGCCTCGGAATGCCAGTCGCTTAGGCTGACCTGTTCCCAGGTGAATCTTTCAGGCGTGCCTTGGGGCTTGCTGACCATGACCGGACCATGCCGGTCGATGTTGGTGCCGTCGCCCAGCTGGCCGTACTGGTTGTCTCCCCAGGCGTACAGGTTGCCGTCGGAGCCTAATGCTGCGGAATGCTGCCAGCCTAGGCTGACCTGTTTCCAAGCGAATCCGTCTGGTGCGCCTTGGGGCTTGCTGACTCGGATTGGCCTGTTTCGGTTGGTGGTGGTGCTGTCGCCCAGCTGGCCGTTGCTGTTCCTTCCCCAGGTGTAGAGCTGGCCGTCCGAGCCGATGGCCGCGGAATGAAAGCCGCCTAGGATGATTTGTTTCCAGGTGAATCCGTCTGGCGCGCCTTGGGGCTTGGCGATCCGGGTCGGCGTGTTTCGGTTGGTGGTGGTGCCGTCGCCCAGTTGGCCGTACTCGTTGTATCCCCAGGTGTAGAGCTGTCCGTCGGAGCCGAATGCTGCGGAATGCTGGTCGCCTAGGATGATTTGTTTCCAGGTGAATCCGTCTGGCGCGCCTTGGGGCTTGGCGACCAGAGTCGGCCTGTTCCGGCTGGTGGTGGTGCCGTCGCCCAGCTGGCCGTGTTCATTGTCTCCCCAGGTGTAGAGGTTGCCGTCGGAGCCGAATGCTGCGGAATGCTGGTCGCCTAGGCTGGTTTGTTTCCAGGTGAATCCGTCGGGTGCGCCTTGGGGCTTGTCGACCAGGATCGGCCCTCCCTGGTTGTTGATTGGGCCGTCGCCCAGTTGGCCGTGGCCATTGCCTCCCCAGGTGTAGAGGTTCCCGTCGGAGCCTATGGCTGCAGAATGAAACCAGCCCAGGCTGATTTGGCTGAAGCGGATGCCTCTTGGCTTGGGCGGGGTGAGGGTGGTTTTGGTGTTTCCGGCTGTGGGTCCTTGGCTGGGGCTGATGGCCCAGTGCTGCGTGTCCTCGTTGGTCCATCGGGCGGTGAGGGTGATGCTGCTGGTGACGGGCTGGTTGAAGTCGTAGGCGATGTTGCCTTGGAACCAGCCGTCGAACAGGTATCCGTCCCTGGACGGGTCGGGGCTGGGCCGGCTGGCCTGCCCCCCGTCGGGGATGGTCTGCTGGCCGACGCTGCTGCCACCGGCCGGGTCGAAACTGACCGTCCAGACTGCGGACGACCGGGCCCGCGGTCGGCTGCCGGGAGCGTCGGGCGCGGCCAGGGGGGAGGATGACGGCAGTGGGGAGGAGGCGGACAGCGGGGATGAAGGGGCTGGCGGGGTGGCAGTCAGCGTGCTGCCAGCGGCGTCGGGCTGCCGGCTATCCGGGCGGGGGGCTTCGGGGTCCTGCTTCCCGGCGTTTTCCAGGGTGGCGGGTGTGGCTGCTCCCGATGGGCTGCTGGATCCTCCGGCCAGGGCAGGAGCGCAGGACAGGGCCAGGAGGATGGCCAGAGCGGCGGCCGCCAAGCTCGGACGCTGACGCATAATAGAGAAATCCCCCTCCCCAACTTTTAGTCATGCCCGTCAGATCCCCCCTGGCCGGGCTGTGGCCACGCGCCGGGGATAGCCCGGCCGTTCCTACCACCGTACCACGCGCACAAACACTTCTGGCCGAGGGTGCCTGTAGCTCGCCATTCCCGCATCCGCTTTTACGAGAGCCGTTACAGCGGGCGCCGGCAGGCATGCAGTCCATACCAGGAGCCTGCCGCTGTCAAACGCCCCAATCGGTTCTTGTCGGGCGTAGATATGAAAGAGCCCCCGCCAGTTATGGCAATGGCGGGGGCTCTCCGTGGGGGAGGGATCAGCGATCATCTCACTTTCGGCGGCTGAGGGAAGAGGGGGACTATCACATTGCCGAAAGTAGTACGAATCCCGCTCCCTCCCCGGTTCGTGCGGTCGGGTGCCGCGCTTGGGCCTGGCTCATCCCAAAACCTGGGAAGGGCGGACCGAGCCGTGCGGCTGCCTGACCAAGTATGCGTGAGCCACACCAGCCTTACTCCTGGGAAGTCTTGGCTGACATGGCCTTGTGGAAGACGGCCACGATGATCAGGGCCAGCAGGGCGGTCAGTGCCATGACCCAGAACATGTTGGCCACCTGAGCCTGAATGCCGGTCTTGACACCCCCCAGAGCATGTGACCCGAATTGGGGATTGGCCATGAGTCCGCTGTAGACGGCCATGCCGATGGAGGCCGAGGTATTCATCATCAGATCCCCAATGCCGATGCCGCGTCCGTTCTGGTCCACGGGCAGGGTGGCCGAGAAGGAATCGTAGAGGGGTGTGTAGGACATGGTGATGCCGGCGATGAAGACCGAAGCCAGCGCAGTCAGGACCCAGAAGCCCGAGGTGAGCGAAAGGGCCGACCCTACGGCTCCGGCGATCATGAGCAGTGCGGACAGGATCAGCATAGGCAGGCGTCCCATGGCGTTCATGATGACTCCGGACAAGCAGCCCACCAGGGTGGCCACGATGTAGACGATTGTCAGGCAGAGGGAGACCTGGCTCAGGGAGATCCCGTAGATCCGGTCGCCGATCACGTTGTAGATGGGCACGCAGGCAAAGTTGAAGAAGTAGAAGACGAAGAGGGCCAGCAGGACAGCCATGTAGGCGCCGTTGGTCACGAACCCTCGGCTCAGGAATGGGTTGGCGCCCTTCCAGACATAGCCGGCAAAGATCAGGATCAGGACGGCCAGCACCCCCAGCATCCAGGTGGCTGGGAAGGAGAAGTAGACGGCCACGAACCCGGCGATCAGCGCGAACAGGGCGATGCCGAAGACGTCGATGCGCTCACCCTTGATGCCGGTGTCAGGCGTGTACTTGAGCACCGGAGGGATCAGGAGAATGGAGACCAGCGGTACCAGGAAGAGGTAGCGCCAATCGATGGAGGTGATCAGGCCGCCGGCGAAGATGCCCACCGCAGAGGAGGCGTAGTAGACGGCGTTGAAGATACCCAGATAGAAGGCGCGCTCCTTGTCGCTCAGGTATTTCATGGCCATGACCAGGAAGACCGAGCCGGCCACCTGGCCACCCGCAGTCTGGATCATGCGGGCCAGGACCACGGCCCAGAAATTCGATGCGCCGAAGAAGCCCAGGAGGCTGCCGATGATCAGGGCGCCCACGCCGAACAGGGTCATCTTCCGAGGGGAGATGTAGTCGCAGAGGGTTCCGTAGAGCATGCAGACCACGCCCAGGACGATGCCAGGCAGGGTGCTGATCAGCGAGGCGTTGGCGGACATTCCCAAGGAGTCGCCCACGTTCTGGAAGACCAGGTTAAAGGCTTGGATCATCAGTGTGCCCAGCAGGAAGATGGTCAGCAGGGCCGGCAAGGCCCGCTTGGTGCTGCGGCGGTTTTCATCAACGGTCGCTTCGGTAGTCTCGGTGGTGATGGATTCGCTCATGACTGCCGTCCTTCTATCGTTCGTTCTCGGTCTTGCGCACCAGGGTCAGAAGCCTGTCCATGAAGCGCCGGGTGAACCGCTCGGTGTCGATCGACAGGGCAACCTTGGTGTTCTTGACTGTGTCCAGGAGCCTGCTGGGGTCACCGATGGTACGGGCCCGCTGTGGTCCTTCGGTCTCGACCATCAGGTTGGTGGCGAAGGTGGTGACCAGGCTGGGGTCGATGGCTACGGCGGCGGCCAGGGGGTCGTGCAGGTTGCAGCCCCCCAGGTAGACCCCGCTCTCTTTTTCGCTGATGTCGATGTAGTAGTCGGTCATGTCTGCCAGGAAGCGGCCGGCGCTGGTGCCTGTGGCGCGCAGGGCCTCGGTGTCCTCGCGGCTCATCAGAGCCTGGGTGGTCACGTCCAGACCAACCATGGTGATGTCTGCGGTGGTGGCGAAGACCCGGTTGGCTGCCTCAGGATCCTGGTTGATGTTGGCTTCTGCGAAGGGTCCCACGTTGCCAGGCTGGGTCAGAGTGCCGCCCATCATAACAATGCTGATGCGGTCGACGATGTCAGGGGCCTTTTCCAGGGCGGCGGCGATGGTGGTCAGGGCGCCGGTGGGCACCACGGCCAGCTCGCCCTTGGGGTAACGGCGGACTGCGTCGATGATGAAGTCCACCGAGCTCTGCTGGCTGGCCTGCCGATCGGTCTGTGCTGGGATTTCAACATTTCCAGTGCCGTTGGCCCCGTGGAAGATCTCGGAGTCCGGCGGAACGCTGAAGGAGTCGGTCGTGCTGGGGTGGTCGATCCCCTTGAAGACGGGGATGTCCTCCCTGCCGTACATGGCCAGCAGCCGCAGATCGTTGTCGACGCCTTGGTCGAGCACCACGTTGCCGTAGGTGCCGGTGATCCCGATCAGTTCGGCATCCGGGGAACCCAGGACGTAGGACAAAGCCAGCGTGTCATCGATGCCAGTGTCCAGATCCAGAATGATCTTGCGGACGGTTTCCTTACTTGCTGACACGTTGGTCTCCTTCCCAGAAGGATGGGCAGCACCAACCTTCTGCTTACCTATGTCGTGCCTTCCCTAGGCTGATTCGTTACTGCTGTGAAACAAACAACCTGTTTGATGTAACGTTTCATCAAACTGTACGGAGCTAAACTACCCGCGGCTTGGAGGCTTGTCAAAACGCGTCGTGGTGTGTTCGCCATCAGGGCAGAGACCTGCGATCTATCGGTGGTGTCTGCGGCAGCGGGTCTTTTGCCGATTTTCCTTGCAGCCGACGATAATGAGGGTATGACTTTAGCGACTCCTGAACGGTATGCGGCGATGCTCAATGCGGCCAGACGGGGGTCCTACGCCTATCCCGCCATCAATGTGACCAGCACGCAGACTTTGAACGCGGCCCTGCAGGGATTGGATAACGCTCAGTCCGACGGGATCATCCAGGTCTCAGTGGGAGGTGCCGCCTACCTCTCCGGACAACGCCTGGCCGACCGGGTGGTTGGTTCCATCGCCTTTGCCAGATTCGCTCATGAGGTGATCGCCCGCTATCCGAGCATCACCGTGGCCCTGCATACGGACCACTGTGCCCCGAAGTACCTGGATGAATGGGTTCGGCCTCTGCTGGCCTACGAGAAGGACCAGGTGGCCCACGGTCAGGATCCACTCTTCCAGTCGCACATGTGGGACGGTTCCAGCCTGTCTCTGCGGGAGAATTTGGCCACGGCGGCAGAGCTGCTGGAGCAGTCCCGGGCCGCTCACACCATTCTGGAGATCGAGGTAGGCACTGTCGGCGGCGAGGAGGATGGTCATTCGGCCGCTATCGACCAGCGGCTTTATTCCTCGCCCGAGGACGGTCTCAAGGTGGTTGATGCCCTGGGTCTGGGCGAGCGCGGCCACTACATGGTGGCCTTCACCTTCGGCAACGTGCACGGATCCTACAAGCCCGGTGTGGTCAAACTGAGGCCCGACCTGCTGGGGCAGATCCAGGCCAGGACCGCCAGAGCCGTATCCGAGGGAGAGGTTGGCGGCATACCCTCCCCGGGCTCCCCTGCTGATAAGCCCTTCCTTTTGGTCTTCCATGGTGGTTCTGGTTCGCAGCCGGAGGAGATCGCCTCCGCTGTCGCTCATGGCGTGGTCAAGATGAATGTGGATACCGACACCCAGTACGCCTTCACCAGGGCCGCGGCAGGGCATATGTTCGCTAATTACGACAAGGTCCTCAAAGTGGATGGAGAGGTAGGCGACAAGAGCGAGTACGACCCCCGTTCCTGGGGACGCCAGGCCGAGGATGGGATGGCGGCTCGTGTAGTCGAGGCCTGCCAGCAGTTGGGCAGCGCGGGACGTGCCATGAGATGACTGACAACCGGCCGTACCAGGAGGATCTTGCGGGCGTGGAAGCCACGATTGGCTGCTGAGCCCGTTCAGGCCTTATGGTGCCTGGGTCGGTCGGTCTTGCGCTCCATACGTAGGGTTAGGCTCGTCTATGGATGGTCTGCCGTCATTTCCTTGGATGGCGACCAGTGGATAAGGAGCATCGTATGCCTGGAATCGTGATCGTTGGGGCCCAGTGGGGCGACGAGGGCAAGGGCAAGGCAACGGATCTGATCGGCGAGCATATGGACTATGTCGCCAGGTTCAACGGGGGCAACAACGCCGGCCATACCGTGGTCGTGGGCGACCAAGAGTACGCCCTCCACCTCCTGCCCTCGGGGATCATTCACCCGGCCATCACTCCGGTCATCGGCAACGGCGTCGTGGTCGACCCGGCCGCCCTCTTCGAGGAGATCGACGGGCTCCAGTCCCGCGGCGTGGACTGCAGCCGGTTGAGGATCAGCGAGTCTGCGCACGTCATCGCCCCCTACCATCGGACACTGGACAAGGTGACCGAGCGCTTTCTGGGCAAGCATAAGATCGGCACGACAGGCCGTGGGATCGGCCCGGCCTACGCTGACAAGATCAACCGTGTGGGCATTCGCGTGCACGACCTGTTCAATGTCGACCATCTGCGCGACAAGGTGGAGGCCAGCCTTCATCAGAAGAATCAGATGCTGGTTAAGCTTTACAACCGCAGGGCCATTGAGGTGGAAGCCACTGTTGAAGAGCTGGCGGGATACGCCGAGCAGCTCAAGCCCTACGTGGCCAATACCTCACTGATGCTCAACCAAGCCCTGGAGCAGGGCAAGAACGTCCTCTTCGAGGGAGGACAGGCCACCATGCTGGACGTGGATCATGGCACCTATCCCTTTGTTACTTCATCCAACTGCACGGCCGGGGGCGCCTGCACCGGTACCGGCGTGGGCCCGACCAAGATTGACCGGGTGGTCGGCGTGGCCAAGGCCTATGTGACCCGCGTGGGCGAGGGGCCCTTCCCCACGGAGCTGGACAACGAGCAGGGCGAATGGCTGCGCCGTCAGGGCCACGAGTACGGGGTGACCACCGGTCGCTCCCGCCGCTGCGGCTGGTTCGACGCGCTGGTCAGCCGCTATGCGGTGCAGATCAACGGCCTGACCGACATCGTGCTGACCAAGCTGGATGTCCTCTCCGGCCTGGAGACCATCCCGGTCTGCGTGGGCTATGACGTCACCCGGTCCGACGGCTCCCGGGTCAGGGTGGATCGGATGCCCGTGGACCAGGCCGAGTTCCAATCGGCCCAGCCGGTGTACGAGGAGCTGCCGGGCTGGCGCGAGGACATCTCCGGCGCCAAGAGCTTCGAGGAGTTCCCGACCAAGGCCAAGGACTACATCCATCGTCTGGAGGACCTGTCCGGCTGTCGCATCTCGGCCGTCGGCTCGGGCCCGGGCCGCGACCAGATCGTGCAGATCCATTCTCTGATCGAGTAAGGAAGTTCCATGGGGCTGCCCTGCCTAACCGCCTTCCCCGGGGCGGTGGGTACGGGAATCATCATCTCCACGGACAGGCCTCTGGGAGAACGACTGCACGGGACTATCGCTGGTCTGATCGAGGATTACGAAGGTGCCCTGTCACGGTTCAGGCAGGATGCCATACCTGCGCAAATGGCCCAGGCCTGTCATGGGGGAAGGTTCGTCTTTCCAGACTACTGCCAAGGGCTCTTTGATCTATATGACAGGCTGTATTCCGTCACCGACGGGGCCCTGGATCCCATGGTGGGCGAGGATCTGACCCGTCTGGGCTACGGCCGACAGCCCACCTTCCGGTTGCAGGTCGACGCCGCCGGTCATCTGGGACGGATCCATGGGCGACCCACCTGGGGTGATGACCTCAGGCGTCAGGGTGCTGTCCTTATGACTACCGGTCCGGTCAGCCTTGATTTCGGGGCAGTTGGCAAGGGCTATCTGGTAGACCTCATTGCTGATCTGCTCGAACCGCGGGTCAAAGAGTACCTGATCGATGCCGGCGGCGACATGCGTATGCGGACCTCTCGTCCGATTTCCGTCGCCATGGAGGATCCCGGTGATCTGTCTGCAGGCGTGGGTCGGATCGAGTTGTCCTGCGGCTCCTTGTGCGCCTCGGCACCCAGCCGTCGCCATTGGACCGACCGGTCCGAGGATGCTGCATCGGCGGGGTTGACGGCACTTCACCACATCTTGGATGCCATCAACGGCCGTCCAGTCGACCATGTGCTGGCCTCCTGGGTGGTAGCCGGTGAAAAGGACAACGAACACCCCACGGGCCTGGCTGACGGTCTGGCCACCGCCCTCTTCCTGGTGCCGCCGGATGCGCTGGCCGCCAGATTTTCCTTCTCCTGTGCCCTGATGTATGCCGACCGTCAGGCCGTGATCTCCAGCGAATTTCCAGGCCGTTTCTTCACTGATCCCAACATCCATCCGTCCACATAGTGGACCAGTCTCGCTGGATCGGCCGATGTCAGGCCTATGGTCAGCACCAATGCGGATGCACAGAGAACGCATCCGATTCGAGGATGATGAAAGGAGGTTCGCCGTGATGACCAGCTCGACAGACACCCGCCCATTCGGCACTATGTCCGCACGAATTATTAGCCCGTCCTCACCGGCGGACTGACTCGACAATCTTCATTGTTCGACCCCGTCGGAAGGCGGGGCTGGAGGCGTAGGCTTCATCGCATCAGACCCTGCCAGCAGCGGGGTTTTTCTATAAGGAGATGAGATGAAGTGATGACGGCAAACGACGTCAGTGTCGCTTCCCCGGCACCGGCAGCCTCCGTGTCCGGCGGCACCCGTGTGACCCGCAGCTCGGTCCGCACAGTCATCGGGGCCTCCATGGTCGGCACGGCCATCGAGTTCTACGATTTCTACGCTTATGGAACGGCTTCGGCCAACTATTTCCCCAAGCTCTTCTTCCCCAAGACCGATCCGACCGTGGCCCTTCTGGCCTCCCTGCTGACCTTCGCCATCGCTTTCATCGCGCGGCCCTTGGGATCTTTGATCTTCGGACACTTCGGGGACCGTCAGGGACGCAAGACCACGCTGGTGGTCTCTCTGCTGACCATGGGCTGCTCCACGGTCCTGATTGGCCTCCTGCCCACCTATGCCACCTGGGGACTCTGGGCCGTGGTGGTCCTCTGCCTCTGCCGGTTCGTGCAAGGTATAGGCCTGGGCGGCGAGTGGTCCGGTGCAGCCCTGGTGGCCACTGAGAACGCCCCGGAAGGCAAGAGGGCTCTCTACGGCTCCTTCCCTGAGCTGGGCGCTCCCATCGGCTTCTTCCTGGCCAACGGGACCTACTTCCTGCTGGAGATGTTCTGCACTCCCGAGCAGATGCTGAGTTGGGGCTGGCGTGTGCCCTTCCTGCTCTCCGCCATCCTGGTGGTTGTAGGGCTGGCCGTGCGCGTCTCCATGCAAGAGACACCCATCTTCCAGATGGCCCTGGACCAGCAGAAGGTCGTCAAGACCCCGCTGTTGGAGGTCTTCCGCAAGAGCTGGCGTCAGGTGCTCCAGGCCACCTTCCTGGTCGCGGTCACCTACACCCTCTTCTACACCCTGGCCACCTGGTCCCTGGCCTACGGCACCAAGCCTAAGTCTCAGGGCGGCGGCGGACTGGGCTTCACCAACCAGGAGTACCTGCTCATGCTCATGGTCTCCATCCTGGTCTTCGCCCTCTTCATCGTGCTGGCCTGCGTCTATGCGGATCGCATCGGCCGTCGCCGGGTGCTGATCGGCAGCTCAGTCATGCTGGTGGTCTTCAGCCTGGTCTTCCCCTACCTGCTCATGGCCCATCACAACACCTTCCAGGTCATGGTCTTCCTCTGCGTCGGGTTCGCCCTGATGGGCATCGCCTTCGGGCCTATCGGCGCTTTCCTGCCGGAGCTCTTTGACGCCAATGTGCGCTACTCGGGTTCCGGCATCGGCTACAACCTGGCGGCCATCGTGGGCGCGGCCTTCGTGCCTACCATCGCCACCTGGCTCTCCTCCCACTGGGGAGTGCGCTCGGTCGGGCTCTACCTGGCCGTTATGGCGGTCTGCTGCCTGGTGGCAGTGCTGACCTGCCACGAAACCAAGGATGTGGACTTCACCAAGTAAGCCATGGACGCATCCCGCCGGCTGCTTCTTCGCATTGCGCCGGTGTCCAAACAACGAATTGCGGACAGTCCATCTGGCCATATCACGAGTATGGTTGGAGGCATACCGTATCCATTGGGTACGGATCGGGGCCAAGGACAAAATCCGTTGCCCCGGTCGAAAGAGCATCGTCCGCCTGGAACAACGACAGGAATTCACAGTATTTTGAGTCCCCGGCCTGGAAGAACCGGCCCGGTTGGACCGCACATGAAGGAGTGTAGATAATGGCAGCACAGATCTGGTATGAGAAGGATGGGGACCTTTCGGTTCTGGAAGGCAAGAAGGTGGCCATCATCGGCTATGGTTCCCAGGGACATGCTCATGCGCTGAACCTGCGTGATTCCGGTGTAGATGTGGTGGTCGGCCTGCGTGCCAATTCCAAGTCGGTGCCCTTCGCCAAGGAGCAGGGGCTGGAGGTCAAGACCGTGCCCGAGGCCACCAAGGAGGCCGACATCGTCATGATCCTGGCCCCCGACCAATACCAGCGCAACATCTGGCGGGACGACATCGAGCCCAACATCAAAGAGGGCGCGGCAGTCGGATTCGCGCACGGTTTCAACATCCATTACGGCTACATCAAGCCCAGTGCGGACCATCCGGTCTTCATGGTGGCCCCCAAGGGCCCGGGTCACATCGTCCGCCGCGAGTATGTGGCCGGCCGTGGCGTGCCCGTGGTTGTGGCCGTGGAGCAGGATCCGCGCGGCGACGCCTGGGACATCACCCTGGCCTATGCCAAGGCTCTAGGCGCCCTGCGCGCCGGCGCCATCAAGACCACCTTCAAGGAGGAGACCGAGACCGATCTCTTCGGCGAGCAGGATGTGCTCATGGGCGGGGTGAACCACCTTGTCGAGGCTGGCTTCGAGGTGCTGACTGAGGCTGGCTATCAGCCGGAGATTGCCTACTTCGAGGTTTGCCACGAGCTCAAGATGCTGGTCGACCTGATGAACGAGGGCGGCCTGAACAAGGCCCGGTGGTCCTGCTCCGACACCGCCCAGTACGGCGATTTCACCTCAACCGTGGTGGATGAGTCCACCAAGGACAGGATGCGTCACCAGCTGCAACGCATTCAGGACGGCTCCTTCGCCAAGGAGTTCATCGATGATCAGGATGCCGGCGCCCCCAAGTTCAAGGAGCTCCAAGAGAAGTACTCCCACGAGAAGATCGAGGAGGTCGGCCCCAAGCTGCGTGCCATGTTCTCCTGGAATAAGGACGTCAAGGATGCCGACGAGGCCCAGTCCTTCACCGGCAAGATTGCCCGTTCCCAGGTGCAGTGACCGCAAGGTTCTGAGTATCGGCTGCTATTTTCCATGACATCGCCGCACACCAGCATTCGATGTGAAGCTGGTCTGCGGCGATTCTTAAATTTGAGGCGTCAAGATTCAGCGCCACCGATTTCAGTCTTATGCAAACGGCTCTTCTGGATTGGGAGTCAATTCCGATTCGGAAGAACCGTTTTGTTCACTATGCCGAGGCTTTTCCATTGCTGGACATGATGCGTAGGTCTGGTGGCAAGAGGTCCGTAGGGCTTTTTCCGCGGCAGAGCGGAGAAATGATCGGCTCTCGGTGTCGGCAGACACATGGCGATGGTCCGCAAACGGCCTACTCCATCTGCGGACCATCGCCAGGCTGACTGCAGGCTCTCTTATGAATGCCCATTGTTTCAGTGGGCGGATTCGGCGCCAGACACGTCCATGTCCTTGAGGCGCACAATCTTGGTGTGGTTGACGAGCTTGAAGCCCAGGTAGAGGACCAGGACCAGAACCACGCTGAAGTAGGTCATGGCCATGTGCGACCAGTTCAGGCTGAGCAGGGAGGGGATGTCCTGTCCGGCAATGACGATGACGCAGAGCACTATGGCCAGGACCGGGCCGAACGGATAGAGCTTGGAGTGGTATTTGAGCTCGCTCAAGTCGTGCCCCTGGAGCTTGAAGGCCCTCCGGAAGCGGAAGTGGCTCAGGGCGATGCCGATCCAGGCGATGAATCCGGTCAGTCCGGTGGCGGTCACCAGCCACATGTAGAAGGACTGGCCGAAGATGCTGGAGGCGAAGGTGGCCAGGGACATGCAGACCGTGGCTACCAGGGCCGCCAGGGGGATGCCCCTCTTGGTGGTCCTGGCGAAGATGGCCGGGGCGTAGTGGTCTTTGGCCAGCCCGTAGAGCATGCGGCTGGAGGCGTAGGCCCCGGTGTTGACGGCCGAGAGGATGGATGTCAGCACCACCGCGTTCATGACGCTGGCTGCCGAGGCCAGGCCAGCCCGCTGGAAGACCAGGGTGAATGGCGACATGGCGATATTCCCGTCAGAAGCTCCCAAAAGATTGGGGCTGGTGTAGGGGATCAGTGCGGCGATGACGAAGATGGACAGCACGTAGAAGAGCAGGATCCGCCAGAAGACGTCGTTGATGGCCTTGGGGACCGCTTTGCCGGGGTTTTCGGATTCCCCGGCGGTCACGCCCACTACCTCGGTGCCTTGGAAGGAATAGCCCGCGATCAGGAAGACGCTCATGATGGCTGGGAAACCTCCCACGAAGGGGGCATCCTTGTAGGTGAAGTTCTTCAGGCCGACCGCCGGCTGGAACATAATGCCGCAGATCATGGCCATGCCGATGACCAGGAAGACGATGATGGTGGCCACCTTGATCAGGGAGAGCCAGAACTCGGTCTCTCCGAAAGCGGAGACCGTCAGGGCGTTGATCAGGAAGACGATCACCAGGACCAGCAGGCTCCAGATCCACCCTGGGGTGTTGGGCAGCCAGTACTGGATCAGCAGGGCGGCGGTGGAGATGTCCACGGCGCCCGAGATGGTCCAGTTCAGCCAATAGTCCCACCCCATGGCAAAGCCCAGAGCCGGATCCACGTAGCGGGCGCTGTAGGCGGCGAAGGATCCTGACACCGGCAGGTGCGTGGCCAGCTCGCCCAGGCTGGTCATCAGGAAGTAGACCATGACGCCCATGGCTATGTAGGCCAGAAGTCCTCCACCGGGGCCTGCTGTAGAGATGGTGGAGCCGGAGGTCATGAACAGCCCGGTGCCGATGCAGCCGCCCAGGGCGATCATGGAGATGTGGCGGGTCTTGAGGTTGCGCTTGACGCTGCCGTAGCCATGGTGCTCTTGCCCGGCCCGGTCGGATTGATTGATGTTCGACGCTGCATTGCTGGTGTTCTGCGTCATGATCCTCCTCCTTTTGGCTGGGCGACGCACCGGGAAGCCCGGGGTCGTGCTGTAATTGCGATTCCTGATATGCCGACTGGATGCCGGAATAGATTCATATGGCCGGGTCCTTGGGCCGGTCCTCAACGTATAGGGAGTCTATGCCATTGGTGTGGTCCTCCGGCTCCCATGCTCACAATGTGTCATGTTAGTTGCCGAATCTTTCATAATGATTTCTGAACTCCGCTCAAATCCATCGCCTCCAGAGGCACGATCCGGGTGTGGTGCCGGATCTTGTAGCCAAAATAAAGCGCTAATACCAGCGGCACGCTTATGTAGGTGACACCGATCTCCTGCCAATTCCAGGTGGCGAAGGCTTCGATGTTCTGCCCGCCAATGACGATGACGCATAGGGCCAGGGCCAGGATGGGCCCTAGGGGGAAAAGCCTGGCATGGTAGCTCAGTTCCTCAACCCGGCGGCCCTGGACCGCCCAGGCGCGGCGGAAGCGGTAGTGGCTCAGGGCGATGCCGATCCAGGCGATGAATCCGGTCAGTCCTGAGGCGGCTACCAGCCACATGTAGATCCGCTGACCGAAGATGCTGGAGGCGAAGGCGGTCAGGGAGACCACCAGCGTGGCAATCAGCGAGGTCATGGGGATGCCGTGTCGGGTGGTGTGGCCGAAGACGGCCGGGGCGTAATGATCCTTGGCAAGGGCGTAGAGCATCCGGGTGGAGGCGTAGACCCCCGAGTTGGCGGATGAGAGGACCGAGGTCAGGATGATGGCGTTCATGACGCTGGCTGCCGAGGCCAGGCCCGCCCGCTGGAAGACCAGGGTGAAGGGCGACATGGCGATGTCCCCCCTGGCGGAACTCAGCAGGTTGGGGCTGGTGTAGGGGATCAGTGCGGCGATGACGAAGATGGACAGCACGTAGAAGAGCAGGATCCGCCAGAAGACGTCGTTGATGGCCTTGGGAACCGCCTTGCTTGGATTTTCGGACTCGCCAGCCGTGACGCCGATCAGCTCGGTGCCTTGGAAGGAGAAGCCCGCAATCAGGAAGACGTTGAGAATAGCGGGGAACCCTCCTACGAAGGGGGCATCCTTGTAGGTGAAGTTCTTCAGGCCGACCGCCGGCTGGAACATGATCCCGCAGATCATGGCCATGCCGATGACCAGGAAGACAATCACCGTCACCACCTTGATCAGCGAGAGCCAGAATTCGGTCTCGCCGAAGGTCGATACGGTCAGGGCGTTGATCAGGAAGACGATGACCAGGACCAGCAGGCTCCAGATCCATCCGGGGGTGTTGGGCAGCCAGTACTGGATCAGCAGGGCGGCGGTGGAGACGTCCACAGCTACGGTAATGGCCCAGTTCAGCCAGTAGTTCCAGCCCATGGCGAAGCCCAGGGCCGGATCAACGTAGCGGGCGCTGTAGGCGGCGAAAGAACCGGAAGTGGGCAGGTGGGTGGCCAGCTCGCCCAGGCTGGTCATCAGGAAGTAGACCATGACGCCCATGGCTATGTAGGCCACCAACGCGCCTCCCGGCCCGGCCTTGGCGATGGTGGAGCCGGATGTCATGAACAGCCCTGTGCCGATGCAGCCGCCCAAGGCGATCATGGAGACGTGCCGGGTCTTGAGGTTGCGTTGGACCCGGTCGGTGGATGCTGAGGGGCCGCCCTTCCTGCTCTGCCTGGTCGCCATTACTGCTCTTTTCCTCGGACTGACCTGAGAGCCCTATGACGACGGTTCCGGTCAGTTCCGCTTAGGCGGAATCCAGACGGGTTGCCTGTCTGTGACACTGCACATAGCGCTCCGCAACATCGGGTTGCGACAGTCCCGGACCTGTTCGACCCGGGCCCAACGGTTCGGATGGGCGGATCCGAACCGTTTCGGCCGGACTTCCTTTCGCCGGGAATGCACGACACCGCACTGTCTGCTCCCGGTTACTGATAGGTTCGGCGACCTCTTCAGTGGCTTTGCAATTATGGGCAAGCATAGAGGAATTCTCAGACAAGGCCCAAACGGCTGCCTTGCCTTCAATGATCGATAGGTAAATCTGCAAGGTCCGTGGCCGTGCTGGGTGATCCTGGCAGCGCCGGTTGACCGCGTTAGGATGGGCGTGGTTTTCTCGGAAAGAAGGCAGCGACTGATGAAGGTCGATGATATTAGGATAATCGGCAATATCGGGGCGGGCACTATGGGGCATGCCACAGCGCTCCAGTTCGCCATGCGGGGGTATCCGGTCCGGTTGGTGGATTCCAGCCGCCAGGCTCTGGACCGGGGCAGGGAACTGATTGAGCATGATCTGGATACCTTCATCAGCGCTGGTCTGGTTCGTCAGGATCAGAGGGAGAGCGTGCTGGATCGGATCCAAGAGGACACGGATTACGGCATTCTGTCTGATGCAGATTTCGTCCTCGAATCCGTCTTGGAAGAGATGGAGGTCAAGCACCAGGTCTGGCGGCAAGCGGAGGCCATAGTTGGTGAGCGGGCCATTCTAGCCACCAACACCTCGGGGCTGAGGCCGACTGAGATCGCTTCGGTGTTGCGTCATCCCCAGCGGTTCCTGGTTGCCCACTTCTGGAATCCCGCCCAGCTCATGCCCTTGGTCGAAGTGGTGCCTGCTGCGCGCACCAGCCAGGACGTGATCAACACCACGGTTGAGCTCATGAATCGCATCGGTAAGCATGCCGTGGCGCTGTCCACGGAATCGCTCGGATTCGTGGGCAACCGCATCCAGGCGGCAGTTATTCGGGAATGCCTGAATATCGTGGAACGGGGCATTGCCACGCCTCAGGCCGTTGATGAGATCGTCGCCTACAGCCTGGGCCGGCGGTGGAGCATCCTTGGGCCCATTGCCAGCGCTGACTTGGGAGGATTGGATGTCTTCGACAATATCTCCAAGTACCTCTACGACGATTTGGACAACCGCCCTGGTGAGGACCCGGTCTTGAAGGCCAAGGTTCAGGCAGGACAGTTGGGCGCCAAAAGCGGTCAGGGGTTCTATTCCTGGCAGGGAGCCGAGAGCCGGGCCGTGATCGCCGATCGCGACCGGCGGCTGCTGGAGGCGCTAGTCGAGGACCGCAAGAAGGCGGACGACCGCTGAGATCTCTCCCGCTTATGTCACTGCCGCGCTCGCCGCTGGGCCAGCTGGTAGGCCACCAGGAGGGCGATCAGCCAGATGGGCCCGGCGATGACGGCTACCCGATAACTGGGCGAGAAGCACATGAGCACGACGATCATGGCCAGGAAGGCCAGGACCGCCCAGGGGGTCACCCGGGCAAAGGGCAGCTTGAAGTGCAGGGCATCCAAAGCGCTTTCGCCGGTTTTGCCGGCCAGGTCGCCGGGGCCTTCGCCACGAGCAACAGCACGCCGGAAGAGCATCTCGGTCACCATGATCATGGACCAGTTGATGATGGCCGAGATCGTGGCGATGCTCATCAGGTAGTTGAAGGCGAACTGGGGCCAGAGGAAGACCACGACCACCGCCAGGGCGATGATGCAGGCCGAGGTCAGCACTCCTGCATAGGGCACCCCTCCCTTGGAAAGCCTTCCCAGGTACTTGGGGGCATTGCCCTGCCGGGCCAGGGAGAAGAGCATGCGGGAGTTGGAGTAGAGGGCCGAGTTGTAGACGCTCATGACTGCGGTCAGGCAAACGAAGTTGAGGATGCCTGCGGCCGCGTGGACTCCGACCGAGTCGAAGATCTGAACGAAGGGGCTGACGACCATGCCTTGCGCGTTGGGCTTGCCGATGGCATTCCAGGGGACTACGGCCATGATCACCCCAAGTGTCAGGATGTAGAAGACCAGGATCCTCCAGATGATGGCGTTGGTGGCCTTGGGAATGGTCCGACGGGGATCGGAGGCCTCCCCGGCGGTAATGCCGATGAGCTCGGTGCCGCCGAAGCTGAACATGACCACCGCCAGCGACATGAGCAGACCGGTCCACTGGCCATTGGCCCCGTGGCGCATGAGCCCGTTGGGCAGGAATCCGCCGCCTACGGTGAACCAGTTGGCGAAGGAGGCCCGCAGGCCGTTGGCTGTGGGCAGGGCCATGACCACGACGGCCAGCCCGCCGATGATCATGGCGACGATGGCTGCAATCTTGATGATGGCGAACCAGAACTCGAACTCGCCGAACTTGCTGACCCCCATCAGGTTGGCGGCCGTGATGACCACCAGGAAGAAGGCTGCAGAGACCCAAGCCGGTATCGCCGGGAACCAGAAGTTGACGAAGGTGCCTACTACGGAGAGTTCGACCATGGACACCAACACGTAGTTCATCCAGTAGTTCCACCCCGACACAAAGCCCGCACGCTTGGACCAGTAGCGGGTGGCATAGTAGCTGAAAGCGCCGGACTTAGGGTCTTCCACGCTCATTTCGCTCAGAGCCCTGACGATCATGAAGATGGCCAGACCGCCTATCAAATAGGCGATGATGATGGACGGCCCTGCCAATGAGATGGATTCCCCGGACCCGTAGAAGAGTCCCGTCCCGATGGCGCCGCCCAGCGAGATGAGCTGGATGTGCCTGTTCTTCAGGGTCTTGCGCAGGTCCTTGCCCTGCGACTCCTTGGGTTGATCCATGGGGATGCCATTCCTTAGGTGGTGATAGTCGTCAGCTGAATGCGGCCGGTTGACAGGGCCAACCCTATCGGAGCCTCCCGGGCTGAGGGACATTGCCTTTGTATTGTGGAATAGCAGTGTCCGCAATATGAGATACCCAATTCGCCGGATGACAGCCGCCAGGCCTCTGCGGCGGTTATCGACACCCCTGTGGTATTGCTGTCCTACCGGCCTCTACGGGGCATCCGCTTTGGCCGACGACCACAGACAGGTTGCGAAGACAAGGAGGTGCAGTTGGATGAACCGCACGGGTAATGGCCCTTCGGCGCAGAAGCATCAGGGTGGCGGCGCCTCGTCGGGCGACGGCATGGAACGCGGGCTGAGCAACCGCCACGTGCAGTTCATCGCCATCGGCGGCACCATCGGCACCGGCCTCTTCCTGGGGTCGGGCAAGTCCATAGCCCTGACCGGACCCTCCATCATCCTGGTCTACATCGGCGTCGGCGTGATCATGTACCTGCTCATGCGGGCCATAGGCGAACTCATGTACCGCAGTCCTGTCCAGCATACCTTCATCGCCTTCATCAGCCGCTACCTGGGCCAGGGGTGGGGATCCTTCGCCGGCTGGTCATACTGGATCGTGCTTATCCTGATCGGCATGTCCGAGCTGACCGCTGTAGGCACCTACTTCGTCACTTTCTTCGGCACCTTCGGCATTGATCTGAGTGCCTGGCGGGGCCTGATCGAGCTGTGCTTCCTGGCGGCCATGGTGAGCGTCAATCTGATCGCCGTGCGGGTCTTCGGGGAGACCGAGTTCTGGTTCTCCATGATCAAGATCACCCTGATCCTGGCCATGATCGCCACGGCTGTGGTCATGGTCGTCACAGGCTTCCACTATCCGGCCGTCCACATGCCGGGACAGGACCGGATCAGCCCGGCCGGCCATGCGGGCCTGGACAACATCACCACAGGCTTGAGCCTGGCGCCCAACGGGTGGATGGCCTTCTTCATGAGCTTCCAAATGGTCTTCTTCGCCTACGAGATGATCGAATTCGTGGGAGTCACTGTTTCCGAGACCCAGAATCCCCGCAAGGTCCTGCCCAAGGCCATCAACCAGATCATCCTTCGGGTGCTCATCTTCTACGTGGGCGCTCTGGTCGCCATCATGCTGATCGTGCCCTGGCGCTCCTTCCGTCCCAACGCCGACGGCAGCTTCACCTCGCCCTTCATCATGGTCTTCCGTTACGCCGGGGTGGACTGGGCGGCCGCTCTGGTCTTCTTCGTGGTCATCACGGCAGCCAGTTCCTCACTAAACTCCCTGCTCTACTCCGCTGGCCGCAACCTCTTCCAGCTGGCCGCCGCCGGCCACTCTCCAGTGATGCGCAGCCTGCATACGATTTCGCGGCGCGGCAAGGTGCCCGCCCGGGCCATCGTCCTATCCGGGGCACTGATTCTTTTATCTCCGGTGTTGCATCTGTTGCCCGGCTTCGAGGACACCTTCGTCCTGTTCACCTCCTGTTCCAGCGCGGTCATCATCTTCATCTACATCCTGACCCTGTTTGCTCACCGCCGCTACCGGACCAGCAAGGACTTCATGCCTGATGGATTCATCATGCCGGCCTACCGGGTGACTGGAGCCGTTGCCATCGTCTTCTTCGTTCTGATCTACTTTTCGCTCTTCCTGGCTCCCGACACCCGGTATCCAGCCATATTGGGATTGGTCTGGCTGCTGATATTCGGCGGCATCTGCCTCTGGAAGCATAAGGGTGAGCCGTTGTTGGCCGACTGACCGTCCGCGAGCGCGGGCGTATTATATGGCCTCAAAACGCTATAAACAAGTCTGTTTTTCCATTTGTGCTTGGGCTAGATTGATTTTCGGTAGTTGTCAAATCGGCCTTCGTCTCTCGCAGGTTCGATAACGAGGGACTGACGAAGGAGATCATCGCCCATGGTTGCACAGGTCGGCAGGACACGAGTGGCCAGAACCGCTGGCTCCCTGCTCTCATGCCTGCTGTTGGCCCTGATATTCCTGATCCTGCAGACTCCACAGTCGGCCATGGCGGCAAGCGGGGCTGCGGATTATGACAGCTGGACCCAGGTGGCCGATTCCATATCCCATCAGCTGGATAGAGGGTGTAAGGACTATGCCCGGGAGGATCGCGCCGGGGCGGCCTCCCAATTCATGGGGGCCTACAACGTAGGTTACGTGGGCTCCGGATTCGTCTCGATCGTGGAGTCGACCCTAGGCCAGGACAGGCGCAACGCCCTGGACGGGCAGTTCCAGGCCCTGCAGGGCCAGGTCTACGCTCCGGATGCCGGGCAGGCCCTGACCCAGGGCAGCGAAAAGCTCAAGGCCGATCTGGCAGTTGCGGCCACCCAGCTGGATGCCACCCAAGGGCTGGCCAATCCTCGTGCCTACGCCAAGGCTCAGCAGGAGCAGATCAAGGCGGATCGTCGACGACTGGACGCAGCCAAGAAGCATCGGAACAACGGCAAGGGCGACCGGACCTGGACCCAGGTGGCCCACGAGATGACGCCCGTCCTGGACCAGGCGCTCGCCCAGGCATCCAAGGGACAGGGCCAGGCAGGATCTGACCTGGTCAACAAGGCCTATTACCAGTATTACGAAAAGCTGGGCTTCGAGAAGAACGTCATGAACGCCATCAGCGGCAACAGGGTCTCCCAGGTGGAATACCAATTCAAGGAGACCCGGATGGCCATGGTGGCGGGCAAGCCAGCCAAGACCCTGGTAAACGACCTGAAGAGCATGCTGGTCGAGGACGCCGCCGTTCTGGATGGAGGCGCCGCGGACCAGGTCAATGGGTGGACCTCCTTCCTGACCTCCGCCTTCGGCCAGGCCTTTGTGGTCCTGCTGAGGGAGGGGCTGGAGGCCATCCTGGTGGTGGCGGCCATCATTGCCTACCTGGTCAAGTCCGGCCATAAAGACAAGATCCGGCACATCTACTGGGGCATTGCGGCAGGCCTGGTGGCCAGCGGGCTGGTGGCTCTGCTCTTCACCCTGCTCTTCAACGGGAACGGTCCCCAGCAGGAGATCCTGGAGGGTGTGGTGGCCCTGGTTGCCATGCTCATGTTGCTCTACACCAGCAACTGGATGCTGTCCAAGTCCTCTGTGGAATCTTGGAACCATTACATACAGAGCCGGACAGTGGCGGCCATTTCGCAGGGCAGCGTGATCTCCCTGGCCCTGCTCTCCTTCCTGGCGGTCTTCCGGGAGGGGGCCGAGACGGTCATGTTCTACCAGGCTATTTTCGCCATGGCTCCTGGCGGCACACGGGAGATTTGGGCCGGTTTTGCAGCGGCCGCCGTGGTCCTGGTCGTCGTCTTCGTGCTCATCCGCTTCACCTCGGTCAAGATCCCCATCCGGCCCTTCTTCATCATCACCAGCCTGCTCATGGCAGTCATGGTGGTCATCTTCGCCGGGGGCGGCGTCCATGCCCTGATTGAGGGTGACCTGGTGCCGGCCACCTACCTGCCCGGCGTGCCCACCAGCGACTGGATCGGGCTGTATCCATACATGCAGACCATCGGCGCCCAGATCCTGGCGGCCCTGGTCGTGGTCGTGCTGGCAATTGTGTCGACCCACCGCCTGCACAAGCAGGGACAGGTGCAGTCGAATCAGGACTCCGGCGGGTCGTCGTCGGCAACCGTCCATCAGACGGAAGCCGAGCAGGCCGCCGAAGGGGCTGTGCCCTCCCAGGTCACGGCAACCATGCAAACATCAAAGAGCGAAGGACAATCATGAAGAAGAGACAATTGACCGCCCTGGTCGCGCTGGTGCTCTCGGGCACTCTGGCCCTGGCGGGGTGCGGCTCCGGCGGGTCGGGCACCCGTGAGGCCCCCGCGCCTGAGGCTTCCGGCGCCTCCCAGTCCTCGGCGGGCAAGGGGGCTGGTTTCGAGGAGATTCCCATTCCGCCCGACGATCAGCAGAAGGGTCCACTGAACATCGGCACGGTCTTCTTCCAGCCCATCGACATGGAGCCTGCGTCCATGGGGCTGAAGGCGGCCGATGCCAGCCTGCACCTGGAGGCTGATATCCATGCCTTGCCCAACAACAACCTGGGCTATGCCAAGGGTGAGTTCGTCCCGGATCTGACCGTCAACTACACCATCCAGAACAAGGACGATCCCAATGACAAGCAGTCCGGCACCTTCATGCAGATGAACGCCTCGGACGGCCCGCACTACGGAGCCAACATCAAAATGGAGAAGGCCGGGTCCTACAAGCTGACCTATTCCATCGACTCCCCGGAGAAGAAGGGATGGATGCTGCACGTCGATCCGGAGACCGGCGTGAAAGGCCACTTCTGGACCGAGCCCATCGTGGTCAGCTGGGACTGGGACTACACGCCCCACCAGTGGTGAGCGGCCGCCTATTATGCTTGAGCAATTTGTCACGGTCTTGCCGGGGACTCTGGCCCCGGCCCTTCTGGCCATGGTTTTCAGCGTGCTGCTAGGGGTTGGCGAGGGCCGTGATCGGCCCCGTTCCTCCTCCTGGCGGCTGATCGGCCTGGGGGTCGGCGTGCTGGGGGCGCTGGTCTTCGCCCTCCTGCGCGCCACCGTGATCATCAACCGGCGGACTATGGTCAACTATCCGACCCTGGTAGCCTGTGTTCTGGCCGACCTGGCTGCCATTGCGGTGGTGCTGGCCGCAGACCGACTGGTCATGGACCGGCATCACCGCCCCTGGGCCATGGATCTGGCCAACGCTCTGGCGGCCCTGGCCATAGCTCTAACCACCTTCCGCGCCCTGCCTGATGTCATCCTGCAGCTTACGGCCTTTGTCGAGCCGGGGGAGCCTGTGCTGACCTCGGCCATGCTCCTGCGGGCCTTGGGCTTCCTGCTCGGCTTGGCTGCCGCTGTGACGGTGGCTGCCATTCTGAGGACCATGCATACTTCTTGCCCCCGGATAGCCTTCCGCCTGGCCGCCTTGCTCATGGTGGTCCTGCTGCTGGTCCGGCACGGCGTAGCCCTGGTGGCCCTGATGCAGACCACCGGCCTGGTTCTTCTGCACGGCTGGGCCTTCCGGGTCATGGCCCTGGGGTACAACGCCGACCTGATCCTGGTTCTTGCCCAGGTCCTGGTCTTCATCATTCCAGTCTTCGCCTGTTTGGTTGCAGGCTGGCGCATGCCGGTGACCGGAGCCTCCACAGCCGACGACCGTAGCCACCGGGCCTTCCGCCGAAGGGCCCTGGCATCAGCGGTCTGGAGCCTGGTGGCTATGATCGGCGTCACCCTGGCCCTGACGATGGGGACGGCCAAAGCCCACCAGGTGCCTGTGCTCTCGCCTCCGGAGCGGTATTCCTTGACCTCCGATACGGCCGCCATTCGTTTCTCTCAGGTGGAGGATGGCCACCTGCATCGATTCAGCTACCGGGCCAAGGACGGCACCGAGATGCGTTTCATCATCATCCGCAAGAATGGCGCGGCCTATGGGGTCGGGCTGGATGCCTGCGAGAACTGCGGGGATGCGGGCTATTACGAAAAAGACGGCAAGATTATCTGCAAGAAGTGCGACGTAGCCATCAACCTGGCCACCATCGGGTTCAAGGGCGGCTGCAATCCCGTTCCCTTGCCTTATAAAACCGGCCGGGGCGCCATACTGATCAGCACCGCCGATCTGGACGCTCTGTCCTCGCACTTCAAGAGCTGAGATAGGGAAGGAGCGGTTGGTATGTTCTTCATGCGAATGATGCTGCGGTCATTCAGCCGCCAGTTCGGGCGAAGAATGCTCATCGCCGTCACGGTCTGCCTGTCGGCCTGCGTGGCTACGGCTATGCTGGGAGTGGTCTTCGATGTAGGTGACAAGCTCAACGCAGAACTGTCCACTTACGGATCCAACATCACGGTCCAGGCCAAGGCGGATGCTGTGGTCTCTGACCTCTATGGCGACCAGTCAACGCCAACCGCCTTCCTCAAGGAGTCCCAAGTGCCCAGGATCAAGACCATCTTCTGGGCCTACAACATCACCGACTTTGCCCCCCGTCTGGATCTTCGCGGCACCGTGGACCAGGTCGGCGCTCCCCTGGTGGGCACCTGGTTCGGCCGGACCGTCAAGGTCGATAGCGGCGAGAGCAGCGCCGTAGGTTTGAAAGGTCTTCGGCCCTGGTGGAAGGTTCAAGGTCGCTGGCCCAAGGACGAGGCTGGGTCCGCCGGCAGGACCGAGGCCATGATGGGCAAAGAGCTGGCCGCACGACTGGGTGGCCGTCAGGTTGGCGACCAGGTCAAGGTGGGTCTGGATGGTAAACAACAGACTGTCACCATTGTGGGCATCTTCGACTCCGGTGATTCTGATGCCTCCTCCCTCTACCTGCCCACCCGGCCGTTGCAGGAGATGTCCGGCCTGACCGATCAGATCGACCAAGTGGAGGTCAAGGCCCTGACCACGCCCGAGAACGACCTGGCCCGCAAGGCCGCACGAAACCCTGCTGCCCTCTCCCAGGACGAGTGGGAGACCTGGTACTGCACGGCCTACCCCTCATCCATCGCCTACCAGATCGAGGAGGCCATCCCCGGGTCCATGGCCAAGCAGGTCAGACAGGTGGCAGCTCTGCAGGGCGACGTTCTGCAGAAGACTCAGGCAGTCATGATCCTGATGACTGTGCTCAGCCTGCTGGCGGCGGCCATCGCCGTGGCCAATCTGATGGCGTCATCCATAAGCGAGCGGTCTTCGGAGTTCGCCCTGCTCAAGGCCTTGGGCGCCACCGATGGGGCCGTGTCCAGACTGGTGCTGGCCGAAACGGCCTTGATCGCCCTGGTTGGGGCTCTGGTCGGCGTCCTGCTGGGCTCTGGCGTGGCTCAGATCGTAGGCAGGGTGGTCTTCGGCTCGGGCATTACCATGAGGCCCATGGTCTTCGTGCTGGTCTTCGTGCTGCTGGCCCTGACCGTGCTGCTGGCGTCCATCTCGTCCATCAGATCGATTCTGCGGCTTCGGCCGGCGGAGGTGCTTCATGGCCGCTGATCGCCATAAGAGCCATATGACCAACACCCGCATGTTCCTGACCATGCTTTTCGGGGCCGTCTTCCGCCGTCGGGGCCGGGCCCTGATGGCCGTGGTGGCTTCTCTGGTGGGTGCCGCCACCCTCTTCTGCCTGGCGGCGGTCTGCATCGAGGCCCCTAGACAGATCAACCAGGAGATGCGCTCCTACGGGGCCAACCTGGTCGTCTCGCCCATCCAGGGGGGCAATAGGTCCGGGGCCGGCATTGAACAGGGCATGGTGGACCACACCACCCATATGGTGACCGCCAAGGCTCCGGCACAGTACGCTACTTATCGATATGAGACGGTGCAGGTCAATGCCGGCGCCCGCGTGATGGCCGGCATCCACCCAGACCAGGTGCGCCAGCTCAACCGTCACTGGAGCGTGGAAGGAGCTTGGCCGAAGCCTGGTTCGGTCATGGTGGGGCGGGATCTGGCAGATTCGCTGGGGCTGACCACTGGCAAACCAATAACTATTGGTTATCCGGCCGGGCAGTCCACCTTCACAGGCAAAGCCGGGGGGCAGGGTCGTGATTTTCGCGTGGGTGGCATTGTCGATACTGGCGGCCCCGAGGATCGCATTATCTACGCCGACCTGTCCGATCTGGAGCTCCTGACCGGGGCCAGGCGGGGTACCGATGTGATCGAATACTCGGTCAACACCATGACCTCAGGTCTGAAAGCCATCGCTGCTAGCATCAACGACATGACCTCCATGGGGGTCAAGGCCCGGCCGGTCGCCAGGATCACAGCAGGCGACAGCCATACCATCGCCATGCTCCAGTCGCTCTTCTGGCTGGTTTCAGTGGTGGTGCTGGCCCTGACCTTTGTGGGCGTGGGGACCACCATGGCTTCCATTGTTTCTCAGCGGCGCAGCGAGATCGGTCTGCGCAAGGCCCTGGGTGCCTCCTCGCGGGGGATAGCCATGGAGTTTCTGGCTGAGTCGGCCTGCTACGGGTTGGCTGGAGGCCTGATCGGCACCGCTTTGGGCTATGGCTTTGCCCGACTGCTCTGCCTGTCGGTCTTCCAGCGGCCGCTGGGCTTCAACTGGTGGCTGGCCTTGGGCACGGTCCTGCTGAGCGTGGCCATATCCATGATTGCATCTATCCGGCCGGTCCTCCGGGCTTCGCGTATCGACCCGGCCCTAGTTCTGAGGGAGGAATGACAATGACGCAGGCAAAGGCGAGCGAGTCCCAGTCAGGCGGCGGCATGCTGCTGGACCTGGACCATGTATCCAAGATCTACGGCGATCTGCATGCCTTGGATGATCTGAACCTGAGCGTCCCGCAAGGTCAGTGGCTGGCCGTAGTGGGGTCTTCCGGCTCAGGCAAGACCACGCTGATGAACATTCTGGGCTGCATGGATACGCCCAGCCGCGGCTCGGTCCGTCTGCAGGGGCGGCCGCTGGAGGATCTGAGCCAGTCCCAGCTGGCCGATGTGCGCAAGAACGTGATCGGCCTGGTCTTCCAGAAGTTCTACCTGGTCCCGCATCTGACTGCCCTGGAGAATGTCATGGTGGCCCAGTACTACCACTCGGTGGTGGATGAGGACCAGGCCCTGAAGGCCTTGGACCGGGTGGGTCTGGCGGATCGAGCCCGCCACCTGCCCAGCCAGCTTTCGGGCGGCGAGCAGCAACGGGTCTGCGTGGCCCGGGCGCTGATCAATGAGCCCAAGCTGATTCTGGCTGACGAGCCCACTGGCAACCTGGACGAGGCCAATGAGCGGATCGTGCTGGACCTCTTTAGGCAATTGCATGACCAAGGAACCTCCCTGATCGTGGTCACGCACGATGCTCTGGTGGCCTCATGCGCCCAGCGGGAGATCATGCTCAACCACGGGGTGCTGGCCGGTGAGCAGTGGAATGATGAGGAGGCCAAGCAGGCCTACCTGGCAGCCGGAGGCCGGCCGGCCTTCAGCGGGGCTCCTGGCGACATCGGTGACCAGGATATTCCCGTGGGCTTCCATGACCCCACTAAAATGGCCAAGACAGGTGGGTCTCTGCCGGGATCGGCCGCTGAGTCAGAAGGAGAACGCTGAGATGGCCACAAGCAAGTCTCGGGGGCTGGTCACGGCCTCGGCAACATTGGCGACCCTGGTGGCGGTCGGCTCCCTCCTAGGCGGCTGCGGAAGCCAGCAGGCCAAGCCCATGGACGACGAGTTCGCCGGATCAAACGCAGAGTCCAGTTCTGCTCCAGGGTCAGCGGAAGGATCCGGTGCGGCAGGCGAGGGCAAGCCCACGGCCGTCTCCCGCGATGGACTGCCGACCGCTCCGGCTGATACGGGCAACTATCACGACGGCACTTACGCTCTGACGGGCAAGTACGGGCGTGATGGGGCTGAAAGCATCGATGTAGATCTGGACCTGTCGGGAGGCCAGGTGAGCCGGGTCCAGATTCAGGGGCATTCGGACTCGCCCATTTCGCGCGGTCATATGGAACGCTTCGCTCGGGCTGTGCCTGGAGTGGTCCAAGGGCGCCCGCTCAAGGACCTCAAAGTGGACAAGGTGGCTGGAGCCAGCTGGACCTCGGATGCCTTCAACAAAGCCCTGGATCTGGCCCGGCTGGAGGCTTCGGCGGACAGGTCATCCTGAAAACCGGGCTGTACGGTGGCGGAAACAAAAAGGGGTGAGGATTCGACTCCTCGCCCCTTTTCAGCAGGCCCTTATACTACCGATCCCACCATGGCCGCAGGGGGTAGGTGTCCGTGCCGGTCTCAGGATCGGGCTTGATGCACTGGAACTGGTGTATCTGAATGTTGTCGAGCTCGAAGTTGAGCCGCGCGCCGGCCATGTACAGGCCCCAGAGCCTCGCCTTGGGCGCGCCCACCATAGGCTTGGCCTGGTCCCAATGCTCCTGGAGGTTCTCAGTCCAGTGCTTGAGGGTCAGCGCATAGTGCTGACGCAGGTTCTCCTGGGTGATGACCTCGAAGCCGGTATCCTGGATGGCCAGTTCGATCTCGGCTGGGCTGGCCAGCTCGCCGTCGGGGAAGATGTAGCGGTCGATGAACCCGCCCGCCCGCTTGTGGTCGTGGGAGTTGGTGCGGGTGATCTGGTGGTTGAGCAGGATGCCGCCTGGACGAAGCTTGTCCATCATCTCCTTGAAGTAGGAGGGGTACTGCTTGTAACCCACATGCTCCATCATGCCGATGGAGCAGATCCCGTCGAAGCCGGACTCGGGCACGTCGCGGTAGTCCATCAGCCTGACCTCGGCCAGATCCTGCAGACCCTCCTGGCGGATCCAGTTCTGGGCCCATTCGACCTGCTCCTCAGCCAGAGTCACGCCGATGACGTGGATGCCGCGGCGGGCGGCCGCGATCTCCATGGAGCCCCAGCCGCAGCCCACATCCAGCAGACGGTCGCCCTTGTTCAGGCGCATCTTGTCCAGGACCATGTTGAGCTTATGCCACTGAGCGTCCTCCAGGCTGTCGTCCTCCTTCTCGAAGACAGCACAGGTGTAGGTCATGGAGGAGCCCAGGAAGAGCCGGTAGAAGTCGTTGGACTGGTCGTAGTGGTAGCTGACCGTGGCTGCGTCGCCCCGGCGGGTATGGGGGCGGATGCCCTCGGTCAGTCGTTTGGCCAGGGAAGGCCCCTCAATGGCGGGTGGCTCGGGTACACGCACTCCATGTGAGAAGACGGCCCCAGCTGCCCGGGCCAGATCCAGCTTGCTGGGGTGCTTGACGAAGTGCTTGAGGCCCATCAGTTCCTTGAGGACTTGGTAGGGGTTGCCTGGCAGCAGCTCGGGAGAATCCAGGTCGCCTTGCAGGTAGGCCCGAGCCAGACCCAGATCATTTGGATTTTCCGCGATGTAGTACATGGCACGGGAATTCTTGACTTCCAGATGCAGCGGCGCTTGCTCTTGCCCGAAGACCGACCCGTCGAAGGCGGTCACCTGCACAGGTGCGTCAGGGGTGAGGAAGAGCCCGATCATTTCGGCTACAGTCATCTTGCTTTTGGCCATGAAGCCCCCTTGTTCGTGACCCGGACATGACGGATCATGGCGGGTCGGATAGTTGATGAATATAGGTACTGTCTTCACCCTACCCCCGACACTGGTCCCCGTTGGTGCCATGTTCGGTGAATTATTCCGCATGGGAAACCTTGCCTGGGTACAGACTCTTTGGTAAGGCTGAACATGGAGGCGAGCAGGGAATGACCAGCAGCGGATCAGCGTCAGTTGGAGCAGATGAGGCCTGGATTCAGGACACTCTTGCCAGATTGGAGCATTCGCGTTTCCGCGCTGGATTCTCTCTATCGGCCAGGGATCGCGCTTACGCCCGCGCCAAGGGCAGGAATACCATCGACCGCCACGCCCATGAGATGCTGGCCAAGCGCGTGGGGCCTGCCCACCCTTTGAAGGATGGCAAGCAGACCCCCTACCGCGGGCATCCGGTCTTCACGGCCCAGCATGCCACGGCCACCTGCTGCCGCGGGTGCATCGAGCGCTGGCATCGCATCCCGCGCGGCCGGGCTCTGACCGATGCAGAGGTTGATGCCCTGGCCAGTCTGGTCATGGCCTGGATCGAGCGGGATCTGGTCAATCATCCGGCTTGATGCTGATGTTGCGATGTTTCTGCCGCTAATCACGGCTATGGGTCAGTCGGGAATGATGATGTTGATGAAGCGTTTCCATTCATCAACAAAATCCATGGTTTTACCGCCTGTCAGCCACCGCAGCTGGAGCCCGTCCATGGCACTGAGCGTTTGCAAGGCTATTCGATCGGGGTTCTCAAGCCCGTCCCTCTTGGCAACGTAAGCATACTCGTGAAGAACTTTCTGCTCACGATCAAGAAAGAACTGGTGGGCGGGATGGTTGTCTTCCAGGGATTCGCCTTGAAGGACGATATATAGACTGACCAATTGCGGTCGGGAGACGTTCGCCTCCACAGTTGCAGTGGTCAGGGTCTTGAGACTGAAATTACCGTGGTATCCCAGTCCATCTGAAATATCGGTTTCTTCACTGACACCAAGGCGTTTGGCGACGGCTTCTGCGTTGATGCTGTCGGCATATTCCAGAGTTTTGACGAGAAGTTCCTCTTTGGATTTGAAGTAGTACAGAAGCCCTGCCTCAGTTACTCCTTCAGCTTCCGCCACATCACGTATAGTAAAACCCCAGAAACCGAACTTCGAAATACAGGCGATGGTTGATTTCAGAATGCTTGTCCTGCGTTGATCGGCCGACATTCGCGGTGACGAAGTAGAACGCTTTCGCCTATTCATTTGTCATCCTTCTGAGAAAGTCGACGTGTACCAACAGCATTGTATCCGTATCCAATTTACTTGATGCATCTACTTATATCAGGATAATCCGTCCTTTCAGCTGCGCTACCTTTAGAATTATTTGCTGAACCCTGCTGTTAAGCCTGCAACCATCTGTTTGCGGCCAAAGATGTAGGCCGTCAGGATCGGCAGCACCGAAACAACCACTGCTGCCAGTATTCCTGGTGTATCTACGGTGAACTGTCCCTGGAAAAGCCAGAGCGAAAGGGGTATTACGCGGTTATCTGCCGACTGGGTCAGAATTAACGGGAAGAGAAAACCGTTCCAGACATTCAGGCCATCATAGATAGCCACTGTAATGATTGCGGGCCTGACCATCGGGACGGCGAGCTTCGTCATGGTCATGAACTCACTGGCCCCGTCCACTGACATGGCCTCGAAGAGAGACTGGGGTATGTCTCTCAGAAAGTTGGTCAATATCATTACCGAGATGGGGATCGCAAAGGCCGCTGACGGCAGGATCAAGGCCCACAAAGTGTCATAGAGGCCGATGCGGATAATGAGGTAATACACCGGGATGATCACGGCCTGCATGGGAATGGCCAGGCCGGTGATGATGAACTTGTAGATCCGCCTGGACCACTTGTCGTTTCTGCGCACGATCATGTAAGCCACCATGAAAGTGACCAGCAGAATTATGGCTACGGTTACGACCGTGACGAAGACCGAATTCCAGATGTATTTGAGGAAGTGATTCTGGAAGACTCTTCGATATGCGTCAAAAGTAACATGGCTTGGCAACGAAAGCGGGTTTTGGGAAAACAGATCGTTCTGATTCCGGACCGATGTTACCAACATATAGTATACGGGCACCACAACGACGGCTAGCCAGATCCAGCCCAGGAGTCCTCCGACGATGTTGATTTGCTTTCCTTTGATCCTGATCATCAGACTCCCTCCATCTGGCTTTCCATCTTGTCGGAACCCGATAGCTTGTTGAGCAGGAGCGATATGACAATGCCCATGACGAGGATGATGACCCCCACGACGCTCGCTCCACCCATGTCATAGCTCTTGAAACCTTTGAGATACATGTCCAAGGGAAGAATGCGCGTGGCATTTCCCGGCCCGCCTGCGGTCATGACATAGACCAGATCGAAATAGGTCAGCGATCCCACAATCATCAGGGTCGAATCGGTGGCAAAGGTATATTTGATCTGCGGTAGGGTGATGGAGAAGAACTGGCGTGCAGTCCCTGCTCCATCTAGCATAGCTGCCTCATACAGGCTTTGGGGTATCTGCCGTACAGCACCCTGATAGAGCAACGAATGCAATGGTATGAAGCACCAGGAAACCACAACGATCAGGGTCCAGAGGGCGGTGTTGGGATCGCCCAGCCAGTTGTGCGCGAGCCACTTCCACCCAAAAGCCTTCCCAAGGCCGAATTGTGGATCCAGAAGGTTCTTGAAGGCTATGGCGACCGCAGTGGACGAGAAGAGGAGCGGAATGAAGTAGAATACCGACAGGAAAGCCCTATACCGCTGCTTTCCTGCCATAAAGACACCCAAAAGGATACAGATGGGGGTTTGCACCAGCCAGCTGACAACGGTGAGTATCACAGTGAGCTTCAGACCATTGAGTACCAGCGGGTCATGGAGCATTCTGATCCAGTTGCCAATGCCATTCCATGTAACCGCCCCCAGTCCGTCCCAGTTGGTCAGGGACAGGATGACCACACCTACTAGGGGAATTGCCGCGAATAGACCGAACAGCAGCAGGGCCGGCAAAGCATACCATAATGATGGCCCCTTGTGCAGGGTCTTCTCCATGCTCCTTTGACGTGTTTTCCTCATAGCGCTCCTCTCATAGCTTGTTTGTACCTTGGGAGCTATTTGATCGTTTTATTCATCGCCGAAACGAACTGATCAGGAGACATGGTGTTCAGGAACACTTGTTCCAGATTGTTCAGTATGGCCTGGCCCTGTTCAGAGGGAAGTGCAACATCCCAGGAGAGCTGATAGTTCGGAGCCTTTTTTACGGCCTGGTATAGCCAGGGGTAGTAGCCTGAACCATCGTCAGCAGCTTTGATCTTGGATTCGATGTTCTTCACCGGAGGGACCTGCCCCTGTTTGAGCATGGCATCGACCATGGTAGCGGAATAGTTCTTGGTCTTAATGAAGTCTACGAAGGTCTTCTTCTGTTCCTTGCTGGCCTTTGATGAAAGCTGCCAGTAACTGGACAGATTTCCTGTCAGGTCATTGGGGTCGCCCTTGCCGTCCTCGACGGTCGGAAAGGGGGCGTAGCCCAGATCCTTGGAGGTGAAGTCCTTGCTGATGCTGATCAGGTCCGAATACACCCAAGACCCCATGAGTTCAAAGCCCGCCTGCCCAGTGGTGATGAGTGCAGTGTCTTTCCGGTCATCGGCGGTCAATGACTGGTAGGAATCGCCGAAAGCGCCTGCCCTGACCAGCTCCTGAATCATCGTCATGGCTTTGGTCACCGCAGGATCGCTCCAGGAGTCTTTCTTACCCTTGAGCACATTGTCGAAGACTTCAGGGCTTCCGATGCGGTCGACAAGGTACGCAGCCCACATCAGGTATGGCCACTTGCTGCCACCCGCCAGCGAGATAGGTGTCTTGCCTGCGGCTTTCAGTGCTGAGACATCAGCGATCAGTTCGTCCCATGTCTTTGGGGCCGAGCCGATGCCCGCCTCCTTGAGCACTTTCTTGTTGTAGAACAGCAGAACAGGCTGGGCCTGTCCTGTGGGTACGGCATAGAGCTTGCCGTCTCGGAAACCTTCCGCCGAAACCGAATCAAGCACCTTACTCTGAATATCGGTCTTGAGCTCGGGAGTCAGATCGATGATTGCCTTGCTCTTGGTGTAGTCGGTCAGCGGCGACCCTCCCCAACTGGGGAAGAAAGTAGGGGCGTTGCCTGAGCCGACTGCGGTGCGAATTTTCTCCTTGTATGCGTCATTGGCAAAGCTTTCTTCGCTGATCTGGGCATCCTTGTGGTTCTTGTTCCATTCCTTGAAGGCATCCTTTACGGGGTCCCAGGGTGCGTCCGTCATAGCCCAGGTCGTCACATTGGCGCCTTCCGCCTTGCTGCCCGACGAGCTTCCGGGCTTGGAACCGCAGGCGCAGGCTCCTAGTAGCATGGCCGTGGATGCTATGGCTGCAATGAGTTTGCCCGATTGTTTCATGTCAGTCTCCTCTTTGAGTCCTATCTTCTCTTCGGTTTGGCTGAATCCCGAGGGCTTCCGTCGTCGGGAGTCGATGATTACTATATACTTAGTAATTACTAAGTGCAAATTAGTCGATTGATTTAATTCCTGTATCTTCAAGGAGGAAAAATGAGATCAGACACTGGGAGCCGCGTTCTGCATGTGAAGGAAGGTTCTGGTGACTGCGGCGATGGCAGCCGGGAAAGGCCTTTTCGCAGCATTCAGCAGGCAGCCGATGTGGCTCTGGCCGGCGATGTGGTCATGGTGCATGCTGGCACATACAGGGAAAGCGTGAATCCAATCAACGGTGGAAAGGATCGGTATACCCGGATTACCTATACCGCCGCTCCGGGCGAACATCCGGTGATAAAGGGTTCAGAGCTTGTCAGCTGCTGGCAGGACCGTGGGAATTCAGTGTGGACGGCCGAAATCGACAACAGCTTGTTCGGAAGCTTCAACCCCTTTGCGACCCCCCTCAAAGGTGACTGGCTGGAACGGCCGAGTACATGGAATATGTCTCTCGGCGAGGTCTATATCAATGGGAAGTCGATGTACCAGGCTTCGGATGTGGAGTCAGTGCACAATCCCCAAGTGCGAAAGACCGGTTTCGGACCCGACTGGGTCAAGGAGGAGGAGCCAGTGGCCCATCCAGAGGATACGGTCTATCAGTGGTATGCGCAGGTCGGGGATCGGACAACCTGTATTTGGGCGAATTTTCAAGGGTGTGATCCGAACGCCAGTCTAGTGGAGATCAATGTGCGACCGACCTGCTTCTACCCACTGCGTACCGGCATCAACTACATAACAGTGACTGGATTCGAGATGGCCCAGGCTGCCTGCCAGTGGGCTCCCCCCACTGGTGACCAGCAGGGTTTGATCGGCACTCACTGGTCAAAGGGATGGGTCATTGAGGGAAATGATCTGCACGATGCCAGGTGCAGTGCAGTTTCTCTGGGCAAGGACTGGTCCACTGGTGACAGCGAATCCACCCGGTGGGGGTATAAGCCCGGGTATCAGACGCAATTGGAGACGGTTTTTCGCGCTCGCCATGCCGGGTGGGATATGGAGACCGTCGGTTCGCATCTCGTGCGCAATAACCATATCCACGACTGTGGCCAGAATGGAGTCGTAGGGCACCTGGGTTGCATCCGTTCAGTGATTGCGGACAATGACATCCATGATATTGGCAATAAACATGAATTCTTCGGCCATGAGATAGCCGGAATCAAACTGCATACCGCAATTGATGTGATTATCCGGCATAATCACATCCATGGTTCCACACTGGGAATCTGGCTGGATTGGGAAGCCCAGGGGACGCGGGTGAGTTCGAATGTTTTCAATGACAATATCCGGGATTTCATGATTGAAGTCACTCACGGCCCTTGTCTGGTCGACAACAATGTGTTCGCCTCGGCATACAATCTGGACAATGTGGCACAGGGTACCGCCTTTGTGCACAACCTGTTCTTCGGGTCCACCCAGCGCCGCGATGTCCTTGACCGGTTCACCCCCTACCATTTGCCACATTCGACCACCGTCGCCGGTACGGCCTGTGTCTATGGAGGTGACGACCGGATCTATCAGAACATATTCGTGGGAGGAGAGGCCTATCTGCCTGGGGTGACTACCAGGGGAACAGAGACCTATGAGGGTTGCCCAGGCAGCATGGACGAATACCGGGAACTGGTTCATGCTCATGGTCCCGGGGACCTTGAGCTTTTCGAACGAGTGAAGCAGCCTGCCTATATCGACCGCAACGTCTATCTCAATGGTGCACAGCCATGCTCTCAGGATATAGATGCCTGCAAAGTTCAGGATAATCCGAGATTCAAAGTCGTAACAGATCGCGACGGATCTGTTTGGCTGGATGGGGAATTACCTGAGGCCATGTTCCACATGAGTTGCCGCATTGTCGATACCGCTATGTTGGGAGCGCCGCGCATATCCGAAGAACGTTATGAGGCCCCAGATGGCAACCCAATTGCCGTAGATAGGGACCTGACTGGCGTCGTTCGTGTGGACGCCCCGGTACCTGGCCCTCTGGAGGGGCTGATGCCAGGGAAGAATCACGTGCGGCTTATGTAGGAGTTGAATCACGGATGGCCTAAAGCCGGGAAGAGTGGATGGAAGTTTCTTCGAACTCCATCCACTCTTCCCGTTTGGATACCGAGGGATGTCGTCATGGGCTGAAAGGCGCAAAGGCCTCGAATCTGGATGTTGGCGATGACTTACCCGGTGGCTGGAATAACGCCACCTTCCTCGGCGCATCAGCTGAGGCAGCATGTCAGGTTCACGAAGTGCTATGACTTTGCGGTTTTCGTTGAGGGTTCAGCATCCTTCGGTTGTTTTACCTAATGGGCTTTCTTGTCTCCGGAGCGGGGAATGCCCAGAAGTTTGCGCGTTTCGGCAGCCAGCTTTTTTGGCGTCTTACGCACTCCGCTCTCTTCGGCATCCTTGATGATGGTCTTCACGTCCAGGTCGGGGTTGCGGTCCTGGGTTGCCACCAAGTCGCGTGCCTCCTGTCGGTTGAGCACAGTAGGCAAGGTGCCGGGCATGGGGCGCCGGGCGGTCTCCGCCAGGAAGAGCACGGTAACAAGACCGCAGGTCGAGGTGAACATGATCCAGTAGGCAGGTGCCAGGGACTTGCCAGTCGCGGTCACCAGCCCTTCCATGATGACAGGCGCGGTGCCGCCGAAGACGGCTACGGCCAGGTTGTAGGACAGTCCCATGCCGCCGTAACGGGAAGCAGTGGGGAAGAGTGCCGGCAGGGTGGAGGCCAGATTGGCCACGAAGAAGATGACCGGGATGGCCAGCAGGACCAGTCCGCCGAAGACGGCACCTGTAGTCTCATGCTCCAGCAGTCGGAAGGCCGGCAGGGACAGACAGAGTCCGGTGATCGCCCCCATGAACAGCACCTTCTTGCGGCCAAAGCGATCGGAAAGGGCTCCGGTAATGGGGATGCAACAGGCCACCATAAGCAGGACCGGCAGGGAGAGCAGGTTGGCCTGGGCCGTGTTGTAGTGCAGGGTGCCCGACAGGTAGGTGGGCATGTAGGCGGTCAGCGTATAGCTCAGGGTGTTGGCCGCTGCCACCAGGATGAAGGCCATGAGCAGCTCCCGCCAATAGCCCCGGATCAGATCCAACAGGCCCTTGTGCTGGCTCTTGGTCTTCTCGTCGCTGGCATCCTGAGCTTGGCGGAAGGCGGGCGTGTCCTGGACCTTGGCCCGGAAGTAGACCGCGATGGCGGCCAGTGGGAGAGCGATGATGAAGGGGATGCGCCAGCCCCAGGCCAGCATGGCCTGAGGGGAAATGGAGAATTCCAGCAGGGAGACCAAAGCAGCCCCGAAAGCGTAGCCCAAGTAGGATCCTACATCCAGCAGGGAAGCGAAAAAGCCGCGATGCCGGTCAGGTGAGTATTCGGTGACCATGGTCGAGGCGCCCGCGTACTCGCCGCCTGTAGAGAACCCTTGGATCAGTTTGAGCAGGATGAGCAGGATGGGTGCCAGGGGACCGACGGCCGCATAGCTGGGCAGGAGGCCGATCAGCAGGGTGGCTGCTGACATGCTCAGCAGGGTGAAGGCCAGGATGCGCTGGCGGCCGACCTTGTCGCCCAGCTGGCCCAGGACCACGCCACCCAGGGGACGGGCGATGAAGGTGACAGCGAAGACGCCCAAAGAGAAGAGCCGTTGCACGGCATCGGATGCGTTGGATAGGAAGACGCGGCCGATGGTGACTGCCAGGTAGCCGTAGACCCCCACGTCGTACCATTCCATAAAGTTACCGACTACGGTGCCGGCGATGGCCCGCTTGAGGGTGGATCTGTCCACCACGTTGATGTCGGTCAGGTGCAGGCGCTCGCTCCAGCCCCGATGCTGCCGGGGGTTCTGTTTGCGGGCCTTGCGTTTTGCTGCGGCCTGCTGTTTTTTGATCTGCTTGGCTGTGTGCTTATCGCGCCGTTTCTGCTCGTGCTGACCGCTGTCCGCGGCCGAAATTATATCGTCCTCTGCCATTATTCCTTCTCCGGCCACCAGGCCGTTGTTCGTCTTTTCCGCCTTGTGATTTCCCTGTCTGCCTCTTCCTTTAGCGGTTTTCACAAAAATGTCATAAATATACAGCCTACCACGTCCCCTGTGGTAGGCCGCGAAGGACTGTGCTCCGGCCTCGCGGCCCACTGGCAGAATTTGATTCAGGATTTGAGGAATTCAGCGTCCCGGTAGTCGGGGTCAGGGTAGTGGTAGAAGCCTTGGCCTGTCTCCTCGCCCAGCTTTCCTTGGTCGATCATGGCCTTGAGCTTGTCCAGGAGGGGCCTGGCCTGAGGGTTGTCGTTCTGGCGCTGGCAGAGGATGTTGTAGGCGGTCCGGAGGCCGACCATGTCGTAGAAGCCGAAGGGGCCCTTGGGTGCGCCAGTGGCGATCATCCAGGTCTTGTCGATGGTATAGGGATCGGCCACATCGTGCGCCCAGAGCATGCCGGCGGCGCCCATGAGCGGCATCAGGAGCGTGTTGAGTACGTAGCCGGGCTGCTCTTTGTGCAGCTGGATGGGGACCATGCCGATCTGCCGGGCAAAGGAAACGATTTGGTCGTAGACGGACGGATCCGTTTGATCGGTGCCCATGATTTCAGCGGTGTTCATCAGCCAGATCTGGTTGGCGAAGTGCATGTTCAGGAATTTGTCTGGTCGGCCGGTGTCCTCCGCGAAGGTGCTGGGCACGTAGGTGGAGGAGTTGCTGGCGAAGATGGTCTTCTCGGGGGCCGCCTTGGCCAGGCTCCGATAGAAACCGTGCTTGATGGAGGGTTTCTCGGGAATCGCCTCGATGACCAGATCCGCATTCCTGACGGCCTCGCCCAGGTCGGTAGCGAAGCTTATTCGTTCCAGCCCGGCATCGAACTGTTCGTCTGTTGCTTTCATATCGCGTTTGTAGGCCGCGCGAAGCTCCTTGATTCGCTTTTTGGCGGCCGTCACGGCATCGTCTCCAATGTCGTAGACCGTGACATTTTTACCCTTGAATGCGCATTGATAGGCGATCTGACTGCCTAAAACGCCACCGCCAGCGACGGTGACCTGCTCAATCTCTGTCATGAACGACCTCTTTCATCGTACGGGCATCCTTCCTTGGATGTCTGATTCCATGCTAATGAAAAAGTGCGGCTGGCGGTTTGCGGAGGTCGATGGGCAGCTTGAAGATCGGACGCGATAGAAAAGGCCTTATGAAGCCGAACCCGCCCGTTGGAAGAGGCATGTCGCAACGCTGTCCTCTGGAAGGGACGGGTTCTGTTTGGTAAAAGAGCAGTCCTGTCAGGCCTTCAGGAAGTCAGGCCTGTCAAAGGCGGGATCAGGATAGGTGTAGAAGCCCTGCCCGGAATCCTTGCCGTTCCTGCCCTCGTCCATCATCTTCTGGATCTTCTCCATGAAGGGCTTGTAATCGGGGTTGTCGCCCTGCTGCTCTTTGGTGATATTGAGAGCGGTCCGCAGCCCAACGACGTCAAAGATAGCAAAGGGCCCCATGGGGGCGCCTGTTCCGATCATCCAGGTCTTGTCCACGGTCTGCGGGTCTGCGATGTCGTGGCCCCAGAGATATGCGGCGGCGTTGAGCAAGGGGATGAGAAGGGTGTTCAGGACGTATCCGGGCTGTTCTTTCTTCAGAACGATGGGGACCATGCCGATTTCCTTGGCGTAGTCCACGATCAGGTCGAAGACCTTGGGGTCGGTCTGCTTGGTGCCCATGATTTCAGCGGTGTTCATGCGCCAGATCTGGTTGGCGAAGTGCATGTTCAGGAATTTGTCTGGTCGGCCGGTGTCCTCCGCGAAGGTGCTGGGCACGTAGGTGGAGGAGTTGCTGGCGAAGATGGTCTTCTCGGGGGCCGCCTTGGCCAGGCTCCGGTAGAAATCATGTTTGATGGAGGGTTTCTCGGGGATGGCCTCGATGACCAGGTCGGCGTCCTTGACTGCTTCAGCCAGGTCAGAGCTGTAGCTCAGATTGTTCAGGCCCGCATCGAACTGCTCGTCAGTGGCATTGATGTCCCTCTTATAGAGGTCGCGCAGGTTTCGGACGCGCTCCTCGGCGGCCGCCACAGCCTCGTCGTTGATGTCGTAGACCGTTACCTTCTTGCCCTTGAAGGCCGATTGATAGGCGATCTGGCTGCCTAGCACCCCACCGCCGGCTACTGTGACCATGTTGATGTTCGTCATGGGAACCCCTTTCATTTGTGGTACCCATCGTTGGATACGCTCTTTCATAGTAGAGCCAGGTCTTGGACGGGGCCAGGCCCACCGATGCGGCGAGAGGCCGATCAGGACTTGAAGCACCCTCCCCTTCTTCGAAGATGCCATAAACGGTGCGCAGGCCGCCGGCTACAGCGACTTCCCCGATAGTCGGCATGAGCAGCTGGCTCCGTTGCAGGGAGATCAGCAAATGGGCCTCATTGCTGGCATGGGATTGTTCGTACGGGGCAGGGCCCAGACCTTCGTGGCTGCGGTTGCGCCCGCTTGCAGCGGGCATTCAGAGAATCTGGCAGAACTCGATGGTTTCCTGGTTGGGACCGATGACGTTGAAGTAGCGGATTCCGTGCTGCCAGAAGGTGGGGATGGACTGGATGGAGTCCTCCCTGATGTTCAGCCCCATCTCCAGGGCGTGCTCGTAAGCGGCGTCGATGTCCGGCGTGTCCAGAGCCCAGTGGTTGATGGCTCCGGTGCGCATGGGCGCAGGTTCGCCCTCCCAGGTCTCGATGGTCAAATGGCCCAGGCGCAGGAAGGCGCAGCGGTTCTCCCCGTTGGGGTAGATGCCGACCAGCTCGAACCCGAGTTTGTTGGTGTAGAAGTCGATGGTCTCATCCAGATCGTGGGCGATCATGCCCGAGTGCTGCAAATCCTTGACGTAGTCCGACATTGGCCGCATAGTGGCTGCTCCTTTGGTACCTTGATGCTGCGATGCTTCCTTACACCTACTCTAGGCGGTGGTGCGTCTGAAGATGAAGGCGAGAGAGAAAATGAAACAGGCTTTGCAGTCTGAATCTTCAGAAGCCTCCATCGTTCTGCATGAAGGTGAATAGGTTTTCGGTGCTGATCGAAAGCTGGGAGGCGACGGTCGGAATCTTGGGACGCTTCCACGGGCGATCTGATTCAGCTTGGGTTTGCTCGAAAGTGACGATAGTGGCACCGTAAAACTTCGCCGTAGCGATCAACCAGGGGTCGGCAATTTGTTTGTTAGCCCATTCACGAAATGCTGTGGATTTGTATCCATTTTCAGGTCTGGCGATCTGATTGAGCACTGCGCTATATGCTTGTATAATGCCATCCTCTTCCTCGCAGATGACCAGTAAGCTGTTTATGGCGTCCAACCAGGTATCGACTTCTGGGCAGTTGTGACCGTATACCTCGTCGCGAACTTTGTCGATGATTGCCACTCGGCCCGAGTTAACCAAATTATGTAGATGCTGCCAGAACGGTGCAGATAGAGTGAACTGAGGGTTGTAGTACCGGTTGTAGGGCTCAATCAGGCAGTTTGCATCGATAAGAAAAAGCGGATTCATAAGGAGTGGCTGCGTCATGAGATGGCTCTCTTCATGAGTTTGGTGAAAGTATCACCATTGGTGCCAGTGAGACGATAAGCATCCAGATATGTGGTTCTGCCCTCGGCTACGCTGCTCGCCATCCTTTCCAGAAAGCGAGAATCGAATCTGCTTAGTTTGTTTTTATAATAGTCTCCTCCGGAGTGCTGCTGATTTTTAGTTCCTTCTGACCAGGTTTGGGCGGCCTGGTTGCATTTCTGGAAGGTTTCCTGGCTGATCAGCTTATGCTTCAGGGCATGAAGGGCCAAAGTGGTGTGGGAAACAGGGAAGCATGCCTTCAGCTTTTTCATCCGTTCGTCCAATGTGGTGTCGTCCGGAATGCTCTGCCACGTTTCCAGGAAGTCTTCGTCTGGCAGCAATATGGCTGCCCCTACCTCATTGCAGACCTGTTCAAGCCTGGTGACTCCGGTGGGTAGGGCGGTGTCATTGTATAACTCATCTGCTCCCAGCCAAACATGTGCCAGCTCATGCACCAGGGAGAAGAGGCGAGCGGTTTCGGGTTCGTCGGTCCTGTTGATGAATATCAATGGGGCGTATGGGTCGATGAGCGCAAAAGCACGAAATTCTTTGGGGTCGAGTGGTCTGCTGGTGTTGTTGCCAACCACTCCGTTCTGCATGATGAGAATCCCAGTACCCTCAGCGCGCTCGCGCAGCAGCTTGAAAGCCTTAGCCGGTTCATGCAGGCCGGATTTGCGATACCAGCGCTCATCAATCTTCAGAGCTTGACGAATATCCTCGGCAATAAGCTTGCTATCGTCATCGATGGTTCGAGAACCCACCTGTCCCAGTCGGGTGCCTTCATTATCGATACGGTCTTGTCTCGCCCAGTCCTGAATGGCAGTCATCTGGTCAGTGGTGTCCACAAGATCTCGTGAAGGACGTCCTTGTGGCTGCTGACTGCCAATAGTGCGTTTGGCATAGATAGGCGGCGTATCATCAATGGGCTCATCCATGAAGAAGTAGCCGAATGGCACGTGCAACTTGTCGCTGATGTCATGTAGCTGTGAGACAGTAGGCCGTTTGGTGCCCTGTTTCCAAGCATCAATATTCTTACGTTGGCCTTCACCTAGATGGTCTTTGGCGCCTATGGACATGACCCAATCGAGAATGGTGCGAGGAACATTGACACGTACTGTTTGAGCCATCGTTCCCCTTCCTGTATCTCGAATCCTATCTGGCCATAGGTACGGCTATTTGCGTGCTAGTGTTTACTAGTCATTTTCGCAGAGCACTTTGGACATCATTATTCGCTCTTTGACGGTTATGAGCAAGCCTATAAAAGGCTCCGGTGCCAGTTACTGACCAGGCCGGTTGGAATTGATGCCCACAGGAATTATGGTCATCGGCACTCGTTTATTGGTTTGTCTCTTCACTTATGGATTACGCTAGAATCGCTTTCCGAGATATTGACTTCTTACGGATCATAACCTGGTGATCCGCTGCCTAATCCTCCTTTCACTTAGTCGATAACTTGGCAAACTCCCTGAGTGAACGTTGCACAGGGTGGCATATGAGCGTGAAAGTTCAATGAGACTGGGAACGGGATGAACCATGTCTTGATCGACTAAGAAGTCGGGTCAGGACGAGCGGCCCCGACCCGATGCGAATGACAATGGACATCCGTGACCGTGCGACGGATATATCAGAGTATGCCCAGCAGCTCGTGGTTTCTGCTGTCCCTTGCGAATACCGGCAGGGTATCCAGCGGGGCTTCTGCGGTGATCCTCTGGCCCCCGTCGTACATCGCCCCGTCGCGAAGATCCTGCCACTGCGTAGCCGCGTCCCCAGGCAGGTAGACCTGTCGAGATCTGGCTCCTTCCTTTACCACAGGGGCGACCAGCAGATCAGGTCCGAACATGTACTCGTCGGCGATATCGGAGGCAGCGTCGTCATGGGGGAATTCGTAGAACAGTCCCCTGATGAGCGGCTGCCCATCCTCATGCGCTTGAGCGAATAGCTCACGCAAATAAGGGCGAAGACGTTCTCGGATCCTGATGAACTTGACATAGATGTCTTCGACAGACTTTCCGTAACTCCATGGTTCGTTGCTCGCCCCGGACGGCAATCGTCGTTCGCCTTGCGCTGTAGCGACAGCGGTCTTGGTGGTCCCATCGGGGTGATGCTGGCTACGGTCACCGTGATTGCGCATGACCGGCGAGAAGCAGGAGAATTGCGCCCATCTCAATAACAGTTCACGGAACGTGGGGTCGTCGATATCTCCATCGTGGAAGCCTCCAAGATCGGTGGTGAACCAAGGAATGCCGGCCATGCCCATATGGATAGCGCAGGTAATCTGTGCTCTGAACGCCTCGAAGGTGGATGCTACATCGCCCGACCATACAAGAGCCCCATATTGCTGGGATCCGGCCCATGCGCATCTGGTGAGGTTAATGATCTGTCCTTGGCGCCCGTAGGCCAGCTGCCCTTCGTAGAACCCTTTGTTGTATTCCCGCGGATACAAATTGGCTGTCTGCTGAGCAGGTCCAGCCCAGTAGCGGTAATTGCTGAAATCGTAAGTGCCATACTCCGGTTCGGCTTCATCCAGCCAGAAAGCGTCGACGCCGACATCGGCGTAGTGCTCACGACATTTCTCCCATACATATTGGCGGGCTCGAGGGTTGGTGGCATCAAAGAACTGGCTGGGTCCCTCGAACATCATGCCGATGTCTTCGCCGTGGTCTGCTCGCACCAGCAGATTCTTGGCTTTCATCTCTGGATAGTTTTCAGAAGTCAGTGCTATTTGCGGCCAGATTGACACCATGAGTCGAATTCCCATCCTGTGCAATTCCTTGCTCATGCTGACTGGATCTGGCCAGAATTCGTCTTCGAATCTGAAATCACCCATGTGGGGCCAATGGAAGAAATCAATGACAATGAGGTCCAGAGGGATGCCGCGTTTTTTGAACTCTCTGGCAACCTCCAGCAATTGATCCTGGTTCCAATAGCGGAGCTTGCTCTGCCAAAAGCCCAGACCCCATTCAGGCATCTGAGGAGCATGACCGGTAACGTCTGCGTAATTGGACATAATTGAGCGATAATCGGCACCGGTTGTAATCCAATAATCAATCTGTCGAGTGCTCTCCGCCGACCATTGAGTCTTATTTTTCCCAAAACTGACGGAACCGACGGCCGGATTGTTCCATAGGAATCCGTATCCGTTGCTGGAGACGACGAAGGGTATGGAGATTTGCGAGTTCCTGTGGGCCAGTTCGAGCGTGCAGCCTTTCAGGTTCATGATGTTCTGTTGATATTCGCCCATGCCGTACAGACGTTCGTTTTCCGGAGGGACGAATGTCACCTTGACCTGGTGGTCGCCTCCCACGATGGGAATGAAAGAGCGTGCTCTTAAATTCAAGGAGCCGCCATCGTTCATCTCGCTGAAGAGCAGCTTGCCGTCGGTGCGCCAAAAACTGAGCAGGCACTTCTCCGTATAGCCGTTGCCTGTGTCAATGCCGCCCGAAGCTCGCGCCTTGACCATTAGAGATCCGTTGGTTATGGTGGCCTGTCCCCGTCGGTCATCGATGCTTATGTGCACTGCCTCTGCAGGCTCATGGTGGTCGCGTAAAAGCGCCCAGTCCGGGTCTTCAGGTTCGTGCATCTGCGAGGATCGGACGCGTATTGAATCGGTTCCCCAGGGCTCGATGCGAAGGTATTCGCCGTCGCCTGTCCACTGCAGCGCCTGGCCGTCGGTGGTAAATGTTGAATGTTGCATTGATTCAGTACCCTTTCAATTGGTTGATTCACTTTCGGTTCAGTCCTTTATCGCACCTGCTGCAACTCCCGCAGCGACATATTTCTGTGCGACGATCAGCAGTACTGCGGTTGGCACCGAAGCCAGGACGGCTGTAGCCATCAATGGACCCCATTCCTGATTCTGTGCCCCTATAAAATCATAGAGGCCCATCGTGATGGGACGCATGCGACCTCCGCCGGAATCCAGCGTTGACGCAAACATGAAGTCAGACCATGCCCAGAGGAATGAGAACAGCGAAGTCGTTACGATGGAGTTTCTGCTTAGCGGAACCACTATGGTTGTGAATACACGCCAATGTGAAGCGCCATCAATTTCTGCAGCTTCAATAATGGAATGCGGCATGCCGGTCATGAAGCTCGATAGAAGCATGACGGCGAATGGCACGGCCACTGTGGAATCCGCAATGATCAGGCCGGGGATGCTGTCCAAAAGGCCGATGCGGTTGTAGATCTGATAAAAGCCCAGGGCCATGACTACAGCGGGGATCATCTGGGCCACAATCAGAAGGAAATTGATCGTTCTGCGGCCTTTGAGTTCAAGAAAAGCGATGGCGTATGAAGACGGAAGTGCGATGGCGAGTGTCAACAGAACTACACCGATGGCAATGAGCAGGGATGTGCCTAGGTATGTCATTTCGGTGTGGAAGGCTGAAGAAAAGTTCGCCAACGTGAAATCGCGCGGATATAGGTCTCCCGAGCGAATCGACCGTCTTTTGGTCAGAGAGATGTTGATCATCCAATAAATCGGGAAAAGCATGATTAGGGTGAATACGACGGCGATCAGCGTTTTCCACCATGTCGAACGATGTTTCATTATTGCTTGCTCCTCTCTGAACCCTGTGCCCGTAGATAGGCTAAAGCGAATACCAGGGCGATGGCGATCAGAATGGTGCCCACGACGGATGCTTCTGAGTATCGGATGGTTGCGGATGTTCCTTTTTCGAATGCCATCTCATAAGCCCAGGTGGCAAGGGTGCGCGAAGTGCCCGTTCCTTTGGTCATTATCCAAATTATGTCTACGGTTTTGAGTGTGTATACGAATCCGAGCAGGAGGGTGATCATGGTGACAGGTTTCAATAAAGGAAAGGTGATTTTCCAGAATCGCTGCCAATAGTTGCAACCGTCCAAGGATGCAGCTTCGTATAGGTCTTGGTTAATGTTTTGCAATCCTGAATACAGAATGACCATATTGAATGGAATGCCTAGCCAGATGTTGGCAATGATGACTGACCATAGGGAGTGATCAGCCTGCAGCCACCATATAGGGGAACCGCCGAAAAAGCTTATGACTTTGTTGATGACACCGGTATCGGCATCCATCATCCATTGCCAGATAGTGCCTGAAATCATTGGAGGCAGGAGCCAAGGGACCAGGAAAGCGCCACGGAGCACAGTCGATAGTCGAAAATTCTGGTTGAAGAATACTGCCAGTGCCAGCCCCAGGCTGTATTGGAAAATAATTGAGAGCACCACAAATAATAAGGTCTGTACGAGTATCGTCCAGAACTTCGGATTTCCTAGAACCTCCTGGTATACCTGAATGCCGGACCACGGTGCGTCACCGGTGACGAAAGTCCGGCGAGTGAAACGGTGCTGACTCATGAAGATATTTTGGATAAGTGGTGCTACGTAGAAGATGGCCAGATACACGATGAGAGGCATAGCGAAGCTCCAGGCCGCCAGTGTCGTCGAATGGATGCCGCGTTTTTTTGAGTTCCGGATGCTTCCGTCGGAGTCCTGTAATGGATGAATATTGAATGACATCGTTCACCTGATCAACGCAAGAAATGAGATTATTGAAAATTGCCTTGAGGCAAGGGGGTGCTGAGAAGTCGAGCATCTCTGTCGACTTCTCAGCTGGTTCAGCGCTGGTTCAGCGCTTCCTGTAGATCTTCGGAGAGCTGCGCTGAAACATCCTCATATTTGAGGCCAATGTCAGAAGTTCTGCCCTTGGCCTGCTCAATCGGCCTTACCCACGGGGCCCAGATCTGGTTCTCTTTGACCTGCTGGTTTCTTACGGAGCGTTTCGCTGCTAAATAGACCATCTCATTATTGGTCTTTTTTAGATTCTCCCCGTCAACCAGGCAGTCAATGACTTTAGCCGCTGCTTTGCGGAGATCCTTGTCGGCCTTTTTCTGGGTAGGCATAGTTATGAACTCGCCTCCGGTCGGCACGGGGGCGACTCCGCCGGATTTACCAGGAATCGGTATCATTCCATACCCCTTTTCCTTGGCGGATTCGGCCTGCCATGAGCCATTTTCAGAGAATCCGTACTGATCAGTTAGGAAAGCATCCCAGGCTGCAGATTGATTGTCGGTGGATACTGATTTTGGCGCCCAACCTTTTCGGACCCAATCAGAGACCAGGTTCAAAGCATCGGTTTCAGCTTGTGATTTTGGATGCTTCAGATCTCCCTCTGCTCCCCAAAACCAAGGCAGGAACTGGAACGTACCTTCCTCGCCGGAGATACCTGCGAAAGTAATGCCTTTGCTTCCTGACGCTACCACTTGTTCTATAGCCTTGTTCAGGCTCGTCCAATCTTTTATGGACGCAGGATCGACATCTGCTTTTTGCAGTAACTTCGGGTTATAGTAAAGCCCCAGTGCATTGGAACCGTAAGAGATGCCGTATTGGACGTTGTCGATGATTCCAGGCGCCTCGATGTTGCTGTCATATCCCTTGGTGTTGATGCCAGCAGCTTTGATGTCGGTAACGAGGCCAGCATCAACTGCGGTAGGCATTTTTGGGTTATCTATCAAGGCGATTTGCGGGGCATTCCCGGCCTTTACGGCGGTGGTGAGATTATTCAGCAGATCAGACTGGGGGTATCCGGTGCGCTTTATTTTGTAACCCTTGGGAGCGCAGCGCTTGACGAATGCCTCCCATGTGCTGGATGCGTTTTTCTGTGGATAGGGATCCCAAAAACCAATGGTGTCCGCACTCTGATTTGAGCCGCCGCAAGCGGCGAGACTTGCCACAATGACGACAGCTGAACAGATGGTTGCGAAGCGTTTGATGAACAGGTTGTGCATGATTTCCTTTCTGCGATGCCGCTACGGTGTGGCATCTTCATCCAAGCTGGTATGATTCGAGCCCCGGAGTCGAATCATCACTTATTGAACCGGTTCACCAATATTATATAATATCCTCGCAGTAGGTCAAATCAATTAATTATTGGACAGGTGGGACGCCGCTTGGAGTTTTGTATTCGGGATTGCAGAAACAAACTCTCCTGGAGATAGCCAGATGACTGCATCAGTGCTGTTTGCTGACTGGTTGCTGTAAGGTAAAATCTAATAATGATCTTGTGATGGGGGCATCCGGGTCCTGAATGCGAGCTACCAATGTACTCACGATTTTCTGCGCCAACTGGTCTATATCGGTTTGGATGAAGGCGAATGAGGCTAGCACTGACCACTGCATTTGTTTGGGAAAGACGGAAATCACATACAGGTCGTCTGGAATTTGAATGCCTCTTGAGGAAAAGGCCTGCGGGGCTATAATTGACGCACTTTCATTGTGGATGATCATCGCAGTGGCATGAGGATACAGATGTAACGCGTGCAACAGTTCTCCTGCTGTATCCGATTCATCGTTGTCAGGTGAATAGATATGCAGAATAATTCCTAGATCCTTGGCGCTTTGTGCGATTTGGTCTCTGAACCGTAAGGCGAAGCCCATACGCTTCTCAAAAATGCTGTTAGACCAGGAGTACAAGATCACCTCCTTATGGTTATCGGCAGCTATGCGCTGCATGCATCTTGCAGCCTCCGATCGGAAGTCTGAATCCACAGTGTCTAAACCGAAAGATGAAATCGGCGATCCGAAAACGACTGTGGGGATTCCAATCTCATTGGCAGTAGTCATGCGCGGATCATTGTCACATACATCCATAAGTATGAAACCATCCACTTTATGGGAGGCGGCGGCTTTCCTCATGGCGTCGCAACCGTCATCAGAACCGATGAACATGCTGTCGTAACCGGATCGCGTCGCATACTCAGACAATAGATAAATGTGCAGCCCGAAAAAGGATGATAGGTAGACGCCATGGTGGGTGGGCGACACAATTCCCAGTACGTTGCTTCTCTTGGTTGACAGGGCTCTGGCCGCGTGATTGACGGTATACCCCAGATCATCTATTGTGCGCTGCACCTTCTCTGCCGTCTGTTTGCTTATTCTTTTGTCGTTGGAGAGTACGTATGAAACAGTGGCTTTGGAGACTCCAGCCGCTTGGGCTACGTCAGAAATCGTCACTACTTTATCCACTTTCACCCTCCTTTTGGTCTGCGCAGCCGCTGGCGGGTATAACAAGCAAGACATCAGGGCAAAGATGTCCACCCCTCATTAGCTATCTATATGGTACTCAGAGATTGAATAAGTTAAGTCGCTTCACTTAGTTAGCTGCCGTCAGTATTATCAGAGAAACAGATCGCTCGCAGATGAAAAGCCGGGTTCTGAGAGGATCTGGCCATAGCTGCATTCATGGGCGACTGTCTGCAAAGTTCTTAAAGTACAGCCCCTGATTGCTGTGTCGGGTCGGCGCGCATATCTTCAGAAGCTATAGGCCTTGATGATAGGCACGGCAGACGATCACAGCCTTCCGACCGTGCTCGGGCCCAGATTATTCAGTCGATCAGGCCTTCGAGCTGGCGGCGGTTGATCAGGGAGGGAATGACTCCTTCGTGGGCGACGCTGAAGCTGGCGGCCAGGTTGGCGATGTGAGCGGCTTTGTCCAGGGAACATCCGTTGCACAGATAGGAGGCCAGGGCGCTGATGAAGGCATCGCTGGCGCCGGTGTCGTCGATCGTTCGGGTTTCATGGGCTGGGAAGTCTTTGTGCCCGCTGGCGGTGACTAGGGTGCAGCCGCGCTCACCCAAGGTGATGATGACCTTGCCGACTCCGCCGTCAATGAACTGTCTCGCTTTATCCACTACCGACCCTGGTCCGGGTATCAGGGTGTTCAACTCGTTCAGATTCGGGATCAGGATGTCGATCGAATCCAGCAGGTCTTCAGGCAGGTGGTCGCAGGATGATGGTTTGACGATGGTGGCGGCCTGGTGGCGCTTGGCTATTCTGCAAGCCTCGGCGACAGTGTCCATGGGGATTTCTGTCTGGATCAGGCAGTAGCCGGTGTTTCTGAAGATCTGGTCGCGCTCGGTGATGTCGTCCGGGGTCAGGGATTCGTTGGCGCCCGCTACTAGGGAGATCATCGACTCGCCCTTGCTGTCGACGAAGATGTAGGCTTTGCCTGTGTCTGCCCCACTGACTCTGCGCACACCAGCGGCATCCACATGGGCTTGCCTCATAGTTTTGTAAATGTAGTCTGCGGCGGGATCACTGCCGACATTGCCGATCAGAGAGACTTGATGCCGCAGTCTGGCCACGCCTACCGCCTGGTTAGTGGCTTTGCCCCCTGGTGTGGAGGCGAAATTTCTGGTCGTGGTGGTCATACCTGCCTTGGGCAGGCTAGGAGCAGTCAGGTAGGTGTCTACGTTGATGCTGCCGACCACCACGATCTTCTTGCATTGCTGATCCGGGGGTCGGCCGACGGTTTTCTCGCCGTCCAGGGCGAAGACATGCTCGAAAGTCTCGCTCGAATCAGACTCATGTTCGATGGCGCGGATGATCCGTCGGCACAGGTAGGCGCCGAAATCGGCATTGCGCATGACGTAGGACGATATTTCCGGGCTGCCCGGGTAGCGTAGGTGCACGTTGGTGTCGTTCATCAGGGAGACCAGGGAGAGGTCCTGCGGCAGGCGATAATGCATGGATTCGACGAACTGAAGGAATTCCAGGGCATGGTGATAGTGGGATGCCACGACACCAGTGACATGCCGGTTCTCTAGCACCCTGGTCAGGTCTTCGCCGAAGGTTTTCATGACCATGTCAGTGTGGTATTGGATGTTGTGGTCGAACAAGCAGCGACGATAACCGTGCAGGAAGCTATGGGTCCGTCTGCCCGGCGAGAGCAGGCAGGCGATGCTGGTGTGGTGGCGCTTGATCAGCTCTTCAGTCAGACTGTAAGCGGCCTCCTCGTACGGCATGAGAGCAGTCCTGTCGTCTCCTAGGGGCCCGATGGTGAGCTCAGGAGTCCCTCGTGCCTCGATTTTGCTTTTCAAGGCCAGGCTTGTGCGGTCGATCGGCTCCCAGACCATGCCATCTACTTGATGCTCCAGAGCGGCCAGGATGTTGCGTTCCTCCTGGTCATGATCGCCATAGCTGTTGAAAACCAAGGTGCCGTACCCCGACTTTTGTGCCTGCTGGATGATCCCGTCCAAGGTGGAGTCCATGGAGATGGATGAACTCAGCAGGACCCCGATTCTCCAGGTTGTGGTGTTGGGCTTGGAGGATCCGTAAGGCGTGTAGTGGTACTTCCTGACCAGTTCAAGGACCCTGTCGCGCGTGGCGGCAGTGATGCTCGCGTCCCTGTGATTCACGATCTTGGAGACCGTCGATGTGGATACGCCGGCAAGCTGGGCAATGTCCTTGATGTTCATGGGGTTCCCATTCTCCTTATTCTTTGACGCTCCGGCGAACGGCTTTGTCGACCTGCTGGATCTAGCGAATCAAGCTTACCTGAGAGATCGTCGTTAGAGGTTTCGCATTTGACACCCTATGCAGCTATTGATAGTCTCTGTTAATGAAAGTTGTTTACTAAAGTGGTTTCTCAAAGCGGTGATGCGGATCTGGTTGTGAGCGACGGCCATCTGCAGAAATCGACATTCAAGGACCAAAGGCGGTACGGATTATGAGCATGCGTTCGGTGTGGAGAGGAATCACTGCTCAGTTCTCGACAAAATCCTTGGTGCTGATACCCATAGCTGTGGGCATCAACCTCATCGGCGGGACCCTGAGCTCTACCCTCAAACTGCCGCTTTTCCTGGACATGATCGGCACCACGGTCATCGCCTGCCTGTCCGGTCCTTGGGTGGCTGCCCTGTGCGGGCTGCTGACCAATGTCTTCCTCGCTCTGGTGGCTAACCCGGTCTATCTGCCCTATGCGCTCTCCAGCGTTCTGTGCGGCCTGGTGATCGGATACATGGTCAAGGCCGGACTGTTCAAACGGATTTGGGGTGTCGTCCTGGTCTGGCTGGCCTGCGCTCTGGTCAACACGGTGACCGCTTCTCTGATCACCGTACTTGTCTACGGGGGCGCCACCGGAGTTAACGGCACTTCGATCCTCACGGCTGCTCTGGTGGTGGCTGTGAAGAACATCGTCATCTCTGTGCTCTCCTCCTCCATGCTGGAGAATCTGATCGACAAGGGAATCACTGTTCTGATCGCTTATGTGATCGTGCGTCGAATCCCCAAGCGCTTCCTGAGCCAGTACGCTTTGGACGGCAGCGATGACCAGGCCGATCTGGACGATTTGGACGACCTGGATGAGGATGAAGACGAGGATGGGCACGAAGCGGCTGGAGCGTCCAGCCAGGAGAGTTCAGCGCAGCTGGGGAAGGTCGACGAGGCTGCGGAATCCGATCGGGACTCATTGACAGGTGACCCAGCGGACTTGGACAGTGATCGTAACCAAAGGTCTGAACGCTGATGCCTGGCCCCTCATCGAATGGGATTCCTGATTCCCCGCTTGCTCGTATGCATCCCATGGCTAAGATCGCCGGCGTGTGCTCCTTGGGCCTGGCGACCTTGGTCTGGCCGGACTTTACCCTTGGCCTGGGGATCATCGTCATGCTCTTTATCGCAGCTGTTCTGGCTCGGGTGCTTCGGCCCTTCTCCGGCGTTATGCTCGGGTTCGGCATCCCCGTTACGCTCATGCTGCTGTTCATCCAGGGGTGCTACAGCCCGAGGAACACCAGGGTCATTCTTGACCTGGGATTCGCAGAACTGGGCCTTGAAGGCAGCCTATATGCGGCCAAAATCGTAGTAACCCTTCTGGTTTTCCTGGGGTCCTTCTACCTGACCAATAAAACTACATACATGGGTCGCCTGGTTGCGGCTCTGACACAGATCGGCGTGCCATCGAAAATCGGTTATTTGATCCTGGCTAGCCTGAATGTGGTTCCGCAGATGCAGCGTAGGATTGCTGTCATCGAGCAGTCTCAGCATGCACGTGGTCTGGAGACTGGCGGCGGCTTGATTTCCCGGGCGCGGGCCTTCCTGCCCCTGCTTGGACCGGTGGTTCTTTCCTCCCTGACGGATTCGCAAGAGCGCGGGATGACCCTGGAGACCCGGGGATTCGGCATCCGAGGGGTGCGGCAGACCAGCTATCTTCAGGTGGTTTGGCGGCGCAGCGACACCGTGGCGACCATCCTGTTCACTGTTTTCCTGGTGCTGGCTCTGGTGCTCGGCTGCCTCGCACGCACCGGCCTGATCGCCGTGGCCATTCAATGGGGAGGTCGGGCATGACTGAGGTCATACGAGTGAATGACTTCTCCTTCAGATACCGAGACGCCGATCGAACCACGTTGAAGCGGGTGAGCTTCAGCGTGAAGCAGAGCAGCTTCTTCTGCATCGTCGGAGCCAACGGATCAGGAAAGTCGACCCTATGCAACGCCCTGGTCGGTCTGATTCCGCACTATTTCGTAGGCAAATCCAAGGGAAGCGTCCGGATTGAAGACAGGGACGTAGCCACTTCAACCATTGCCGACCTGTCCAGACATGTGGGCTTGGTTTTTCAGAACCCCTTCAATCAGCTCTCTTATACAGCCGGGACCGTGGCCGAGGAGCTGGCCTTCGGACTGGGCAATCATGGGGTTTCACGTGAAACTATGCATGCCAAGGTGGCTCGGGTAGCGGCTCTTATGCATATCGAGGATCTGCTCGACAAGGAACCTCTGGAGCTTTCCGGCGGACAGGTGCAGCGGGTGGCCCTTGGTTCGACCTTGATCATGGAGCCGGACATCCTGGTTCTGGACGAATGCACGGCCCAGCTGGACCCGTTAGGCAGCGAGGAAATCTTCGACATTGTCAAGCGGCTCAACCAGGAAGGGATCACTGTAGTCATGGTTGATCACGATATGGAGCGGGTCGCCAGATGCGCCGACCAGGTCATGGTCCTGGGGGCAGGCCGGGTCCGAGCCCTGGGCACACCCGAAGAGGTCTTTACCGATCCCGAGGCCAAGAAGTGGGGGATTGACATTCCGGATTATGTCAAGCTCGGCAGGGGTCTGGAGGAGGCAGGATTTGATCTGTCAGGTCTGCCCATACGCGAGGACCAGACAGTTCGCGCGATTCGGGAGGCGCTGCGTTGAGAATAGACCTGCAGCATCTGGAGTACGTCTACCCGCACGGCCACCGTGCCTTGGACGGAGTGGACCTGACCTTCGAAGGCGACCGACCCGTGGCGCTGATCGGTCAGAACGGCGCCGGCAAGACCACCCTGGCCAAGCATCTGAACGGCATCCTTAGACCGACCAGTGGTCGGATCTTGATTGACGGTATCGATCTGGCTGCGGCGGACACGGCCCAGTGGGCCCGGAAGGTGGGATACGTCTTCCAGAATCCCGATGATCAGCTTTTTCTGGACAGTGTGCGGAAGGAATTCGCGTTCGGTCCCCGGCAGCTTGGGTTTGGTCAGGATCTGATAGGGCGACGTATGGAGCAGGTGGCTGGGTTGGTGGGCCTGGCGGACCGGCTGGACGATCATCCTTTCGATTTGAGTCCCACCGAGAAGAAGTTCTGTGCCATCGGCTCCGTCCTCATGATGGATACGGGTGCTGTGGTCTTCGACGAGCCCACATGCGGGCAGGACAAGGCTGGCAATGAACGGCTGGCTGCCATCATCGCCCGCCTGAGGGACCAAGGCAAGCTCTGCATCACGATTTCCCATGACATGAAGTTCGTCACCCGCAATTTCCCCAGGGTTGTGCTTATGCAGCATGGCCGGGTCCTGCTGGACGGCAGCCGCGAGGAGGTTTTCGACCGGGAAGATGTGCTCAAGCAGGCCTATGTGACGCCTCCGCCCATCACCCGGGTGGCTCGGCAGGTCGGCTTGGACGGCACGGTCTTCACGGTCTCCGCCTTTGTCGATGCAGTCCGGCGGGTCAAAGCGAGGGCAGGAATTTGAGTTTGGATACGGCACGAGCAAAAGGAGTGAACTGATGGCTAAGCCTTTGATTATTGATACGGATCCTGGCATTGATGATGCTGCGGCGATTACGATGCTGGTGGACGAGCCCGCTTTTGACATCAGGCTTATTGCATCGGTGTCGGGCAATGTGGGCATCGGGCATACGACCAGCAATGCTTTGAAGCTGTTGACTTTTCTGGGCAGGAGGATTCCTGTTGCCCGTGGCGCGGCGGCCCCGCTCATGCGTGACAACCGCTTCGCCACCGAGGCGCATGGCAAGTCGGGGATGGGGTCTTTCGTGTTTCCTGAGCCGGATGCCAGCCTGCTGACCGCCAATAATGCGGTCTTGGAGGAGCGGCGGGTGCTTCTGGAGAGCGATGAGCCGGTCACTATTCTGACATTGGGTCCTCTGACCAATATCGCCCTGCTGCTGGCTGCCTTCCCGGAGGTCAAGGGCAACATCGACCGGATCGTCATGATGGGAGGCTCAACGGAGCGCGGCAATATCGGGGTCTATGGTGAGTTCAACATCTCCGTTGATCCTGAGGCTGCCAAGATGGTCTTCCGCAGCGGCCTGCCCATCGTCATGGTCGGATTGGATATCGGCCGCAAGGCCCATCTGGTCGCCGGAGACCTGGATGATCTGGATGCAGCCGGTGAAGTGGGCGGCATGGTCGCCTCCCTCTTCCGCTCCTATGACGGCGGCCATATCGAGGAGGGGGTCAAGATGTACGATCCCTCGGCTGCCATGGTCCTGCTCCAGCCCGACCTGTTCGCCATGCGCGAGGCTTTTGTGGATGTCGAGATCTCCAGTCCTCTCACCTTGGGCGCCACGGTGGTCGATTACGACGGCATCCTGGGCGGCAAGCCCAACACCAGCGTGTGCGTGGGCGTGGATGTGGAAGGATTCCGCTCCGCCTTTGTCGACAGGGTCGGCCGGGTCCAGCGCCAGTAGCTTCCGCATTGAGAAGAACCGAAAGGAAATTAAAGGAAAAATGAGTGAGTCAACTGTCTCCGAGGAGCAGAGGAACGGCATTCCCGTTCCAGAGGAGGGTACGCCGGAGTTCGCGAAAATGAACAAGATGGCACGCATCGCCATTCCGGTGGTGCTGGTCATCTTCACCTTGGGCGTGCTCCAGCAGCAGGCCTTCGGGATGATCTACGTGAACATCGGCAAGCAGCTCAACCAGGCGAATCTGGCGCCCCTGATCACCTCCCTGCCGGGCATCGTCCTGGGCATCGTCTGCGTCATCTACGGCTCGCTGGGTGATTTCGTCTCCCTGAAGAAGATGATGATCCTGGGCACGGTCGTCTTCGTGCTGGGTTCGATTCTGGGGTGCTTCGGCACCTTCAGCATCTGGATCGTCATCGCGGCCCGCGTGGTGCAGTCGGCCGGCTGGCAGGTTTCCGGCTCCATCTTCCTGGTCCTGGTCTCCAAGTATGTGGAGAAGAAGAAGCGTGTGCTTTGGTACGGCGTCTTCGTCGCGGTCTTCCGCTTCGCCGCCGCCCTTGGCGTTTTTCTGGCCGGATACATGACCCTGCTTGACTGGCGCTGGCTTTTCGGCGTGGGTATCGTGGCCGTCTTCTTCATCCCCGTCCTGGCCAAGAACCTGCCCGACCAGCATGCCGCCGGCGCGCGCATCGACGGAGTCGGCTTCACCCTGATCGGACTGTTCGCCGCTTCGGTGACCATGTTCTTCACCGATATGAACTGGGGCTGGGGCATCGCCTGCGTCGTGACCCTTGCTGCATTCGTGGCGTACATCAACAAGGCCAGGAACCCCTTCATCACTCCCAAGATGCTGACCAACCCGGCCTTCGCCTTGACCATGACCGTCATCTTCGTCGGCTACTTCTTCAGCTACACCCTGAACGCGGGCGTGAACGCCATTGGTCTGAACGTGTACGGCATCGATTCCTCCAAGGTCTCCAACCTGCTGGTCTGGTCCATCATCCTGGCTGGCATCATGGGATTCGCTGCCGGGCCGGTCATCCAGAAGATCGGGCGCAAGGCTTCCGTGATCCTGGCTCTGGCCTGCATGGGCGGCGGCCTGATCGCCATCGCCTTCCTGATCCCTGCTGGCAAGATCTGGGCCCTGGCCGTGGCGCCCTGCATCTACTACTTCGGCACCTCTTTCTTCTACCAGCCCATCGTCGACACCGCGACTTTGACTGTGGAGCCCGAGGAGTCCGGACGCGTATTGGGATTCAATGATCTTCTGCAGGCCATCACCGGCTCCATCGGCGTTTCGCTCTTCGGCCAGCTGATGGCCAACGGTTCCATGGGTTCGGGCAGCCTGGCCGGCACCAAGGCCGGTCTGGCCTCCACCTACGCCAACGTCTTCATGATCGGCGGCGTGATCATCCTCGCTGGCATGGTGCTCTTCATCTGCTCCATGAAGATGATCTACAGCCACTCCCGCGTGGCTGAGGACGAGGACTGACCTTCCGAACTGCTGATTAAAAGAACCGGACCCAGGATTTGCCCCTGAGCCCGGTTCCTGCCCATAAGGGTGCGGGCAGAATTCTGCTGGGCGTATCTTCCGCAACCCAGTCGGCGGTGGCACAATCTACGGCCTAAAAGTACCCGAATCCGACGTGAACGAGGCAAGGGAAGGAGCGGGTCAGCCATGGCCATATCCAGGTTGGGCAGGCAGATGGATACGAACATTGTGATTTGCCTATTGTGAATCCAGGCCATGAGCGGACTTGTCAATGTGGCTGAAGTCAGCACTCATGTCAAGATGGAAGTGGGAACTGTCCCGCGTATATAACTTAACTCATTGACCGCTTTCCACATGGACTTGTGCGGTTCTGCACTCGTTGGCTCTCCCTGGCATTAGGCATTCCTTGCGTTCCAAATGCTCCTGTGTGTGCGATATCAAATATGCGAATCAATCAGTCTGGCAAAGCTGGCCGGGATAGAATGACCGCATTGACTTAGTGGTGGCGCGACAATCTGTTCCGCCGCCTTTATCTTTCTTTATTTTCGGTCTTTAGTCTGGCTCCTGCCATACGGAAACGGAGAGGAGCCGATCATGCATTACATATTACGGACCGAGGGGCTGACCAAGGTCTTCGGCCATGGGCAGCGGGCCGTCGACCAAGTGTCCCTGCATGTACCCGAGGGCGGAGTCTACGGGCTTCTGGGCCCCAATGGGGCTGGCAAATCCACCACTCTGAAGATGGTCACAGGCATGCTGCGCCCTAGCGGCGGGTCCATGATCCTGGATGGACACCCTTGGTCGCGCCGGGACCTTTACGACATCGGCGCTCTGATTGAGCAGCCGCCCGTCTACCCCAACCTGACGGCCCGCCAGAACCTCAAGGTGCGCACCACCCTGTTTGGCCTGCCTGATGAGCGGATCGACCAGGCGCTCTCCATTGCCGGACTTGTCGATACGGGCTCCAAGAAGGCTGGGCAGTTCTCCCTGGGCATGAAGCAGCGCCTGGGGATAGCCAACGCCATCCTGACCAAACCTCGGCTGCTGATCCTGGACGAGCCCACCAACGGGCTGGATCCGCTGGGCATCGAGGAGCTGAGAGGGATGATCCGCAGTTTCCCCCAGCAGGGGATGAGCGTGATCGTCTCCAGCCATATCCTCTCCGAGGTGTCGGTCCTGGCGGATCACATCGGCATCATCGCCGACGGCCGCCTGGCCTACGAGAATGAGCTGCATGCCGGGGAGGACCTGGAGGGGCTGTTCATGGATGTGCTCAGGAGGTCGCGATGAGCAGCAGGAACCTCGAAGAATTGACCCAAGATAATATGGCTGCATCAGGCGACCAGATCGGGACGCGGGTCAGGGCCGGAGGCATCCCCTTCGGCAGGATCCTGGCAGCAGAGATCATGAAAGGTCGGTCGGCCGCGCCGAGGCGTATGGCCCTGGCCTTTCCTCTGGTGCTCATTATCATCATGGCTGTCCTCGTGTTCGGACTGCATGTCTGGTCGCCCTCTTCGGTCAACTACTGGTATGTCCTGCTTCTCCCAGCCATGGCTGCCCTGATGAGCGCCGCCGTGGCCAGCATCGACGCAAGACAGCAGTGGAGGACGACCCTGGCCCTGCCCGCCGCGCCCATTCTGGTTTGGTGGGCCAAGATCGTCTACTGCCTGTTCCTGGTCGGCGTCGCCACCCTGCTGGCTCTGGGCCTGCCGGCGTTCATGGTCGCCATCTCTGGAGTCGAGGGGCCCTCTCCGGCTGATTTTGTCATCAGCGCCCTGATGCTGGTCCTGGCCTGCTCCTGGATGATACCGGCGGGATTGGCGCTGACCGCCAGATTCGGCATCCTGATCGGATTCGGCCTGCCTTATATGGCGGACCTGCTGGTCTCGACAACCTTCTGGGGAAACCAACGGCTATGGCCCTTCCTGCCGCCCTCCGCCATGATCAGCCTGCCAGTGCCTTTCATGAGGGTCATGCCCGATGGCGTGCCCCTGAAAATCGAGAGCAGTAGTCCGATCAAGACCGCACTGTCCGTCTTCGGCGGTCAGAGCCTGACGGCGCTGGCGGTCTGTCTGGTCTGGTTCCTGCTCCTGTCCCTTCTGACGGGAATCTGGTTCTCGCATAAGGAGGCCGACTGACATGACCGTGCACTACAGACGCGCCGCCAGACAGACCGTTCCGACCAGGCAACCCAGGACAACCATCTGCCGGGCCATAGTCTCGGAGGCCGGACGGCTGCGCGGATCAGCGCTCATCCCCATCCACGCCGTCTGCGGGCTGGCGGCCGGGATCGCCTGCGGCGCCTACTTCGCTGCAGCCCCTTACGACCCCGGGTTCGGGACCGATGCCTTCTTCCAGATTCTGGGTGCCTTCATGCCCCTGATGGTCGCCATCATCGTCGCCTTGAACATCGAAACCGAGCGCGAGGCTGGCGACATGGCCAACCTCCTGGGGATTCCCAGCCGCCGCCTGGGCCTGACAGCCAAGATCATGGTGCTCTGGATCTTGGGCCTGCTGGCTCTGGTCCTGGCGGCCCTGGCCTTTCGCCTGCCCATGGCTCTGGCAGGCCGGGCGGGGACGCCGGTCTCCGCCCTCGCGCTCGCCATCCTGGGCATTGCCGGGGGTTCCCTCTGCCTCTACCTCTTGGCCATAGCCCTGGCCATGCGTTTCGGCAGGAACCTGACCATTGCCGTCGGGGTCGTCGGCACGGGGACCGCCATCGGCTCCCTGGGAGGCCTGCTCAACGGCCTGTACAGTCACACCCTGGCCGGGGCCGGCCCCACTGGGGTCAGCCGGTGGATCCCCTTCACCTGGCCCGCCCGCTTCGGCTCCCTGGGCATTGAGCAGGCCTTGGCCCTGACCATGCCGGGAGGGGACGGCCTACGGGTCTCCATCGGCGTAACTGCCTTGGATAATCTGGTTCCCTGCCTGGACTTTACCTTGGCCTTGGCCGTGGCGCTCATGCTGTGGATCGGCTGGTTCGAAGACCGGCACAAGTCCAGCGATTAGACTGGGCTGAGAAACGCCTGACAGGCATGTATGCCGGCTGAGCCGGGGGAGGCCAAGCGCAGAGAAGGAGCCGATCATGGTTGACACGCAGGCCGACCTTTCCCATGGGGGCGATCGGCATCCGGCCACCATCCTGGTGGTGGACGACGATCCCAGGATCACTGCGCTGCTGATGGCGGCCCTGTCCAAGGACGGCCACGCGGTGACCGTGGTCAACGATTCCCGAAAGGTTACGAAGATGGATCTGTCCTCGGTCGACCTGATCCTGTGCGATGTCATGATGCCTCACATGGACGGCTTCGCCCTCCTGGCCTCCATCAGGGACCGGGCGTCCTGCCCGATCATCTTCCTGACGGCCAAGACCGACGAGGACAGCGCTGTGCTGGCCTATGGCCTAGGTGCCGACGATTACATACGCAAGCCCTTCGGCGTAGCCGAACTCCGCGCCAAGGTCAGGGCGCGGCTGTCCCAGGGCAGCCGGTCTAGACGTCCACTTCTGCGTTTCGGCTCCTTGGACATGGATCTTCAGACGCGTCAAATCAGAGTGAATGGGCACAAAGCCAATCTGACGGATGCGGAATACCGCATATGCGCCCTCTTGGCCCAACATCCTGGGCGGGCATATACGCCTCCGCAGATATGGGAGGCCTGCCTGGCCACGGCGGACGACCCGGCCGCCAATAGTCCAAACGGCGATGCCACTGCAGCGGTCAGGGTGCACCTGAGCAATGTCCGGCGCAAGTTCAAAGCCCTGGGAGCGGATCCCATCAGAACCATCTGGTCGGTGGGGTACCAGTGGGCGGCCTGACCGGCGGCGGGCCCGGATCGCCACAGAGGCGGAGCAGCGAGGGGAAGGGTGCGTCCGGCCGCAAAGGGATCCCCATTGTTCTGCTGATTATCAGATACTTTCTTTATGTGCTCCTAGCACTGGTCCTGCTCTTCGTCGGCATCGACGCGGTCTGGACGGGTCTGGGCGCTAGGGGCGACTTCCTTTGGGCCAACTACGGCGAACGGCACCTGGAGGAGATGGGGCGCACCATCAGCAGTTTGGCCACTGTGGACGACGCCATGATTCCCGCAGCCTACTGGTATCGGACCTATGACCATCGAGGACGTCCCTTGGGGGGCGACATGGGCCCTGGCATGGCCGCTGATGCGGACCTGCTGGCGGCCGATCATCCTGAGCGCGGAGCATCCACGCTGGTGGAGGAGCAGGGAAGGAAGACCGGCCAGCCGCTGGGCACCCGCGTGGGCAAGGAAGCGACGTATGCCATCTATGCCACGGCTGATGGAAGCCGGTGCGTTCTGGCTTATCAGATCATGCCGCAGTGGGTTTCGAAGCAGGCACGTGACCGGTACCCCAACCCTCAGGACTTCCTGCTGGCGGCATTTGCGGCGGCCCTGCCGATTACTCTGCTGGCGGTCGGGCTGAGGGCAGCTCATGTCATATCGTCCAAGCTCAAGGTTTTCAACCAGGTGGCTGCCGATATAGGGCGCCAGGATCTGGAGGTCGGGCTGCCCCGCACCAACATCCTGGAGATCAACCGGGTGCTGGACTCCTTCGACCGGATGCGCGTCACGCTCAGGAAGTCCCTGGAGGCGACCTGGACGGCACAGGAGGCCCAGCGGCGGCAGGTGGCAGCCCTGGCTCACGATTTGAAAACGCCTTTGACCGTCATGCGAGGCAATGCAGAACTGTTAAGCGAGACCGAGCTCAGCCAGGAGCAGCAGACCTACCTGGGTTACATCGAGGGTGCCATCCATGAAATGGCTGACTATGCCCAGGCCATCAGCCAGGGCTCCATGGGTGCGGCCTCCGGACGATCTGGGGTCGCCACAGCTGTTCTGAGGGATATGGTCGACAATCAAGCCCAAGGCTATGTGAAGGCCCGGGGGTTGCGGCTTGAGAGCGATGGCCGTCTGGATTCCGCCGCCGGTCACATTTCCGGTGATGCCGCTGACCTTGTCCGAGCGATCATGAACATCGTTGCGAACGCGGCTGACTACTCGCCGGACCATGGCCTAGTGACGTTGACCTGGAGGCTGGAGGGTGGTCAGGAGGGCAGGCGAGCCTTAGTGGTGACCGTGCGTGACCGGGGTCCAGGTTTCAGCAGCCGGGCTCTGGCCCATGCCACAGAATGGCTCTATCAGGCTGACAGCAGTCGGCACGGCTCCAGCGGTCACCATGGCATCGGCCTGGCTGCAGCGCGGTCGACTGTGGAAAGTGCAGGAGGCCGCTTAATCCTGGCCAATGCAGCCAGTGGCGATGGCGCAGCAGTCACCGTATCTTTGCCAGTGCAGTGAATTCAGCGGAGCTGATACCGGTCACAGCAAACTCGGTGTCCAGTTAAGAATTGCGCAGTGGTAAAGATTAGGAAATAGTGTTAGTCGTGGGCCAATAATTATGAAAACATCAATTATTTAGTAATTATTTAAGCAATCTATTACTAATAGCTTGCCGTTTTTTAGCCCTCTTGCTTGAAGTGGGTGCGCTCGCCATAGCACTTTCCGAATAATCTAGTGTAAGTACTCTTATACATATTATTCTAACGAAAAACCTTTAATAATAGTATGCATAATAATTTAAAATCTATAATGGTCCTAGTGCTTGCGACAGTTATAGGATAGGGCAGATGGAAGAATTCCCATGCCAGTCTTTCCATGCAGATATCAGGTATTCAATTAACAAGTCGATATCAGTAGATGGTCTATTGTTCGGGAAATAACATCTATGCTGCTTATGCGCTTTTCTGGCGTTCTGGGATCTAGAGCGAGCATCGTTGCAACTATGTGGAGGTAGTGTTGTGAAATCTATGTCCATGCCTTTTTTATAATTTGGCCACACTTTTTGTAATTCTTTTAACGTCTCCTTTTGGTCGCATGAAGGGTTCATGTAATCAAGGAAATGCCACACCAGCCATAGTTCAAATGCTGGATTTGACAGCGCAACGTGGACGCGATTTTTCTTTGCAAGGTGTTTGGCTTTTCTAACCTGTTCCGTTCTACCGTCCCAATCGAATACTGCCCAAACCTCGTCGTAGTAGCCTTCATCCACGCCTTTATGTAGGTCCCCTCTATTTGCCTTTATTGCTTCTTCTACGACTTCACTTGGATCTGATTTATCAGAATAAGGTTTTATCTGGATGCCAGATGTTCGTAATTCAGTATTTAAATATCGAAAATAAGCACGCTCCGTTTGTCCTTCACACGCTACAAAGATACGCGACGCCGGTTTCCGTTTTCTGCTTCTTCTTGTAGAGTCGAATCTCCTCTTCCTGGCCTGCATAGTTGAATTATCGCTTATTACGCAAAGGTAGGCAAATCGTCGATCAGGGGTACAGCTCCAAAGCGCCCACCAATATACATTTTTTCTGTATTTGCATCTCGTCTCGGATCAAAGTCAGTCAGCGGGTATAGGCTGGTAGCTCCGTTGGCATCTTTCTCAGTAAACCATATTTGATCCCTGTCTAATGCGTATCCTAGTCCGCCGAAATTTCCAAGTAGACTTATATCGTGAGTCGTAAATAAAATTTGAGCGTTGTTCGGATTGGATCGTTTAGACTGAAAGATATATACGAGCTGGCGCATTAAGGCAGGATGCAAGTCAGACAATTCGTCTATCCAGAAAGGCAATCCCTTTTTTAGGCAGGTGTATAAGCCTCCTGCGAGGTCCCACAAACTTAAAGTTCCAGCAGACTCATAATGCCAATCCAGGCGGACGGATTTAGATTGTTCGCCGTAATGATATAAGGCCGGATGCCTGTTCATCCTAAGCAGTTTATTTATTGTTGCATCATCTTGTTGCTTGTTGTCGCTCTCATTCATCATCTTATATAATTTTACTAATTCTTTTGGTGGATTTGTTGTTGGTGGTATTATTTCGATATTGCCGATGCCTAAATCAGATTTTTTTATTAGTTGTAATACCCATTTTTGGAATTCCTTATCGTTCTCAAATAGAGCAACGCTCAGACTAGGCGTATCGATGGCCTTGACCTGGCTATCTTCTGGTGGTACAAACCATTCATACGCATCTAAAATATCTTTATTATTCTCTTGAGCTGCTTTAGAAAGGAAGAGTGAATTTGGCCTTGTACTATCGACTATATGTTTTTTTGCTCCATGCATATACGACGAAGTTTTGATTATGTCGCGCTGTCCTTTCTCTGTTTGTCTGGAAAAGATTGTCTGAATTGATCTTCGTTTTCCAGCAGGATTTATTCGTAATAGCTCCTCGTTGGACACGTTGCCTTTGCGGTTAATTTCGAATCTATAACTATATTCTGATTTAGCTGTTGTAAATACGATTTCAGTCCGAAAAGGCTCTGACCTTGTTTGCTCTGATAAAGCGAAGAACGGGACGCGAATAGGCTGCCCAACAGGCCTTAGAGCGGATGTCGAAACTAGTTTTTTGACGAAAGAAAGAGCATGGAGGAAAGTAGATTTTCCTGATGCATTCGCGCCGTATATCACTGCAACTGGGGAAATATCATTACCGGCTAGTTCGTCATCAATTACAATACGACTTTCCATGCCGCTTTGATATCGCCTTAAAGAAAGGATTTGCTTTTCCTTAATTGAGCCATAATTTGCTACGCTGAAGCTGATTAACATAAGTTCTGGCGCCTTCCCTTATTTTTTTCATGCTAGCACAATAATGAAAAGTAAAGCGATTTTTCGCGAGAAACAGTGTTGTGTAGATTATATTAATGATACTGGCTCTTCCTAAATGTTTGCTTCTCCCAGCAGGAAGCATTTGTAATATAGAAATATATATATATAAATATATCTTAACTGATGTTAGACATTCTGAGTATATAAGCTCGATAAGTTCTAAGTTCGTAAGTGATTAGAAAACAATACTAACAAATTAAAACTTGTGAATCTTATTGGAAAGAGATATTTGCTAATAAATGAGATAATGAATAAACTGCGCGACAGTTTGTCATAATACCGAGTCTTTTAAGTTTTGCTCTCGCTATATCTAATTACACATGGGGAAGCCTAATATTATAGCTTTGCAAAAAAGTGGACATTATAATCTTACTATACGAAATACAGACTCTAGTTAAACTGGTCTGCACCATGCTTCTGACGGGGTGCTATGCAAAAAGTGCTTATAGACCCCTTATTTCAGTAAGGGCTTGGAGTGTTTGTATTTAGGTTTCCACGCGTGGTGCAGGTATTGCGTTGGGTAGCATATCATCAAGTCAGCAACGAGGCTAAACAAACAATGTTTCTAGGGTCACCTTACACAATTGTGCATTGTTGCATGTGTGAAAGTTCAGCTTATATATGCAAGACAATTTAAGCTGTTCGGGTTTGGTAAAAAGAAGTCTGTGGTTCGGCAAGGAGTAGGCGGCCTTATTCGCTTACTGTTTATTCCGTCTGACTATATATTGAATTATACTTATGAAAATGCTCTGAAGCATAGCCGACAGTTCGTGCCCATGTTGCGCAATAAGTAGATTTACCGTAGTTAATTTAGCCTGCAAGCCCACGTCCGATAGACTTGTTTTTGTACAGATATCATCGTCGCGTAATGCGATTGCTTTGCCTTGGGACGAAGGCCTTGACGGCTTCGGCCGTGTTTATGTACACTATAAATTCAACTTGGCAAGCATCCACGCAACGTTTTGGTCTGGCCGTTTCTGATTTCTTTTAACGGGCCTTCGAAGCGTTGACTACTCCGTGGCATAAGCAGGAGAGTGGCATGACTGGGTTGACCAGCGACCCCAAGCATGAGCAATCGACAGATACCGGCGTGATCCCGACTGCAGGGCAGGGCCATGAGCAGAGGCGTAGCGTGAATGGCCCCGTCCTCAAGGACTCTTCTATAGTAGGTGTCGATCAGGTTGCCCTTGCCCTGAATGTGGACCCCGACCGGGGCCTGGATGAGGCCGAGGCGGCGCGTCGGCTGGACAGGTTCGGTCCTAATGAGCTGGCTGGAGCGCCTCCCGTTCCTGGATGGAGGAAGTTCCTTCAACAGTTCAAGGACCCCTTGGTCTATCTGCTTCTGGCAGCCACGGCCATTTCGTTGGTGGCCTGGGTGGTGGAACGCTCACATCCGGCATCAGGAGGCGGGGAGCCCCTGCCCTTTGATGCCATCGTCATCATGATCATCCTCATCCTTAATGCCGCCCTGGGGTACGCTCAGGAGGCTAAGGCCGAGCGGGCTGTGGATGCTCTGGCGAGCATGACGGCCCCGCACGCCTCGGTGCTGCGAGGCGGCCGGGTGGTCAGCCTGGAGACCAGCAGGATCGTGCCTGGTGATGTAGTAGTCCTGGCTGAAGGCGATTCGGTCGGCGCCGACGGAAGACTGTTCCAGGCCGCGGGTCTGCGCGTGGCCGAGGCATCGCTGACCGGCGAGTCGCTGCCGGTGGGCAAGCGGCCCGGTCGGCTTGACCAGCCCAAGGCTCTGGGTGACAGAACCAACATGGTCTTCAACGGCACCGCAGTGACCCAGGGGAACGGGCGCATGATCGTCACCTCTACTGGTATGGACACCCAGGTCGGGAAGATCGCCGACATGCTGGCTGATACCCAGGAGGAACCCACGCCCCTACAGAAGGAGATGGCCCGCGTCTCCAAGTTCCTCGGACTGGCCGTCTGCTTGATTGCCGCCCTGGTTTTGGCTGCTTTGGCCCTGATGGAAGGCTTTCAGACAACCCAGGATCTGATTGATTCCCTGCTCATGGCCGTATCCCTGGCCGTAGCTGCTGTGCCGGAGGGGCTGACGGCCATCCTGACTGTGGTTCTCGCCCTGGGCGTGCAGCGCATGGCCAAGCATCATGCCATCGTCAAGAAGCTCAGCTCGGTGGAGACCCTGGGATCGGCATCAGTCATCTGCTCCGACAAGACAGGGACTCTTACACGCAATGAAATGACCGTTGAACGGGTGGTCGTCCCCTCGGGGCAGGTCAGGCTCACTGGCACCGGGTACGCTCCGGAGGGAACCATGCAGCCGGTCGAGGCCAGTGGGTCAGATGATCAACAACTGACAGATACCATTGGTTCATCTCTGGCTGAGGCAGTGGAAGAGACCCTGATGGTCGGGGCCATCGCCAACGACGGAGACCTGCATTGGCAGCCGGTCGAGGCCGAACCTGATTCCCAGGCCCAGTCTGGATCCGGGCAGGGTCACTGGCAGAGCGTCGGCGATCCCACGGAGGTCTCTCTGATTGTCGCCGCTCGCAAAGTCGGCGCTGATGCCAAGGCTGACGGCTACCGTCGTTTGGTTGAGATTCCTTTCACGTCCGAGCGCAAGCTCATGTCGGTCCTGGCCGCTCCGCGTGACGGCAGCGAAGGGCAATCGCGCCTCTTCTGCAAGGGTGCTCCCGATGTGCTGCTCGGCCGGTGCGACCGGATTCTCGAAGACGGCCAGGTCAGGCCTATGACTAGCGCTGACCGGGAGAGGATACTCGCCCAGGTCAGCCATCTGTCCGGCGATGCCTACAGGACTCTAGGACAGGCTTTCCGGCCTGTATCCGGTCAGGAACTGTCGTCCCTGACCGAAGATGACGAGGGGGAGAGGCCGTCAAGCACGATTGGGACAGGCCAGACGGACCGTTTGTCTAAGGAGACTCAGCATGCTTCCGCAGTTCTCCTGTCTGCGGACAAGGTATTCCAGGAGAGCGCCCATTTGGAAAGCGATTTGATCTGGGCGGGCATGGTCGGCATCATCGATCCGCCTCGGACTGAGGTCCGCCAGGCTGTGGCTCAGGCTCACAGTGCCGGCATCAGAACGATCATGATCACTGGCGACCATCCACTCACTGCGGCCAGGATCGCGGGTGACCTGGGCATCACCGAACCCGGCGGCCCCGCCTGCACCGGCGAGCAGCTGGATGCCATGGATGCGGACCAGCTTCGGGAGATCACCTCCAAGGTCTCCGTCTACGCTCGCGTGGCCCCCGAGCACAAGCTGAAGATCGTCGAATCGCTTCAGGACCAGGACAAGGTCGTGGCCATGACCGGCGACGGCGTCAACGACGCCCCTGCTGTAAAGGCTGCGGACATCGGCGTGGCCATGGGCATCACCGGGACCGAGGTCACCAAGGAGTCGGCCAAGATGATTCTGGCGGACGACAATTTCGCCACCATCGTCCAGGCTGTACGAGAGGGCCGGGGCATATTCGACAACATCCGCAAGTTCCTGCGCTACCTGCTCAGCTCCAACATGGGCGAGGTTTTCACGGTCTTCGGGGGCGTGGTTTTTGCGGGTCTTCTGGGCATATCGCAGCCCGGTGTGGCGGGCGTGACCGTGCCGCTCCTGGCCACTCAGCTGCTCTGGATCAACCTTCTGACCGATGCGGCTCCCGCCCTGGCCATGGGAGTGGACCCGCAGAGCGACGATCTGATGGGCCGTCCGCCCCGGTCCATCGACGACCGGGTGATTGACCGGAACATGTGGGTCGACATCGTCTATATCGGCCTGGTCATGGCCTTGGTGACCCTGATTGGCATGGACATGCATTTGAGTGGCGGTCTCTTCACTGACAGGTCGGTCCAGGCGATCGGCCATGAGGCGCAGATGCGTGAGGCGCGGACCATGGGCTTCACGATCCTGGTCTTCGCCCAGCTGTTCAACGCGCTGGCCTCACGCTCATCCCGGAGATCGGCTTTCCTGGGCCTGTTCGGCAATCTCTGGCTCTGGGGCGCCATCGGCGTCTCCATCCTTTTGCAGATGGCTGTGGTCTATCTGCCTTTCCTGGGCGAGGCCTTCGGGACTGTCCCCCTCCGGCCCCAGGCCTGGCTGGAATGCATCGTGCTGGCCTCTCTGGTCCTGGTCGCCTCTGAGCTGCGCAAACTGGCCATGTGGGCAGTCAGACGACTGCGGGCGTGACCCTTTCACCCTCCCGGTTCCCTGTGTAGTGCTGCCGATCGGGGGGGGGGTAATCCGCTTTGACGCTATACGGCTGTTGGTACGCTCGATACCAGCCTAGGAAGGCCGCCCAGGCCGATTGCCTTGACTGCTTTGTGACGAAAGTGCCCTCCCCTCAGGCAGAGGAGAGCCTCTACGCTGCTCAGTGCTGCTGCATCTGCGCTGTCGACGGTTTTGGCGCCCCTGCAGTCGCCAAGGTCTTGCATATCGAATCATTCAGGAGCGATGGGTGCTATTTGACTCAAACTGTGGTTTGTCGGAAATCTTATCTTGAAGCCTAGGTATGCATCTTGGTGGCATTGATTGTGTTTGTTGTGTGGTTGTTTGCTGGCGGTGTGTGGTTGGTCCGACTGGGGTCTGGTTGTGGTTTGTAGGGTTGGTGGGTGTGGTGGCGGCTCCGTCGTGTTGGGGGTGGCGGGGCCGCCTGTTGGCCTGGGTCCTGTTGGGGGTGTGGCCCGGGCTGCTTACTCGTGTGAAGTGTGTGTTTGGGTTTGTTGTCGTCGGTTTTTGGCGGCTGCGGCGGCTCCTGCGGCGAGCAGTCCTGTGGCGAGCAGGAGGAGCATGCCGTTTCCTCCGGTCAGGGGCAGGCTGGCGATGGACAGGTACCGGTAGGTGTTGCTTGTGTCGGTTTGCTGCTGTCTGCCGTCCTGGGTCCAGTCGATGGCTGCGGGGACGGGGCCTGGCGTGTAGGCGGGCGTGGTGGCGTTCCAGGTGCCGTCGGGGTTGGGCGTCAGGTTTTTGCCGGCGGCGGAGCAGACGCCTCGCCACCGGGTTTGGTCGAAGCAGATGCTGGTGGCTTGTGGTTTTCCGGGGAAGCCGACCGGTCCTGGCCGGCTGGCCGGCCAGGCGTTGGAGGGTTCGCGCCCCAGCTGGCCGTAGTAGTTGCTTCCCCAGGTGTAGAGGTTGCCGTCGGAGCCTAATGCTGCGGAATGGTTGAAGCCCAGGCTGGCCTGCGTCCAGGTGAACCCGTCGGGAGCGCCTGCGGGCCTGCCGACCAGGACTGGCCTGTTCTGGCTGGTGGTGGTGCCGTCGCCCAGCTGGCCGTCGCCGTTGCTTCCCCAAATGCAGAGGCTGCCGTCGGATCCGATCGCCGCGGAATACCACCTGCCTAGGCTGGCCTGTGTCCAGGTGAACCCGTCTGGCGCGCCTTGGGGCTTGCCGACCAGGGTCGGCGTGCGCTTGTCGACCTGGGTGCCGTCGCCCAGCTGGCCGTAGTAGTTGCTTCCCCAGGTGTAGAGGTTGCCGTCGGAGCCGAATGCTGCGGAATGGTTGAAGCCCAGGCTGGCCTGCGTCCAGGCGAACCCGTCGGAAGCGCCTGCGGGCTTCTGGATCAGGGTTGGCGTGCTCTGGCTGCTGGTGGTGCCGTCGCCCAGCTGGCCGTTGAAGTTGTACCCCCAGGTGTACAGGTTGCCGTCGGATCCGATGGCCGCGGAATGCTGGTCGCCCAGGCTGGCCTGCTTCCAGGTGAATCCGTCGGGAGCGCCTGCGGGCTTGCCGACCTTGACTGGCGTGCTCCGGCTGGTGGTGGTGGTGCTGCCGTCGCCCAGCTGGCCGCTGCTGTTGCTTCCCCAGGTGTAGAGGCTGCCGTCGGATCCGATGGCAGCGGAATGAAAGCCGCCTAGGCTGACCTGTGTCCAGGTGAACCCTGCTGGCGCGCCTTGGGGCTTG
>NZ_JAFNMH010000004.1:0-141797 GCF_026537385.1 Bifidobacterium sp. B4079 | reverse complement strand
GCCGGGCGGGCATCGGACTGGCAATCAAAAAGCTATAAGTAGCACAAACACGCTCTTGAGTTCTCAAACCACCACCACACCAACAAGCCATTCAACTTCCTCCCGGAAGAAGAACCGCCGTGTTGAGCAGCAAGAGATAAACTTACCACGAGCCAGCCAAAACGCAACTCGGCCCTTCCATAAACACCCTCAAAACAAGTAATAACAAGGCCTCAGACGGCGTGTCGTTACATGCTCCTTCCTAACTTCGAGTCTCACGAAGATGGGCCTTCAGCTCACAGTCCCCGCTTCATGCGCACATTTTATTCACAAATGAACGATCAGGCCCCGGTTCCATCGGCGTGCCGGCTCAGTCCTTTTCATAGTCCTTTTGAACTCTGGTCATAGTCGTCTATATCCAATGCGGAGTTGACCTTCCGTTCTCGACCGCCAGTCATCCACAGCCTATGAATATGAATGTTGATATAGGTGTATGTTCGCGACTATGTTGGTCTGCGAGTCATGGATTCTGTTGACGGATGGTAAGACGGGTGTATGAGCACAACAATTGCAGTACTGACCGGGGCGGGAATCTCGACCTCAGCCGGCATACCGGATTTTCGCGGGCCTGACGGGGTTTGGACCAAGCATCCCGATCAGATGAATGTCTATGACCTGGACCTGTTCATGAGCGACAAGAAGCAGCGGGAGTATTCATGGCGGTGGCAGAAGGAGTCGCCTGTCTGGAAGGCCCAGCCCGGAGTGGCCCACAAGGCACTGGCCAGGCTGGAGCAGGCAGGCATGCTGAACCTGCTGGCTACGCAGAACTTCGATGCCCTTCACGAGAAAGCCGGCAACTCCGATGATGTCATCGTCAACCTTCACGGGAGCATCGGCAGCTCCCATTGCATGAAGTGCGGCCAGGCATATCGGACTGCCGACATCATGGCCAAGCTTGATCAGGAACCCGATCCACACTGCCACAAGCCCATGCCCTACCAGGGCAACATGCCATGCAATGGCATCATCAAGACTGATGTGGTCTACTTCGGTCAGGCCCTGCCCGAGGGAGCCATGGAGAAGAGCATGAGACTGGCCAGCCAGGCCGATCAATTCTGGGTGATCGGCTCCACTTTGGAGGTGTATCCGGCCGCCTCGCTGGTGCCGGTGGCAGCCCAGGCAGGTGTGCCAATCACCATCATGAACATGGGTTCAACCCAGTATGATTCTCTGGCAACCCGACTCATCCACGAACCCATCGAAGAGGCACTGCCCAAACTCGTCGACAAAACCATCGCCGGACAGGGTTGATTCGCTGACTGCCCCGCGCAATTGCTGGAACAGATCTGCGATCTGCAGATTTCTGATGGGTCCTGCAAGAACCTGCAGGGCCCACTATGGCAATCCTTGCGCCGTCTTCCGTCTCACTACAGGCTCACTCCGACTGTACCGGCCCCCTGTCAGCGTCGTTTTGGAACACCGGCACCCCTAACACGCGGATACTCTGCATCAGGTAGCGAACCCCTGCCCCAGAAGAAGGACAGCGAATCGACTCCGGAAGCCGAAGTCTTCCCGCCCGAACAAAGCTCTGATGCCCTGGACATGCCCTTATCAGCACCGACGAGGACTGGAACCAAATACCAATAGGGTCCATGAAATTCGAACAGGAATAATCGCGCTCCCCAGCTCCTCGGCATTCACTCGCCCCATCCTGTCTCTCCACCTATTCGCAGCACCAACAGAGTCAATCTGTGCTTCAAAAACACCCATAGTCACGCCGCAATGATCAGCAGACACCCCGCAGATAGTCACTAAATAGATTAAACATGTAATAGCCGAGCTCAAGCTCGCATGAAAGACATGATCACGAGTACAAATTCATCAGGAAAAGCACCGGCGCCTCTCGCCAGCGGAAGAAATCACCATTTAATGGTGACCGCAGCCGGCGAACCCGCTGGGCCATCATGGCACACATGGCCGGCTGTGGCTTCCCTTGACAGCAGATGATCAAGCGGAGAAGTGCCGAATACCCCGGAATGATCATGCGTGGTCGCCATGATCCGGCAGGTTCGGCTTCAGTCCCGTTTCATGCGCCGACAAGTTCAGTGTGGTGGATTTCGGCGTCCCGCTGGACGAGCATGCGGAAGTATTCGCTGCGGTTCTTCAACCCCTCGCGCTTGATGGCGGCGGATACGTATTCGTCCATGGGTTCGCTCAAGCGCACGCTGTGCTGCACGCTCGGTTTCCTGCCCTGTTCGCGCTGCTCGAGCGATGGGCGCCCCATCAGGGTGGCGAACAGCTTCGTGGCGTCTGTGTCGGGGTCGAGCATGGCCTGGCTGATCCTCCTGGCCTCCTCGCCGCCCCATGCGGAGACCGGCGGCTTCGAGGGGGCCCAGTCGAGCCGGTCCATGCGGTTCTCGTATTCGCTTGCCCTCACGGTCGTGCGTCGTGTGTGCTTGTCGCTCATTGCCGTTTCCTTTCCGTCGTCGTCCTGTTCCCGCCCCGGCCGTCGGGCCAGCGGTGCCAGTAGTCGCGCCACAGTCCGCCCAGGTGCATGACGTGGAATACCCGCATGTCGGGCCCATCGGGGTGGATGAGCACTTCGAGCAGGTCGTCGTCCAATGCGCCTGGGTGCCTTTTGCACACGATGAGCGCTATCGGCGGATCCCCGAGCGCCGAAGGTAGCACGGACGGGTCGTCCGGTCAACGATCGCGGTCCATACCGGTTCACCCATGGCCCTGAGCACCATGGCTTCGTCGAGGCGGTCCTCGCAGAAATGCCGGTGCGTCGAATCCGTGAACCTAATCGCCATACCACTATTGTAATGCACTTTATGACTATGAGAAGAAACTCCGTCCCCTTCTGCTGGGCGCGCTGCGGTGGATCGGCATGTAGTGCAATGCCATTTGTGACGTCCGGGGACGTAGGAATGGTGGCGGGATCATGGGAATATCGTATTTGAATAGTTGAGATCGTGAATTGTTCTTAATCCAAAATAATGTGCTAACTAACTCCCTATGCTGCTATTCAAAATGATGACGAAATTCGGTACTCATTAAATCAATATTAGTCAGGTGTTCCAGCGTAGAATTATGCAAAACGCTGTCGGCGTTGGAAACATGTACATAATCGTAAATCATCGCGGTAATCATAGGAATGCCCGTTGTCGGCGGGTTAGGCCGTGTGGCACAATCGATTATCTCCGGCCTTGTTCTGCAGCTAAAAGTTGGTAATGGCTGATTAATTTTTATCTTAGAATCAATTTCTTGGAATGTGCTATATGTTGATACCTCGTTTTCAGCTGTTTCTTCGTATAGGCGCAAATCCCATGAATACTGATCACTTTTAATCGCAAGACTCGCAAAACATAGTATCCATATTCCTATATAAATAATGCATGCCCGTAAACCGATACGGAACCATTTTCGTTGTATTACCGGTTTACGAACATGCGTTTTCAAACCAATCAAGCCTGCCTAAGCCTTACCATTCCGCTTTCCATTGCAGACCGGCCCATCTGGTCGTTTTTGGAGCATTTTTTACGGAATCCCTAAAGGGGTAGTCATGGCGTGGAGCGCTCTTTTGGCAAATAACTGGAGTTGAATTATAGCCATCATTGATGTATCCGACTACTACCATTACATGGTTGAAGGATCCATCATTGTCCCAATCGCCATAAATAAGACCGCCTTGACCAACCCGCCACGGGCTGTCCTCTTCGGTAAAAGCACCAGAAGAATCCTTCATATAATTATAGTTATGCTGTGCCGTTGACCAAGTATGCGAAGCCTTGGCTATACCGGCAAGATTCCATGTCCATACATGATCATCCCATATCTGCAGTGAATTGCCGAAGGTGGTTTTTAGACCTCCTGCATATATAGCTTGAGAAGCAAAATTAGCGCAGTTCCCGTTCTTTTCATCGTAGATAGGGAAGTCCGGATTCATCTTATTACCCGGAGCATCTTCAGTCCATTTTTCAGCATATTTGGACATCTTTATATAATTCAATCCCGCTCGATTCGCAAAGGGGTCTGACGATTCTCTTGTTTCAGCCGAGTTTGGAACTGATTGAGGAACATTAATCATATCCGGTGTTTCATCATTTTGTTCGTCTGGATATTGTATTTCATCACCGACAACGGTGTAGCCATCCGCATCATTGCCTTTTGTGAGTGCGATACTTATTGAATGAAGATCCGTTGCGGAGGAATCCAAATGGTTCCTGTTTTCACCAGCAATTGTAATTGTGGTACCGGCCTCTGGCACTAGTACCATTTTAGTGGTAATTTCACTCAGTACCTGATAACCGGAGTCGGTTTTTTGAGTACCGATTAGCTTGGTGGTAGTGGATACGTCTTTCAAAGATAATCCTGACTCTTTGTACGATGTAGAATTAATGCCATTCTTTTGCGCCAGCTGGTCTTCTTTATCATTGAAACGCATCTGGACACCAGAATAACTATTTTCAATTTTTTTACCGTATCTGGTGACTATGGATTCCAGTTGGTTTGTGTCCAGGTCAGGTGTCTGCGCAGATGCTACTCCTGTAGTCAGCGTTGAAAAAACTAATGCAGCGGCAAACAGTCCTATTATTCGTTTACCGATAGAAAGTCTGGTGGTCATATCTGTCTTCTCCCGTAGTCAGATTAAATTGATCGTAAACATCTCTGTTTCAATCGAATATAATACACCCCTCAGCTATATTGCGAGTGAGTTATTTCTTTTTATAAATAAATTATCACTTTTATCCGAGCACCCAATATGCTTATCTGAGCAAATCTAAATCACAAGCATCACATTTGAAAAATGACGAAAGCGGAGCAGGAAGCAGTCAGGCTATGGGCGGAAGCAAATGAAATAATAAGAAGAAATAAGGTATTAAACAATGCAGAAATGTTTGTCCTTTGCTTTCAACAGTCCTTTTCCTCTAGTGGCCAGAACATGACTGCTTGATTGGGGCCGTACCTTGCGAACCCGCTGTGCCATCATGGCTCCTGGAGCCGGGTGAAGCTTCCCCTAACAGAGGACAATCAAGCAGGAGAATGCCGAATATCGCAGAATATCATCACCGGGGAAACGCGGACTCAGATATGACGGCAATGCCTATGTGATCAGGCGGCTGGAACAGAAAGAAACGGACCAGCCGAAGTCAGCAGACACAAATCCGCTGAAAACAGGCACGGATGTTAAAAATTCTGAAGAAGAATCAAACAAAGAATAAAATATAAATAGCATTTTAATATTAAAAACAACCGTTTTATATACATTTTATTGGTTCCGCTGAATCTTCGCTGTCCGAAACGGTAAGCCGTAGTTTAACTGGTCTTTTAATCTATGTATTGTAAACATATGGGAAAAGAGAACAATTGCCTTGGAATATTCGCCAGATGGGTGAAACATAGAGCGCGTCGAAGAAGATGGTGGGAAAATTTTAAGGAAAATGTAAACCCATGTCATAAAGGCCCGCTCTGTCTTATGTCGTTCTTGGCTGATTTCGGTCTTTTAATTATGGTCTTAATCTGCTTTTCACCATTCAGGTTTCTTTGGCAAAAACACAAAGACGGGTTAGCTTTTGTTGCCGGATGGGTTCCTCTTGTCTTTTCTTTCTTCATCTTTTCTTATGGTGTCATAGTCATGTATGGAGCCGAATGGGATAAGAGTTATAGTACGGTAACGACGGGCTCCTATCTCCTGCACCTTTTGTATATCTTTCTGATGGTAAATACTTTTATAAATTACTCTGAGGAGTCGTATTCGACTGCGTCGTTTGTGTTTCTCATACTCCTCTTTCTGGTTGAGGCAACGGCGCTGTTCATTTATGCTCGCGATGTTATAAGAGATCGGGAGAGTGATCCGCCCAGCAGGTGGTGGATTCGTACCACGCCATATGCCGTCATCGGTGTGGTCTTCGTGATCGTCCTGTACCTGATGGGAAGATGCAAAATCAACAAATCGGACTATTCGCTGTTCTATTCGGTGGCTGTTTCCGTGCTGGCGGTCAACTATCTGGTGCAGATCATCAACGAGCGTATCGTCCCCAGGGAAGGCCCATACAGGAAGACCCATATGGCGGTCTATAACCGTCCGGTCTATAACGGTCCGGTCCACCGTCCGTTTTCATGGAAGGCGTATGCGCGGCGGCCGAAGCCGTCGCCGTCGGCCGGCCGAGGGGAGGGCGCATGCTGATCGGCTATGCGAGGGTGAGCACGCTTGAGCAGAACGAGGATCTGCAGACCGATGCGCTGAGGAAGGCGGGTTGCGGGAGGATCTATGTCGATCATTCCTCCGGGGCCAAGGCCAGCCGCCCCCAGTTGGACCGGATGCTGGAGGCGTTGCGCGAGGGCGACACGGTGGTGGTGTGGAAGCTGGACAGGCTGGGGCGCAGCGTGCAGAACCTGGTCGATCTGATGGACCGGTTCCATAAGCAGGGGGTGGGGTTCCGCAGCCTGACCGAGAATATGGACACCAGCACGCCTGGAGGGGTGCTGGTCTTCAACATCTTCTCCGCCTTGGCGCAGTTCGAGCGGGACCTGATCCGGGAACGCACCATGGCCGGCCTGACGGCGGCCAGGGCGCGCGGCAGGAAAGGCGGCCGCCCCTACAAGCTCTCCGACAAGGACGTCGCCATGGTGCGCCAGCTGTACGATTCCAGGACCGTGACCGTCAAGGAGATAGCCGCCAGGTTCAACGTCAGCCGAAGCACCATCTACAAGGCGATCGGACGGGTAGGGGAGAAGGAACAGCACCAGGCAAGCCTCTGAAGGAACAGCCGCGCCGGAGGAAGCGCCAGAGAACTATCCTTGTCCTTGCGGGGATGGCTCCTCACGCCCTGGCTGACTGGGCGGCTTTACTGTTCCGGTTCAGGCCATTCTCCTCTGGTCCAGCCGCGCATTGTTCCTTTTTTCGTCTCATCGACCAGGGACTGGTAGACATCGCCGGCGATCTTCTCCGGGTCGGCGTCTACTGCCCAGGGCCTGACCATTTTGTCGCTTTCCACTTCCTTAGTGAATTCCATGAGCCTGTCGTGTTCGTCATCGTTTCGCCAGCGTCTCTCGGCGGGCAGATTCTCGGGATGGTCGCACACGAAGGACAGCACCCTGACATCAGGGTTGGCTTTGGCCATCTCATACTCCTCATGCGTGTAGCTCCTGTCCGCGCGGGGGGTGAGGGTGCCGTACCTGCCGCCCAGGAGCAGCACGTAGATGTCGGTGTCATTGAGCCTTTCGCGGATGTAGTCGAGCTGGCTGCTGTCGGAGGCCATGAAGTTCTCCATGCCGATCGGCATGAAGTCTTCCGTGGAATATAGCCTCCCCAGCACAGCCGCGCGAATATCCCTCATATCCTCGAAGGTCGAGCTGACGAACACCGTGTAATGTTTCCGCCCAGCCTGCTCCGCTTGCGTTGTGCTCTGCTGGTGCTCCTGCGGATCCTGTCCTTCGTTTGGCTGTGAACGGTAGGCTCCATTGGACAATCTCGAATGCTGTACTAGTGGATCCACTACATCAGAAAGAATTTTAGGTGAATTTGCAACAAAGCCTGTATTATCAACAGGCTCCACTGAAAACATGGGGTGTCTCTTTAACGGCGGTTCGCGGAATCTATCCTGTGATCTAGGTTCCTCCCAATGTGAAGGCCTGTATCGTAGAGATTGAATGGCGTGTTCAATCTGCGCCCTAGGAAAGTTATCGCCGAGAACCACCTCATAATCGGCTTCAGTCATTATCGTTTTGTCGAAAGCAGACAGAGCACCTAGCGTATCTGTTAAGTTGTTAAGAAGACTTTCTATTTTACTTTCACCGCTTATCGCCTTATTAAGAGGCAGGAGGCAGTTGGCCAGTTGAAGTTGAGCAGCGGTCAGAAATAAGTTCAACCTTGGAAAATCGTTTTGCCTAAGCTGGTACCTACTAAAGAGATATCCATTGAAGAGCTCGGGGTGTTTGTCTGCATCGAATTGTTTACATGCATCTATGGCATGATATATTTTTTCTTTTGCATAGACTTCCATAGGAAAATCATAAGACCAAGCTACAAGATTCCTGGCTCTGCTGCTCTCCCTCTCGGATTACAGGGGGAGAAAACAAGCAATGATGCCATCCAGGGCAACTGCATATGCGGCATAGGCAGAGATAATTATGGCTTCTCGTAAGTTATTATGAGATTCCAATATATCGACCTGTGCCTTCCACTCATCAAGGAGGTTTTTTTGGTTTTCCCCCGTGGATTGTGGCTGTGCCTGTGCTGTGGTGTTTACCAGCATGGGGGTTTTTATGGGGCTGTATAGATCACCCATGATCACCGCAGCGATCAAAAATACAATGGTCACCAATAAGATAGTGCAGAAAACAAGCATTACTTTCTGCGGAGTGCTCTTAAGCTTCTTCCAGGCGGGCTGCGACATGAAGGAGATGAAGCTGGACACTGCGCACAACGCGAGCAGGCGCTGTGCATGCCATTTGCTTGTCGCGCTGGTCTTTAAGGTCGTCATACCTCTGCTGGAGCTGTCCAAGGGTTAGCCATTGAATATCGTCTGGGCGAAAAAGAGTCAGTTTTTGATTCTTCAGCTCCTTGAATTTCTTCCGTATCCCCATCATGGATGCCTCCCCACCACGCCGTTATGGACAACAGTATTTACCCGCCTCTGGCCAAAATTCATAAAATATGTACCACATATTCCATATGGTCATACGGCAAGCAGCTGGGCCTGGTGTCCCCGGTCGCCGCCCAGGAGGCGACAGCCTATGCGGATGCGCTCAACTACATGCTGGCGACGCCAGGATGGCATGCGCCCATCGGCAGGGTCGCGGCTGGAAAATCCAAGGAACACCCAGAGGAAAAGAGTGCGGCCTTTGACTGTAGGTCGTCAGTGTGGTGCCATATGGATGGAGGGCGGGGGAGAGAGGAGCTCAAACGCTCAAGATGGCCAGAAGCGCTGGCGGGCATGGTGTATCGCCTGCCAGGAAATCGGCTATGCCGTCCTACATCATGCAAGCAAAGAGGAGATTCAGGATCGGAATGGGCTGGATGCCGTGGTTCTCGTCGGGCCCAGGCATCCTGGAGCGCTTGGAAAGGGCTGCATCGAGGTCATAGTCAAGGAAGCCGAGCCCGGGGATTTCGTCGCCTTCCAGATCATGACCGTCACCGACGTGTGGCGGCGGCTGATCAAGTCGCACAAGCACGACCGATAGACGGCCAGACCACACCAACCAATAATTTAAAAAGCCATGTTATTGGGTACAGGAGAATAGCCATGAACGAATACGAGTACGAGCCTAAGACGGAACAAGAGCACCGGCAGATGGAGGAGATGAACGCCAAGGCCGAACGCGAGGAACGCCTGGACGTCATACCAGGCTCCGTACGACGCAAGGATCCGAACCGCGGAGTGGATGAGGACGAGTTCTTCCACGACCTCCAGGAGGAATTCGACCAGATGCGCCTGCGCCGGGCCGAGGCCACCCGGTGAGGGCGGAGAGGGACAGGCGTGCAGGAAGGGAAAGGAGCGCGAAATGGCCAAGCAAGTCACATCCGAGAACCAGGAGGACATCGATGCGCTGATCCGCGCAGCCGACCGGGGGGAGCTGATCCACCACCCGAAGGCCGCCATCCGGCGGGACCCCGACGCCCCGCTGCTGACCGACGAGCAGGCCGCATCGCTCATGGCCCAGAGCCTGGCGAAGTTGGAGAAGCCGGAGGAACGGCGGGCCGAGGCACGGACCGCTCGACGCACCTGGAGGGTCAGGGTGCCCGAGGACCTGGACGACAAGGCCAGCCGGCTGGCCAAGAAGGAAGGCATCCCCAAGTCGGCCATCATCCGCAAGGCCGTCGCCCGATACCTGCAGGCCATGGCCGAGCAGCCGACAGAAGCCTGACGGCCACCGCACCAGGACGCAAGGGCGCCCCAAGGAATTCCAATCTTCATGGATTCCTGGGGGCGCCCTTCGTTTATGCGTTCATGCGTTCGGCTGCGCGTAGGCGATCCCGCGAGGCATGCCCAGAACGGTCAGCCGGTCCTGAGCCATCCTGGTGGAATGCTCCACCTCCATGCACGGGGTACAAGCCCGCCGGAGCCGGCAGGAAAGAACAGAGCCGGGCGTGTGCACCGGAAGAACCGCCGCAGTCCGAAGCGAGTATGCCACCGTTATCCCGGAAAAGACCCAAAACCAGCTCACCACATCCATAAAACACCAGCAATCACATTCACCAAACATAACCACCCAAGCATCAGACCCACCAGCAATCACGAAACCACCATCAATCAACACACTCCAAATGCACCAACCAGCGCAGACAAGCCACAATCAGGCCAAATCCAAGAGATGGACTTTGAATGCAATAAAACCCCTCTTAGCCCTACTCGCAGTGGGACTAACGAGGGGCCCCTATATACCTATACTAGATACCTATACCAGAAAGCTTGAGTTTTTGACTTTGATTTTGACGGTGGATAACTTCGCTTCGCGGTCATTGGGGGAGACGCTCATCGAGAAGCTGCGCAAACAGATTAAGAGCGTGGTCGGGGAACTGCAATCGCTGCTGGACGAAACGAGGAGACATGGACGAGAACCCGAACCAGGGCAACGAGGAGGACCTGAGCACACGACTGCGCGAGACGAGGCATGTGCTCAAGGAGCTCAGGAACTCCAGGGCGCAGATACAGCTCACCTCCAGCAGCCAGTTGAACCTCAAGGAGCAGTTGGAGGTCATAACCTCCACGACGGAACAGCCAACCAGATGCTGCTGACCAGCTTGCAGCGATCAGAGGACCCAGGCGACAGGCAGAACGAGGCCTCAAGGAAGGTCATCCTCTCTGGCTGCAAGGCGTTCGAGAAGAGCGTGGAGCAACCGGCCAGCAGGAACGAAACACAGCTCAGGAAGATGCACGACGGGCAGCAGCACGTGAACGAGCGGGTCTCCAGGCTGCAGGGCGAGCAGATCGGACGGATGGGCGACCGGCTACCGGCAGCAGATCCGCAGCTGGCTGACCGCCACTATCCCCGCCAGTGTCATCAGCAGAGGCATTCTCTGCATGATTCCGCACTGCATCCACTAAAACATCCCATGCTCGTGGTGTGAGTGCAACCAAGCAAACTGGTCTTGGGTGTGTTGTCCGAACTCCGGCAAGGGAATTGTTCCAGGAATGGTCAGCGTCATCGTACCGGTTCGGATTCCGCATCGGTGTCAGTGACATAAGAGTGGCCTCAATGTGTGAGAGGCTGGAATGAGTTAGCTGTATTTGATTTAGCTGTGTTTATGGAGTATAACGAGTGGCGGTGGAAAGTTTTCACCATCATATTTGTTTTCAAAGGAGAAAACTATGAGGAAGTTTGGGAGAGTTGTTGCTTCATCAATGGTAGCTCTTGCATTGTCGACTGGTATAGCGCCTGTTGCCATGGCAGGTGGCGCTGGTGGAGGTAGTTTTACTTGTGATCTGTCCGGGGTTCCAGCTTGGGGACATGTGACTTCGTCATATATGCATCCGAAGAAGAACCATTATGCGACCGCGATAGGTACTGGACGCGTCACATCACAAGCATATAGCGGTAAATGGGCTGTCGCTCAGACTGGCCGCCGTGCTAAAGGCAATCAGTGCTACTGGGGTATATATTAACTCAGTTACGAGTATCAGGCATGCTAATACCATGATGCTTAGTATCACTGAGTGAACGAGGCGCTGACCCCTATTTGCCGGCATGTGCGGGCACATGCCGGCAGGACTTCTCTTTGCTTTGGGTGGGTGAGGTGATTTGCGAATTCACTGGATTGAACGGTTGACTATTTGGGCTTCCTTGATTCTGACCATGGTGGTGACATTCGAGATGCTTATCACCATCGACCAGGAGCTTCCTGCGGGTACTGGTACCTCTTTCACCATCGAGAGGGTTGATACCGCGACAAAGGCGGATGCTGTGCGTGCGATTGCCCAAGCTTCAAGAACTTTGGGGATCAATGTCTTCAAGATCCAACCTTCATTTCGTAACTCGATGAATTCTCGTGTTCTCGTGGCCTTTGTGGGTGACCAAAAGTCTTTTCAACGAAATGGAGGGTACGATTATCCTTCCTTTTCAACGCGTGACCAGTCAACGAAAGTAGTTTCTTATAAAGAGATTACCACCCAGGACTTGCGCGGAAGCTATGCGACCAATGCGGATAGGTCGCATATGGAACAGCTCGCCAAGGCTTTGTCACGTTCCCGGATAGTGGTTGACGAATCACAAAGCCTCTGGTCACGAGGCTTCTGGATAGCTGCGATGATATATGCGTTAGGGAAGGGTGGCCTTTGGGCGGGAGTCGTTATCATCGCCATCACATTGGTGGTTTCCACCGCGTATTCCCTGTCCAGGAACAGGAAGATACATGCGATCAAGGCAATGCACGGTTATACCAGCGGAAGGATACTTGTCGGCGAGCTGGTTTCACTGCTCGCCACGCTCGCCGTGGGATTGATGACGATTGCCTTGGTGGGATTGCCTTTCCTCTGGATTGTCAATGACTTCCACCAGATTTGGAGACTCCTCCGAACGCTGTTGATCGCCGTGGCTGTATTGACAGCATATCTTGTCTTCCTGGCGTTGACTTTAGGCGGTGCCAGTACATTCCGCGATCGGATACCCGCCGTCCTTAACGGGGAGGGCGACGAACTCCGTGATGGCATCATCGCGGGTTTTGCCCAGTTCATGGTGGTGGCTGTTCTCTTTGGTACCATCAGCGGGTCTCTGAATAGAATCAGCGCGGTACAGAGCACCAGCCGGTCCCTGGCACAGTGGTCTCGCATCTCGGATCAATATGTCCTCAGATTGTCAGTCAACACCAACACCCCACACGAGGATGATCTCCGGACAGCGCCTCCCCTGATGAAAGTGATCGAGGATCTTGACAGCAGAGGGAAGGCAATGCTGGTCGGATATAACGGTGACTCCGTTCGTCCCGCTGATGGGAACAATGATCCTTATGAACCGGACGGATCCGATTCGATGATAGTGAGCCCGAACTATCTTGACAAACAACCCATTGCCGGACTTGATGGGAAACCGGTTAGAGTGGTTGGAAGAGATATTGGGGCTTTCACACTCCTGGTGCCTTCATCATATAAAGGGGACCCCGGAGCCTTGTTGAAGAAATATGCCGAATATTTCAAGACACAGTGCCAACTGGGTGTTACCCAGAAACAGAAACCATATTCCTGTAGCCCTCACGGCGTCCTGGTCCGCACACGTTCGGGCCAAGACATATCCCTCTTCTCGGGGACCCAGTTCATGCCTGCAGAAGATCAGCAGAAGCTGTCTTTGAAGGATCCGGTGGTAGCCGTCACATCCCCATCGTCAGGGTTGATCAGCCCCATGGTATACCTGTCATACACATCAAGCGATAGTGTATTGTTCTCCGATCCGGAACTCCTGCAAAGCAAGCTGGACCATTATGGAATCTCCGGATACTTCCAGGGTATTGACAACGCCAAAGACTCGGTAGCGTATACATTGTCATTATCCCGGAACGAGCAACGCGGGGACATCATAGCCATATCGTTCGGTCTGGCCGCTGCCATGATGGCCATCCTCGTGTGCTCGGCCGCGTATTGCGCAAGACGACGCAGACTCTCCTTCGTCCAATTCATCCATGGATACGGGTTCTTCAGAAGACACGGAGGCTTTCTTGTCATGCAGAATACCGGGGTGCTGCTGACCCTCATGGCAGTCGGCATTATCGGCTCGATGAGCAAGGTTGCGGATCTGGTGGCTGGAACATTGCTCTTCGCCGGATCCAGCCTCATCATGGCCATTACCGTATCGGTATACGAATCAAGGTTCCGTGCCGACGACATCAAACGCCCGTGAATCCACGGTGCGGAGGGAGATGCATATGACAGACGCAGGCAGGCAGCCGACATTGAAAGTCGAAGGACTTACCAAGAGATTTGCAGAACACACCTTATGGTCGAGACTGTCCTTCGACGCTGGACCTGGTTCCATAATCGCAGTGAGCGGGCCGTCCGGTGCAGGCAAAACGACCCTGCTCAACTGCGTCGGCTTGTTGGAGGACTTCGATGAAGGATCGGTCACTTACAACGAAGGGACATTCCGCTCCGGTTATTTGCATAAGAGCCGGAAGGGGCAGCGAGTGTGTCTTCGCGAAAACATAGGATTTCTATTCCAGAACTATGGTCTTGTCGAACAGTGGAACGTGTCGCATAACCTGCAGATTCCCCTCAAAATGAAGAAGCGCGAGCATCGCAAGGAACAGGACGAACGAATCGGCAGAGTACTTGACATCGTCGGAATGAATGGCTCGCAGAAGAAAAAGATTTACACCCTATCGGGCGGGGAACAACAGAGAATCGCCCTCGCGAGGCTTCTGCTCAAACAGCCGGGTGTCATTCTTGCAGACGAGCCGACCTCTGCGTTGGATCAGGACAACGCCAACGTCGTAATACGCATACTGTGCGAACTTGCCCAACAAGGCGCTGCCGTCATCATCTCAACACACAATGAGGAAATAAAGCAAATCTGTTCGTCGATTATCGAAATAGGCTGATATACCCACGTCCTCCACCCGCAGACCGTGGCGACTCCGGGGAAGGGACTCCGCCTGTGATAAGACGCAAGGCAGCACAAGGATTGCCATAGATTGGTCCTTTAAGAACCAGCAAGTCCCATCAGCCAAGCCCAGCAAAGGCATCGGCGATTCCGACTGTTCTCGCAGCGATGATCATTGTCCATCATTGTCCCCGAACATCGGATGCCGGGCACGGGCACCGGATCCAATCTTGACATAGTGCTCAGTAGTTCTGATGGACCTGGAAGCCTCGACTACGCAAGGTATCCAGGATCTGGGTGATGTGATCGGGGCCGTTAGTCTCCACAGTCACCTCCAAGAGCACACCGTTGTCATAGTGGCCGGAGGATTTGAACTGGTCGTGGTTGAGCTCGATCACATTGGCACGCAGATCGGCCAGGACCGTGGCCACCTTAACCAGCTGACCAGGAACGTCGGGCAGCTCCACGCCGAACTGCATGATGCGTCCGCGGGAGATCATCCCCCGCTGGATGACAGCACCCATGGTGACCGTATCGATATTGCCGCCCGAGATGATGGGGACGATCACATGCGGCCCCGGGGCCGACCGGAAGACCTCGGACTGCAGATCCAACTGTCCCAGGGCCGCCAGGGAGACGGCGCCAGCCGCCTCGACCACCAGTTTGTGCTTCTCCAGCATGAATAGGATCATCTCGGAGATGTCGCTTTCGGTCACCTGGACCAGATCATCCATATAGCGGCTGAGCAGGGCGTAGTTCAGATCGCCGGGACGCCTGACGGCCACGCCCTCGGCGGCCGTACGCATCTGATCCGCCGCGACCACATGACCAGCTGTCAGAGATTCACGCCAGGCCGGAGATCCGACCGGGGTGGCTCCGATGACTCTGACATCTGGCTTGAAGGTTTTTACGGCGAGCGCAACGCCAGCGCCCAGCCCGCCCCCACCCAGGGGAACCACGATATCGGTGACATCGGGCACATCCTGAAGAATTTCCATGGCGATGGTCCCCTGACCACAGACGACCTCGTAGTCGTCAAAGGGCGGGACGAAGGTCATGCCGCGATCACGTGCCAGACCCAAGGCGTAATCGGAACTTTCGTCGAAGACCTCGCCCTGCAGGACAACCTCGGCGCCATAGGCCCGAGTGGCATCGACCTTGAGGGGCGGAGTGATCCGGGGCATGACGATGGTGGCCTTCGCGCCACGGCTGCGTGCGGCAAAAGCCACCCCCTGGGCATGATTGCCAGCGGAAGCGGTGACGATGCCGCGGTCCAGTTCGTCCTGATCCAACGAGGCCACCTTGTTATAAGCTCCGCGAATCTTGAAGGATCCAGTCAGCTGCAGATTCTCCGGCTTGAGCAGAACGCGATGGCCAATCCGAGCACCCAGGTCATCGGATTGCTCGATAAGGGTGTGACGGGCCACACCTTCCAGACGTTGGGCGGCTTTGCGCAAATCAGCGGCATGATCTGCCTCAAGACAGGCAGTGATTGTTGAAGTATCCATGCTCCAAGTATGGTCGGCCGGGCCCGACCAATGGGGCCGGCCGTCAACATGGTGGACATCCGAACATACCGAAAAACCAAAACCTGCGGACAATCGGACGTCCGGGCGCCCGAAGACCGGACAAGCATGAGAGCAGACCTGAAACAACCAGACCGATAACCAAGCCAGCCACCAGCCCGCCCGTGAACTTGACGGACTTCACGAGCGGTCACCGGTAGTGCCTAACAGTCGCCGGTGATGGCAGTGGTCGCCTGTCTTACTTGTCGTCAGTGAGCTGGGCATGCGCCTCGTCGACCACGGTATGGTCGTCGCGGAAGTCGTGGGATGCCACGGGCTCATTGGAGTCACGGGCCACACCGGCACCCAGGTCGGCCAGCAACAGAGTGACCGCGGTCGGATCGTTGACCCGCAACCGGGCCTTGGTCTGGCCGGGCCCGACCTTGATGGTCCAGCCCTTATCAGGCATGACGGCGAACATGGTCTCGTCCGTTTCATCGTCGCCCAGGGCCATCATGAAGTCGTAGTCGCCGCTGTTGACGAAGGGCAGGATGGCCTGGCCCTTGCTGGTGGCCACAGGGGTGACCTCGACGACCTTGGAGTTCTCCATGATCATCAACCCCAGGCCGACCACTACTCCGCGCAGGCGATGGAGCAGATCCTGACGCTCCTGGTCGGCCACCTGGGCATCGCTCATCCGGTAATGCCAGGCCACCGCATCGGACTTGCTCTCCACAAAGGAGTTGGGGACCCTGGTGGCCGACTCATCCATGATGGGCCGGATCACCTTCTGCCAGGTATCGGAGTCGGGCAGGCCTTTCGCCCGCTGCCACTCCTCCGAGTCGCTGCCGGGCAGGTTGCGGTTCCAGGCGCCATGCTCGGCAATCAGCCCCACCGGCAGGTCACCGAACCAGTCCTGCATGATCTGATGGCTGCGGCCGGAGACCAGCAGGAAGTCCACATCGGGATTGCTCCCCACCTGGGTCAGCAGGCGGCGAAGGGCCTGGGTGGGCTTGGCCCGCTCAGGACGGCGAACAAGCGGGGTCAGCGTCCCGTCATAGTCGCACAGGACCAGACGACGATGGGCGCCGTCCCACTGATGAACGATGGCGTTGTGGTGATCCATACGCAGCCTCCTGTCCGTCATGCCCGGAGTGGACACCTGCCGCAGGGAGTCGAGGAACGAGGTGCACCAGTTGGCTGCGGTGCGCACCTTGAGTCGGGCCTGCATGCGGATGTTGCGCCGCTTGGACTCCTCGGGGGTGATCTCCAGGGCGTTGTGCAGGGCCTCGCAGACCATGTCGATATCGTAGGGATTGACGATGAAGGCATCGGTCAGCTCGTCGGCAGCCCCGCACATGTCCGACAGGACCAGGGTGCCGTCGCGTCCGTCATGGCAGGCCAGGTACTCCTTGGCCACCAGGTTCATCCCATCGCGCAGGGGGGTGACCAGGGCTACGTCGCCGGCCGTGTAGATGCCGCAGACAGGCTTGATGGACAGGGAGCGGGTGATGTAGTGGATGGGGGTCCAGGCCAGCAGGGAGTAGCGGCCGTTGATCTCCCCCACCAACTGGTCCACCTGGGCCTTGAGCCGCTGATAGGACTCGACGACCTCACGCGAGGGGGTGGCCAGCAGGTAGTAGGTGACATGGCCCACCCACTCAGGGTACTTGTCCAGCATGCGGCCGAAGGCCTGAAGCCGCTCGGGCAGACCCTTGGTGTAGTCCAGACGATCCACCGAGACGATGACCTTGTTGGACCGGCTGCCCACCGAGGAGGCCGCCTGCTTGGCCAGCGTGGACTCGGGGATGTCCTCCTTCATGTAGTGGCTCCACCAGTTGGCATCCGATGCGGCGGCTTCGTTGGCCGCCACCCCTTCAGCCGTCACCGATGTGCGATAGCGATGACGGGGGGACTTGCCGCAGACCTCGTCGATCCCTCGCCGCATGGCCCGAGCCAGGCTGGAGTGGGCGGTACGCCGGTAGAGGTTGTAATCGATGCCGATGGGGAAGGCGTCGATGGCTGCTCGGTGGCCGTCAGGCATTTCGACCACGCCGTCCCGGTTGACCGGCAGTTCGGGCAGCAGCCTGTGCAGCGAAGCCAGGAAGCTGGCGGAGAAGTCCACCGTATGGAAGCCGATCAGGTTGGCGCCCAGGACACCCTCCAGGATCTCGCGGCTCCATGGCAGGGAGCGGAAGATCTCGGCGCTGGGGAAGGGCACGTGCAGGAACCAGCCGATGGAGGCATCGGGGTAACGTTCGCGCAACATCTTGGGCAGGAGCATCAGGTGGTAGTCCTGGACCCAGATGGTGTCGCCCTTGCGGATGAGCGGCTCCACCACCTGCGCGAAACGCATGTTGACCTTGCGGTACATCTCCCAGTCCTCCTGGCGGAAGACGGCCTCATGCGAGAAGTCATGGAAGAGCGGCCAGAGGGTGTTGTTGGAGAACCCGGCGTAGTATCCGTTCAGCTCCTCCTTGCTCAGGAATATAGGAATGCACCGGCTCTCCCGGTAGGCCTGACGGATGCGGTCCAGCTCCTTTTCCGAGTACTTCTGAGGATCGATGCCGCTCCAGCCGATCCAGAGGCAGTCCTTATGGGAACGGTGGTAGGGGCCGATGGCCGTGGCCAGTCCCCCCACGTTCTGGCGCAAGGTGTAAGAACCGTCCTCCTGTGCCTGCAGTGACATGGGCAAACGGTTGGAGACGATGATCAGACGAGACATGCAACCCGCTTTCTTTTCCCGTCCGCGCCGGAATCGTCGGGATTGACCACAGCGCGAACCCATCGCCCCGGGACCCGCGGACCCGACCGGTCCGCACAGGCCCATCAGGGCATCGCTGACTTCCACTCTAGCCTGGAAAGCGTGCCGACGGCGGGGTTTTCCTCAGAGTCGGTAGACGAAGCCCTCCCAGGGGGAGAGGCGGCCGGTCAGCAGGGAGCTGGCGGTTTGCTCCGGTCTGTAGGTGGATATGAGGATCCGATCGGGATCCACCGCTCCGAGGGCCATGGAGGTGAATCCGGTTTGGTCCAGGCCCAGAAGTGCGGCGGTTTCAGGCGGCAGTGAGGCCGGACGGCTGCTCAGATTGACCACAACCAGAAGGCGCTGACAGGGCAGGGCATCCAGAACGCTGGCAGCCTCGGGTCCCGACTTGGGCTCGGGCGCCTGGTCCAGGGAACGGGTGAATGAGTAAATCTGGTCCGCATCCGGATCCAGAAGGGTGAAGCCGCCGGCCGCCACGACCGGATTGGTATGACGCAGGCGGATCAGCTCCCGGTAGAAGGCCAGGACCGAGTCCGGGTCACGCAGCTCGGTCTTGGCGTTGACCTTGTCCCTATTGGGATTGACGGCCAGCCAGGGCTCCTTGGGAGCGTATGGAGCCGTGAAGCCGGCGAACTTGGTGGAGTCCCACTGCATGGGGGTGCGGGCGTTGTCGCGGCTCATATAGGCCAGGGCGGCCATCATGGACTCCGGATCCTGCTCGTGCGCCTGATCGACCCGCTGATGGTAGAGGTTGATGGACTCCAGATCCTGGTACTGGTCGAGGCTGGCGAAGCCGGCATTGGTCATGCCCAGCTCCTCGCCCTGATAGATGTAGGGGGTCCCCCGGTGCATGTGCAGGAGGAGCCCCAGGGCCTTGGCCGAACGCGAGCGCAGCTCCTCGCTGGAGGTGTCGCCCCAACGGGAGACGATTCTGGGCTGATCGTGGTTGTCGAAGTAGAGGCTGGCCCATCCGGCCTTGGCCACAGCCTGCTGCTGCTCGTCCATGGCCGCCTTGAGCCGGGGAACCCGGAAGGGACGGATGTCCCACTTGCTGTCCCCGGTGTCAACCTCGGTCTGGGTGAAGAGAAAGAGCATGTCCAGCTCGTGGTTGGCCGGGTCGGTGATCTGCCCGCTGCGGGCAGGCGCCAGACTGGGAGCCTCCCCCACGGTCAGGTAACCCTGCCGACCCTGGAAGACCTGGCTGCGCATCTCTTGGAGGAACTCATCCAGCCTGGGGCCGTCCACGCAGAAGGGCACCGAGGACGAGTACCCCTCAGGCCCCACGGGACCGTCAGCGATGGCCGATCCGTCCTCGCCGGGCAGGCGGCCCTCGGAGTCGACGGTCTTGGAGATCATGACGATCACATCCATGCGGAATCCGTCGATGCCCCGGTCCATCCACCAGTTCATCATGTCGAAGACGGCCTGCCGGACCTGGGGGTTCTCCCAGTTGAGGTCGGGCTGCTTCCTGGAGAACAGGTGTAGGTAATATTCGCCGCGCTGCGGATCGTACTGCCAGGCGGAGCCTCCAAAGTAGGACCCCCATTTGTTGGGCTCTGCGCCAGGGGTGCCGGGTTCGTGGCCGGCCTTGGCGGGCCGCCACCAGTACCAGTCGGCGTGTGGGTCCTCCCTGTTGCGGGAGGCCTGGAACCAGGCGTGCTCATCCGAGGTGTGGTTGACCACCAGGTCCATGACCACCTTGATCCCCCGCCGGTGGGCCTGGTCCAGAAGCTCGTCCATATCGTCCATGGTGCCGAAGATGGGGTCGATGTCCTGATAATCGGCGATGTCGTAGCCGTTGTCGTCCTGGGGGGACTTGTAGACTGGACTGAGCCAGATCACGTCCACGCCCAGGTCGGCCAGGTAGTCCAGCCGCTGCGTGATGCCCGGCAGGTCGCCGTAGCCATCACCGTTGGTGTCCTGGAAGGACCGCGGATAGATCTGATAGACCACCGCGTTGGCCCACCAGGGATTGGGGGCGGCTCCGTTGGTCCGCACCCTATCGGGCAGCTGCATGCGTTCTTCCTGGGTCATGGCCCTCCTCACGAAGATTGGATTCCTGGGACTTCCTTGTTCTGTGACCTCCACTATAGGCCGCCCTGACTGCCTGTCCTGGCTGGGCTACTTGACAGCTCCTCTCATAACGCCGCTGATGACCCACTTCTGTGCGAACAGGTAGACGATCAGGATGGGCGCCAGAGCCATCAGGTAGCTGGAGAAGGCCATCGGATAGTTGGTGGCGAACTGGGAGCTGAAGACATACTGCGCCAGAGGGATGGTCTGACTGGTCTGATCCGTCAGGACGATCAGCGGCATGAGGAAATCGTTCCAGGCCCAGAGAGCCGTGGTGATGGCGATGGTCGCATTGATTGGACCCATAAGGGGGAAGATGATGGTCCAGAATATCCTCCAGGTGCCTGCGCCATCCAATCGGGCGGCCTCCTCAAGAGCGGTGGGGATGGATCGGATGAACCCCGTGGCGATGAAGAGGTTGGTGCCGAGCCCTAATACCACGTAGAGCAGGATCAGACCTGGCACGTTGTCCAAGTGCCAGCTGCCGAACTGCTTGGCGATGGGAAGCATGACCACGGGGAAGGGGACGAACATGGCCGCGATGAAGAAGTAGTAGAGGAAGCGGAAGAAGCGCTTGTCCATGTTCCTGGCCACGGCATAGGCCACGAAGGTGTTGGTCAGCAGGGTGAGCGCCACTGCGCAGACCGTGACGACGGCTGAATTCAGAGCGGCCTTGGGATAGTTGACCTTGTTCCAGGCATCGGCGAAATTGTGCCACTGCCAGGAAGAGGGCAGGCTGAAGGTTCCGGCTTCCGCAGGGGTCTTCAGAGCCGTGACCACGGTGAAGTAGAGCGGCACAAGAATCGTCAGGGAGAGCACAGCCACGGTGGCCGTCAGCCACCAGTTGACCCTCTTGAGGTGCGATCCCGGGGATCCCCAATGCCGCCTTCCCCTTCTTTCTGCTGATTGTGCCGGTGTCTGCGGTTGCATAAGCGCTGTCTGTGCCATCTCAGATCTTCTCCCCTCTTCTGGAAATGCCCAGCTGGATGAATGCGATCACAGCCAGGACGATGAAGAACATGACCGCGTTGGCTGTCTGGTAGGCGTACTCGCCTCCGGTAAGGCCGCCCTTGTAGATGAGGTAGGTGACTGTTTCGGTCTTGGAATCGGGCCCTCCTGCGGTCAGAGCCACCACCTGGTCGAAGGTGTTGAAGGCATTCTTCAGAGTCAGCACAAGGTTGATGGTGAAGAATGGGCCAATCAAGGGGAAGGTGATCCTCCAGAATTTCTGCCACTCATTGGCGCCATCGATGGATGCAGCCTCATAAACCTCCGAGTCGATGGTCTGCAGACCCGCCAGATATATGAGGGTCGAATAAGCCACCGCCTGCCAAACCGAGAGGAAGACGATAGGGATCCATGCATAGTGCTCGCTGGTCAGCAGGGACTGGGAGAGCCAGCTGATGCCCAGGGCCTTGCCTAGAGCCGGCAGGGGCGTCATGAAGATGTATTTGAAGACATAGCCGATGACCAGAACCGAGAGCGTGTAGGGGATGAAATAGATGACCCGGAACCCGTTCTTGAAAGCGATCTTTCCATTCAGCGCCACCGAGATGAACAGGGCGATGAAGTTGACCAGCAGGGTGATCAGGATGGCGATCAGCAAAGTGAACAGATAAGCGTGGCCCACGCGGCCGTCACGGAAGAGGGCGCCGTAATTCTTGAAGCCGATCCATGAGAAGCGCCCGTATCCCTGGGAATTCGTAAAAGAGTAGGCCACGCCCTGGAGGAAGGGCACATAGAGGAAGAGCGTGAAAATCAGGGCGGCAGGGACCGCCATCCAGTAGAAAGCGCGGTCGACCTTGCGATTGGAGAACCTTGAAGGCCGTTTCCCGGCCTTGGCTGTTCCGTCAGCAGTACGGATGCCGACGACCCTGGATTGTGCCATGTCTGAATCCTGACCTTTCATCATTGGAAGTTCCTTGCCTGGACCTTGTCCCATTCGTTCTGCATGGAACCGATGAAGCCATCCACATCCCCCTTGGTGACCATTGTCTGCAGGTAGCCGCCGATATTGATGGAAGAGGGGATGTAATGGTCGCAGAAGTCGGCCAAGCGGTTCTGTTGGAAGAAGGGAAGAACCCCGTTCAGGGCCGGATCACCTGCCTCCACCTTTCTGGTCGGTGTGAAGGCCGTCTGGGCCTTGGCATACGTGCGCAGCTGCTGGGGCTGCATCAGATAACGGATCAGCCGCATGGCCTCCTTGGGATGCCTGGTGTTGGCGCCCATGGTCAGCATGACATCGTCGCCAGCCGTCAGTATTTGCCGGGAGCGGGAATCATTCGCGGGCATCTGGGCGAATCCGAGGTCCACATCCGGTTCGATCATCCTGATTTGCGGTATGGCGTATGTTCCCAGGGGAAGGATCGCCACCTTGCCCTTGGCCATATTTTGGGTGCCCTGCTGGTAGGTGACGCCCTTGTCGCCAGCGGAATGGCTGAAGAGCTCGACCTCGCGCCGAGCCGGCTCCGTCCACAGGGTCTTGAAATCGGTTTTCCCAGCCATCAGATCCCTGTATCTGCTCTCGGGGACCAGGGTCCCCGCCAGTGACGCCAAGGGGGCCTGGGCGGTCCAGGAATCAGAGAGAGTGCCCTGCACAGGTTCGATGCCCAGGGACTTGAACTTGTCCATGACAGCCGTGAACTCCGACCAGGTGCGCGGCGGATCGTCAGGGTCAAGCCCGGCCTTTCGCCAAAGCGTCTTGTTGTATATGTACCCGCTGGCGTTGCCGGCAAAGGGCAGGCCATACAGGCGCTTGGCCGAAGGATCCTTGGTCTGGACCAGATTCCTGGCTATCGACACCATGCCCGGATTGAGCCCCTTGACCAAGGGATCGTCAGTGAAATCATGGAAGACCCCGGATGCCGCGAACATGCCGAAGCTGATATCGCCGTTGAAGGTGATGACGTCGGGCACCCGGTTTTTGACCAGACGAGTGCGCAAATCCGTCTGGGCATCGGCCGAATTATTGATGTTCACCCTGATGTCAGGATTCTCCTTCTCAAACTGTGCAACCATGGCCTTGAACTGGTCGGCGGCCTCGAACTTGAACTGGAAGAAGTCCAGAGTGACTTGGCCTGAATCTGCTGAGCCGCAGCCCGCCATGGCCACGACGGTCAGCAGAGCCAGGAGCGAGGCGACTCCGTTGCGAACCCAGGTCGTCATTCGACCAAGCCCGGATCCCTCCCTACTGCCGATATCCTTCATATTTGGCTCCTTTACCATCCGCACGGGCAACAATGACCTAGATGATTCTGCGGACCAGCATAGGGGACAGGGATATTTCATTCCCAGCCCCGGCGAGTTCCTTTCGTTAAGAAAGTAATTAAGATATGCTGTTCAGTGCATGGGGTTTGTCCGCAATCAGGTCGGACCAATTTTCCGTAAGGAGGCACCGTGGCCGACAGAGACAACCAGAGCTCAAACCATCACGAGAACGATTACCGCCTAGGAGAAGCACGGCCGTTCCCTGCCTGGTTCACGGCCTCCCAATATACCCACCGCATCGCCGTTGAGATCCTCCAGCACGGCCCGATCTCCAGAGTGGTTCTGGCACGGCGATTCAACCTGACCCAGGGTGCCGTATCACGCATCACCAACGATCTGACCCACCGCGGGGTCATCAGAGAGGCAGGCACACTGCCGCAGGCAAAAAAAGACCCAGGAAGACAGGATGACGGCAATCATAGCTCCAATAGCGTAGGCAGACCGCAGCAGGCTCTGATCATCCGCCGGGAAGCCAAGACCTTCATCGGCATCAATCTTCACGGCGGCACCGCGCTGGCCACGGCGACGGACCTGGCCTGCCGACCCGTCGGCCAGCCCCACAGTCATCACATTCGACAGCGAAGCCCAGGCCAGGTCGTAAGGATGCTGTCAGACCTTGCCCAGGAATGCATGCGCGAGATCAGCCAGGCCGGGCTGCCCAGCCCCTCCGGCCTTGCCATCTCCCTTGGGGGTCGGGCGGAGGGAGACAGGATCGTCACCTACGCCCCCTTCCTGCACTGGAGCGAACCCATTGATCTTGCCACCCAGATGGAGAATACATGTGATCTGCCTTGTCTGGTCTTCAACGATCTCGATGCTCTGGCCCTGTACGAAGGATGGTTCGGCGAGGGCATCGGGCTGGATCGTTTCGCTCTGATCACCATGGGATCCGGCATCGGCTATGCCCTGAGCGAGCACGGCATGCCTGTCTCCTCACCGGATGAGGGTTTTGGGCTGATTGGCCATCAGCTGGTGGATCCGGACGGACCGGGCTGCTATCTAGGTCATCGTGGCTGCGCCCAGTGCCTGACTACAGGCTCCCTGGCTGAGCAGTACTCGCATGCCATCGGGCAGGCTGCCAGCCTTGACGAGTTGGTCAAAGACCTGGAGGAGGACATGCCACAGGCGGAGACCCTGCTCAATCTGACCGGTTATCGGCTAGGGGTGCTGATCGCTCTGGTGGCCAACGTGGCCCTGCCTGACAAGGTTCTGGTTGGCGGGGAGACTTCCTATTTGATGAAAAGGTGCGTCGAATCCGTACGCAAGGGCACAGCATCATTCCGCCACAGCCAGATGGTCGAGGTTCCCGTGAAAATCATTGACGGCGACTGGCTCCGCTGGGCCCAAGCACCGGCGGCCAGAGCAATTGCCCGGTACCTGCAGGGCCCCGGAGAGGCCGATAAGCCCGAATGAACGAGGAAACGACTGGACGGATTCAGATACGGCTCGCTTCAAAAATCACTGCCTCCGCCGGGTGAATGACCGGTGGCCGGATTCCCTGAGCGCCCAAGACCGCGCCCGGAAGGACCACGCCTTGGGAACGCCACCAGGCCAGAGGGCTCTGTCCGTTGCCGATCCGATCCAGGTCACAGCAGACATCCAAGGGTCTGATCTTGTAATCAGCCTTGGGATCCAAGCCGGGAAGCGCCAAGGGCTGCGGAGGGTAATTGACCGAAGAGGTCAACTGGGTGAAGCGGTAGAGCGCCTGCGAGCCGCCAGCAGAAACTACTCCATCCAAGCGGACTGCCGGGTCGGGTGCGTCGCCATGCACTACACGACCGGTGTGCAGCATATGCCGCCACTGCTTATAAAGATCAATCCAACGCCCCAGCTCATCCAGCTGATTCTGGGGCACGGCAAGCAGGTTCCATTCCACGCCCATATGGCCGAAGAAAGCCATGGCCGCACGCAGACCGAGCGAGCTGGCACGGCCGGTGGAATGGGCCGGGGAATCGCCCACATGCTCACCCATCATCTCCTGCGGCAGCAGTAAGGATGTGTAGCGCTGGATGTCAGCCCGCTCGACCGGATCCACGCAGTCCGAGACCCAGACCCTGTCAGCATATTCCAATACGCCCAGATCGATGCGTGCGCCCCCTGAAGCGCAGGATTCAATCTCCAAGCCAGGATGCCTGGTTTTCAGGTCGCGCATGATTCTATAGACCGCCTCGGTCTGCGCATGCATGGCAGGACGTCCCGACCGGGGCGAGCAGGCTTCGGTCACGTAACGATTGTGATCCCATTTGATGTAGTCGATGCTCATAAGCGCAATGAGCGAGTCCATGGCATCGAACACATAGCCATAGGCATCGGGATTGGTCAGATCCATGACCTGCTGGTTGCGGCCTTCGACAGGCAGCCGGGAAGGCCCCGGGGACATGACCCAGTCAGGATGTGCGCGAAAGACGTTTGAGTCTGGACTGATCATTTCGGGTTCGAACCAGAGGCCGAATTCCATTCCCAGCTGATGCACCTTGGCAGCCAGAGCCTCCAGGCTCTTAGGCCCTTCGGGCCATACCTGCCGATCGATGGACCAGTCCCCCAGTCCGGCCTCATCCGAACGCCTGCCCTGGAACCAGCCATCATCAACGACAAAACGCTCCACACCTATACGGGCGGCCTGTTCGGCCAGGGCAGCCAGCTTGTCATAGGACTGGTCGAAGTAGACCGCCTCCCAGGTGTTCAGAGTGACAGGCCTGGGATGTGAGGCCAACCCGGGATGCAGGGATCGCAGGAAAGCATGATACCTATTGGCCGCCTGGTCCAACCCTTTGCCCCGGGAACCATAGAGCCAGGGCGTGGAATACGCTGGCTGGCCGGAATGGCCATCAGCAGGAGGAAGCGCGATTTCTCCCGCCATCAGAATCTCGCCGCCGCCCAGCAATGCGGGAGCTGAAGGAATCCGCTCGGCGCTGAGCAGACCATTGCCGCTCCAACCCAAGTGGACCATGCATACCTCATCATGCTCGAATCCGAACCCGGGTCGACCCGCGCACATGACCAGGGAGGAATCAAAATCCGGCCGGCCCACCAAGCTTGAACGCTCCAGACGGCCTACGGTCAATGGCTGGCGTTGCGGGCTGCGCTCGCGCAGGTGGTGACCGGTGGTGGTCAGAATCTCGCTTGCCTCGGCCGGCAAGGGGAAAGCCAGCTCCAAGCCGTTGACATCCAGCTCTCTGACCTTATCCAGGTTGAACAGGTCCGCACGCTGCCTGACTAGACCGGACGAAAGCACTTGGCACTGCCAAGTCAGCCCCACGCCCTGGCCCCGGTCGCATACCTGAACTTTCAGCGTCGGAACGGCGGAGCCGTCAGGGCGGACCTGGGCTGTGCCCAAATCGACTGACTCCACCTGGAAGCGGCAAAAGACCTCAACACCGCTGCGGCAGATGCGCAGTCGGCGCTGTCCGGTCCAAGCCTCGGACTGGGTCGGAAGGATGCTGGGCCAGGCCGTCAGATCCAGTCCTCCTGAGACCCGCTGCGGGGCCAGAGCGTCATAGGTTCCCAGAAGGGCCTGCGGATCGGCCACTGGATCGCCCCAGTGAACTATTCGCGGCAGACCCCTCCCCGGGAAAAGGGCAGCAAGGGACAGCTCGGACTGCTCCATGTAAACCAACCTGAGGGGAACCCCCAGATTCGATTTGCTCTGATAAGACCCCATCCTCGGGCCGCCGCGATGAACCTCCATGACACCTCCGCCATAAGCCCGGCGATGCCGGTCGCCGAGGCTGATAAATCAGGCTCCATGCTAAGAACCCGCGGCTAACTTGTCTGGAAGGGCGTATTTTTCTTACTTAGGAAAGTAATTCATGGAAATCCGCTCAGCAGCTGTTTACATCAGCTCTGGCCGACCTGCTCTTCGTGGTGAACACGGAAGGCCAGCTCGGCCAGGTGGACACCGTGGGTCAGGAACTCCTGAGTCCGGCAGACATAGTCATGCTCACGGCCCAGGCGCGCCAGGTAGCCGTTGATGTAGTCCACCTCGGTCGGGCGGCCCTTGGACATGTCCTGATACATGGAGGGGTAGTGAAGCGGGTTGCTCACCCGACTGACATAGTCCACCTCGTCCAGTGTCTCCTGACGGGTCTGGATCAGCTGCTTGCCAGCCCTCTCGCAGGCGTCATAGGCCTCGTCAATCAGCTGGCGGGACATATCCTTGGCGCCCGGGTAGGAGACGAACTGGCCCATGGTGATCTGATACATGGTGCAGATGGTGTTGACCACCGAGTTGAAGATGATCTTGGCCAGGCAGGTGCCCTCGAAGTTTTCCGTCAGGATGGGGTTGAGGTTGGCGGCCTTGAAGTCCTCGGCCATCCTGCGCTCCAGGTCGGTGGTCTGCTCGGTCATGGCGCACAGGTGCAGGGAGCCGGCCCCGGACTTGCCTATGAAATCCACGTCGCCGGGCCCATTGAGGACCGTGCCGATCATGGCCGTGCCACCATAGATCCGCTCCTGGGGGAAGTACTTGAGCAGCTTGTCGAAGTGACCCCAGCCGTTCATGGCCGAGACGACCACCTGATGGTCGCGGAAGAGCGGTGCGCAGCGTTCCAGGACGGCCTCCAGCTGCATCTGCTTGAGCATGACGATCCAGACGTCGGGGTCGCCCTTGTAGTCCTCAGGGGTGTAAATATTAACGGACACCAAATGCCGATTCTCATGATCGCGGGAGACATAGACGCCTCCTTGGTCGTGAACCTTGTCAATATTGGGCATCCAGGTATCCACGAAATCCACCTGCAGGCCGGCCTGCTCCTGCAGCAGCACACCCAGACGATAGCCCATGGCTCCGGCACCGATGACCGTATATCGCATCGAAATACACCCTCTTCTTTTCCTGACTAGGCGACGCACCTTCGGGGACCGGCCCGAGGGATACCAAGCAGTATGCCGGGACGGCAGAAGGGGACCAGGACAACGTTCGCATAGTGGACATAAGGACTGGAGCATGCGTGGATTCCTGCAGCGTGGAAAGCCTCGCCACGCCTAATCGACGCCGATCGGAGCATAAGCGGACATCCAGCCATCCCGGCAAAAACACCGGCATAGGCTAGAACCCATGCAAAGAGAGCAGAGAGGAGCCGGAGGGATGGACCGGCGGACCCTGGCCATCCTGGTCCTGGTGGGCGTGATCAGCGGATTCCTGTCGGGGATGTTCGGCATCGGCGGCGGATCGATCATAGTGCCTGCCCTGGTATGGACCGGACTGCAGCAACGGCAGGCCTCTGCCACGTCGCTGGCCTCCATGATCCCCATGTCGCTGGCCGGGGTGGCCTCTTACGCCCTGAGCGGGCATGTGGACTGGCTGGCGGCTCTGTTGCTGGCCGTGGGCACGGTCATTGGGGCGCAGGTCGGCACCTGGCTGCTGGACCGGCTTCCTGAGGTGATCCTCAGATGGCTCTACGTGGGCTTCCTCATGGCAGTCATTGCCCAGCAGCTGCTGTCCACGCCCTCAAGGGAGAGCAGCATCCAGCTGAGCCCAGTGGTGGCCTTGATCATTCTGCTGGTCGGCGTCCTGATCGGAACCCTGTCAGGGTTGCTGGGTGTCGGCGGCGGAGCCATCGCGGTGCCCGCCCTGGCTCTGCTGGGCGCCAGCGACCTGATCGCCAGGGGAACCTCCCTGCTGGCCATCCTGCCCAGTTCATTGTCGGGAACGTTCACCAACCTGCGGCACCACCTGGTCCACGCCGGTCAGGGGCTGCTTCTGGGAATCGTGGCCGCTCTGACCACACCTGTGGGCACCTGGGCGGCCTCGGGGGTCAGCGCGCGAGTGGGCGCCAATCTGTTCGCCGCCTACCTCTGCCTGATCGTCCTGCGCTGCATCTGGGCGGCCCTCCAGGTTACCCCGGTCTTCCAGCAGTACATGGCCAATCACAACCACCGCTAAAAACAGGCTCAGCCCTGGCGGTGCCGTGCAAAGAAATCGGCAAGAATCCTGGCACACGCCTGTTCGCACACACCACCCAGCACCTCGGCCTTTGTTCCGGTGTGCGGGTCACGGGGCAGATCCCAGACCGACCCGCAGGCTCCCATCTTGGGATCCCAGGCTCCGAAAACCACCCTGCTGAAATGACAAGCCATCAGCGCCCCTGCACACATGGGGCAGGGCTCCAGGGTCACGATCATGGTGCACCCGGCCAGATCCCAGCCCACGTCGGATTTCCCGATGGCCTCCATCTCGGCATGAGCCAGGGGACGGCCCAGGGCCTGCCGCTGGTTGAAGCCCCGGCCGATGACGCGGTCCGAGGCATCCAAGACCAGAGCGCCCACGGGCACGTCCCCACGGTCTCCAGCCAAGCCGGCCAGCCGCAGGGCCTCCTCCATGGGCGCCTTCCACTGTTCTTGCACGGGTTCAGTCTGGCAGTCCAGCCCGACAGGTCAGTTCAGTTGATCATGCCTGCGATACGGCGACGCACATGGTGCAGATGGGCCTTGGGCCGCCCGGACGTGTCGATGCCTCGCTTGGCTAGGAAGGCACGAACCATCTTGTCCCCCTCGCTGAAGATCAGAACCGTCAGTCCAATCCCCAGGCAGATGAGCCACTGGCTTGCACTCAGTGGAGCCATGCCCAGAACGCTTGCAACCGGAGCCAGATACATGGCCCCCGCGTGGATGCCCAGGGCCACGAACGAAGCCACCAGGAGGAAGGTGTTGTCCAAGGGGTTGAGCTGGACGATCAGCCTGTTCTCAGACCTGGCCGACATGGCGACGAAGAAGTTGAAGAGGACCAATAAGGTCAGGGCCATGGTCCGGGCGTGGGCCAGATCCATCCCTGCATTGATGTTGAGGCGGAACAGGACCAGGATGCAAGTGGCCATCCAGAGCCCGCAGACGGCAAGCCGTGCCCAAAGCACTCGCGAGAGCAAGCCCTCTCCGGACGAACGCGGGGGCGACTCCAGCTCGTCCCCGTTGCCCGGCTCGAATCCCAGGGCTATGTCCTGGACGCCGTTGGTCACGAAGTTGATCCAGAGCATCTGCAGGGGCAGGAAGAGCAGGGGCTCCTCGGCAATCACATTGACCCCCACGGCGATCATGGCGGCCGCGGCCGTGGACAGGAGGAAGTAGGCGGACCCGCGGATGGCCTTGAAGATGACCCTCCCCTGACGCACAGCCTGGGTGATGGTGACGAAGTTGTCGTCGGTCAGAACCACATCGCTGGCCTCCCGGGCCACGTCGGTGCCGGAGCGGCCCATGGCGATGCCCACCGAGGCAGCCTTCAACGCTGGGGCGTCATTGACGCCGTCGCCGGTCACAGCCACCACATGGCCCTCATCCTGCAGGGCTTCCACAATGCGCAGCTTGTCCTGGGGGGAGACGCGGGCGGCGATGGAGGTCTCACGCAGACGGGCCCGGAGGACCTCGTCGCTCATCTCCAGCATCTCGCTGCCGGTCAACGCCTGGTCGGTATGCTCCAGACCCAGGCGACGACCTATGGCGGCTGCGGTCACCGGGTGGTCGCCGGTAATCATGACCACGCGGATGCCGGCCCCGGCGCATTCGGCGATGGCCTCGCGCACGCCGGGTCGGGGCGGATCGAGCATGCCTTCAAGCCCCAGGAAGGTCAGGTCGTCAGGTCGACGGCGGGAGGCGGGATCCTGGTCAGAGGAGAGGACCCTGCTGGCCACGCCGATCACCCGCAACCCCTGGGAACCCATTGCTTCGTAGGACTTGTGGACAGCCTGGGTGTCCAAGGGAACGACCTGGCCATCCGGGTCCAGCATGGTTCGGCTCATGGCCATGATCGCATCGGGGGCACCCTTGACGTATTGGGTCAGGGTGCCGTCCGGGCTGCGGCGGATGGTCATGGAGTGGAGCAGCTCCGGCTCGTAGGGGGTCTCCATGACGATAGGAGCGTCCAGGTCTTCGGTAGTCACAGCCCCGGTCTGGTCGGCCAGGCGGGCCATGGCCATATCGACCGCGTCGCCACTGTATTCGATGCCGCCTTGTTCATTCGACTGCCGGTGGGCCTCGTTGGTCAGAGCCCCAGCCCGAGCAAGGGCGGACAGACCACGCATACGGTCGTCGTCGGATACGGCCGCTGCGCCCAGGTCCATGCCCTCTACGGGGATCGGCTGGCCGCCGCCCAGGGTGAACTGTTCCACGGTCATGCGGTTCTGGGTCAGCGTGCCGGTCTTGTCCGAGCCGATGACGGTGATGGAGCCCAGGGTTTCAACGGCCGGCAATGAGCGGACGATGGCATGGTATTCGGCCATCCTAGAAACTCCCAAGGCCATGGCCACGGTCAGCACGATGGGCAGGGCCTCAGGCATGGAGGCCACCACCAGGGAGACTGCGGAAAGGAAGGCCCCAGTAGCGTCGCCATTGAGAATGGCTCCGCCGATGAAGACGAAGATAGCCACCAGAATGACGGCGACAGCGATGCCCACCTCGGTGCGGTGGATGATTCGCTGCAGGGGCGTGCGGCCCTTGGACACATGGACCAGATCGTTGATTTCGCCCAGCTCGGTGTCGGAACCGGTGGCCACCACCAGCCCTCGGCCTCGGCCGCTGGTGACCATGGTGCCCGAGAAAGCCATGCAGCGCCTGTCCCCCAGGGCTGCGTCGCGATCCACGGGGTCCGTATTCTTCTTGGCATCCTCGCTCTCGCCAGTCAGCATGGCCTCGTCGATGCGCAGGTGGAGGGCCTCAATCAACCGCAGGTCAGCGGGGATGCGGTCGCCGCTCTCCAGGAGGACCAGGTCGCCCGGGACCAGCTGGTCGGCATCAATCTGCTCCATCCGGCCCTGGCGCACGACCCGTGTAGTGGGGGTGGACAGGGTGGTCAAGGCCTCCACGGCCTTGTCGGCCTTGGACTCCTGCACATAGCCGATGATGGCGTTGAGAAAAAGAACCAGGAAAATGGCCCCGGCATCCACATAATGCTGCAGGAAAATGGTGATGATGCCGCAGACCATCAAGACGGCAATCAGGGGGCCGGCAAACTGCTCCAGGAAGAGCTTCCAACGGGGTTTGGCCTGGGCCTCGGCCAGGCTGTTGGGCCCGAAGAGCTCCAGTCGGCGTGCGCTCTCCTGCGTATCCAAACCCTGGTCCCCGGTGTGCAGGGTCTCCAGCACAGCCGAGGTCTCCAAGCTGTGCCAGTCGGTGTCGTCGAAACGCATGTCAGCCCCTGCTGCCGCAGCGTTCTGATTCTTGATATTTGTAGATGTCACGGATGATGTCATCGGTCAACCTGGCCTTTCCAAACCGGATCGGTCATTTGTCCCCGCATGCGACCCTCTGCAGTCTTTCTTGCAATCTTCCTTCTGGACCGGGGGATGTCCGGAAGCATCGGGGAAACAATAGCGTGCGCGTAAATCCCCGGGGTCAAGAGATGGGGCTCCATGGTCAGCCGCCGCAAGCAGTGCCCGCTGGGAGGTTCGGAGCCTTCCCGGTCCTTATGAGTATACCGATTGAGTCGGCCTTTCATGCGCTTAAGAGGGGTGCCCGGGCCGGATTTTCACAAATGTTCGCCTATCGCGAGCGCAGTCTGTCCACCATTCCGGCTTGAGGTGTCAACTTGGCGCACATTGTCCATTAATGCTGTTCCTGGATACCGTGATTCCGTACAATGGATTATGCGACGTCAATCCTCATGCAACCCTGTACTCGGAGATTCCTTCATTGGTCGAATGAACCCTGCTAGTCGGGCCTGCGGTAGCCCGCCCGGGATTGCGTGGCGGAAAGGAAGCCCGTGGAAACATTCATTCTCATTCTGTGCATACTTGCTGCCGTCCTCGTCTCTTCCTTTATTTCCAGATTCATTCCCCGGATCTCTACCCCTCTCGTCCAGATCGTCCTGGGCGCAGTAATGGCCCTGCTGCCCATTTTCCCGCGAATGCGGCTGGATCCTGAGCTGTTCATGGTCCTCTTCATCGCTCCCCTGCTCTATTACGAGGCCCACACCATCAACAAGATGGAACTGCTCAAGGGACTGCGATCATCCCTTTCCCTGGCAATCGGACTGGCTGCTCTGACCATGATCATGGTGGGCGTCATCCTGCATGCCGCCTGGCCCATGTTCCCCCTGGCCGCAGCCATGGCCCTGGGCGCCGCCCTGGGACCGACCGATGCCGTGGCCGTCTCCTCTTTGGGCGAGAGCGCCGACCTCACACCAGACGAACACTCGATCCTTGCCGGCGAATCGCTCTTCAACGACGCCACCGGCGTCATCGGCTTCCAGTTCGCCATCCTGGCTACCGTGACCGGCTCCTTCTCCCTGCCTCAGGCCCTGGGCGAGTTCTTTGTCGAGTTCGTGGGTGGCATCGGCTTCGGCCTGATCACAGGGTTTGTGGTCAACTGGCTCTTTGAGTCGGCCCGTCGCCTGGGCTGGGAAACCACCACCACCAGGATCCTGTTGGAGCTCTTCCTGCCCTTCCTGATATACATGGTCGGGCAGAACATCCTGCATGTGTCCGGAATCCTGGCCGTGGTATCTACCGGACTGCTGATCCGCTTCGACCACACCGGGGTGGGACCCAATACGTCCAAGGCCAACATCGTCTCATCCAGCGTCTGGAAGGTGCTCTCCTTCAGCCTCAACGGTGCGGTCTTCGTCCTTCTGGGCATGCTGCTGCCGGCAGCCATGGGCACCAGCTGGCGAGACCGGCGGGTCAGCAACTGGATGCTGGTAGCCACCATCATCCTGGTCTGCCTGATCGTTATAATGCTGCGCTTCCTCTGGACGGCCAGCGTTCTGATCTTCGCCAAGGACCATGAAACCGGCAGCAGACCACGGATCACATCCAAGCTCCTGAGGTCGGCAGCTGTCATGACCTTCGGCGGCCCCAAGGGGACCATCACCCTCTCCCTGGCCCTGACCATCCCCTATATGACCGATGACGGGTCCGCCTTCCCCATGCGCAGCGAGCTGATATTCGTGGCCGCCGGAGTCATCATCGTCACCCTGGTGCTGGCCAACTTCGCCCTGCCGCTGCTGGCTCCCTCCCAGGGCAACGAGGTGCCGGCCCAACAGGTCGAAAAATTCATCAAGGTGCTCAGGGGCACTGTCCGGGAGCTCTCCAGCAGGATCACTGATGAGAATCGGCTGGCCATCCAGCAGGTGATCAAGCAGTACAATCACCGCATCGCCAAGCTCAAGTCGCGAATCGGCCAGTATTCCCCCAAGGACTTCCAGGACCTGCAGGTGCAGACCATGGAGTGGGAGCAGGACTACATGGAGGAGCGGCTGAGCCGAATCGAGGAGGCCCAGGATCAGCTGGAGGAGCGGCTCAGAAACGAAGACGCGGGCATAGAACAGGCACCTGCATCAACGCAGCCTGCCTCCGAGAACGGGACCGAGACCGAACCCAGTACTGAGGCCGAAACCGTAGCCGACAGGGATGCCGACGCCCAGCTGATCGACCGTCGCGACGAGCGCGGCGATGACCAGGAGGAACTGCTGAATTTGCGCAGCCAGGAACAGGCCGCCCGCAGGATCCTGTCCACCATATCCGGATCCCTCTTCCACTTGGACAGGGGCGGGGAACTGCGCTGGAGGGCCTACACGGCTCGCAGACGACTCAGGGGCCTGCTGCACAGCCAGTTCCACCGCCTAAAGCACCTGACTCAGCCGATCGACAAGGACCAAGTCTTCGTGGCCGGACGCCACCTGCAGGCAGAGATGAACCACTTCCTGATCGAAAAGCTCTACTCCGAGCTGGGCAAGGGCCGCTTCAAGACCGAGGACCTGCTGAACACCATCATCAACCATCAGATGATCGAATCTTCCGCGGAGGGAAAGACCGAATACGCGGGCATGCCTGCCATCAGGGATCAGGTGGAGGAGGCCAAGCGCGAGGGATACGCCATCGAGCTGGGCCAGATCCAGGACATGGTCGAATCGGGGGAGATCTCGCGCACGACGGCCAGGAAGATGCGCCGCAACGTCTACGTCATGCAGGTCGACGCCGACTCAGCCCTTTGAGCCGATCTACATGAGGCCCGAGGTCACGTCGATCTCACCCAGCCACTGGCGAAGGTCGTTCATCTCGCGCATGTCGACGGCATGTTCCAGGTGGTCGTACTCGGTGGTGTGCAGCCATACGTGCTCGTCCAGCCAGGCGGCCAGAGCCCGGAATTCGTACTTGGGCACCGTGGTGTCATCCGAACCGAATCCCAGGAAGACCGGCTTATTCAAGCCAGCCAGGCGCTCATCGGCCGGAGCAGTGCCGGGCACCAGGCCTGGGGCCAGGAACCCAGACAGGCATATGGATGCTCGATAACGCTCAGGATTGACCCGAAGCAGATGAACAGCCAGCATGGCTCCCTGGGAGAAGCCCATGGCCACTACAGGTCGGTCTTCGGGGATATTGGCTGAAACCCAGGCGTCCACGGCCCGGGCCGCTGCATAGCCATCCCGATCCAGATCTTCCTGCTCGGGGCGCATGTCGTGAAACCAGGTATAACCCGGGCCGAACATGCCGCGCTCGCTGCCTGGCACCATCATGGGCGCCCGCAGGGATGCATAGTCGTTGTAGGGGGCCACATAACGCATCAGATCAGCCATGTCCTCCTCGTTGGAGCCCCAGCCGTGCATGAGTACAAAAATGGGCCGCGAGGGGTTGCCTGTGCCCTGCTTGCGGGACCAACGGACCTGCTCGACCTTGAGCTCCTGCCCAAAACGTCCGGGCACCACCGTGGAGGGCCGACCCACCAATCCCCCGTCATCCTTTTGTGCTTGATCCATACCTGCCACGATAGTCGACCGGTCCTGTCATTCAATGCTGACTCATGAGCGGCTCGGCCTGACCACCCCACTGGCCCTGCAGTCCGGTCACCTGGGCCTTGCTGCCCACCACCATCCAACGCTTGCCGGTCAGCAGCCATAAATCCTGGGGCTGCAACCCGCCTCCGTAGCGGGAGAGCAGGTCGGGCACGCGGGCGCGGATAGGCCCTTTAGCCAGGGATGCCGCAGAGTCGTTATCGAAGACCACGTAGGCCATGGCCGTATCCGTGCAATACCGAGCTTGGGAGATGCCCACATAACCACCCAAGCCGATGTCATGCCAACCCGAAGCGCACTGGCCGGCAGCCTTGTCGATACCGCCGGTCATGGCCTGAGGCGAGCTGATGGGCGCGTCGTCACGCGCGGGGGCCTTGATGATGCCCTTGGGATAAGAGTTGGCAATAAGCAGGCCTGCCGCCGTCAAGAGCATTCCGCAAATCAAAAGAATAATGCCCGCCGAGCCTACCGATGGCCGATTCAGGACTGGTCCGGAGTGGCGGGCTATGACGACCAGGATTATGGTCAACAGGGCAAAGGCCACAGAGACGCCCACCCAAGCCGAGATGCCCACCTGGCCTATGACCCCCAGCCTGGAGGGTGCTATGGCATGGGCCAGCAAGGCCGCGCCCGCAAGAGCTGAGACCAGTCCTGTGACTGCTGCAAACCGACTCCAGATGTTGGCATGGGCTATCTGAATAGGACGCTCATCAATATCCGGGCGAGGAGGATAGGAGACTGGCAGACCCTCGTCATACCCGCTGTCCGCCAGCCGCTGATCCAGCTGGTTGAATCCATCGGCCATCGACCTCGCCACCTTTCACGGTTGGTTTCAGTCTATGGGGGCGGACACATGCAGACCAGCGACAGCGGCCAATGCTTCACCATCCCGACATCCTGCCGAGCTGATAGATGGGCATATCAGAAGCGCATAGCTGCTTATCGCTGGGACGTTCAGCACCAGCACAGGCCCGATGACGGCGAAAAGTCCCAGAGCTCAGTTGCTCAGTTGGCGTTCAGCCCTTGATGTCTCGAGGATCCTTCTTGCCTATGGTGCGCTTGTCGCGGATTTTATTGCCGCCCTTGTTATGGATGTTGACCTCACCGCCGCCTGACCGGTCTGCAAAGACCTTGGCCTGCTTGCTGGCCTCCGCCTTAGTAGCGAAAGTGCGGGAAACGCGTGAGGCCCCGGCCCGCTTGACTGTCCAGAGATCGCGATCCTCGTCGTATTGCACGTGATAATCAGCCATGATGGCCGTCCTTTCCATACTTCCCTGTACCCCCTCATCTTCCAATGCCCGACCTAAGGCACCGTGCTTCGACACACCAGAATTTCCAGGATTATTATTCGCTAACGATGATGCTGACAAGGACCTTTCGCCACCGTTGACCACCTTGCAGCTTCTAAATCAGATGCAGAGGGGTCGATTAGGGACAAGAATATGGAAAACAATCACTATGAGGTGATTCAAGCGGGACGAAACTATGGAGGTCTGGTTACCCAGTTGGGTGGACTGGAATGGATACATAATCAGGCAAGATGGGTACATCTCAGTTAACGTTGATATTGTGCGGATGCGAGCAGGTTGCCTCTTGCGGTTATAGACGCGCTTGTTCCGCCGAGATGGAAGGCGGTGTACCCAGGATTCGCCAATGGCCGTTTCTCGCCGTTGGAGGTGCGGAGCGGAGCGGTGTCAGCTTGCTGACATGGTACGGACACCTTTGAGCGTCAAGGTGATGGCTCCGTCGGCGCTGATGGTGACTTCGAGGAGGCGCTCCATCAACTGGCCGGCAGGTGTCGCGCCGACACAGTCGCGGGCCGAGATGACACGCACCGGGTCGTAGATTTCTTCACGGGAAACCGGCCTTGGATATAGCTTCCTCGCATCGGACGCGGCAAGCAAAGACAGCGCATATGCCTCGATCAGACGCGGAGACACAAACGAAGCCACGCTATGATTCGTACTTTCTTTTGTCGTAGTCAGCCGCCTTGGGGATCGCGCAGTCGAATCTTTCACAGATAAGAAACGCTTCAGTGAAAACTGCCTTTTATGTGGAACAACAACAGCGGGAATGGAACGAAGCAGCTGCATGCGGCCTTTCATACCTAATTGATGCTGCAGCCTTGCGACTACGACAAGCGGGAACGGAAAGCGCACAAAGCAGACGAAAATATGAAGCAAACCGACCTTCGCCACATGATCCACGTACCCGTTCATACCGAGATTGCCCTATGGTTTCTAGGCTTAACTCTGTTACTGCCAATGGCTGGGTATGGTATAGCAAAATTCCTATTCAGCTCTTTACGGCATTCCCACATGCCGTTGATTTTGCGTCAGACACCTGGGTGGACAGGATAATTGCGACGACTGTTATAGCTTGTCTGCTGGCTGATAAGCGGTATCGTCCATCTTGTCGCCTTCTATAAAAGAAAGTCGCGCAAAGCTCGGAAATGGTGGAACGTCGTCGCAAAAACCTGCTTGTTTCAGTGACGTTGATCGTCTTATTGCATAGTCTGGCTGGGATGCTGTTTCTCTCGATAGACGCCAGCGATATCCTCGGTGAGCAAACGCCGATGCTGACGCTCTTGCTCACCGACTATAAGCCAATCAGCTTCATCTAACATCTAACGATATGGATTCGCAGGGAATGCAGCATATGCCCGAGCAAGGGCATATGCTGCATCCTTAGCAGGAGGCGATCAGCATTAGACGCACTCAGGAGTTTATCTTTGACAAAGTTGAAAATCTCCCAAACCCAAATGTCAATGCCAGTGGCGAATTCCTAAAAAGGAGAGCGGGCGACGGGAATCGGACCCGCCTCTGAAGCTTGGGAAGCTTCCATTCTACCAATGAACTACGCCCGCAAATTGGCTACCGGGGTCAGACCTCGGCCAACCGCATGCGAGTCACCATGGTAGCAGGTCTCGGCGATGTGCGCGAATCACCAACTCCGGGTGCGGCTGCGAAACAGGTCTTCAATCAACTTTCAGACGGTGCCGTCAGGCTCAATCAGGTCGGCCACCACTGTGGAGCAGGCCCCAAGCAAGGCGGCATCCTCACCCAGGGCCGAGCGGTCAACCACAAGGGGCCGCCGGAAATCAGTGGCCAGGGCATCGTTCATGGTTTTCTCCATAGCACTCAGGAAGATGCGGTTGACCACCCTGGAGTCGCCCAGAACAGCCACGCGAGGAATGTCCATAAGGCCGGCAGACATGGTCAGAACACGGCCCAGCAGTTCACCGGCCCGGCGCAAAATGCTGGCCAGATTGTCAGGATCCTTGTCCATTGCAGCAGTCAGCTTGGGAACGCTGATCAGCGATTCCAGGCAGCCGCGCTTGCCGCAACGGCACTGAGGACCAGTGGGATCCACCACCACATGGCCGATCTCGCCGGCCGCACGGTTGCAACCGGTCACCAGCTCGCCGGAAACCAGCAACCCCGCCCCAACTCCGTCGCCCAGATGGACCAGCAGTAGGTCAGATTGTCCTGAGCCGAACTGCTGCTCGGCCAGCACCTCGTTGTTAGCATCGTTGTTGACCGTTACCTCCAGGCCTGTCTTCTCATGCAAATAGCCGCGCAGGTCGGTCTGAACCCAGCCAAGGTTGGTAGCATCATCCACAACGCCTTCAGCACTGACGATGCCAGGACTGGATACGCCGATGCCCATGATGGGGTGGGCTGCCCGCTGCATCAATGAATCGGTCAGCTCCCCCACCAAGTCCAGGGGAACCTTGCCGTCAGCAGTCAGAGGGATCTCCTCACGCGCCACTACCTGCCCGGTCAGGTTGAGCACCGCCCCCCTGAAAACGTAGGGCGTGGAAAGGTCCAGGGCCAGGATACTGCGCCCGTCAGGATTGATGCGCAGCAGCCGTCCCCTCTTGCCCGGCCCGGTGGATTTGCTGTAACCCACCTCCATGAGCAGATGCTCGCCCAGCAGCTCGGCCACAATATCTGATATGGCGACCCTGGTCAGCCCTGAAGCACGGGCCAGATCAGCCCTGGTCATACTGACATCGGGATAGAGCAATCTGAGCAGGATTGCTCGATTGTGGTGCCGCACCGACTTGGGCAATGCCTTGGACAGGTTGCCGCTATTGCTGGTCATAATTCGCCTGACGATAGATAATGCGGGAACGGGGACCCGCCATGGGGATTGGGCCTTGAACCCCGTGACCATGCCCATCCATGCTTGCTCCTTATATTGTAAACATCCTTGCCCGGACAGATCCAGATCTCGCCATAACGGCATCAAACTGGTTCGTTTTCAAGACTACGCACTAGCATCATGGGCAAGACTACGGGATAGTCAGTAAAAAGTTCAGTTCCCTAACAATTACGTGTTAGGCTGTGAACAGATACCAGAAACAGCTGCATCCCTCGCTGAGCAAAGGAGCGATCGCCATGACCAAGACACCGAACCATCCGGGAGCCTCATCTTCCGCCATGAATCCCCGATACCTGCTGGGAAACGAAGCCAATCGCATCTTCATGGCGTCGCAGACCTACGGCTTCCTGGACTTCGGGCGCGGGTTCCCCACCGAGCAGGGCGGCGCCGGCTGGCTCAATGACGACGGCAGCATCGACCCAGACCAGGGAATCCAGACCTGGATCACCTGCAGAATGACGCACGTCTACGCCATCGGCAGCCTCCTGGGCTACCCGGGAGCATCACAACTGGTCCGCCGCGGCGTCCAGGCTCTTCAAGGAAACCTGCACGATGACGAACACGGCGGCTGGTACCCCTCGGTCTCCTGGCAGGGCCAGCCCGAGAGCGGCAAGACCTGCTACACCCACGCCTTCGTGGTCTTGGCTGCCTCTTCGGCCATGCTGGCGGGCGACTCCGATGGACAATCCCTGCTGGATCAGGCGCTGGAGATCTTCAACCGCTACTTCTGGGATGATGACAGGGGCCTGGCCGTCGACACTTGGGACAGCGACTTTACCCGGCTGGACCCCTACCGGGGGCTCAACGCCAATATGCACAGCACTGAGGCCTTCCTGGCCGTAGCCGATGCCACCGGCAAGGAGGAATACCGCGAGCGCGCCGGACGCATCATCGACCAGGTCATCGGCTGGGCCGAGAACAATCAGTGGCGCATCCCCGAGCACTTCAACAGCGATTGGCAGGCCGACCTGGACTACAACGAGGACGACAAGGCCGATCAGTTCAAGCCCTACGGGGCCACGCCGGGCCACGGAATCGAATGGGCCAGGCTGATTACTCAGTACGCATTAAGCAGGTTCGGTCAGGAGGCCGACCGCCGCCGCTACATTGAGGCAGCCGAGCACCTGTTCGCCAGGGCTGTGGAGGATGGCTGGGCCGCCGACGGGTCCGAGGGCCTGGTCTATACCACCGACTGGCAGGGCCGCCCGGTGGTCCACGACCGCATGCACTGGACCCTGGCCGAGGCCCTGAACACTTCGTCCACCCTCTACGCAGCCACCGGCAAGACCACCTACGCTGACTGGTACGCCACCTTCTGCAGCTACGTAGACCACTACCTGATCGACCACCAGGGCGGATCTTGGTGGCATCAGCTGAATGCCGACAACCACGTGATCGGCACGGTCTGGCCCGGCAAGTCCGACCTCTACCACGCCTTCCAATCCACCCTAATTCCCTACAACGACCCGGCGGTCTCCATCGCTACGGCCATCAAGCAGGCCTGCGGACAGGGATGGGCGAACCAGGCCCAGGCCCGCTAAAACCCCATGGCAGCATCGACCCCGCACCTCAGGGCGGGCACAAATAGCGTCCAGGCCGACCCGATCAGCCTAGGGATAGACATCGGCGGCACCAAGATCGAGGGTGTGGCCATGGACGGTAACGAACACCTGCTGGCCTGCCATCGGATCCCCACGCGCGAGGGCAGCCAAGCGGTTCATGACGACACAGTGATGCTTATCCGCCACCTGCTGGACCAGGTGGGTCCAAACCAGGGTCCGGTCACCGTAGGCTTAGGCATCCCGGGGCGAGTGGACGCCAATCGAGGGATGGTGGACGACGCGGTCAACTTAGGCATCCGCCACATGGCTCTGGGCCCTGCCGTCGCCAAGACGACCGGTCTGCCCGTCCGCGTCGAGAACGATGTGAACATCGCTGCTCTGGGAGCTGCCTCGCAGACTGGCGACACTCTGATGACCCCTGGAGCCACACCCCACTCCCAGGCTGCTCGGGACCAGGCCCGACGACCCGCAACTGAGCCTGGACGCGACGGCCCCAGGGCCCTGCCCGACCATGACGACCACACGGTGGCCTTCATCAACCTAGGCACTGGTCTTGCAGCGGGCATCATCAGCGGGGACCGGATCGAACACGGAGCCAGCGGGGCAATCGGCGAAATCGGCCACATCCCAGTAGATGCCCACCAGTTTCCCTGCAAGTGCGGCCAGCAGGGCTGTCTGGAGACCGTGGCCTCCGGCTCGGCCGCGCAGGCCCTCTGGCCGGGGATCGCGCACCCCTTGCCTGACCTTATCGCCCAGGCAGGCCAGGGGAATCAGCAGGCCCAGGATGTGCTGGACATCATTGGACATGGCATTGCCCTGGCCGTGCAGATCGTGGCCCTGACCATCGACCCCGCAGTCATCATCCTGGGCGGAGGCATGAGCAAAACCGGTCAGCCCCTGCTGGATCTGGTCACCGAACATCTGAATAGGAGCGCGGCCTGCAGCCACTTCATCGCCTCGCTGAGTCTGCCCGACCGGCTTCGTCTGGCCCCAGCCGACCTGCCCATCGCGGCCATCGGCGCCGCCCTGGCAGGACGCATGGCCGCCGATAGTCGCCCATCTGACTTTATTGGAAAGGAAACCGCATCATGACCGAAATCATCATCGTCAAGTCCCAGGAGGAAGCCGGCGAAATCTATGCCCGCTGCACGGCCGACCTGATCCGGCGCAAGCCCGACTGCGTGCTGGGTCTGGCCACGGGGTCCAGTCCACTGGCGGCATACCAGGCGCTTGCCAATCTGGTCCACAAGGAGGGAATCGACGTCTCCCAGGTGCGCGGGTTCGCCCTGGACGAGTATGCAGGGCTGGATCCGGCCCACCCCCAGTCCTACCGGTCCACCATCGACCGGACAGTGGTCGAGCCTCTGGGCCTGGACCCCGCCAAGGTGAGGGTACCTGATGGAAACCTGGACACCATCAAGGACGCTGGCCGCGTATACGACCAGGCAATCGAGGATGCCGGCGGCGTCGACCTGCAGATCCTGGGCATCGGCACCGACGGACACATCGGCTTCAACGAGCCCGGATCCTCCCTGGCCTCGGGCACCCGCATCAAGACCCTGACCGAGCAGACTCGCATCGACAACGCCCGCTTCTTCGACGATGACATGGACCAGGTGCCCACCCACTGCATCACCCAAGGAATAGGAACCATCCTCAAGGCACGCCAGTTGGTCCTTCTGGCCTTCGGCGCCGGGAAGGCGGAAGCCGTGGCCGAGAGCGTAGAGGGCGGCATATCGTCCTTCTGCCCAGCCTCCGCCCTCCAGATGCATCCTCATGCCACCGTGATCGTGGACGAGGCCGCCGCCTCACGCCTGCGCAACCGCGACTACTACAAGTGGGCATATGCCAACAAGCCTGACTGGCAATCCATCTGATCGTCCTGACAGGCAAAGTACAGAAGGCAAATCATATATGTCCAAGGAAGCATACGAGTCGGCAGGGCTCGCGGTCGAGTCATCTCTGAACGGACCTGCCCATCCCCTTGTCCTGACCGGCGCAAGGCTGATAGACGCCCGCGGCATCAGGGAAGCTAGCTGGATTCTGGCCCTGGATGGCAGGATTGAGCAGGTCGGGCAAGGCAGGGAGAGCCTGGAATCCGCCCTGAGAGCCGCTGGCCTGCCCAGCCTGCTCTCATTCTTTCAGCCTGGATCCGATAACCATGACGCGAATGCGAACGGTGTAGAGTTCATCGACGCGACCGGCTCCATCCTCACTCCCGGGTTCATCGACATCCACTCCCACGGCGGTTGGGTCCACTCCTTCGATGACGGAGACGAGGCCATCCGTACAGCCAGAGCCTGCCATATGGTCCATGGAACCACCAGGCAGGTGCTCAGCCTGATCACCAACCCAGTCGACACAATGTGCGTCAATCTGCGCTCGGTCAGGCGGGTCATGGACTCCAGACCCGACGTGCTGGGGGCCCACTTGGAGGGGCCCTTCATCGCCCTCTCCCGTAAAGGGGCGCACGATCCCAAGTGTCTACGCGACCCTGAACCTGCGGCCCTCGACAGTCTTCTGGAGGCTGCCGACGGTTGCATACGCCAGGTGACATTGGCCCCCGAGCGCGACCATGGCTACGAGGCCATATCCCGCCTGGCTGAGTCCGGCGTGGTTCCTGCGGTCGGCCATTGCGATGCCGACTACGACCAGACCCGCCGCGCCTTCGATGCCGGCGCCCGCATACTCACTCATGTTTTCAACGCCATGAACGGCATCCATCATCGTCAGCCAGGACCTGTTCCGGCCGCCGTGAAGGACCCCCGTGTCACGGCCGAGCTGATCAACGACGGTTTCCATGTCCAGGACCCCTGCGTCGACTTGGCCTTCAGGCTCTTTCCCCATCGGATAGCCCTGGTCACCGATGCCATGGAGGCTACCGGCTGCGAGGACGGTGCCTACAAGCTGGGCTCCCTGGATGTAACAGTAAAAGGCGGCCACGCCCGCCTGACCTCCAACGGAGCCATAGCTGGTTCAACCCTGACCCTGGATGTGGCAGTCGGCAGAGCCGTCCAGGCCATCGGTCTTCCGGCCCACCAGGCCGTGGAAGCCGCCACTCTGACACCATCCCGGGCTCTGGGGCTGGACCGTCCCAACCCGGTCACAGGTGCCCCACTGGGTCTGCTGGCACCCGGCTATGCAGCCGACCTCCTCCTCCTGAGCCCGGTCGACTGGTCCGTCAAAACCGTGGTTTGCAACGGGCGCAGAATTCAGATCTAAAGCACGGATAGCCAAAACCTCTGGTTACCAGCTACCTCTATGACGAGCTGGGTTCTTCGCAACTGAAAGCACCATTAAAAGCCTCTGCCTAGCATCTGGTCCTTCTGACCACTTCCGGAATATCGACAAGGGCAACGGGAAGGAGCCACCGCTATTGGCAGGCAGGCGCCTCAAGCCGCTGTTCTCTCAGTACCCCACCTGGGCTTCATGCCCGGAGTTCACCTGGGTCTGCCCTATCTCCTGACTCATCTGCATCAGGCGGGCTATGCGCTCCTCCGTGGGCGGATGAGTGGAGAAGAGCCTGCTGAACCCCTTGACCGAGAAGGGATTTTCGATCATCATGGCGGCGGCGCTCTGGGTGCCGGCAGTCTGAGGCATGGGCACAGCCTGAGACCCGTAGGATATTTTGTTCAACGCCGATGCCAGAGCCGCTGGGTCCCCAGTCAGCCGACTGCCGTCCTCGTCGGCGTCATACTCACGGGTGCGGGAAATGGCCATCTGGATCAAGGAAGCGCCCAGGGGGGCCAGAATCGAGCTGATCAGCACACCCAGGAGGCCGAAGACGCCGGAATCGTTATCCCTGTCCCTGCTGTCGCCGCCGAAATACATAAGAGAGTATCCCAGATAGGTGATGACCGTGGCCATGGCCGAAGCCACTGCAGAAGTCAGGATGTCATGGTTGTAGACGTGCATGAGCTCGTGGCCCAGCACCCCGCGGATCTCACGCTCGTTGAGGATTCGCAGGATTCCCTGGGTGCAGCAGACGGCGGCATGGCGCTCGTTACGGCCTGTGGCAAAAGCGTTGGGAGAGTCAGTGGGGGCGATGTATATACGGGGCATGGGCTTGCCTGCCCTCCCCGACAGTTCTCGGACGATACGGTAGAGGTCGGGAGCCTCCTGCTCGCTGACCGGCCGGGCATGCATGGAGGCGATCGCCACCTTGTCGGAGAACCAGTAGGACCCGAAAGTGGTGGCCAGGCCTATGAGGATATAGATGCCCAGAGTCCCCTGACGGCCACCCGTCAGCCACCAGATGAGCATGATAACGGCCCACATAAGGGCGAACAAAAGCGTCGTTTTCAGGCCGTTGAAATGTCCGTGAACCTTCAGCTTGCCATTCATGGACACCATGGTAGACAATGCTGCTGAATTTCTGCTGAACGAAGCCTGTACGTCCCACGGGTTTCATACACGTCAGACCCAGAAACACATACCCCGGGAGAAGCTTGACGGAGCAGTTTCATGAGCCAAAGAGCGATTTATTCCTTAGCCAGAGCCAGCTGACAGATCCGTTCGCATAGATCGCCAAAACTTATACCAGCTGCAGCTGCTGCCTTGGGCAGGAGGCTGGACCGCGTCAGACCGGGCAAAGTGTTGGCCTCCATGAACCAGATCTGTTCTTCTTCATCCACAATGAAGTCACTGCGGCTGTAACCGCTCAGTTTGAAAACCCGGTGAATAGTCTCGGCTCCCTCTTGGAGCCGTTCAGCCAAGCTTGCAGGTATTCGGGCCGGGAAGATCTCATCCACCCCGTCCTTCTGGTACTTTGAGGCATAGTCAAAGACCCGCCCATCCGGTTTGACGATTTCACCGACTGGAAGCGCAGAGTCGTCGATAACACTGACAGTGAACTCCCTGCCTGTGATGAAACGCTCTATGATGACCTGGCCATAGGCAGCCGCCTCCTGAATGGCAGCAGGCAGACCATCAGGATTGTCCACAATACTCAGGCCGATACTGGAACCTTCGGCATCCGGTTTGACTACTACTGGCCAGCCCAGACGATCCTCAACCTCAGTCGCGTCGACGGAGCCCGTCAACCATTCAGGCGTGAGGATGCCCGCACTTCCAGCCACCCTCTTCGAGAACTCCTTATCCATGGCCAGGCTACTTGCTGTGCTTCCCGACCCAGTGAACGGAATCTGAGCCAATTCTAAAAGGGCCTGGATCTGACCGTTCTCACCAGAGCCACCGTGTAGGGCCAGGAAGACCAAATCGCAGTCCAGGACAGCCGACGAAAGATTCACCTCAGAATGTGCACGTTTCAATGTCTCAAGCTGTTTGGCGCCTGGATGATTCTGGATGGAAGTCGATGCCGATGAAGAAAGGGCCAGCCTGCCTTCCTCCTCCAAACTCAATCTGCCGCGGGCACTGTCAACGGCGACGACCTCGTGGCCTCGTTCACGGAGCGCACGAATGACTTCAATAGCCGAAGCGACCGATACCTCGCGTTCGGTACTGGTCCCACCAAAGACGACAGCTATCCTCATCGTTCAGCCTCCTGGCTGTCCACTCACCTGCATGGTTCCACTTCATGGACTAGAGAATCTAGAGTGTGTTCGTCAACGCTTAACCGGCACACTCCTTAAGATAACGAATGCAAAGGGACGATTCAACCGTATAGGCGATTGAATACTCTACGAGATGCCCTCCCCGTGGTGCCGACCAAGAAAACAGGATTTGGACGAGGATTCATGAACCTCATCCAAATTCTGCCGCTGCCGACCCAGGACCGCTCGCTTACTCGCCGTGGGCAAGCTGGCGGAGCTGGTCGGGGTCGGTGACCTTGATGTGCTCACGGCCGACCTTGGCGCCCTCGGCCCGCTCATAAGCATCCACCCGCTTCCAGCCGGCGAAGTCGATAGGCTGGATGCCCTTGTCCGCCAGGAAGCGGTCAATCGAATCGTCGTCCCGGTCCTGGGCGAAGCGGCCATGATCCGGGCTGGCAGCCAGGTCATCCAGCATGTTGCCGATGGTCTCCAGGGCATCGGACTTGGTGGATCCGATCAGACCCACGGGCCCCCTCTTGGCCCAGCCCGTGGCGTAGAGACGGTCGATGGACCGGCCGCCCTGCCCCTCGGGAGCAGTGGTCACCCGGCCGTGGACGTTGGAGAGGGTGTAGCCGGAGAAATCGTATGGAATGCCAGGAACTTCGGCAGGCTTGTAGCCGATGGCGTGGTAGACGGCCTGAACCGGGTACTCCTCGTACTGGCCGGTCTCCTCCATGGTGCCCTCGGGCGTGACCCTGGTCTTCTCCACGCGAATGCCGGTCACTGTGCCATCCTGGCCGATGATTGCGGCAGGCATCCGGTAGAAGTGCATATAGAAACGGCGATCGGCAGGATTGCCCTCGAAGTCGACTCCGCCGTCCTCAGCCATGTCCTCGGCCATCTCCCTGATGGTGAAGAGCTCCTCCAGCATCTGCCGGGTCAGCTTGTCGGCACCGGCCCGATCGATTGTTTCCTGATCCAGGTCGAAGTCCTCCTCGTCGAGGACGATTTGCACCCCGGGCAGCTTCTCCAGTTCGCGCAGCTCCTGGACCGAGAACTTGGCCTGGGCCGGCCCGCGACGGATGAACATGTGCAGCTCGCGGGCCTGGTTGCCCTGAATCCCCTTGTAGACATTGTCGGGGATGTCGGTGCCCAGAAGGTCGTCGGCCCGGCGCATCAGGATTCTGGACACATCCATGGCCACGTTCCCGCCACCGATGACGGCCACCTGCTTGGCATCCAGGGGCCAATCCTGGTCAGCGTCGGGATAGCCGTCATACCACTCGACGAAGTGGGCGGCCCCGTGAACGCCATCAAGTTCATGGCCGGCGATCTCCAATGGGCGGTCGTCCACGGCGCCGGTGGCGAAGAGGACCACATCGTAGCGTTGAAGCAGATCATCCAGGTTAATGTCTCTGCCGAACTCCACATCCGCATAGAGGTGAATCTCAGGGTTGTCCAGCGTCTTCTCCAAGGCGCCTGCAATGTACTTGATGCTGGGATGGTCCGGGGCTACTCCATAACGGACCAGGCCGAAGGGAACGGGCAGCTTCTCAAACAGATCGATCCGGGCCCGGTCGCCCAGGCCCAATCCTGCACCCTTCTCCCGAAGCTGCCGCAACAGGATATCGGAGGCATAGACCCCTGCAGGCCCGGCGCCTATGACGGCTACGCGCAGCGGGGAGCCGGCTCCCTCGTCGCTGGCCGACGCAGGCATGGTGGAATCGTTGGCATTATTATCGCTCATGTTTGCCAGCCTAACGCAAAGCAACGGTCGGGAACAGAGCTGGCCGGGCTCCATCCCCGGGACTTTCACCAAGCGTCATGAAATGGCCTCAGCCCCGGTCTATCAGGGCAGTCAAGGCCCAGAGGATGGAAACCACGTCGATGGCCTCCTGCGTAAAGGCGCCGACAACCACCGGGATCAGGTCGAAGGCGGCGCAGAGCATGCCCACCGTGGCCAGGGTCAGCCCCAGCATGACCGCCTGGAGCATGACCCGCTTGGTCCTGCGGGCGATGGTGATCGACCTGGGCAGGCAGGCGATGTCGTCGTTCATGATCACGGCCTGGGCGGATTCGGAGGCGGCCGTGGTGGTCCCGTCGGTGATGGCCATGCCCACGTCGGCGGCAGCCAGGACCGGGGCATCGTTGACCCCGTCCCCCACCATCATGGTGATGGATTTAGTCACCGATTCACCTAGGAACTTGGACAGCCAGATGTCCCAGAGGGGCTGCCGGTTGGGCTCCTCCCTGGCGGCCTTGGCGATCAGATCGGCCTTGTCCTCAGGGAAAAGGCCAGCATGCACGTCGGTGATCCCCACTTGGTCGGCGATGATCCGGGCCGAGGCCTCCTTGTCTCCAGTGACCATGGATAGGCGGGTAATCCCCAGCTCCCGCAGCCGAGCGATGGTCTGAGCGGCATCCGACCTGGGCACGTCCTTCATGACGACTCGCGCGGCCAAGGCCCCGTCTATAGCGATGTAGGAGGCCATCTCGTCAGGAGCCAGGGGGCCGAATGAATCGCTTGGTTGCTCGCCAGCCACGAATTCGGCCCTGCCCACCTTGACCTGATGGCCGTCAACCAAACCCTGGACCCCATTGCCAGAGTCCTCCTGAACCTCCCGCGCATGCAGATGGACCTCACCGCTGCTCTGTGCACGCAAACGCTCCTGGACTGCGGCCCCGGCCTCGGCAATCCCGTTAGCCAGGATGTGAACCGAGTAGGACTCCACAGCGCCCGCCATAGCCAGAATCCGGTCCGTATCGACCTCCTGCCCCTCACCGTCAGGCAGATCGATTCGAACCACTTGGGGACGTCTGACGGTCAGCGTGCCGGTCTTATCGAAGAAAATGTGCGAAACCCGGCCCAGATTCTCAATCACGTCCTGGGTCTTGATCAGCAGCCCCGCCTTGGCCAGCCTTCCCGTCCCGGCCATGTAGGCCACAGGAGCGGCGATCAACAGAGGGCAGGGGGTGGCCAGGACCAGAACCTGGGCGAACCGGGTCGGCGCTCCGGAGATGATCCAGGCCACGCAGGCGATGATGAAGGCCACTACAGTGAAGGGCACCGCCATCAGATCGGCTGTTCTGACGACTGCAGCACGCGAGTTCTGGGCGGAGCGCACCAGGTTGAGGATTCGCTGGTACTGGGAATCCCGGGCCAGCTGCCGGGCCCGCATCAGGAAGGTGCCCGAACCATTGACCGCCCCGGACATGACCTGGGCATCCTGGTAGAGCCTGCGGGGCATGGGTTCGCCATTGATGGTGGACATGTCCAGGGTGGCGGCGGGACTGATCAGCTCGCCATCTACGGGCACGGTCTCGCCCGGCTTGACCACCAGGAGGTCGTTCAGACGGACCTTATCGACATCCACCGTGCTCCAGTCGCTCTCTTTGGGAAGGGTATGCTCCCCCTCCGGCAGATCTGCCTGGACCACGTGGGCCACCTGGGGGGCGGCCTGGACCAAGACGGTCATGTTGTTCTGCGCCTTGTTCCCGGCGTACTGTTCGATGGCGTCACCGGAATAGAGCATGAGGACCACAGCCCAACTGGCCCAGTATTGCCGAACGGCGAGCGTGGAGAGGATGGCTACCACGGCCAGGATGTCCACGCCCACGTGGCCCTGACGCACGTCATCGATCATCCCCTTGAGGGTGTCAACCAGCGAGACGGCCACCAGGACGGCGACCAGCCATTGGGCAGCCTGGCGATAGGGGTGCCAGAGCAGGCCCATGGCCAGTCCGCAGGCCAGAACCACCCAAAGCATGGGGACCTTCTTGGCGAAACGCAGAATTCTTGACATGACCACTTCCCCGATCCGGACTTGTCGATCCGTCGACCGCAGCCGGATTACAGCTCTCTTGTCCTCTTGCACATCAAGCCTATACCGCGCCAGAGCCAGTGATGGATGGCGGAAACGACAGGGGGCCGCACCCGCCGTGTGACGGGTGCGGCCCCCTGGGTTCAGTCCCGGATCACTGCCCGAAGAAGAAGCGGAAGGGATCCATGGAGTCATCGTCATCGCCCGAACCGCCCTGGTCGGAGCCACCGTCCTGGCCACTGCCGTCCGAGTTCTTCCTGTTGGTCCTGGGCTTGCCCTGGACGTTCTGCTCCTCGCTGTCAAGCGTGGCATTCACCTCGGCGGTCTTGCCGTCGCGCACCACGGTGATCTTGACCGAGTCACCGAAAGCGGCAGCCCTGACGAAGCCCAGCAGGGAGTAGTTGTTGTTGACGGCATGGCCATTGAAGGCCACGATGGTGTCGCCGACCTTGATGCCGGCCTTGTCCGCCGGGGAACCTGAAACCACATTGGTGACCTTGGCGCCGCCGCGGGTGACCCCGTCGGCCTGGGCTGTGCTGCTCTGGATGGTGACCCCCAGGGAGACGTGCTTGGCCTTGCCGTCCTTGATGATTTCATCGGCAATCCGCTTGACCAGGTTGGATGGGATGGCGAATCCGATGCCGATGGACCCTGCCTCAGACTTGGAGGAGGCCATGGAGGCAATGGAGGAGTTGATCCCGATGACCTCACCGGCCGCGTTGAAAGTGGGGCCGCCCGAGTTGCCGGGGTTGATGGCCGCATCCAGCTGGACCGCGTTGGTCACGATGGGGTTGTTATTGCTCTCGTCCATGACCGAGACCGGGCGGTTCAGAGCCGAGACGATGCCAGTGGTGGCCGTATTCTCGTAGCCCAGGGGGTTGCCAATGGCCATGACGTTCTCGCCCACGGCCAGCTTTTCGGAGTCGGCGAACTTCACTGGCTTCAGGTCGGAAGGCGCCTGATCCAGGCTGAGGATGGCCAGATCGGCTGTGGTGTCGGTACCGACAACCTTGGCCGTGTACATCTGCCCGTTGGAGAGGGTGACATGGATCTCCTGGGCGCCATCGACCACGTGGTTGTTGGTGACCACATGGCCCTGGGTGTCGAAGACCGCGCCCGATCCGGCCCCGACCCCGCTCTTGGTCTGCACCTGGATGGAGACCACGGACTCGGAGACCTGCTTGCTGATGCCCTGCCAGTCAGGAGCCTGCCTGCCCTCGACCTTGGCCGTGCCCTGGCCCGAGGAGTTAGAGGAGACCCCGCTGAGCGAGGAGGACGAGGGCAGGGTGATCCACCCGTTGGACAGAGCCGCCCAGCCCAGGCCCAGCATGAGGGCTGCGGCCACCAGGGCGGCCACCACGGCGGTAAAGACATACTTGCCCGTGCCGCTCATGCTGCTGCCGGCATTGTTGGCAGGACCGGGCCGACCGTTGGGGCCGCCAGTTCCGAAGGGCACGAAGGGCCCCTGGCTGGCGGGTCGGCCACCCTGGGGGTTCTGACTGGCATTCTGGCGAGGCTGGCCATTCTGACCGAACTGGCCTGGCTGTCCATATTGTCCGAAGAAGCCCTGCCGAGGACCAGAGCCATACCCCTGGTTGGACTGCTGGTTGGACTGCTGCTGACCCTGATTGTTGGCAGGTGGACGCGAGCCTGCGGGAGCATAAGCACCATACTCGGGCGCTGGCCGATAGTAAGGCTGCTGCTGCGTCTGCGCATCCTGCCCCGCAGTCGAGCCACCGGAGGCGGAGGCTGAGGTCCCGGTGCCGCTACTGTCATTCGACGCATTTTCTGTAGTCGCGGGCCGTGCATTGCCACCAGGCATGGCAATAGGTGTCGTGGGCCTCTGGTCCCCTTCTTCTGGCGCGGGGACCTGAGCAGAGCCGGTCTGGTCCGCGGAAGTTCCCGTCTCCTGCTCTTGATCGGCGGCCCCGCGCTCGATGTGGCTTGGCTGCCAGGACTGGCCGTCATCGCCGCCCTTCCAAGGGTCGGCCTTATGCTCTTCAGCCATTTCTGCTCCTTCGGATCGATGCCGCTGCCTGCTATTCGGTCACGCTTGTCAATCTACCCCGTCGCCCGCGCTTTTGCTGTTTCCGGCTAACAGGCGAAGCGGATCCTCGCATGCATTGCTTCTAAGTCTAGGGCCGAAAGGCTGAATGTTGTCTGGACATTGGATGAAAGTCACATCGACTATACACAGGGCGGCAGCGGGACGGTTGGATGTCTTGGATACAGTGGAGCCATGAGCCTGATCACCAACCCGCTGGGAGCCGCACCGGGCCGACCCGGCGACCGTGCCGCTTTCTCATTCGAGACCCTGACCCGCCTGCCTGACAGCCCGGAAGGCTTGGGACGCAATGGCCGCCGCTACGGCCGCACCGGCATCATCCACACTCCTCACGGAGACATCCACACCCCCGCATTCATCCCCGTGGCCACCCAGGCGGCCATGAAGGCCGTCTTGCCCGAGCAGATGCGGCAGCTGGGCGCCCAGGTCCTTCTGGCCAACGCCTTCCACCTGTTCGAACGCCCCGGCCCTGACATCCTGGACCAAGCTGGAGGCCTGGCCCGGTTCATGAACTGGGACGGCCCCACCTACACCGACTCGGGCGGCTTCCAAGTCCTCTCGCTGGGGGCGGGATTCAAGAAGACCCTGGCCATGGATGTGACCGGCATGAAGTCAGACCAGGTGATCGCTGAAGGCAAGGAGCGCCTGGCCTTCGTGGACGAGGACGGGGTCACCTTCAAATCCCCGCTCAACGGCGACCGGCACCGCTTCTCGGCTGAAATCTCCATGGGCATCCAGCACCGCATCGGAGCCGACATCATGTTCTCCTTTGACGAGCTGACCACCCTGATGAACACCCGCACCTACCAGGAGCAGTCGGTGGAGCGCACCTTCCGCTGGGCCAAACGCTGCGTGGACGAGCATCGCAGGCTGACCCAGACGCGGACCGGCAAGCCCTACCAGGCCCTGTTCGGCGTGGTGCAAGGGGCCAACTACGAGGATCTGCGACGGCGCGCGGCCCGCCAGATCGCCTCCCTGGACTTCGACGGCGTGGGCATCGGAGGCGCCATAGAGAAACGGCTGCTGGGGCAGACCTGCGCCTGGATCTGCGACGAAATGCCCGAACCCCGCCCCAGGCACGTGCTGGGCATCGCGGCTGTGGACGACATCTTTGCCGGCGTGGAGAACGGCGGAGACACCTTCGACTGCGTATCCCCCGCCCGTTGCGGCCGCAACGGAGCCGTCTTCACCCGTGGCGGCCGCTGGAACATCAAGCGCGCCCAGTTCAAGGCTGATTTCAGACCCATCGAGGAGGACTGCGACTGCTACACCTGCACCCACTACTCCCGGGCCTACATCGACCATCTGCTTCGAGCCCATGAGCTCAACGGCTACACGCTGGCCACCATCCACAACGAACGCTTCTTCGTGAGGCTGCTGGACGAAATCCGCCAGTCCATCGACGGCGGCTACTTCGACGAGTACAAGAAGGAGACCTTGACCAGGTTCTACGCCCACGGATCCAAGGGCTGAACCAACACGCCATTATTGCGCCGCGCAGACAACCGTGCTAACCTTTCCAGATGTCTGCGAACGTGGCGGAATGGTAGACGCGCTGTCTTCAGGTGGCAGTGAGCTGATGCTCGTGAGGGTTCAACTCCCTCCGTTCGCACGAAACAAGACGCCGTCGACAAGGAGCTTTCCCCGTCGACGGCGTCTTGTTGCATCTTGGCCGGCCAAGCGGCTTCACAGGCGGGCAGCAATCATCTCCTTGATCTTTCCATCCTCTGCATTGGCCATGAAGTACTCTGCAAAATGCTCGCCGGAAATGGTCTCTTTAAGGAAGCCCTGGTCAATCCGCTCCAGCACTTCCGGCAACGAACGGCAGATCTGATTCTTTACATCACGCAAAATTCCGGCGTTGCAACGCTCCGGCACTGCACGCTCCTTGGGGTAGCCGCCACCGGCTGGCTCGGCAAAGAGACGCTCAAAAATCAGCTTTAGGTTCAGCTCGGCTCCCCATCCAAACCCCTTGGCGAAGGGAATGGAAAGTGCATTGCCCCCATTGATCTGGCTGAACAAGTAGGCGTCAGTCGGATCCACAGCCAACCCGCAGACCACGCCAGGGAAACTGTTCAGAGCCGTCATAGCCCCCTGACCGGTTCCGCACCCGCTGATGACAAAACCAGCCGCCTTGCTGTTGAGCAGGATCGAAGCCAGCAGGCCATTCTGCACATAGGTCAGCCGGCTCTCCCCCTCCTCGCCGTACATGCCATAGTTGAAGGCCTGAAGCCCTTTCCGGTCACAGACCTCCTTCAAGGTCGCGAAAATCAGGGCGTTCTTCGAGGCCTGCGAGTTCTCGTTGATCAACGCTACTTTCATATTCCGCCTACTCTCACTCATCACTGATTGATTTCATCGCCCGTCTGAACCCCTGCATCCCCTCGGGCAGATAGCCCGGAAGCTTCTGGCTCCCGTCCTTACTGAGGCTGCTTGCCGATATAGGCCAGAATGCCGCCATCAACATACAGCACCTGCCCGTTGACGAAGTCCGAGGCCGACGAGGCCAGAAAGACTGCAGGACCCTGAAGGTCCGAGGGATCGCCCCATCGGGCTGCAGGGGTCTTCGAAACAATGAACTGATCGAAGGGTTGCCTGGACCCATCGGGCCGACGCTCACGCAGAGGCGCGGTCTGCGGGGTGGCGATGTAGCCAGGTCCGATGGCATTGCACTGAATATTGGCCCCGCCGTATTCCGCACAGATGTTGCGGGTCAACATCTTCAATCCGCCCTTGGCGGCCGCATAGGCCGAAACGGTCTCCCGCCCCAGCTCGCTCATCATCGAACAAATGTTGATGATCTTCCCCTGCCCCTGCTCGATCATCCCCGGCAGGACGGCTTTGGAAACTATGAAAGGCCCGATGAGGTCCACATCCACCACCTTGCGGAAGTCCTTGACAGTCATGTTCAGCATGGGGATCCGCTTGATGACGCCGGCATTGTTGACCAGAATATCGATGGTGCCGACCTCCCTGTCAATCCGGCCGACCATGTCAGTGACGGCATCCTCATCGGTCACGTCGCAGACATAGCCCCGGGCTGGGATACCTGCCTGCCTGTAGGCCTGGGTCCCCCTGTCCACCGATGAGCGCCTTGAAGCATTGAAAACGATAGTTGCGCCCGCTTCATGCAGGGCGGCGGCTATTGCAAACCCGATTCCGTACACGGCGCCAGTCACCAAGGCCACCTTCCCATTCAGAGAGAATCTCGACATGGAGAACCCTGCCATGATGACCTCCTTATCACCGACTGTTGCGCTCGCGGAAACTACGTAGAGTACGCCGCATCTGCAGACCTACGGCCAAACGGCACCGCCGCTGGATTGCCTTCAAAATATCAGGCGAAGAGTTTTGCAACAAGAAAGTTGCAGGCGCTTTCAACCTCGTCTTCCCCGCATTCCGGACCGAAATTCCAGGGGGGACGGCCGGACTGCACAATAGTAGGATATCCAATGAAACCAGCCCATCAACGAGGAAGGCACCATGGTTCAGACCCCGTCAACACCCCTCGAGTATGCCCAGGCAGCGGTCGACACACTCCGCCGCACGTATCCGAACCCGGCCGACCTGCCGCCGATCCGCCATTTCCACTACCATCAGGGCGTCCTCCTGTCTGGGGTGCACCAAACCTACCTGATCAACAATGACGAATCCTATCTGGAGTACATAAGGGGTTGGATCGAATCCAACATGGATGGCCAGGGCCACGTGCTCAACCACGATCCCGTATGCTTGGACGACATTCAGCCAGGCATCCTCCTCTTCCCTCTCTATGACCATTTCAGATCCCCCCGGTACAAGACCGCCCTGGACCAGTTGGCCGACGACCTTGAAGCCTATCCGAAGAACGGCGAGGGCGGATTCTGGCACAACGATGGAGCACCGCGGCAGATGTGGCTGGACGGGCTCTATATGGGCGGCCCCATCATGGTGGAATACGGCACCCGCTTCGGACGCAGGAATCTGGTGGACGAGGCCGTCAGACAGGCCCTCCTGATGCAGAAGAAAACCCGCATACCCGGAACCGGGCTCTGGCGGCACGCCTATGATCCCGATCGAAAGGAGCCCTGGGCCGACCCCGTAACAGGCCTCTCGCCCGAATACTGGGGGCGGTCTATCGGCTGGGTGCCTATGGCAGTGGTCAATGAACTCGACCAGATTCCGCAGGACCACCCGGGCCGCGAGGATCTGCGAAGCCTGGTCCACAACCTGCTGACCGCCGTCTGCCGACATCAGGGGCCGGACGGCCGTTGGTGGCAGGTTCTCGACAAGGTCGGCAGAGAGGGCAACTGGCCCGAGAACTCCTGCACATGTCTCTTCGTGGCCGCCATCTGCAAGGCCGTAGACCAAGGCATTCTGGACAAGGCCTATCTGAAAGCGGCCAACAAGGGGTATGAGGGGGTCATAAAGAGCCTTGAGTGGCAGGGAGAGGACCTCGTCATCGGTGACATCTGCGTAGGAACGGGCCCCGGCAGCTATGAGGAATACTGCCAGCGTCCCACCAGCATCAACGACATGCACGGGGTGGGCGCCTTCCTGCTGATGTGCGCAGGGATGGAACGCATCCGGGCCTAGTCGCCTGACTGTTGCGTCTCCTCGCCTGCTTCGATGTCCTGGTCGTCGAAGACCTTGCGGCCCTGGTAAAGATCGAGGTCCAGCTCATTCTCGGTCCTGGCCACGATGACTGCTGTATTGGCGGCACCAGCCACGTTTACCAGCGTGCGGCCCATATCAACCAGCTGGGAAATAGGCTGCATGATAGCGATGAAGGGTACGGGCAGGCCAGCCGCCGTGAAGAGAGAGGTGGCGGTGATTGTGGCTGTGCCGGGCACGCCCACCGTTCCCACGGAAACCACCAGAGCAAAGACGATCAGGAGGGCGAAACGCAGGGGGGAGTAAGGGATCCCCTGAGCATTGATGGCGAAGACCGCCAGAAGAACAGGCCAGAGCCCAGCGCATCCGGGCATACCCAGATTGGCTCCCAGACTGGCCACAAAGGAAGCCGTCTCTTCGGGGACACCAGCAGAGCGCAACTGACGGACTGTGACAGGAATGGTGCCGATGCTGCTCTCGGAGGTGAAGGCCACCACGCCCGCCGGCCAGAGAGAGCGAAAGAAGGGCAGAGGATTGACCCGGCCGACCAGGGCCAGGATCAGAGGTTGGACCAGGAAGAGCTGAATAGCCAGACCCAGGTAAGCCACCAAGAGGACAGCCAGCAGGGGCAGAAGGCTCTTCAGGTTGCTGCGACCGATGGCAGCGGCGATCAGCGAGAGGACCGCATAGGGGGTGAAGCCAATCACGATTTGAGTGGCCTTGGACAGGACTACATTGCCCGCTTCCACGAAAGCCTTGAAGGGGGCCACACTCTGCTCACCGCGCGGGGTCGAGGCGGCCTTGTTCAAGGAGACCGCCAGGAGGATGGCGAAGATCACAACAGGAATGACCTGGTTCTGGGCCCAGTTTTCCGCCAGATTCGATGGGAAGAGACCGACCAGAGTATCGAGTACTCCTGGCACCTCGTGGGGCTTGGCCCCCTTGGGCAGGGCCTGGTTAAACCCCTTGCCGACCTGGAAGAGCAGCCCCAGAATCAGGGCGATCACGGCTGCCGTGAAGGTGTTGACCAGGAGCAGAACGATGGTCTTCAGACTGATGTTCTTCAACCGACCAGACCCGCCGATACGGCTGATGCTGGCGATGATGCTGAAGAGCAGGAGGGGCACCACGAGGGCCGAAATGACCTCGGACCAGACGTTGCCGAACGCTCCCGCATAGGTCGTGTGACCGGAGAAGCCCACACCCACCAGGATTCCCAACACCGTCGCTATGATGACCCGCCAACTGAAGTTGACCTTGGTCTTCCTGCTCAGCAGGGCCAGCCCCGCAAAGAGAATGACGACCACTATCAGGGCCGCCCAATCCCAACTCGTTTCCGACATTGCCTCTCCCTCATCGATCTCTCCTCCCCAGGACCGGACGGCCCGGGGTTGGGGTTCAATCTAACAGGAGAGAGACGGAAATCCAGCGATTCCCGGAAGAATGCCTATACTCATTGCTTATGGACTGCTATTCCGGGGCGGATTAGGCCTGCCTGACGAGGGTCGTCAAGAGCGGACCAGGCGGGCGATGGCCTCAGAGGCTTCCTCCATCTTCTCGTCGGCCTCCTCGCCTCCCTTTTCGGCAGCCTCGCGGACACAGTGGTTCATATGGTCGTCCAGCAGGGTCAGGGCCACTGACTTCAGGGCGCTGGTCGAGGCGGCGATCTGAGTGAGGACGTCGATGCAATAGGCGTCCGACTCCACCATTTGCTCAATGGCCCTGACCTGACCCTCGACACGCCGGAGTCTGGTGATGGTCCGCTTTTTGTCGTTGGCATATCCGGGCAAGATCCACTCCATTCCTAGTCATCCCATGGTCTGCATGGCGGAGCCGGGACCGACCCGAATCCATGAAACCCGTCTCGAAATCCACTATCAGTATACCCCAGGGGGGTATAGTGGACCACATGAGCAGCATCCTGGTCCTTGTCGCAGCCCTGGTCATCACGGCGGGCATCATCTGGTACTTCTTCGCGCCCAGAAAGGCCACCCAAGCCAAGGATGAGGGCGGCATCCAGACCGTCCACATCACAGTCAAGGGCGGATACAGCCCCCAGCTGATCCAGGTTCAGGCCGGGCGACCGGTCAAGCTGGTCTTCGACCGCCAGGAGAGCGGGGAATGCTCCTCGCACGTGGTCTTCAACGATTTCAACATCGACAAGACCCTGCCCGCCTTCCAAACCTCGACTGTCCAGCTGACCCCACCCAAGGCCGGCGACTACCCCTTCGCCTGTGGGATGAACATGCTTCACGGGATGCTCCGGGCCACCGATGGACCGACGACCGTCAGTGCCGAGGCACAATCCGAACAAGCACGAAGCAGCCAGTCGCAAGACGAGCATTCACCACAGACCGAATCCGCCAAGCCCGCTCAAGCCAATGGCGGCAGCGACCAGGACGAGGCGGATAAGGAGCGTACGGCAGAAATCCGCGATCTGACCAGGCGATTCATCGTAGCCCTGGTCTTCACGCTCCCGGTCTTCATTCCGGCCATGTTCGGCATGTTCCTGCCCATGCCCCACATTCTGATGAACCCCTGGGTCCAGCTGGTCCTGATACTGCCAGTGATGTTCTATTCGGGCTGGCCCATCCACCGCACCGGATGGCTGGCGCTGGCACACCGGGCACCGGAGATGAACTCCCTGGTTGCCCTGGGCACTGCCACGGCCTTCCTGTACTCACTGGTGGTCACTGTGGCCCCGCAACTTCTGCCTGAGGGAAGCCGCGAACCCTACTACGAGGCCGTGGGCACCATAATCACGCTGATGATCCTCGGCCAGATCCTGGAGGCACGGGCCCGGCGCGGCACTGGTGATGCCATCCGCGCCCTTGTCGGACTGAGGCCCAAGACAGCCACCGTGGTGAGGACCGACCAGGACGGCAGGGAGGCCACCCAGGAGATCGCCGTCGATGATGTGGCCGTCGGAGACGTGATTCAGGTCCATCCGGGCGAGAAGCTGCCGGTGGATGGTCAGGTCATTTCGGGATCATCCTCTGTGGACGAATCCATGGTGACCGGCGAGCCCATGCCCGTGCTCAAGCAGGAGGGCGATTCCCTCGTCGGAGCCACCGTCAACAGCACAGGTTCTCTGCGCTACAGGGCCACCCAGGTAGGGCAGGACACGGTTCTGGCCCAAATCATCCGGCTGGTCAAGACGGCTCAGACCTCCAAGGCACCCATCCAGAAGCTGGCCGACCGAATATCGTCCATCTTCATCCCCGGGGTAATTCTTGTGGCGCTCTGGACCTTCGTGGCCTGGTGGGCCTTCGGCCCCATGCCACGCGGAGTATATGGAATCGTGGCGGCGGTCTCCGTCCTAGTCATCGCCTGCCCCTGTGCCCTGGGCTTGGCCACTCCGCTATCCGTGACGATCGGCACCGGACGCGGCGCCCGTGCCGGAGTGCTCTACCGATCGGCGGAAGCCTTGCAGGGAGCGCATGACATCGATACCATCGTCCTCGACAAGACCGGCACCATCACCCAAGGCAGGCCTGAACTGGCTGATGCCCTGAGCGTGCAGGGAATGGATGAGGACCTGCTAATAAGAGCGGCCGCGAGCGCCGAGAGCGATTCAGAACACCCCCTGGCCCAGGCCATCGTCCAGGCTGCCAAGGGCCGCAATCTAAAGCTGGTCCCGGTCAAGGACTTCGATTCGGTCACCGGGGCAGGCATCGATGCAACCTTCCCCTCCGGATCCTTCGAAGGATGCAAGGGCACCTCGCATGTCCTTGTCGGCAACCGCAAGCTGCTCGAGGACAAGGGAATCGAGCTGGAAAGCGAAACGTCAGACCAGGCAGGCGCGCAATCCCTCTTCGACACCGCCCGCGGCTGGGAGGGCCAGGGCCGTACGACCATCTTCGTGGCCATCGACGGCGAGCTTGCCGGAGTCCTGGCCGTGACCGACCAGGTCAAGTCCGGCTCCGAGCAGGCCATCCACGACATGAACGAGCGCGGCATCCAGACCATCATGCTGACTGGCGACAACCAGGGCACTGCCGAACAGGTCGGGGGGCAGGTGGGTGTCACCCGGGTGGTTGCGCAGATCCACCCTGAAGACAAGGCGAGCATCGTCAAGGCCCTTCAGGCTCAGGGGCACAAGGTGGCCATGATCGGCGACGGCATCAACGACGCCCCGGCCCTGGCCCAGGCCGACCTGGGCATGGCCATCGGCACCGGTACGGACGTGGCCATCGAATCCGCCGACGTGACCTTGGTCTCGGGCGACCTGAACGCGGCCGTCAAGGCCATTGACCTCTCTGCTGCGACCATGCGCAACATTCACCAGAACCTCTGGTTCGCCTTCGGATACAACGGGCTGGGCATCCCCATCGCCGCCGGGGTGCTCTACCCCTTCATCGGCCTTCTACTCAACCCTATGATCGCCGGGGCGGCCATGGCATTCTCCTCCCTGTCGGTGGTGCTCAACGCCAACAGGTTGCGGCACACGCCCCTAAAAGCCAGGCCGGTCAAGGAGGTCGAGCCAATCGACATGGATGCCCTGACCAGGGACCTCAGTATTTCCACACACCAAGAACACAACCAAGAGAAAGGAAACGAGATGGGACTCTTCCATCATCATGACGACATGCAGCAGGATCAGGCAGCGGCAGAGAAGGTCACCGACCCGGTCTGCGGCATGTCCATCGACCCCGACACAGCTGCAGCCAAGCGCGACTACCAGGGCAAGACCTACTACTTCTGCTCGCAGAACTGCGTCGATACCTTCGACGCCGATCCGCAGAAGGTGCTCAACAAGTAGGATCGTACGTTTGGCATCTGATCAGCGGTCGTCAGCGAGCTGCCAAGGCTGGTCGAAAAAGTCGAAGATGCGTTCCAAGTAAGGCCTCAGGACCTTGTCCGGCATTTGGTAGAGCTCGTGCATGCTGTCCGGGATGCGCACCAGCTTAGCCTGGCAGCCGCCCTGCTGGACCTGGTCGACAAAACGGTTCTGGGGCATCGGCAGCACAAACCGGTCGGGCTGGGCCTGGAAAAGCAGCAGAGGGGTCTCCACTCGGCTGCACCGGTTGGGGCGCAGTATGGCCCGGCTCATCTCCAGACTCTCCCTGACCCAGCCGAAGGTGGCGGCACTGGTCTGGTAGTGCAGTTCCTGGGCCCGCAACTTATGGGCCCAGGCCACCCGCGCCTGGCTGCCATTGGGGTACTTGCCCATGTCCAGCTCGGGGCGGAATGGCCCAAACCCCGGAACCATGCTGCGCGAGCGGCCCATCATGCAGGCGGCGTTTGTTGCCGTCCAGGCCACCGAAGGCATGAACCCGGTCCGCGGCGCAATCATGGGTGATGACAGGACCGCCTTGTCGATGAGGGAGGGGAAGGTTTCCAGCATCCGCGCAGCCACGCCGCCGCCCATGGAATGGGCATAGAGCACCATGGGCTCGTCTTGGGCATACTGCTGGCCCACCTGGGAGCAGAAGGCGGCCAGATCCGCCACATACCGCTGCCAATGATCCACCCAGATCAGGCTGGGATCGTTCACACCGCGGCCAGAGAAACCATGCCCCCAATGCTCGGGAACGCAGACGGAGTACCCCTGCATCAGGAAGTACCAGGCCATCTCCTGGTACTTGTCGGCGAATTCCGAAAAACCGAAGGAGATGATCGCGGCCCCGCGCACACGAGCTGAGCCGGACTCCACCGCACCCTTGCGGAACAGCGTCCTGTCATAGCAAACGTAATGCAGAAGTCGGGAGGGGTCCACGCCGCTGAGATGGGCCTTGTCCAGGAGGGTTCCCCCGTCCTCGCCGCCGTCATGGGAGATCATCCATCCGTCACTGCGACAGGAGGCCAGGTCAGGAAGGACACGATCCTTCATGATTTGGTCGTAGCGGCGTTCCTCAACCAGTTGGACGCTCATGCTCTCACCCTATACCACCTTCTGCCGGACTCGCCCTACATGAGCCGGGTGCTCTCAAGGTTTCTGACGATCCAGTCATTGAAGCGGATGACGGGCTTGCGCAGGACCAGCCCCAGCAGCAACGAGGGCACCAGGAAGAGGGCCAGGGTGGCCATCTCCCGCCAGAACTCCAGGCCGTAGGCTCCGGCAACGGCCGACTGCATGGCTCCTATAGCATGGACGAAGGGCAGGAAGGGGTAAACCCCCTGGAAGAAGCCAGGCAGGGTCTCCATGGGGAAGGTGCCGCCCGAGCCAGCCACCTGCATGACTAGGAGGATAACGGCAATAGCCTTGCCGATGTCCCCGAAGGAGACGACCAGGGTATAGATCAGATTCATGAAGACGAATGAGGCGAAGACCGCCACCAGCACGAACATCAGCGGATGGACGCACTGGACCTTCAGGTAGAAGAGGTCTCCTAGAGCGATCAGGCAGCCCTGGAGGATGGCCATCAGGGCGAAGACCGCGAATCTGCCGAAGTACTCCTGGTAGAGCTGAAGGCCGAAGCGGCGGGCGTTGCCTGGCGACTCGGGGCGGAAGTCTCCCCAGGAGCGGCGGCCCTCGGAATCCTCATCCAGGTCATCGGCCCTCTTCCATGCATCCTGCAGGGAGTCCAGGTGCAGGACGGAGGCTTTCTTCTTGTCTGACAGAGCCACTTTCATCATGGCCGCCAGAATGGTGGCACCCACCCAAATGGAGAGGATGGTGTAGAAGGGGGTCATAGCCGACCCGTAGTTCATGACTGGGAAGACCGCATGCCGATGGATGCCTACCGGTGAGGACAGAAGGGCGGCCATGGTTTCGGAATCCCCGCTCAGCAGAGTCTTGACCTCCTGCGTATCTTTGCCCTGCGAAGCCTGGGTCAGATGTCCCCCTAGGTCGGTCAGCCGCTTGGAGGCCTGCTCCAGGCGCTGGGAGATCTCACCCAGCTGGTCCTTGGCCTGGCTGATATCCCTGGTCATAGGGCCCGTCAGCCCAGAGGCGCCCTTGACGGTTCCATCCAGACCCGTCAGCAGCCGATCGGTCGAGGTGACCACGGTGTCCATGGATGAAGCCAAGTCGTCCAGGCGAGGCTTCAGGTCATTGCGGTACTGGGTGCGGACCTGATCCACCGAGGCACGGGCCTGAGCGATCCTGTTCTTCAGATCCTGACGCTGACCGCCCAGCTTGTCATTGCCCTCCTTGGCTGCCTGGGAAGCCTGGCTGATCCGGTCGGCCAGGTCACGTTGGGCCGCCTGGGCTGTGCGCATTCCGGCCTGGGCCTGATCGATGGCGGTCAGCAGGGCCTGGCGCTGGTCAGCTGTCAGATTGGCATCGGATTCCACAGTGCTGCGCAGATCCTCCAGACTGGCGATCATCCCGTCGTAGTCGGCCGCCGAGTCTCTGATCCGCTCGCTCAGATAGTTCAGCTGGCTGCTGACAGCATCGCTCTGCTGGCCCACCTTGTCGAAAGCGTCATCGATCTTAGAGCCGATGATGTCATAGGCACCCGAGGCCTGGTCAAGGGCAACGTCGACCGCCTGGGCCGACCCGGAGAGGGACTTGCCCAGATCCTTGGACCCCTTGGTTCCCTGGTTCAGAGCCTTCCTGGCATCGGCCATGGCGGAGTCAGACCGACCCAGAATCCTGCCGATGGCGTCGATCATCTTTCCGGAGGAATCCAGAAGGCCCGCATAGGCATTCACCTGACTGGAGGCAGTGGTCAGCCGCTGTGACATCTGATCGATGTGGCCGGTCGCCCTGGCCAGATAATCCTGGACCTGGGGGCTCTGGGAGTAAGTGAAAACCTGGCTGGCCAGGTCGATCCCCACCTGGCCCACGGTCTTGACGAAGGTCTTGTCGATGGTTGTGGCCACGGTGTCGGCCCCCTGCTCAGTGACATGGGGGGCGATGGCGTTTTTCTTTTCGTTCAGGTAGTACTCAAGGCTGGCATGCTTCACGTCCTGCGAGAAGAGGGTCATCATGTCCGCGCTGAAATCCTTGGGAATGACGATGGCAGCATAGTACTCGCCTGAGCGCACCCCCTCCAGGGCCTGGTCGCGGTTGACGAACCTCCAATCCAGCTGGTCGTTTGCCCGCAAGGTGCTGGTGACCGTCTCCCCCACGTTGATCCTGACCGGAATCAGGTCGGACTTGTACCCCTTGTCGGTGTTGGCCACGGCCACCTTGATGGCCTTGGTGTTCTTGTAGGGGTCCCAGCTGGCGGCGATGTTGAACCAGGCATAGAGGGCCGGGACAATAATCAGGCCCATCAGGACGATGATGGCGATGACGTTGCTGGTGGCATCGGCCAGGTCCTTGCGCAGGATCCTCCAGATGTTCCTCATCGGCGATCACCATCCTCGGGAGCGTCCTCCTCATCGCGGCTCATGACTGATTCGCGCACGGCCGTGGTCAGCCTGGTCATGGCCGAGGGACCCTGCCGACGCGGGCGAATCAGGGTGAGGAAGTCCATGCCGGGACGCTCGGTCAGGCCCAGCTGCCGAACATAGCTGTCGCAGATGTACTCGACGATGATCAGGTAGGCGTCTATCAGGACGATGGAAGCGATGCAGGCGATCAGCATGACGATCTTGGCTTCGGTGCTGAACAACAGGATGAGGAAGAGCACTGGCAGCAGAACCAGGACCAGACCACCCCGGATCAGCGTTGGATAGAGGGCCAGGAAGCGATGCGCACGCCGCCTTATGACGGCGCGGTAGTCGCCCTCGCCCAGGATGGAGCGGGCCAGGCTGCCCAGGCTCAGACGGCGGTCGGCTGAATGGTTCTGCTCGGTCAGCATCAGGTCAGTGGCACCAAGCCGCCGGTCGAAGAGGGCATTCAGGTTGAGCAGGTACCGCCGCACCACCAGTCCGATCAGGAGGGCCACCGGCAGGTACCAGAAGATGTGGAGCATGTCCTGCCAATAGTGGTTGCCGTACATGCCGCCGATGGTCTCACGCATGGCGTTGATTCCGTAGGTGAAGGGCAGCCACGGGTTCAGATTGCGGAAGAAGTCGGGCATCATCTCAATCGGGTACATGCCCGAGGACCCAGGTATCTGCAGGATGACCAGAACCACAGCCAAGGCCTTGCCGATGTGCCTGAAAGAGGCGGCCAGGGCATAGATGATATTGATGTAGACGAAGGAGGCAAAGACCCCGGCCAGGACGAACAGGGCGGGTTGGCGGCACTGGATGCCCAGCATCAGGTCGCCCACTGTAGCGATCAGCGCCTGGAAGAAGCCGACGAAGACCAGCAGAAGCCAACGACCCAGGTAAGCCTGGGTGGCGGTGCATTTGCGGATGCCCTCCTTGTCGACCTCCAGCTTGTAGATGGCTATCAGGATGAACCCACCCACCCAGAGAGCCAGATTGGTATAGAAGGGCGCCACGGATGACCCGTAGTTGCTGACCGGATAGACCGTGTGCGAGGCCAGCTCCACCGGCGAGGCCATGGCCTTTCCGAAGGATTCCGGGCTCAACCCCAGGGTCTGGGACATCCGGTTCCAAGCAGCCGAGGACCCAAGGGCTGCCACATCGGTCCGAACCCCCTCCAGGTCGGACCTGACCGAGGCCAGGGAGGCCCTGGTGGTGGACAGGGTCGACTGGGCCTGACCGATGGTGGAATCCAGTTGATCCAGCAGGGCATCGGTTTGGACGGCCGTGGTGGCCAGGTTGCTCAGGGCACCTTGGAGAGAGCCGTTGGAGGCATTGAGGGCATCCAGCCCGGTAAGGAGGTTGGGCATGGTGGTCCCAGCCAGGCTCTGGCTGGCCGCAGCCAGAGCCTTGATGCCTGTGCCGCCGGTGTCGGTCATGGCCGAGCTCAGGTCTGATGCGGCCCGCCTGCCCGAGTCCAGAGCCGTCGAGGAGTTCTTCTTGAAGGCATCAAGGGATGACTTCTGCTTCTGGTTGGTCTTTTTCAGATCGTCAATCTGCCGCTGGATGCTCTCATAGGCCGGATCCCCAGAATGTAGCCCGGACTGGTCTAGACCCGACTGGAGCCGGTCCACAGCCTCCCCATTGGCATCGACCAGCTGACCCAAGCCGGAATTGACCCGGTCCACCTTGTCCTGGGTGGCGTTCAGGTCGGCGGTGAGCCCGCCTGCCACTGTATTCACATCCGTGACCGCGCTGGACAGCCGCACTGACCCGTCCGCCAGGGCCTGGTTCAGGGCAGAAGAGAACCGAAGACTGTCGTCGCGGGTCTTGGCCATGCTGCTCTGAGCTCTGTTCAGTGTGGCCTGGGTGGCCGATATCTGACTCTGCAGGTCCTTGATGTCGCTTCTGGAGCCGGCCACGGTCTGCCGGGCCTGGCCCATGGTGGAACCGATCCGGTCAAGCTGGCCGTCCGTCCGATCCAGCTGGTCGATAATTTCCCCCAGGTCGCCCACCACCTGGCTGCGGCTCTGCTCGGCCGCGCCCTGGGCATCGCCGACGGTCTGCAGGACCTTCCCGGCCAAGGCGTCGCTGACGGCCGAGACGAAGACCGCGTTGATCTCCTGGTCGATGGTGGAGGCGCCGGTGTCGGTCACCTTGGGAGCGATGGCGTTTTTCTTCTCATTGACGTAATAGTTCAGAGCGGGCCTGTTCCCGGCCCCCTCGACGATGCCGACCAGGTCGGCGCTGAACCGTTCAGGAATGATGATGGCCGCGTAGCACTGGCCCGAGTGGACCTCTTCGATGGCCCTTTCATCATCGTCCATGAACTTCCAGCCCAGGCTTTTATTGCCGCGCAGCTCCTGGATGACCGATCTGCCGGCGTTGATCCTGCCCGTCTCTGCGGATTGCGCTCCCCGATCTATGCTGACGACGGCCACGGGAAGGTTCCTGACATTGCTATAGGGGTCCCAGAGGGCCATGATATTGAACCAGGCATAGAGGGACGGGAGCACGGCCACGCCGATGGTCACCACCAGGGCCACGGGGTTGCGCAGTATCCGCCAGAGATCTCGCCTGAAGATGGCCAACACGGTCTTCACCGCCAGGAACCTCCTTCTTGTCTGTCCAGGGGATCACAGCACTGGCCTACTCCACTCGGATCGGCTGCATCCTCCCGGGGACCTACGTCCGGCCTGAGTATAGCCACCCTTCCTTACCGGCCCAGACCAGTCAGCTGATTGTGAATGCCTATGCAAGGCCGGACCGTCAGAGCAGCAAGGGCTTCTGACGACGGTTTATGCCTTGGCCACGAACAGACGCGAGACCGCCATCGACAGGGCCACAGCCAGGCCCATGGGCATGAAGGCCATGACCGGCAGGCGGCAGACCTCCATGAGCATGGCCATGGCCATGAGCGGAGCCTGCTGGGAGGCGGCCAGCAGGGAGGCGGCGCCGATCACGGCACACTGCCAGACCGGCAGGCCGGGCACAAGGCAAGCCAGCGGCAGGCCCAAAACAGCGCCCATGGCGGATCCCAGGGCTATGGATGGCGTCAGAGTGCCGCCGAAAGCCCCAGCACGGATGGTTGCTGTGGTCAGCAGAGCCTTGGCCAGCGCAAAGAGGGCCAAGAGGGCAAGTGACCGAGCCAGCTGGAGCCCTGAGAACCCGACGGACAGCAGCTGATCCATGCCCATCTGGGCCAGAGCCCGGCCGTTGCCCATGACCTGGGGGACAGCCAGAGCGACCAGCCCGGTCAACAGAGCTACCCCCGTCAGCTGCCAGATGGCGGCAGGGCCAGTAGTTCTATGGGACTCTGCCCAGGATGTCATCCAGCGGAATCCGGCCCCCAGCAGCCCCATGACTGGTCCGATCAAGAGGACCACTGCCATAAGCCATGGCCGGAAGGGATCGGAGCCGACCTTATAGTAAGGGGTGAAACCCTTGATAGATCCGCCGACCAGGGTAGCCAAGGCCGACATAGCCAGATTGACCGTCACCACTTCGGTATCCACCCGCCGCAGCAGCACCTCGATGCCGAAGAAGGCCCCAGTCAGAGGCGCAATGTAAATGCCGGCGAACCCTGCACCTGCCGCCGAAGCCACAAGCAGCGGACCGTCCTGATCACGCAGCCCCAACCGTCGTCCCAGCCTGGTCCAGAGACCGCCCAGAAGAGCCCCCGCCTCGCGAGGGGCCACTTCCCTGCCTATGGAGCCACCAGCAGCCACAAAGAAGATCTGGGTAAGCACATGAACCACGGTCCGACCCGGGGGCATGGATGCACCCTTGACGGCCTGATCGACCGAGGGAACCAGCCTGGTCCTCGTCCGCAGCCAGGCCCAGACCAGACCGGCCATCAGCCCGGCCAAGGTCACCGAGGCCAGCCTTCTGATCGGCGGAACCACCTCAGCCGTGGGAGCCCCTGGGGTCTCAGCGAAACCCAGCAGGCCGACCTGAGACAGCTCAAAGAACCTTGCCAGCAGGCCCGAGGAAAGCCCGACCAATAGACCTAGGCAGAGCACCGAGACCGCCAAACCCCAGCTACGAGGAAGCCGGAATCCGCGTTCGGGACCTGGATCCTGGTCAGGCTTTCGTTGGATATGCACAACTCCAATCTAGCGGAAGCAACCGCCAGCAGAGCGTTAGCCCAAGCAGCCTTTCCGTCAGTCCGTCTTGTTCATGAGGGCCTCCTGTAGGAAGTCCCGCTGCACAATAAGCAGGTTTTCGGCCACAGTCTCGTCGTTGGTCATGTGGGTGATGCCGGTCAGCGGCAGGACCGTATGAGGGCGACCGGCCGCCATGAGAGCGCTGGAGAGCCTCAGGGTGTTGGCCACGGAGACGTTGTCATCCGCGAACCCGTGTATCAGCATCAGCGGGCGGCGCAGCGAAGGCGCATCGTCGATAATGCCGTTGCGGCGGTAAACGGCCGGGTCCATCCCCAGATAGCGCTCGGTGTAATGGGTGTCGTAAAGGGTCCAGTCCGTGGGCGGGGCACCTGCACAGGCTGCATGGATCCGGTCGGGAGCCCGCAGAACCGATAGGGCCGACAGGAAGCCGCCATAGGACCAGCCGATCATGGCCACATGCCCCAGGTCGGCCTCGGGAGCGAAATCAGGCAGAGCCTTCAAAGCCTCAAGCTGGTCATCCAAAGTCACCTGGGCCATATCCTCGAAGATGGCCCGATCCCAGGCAGGCCCACGACCCGGCGTACCCCGGCCATCGACGGTCAGAACCAGGAAGCCTTGATCCGCCCACCACTGGGACTCCCAGTAGTAGGACTGGTTGAAAACCACCTGCTGGGCGCCTGGACCGCCGTAAGGCTTGAGCAGGACGGGCAGGCTGTCGGCGCTGGCGTAGGGACTGGATTCAGACGGCCTGACGATGGCTGCAAACAGCTCGCGCTGGCCCATGCGTACGAAGTCCACGTTGGGGATGAATCCGGGATCACTGCTGACATCGGCCAGGACGGCGCACATGGCACCCTGGCTATTGATATGGCCGGCATCCATGGCCCGGCGATCAGGACGATCATGGTGCTCCTGCCGACCGCCAACCCGGCCTGAGGCACTGGAGCCACCAGCGGATCTTACGTTGCCGTCAGAGCGGGCTTTGCTCACCAGGCCCAGCCCTTCGGCCCCCAGGCGGTCCAGATCTCCATCAGCACCCAGATAGCAGTGGCGCACCTGCCCATGCGCCGAGGCCATAGTCCGGCCGCTGACCACGATGCCATGACCGGCCCGAGAGGCGGACCACACTCCGGGCAGCCGGTTGAGCACATGGATCGAACCGTCATAGCTCAGGCGCATCAGGTCGAAGCTGCGGGGATCAGTGGAAACCACCGCCAACACATCGCGATCCTCCACAGACAGCACCCGCCGAATCTGGCAGCCAGCCGGGGAGAATACCCTTCCATCCAAGCGCAGTCTCGTGGTGTCGGCTTCTACGTCAATGAAGGCGTCCACCAGCCCGCCCTGGGGCCGATAGGCCGGCAACCCGGGCACCAGGTCGATCCACTGGTCATTGCCATGCTCCTGCATCACCCTGGTAGCCACCTTGGGCGCTGCATCGGAATCAAGAAAGGTCATGTCCTGTCCCCGATCCAAACCCTGGCGATCATCCGGCACCTGTACCTCCAGGATCCTGTCCTCGGTCTGCCGACGGTTCTGAACCAGCAGCAGCGGCCGATGCCCTTCTTGCCAGCGGACCACAGCCAGGTATTCAAAGGCCTGATGATCCCAGTCCACCTCGCCCACCCAGGGATGGGCATCGTCCTGACCCAGGAGGACCAGGCTCAGTCCGACACGGGCATTGGACGTCAGAGCCTGGGGATACCGCCGGGCGCGCGGCCCGACCTGGGGATTGGCCGGATCGCTGATGTACCAGATCGGCTCGTCGGAGGAATCCGTGTGCTCGACCAGCAAGGCTCGGGAGTCCGGCGACCACCAGAACCCCTGATAGCGATCCATCTCCTCGCCAGCCACGAACTCGGCCAGCCCCAACAGCATCCGGTCATCGGTGCCGGGACGCAGGGCCAGGACAGCCCGTTCACGGTCCTGTCCGGCATCCTGACCGATGGCGACCACCATCAGCTGGTCACCAGTCGTATAGGCCACCATGGTGCCGTCCGGGCTGATGACTGGATTGAGCACAGCCAAATCGCTGTGTTCCAAGCTCAGGGCCCGCGTGGAGGCAGTGAGACCATCTGGGGCGATCAACGAGAGCCAGAGTCGGTCACCAAGGGCAAAGACCACCCGATCCCCGGCAGCATCCACGCTGTAGTCGACAATGCCCTCGCCGCCTTCTCGCGAACGCTCCCTCCGAGCCAGCTCGGCAGCCGGCACATGTTCCATGTCTGCATCCTCCAGCAGAGCCCTGGGGTCGGCCAGGAGCACCTCATGATGACGGCCCTCCTGATCAAAGACAGACAGCCAGAGCCCGGTCACCAGATCCTCAGGCCCGTCCGAGCGCAGAAAGACGGCACGTGAGCCATCCCCCACCGCCGAGACCGACCGTGGCGCGCCCAAGGTGAACCGCAGGGTCCGGGCCTTGACCCGCGGATATGCCTCCATTGCCCGATCCACCTCTTCGGTCATGCTCGCTCCTCGAATATCTCTGACATGATCACCATGATCTTGCGTCTGCCACGATGATAAGCGCCTAGGTGCCAAAGGGGAATTCGATCAGCCCCAACCGCAATGCGCCACCTTGGCCAGCAGCAGACGTCAATCGTTCTACATGGGAAATTTGTATCACGGATAAGGCGTACCGCCGGACTACGACCAGCCGATGGCCACTCCCTGCGATAAAATAATATCGCTTTATCGCCAATGACTGGCCGATAATCCCTGCTTCCCAGGGGATAGGGGTGTCAAGGTAGGACACCATGACTGCACATGGGGAGCAATCCACAATAGAGAAAATAGAGGTAACCAATGAACATGATGGTTCGTTTTAAACGCGCATGCGCGGTGCTCGCTGCCGGCGCCACCCTGGCCGGCGGCCTGGCATTGCTGCCTACCGTGGCCCAGGCTGTGGAGGGCAACAAGGGGGCCGAGGCCAAGTCCGCCCCCTACCAGATCACCTTCGTCGGCGATCCAGAGAACGCAGAAAGCGCTCACAAGATTCGTGTAGAGACCAACGATCAGGGCATACTGGATAAAAGCAAGATCCCCACTAACATACCAGTACCTGATTCCATGCAGGATTCGCAGTCGCCCGACAAGCCTTGGACTCTCGCCGGCTGGACCTATATACCGATGAGTCCTGACACAGTCGACTTCACGAAGCCCTTTACGGCGGACACCACTGTCTTCGCAAAATGGGACCAAGCCAATGCAATCACTTTCATCGCTCAGGACCCGACCAACCTCGACCACGAACCTGCTACGCAGACGCTGTACACTGGCGAGGGCCACAAGCTGGCGGTACAGCCGGGCGCCCCGGCCAACTACCCCGGCTACACTTTCGAAGGATGGTTTAGCGCTGACAGCAACGCAGCGTTCAATCCCGAAGCCGTCTTCTCTGAAGATGCCACTTTCGTAGCCAAGTACACCAAGGCGACCGTTCCTGCTCAGCCTGCTGAGACCAACCCGGCTGGCAGCTCCAAGGAACCTGCCAAGGCCGGCGACAAGACCGCCGACAAGACCGCCGACAAAGCAACCGGCAAGGCCGCCGCCAAGGATCCGGCTGTCAAGGCTGCCAAGACCAACAACGCTCTGGCCAAGACCGGCGCTGATGCTGTGGCCCCTCTGGCCATTGCCGCTGGCCTCTGCCTGAGCGCCGGCATCACCCTGGGTCTGCGTCGCAAGCTGACTCTGTGAGTCGGCAGGCTTCGGCCTGACCCATGAGGATCGAAGGTCAAAGGCCCCTGGCCCATTGTGGCCACGGGCCTTATTCATGCTTGAAAATCGCGTTCGTCCGAACCTGTTCATTGAAGAAATTGCAAGCATCCGACCGCCCATTACCCCCTTCCAGCAGTGTCACGTACTATGAAAGGGTTATATGGAAAGGGATGACTATGAGCGTTCTCGATCGTTTCGAGAAGAGCGTGGAAGGCGCCGTTAACGGTGTCTTCTCGAAGTTCGGCTCCAAGGACCTACAGCCCGTCGACCTGTCGAGCGCCCTCGAGCGTGAGATAGACTCACAGGCCATGCCCGTCGGTCGCGACCGCACTGTGGCGCCCAACGAGTATCGATTCAGATTATCCACTCCAGACTTCGACCGCATCGAGCAGTGGGGTTCGGAGGCTCTGGCCAACGAACTGGCAGACAACCTGACCAAGTATGCCGAAAGCCAGCACTATGCTTTCGTCGGCCCGGTCGTGGTCATTTTCGAGGAGGACCTCAACCTGAACAAGGGCGACTTCCACCTGTCTGCCGAGTCGGTCCAGGGCAACGCGGCACCCGTCACCACCCCCGAAGAGTCCAAGGACTGCCCGGTTCTGGAGATCAACGGCCGCCAGTACCTGTTGACCGCCCCCATCACCACCATCGGCCGTGGATCCTCCTGCGACATCGTCATCGACGACGCAGGCATCTCCCGCCGACACCTGCAGATCGAGATCACCGACAAGGGCGTGGTAGCCCGTGATCTGGGGTCCACCAACGGCACCTATGTGGAGGGACATCAGGTTCCCGCAGCCACCCTGCTGGACGGCAATACCATCACCATCGGCCGTACCCGCATCCTCTACTGGGCATCGTCGCAGGAACAGGATTCGTAAGTCGCCCAGGCCTTGAAGTAAGGTCGAATCATTATGCTGACTGAACTGACATTCGCCATCCTCAAATACGGGTTCCTGGCTCTGCTATGGGTATTCGTCTGGCTGGCCATCCGTTCACTCCGCAAAGACATCGAAACTTTCAGCCCCAAAACTTCGCACTCCCGTAGACGCAGCGAACGCGCAGCCCAGCGCAAGCTGCCGGCAAGCGCCAGATCCGTGCCTATCGCCCCGGTCAGCAAGACAGAGCCCGCAAGGGACGAGCCCTCCCTGCTCGTGGTCATCGACGGACCCCTGGCCGGCTCCTCCACGCCACTGTCAGGACGGCCCATCACCCTGGGCCGTTCCTCCTCGAACACCTTGGTGCTGGACGACGAATTTGTCTCTGGTCATCACGCGCGGGTCTACCAGGATCCCGCATCGGGCCGATGGGCCATCGAAGATCTGGGATCCACCAATGGCACCGTCGTCTCGGGTCAGAAAATCACGGCGCCGACAATCCTACCGGCGGAGGTTCCCGTGCGCATCGGAGCCACCACCTTCGAATTGAGGTAGCCGCCCATGACCAGGAACGAAGCGAGCCAAAAGCTGTTCCTCTACTCCACGGCGGTTTCCGACGTAGGGTACGTGCGCAGCAACAACCAGGATTCAGCGTTCGCCGGCGAACGCCTGGTGGCCATGTGCGACGGCATGGGCGGCCACGCAGGGGGGGACACGGCATCAACCATAGCCATCCGATCCCTGGCCCACATCGAACGCGACGACCGGAAGCAGGACGTGCAGTCCCTGGCCCGGATGATGGAGACCTCGGTCATCGCGGCTCATGACGCCATCGTGGGCAAGGCCAAGCGCGAACACCGCCTGTCAGGAATGGGTACAACGGTCACGGCCCTGGCTCTGGCCGACGACTCCTGGGTGCTGGCCCATATCGGGGACTCCCGGGGTTACCTCCTGCGGGAGGGCAAGCTGATCCGGATGACCCAGGACCACTCCTACGTGCAGCATCTGATCGACACCGGCCGCATCTCCCCGGCTGAGGCCCGCAACCACCCTCAGCGCAACGTGGTCATGCGGGTCCTGGGTGACTTCGACATCGACCCTCGCCCGGACATCTCCATCTCCAAGGCCCTGCCTGCAGACCGCTGGATGATCTGCTCGGACGGTCTCTGCGGCGTTTTGGAGGACTCGACCATCGCCGAGGTGCTGTCCTCCGTCTCGGACCAAGCGGAGTGCGCCCAGCAGCTGGTCACCTTCGCCCTGAAGGCCGGCAGCACCGACAACGTGACCGTGGTCATCGCCGATGCCACTCTGGCCCTGGATGCCGATGCCTTCGACCTGCCCCATCAGACCCCTCTGGTCGGCGGCGCAGCCAGCTCCAACCTGGAGGCCCTGGCCGACATTCTGGATGAGCCCGTAGCGGCCGCACCGCACCTGCGTGACGAGTCCCGGGAATCGCCCGCCAAGCGGGCCGCCGATCTGACCCAGGACCGGGATGCCGCCAAGCAGGAGGGCGAGGAGGACGATGGCCGCACCGCCCAGCCCTCGGCTGCCCGCGAGGAGAGCGGCGAACGGCATGTGCCCGACACCAGCGAGATCCCCGTCGTCCACAAGAAGGACGGTTCGGACTCAGCCGACCCCTACGACCCAGATGTGGCCAACGCCATCCACAAGGAGCATCTGGAGCAGCGCAAGCGCCAGCGTTCGCGGCATCGGCGGATTCGGCTGATCCTGGCCGGCATCATCACCCTGGTAATCCTGGCACTGGCCGGAGGCACGGCGGCTGCCTACCGTTGGAGCCAGGAACAGTATTACCTGGGCGCGGACCAGGGCCGTGTAGTCATCTACCAGGGCGTGCCTACCAAGGCCTTCGCCCTCTCGCTGTCCCACCCGGTGCAGACCACGGACATCGCCGTCAAGGGGCTTCCCCAATCCTGGCGCGACCAATTGGAAGAGGGCATCACCGTCTCCAGCATGGATGATGCCCAAGAGCACGCCCGTCTTATCCGCAAGGAGGCCGGCGACCTCAAGCGCGAGCGCGCAAAGGAGGGCAAGGACGAGTCCGACCAGACAGCGGCTTCCCCGTCAACCTCGCCCTCACCGTCGGAAACCGACCAGAGCAGGCGGCAGTAGTCATGATCACCACCCGTCTGCGCCGCATAGGCCTTCTGCTCTTCTCCCTGCTTGTGGGGTTCATCGGCTTCTTCCAGATGTTCGCCCGGGCTGCGGGCCGCTTCCCAGGGGACTACGCCGCCCTGCTGGCAGTCACTGCCGCCCTCTTCATCGCCCTCTGGGTCCTGTTGGAGATTTTCCAGCCTTACGGCAGCCAGGCCATCCTGCCCAGCATCGTCATCCTGAGCTCCCTAGGCATCACTTTGATCATCCGCATGGATCTGCGCAACGCCCGGATCGGTCAGCCCACACGAGTGGGCTTCACCCAGCTTATCTGGCTGTGTCTGGCTCTGGTCCTGTGCGGGCTGCTGGTGGTGCTGCTTCGGGACTACAGACTGCTGCGACGCTTCTCCTATGTGAGCATGGTGGTGGGCCTGGTCCTGCTCCTGTCGCCCATGCTGCCCGGAATCGGCCGCGAAATCGGCGGCGCCCGCATCTGGATCGGCGTAGGGTCGCACACCCTGCAACCCGGCGAATTCGCCAAGCTCTTCCTGGCCTTCTTCTTTGCTGCCTATCTGTTCGACCACCGAGACCAGCTGGCTGTGGGCGGCAAGAAGGTCCTGGGCATGCGGATGCCCCGAATCAAGGACCTGGGCCCCATCATCATCGTCTGGCTTATTTCGCTGGCCGTCCTGGTCATCCAGCATGATCTGGGCACCTCGCTGATGTACTTCGCCATGTTCGTCTCCATGCTCTACGTGGCCACGGGCCGCACCAGCTGGATCGCCATCGGCGCCGTCTTCTTCGTCATCGGGGCGGTGGCCGCCTCCATGGTCTTCGCCCACGTAGGCGCCCGCGTGGATGCCTGGCTGCACCCCTTCAGCGATGCTGAGTTCGGCAAGGCCTTCGGCGGGTCAGGCCAACTGGTACGCGGCATTTTCGGCCTGGCTGCCGGCGGGCTGACCGGCACCGGCCTGGGCCAGGGACGCCCTTGGATCACCCCTCTGGCCAACTCCGACTTCATCTATACATCGGTGGGCGAAGAGCTGGGGCTGAGCGGCCTGCTGGTGGTTCTGGCCCTCTACCTGGTCATCGTGGCTTCGGGCATGATCACGGCTATGAAGATCAAGGACGGCTTCGGCAAGCTCCTGGCCTCCGGTCTGGTCTTCACCATGGCTTTCCAGGTCTTCACTGTGGTGGGCGGCATCACTCTGGTCATCCCCCTGACTGGCCTGACCATGCCCTACATGGCGGCGGGCGGCTCCAGTCTGGTGGCCAACTGCATCCTGGCTGTCCTGCTGATCATCATTTCCAACGCGGCCAACAAGCCTGCGCCGGAGGTCAGCTCGGACACCTTCAAGTACGAGGCCCTGGCCGTCCTGCGCCAGCAGGAGACCAGCAAGCGCAGCGGGCAGGACGACTCGGACTCTGATTCGAACTCCGACGATCAAGAAGCCCACGGTCGTCATGCCGAGCCGGACGAGCCGACCGATCAGGATGAGGAGACCGACCTGCCGGCCACCGGCCGCATCCCCGTCCGCCAGGTGCGAGGAGGCGGACAGTGAACAAAGCCCTGCGTCAACTCTTCAACGCCGTCATCGTCCTCTTCGTCATCCTGGGGCTTTCCAGCTCTGTCATCATGGTGATCAGGGCAGGGAGCCTTAACTCGGACCCCCGCAATCTGCGCGCCCTCTACCATGAGTACGCAGCACCCAGGGGGGCCATCCTGACCTCGGACGGCGCCGTCATGGCCCAGTCCGATCCCATCAACGACTCCTTCCAATACCAGCGGCGCTACCACAAGGGTGCCGCCTACTCGCCTATCACCGGCTACTATTCCATCACCAGCCCGGCAGACCGGGGAATCGAGGCCTCACGCGACCGTCTGCTGAGCGGCCAGTCAGACAGTCTGTGGATGGATCGACTCAAATCCCTCTTCACTGGAACCCAGAACAAGGGTGCCTCCATCGAAACCTCCATCAATCCCAAGATGCAAGAAGCCGCCTACAACATGCTGGGCAACCTGTCCGGATCGGTGGTGGCTATCGAACCCTCCACCGGCCGTGTGCTGACCATGGTCAGCACACCAAGCTACAACCCCGACGACCTGACCGCCCACGACAGCGCCGACGCCTCCCAGGCCTACCAGAAGTTGGCCTCCCGTTCTGACAATCCCATGCTCAACCGGGCCACCTCGCAGCTGTATCCGCCCGGGTCCACCTTCAAGGTGGTCGTGGCCGCAGCCGCCCTGGAGTCCGGCCAGTACCACCCCGACAGCCAGCTGCCGGCCGGGGCCTCATACACCCTGCCCGGCACCAACTACAACCTGACCAACGCCACAGCCACGGGCAACGGGGTCAACGGCAAGATCAGCATGGAGAACGCACTGGCATACTCCTCCAACACCGCCTTCGCCCAGCTGGGTGTCAGCCTGGGGGATAAAACGCTGGCCGAGCAGGCCCGCAAGTTCGGTTACGGGTCCACCATCACCCTGGACGGGACCAACTCCACAGGACGGCCCATGAAGGCCGTGGCCTCCAAATTCCCCGAGGACCAGTCCCAGGACCGGCTCGCCCTGGCCTCCATCGGCCAGGGAGACACCTTGTCCACTCCCCTGCAGGCAGCCTTGACTGCCGCCGCAGTGGCCAACGGCGGCAAGCTCATGCAGCCGACCCTGGTGGACCGGGTGCGCTCCAGCGACCTGAGCGTCATCAGCGAGACGACACCTTCGGTCTACTCGCAGGCCTTCTCGTCGGATACCGCCAAGGCCCTGACCACCATGATGGAGGCAGTGACCACCAAGAGCTACCCCAGTCTGGCCATCCCCGGCATGCAGGTGGCCGCCAAGTCCGGCACGGCACAGATCGGCGCGGACAATACGGCAAATGACGGGTGGATGATAGGATTCGCCCCGGCCGACAAACCCAAGGTAGCCGTAGCCGTCGTGGTTCATGGAGTCTCCTCCTATGGCATAGATGTCGCCGGGCCGATCATGAAACGCGTCATGCAGGAGGCTGCCAAGTGAAACTGGTGCAGGGACAGCTCATCCATCGACGGTACCGTCTGGACCGCCGCTTGGCCCAAGGGGGCATGGGCGAGGTCTGGAAGGGCTATGACATCGAACTGGGCCGCGTTGTAGCCATCAAGGCCTTGCGCGGAGACCTGACCAACGAGGAGTCCAGGCTGCTGAGGCTGCGGGCCGAGGCGCACAATTCCGCCAACCTGGCCCACCCCAACATCGCCGCCCTCTTCGAGTACTACGAGCACGACGGCATCGGATTCCTGATCATGGAATATGTGCCCAGCCAATCCCTGGCAGACATCTACCGGGACCGGGGCGCGCTGGACCCCATCGAGCTGCTGCCCATCCTGATCCAGACGGCCCGAGGGCTCTATGTGGCCCACTCCCATGGGGTCATCCACCGGGATGTCAAGCCGGCCAACATCATGGTCTCCGACACCGGCGAGGTCAAGATCACCGACTTCGGGGTCTCCTACTCCACCAACCAGGGGCAGATCACCCAGGACGGCATGGTGGTGGGCACGGCCCAGTACATCTCGCCTGAGCAGGCCCAGGGCCTCCAGGCCACCCCCCAGTCCGACATCTACTCCCTGGGCATAGTGGCCTACGAGGGGCTCTGCGGTCATCGACCCTTCACTGGCGCCACCCCTGTGGACATCGCCGCAGCACACGTCAACGACCCTGTGCCGCCGCTGCCCGACTCGGTGGACAACCAACTCATGAACTTCGTCATGTCCATGCTGGCCAAGGACCCGCGGGACCGTCCGGCGAATGCTCTGGTGGTCTCGCACACGCTGGCCAGGATCGAACAGCGACTGCTGGACCAGCAGCTGGGCGAGACTGAGGTCATCGACCCGCGCGCACCCATGCCTCGACGCATTATGAGCAGGCCGCACGCGGCAAAAGACATCTTCAGGCCCTTCTGGGGGCACCATGGAGGAGGAAGCGCACAGCGCGGCCTTGAAGCGACGAACGGAGGGGATACCCTATGAGCATCACACTGCCGCCGTCCCTAGCGGACGGACGCTACCGTCTGGGACAGCTGATCGGACGCGGTGGCATGGCCGAGGTCCACAAGGCTGTGGATACGCGTCTGGGAAGGACTGTCGCGGTCAAGATCATGCGGTCCGATCTGGCCAACGACGAGGTCTTCCTATCGCGCTTCCGGCGGGAGGCCCACTCGGTCGCCCTGCTCAACAACCCCAACATCGTCTCCATCTACGACTCGGGCGAGGAGATACTGACCGACGACCAGGGCAACCATGAGCGGGTACCCTACCTTGTCATGGAGTACGTCAAGGGCCAGACCCTGCGGTCCATCCTCAAGGAGAACGGCGCCCTGAGCCAGCGCGACAGCGAGCAGGTCATGCTGGGCGTGCTGAGCGCCCTGGACTACTCCCACCATATGGGCGTCATCCACCGGGACATCAAGCCCGGCAACATCATGATCTCGGAGCAGGGCATCGTCAAAGTCATGGACTTCGGCATCGCTCGGGCCATGGACGACTCTGCCGCCACTATGACCCAGTCCCAGGGCGTGGTGGGCACAGCTCAGTACCTGAGCCCCGAACAGGCCCGCGGCGAGAGTGTGGACATGCGCTCCGACCTCTATTCGGCCGGCTGCGTCCTTTACGAGATGCTGACCGGGCGACCGCCCTTCAACGGGGATTCGGCCGTGGCCATCGCCTACCAGCACGTCACCGAGGTGGCCACCCCGCCCAGCACCATCGTGCCCGGTCTGCCGAAGATGTGGGATTCCATCTGTGCCAAGGCCATGGCCAAGGACCGCCAGAACCGATACGCCACGGCATCTGCCTTCAAGAGCGACATCCTGGCCTTCATGAATGGCGGGACCCCGGTGGCTGCCGCCTTCAACCCGCTGACCGACCTGGCCAACGTCAAGGCCCGCAAGGATGCCGAGCAGGGGACCGAAACGGCCACCATGCCGTTGACTGAAGAGGAGACGGCCGCCACCCAGGCCTTCAACCCCGTCCAGGACCCACTCAACCCGGCTGCTGCCACCGGCGTAACCACAGCTGAGCGCACGGCCGCCAGGGCCGACCAGCAGAAGTCCAAACGGCGCAAGAAAATCATCATCGGCTCCATTGTGGCGGCTTTGGTCCTGGTGCTCGCCGGCCTGGGCGCATGGAATGTCTTAAGCCGAAACCGTCATCCGATGGCTGAGGTACCCACCATCAACGCGCAAATGTCGCGGATTCTTGCCCGTGAGAAGATCACCGCCGCAGGCTTCCGCTACCAGGAGAAGGAAGACAACGACTCGGCCGAGCCCAAGGGGACTTTCACCAAGCAGAGCCCCAAGGGCGGGAGCATGGCTCCCAAGGGCTCCACAGTGACCGTCTGGTTCTCCTCCGGGCCCAAGGACACCGCCATCCCCGACGTCAAGGGCATGACCCAGCAGGAGGCCCGCAGGGCCCTGGAGAAGGCCGGATTCAAAGTCTCCCCCGCCGCCTCTGTGGAAGACAGCCAGGATGTGCCCAAGGACCATGTGACCCGCACGGATCCCGCCGCAGGTCAGAGCGTGGCCAAGGGAACCAGCATCCTGATCTACATCTCCTCGGGCATGACCAAGGTGCCCGATCTGTCTGGCAAGACCAAGGACGACGCGACCAATATCCTGCAGAGTCTGCACTTCAACATCACCATCCGCGAGCAGGCCTCCAACACTGTGGCCAAGGATATGGTCATCAGCACCGATCCGGCTGCCGGATCGTCCATCCAGCAGGGAGCCATGATCACGGTCACCGTCAGCGACGGCATGCAGCTGGGCAACTACGTCGGCATGACCCTGGGCGAGGCCAAGCGCACCCTGGGACAGGGGGTCAATATCACGGTCAACGGCCCCAACAACGACAACGCCGAGGTCACCGGCCAGGACCCCACATCAGGTTCCTCCTTCGACAAGTCCAAGGACAACATCACCCTGACCACAGCCATCCGCATCCCGCCCTTCTCCCAGGGCGAGACCTTGGGCAGCTACCGGCAGAAACTGACCAACAGCGGCGTCAGCGCCGACAGGATCACCTCCATCGGCAAGGACACGGACACGGTGACCGCAGTCAGCCCCGGAGCCGGCAGCAGAGTGGACGACAACACCCCCATCACGGTGACCACCGTCAGCTCCACCAACTAACGATATGGCCCGGCGGTCACAGCCCTGCCGCCGGGCCATATCGTTAGTCTTATAACTGGGCAGAGCAAATATGGGATGAGCATAACTGCACCTATCAGACTGTGCCGTCAGGACTATGACCACAGAACATGGCTGCTAGGCGGTGGCCATCGGACCATGGCCACCGGAGTGTCTTAGATGAACCTTGGACAGCCGCTTCCGGCAGTCGGCAAAGTTATGGCATCAATAAGCGGCGGGGCCGCAGGATCACATTGGATTCTGCGGCCCCGCCGCCCTTCTATGCCGCCTGGGTCAGAAGGTGGAGTAGTTGGACATCTGTCTGAGCATGGGCACGTTGCTGGCCAGCCACGGGAAGCCCCATTCCATCAGGGCGCAGGCCAGAGCCAGCAAGAGCAGAATCAGCAGAAGCCACCGAATCGGAGCTATGCCGGACTGGTGCCGCAGGAGCCAGCCGTAGAGGCTGATCATGGGCTGAGGCTTCTCGCCCTTGCGAATCTGCCGTAGCAGGGGGTAACGCCAGGCAGCCAGGGCCGCCAGGTAGATGATCAGATAGGCTGCTGCCAAAACCAGGAAGACCGGCTGCAGAGAACCCAGCTTGGCCATGACCGAACCCTTGTCGTCTGCAAAGGCCACATTGCTGCCGCGATCGCCCAGCAGTTCCTTGGGCACTCCGTCGGACACCTTGGCCCAGTAGTCGAATTCGCCCCAACTGATCCAGCGGTGGGTGGCCGTTGTGTACTTGGGCTCGCAGGTGGTCAGCGTAATCATGCGCCGATCAGGAGCCTCTTTGGGCGAATAGGGGTTGGGAGCGATAACGCTGACTTCGCTGGCTGCGACGATCTTATAGCGGGTGTAGTGGTAGACGTACCAGTAATCCTTGGTGCGCAGGACGATGGCATCGCCCACTCGCAGCTCATCCACATGGCCCAACGGTTCACCATAACCGGCGCGGTGCCCGGCAATGGCCACGTTGCCCATCTCGCCCGGCATCTGCGTATTGGGGTAATGCCCCAGTCCCGCGTAGGCCAGCTCTCGGGGCGACGTGCCCTGAACCACGTTGCGCTCCCAATGCTGCCCAAAACGAGGAATGTAGGCCTGGGCTATCAGTTCACCCTCGGAGGCCTGCTTGGGCTGCACAGGCGGATTCCCCTTCTGAGGCTTGGCCACCTTGCGGGTGTCGCCCAATCCCGGGTTGCTCCAGGAGGTCGAGGCCCGGGTCTCCAACTGCTGATGCTCGGACTGCACGCCGGTCCACCAGAGCTGCCAGACCACGTAGAGTGCGCAGACCACGGCCAGAGTGATCAGCAGCTCTCCTACGATTTCCGCAATGCCCACCAGCCAGGTTCGTCGCTTATTCTCCGGTTTGTCAACCGACGTTTTGTTGTTCTCCGAGTCCTCTGTCGTCATTTACCGTGCCTTCTCATCTAGCGATGCGTACTGGAGTGGCTGCAGGACAGCCGTCGTCTCAGGGAATCTCAGATTATCCGAAGATTCGACATTCCAACCCAGACCTACCGTATTTACGTACTCCTTGTAAATCCGGATGGATGGCGAAGCATTCAGGGACTTGGTCATCCTGTCGACTGGCCCTATGGCTGAAATCTTATATGGCGGCGAGTACTTTCGGCCGTGCAGCAGCAGCACATTGCCCACGCACCGCACGGCTGTGGTGGGCAAAACCCGCTGATCCTGGATCCTCATCGACTCAGCTCCTCCGGCCCAGAGCGCGTTGACCACGCTCTCCACATCCTGTTGGTGGATGACGTAATCGTTGATGTTGGCCGTCGACCCGTCAGAGCCCACCTTCTGCTGCCAGAGCGGGGAATCATTGAGGGTCACCGTCAGTCCCGGCCCCTGGACGGCCTTGAGCACCGTGCCCGAGCCGGGGTCCTCGCGGGCCTGGTCCGAGCTGCCCTTGTCATCGTCAGTCAGGGTCTTCAGCGCGTTGATCTGCGAGCTCATGTCATTGATGTCCTTGCGCAACTCAGCAGCCTTGTTCTCGCGCTCCTCCACCAGCCCGGCCGTGTCCGAGGTGACCGTGACCGTCTTGTTGACTCGGATGTTGGTGGTCAGCATGAACCCGACCAGGGCCAGCACCACAGCCACAGACACTGTGCCGACCAGGGACCTGCGCGCACCGTGCCGTCCCGTCCGTCTGGTCATAGGCATACCCTCATCCTCGTCTGCGATAGTATTACGTTCGAGTCTAACCGCTACTATGGCTTAGTAGATCTACTGAAGGAGAATAACCTCATGGCAGAGCATCAACTCCATGATGACGAGGACCAAGCGGTGGACGAGGCCAAGACCGCCGACACTGGCGAGGACGCCAAGGACGAGGAGTATGGCCTGTCCATGGACAAGGTAGAGGCCGTGCTCAACCAGAGCGTTGACAAAAAGCACATGACTCCGCAAATGCGACGCATCGTGCAGCGTCAGGAAGAGAACACCCGCCGCGTAGAGGACACCATCAAGAGCACCAAGGCCAATCCGCGCTGGTTCGTGCCCCTCTTCGTCACACTGATGCTGGTGGGCTTGATCTGGATCGTGGTCTACTACATCTCCTCCGTCAGAGGCAGCGTCTTCCCCATCCCCGGCATCGGCAACTGGAACCTTGCCGTGGGCTTCGGCATTCTGCTGATCGGCTTCCTTATGACCATGTGGTGGCACTGATTTAGCAGCATTACTCTTCAGGAACCCTGCAACCGTCCAAGCACGGCTGTGGGGTTCTTTGCATGCCCATCCACACCTGAGCGTCAGACATGTGTGGATCCACTACCTCGCTCCACCGATTTCACCCATCGTTTCCAGGCTCAATCCAGAGTTATCCACAATCGCCCGGATTTGTCGTGGGCAGTCTAGGGTACTCGTCCACAACCCTACTGCTGATTGGGTTCTAAGTTCACTTATCCACTTTTTACAAGCATATATACACCAGTTCTGAATACTTATTCCCAGGTTATCCACACGATTGTCAACAAATGTGGATAGATGACATCCATGTCATTTGACCAGAACAGGCAGATGCTGATTTTCAGCGCATGGGGTTGACCATGTTGCAGCCCAGAGCCAGCAGGGTCAGGGCCGCCAGGAAGATCAGCGTGGGCAGCAGCCAGGAGAGCAGACCATGCACCCGGGAGCCGGGCCGGCCCATGTGCAGCAGGGCCAGCATGAAGAGGCCGCCGACTATGAACCCGCCGACGTGGTCCTGCCAGGCGATGCCGGGCACGAACAGGGGCATGCAGAAGTTGATGCCCATCCAGACCACCATGGAAAGGATGTCAATCCCCAGACGGCGGTAGACCACCAAAATGGCGGCAAAGAGCCCGAAGAGCGCGCCTGAGGCCCCGATGGCTGACGTGCCCCAGCCATTGGGCGCCAGGACGGCATAGACCATCAGCCCCAGGTCTCCGCCCAGCCCGCTGATCATGTAGAGGGCCAGGAAACGCTCATGCCCTATCAGATTTTCCAGCACCGGCCCCACAACCCAGAGGGTGATCATGTTGAAGAGGATGTGCGAGACATTGGTGGCGTGCAGAAATATGTTGGTCACAAACATCCAGGGCTCATGAATGGCCGTAATCGGCACGAAAGCCCAGTATCCCAGCAAAAGCCGCTGATAGCGAAGCGGAGCCAACAGATACAAGGCCATCTGGATGACCCAGGCCGCCAGGCAGATCAGGGTGATGGCTATGGTCACGACCGGAGCATGGTCACCCCAGCGCCGCCGGATCCATCCCAGCGGCCCCCGACCATTCCCTCCGCCTGTGAAACTGGTGCCCATGCCATTGACCATGAACCATACATTACCTGACCGTCCGGCCGGGGTGTGCGGTTTCCGTGCCGCAATGGCATCGATGCATCCCACAATTCGTCGCGTTCTACTAGGATGTTGACTAGGTCGGTCGAAGTGGGCAGGACCGACGAAAGTCGTCGAAAGGAGCCAAACATGGAGAATTCATCTTCAAACGGCTGGAAGTTCTTTGCACTGCTCTTCGGCACGCTGCTGGCCGGCGTTGTCGCTCTGTTCGTATACAAGCAGCAGAACCCGGATTATGATCCCTGGGAGGAGCCCTGGGAGAACAGCTCATCGCCAGTCGACCTGGGCCTGGCCAAGGATGAGGAGGACAAGGGGCCCGAGGATCCCGAGACCCCTCTGCAAGCGGGCGCACAGGCCTGACCGTTCCGGTCGGGAAGGAATCCGACCCAGCGTCAAGAACGTGAGGGCAACGGATTCCTTTTTTCATGCCTGATTTTGGCTCGACCGCAACCTGTTGGACACGCCTGTTGGGGCGGCGCGTCACAATGGAGCCATGAGTGCCATACGGGAAGCAGACATGGAAGAAGGCCGCCGGGATTTTCTGGCCTGGCGCGATGCGGCCAAGGAGGCCGCGAATAATCTGGGCCCTGGAGACGACCGCCTGTCAGTGGCCCCGCAAATCGATAGACGCAGCAAGGCCATGGCCGTCCGCTACTCCCTGCACATGCTTGAGATCAAGGCCCCCGGCCCCGGCGTGGAGGTCAGGGTGGCCCCCTGGGGAGCCGTCAAGATTCTGGACGGACCGGCATCCGACCCGCATAACCTGACCCCGCCCGACGTAATCGAACTGGACCCGGATGTCTGGCTACGGCTGGCCGCCGGCATCACCAGCTGGACCGAAGAAGCCGCAGCCGGGCATATCAGCGCCGTGGGCGAGCGCGACGATCTACACGAGCTGCTGCCCCTGGTATGACCAATTAGTCGACTACCTCTGGCTGCTGACTGCTGGGGCTACTTGCTTGATGACCCCTTGGCTGCGGTCTTCTGCTCCTTGTGATGTTTGAGCGCGCTGGGCACGGGAATTGGTATGCGTTTGTGCGGCTTGGGCGTGGTCGGCATCTCCCCAGATGTGGCCTTGGCAGCAGCTTCGGCGGCCCACCGGGCGTAATCATCCAGATCATCGTCCGGGGAATCCTCGGGGTCCTGGCTCCCCGATTTGCGAGAATCCGGTTTGGAGTACTCCTCTTCAACCATTTTGAAGGGATCTTTGCCCCTGGTTCCGGGTTCCTTGCTGCTGAGCTCTTTGGCCAGCTCGTCGTAATCCGTGTCCGTTGTCAGATATTTGAGCTTCCGGGCTATTTTCGTCTGCTTAGCCTTCTGACGTCCGCGGCCCATCCGACCCCCTTCGCCAGGTAAAGTGCGCTTAGGCAACTTGAATGTGAATTTGCATCATTTATGAGAATACCACCTGAGTATCTTGTCGGCTCGGACTTTTACCATAAAAGCAATTCCCAGAAGGACATTCGGCACGACGACGAGGGTGGGACCATGCAGGAAGAAGTCACAGCGGCAGGCAACGAGATCAGCGACAGCTTCAGAGCCGCCAAGCATCGGTCCGACCAGGTGCTGGCCGAGCTGGGCAAGAATCCGAGCCACTACACCATGCTGACCGGCGACCGCCCGACCGGCAGGCTCCATCTGGGCCATTACTTCGGCTCCATCCGCGAGCGCGTCCAGATGCAGAATCGCGGCGTACACACCAACATCGTCATCGCCGACTACCAGGTCATCACCGACCGGGACACCACCGAGCACATCCGCGACAACGTGCTCAACCTGGTGCTAGACTATCTGGCCGCAGGCATCGACCCCAAGAGGACCATGATCTTCACCCATTCGTCCACCCCTGCAGAGAACCAGCTGCTGCTGCCCTTCCTCTCCCTGGTGACCGAGGCCGAGCTTCACCGCAATCCCACCGTCAAGGCCGAGATGGAGGCCAGTGGCCACGCCCTTACCGGCCTGCTGCTGACCTACCCGGTCCACCAGGCCTGCGACATACTCTTCTGTAAGGCCAACGTAGTGCCCATCGGCAAGGACAACCTGCCGCATGTGGAGCTGACTCGGACCATCGCCCGCCGCTTCGATGAGCGCTACCCCGGCCAGGCTCCGGTCTTCCCCGAGCCTGAGGCCATCCTGTCTGACACCCCTGAGATTCCAGGTCTGGACGGCCGCAAGATGAGCAAGTCCTACGGCAACTCCATCATGCTGGGCGCCACCGCGGAGGAGACAGCCAGGCTGATCCGCAAGTCCCCCACCGACTCCGAGCGCAGGATTACCTTCGACCCTGTCAACCGCCCCCAAGTCTCGGCCCTGCTGACCACGGCCGGCCTGGTGACCGACCGGAAGCCCGAGGATATCGCCGAGGAGATCGGCAATGCCGGCTCGGGCGCCCTCAAGGCCTATGTGACCAAGTCGGTCAACGAATTCCTGGCACCCCACCGCGAGCGCCGCGCCGAGCTGGCCAAGGACATGGACACCGTGCGCGACATCCTGGTTGAAGGCAACAAGCGTGCCAACCAGGTAGCCGAGGAGACCCTTGATCAGGTCCGCTCGGCCATGGGCATGCGCTACTAGACGTCGTACCGCCAGGAGCGGTCGGTCAGCACCCGAGCCGTAACCAGGCCGATAGGCAGGCAGATGATGACCATGAAGGCCCGGAAGGCCCAGTCCAGGGCGTTGAGCGTATTGAACTGCCCCAGGTAGAACATGGCCCGGTACATATACAGGCCGGGCACCATGATGACGATTGAGGGCACGGTCAGGCTGATTCTTGGATAGCCCAGATCGGGCGGCAGCAGGCCGTGGCGGACTGAGGAACGCCAGACCGTGGCCAGCATGCCAGCCAGAAAGGCGCCCAAAAAGGCGGCCATCTCAGGAGGAACGTGGAGCAGATCCTGCATCTCCAAGCGCATGGTGTCGGTCAGGGCGCCGATGACGGCGGCCACCAGGGCCATGCGCTGGGGTGAGTTGAAGAGGACCGAGAAGCCCCAGACCCCGCAGAAGGCTGCTACCAAGCGCAGGCCAGCCATCAGCCAGGGGCTCAGGTTCATGGGTTCAAAGCCCTGGGGGTTGAGCATGACCATCCTTGCTACGGCCCAGCCGCCCAGTGTGGCCACCAGGATGATCGAGAAGGCGTAGGTGATGCGCTGCACTCCCGAGGGGAAGTCCAGCTTGGCGATGTCCAGGCCGCCAGTGACCAGGGGGAAGCCGGGAATGACGAAGAGGATGGCGCCAATGTAAGCCGTGTCGTGCCTGAGAGCCACAGGGTCGAAGATACCCGCCAACCTCAGCGTGCCGACACAGGCCAGGGCGGCGATGATGACCGCCACTCCGGTGGCGAAGAACTGGTTGATCCGCCTGCCCAGCATCTGACGACGCACCCACTGTCCTATGCCAGCGCCGACGAAAGCTCCGGCCATGTCGTAGGGGCCGCCGCCCAGCAGGAAGACGAAGGCCGCGCAGGCCACGGCCGAGGCGAAGCCCGAGAAAAGGGGCGAGTAGAGGGGTCTGCGTCGCTCGATCAGGTCCAGGCGTTCATGCGCCTGTCGGACTGTGATGCCATCCGTAGCCCGCGTCTGCGAGGGTGCGGACTCGTGAGAGGAAACAGGCCCATCGGAAGATACAGCCTCTTTGAAAGACGCGGACCAGACGGAAGACACCGACTGTTCGGAGGACGCGGCGCCCTCGGAAGTCCTGGCCTTCTCACGCGCTCCGCCTTGAGTTGACGCAGATTGTCCGGAAGCGGGCCGCCCAGCCCCCGAATCGCGTCCTTGACTGGTTGCAGAAGATTCAGCGGCTGCAGAGCTGGCGGCACTCGAATCTGAATTCTCAACCACGTCAGCAGCAGAAGCGGAAGCGGCTTTGGGATCGTTGGAATCCTCGGGCCGAGGCGTGGAGCCTACAGTGCCCAGACCGGCGGCCGTCCTGGTGTCCATGGCCGCCGCATCGATTCGGCTCTGGCTGATCTCGTCCTCGTTGTGCACAGCGGTGGCCACCGCATCCTTGAGCGCCTTGGCCGCATCCTGGTCCTGGGCCAGTACCTCCTTGACCGCCTTGCGGGCCGCCGCGTAGATGTTCGGCTCGTCCAGGTTGTCCACCAATTCCCGGGAGACCACCGACATGGCGTGGTACGTCCCCGCCTGCCCGCACTTGACGCTGAGCCAGTCCGCGAAGTGCTCCAGCAGCCAGATCCGCTCGGTATTGACCCCAGTAGTGGGCAGGTCCACCACCTCGGTAATCCGAGACACGCCATCCGTGCAGGTGGCCTCGATGTCGGTCAGGTTCACGTCGGCCCGCACGTGCACGCCCATGGGGTAGGCAATCCTGTGCATCATCTCGCGCACGCGGAAGCTTCCCGTGCCGGCCCCCAGCTCCAGCATGCCCACCCGCACAATCAGACTGGTTTTGGCCGCGATGCAAGCCTCGACAATGGGCTTGTCGTAATCGCGTTCAATATCCTCCATGTCCAGCGGAATGGAGTGGGTGTGGTACTTGCTGACCCGTCTGACCTCGGCTGCGGTCCTGCCGCGATAGCCATCCTTGGAACTTCTGCTCTTGAATTTCACACCCACATTCATACTCCACCCGGGTCACGTGCCCCTGCACCGCCGCATGGGACCATGAAACGTATTCGACCCGAAAACGTCCTAGAATGGGCCGCGAGCCATCGAATCGGAGGCTGTGGGCCTGCAACGCCGACCACCAATAACCGCGGAGGAGCCGTGGAATGGCCGAAGACCGGGCAACCTGCGATTCGACAAGGAGGACTGATGACAGATAGTAATCAGCAAATCACGGCTGCCGATGCGACCCTGGTCACATCCGGCACCGGGACCAAGGGGCCGGAGGAACGCAAGCTGCCTCAATCGTTGGACGAGGACATGGCCTTGTGCCTGCGGCTGCTCAGGGATGTGTTGGGGGAGTTCGATCAACAGCTGCTCAAGCGGTTCGATTCCCTGCGCGAGGACGTAATGACGGCCAGCGCCGAGCACTTCAACCGCCACCCCTCGGACCCCGTGCCTGACGAGGACGGCCTGTCCAAGGCCGTGGCCCTGATCGACGACACCTCAGTCAAGGATTCCCAGCTGCTGGCCCGCGCCCTGACCACCTACTTCCACCTGGCCAACCTCTGCGAAGAGAACTACCGGGTGAAGGTCCTGCATGAGCGTGAGGGCAAGGTGAACCTTGAGGTCAAGGGCACCGATCCCATCAACGAGATGACCAGCGCCTACAGCCAGCTCCTTCAGGAGATGGGCCCGGCCAAGGCCTCGGAGCTGCTGGAGAAGCTGGAGTTCCACCCCGTCTTCACCGCCCACCCCACCGAGGCGCGGCGCAAGGCCGTGGAGGGCAAGATCCGGCGCATCGCCAACCTGCTGGCCGTTCGCCGTGGTCTGGGCGGTTCCGAACTGGAGGAGAACGAGCGTCTGCTGCATAACGAGATCGACGCCCTCTTCCGGACTTCGCCCATCGCAGCCAAGAAGCCGACGCCCGTCGAAGAAGCCAACACCATCCTGGATATCTTCGACTCCACGCTCTTCGAGACCATTCCCAGGGTCTACCGCCGCTTCGATGACTGGATGCTGGGCAAGAAGGCCGGCATGGTCAAGCCGGTCTGCCCTGCTTTCTTCCACCCGGGCAGCTGGATCGGCTCCGACCGTGACGGCAACCCCAATGTGACTGCCAAGGTCTCGCGCAAAGTAGCCCGCAAGTTCTCGGACCACATGCTCAAGGCCTTGGTCAAGGCCACCACCACCGTGGGCCGCAACATGACCATGGAGGTGACCACCACACCCCCCAGCCCCGAGCTGAGGAGCCTGTGGAGCCACCAGAAGGAGATGAGCGAACGCCTGACCGATCGGGCCGCCACCATCTCTCACAACGAACTGCACCGTGCCGTAGTCCTGGTCATCGCAGACCGCCTGCAGGCCACCATCCAGCGTGACGCCGACCTCATGTATGCCGACTGTGACGACTTCATCGCAGACCTGCGCGTGGTCCAGGACTCCCTGGCCAAGGCGGGCGCGGTCCGTCAGGCCTACGGCCCCTTGCAGGATCTGATCTGGCAGGCCCAGACCTTCGGCTTCCACATGGTGGAGATGGAGTTCCGCCAGCACTCCCTGGTCCACGCCCGCGCCCTGGAGGATATCCGTGAGCATGGCCTGCATGGCGAGCGCGGCGAGCTGCAGCCCATGACCCACGAGGTGCTCGACACCTTCCGGGCCCTGGGAGCCATCCAGAAGCGCAACGGCCAGAAGGCCGCCCGCCGCTACATCATCTCCTTCACCAAGTCGGCGCAGAACGTCAAGGACGTCTACGAGCTCAACCGGCTGGCCTTCGAACATGCCGAGGACGTGCCGGTCATCGACGTGATCCCCCTGTTCGAACAGCTGGAGGATTTGCAGAACTCGGTGGACGTGCTGGAGGAGATCATCAAGATCCCCGAGGTCCAGGCCCGGCTCAAGGAGACCGGCAACAAGATGGAGGTCATGCTGGGCTATTCCGACTCCTCCAAGGATGCCGGCCCTGTCTCGGCGACCCTGGCCCTGCACTCCGCCCAGGAGCGCATCGCCAAGTGGGCTGAGAGCCATGACATTGACCTGACCCTCTTCCACGGACGCGGCGGCGCCGTAGGCCGTGGAGGCGGCCCTGCCAACCGGGCCGTGCTGGCCCAGCCTGTGGGTTCGGTGAACTGCCGGTTCAAGCTGACCGAACAGGGCGAGGTCATCTTCGCCCGCTACGGCAACCCGGTCCTGGCCATCCGCCACATCGAGTCCGTGGCTGCGGCCACCCTGCTCCAATCCGCGCCCAGCGTGGAGGAGCGCAACACCACCATGACCGAGAAGTACGCGGATATGGCCGACGAACTGGACCAGGCCGCACACGAGCGCTTCCTGGACCTGCTGCATACGCCGGACTTCGCACCTTGGTTCTCCATCGTGACGCCCCTGAACGAGATCGGCCTGCTGCCCATCGGATCCCGGCCTGCCAAGCGTGGTCTGGGCGCCAAGTCCCTGGACGATCTGCGGACCATACCCTGGGTCTTCTCCTGGGCACAGGCCCGAATCAACCTGGCCGCCTGGTACGGCCTGGGCACCGCCTGCGAGAAGTTCGGCGACCTGGAGACCCTGCGTCAGGCCTACGAGGAGTGGCCGCTCTTCAGCACCTTCATCGACAACATCGAGATGAGCCTGGCCAAGACCGACGAGCGTATCGCCAAGATGTACCTCTCCCTGGGCGACCGGGACGACCTGAGCCAGAAGGTCCTCTCGGAGATGGAGCTGACCCGCAAGTGGGTTCTGCAGATCGTGGGCGACGAGTGGCCCCTGCAGCACCGCCACGTGCTGGGCCAGGCCATCCGGATCCGCTCTCCATATGTGGACGCCCTGTCAGTGACCCAGGTGCGCGCCCTGCGTGCCCTGCGTCGTCGCAACGACAAGGAGGAACTCAGCAAGAGCCAACAGGCCGACTTCATCTACCTGATCCTCTGCACCGTTTCGGGAGTCGCCGCTGGCCTGCAGAACACCGGCTGATCCCCGCCCGGCAGTTAAGCACGGGCCCCGTTCTCCCGCAGTTGCAGGAGGCGGGGCCTGCTTATTCAAGTGCCCCTGACGTGACCATATGTGTTGTTTATTAGCTGGATGGTAGCGGGGGGGGGGGGGGGACGCCGGGAAGACGGCTGGATTCCGCCATGGCTCGAGCGAAGTGATGCAAGGCCCGCGTTGACGGCAGGACTGCTTTTCGACAGACGAGACATTGCAAGGCGAACGGCGTTGGCAAGGGGTTCCGGCTTCGCATATCTAGCCGGCCGTCTGCGTTCGTCCTGCTGAGACTGCTGACCGGCATGGGCGCAGCGTCCAAGCCGACGGATGCTCCTTGCCCACGAGGGAGGGAGCACAGCCCCAGCTGGTCCGACCACTGTTCGTCCATCATGCCAGCCATGGATCTCGCTGATAACAGGTTAGGCTGCCATAGTCATAGCAGAATGATAAAGTTGCATCAGCCGTACAAAGACGCAGGAGTAAATGACACGCACCGGCTGTTAGGGAGACAGTCGGCAAAGTTCTTGGGAAACTCCGCAAATGGCGTTACCGAATGTTCTCCACTGTGCTTCTTGCGAGTAAGGCCGGATCCTCAACACTGCGATCCGGCGAATCTGGCGGCTGTGCCCATCCCAACCGAGCACGGCCGCCAACTTCCTCTAAATGGCTGAAAGGTACCCATCGTAGCGCTCAGGCATGTCAGCGAATTCCAGGCCAGCCGGCTGATACCAGGAGTATCGGCGGGTGCCGCCGTCGTCAGTCCAAATCTCAGGGCAGTCATTGACCAGCCAGTCCGAGGGAAGGGCATGGGCGCCTCCGGTCGAGGCCATGGCCAAGGCCTGCCTGAGCTGGCCCTCCTGTTCAGCGGTCAGGCTGCCTGGGCGGGCCGAGAAGAAGAGTGGGGTGCCAGTCCGCGCCAAGAGGTCCATCCACTGACGGTTGAACCCCCAGTCGATTGAGTCGGATATGCCCACGCAGTCGGCGTCGGTGGCGTAAAAGCTCCCGTTCTGGGGCAGACGGAAGGCCAAGGTGTTGACCCCGATTTGCCTGGTCCGCTCCCACTGCAGGCCGCTGGTGTCGTCGCCGGTCCGGTTGATCTGCATAAAGCCGACGCCCAGGTGACCGACCACGTTGCATCCCTGGACCAGCATCCCGGTCTTAGTGGCCTGCTCGAAGATGGCCCGGTAGAGCTGTTTGGCCACCTGAGCGCTGGTCAGGCTCCGGTTGTAGAAGTGCCAGCCGTCCGGGCTGGGCCAGGGGTTCATCTGGAAGCCCCACCTGCCCAGCAGGTCGAAGGTGCTGAAATCATGCTTGACCAGCTGGTAGCCCCACTCCCCCAGCTGGGCGATGTCCTGGCGGATGTAGTCCAGGACCTGCGGGTTTGAGGGGTCCAGGCATCCGTTGTGCGGGAGCCTCCACTGGTCTGCAATGGTCTCGTCCTCGTTGAGGAGCGGGCGGTACCAAATGCCGGGCTTGATGCCCATGGCCTTGATCCGGTCGGCCAAAGCGCCCATGTCGCCGAACTTCTCGTTGCCACGCCGCCAGGGACCGCCGTTGTAGTCCTCAAGCCGGTGGTGGTCCTGCCACCCGTCGTCCACGACCATGGTGGGGCGGTTGGCGCTGCCCTGGGTCAGAGAGGCCAAATACTCGGCATCGGCAAGAATCCGGGAGCGGCTGGAGTCTCCGTAGGCGTAGTACCAGTTGTTGCTCCCGTAGACCGGCTCGGTGGGTATGAGGCCCTTGCGGCTGATCCGGGAGCAGAAGTCAGTGGCCACAGCAAAGACCGGACCACCAGCCCGCTCCTGAAGCGGATATTGCAGGCAAACGATGGTGGCCGCTTCAAGCTCTCTGCCGTCCAGGACCAGGCCTGTGCCTCCATTGCGCAGATCAAGGAAGAGGGTGACACCGGCCGTATCGACCTGCCAGAAGCAGAAGGCGTTGGCTCCGGTGACCACCCCGTACCCCTCGGCCTGCTCCTGACCCACCGCCAAGAAGTACCAGGGCATGAACCGGTTGGCACGCATGGTCTGGAAACCCATGCGGCCGTAGCCGCGCTCCCAGGCGTCGCCCAGGTAGAAGTCATCGGAGGGCATGGGCCTGGTCCAGCGCAGCGCCAGGGACCGGATGGGGGTTGAACCGGCGGTCAGGCTGACTGTCAGAGCGGACCCGCCCTTAAGGCTGGCCCTCACGTCGGGGGCTGTGTGAAAGCGTCTTCCCGCAGGCACAGTCTCCCTGTCGGCATCGGTGGTCAGCGTGATCCAATCCAGCTCTCCAAGGCTAAGGCTGGTTGGGTTCATGACTCAGTGCTCCTTCATCCCTGTGGTGTGGCAGACGGCGGCGGGTCAGACCCGGACCAGGTCGATCAGGCGGATGGTCTCGGGCTGGCAACGGGGTATGCGGATACCCACACGCTCCAGATAGGTGCCGGTGACCTCGGCGGTGCCCAGCGGACCTGTTGGATCCAAATGCTCCAGCGAGGCCTTGGGCTTGGCGGGGCCGGTCCAGGCGAGCCGATACAGCGCCTTGGGATCCAGGCCGGGAATACGTAGACAAACACCACGATTATGCAGGGATTCATCCAACTGGACATGGGCCAGGATGGCGCGGCTGCGGTCGGGGGCCACCACGCCATGGGCCAGCGCCGAGGGGTCAGCCAGGTCCAGGCGAACCACGCGGCCGGAGTGGAGGAAGCCGCGGTTGACCTTGTACCAGGTGATCCATTCCTTGAGCCGCTCCAGGTCCTCCTCGCTGGCCTGGCGGATGTCCCACTCGATGCCCATGGACCCGAAGACAGCCGTGGCGGCCCGGAAATCCAGGCTGTAGGTTCTGCCGGTCTGCTGGGAGGAGGGCTGGGAGATGTGGGCGCCGATGTACTCGGGGGCCACGGTCTGCTCGGTCCAGCGCTGGATCAGCTGCCTGCTCAGGGCATCGGTCATGTCGGAGTTCCAGAAGCGGCGGATCTTTTCGATCACGCCCAGGTCGATGCGGCCGCCGCCCGAGGCGCAGGACTCCCACTCCACCTCAGGGAAGCGAGCGCGGAGGGCGTCCAGAAGGTGGTAGTAAGCCAGGGTCTGCTCGTGGATGGCCGGCGCGCCCCCATGGGCCTGTGAGCCGGCCTCAAGAAGGTCGCGGTTGTGGTCCCACTTGACGTAGTCGATTTGGCAGGACCCCAGAACCTCGGTCATGGCCTCCAGCACATGGTTGAAGGCCTGGGGGTTGGTCAGGTCTAGGACCAGCTGGTTGCGCTGCAGCTCCGGGTTTCTGGAGGATGCCCTCATGACCCACTCAGGATGGTCGCGGAAGGCATCCGAATCAGGATTGATCATCTCCGGCTCGAACCAGAGGCCGAACTGCATCCCTAGCTTGTGGACATAATCAACTAAAGGCTCCAGACCCTGGGGCCAGACAGCAGGATCCACCCACCAGTCGCCTAGACCGGCCTTGTCGTCCCGGCGCAGGTGGAACCAGCCGTCGTCCAGAACAAGGCGCTCCACTCCGATGCGGGCGGCCCGGTCGGCCAGGTCGCGCAGGGTATTGAAGTCGTGGTTGAAGGCGATGGCCTCCCAGACGTTCAGGATGACCGGCTGCTCGCGCGGATGCTCGGTTAGAGTGCGCTCCCAGGCGTGCAGGCTGTTCATGATCGGATCCATGCCATGGTCGGAGGCGGTGACCACGATCCAGGGCGTGCTGTACTCCTGGCCCTGGTCCAAGACCACCTCGCCGGGCAGGAGGAGCTCGCCAGCGCTGACGCCGGCCGGGGTGGCGCTGTTCCGGTCCACCCGGAGCACGGTGTTGCCGCTCCAGGCCGGCTGGACGCAGAGCACCCTGCCATGGTGGAAGTTGAACCCGGGGGTGCCCACCATGATTACGGGCCCTTCGAAGCCGGTGCGGCCCCAACGAAACTCACGCACCCAGGCCCCGTCGGCCATATCATGACGCTGGGGGCTGCGCTCACGCTCGTGCCTACCGGCGAAGTCCAGAATCTGGGTCTGCTGGTCGTCCAGGGGCAGGCGGATCTCCAGACCCTCCAGCAGGAAGGGATCGGCGCCCAGGTTGCGCAGGGTGTGACGAATCCGCAGGGAGCCGCCGGCCATGGCCTCCACCCTGGTCTTCAAGCCAAGCTGGGCACCCTCGTCGCGAGCCTTGATGATCAGCGAGTCGGCGGTCTGCTCGGGCCGGCCCTCGACCAGGAATCGTGGCGACCAGGAACGACCGGCCTGGAAGCCCTCGGGGCCCTGCGTGATCCGATGCCCGGTCAGGCCCGGATGCAGGTAGGTGTTCTGCGCATGCTCCAGCAGCAGGGGCGAATGGGTTGAGGCCCAGACGGGGCTCTGTTCCAAGCCATCCAGGTCGGGGCCTGCATACAGCCCTCTGATGTCAGGAATATCGGCACCCGGTGTAACGGGCCCCAGGGCCATATAGGTGAGTGGCTGATCCGAATGGACCGACTGTGGAAAGAGCATGAAAAATCCTTTGGTGACTACGGCACAAATGTGCAAAAACAACGATGCTTGATGAGCCAGTGAGCCGCCCGCTCAACTGCAGTTGGGCGGCTCCTGACTAAAAGACTACTTGACTGCTCCGGCCACCATCCCTGCAATGAAGTACTTCTGCAGGAACATGTAGGCGACCACCATGGGTGCTGCCGCAATCAGGGATGCCGCTGCGGCGACGCCCAGATTGTTGGTATTGGCCGAGAAGAAGGAGGCCACACGAGGGGCAATGGTCTGGGCCGAGGGATCGGTCAGGATGTAGCTGGACAGGGCGTAGTCGTTCCATACTGTCGAGCCGGTCATGATGACCACGGTCGCCGTCACCGGCTTGAGCATGGGCAGGACCAGGCGCATGAAGACTTGGAGCCGGTTGGCCCCGTCCAGCTCGCCGGCCTCATCAATCGCCGGGGGTATGGCCTTGATGAAGGCCGTGTAGAGGAAGACCGACAGAGGCAGGTTGGTGGCCGTCAGCACCACGATGATGCCCCAGTAGTTGTTCACCCCGCCGATTCTGACCAGGAAGGAGTAGAGGGGGACCAGGATGCTCAGCGGCGGAATCATCATCATGGAGAGGATGAAGGCCGATACCAGCTTGTTGAATCGGGTCAGGCGACGAGCCAGGGGGTAGGCCGCAGCTGCTCCCAGGATGCAGACCAGGGCCGTCGCCCCAACAGTCACCACCACGCTGTTGAGAACGGATTTGAGGATGCCACCCTCGTTGACGGCCTCGGACCAGTTGGACCATGCCAGGTCGTGGGTGCGCATGCTCAGGGCCGAGCTCAGATCGTCCGAAGGCTTGAGCGAGGTGGTGATCGCCAGGTAGAAGGGCAGGAGCTGGCAGAGGCAGACGATGACCAGAAAGAGGTAGATGGCCCAACGCCCACGCTGGTATGACCGCTCGGCAGGGGTCATCGCATTCTTGTTCTTGCTAGCCATGTCAGGCCTCCCAATCCAGCTTGGTCAGCCCCTTGTTGACCAGCCAGGTCACGATGGCAATCAGGACAAAGAGGAAGACTCCGATGGCCGAGGCATACCCGGCCGCCTGGTTGTCGAAGTAGATCGTGCCGATATAGGTCGAGATGGAGTTGGTGGCATACCCGGGGCCGCCGCCTGTCAGCACCTTGACCATGTCGTAGAGCTTCAACCCTCCGATCAGGTTCAGAACCACGCTGGTCGTGAAGGCGGGCGACAGGAGCGGCAGGGTGATGTTCCAGAACTTCTTCCAGCCGGATGCCCCATCGACCTCGGCGGCCTCGACCACCTCCTGGTCCATGGTCTGCAGACCGGCCAGGTAGATGATCATGGAGACGCCGACGAACTGGATGGAATTCACCAGCACGATGATGCAGACCGAGAACCCCGCATTGTTGAACCAGGCCACCTTGTGCAGACCCAGCGCCGTCATGACGGCGTTCAGGGCGCCCTGCTGGTACTGGAAGACGAAGTAGTACATGATGCCCATGATGACCGGGGCCACCAGAGCGGGCAGGTAGATGATGGCCCTGATCAGGGTGCGCCCCTTGATCCTGGCGTTCAGCAGCAGTGCCAGAGCCAGGCCCAGGATCTGCTGAAGCACTGTGCTGCCAATGCCGTAGATAAAGGTGTTGATGACCACCTGCTTGAAGTTGGCGTCAGTCAGCATCTGCTTGTAGTTGGCCAGCCCCACGAAGGACTTGGCCTCGTTGTACCCGTCCCAGTTGGTCAGGGAAAGTCCGATCCCCGACAAGAGCGGATAGATGATGAAGATCACCAGGAGGATGACGGCAGGAAGATAGAAGAGATTGATCGAGGCACCCTTGAAACGGCGACGACGCGGGGCGGGACCCCTGACATGGTCAACGGATGTATCCCTGCTATCCCCATGTAACGGTGATCCGGATTGGGTGTCCTGCGAAGGAATCGTCCCTGAGCGGCTATCTGTCATGACTCGGCTCCTCTTGGTTCACTGCTCAGGAAGACTTCTGGCCATACAGGCTGTTGAAGGAGGTCTTGACCTGATCGGCAGCGGCCTGTGCAGTCAGCTGACCGGTCAGCAGACCGTCGGTCGACTTGGCCAGAGTGTTGTACATGCCGTTGGGCAGGTACTTGCGGTCGAAGAAGGGGACTAACTTGGTCTTCTTCTTGTTGACCCAGTAGTCGTATGTTGGCTCAAACTGCCCCAGCGCGGACTTGACGCCGGTCAGGGCCGAATCGTTCATGCTCACGTCTACCAGCTTCTGCAGGTTTTCAGGCTCGGCCATGAAGTCGATGAACTTCAATGCCGCGTCCTTGTTTTTGCTGGTCTTGGAGACGCCGAAGGTCAGGGTGTCCTCGCCTGTAGAGAAGTAGGGTCTGCCGACTTCTGCAGGAACCGGCATCATGCCCAGCTTGACCTTGGGATTGTAGGACTGGATCAGCTGTGAGCTGCCGTTGGCGCGGAAGGAGAAGCCGACCTTGTCCTGGGCCATCAGCCTGGATATGTCATCCTGGGAGGCGGAAGTGTAATCCACATTGAACCAGCCGTCCTTGGCCCACTTGGCCACCCTGGAGGTGTACTTCTCGTAGACTGCGGTATCGAACTTGCCGGCAGAAAGGTCCTTGAGCTGGCTGTCGTCGTACATGCCCGGAAGCATATAGTCGGCGATGTCGCCATTAGGACCCGCATCCTTGTTGGAGGAGATGAGCGGGGTGTACCCGGCGGCCTTGAGCTTGGTGCAGGCCTGCTCAAAGGCGTCCCAGGTGTCGATGGACTTGGGATCGATGCCGACCGCATCCAGAACCGTTTGGTTGTACATGATGCCAGACACTTGAATATCAGCAGGAAGGGCGTAGAACCTGCCGTCCTTGGTCTTGAAGACATCGTTGCCTATCGGCTTGAGCCGCTTGGCCCAGGGCCTGTTCTGCAGAGGCTCAAGAAAGTTGCCGTACCGGTCGCGCGACCAGCCGTGGGTGTTCCATATGTCCGGAGGGTTGTGGCCCGCTAGGCGAACCTTGATGTCGTTCTCGTTGTTGTTGGTGCCAGGAACCATCTTGATGGCGATGTCTGGATTCTTTGCCTCGAACTTCTTGCCCAGGCCCTGAAGAGCCTTGAGCTGGGGGGTCCCCGTCGACTGCATGGTCATGAATTCCACGGTCTTCTTGCCCCCGGAGGAGGAAGAGCCGCAGGCAGCCAATGAGGTTATTGCCATAGCGCAGCAGATGCCGACCGCCGCCACCGTCTTGATCTTGTTCATCAACCACTCCTTCGTAGGTTGCTTCTTCGCCGAACACGTTCCGAGAGAACCTGAACTCATTCGTGATTCTTAATATACACGAGTAGATTCGTCTGTCAAATATCTGACGCTGGTTGCCTAAACAGTTGCTTTTGAGGAAAAACGCACCCGCAATGGCTGGTTTTTTGGTGCTATTTACCTTGATTTTTCAGCCTTAGCAAGACATGTGCAGACAGATCAATAATGGTGCTCAACCGGGTTTGACGGCAATATCAATTCGAGTAGATTCCCTATTCCGGGTAGCATAAATTGAGACTGGTGAATAGGCAGATGGGAACGAACTCTGATGGCTGCAAACAACAAGGATCACCGACAACGCAAAAGGGCCACGCGCACGGATGTGGCCAAGCTGGCTAATGTCTCCACAGCCGTGGTCAGCTACGTATTCAACAATGGGCCCAGGGCTGTGGCTCCGAACACATCCAAGCGGGTGCGCGAGGCGGCGAAGCTGCTGAACTACCACCCCAACCCCACGGCGCGCGCCCTGCGCACCGGCTATTCCAAGATGCTGGGGGTCATTGTGCCGGATTCTTCCAACCCATTCAGCGCCGGCATCTACGACGAGCTGCAGACGGTGGCCATGCGGCGGGGATACTCGGTTCTCTTCATGAACGTGCGCAGCGACCCCGAATTGGAGGAGCAGGCCATCAGACAGCTGCTGGAGCGCAACGTCGATGCCATTTTCCTCTCATCCTCACGCAGCTACGCACAGCTGAGCATGGCTCATCTTGAGGAGAGTCGCTTCGTCTTCATGGACCAGCCCAACCGGGTGAGCAATGCCAAGAGCGTGTCGACCGATTTCTTCCACTCTGGCCTGACCGCCACCCAACACCTGATCGAGCACCGGCACTGCAGCGTCGACATGCTCTTCGGCGGCTCCCCCGACGACCGGGGCGACGCCCGCATCCAGGGCTGGTATGCGGCCCATCAGAACGCCAACCTTCCCGCCGGCAGGATTCGCCAGGCCTTCTTCACACGCGAGGGCGGCTACCGCGCCACCTTGGACCTGATTGACAGCGGCAGACCACCCCAGGCCATCTTCGCCGGATCGGACCTGGAGGCCATGGGTGCTTTGCGAGCCCTGCATGAACGCGGGCTGCGCATTCCCGAGGATGTAGCCATCGTCTCCTTTGACGGCACCATCGACTCCCTCTACACCTGGCCTCAGCTGACCACCATGCAGCAGGACACTGCGAAAATTGCCGCCTGCGCCATCAATGCGGCCTTGGAGCCGGACCAGGTCCCCGACGTGCAGATCATCAAGGCGGATCTAGCCATCCGCCACTCCTGTGGCTGCTGATACAACAAACTATCCAAACCATGGATAATATCCAGAGCTTTTCATCAATGCAGACCTGCAACATATACCAAAAAGACGCTGGCATCATCACCGCAAAGGCAATAGACGCCAGCGCCTTCTCAGACTCTGTTCAGGTTCAGACCCAGGGTCAGGCCCCAATCAGATCCAGCATTTCAGGTACGGACTTCTTGCCGAACTCCACGGTCTCCTGTCCGTCCTTGCGGATCACAATGCAGGGGACGCTCATGACCTGGTATTGATCCTTCAGCTCAGGGAAGCGGGCCAGGTCGTAAGCCTCGGCGCGCACCTTGCCGTTCTGGGCCGCCACCCGCTGGGCGGACAGGACCGTAGTCGGGCACATGGTGCAGGTCAGGGAGACCAGCATCATCACGTCCACCCGGTCCTTGATGGCATCGATCCGGTCCGAGGTGGGCTGATCAACCTGCTGCCCGGGGCCCGCCGCATTGTAGAGGGCCAGGACGAAGGAGTTGAACTCGTGGCCGCTGGGCACGCCATGGAAGGCCAATCCGGTCGGCTGGGAGACGCCCTGGTCGTCCAGCCGGCAGATGCGCACGCTGGGACGTGCATCAGGCAGGTCGCTGGAGGGATCGTAGTCCTTGCTGTCCTCGTCCGTGCGGGAGTCGACCCTGACGGTCAGCTTGCCGTCGGAGAGCCCGACCAGCTCATCCACGAAGGCCTCCAGCTCCTTGGAGACCTGGCTGCCGTCCAGATCCAGGGCCAGCTCCAGCTTTCCTGTCATCTTGCCGAAGACCATGTCCAGCTGTTTGCGGATGTCCGGCCCGAAGAAGCCGGAGGTCTTGGCCAGGGCCTGGCCGTCCTCCTGGGCCACAGGCGCGGGCGAGGTGCCCGAGGCCAGGGCGGAGTTCTCGGCCTGCCGCTCGGAACGGGCGTAGGGGGAGTCCTCGGGCCGCGGCGGCACCAGGCCGGTCTTGTCCGACATGTTGGAGGCGTAGCGCTCCAGCTCCACGGCGGCCACAGCCCCATCGGAGGCGGCGGTGATGACCTGCCGCAGGTTCTTGACCCGCAGATCCCCGGCGGCGTAGATGCCTGGCACCGAGGTCTCCAGGTAGTCGTGGGTCAGCACGTACCCGTGGTCATCCAGATCCACCACGCCCTTGAGTATGCCGGTCTGGGGCACGTAGCCAGCGAAGACGAAGACGCCAAAGGTGCCGCCATCCTGGGGCTTCCAAGTGGTGGTCTGCCCGCTCTTGCGGTCCAGGATAGCGGCCTCGACCAGCCCGCCGGGGCCAGCGGAGACTCCCTTGAGCTCGGTGGAGTAATGAATCTCGATCTTGTCGTTCTTCCGGGCCTCGTCAGCCACGGCAGCATCGCAGGTGAAGTCCTCCTCGCGCACCAGCAGGGTCACTTTGGTGGCGTACTTGGTCAGGAAGACCGACTCCTCAGCGGCTGCGAACCCGCCGCCGACCACCAGGACCTCGCGCCCGGTGAAGAACTCGCCATCGCAGGTGGCGCAGTAGGCCACACCGCGGCCCGCATACTCCTGCTCGCCCTGGAAGCCTATCTTGCGGGGGCTGGCGCCGGTGGCGATCAGGATGCCGAAGGTGCGCAGGTCGCCCCGAGAGGTGTGGACCACCTTGATGTCGCCCTGGGCCTCGATACCTGTGGCCTCGGCGCTCATGAACTCGGCTCCAAAGTTCTGGGCCTGCTGGCGCATGGTATCGGTCAGCCTGCGGCCATCAGTGCTGGCCACGCCCGGGTAGTTGACCACGTCGGCCGTGATGGTGATCTGGCCGCCAAAGTCGTCCTTCTCCAGGATCAGGGTGCGATACCGCGCCCGGGCCAGATAGAGGCCTGCGCTCAGGCCTGCAGGTCCACCGCCGATGACGACCACGTCATAGAGATTCTTGTCTTCCGTCATGAATGCCTCTTCCGAAGGAATGCACGGATGTGCTGGTGTTGGATACTGGTCGTGAATACAGAAAAGGGAACCCGCCCTGGTCGCTTCCGATCGGCGAGTTCCCGATATTGGCAGCTGCAGATCAGAGCTGACCGACCAGATCCAGGCTGGGCTCGATGGTGTCCTCGCCGGGCTCCCACTTGGCAGGGCAGACCTGATCGCCGTGCTCGTAGACGAACTGGGAGGCCTGGACGCGGCGCAGCAGCTCGTCGGCGTTGCGGCCCACGTTGGAGGAGATGACCTCGTAGGCCACGACCTTGCCTTCAGGGGTCAGAATGAAGTCGCCGCGCTCGGCCTTGCCCTCGGCCTCGTTGTAGGTCTGCAGGTCCTTGGCCAGGGTTGCGGTCGGATCGGCCAGCATGGGGTACTGGACCTTGGCGATCTTCTCGTTGGCCTCGTGCCAGGCCTTGTGGACGAACTCAGTGTCGCAGGAGACGGAGTAGATCTCGCAGCCGATCTTCTTGAAGTCCTCGTACTTGCTGGCCAGATCCTCCAGTTCGGTGGGGCAGACGAAGCTGAAGTCCGCAGGGTAGAAGAAGAGCAGGGACCAGTGTCCCAGCAGATCCTTCTTGGAGACCGGGAAGGTCTTGTTATCCTGGTAGGCCTGCGTGGTGAACTCAGTCAATTCGTGCTGAAGCTGTGACATGGGAAAATCCTTTCGGGAGCGTTGGGAACGTCGGCCTGAAGCCGAACCTGTCTCCGTATTTCATGCTAGTCAGGAAGCACTGCATGGGGAAGACAGAGGTTCGCCGCTGGGGTGTGACATAGGGCACATGGGGCGTCCATACCCTAGCATTGAGGGTATGGCATTATGGCTGAACATCCTGCTCATTCTCTTCTTCCTCCTGATCGGATCCGTCTTCTCGGGGACCGAGCTGGCGCTGGTCTCCCTGCGCGGATCGCAACTGGAACAGATGGAGCAGCAGGACGCACGCGGCGCCCGGGTGGCCCGCATCGCCCGCGACCCCAATACCTTTCTTTCCGCTGTGCAGATCGGCGTGACGCTGACAGGCTTTCTCTCGGCCTCCTTCGGCGCATCATCCATCGCCCCCTACGTAGTGCCCGTCCTGACCGGGTGGGGAGTGCACGAGAGCCTGGCCGGCACCCTGACCACGGTGATCCTGACCCTGATCATCTCCTACTGCTCCATCGTCATCTCCGAGCTGGTGCCCAAGCGGATCGCCATGCAGCGCACCGAGGCCATCGCCAGGGCCGTCGTCCCGGCCATCGACGTCTTCACCACCCTGTGCAGGCCGCTGATCTGGCTGATCGGCAAAAACACCAACCTCATCGTGCGCATCCTGGGCTTCGACCCCCAGCAGACCGACACCGAGGTCAGCGATGACGAGCTGCGGATGCTGGTCTCCTCCAACACCAACCTGAGCAAGGACGAGCGGATGATCCTGGGCGACGTCTTCGATGCCTCAGAGACCAGCGTGGCCGAGGTCATGCGCCCCCGGGCCGACGTGGTCTTCATCGCCGGAGACATGCCACTGCAGGAGGCGGTCGAATTCGTGCACGACGAGCCCTACTCGCGCTACCCGGTGACCGGACGCGACTTCGACGACGTGCTGGGCTTCGTCCACGTGCGCGACCTGATGGACGTGCGCAATCCCCAGGCCAAGACCGTGGCCGACGTAACCAGGCCCGGCATCGCCCTGCCCGGCACCTCCAAGCTCCTGCCCAGCCTGGAGAAGCTGCGCAAGAAAGGCATCCACCTGGCTGTGGTCATCGACGAGTACGGGGGCACCGACGGCATCGTCACCCTGGAGGACATGACCGAGGAGCTGGTAGGCGACATCCGCGACGAGTACGACCTGCCTGAGGAACAGAACCCGGCCCATCCCCAGGCAACCGCCTTCGTCAACGGCGTGGCCACGGTTGACGGCGGCATGACCATCGAGGACTTCGCGGACCTGACCGGAATCGAGCTGGAGGACGGACCCTACGAGACCCTGGCCGGCTACTTCCTAGCCCAGACCGGGCGGATGGGGCAGGTGGGCGACGTGGTCCACTCCGACGACGGATATGACATGGTGGTGACCAAGGTGGACGGGCGGCGCATCGAGACCATTGAGGTCAGGCGCCGGCAGGAGGCTGAGGGCCAGTCTGGCGATAATCACGAAGCCGGAGAAGACGGAGCGGATGAAGACAAGTCGAATCCCGAAGCAGGAGCAGGCCGGGAATAACCAGAGCGGTTCTAATCTGACTGAGATTGATTTGACCGAGGCTGGCCGTCAGCCTACGAGCATCCCACGCTAGTCAAGGAAAAATGACTGTCAGCGTAGCCGATGGTCCGTGAATGATTTCACTGGTTGATTCCCGCAAAATCCAAGCGTTTCCTTGCCTTTTCATCTAGTCTGGAGATACAAGGTCGGGGCTGACCCGACCGCAGGCATAATTTCATATTTAAGGAGCGATTATGGCATTGAACTTTACCGTACCGGGACTCGACGAAGCGACCAGCGAGAAGGTCATCTCCATCCTGCAGAGCCGTCTGAGCCAGGAACAGGAGACTGCCCTGATTCTCAAGCACGCCCATTGGAACATGAAGGGCAAGGAATTCATCGGCATCCACGAGATGATGGATCCCGAGGTCGATTCGGTGCTGAACATGGCCGACGAAACCGCAGAGCGCATCGCCACCTTGGGCGGTTCCCCCGCCGGACGGCCTGACGACATCATGAAGAACCGCGACTGGGATGGCATCACCATGACCGGCCGCCAGGATGCCCTGGACTATCTGAAGGCCCTGGACACCTACTACACCACTTTCATCAAGCGCGACCGCGAGGCCATTGAGAAGCTGGACGACCTGGACATCGTCAGCTCCAACATCCTGCAGGACCACGTGCAGGAGCTGGAGCACTTCCAGTGGTTCATGCGCAGCCATCTGTTCTGAGTTGCTGAGTTACTCGATTTCTGAGCTCTGAGAGCTCATCGCCGCCTCCGATAGGCGGTATGCCAGCGGCCCTGCATCGTAAAAGGTGCAGGGCCGCTGGCATAACTCTTTGAACAAGATAGAATTGACATTTGGGAGACAGCCGGGCGCCGCCTCATGCCGGGAAGACTGGTCGGCCACGGAAGACCGAACCCTATCCGCCCGACCAGGAGCATCATGCCGCCCACGCCCACATTCCCAACATCTCAAATCAATCCACGTCGTCAGGATCCCGAACCATCAGACCCCCGACTTTCGAATTCTCAGCAGAATTCCAAGCCATCGAATGCCCAACCATCAAATCCACAGCGTGGGCAGGGCGGATCTGACAGGGACCAGCACAACAGACATCATCGTTCAAATTGTTTCGCAACCCTATCATCCTTGGCTGAAAACGATCGGATCACCGGGCCATTCATGATGGTCTGCGCAGTAGCCGGACTGATCCTGGCCAATCTGCCGAAGGCCGGGCCAGGCCTGAATGCGCTTGCCGCCTGGGTACCTCTGGATCTGCCGAGCGGGCTGAACCTGTCCTTGAAGGACTGGATACAGGACGGGCTGCTGACCATATTCTTCCTGACCATGGGTCTTGACCTGCGCCAGGAAGCTGCCACGGGCACTCTGCGCGACCACAGGCAGGCCCTACTGCCCATGCTGGCCGCTCTAGGCGGTGTGGCCGTTCCGATCCTGATCTACTGCCTGCTCAACCTGGGCTCCCCCGCTGGTTTGCGTGGCTGGGCTGTCCCAACGGCCACCGATGTGGCCTTCTCCCTGGCGGCGCTGCAACTGCTTCTGCCCAAGGCCGGGCCCGCCCTGCAGGCCTTTTTGATGACCCTGGCCATCTTCGACGATCTGATTGGCGTCCTGCTGATAGCCCTGGGCTACTCCAGTTTGGGACAACAGAGCTGGCTGCTTGTCTGCCTAGCCGGCCTTGTGGTCTGGGCCCTGCTGGTCCGAGCGGTGAGCCGTTCCTCCCAACTCTGGAGACCGTTGATGCTGCTGTTCCTGTTGGGCGCCTTAGCGGGCGGACTTCTGGCCTGGTACGGCCTCTTCAAGGCTGGAATCCACCCAGTGTTGGCGGGAGTGGCGATGGGCCTATTGACCCCTGTGGCCAGGTCACGCGAGGCTGAACCATCCGGAGCAGAATCTACCGGGGCCAATCCAGCTGAGACCAAGACAATAGGAATTGAGCAGAGTTACTCCCGGGCACCATCGCCTGCCGAACAGTTGGATCGCCTGCTGACGCCTTTGAGCGCCCTGGTTGTCCTGCCCGTGTTTGCTTTCTTCTCGCTATCCATCTCCCTAGATCAGCTGGGGCCCGGACTGCTGACTGACCGCGTCTTTTGGGGCACCACGCTGGGACTGGCCTTGGGCAAACCCTTAGGAATCATGACCGTGGTGATCCTGGCAGGTCATTTGGGGCTACGGCGGCCTGCTGGCTCCACGACCGGGAACATGATCGGCCTCTGCCAGCTCTGTGGAATCGGCTTCACCATGTCTTTCTTGATCGCCAACCTGGCGTTCGCCGGATCCCCGCGCCTGGAGCCAGCACTGCTGGGCGTGCTGGCGGGATCGGTCCTGTCCGTGCTCATCGTGGCCGTCGGCACTATCCCCGGTCGACTGCGTTCCGCTAGGCACACATAGGCTTAGCTGCCAAGACTCAACCTCTGCCAGACCCGGTTCCTGCCAGAATCAACCTGTCAAACTGGGTTTTTGGCAGAATCAGTTTTGCCAGAATCGGTCCCTTACCAGGCTCAGCTGCGACGGTAAAGCTTGGTGTATGAGCCCTCGGCACGAGGACGAACCACAATCTGGTCGATGTCCACAGTGTCGGGCTGCTCCAAGGCCCAGGTGACGCATCCTGCGATGTCGTCGGCGGTCAGCGGGTCGGGCACACCGGCGTAGACCGCGTCAGCCCGGTCGCTATCACCGCCGAACCGCTTCAGGGAGAACTCATCGGTGTGGACCAGACCAGGGGCGATATCGACCACGCGCACTGGCTCGCCAATCAGTTCCAGCCGCAGAATGCGGGCCATGACCCGTTCCGCCGCCTTGGAAGCACAGTATCCACCGCCGCCCTCGTAGGGCTCGATGCCTGCCGTCGAGGAGATGACGAGAACCGTGCCCTCCGACTCTTTCAGGGCCGGGAGCAGCTTCTGGATGACCCGCAGGGTGCCGATGACGTTCAGCTCGTACATGCCGCGCCAATCGTCCAGGCTGGAGGTAGCCACCGGGTCCTTGCCAAATGCCGCACCGGCACAGTTGACCAGAGCCTTGACCGGTCCACCCTTGAGTACAGCATCGACGGCCACCTGAGTGGAGTCCTCGTCGGTCACATCGCATACCTCATAGGTGAAGTTCTGACCCAGCTGGTCGGCGAGGGCCTTGAGATTGTCCTCGCGCCGAGCCAGTCCGACCACCTTCCAGCCTTTGTCCACCAAGGCTCGCACACTGGCCTGACCGATGCCGCTCGAAGCGCCGGTCACCACAGCACGCTTGATTGTCTTCTTGGATTCCGTCATCTCATCTGCTCCTTCATGATCGATTGCCCCGGATCGGCTCCACACTAGCCTCCGGGCCGCAGGGAGCCTGCCTAGCTGCTGCAGGATCGCCCCTCTTCCTCAACGCTAGCGCACCAGCATGGGCTGCGGCAGTCTCCTGTCGGCTTTGGAGGACAAATGTGGCGCATTAAACCAGCCTCGGGTAGAGTCAGCACGAATCAAATGCAGATCAGCTGAGTCAGAACAGCTCACAGTCAGTTCAGTCTGAATCAGACCGCATAGGCAGGTTAGATCTGCACAGACAGAACGCATCAAAAACCAATCCGACTTCGCTCCAAAAGACACAGCAGAGGTTCGGACGCGAAATCATCAGCACGTATGATGCCACAGATTCGTAATTTACAAGCTCACATTGCACAAATTCTGAAATCACGTGGAGCTGATGGCTCCGGAATTCATGGCTCTCGAAGTCATATCTTCATATGTCTAGCTTCTGTAGTCACAAAGCCAAATAGCGGTTGAGTCGACGACGGCGCTCAGTCCAGTCGGGCATATAGCGATCCATCCGCGCGCGGAAGCCGGGGCCGTGACCGTGCTCGTAGAGGTGAGTCAGCTCGTGAACCAACACATACTCCAACAGATCGGAATCCAGCCAAGCCAGGTCGGTGTTGAGCCGGATACTGGCAGTGGCGGGGGTGCAGGAGCCCCAGCGCGTTTTCATCTTCCGCAGACTGATGCGCTCGGGCCGACGACCCACTACGGGGACCCACCGATCAAGCAGAGTCGGCAGCCTCTCTTGGAGAATTCTCTTGGCTTCGTCCTCGGATCGTCCTGGCTGTAGCTGACCATCGGCTCCGGATTGGGCGTAGACATCGCGTGAGTGGGCCAGACGTTCTCTAGTGGTTGCAATCCAGCGGTGCTTGCCGTCGATAAAGGCACGAATCTGGTCGTCGCCCAGCTTTAGAGGCGCCGTCACTTCCAGATGGCCGTCAGGCGGCTTGACCCGCAGATAGACGTTGGCGATCCGCTTCCTGATAACCAGAACAGTCTCACCACCGACCTCCAGCTGCTCCGACCGGACTGGTTCCGCACGCCGTTTCCGCCTCATGACCCCCATTCTTCCGCCAAGACGCGACGCGACGCCGCCGAGATTGACTTGAGGGGACACTATGGTAAGCTAACCATTTGTGTGATTCTTCGGTCACACGGCATGGGCCTGTAGCTCAGCTGGTTAGAGCGCATCCCTGATAAGGATGAGGTCGGAGGTTCAAGTCCTCCCAGGCCCACGCATTTCTTGCGCGGTTGAAGTTCTTTTCACATTCACGGGGCTATGGCGCAGCTGGTAGCGCATCTGCTTTGCAAGCAGAGGGTCGCCGGTTCGAATCCGGCTAGCTCCACAGATAGTATTTCCGAGGCTTTCGAGGCTTTTTTACATCATCTTTGGCAAATATCGACTATCCAACTACGACTACTACAGCGTGGATAACACTGATCCAGTGGGGTTGACACTCTAGCAGCTGAAGCTCATACAACCGAATGTATGACCACACCCCGCCGAATCATTCTATGTAAAGAGAACTTTCAACAATACTGCAAGCAGGAACAGAGAAATCAATTATAAAAGCCTGCAATCACTATTGAGTTACACAGTCGGTTTCAACACTGATGAAGAAGGAAATGGTCAGAACTCTTGCTCTCCGATAAAATGACCACCTTAAACCGGTGACTGAGCAGGATTCACTTAACTGAAAAAGGCTGAGGGATAAAATGCAATCTTCCGCTTTGATGCGGCTGGTCACTTTCAGCTTTAATGTATTCCGAGAACGCTCGCGAAATACGAATAATGCATGCAAGAGTATTCCTTAAGTGGATGCACTCCGAATTCCCCTGATAATACTGCTCGTAATTCTTGCATATTCTTTGTTCTAGATCTGACATCAATTTTGCTGCTATGCGTCGTATGGGCATACTGTTACAGACTATAAGAAACATGCACAAGAAACTTGAATAGTCATAGACAAGTTGCGACTTCTTAATCATACTCGGAATAGGCGCCGGGGGGTTATCCATTTGGAATAAATCGCACAAACATCCATCAACAAACTCAGTCTGAGGCACATGGCCATGCTTGTTTGTCCTATCCACATCCAACAGTAACGGGGCACTATGCGATACCGCATTTCGCAACCTACGGAAGTTGCCAAAAAATTTTGTAGCATTGTCTCTCAGATGCAATGACTCCAGATACTTCATATATGAATCAATCAAATCACCCAGATTGAAGCATTCCCATAAGTTCCATATTTCTGGGTCAGGGAAATATTTGCGAACCATAGCATCTGAATAAGGAGAATATTTAAGCTTAATTCCTGTCTTGCCAGGCCTGCCATCGTGCTGATTTCGATAGCCAGTCTTTTCATCAAATACAAAGCGATCATATGGATCAACCAGCTTTGCAATTCGTCTGCCGTCAAGCTCAGAATTTGACATCAATAAATTATTGAATCGCACTTTCAAATCATGTTCCGCGTTTGCTACCAAATATTCCAGTGCCATCCTGAGTTCATAGTCAATGACCGCCAAATCTTTGAGTACAGCGAAATCGAGATTCTTGTACTTCCCGTCTTCGTGCTTGTTGAAATTAGAAGCATATCGCTTAATCCGAAATAGGTAGGTGTTCGCAGATAGATATGCTTTAGCGGATTCCTCATTACAGATATCGAATACGATGCCGTCGTTTTGCAAATTAGCAATTTGAAAATCGAGGCTTTTAGCCAGACACATGCGCTTTGAACTGTCCACATTGGCCCCCGCAGCTAAACTAATGGGGCATCCGCTTCGAAAAGCGCTGCCCCATTAGTGAAGAGCTGGCCAATGTGACCAACTCCCTTTTGACTTTGTACCTACAATGCTAATTACATATAAGCATCTGTCAATTTATTTCGCGCGTGTTGAAAATATGGTTTTGACGCAAACCAAGGATAGATTTTTCTGTTTTTTCAAGGACTTATCAGGTGCTGCTGAGTATGTTTTCTGAAGTTATGAATACCGAGCAAATTTCATAATATTTAAAACTGATCTGTTGTCGATTCAACATAACAGCGCCAACAAAGTGCTCGATCTAAAGATAAAATTACTAAACATTTGATCTTTGCTGTTCACTGAGATCAGACTAGTTATATAAGTGCTGCTTTCATAGTCAAACTTACTGATTCTGCACTCGAGAGAAACATAGAAACCTGCATTAACGCCATTAAGTTCAGCGCTGGTCGTTGAAGCCAGGACGACTAATTTGCTGCTTTCCGAACAATGAAAAGAGACCGAACCCATGCAGATCCATATTCGTTTTCCGACTGACAAGAAAAGCGCCACAACAGGTACTGCCCAGTGGTGGCGCTAATTAGCCATAACAGAGAAAAGGCTCTACGCTTCCTTCTCCTTATCCAGCTCAGCGAGCATGGTCTTCTGCTCATCCGGCGTTAGCTTCCTGATGCCAATTCCTGTGTATCCCCAGATGGTGGCAAAAATCACGCCGGTCCAGCAGAGAGTTGCCCAAGGCATATAGGAGAGCGTGGGCACCCCCAGCGTGGCCGCCATATAGGCGCCAGCGGCTGTCCAGGGCAGGATCGGCTCGAATATGGTGCCGGAGTCCTCTATGCTTCGCCCGAGATTGCAAGGATGCAGACCTCGGCGAATGTAGGCAGGCCTCAGCAGCTCGCCAGGCAGCAGAAGGGAGACCTGCCCGTTGCAGGTGGTGGATATGGTCAGGATGCCGGTCAGCAGGGTAACGACAATCAACGAGCCAGTGCTCTTGCTGATCTTGAGCAGAGACTCCACGATCTTGTTCAAAGCCCCGGAGGCCGAAAGCACTCCTGCGAAAGAGAGGGCGCAGAACGCAATCAGAAGGGTGCTCATCATGCTCTCCATGCCACCCCGGTTCAGCAGACTCGTGATGTCCTTGGCTGCAGGACCCAAGTTGAAGCCCTTGGGGAGCATAGAGGTGTCGAATCCGTTGACAATGGCGTTGAACGCGTTGGTGATGGGGAAGCGCTGGATGACGACGGCATTGAACATAGCAACCGCCGACGAAAGCAGCATGACCGGAATGGTCGGTTTCTTCCACGCAGACCCGATCAGGATGATTAGGAGAGGTATAAGCAGCATAGGCACGTTCCAGGTGAAGGCCTGCGAAAGTGTGTTGTTCATCTCGGCGACCTTGTCAAAGCCACGGCCACCTGCGGACTGGACACCACGGCCCGCCACGAACATGACTATCGCTGCCACCAGCAAAGAGGGGAAGGTGGTCCACAACAGGTGCTTCATATGCGTGAATACATTCACATGGGTGATGGCCGCAGCCAGGTTGGTGTCTCCGGACAGAGGGGAAAGTTTATCTCCGAAATAGGCACCACTGACCACTGCACCGGCAACGATGGCGGGATTGATACCTTCCATGCCCAGTGCCACCCCCATGAAAGCCACGCCAATGGTACCTGCGGAACCCCAGGAGGTTCCCGTACAGACCGAAGTTATGGCCGTGACCAGCAGAGCCGTCAGATAGAGGTACTTGGGCGATACGATCTTGAGGCCGAAGTAGACCATCATCGGAATGGTTCCGCCGATCATCCAGGATCCGATAAGCATGCCCACCACTATCAGAATCAGCATGGCAGGCATGATCCCAGCGATCTTCTCGGCTATAGTGCTGAGCATCTCATCGTATCCGTGGCCGAGCATGTAGGCGATGATCGCTGCCACCACGGCAGCCAGGATAAGCATCGGCTCAGCAGGAAGTTCCAGCCAGATGGCTCCAACCCCCATAAACACCGCCATGGCGATAATTGGAGTCAGTGCCAAGAGCAGGGTGGGGGAACGCTGCTCTCTTTGTTTCCTTTCCTTCGTCATTGCAGGGTTGCCTTTCCCGTTGGAGTACCAAGCGCACGATTCATGCGCGACAGTGCCTCGATCAGAATTGGCCTAGTTGTCGCCAGGTTTATGCGCACAAAGCCGCTGCCGCCCAGACCGAAGTCAGTCCCCGGATCCAGCATCAGACCCTGTTCAGCCAGCCGCTTTTCGATCTCCTCATCCTGAAGTCCCAGCCCTCTCATATCCATCCAGGCCAGGTAGGTACCTTCAGGTTCGATCAGCGTCACGCCATCCATTCCGGCAACGCAGTCGCGCAAAAGATCGGTGTGTATCTCGAGCTCGGCAAGAAGCTCGTCCAGCCATTCTGCGCAATGGTCATATCCCGCCTGAGTCGCAACTTGTGCAAAATAGCGGGGATTATGGCAGCCGGCATCATCGATGGCCTTCTCCACCTTGTGCCGCAGATCAGCATCAGGAACGACGATGTTGGCAGTTTCCAACCCAGCGATGTTGAAGGTCTTCCCCGGGGAGGTAAAGGAGATGCCTCCAGATGCTTCGGGCGACGAGGTCAGATAAGGCTGGAATCGATATCCTGAATGGATTAGATCAGCATGGAACTCATCTGAGATGACCAGAACATCATGCTTGGCAGCAGCCTTGGCAACCTTAGCCAGTTCGTCACGGGTCCATACACGGCCGGTGGGGTTATGCGGATTGGTGATTACCATCGCACTGGCCTGGTCAAGCAGGTCTTCAAGCGCATCAAAATCGAACCGGTATTTTCCCTGGTCGTCTATCTTCAGCATCCATGGAAGGACCTTGCACCCTGCGGCCTTGATCGCTGTTGGGGTGGGCGAATATGCAGGATAGGGAACGATTACCGAGCAGGCGGGCGACAGAGCTTCCCTGAGTATGGCTGGCAAGGATTCCACCATTCTTCCTACCGGCACCAGACTGGCCGGACTGATCTGCCAGCCGTGGCGTCTTTTGAACCAGTCGCACACTGACTGTCTATATGAGGGGTCCAAGTAGGTGTAGCAGAAATCACCCACCTGAGCACGCTCGACCACAGCCTGGACCAACGGGTCCGGGGCTTTGAAATCCATGTCTGCCACCGACAGGGATATGGCACCGTCACCGCAGATACGATGTGCATCATCCCAGCGAATACTGTGTATTTTCCCCAGATCCTGGGTTGAAACGGGATGTAGAAGACCCATGATTACGTCTGTTCCCTTCTTTACAACTATGCCGGATACCTTGCCTTCATTAGCAATGCAATCCTCTGAGGCCACCATGGCCTCGGTACCACTCCCCCGCTTATTGCTTTTTCTTATCTTTAACGGAGGTCGTCTCGTCTATTTCTTTGAGATAGTTGTAGACGGTGAACCGTGAAATCTGCAAACGGTCGGCTAAGGTCTCGGCCGCGTCTCGCAGGAAGAAAAAGCCCTGTTCTTTGGCTTGTCGTATCACCTCCTTTTTATGGCTTTTCGTCATCAGCTCGACCGGTACACCCTGGCTGGCAACAGCACGGTCAAGCACGATATTTGCCAAGTCGTCAAGGTTGTGGACGAAGGCTTCACCCGCGGAGCTGGCTTCGGCCGATCCTGTTCCCTGATCTATCTGCCCTGTCTCAGATCCGGCTTTCTCGGCGCCACGCTGTTGGTTCTGATCCAAGTCTTCATCAAGTTCAGCTTCCGACTTTGGTTCAGAGCTTGCGTCTACACTGCCGTAGAGCATTTGCTGGCATATTTTCAGAAGCCCCGACCAGATCTCGACACTGCTGTTGATGCACAATGCAGCGACCGGATTCCCTCGGCTATCTTTGACGGCGATAGTGGCACAACGAATCCGACGCCCGTCAGGCAGAACAGAGCTGTAGTTGACCATGGTGCGAACCCGACCCTCAGCCATCTGCTTGAGCAGCACATCGGTCGCCGGATCACCGACCTTGCGACCGGTCAAGCCTCCTGCGATGGCGACAATGGTGGTGGGCACCTGTGAAAGGTCATGCACCACAACCTCGCAATCCGCCATAAGCGATGCCAGCGGCTCCACCAGCTGGGCCAAGGATTGGATTATCAGGGCACGCTCTACGCTGTCCTGCGCCTTAAGGTCGCGTGCCGATTGTGCATCGTTGCTCATACGTCATCTCTTTCATGAAGTAGCTAAAGATAGTATAACCATTTAATAAACATTTTGTTGAGCGTTTCTATTAATTGTTTATTTTTTCCTGTCGCTCTTCCGAATTCACGATCTTCATAGGGGATATTCATCCGTTCAAATCGTTGAAAATCCGGCTGTTTAACCACGAAACACATAATGTTGAACGCAAGGCTGCAGACATCCATAATCTGCAGATATGGAATTAAAGTAGCCAGCTAGACCCTTGACAGGGGCTTCAAGATATCGAAAAGGCTACGCCCTAGCGGGAATCGTGTTTGCCCAAGTAAGTTGCTTGAAACCGTACCTTTGACGACTAACAACTGCCGGACTGACCAGATGGGCTGGCATCCGCTTATTAATTAGTAAAGCAAATCAGTAAAGCGATAACCTTGCTGATGGACTTAATTACCTCAACTCTGCCGAAAGAAATCCTCCACTTTTCAACTCTCTTAAGACGGCTAGGCTCCATGAACCACGCTTGCGCAGGAACCTTATCGAGATATCGCCACCCCGAGTGAGAGCTGACACCTGTTTTACTGAATCACTTTTCTCCGAACTGACTTCAATTGAACTTGCCATGTGCGAAAGACAGCAGATGGTTAACTCGGGCACAGACCGAGGAACGAGGGAGACGATTAGACAAGTGCGGCCACCCCTCTGTTCAATCAGCATGGTTTGAACTCCTCTCCAAAGTGAGCATCCATTCGCCAGGTCTAAGAGAAAAATCCAAACCTTTTAGAACAGCGACTTGGCCGCCGTGTTTACCCGGATCATTCCTGCCCGCGTCTGAGAAGGAAACCGTCCTGGACTCCTCTCCTATAAATTCCGTTAGCGAATTGTCGAAGTTTAGCTCAACCTCGCTCGCAGGTGGCCCCTTATCTAAAAGCGATTTGGCCCACACCTTCCATAGTGTCGGGCTGTGCCCCCACGCCACCGCTAGATTGGTTTATCCACAGCACTGACCCAACCCGCAGTGCGGAGCAGACTGGACACTATGGCAGAAAAGCAGGAAAATCAGCCAAGAATCGACTGGGCATGTGGCCAAAACGCCGGGGACCACGCTCATCATCGAAAACGGAAGCACCTGGCAAGTGGGTATTCGACATGAGCCTTCCCAGAACGCGCATATGCAGCGGACCTTAATAAGACTGGTCTGTTACACAACCAGTGTTGTATTTAATTGCCTGGTAAGAGCCAGGCAGGAATGGCTGGACCTTTCGCGTTCACGGAAGAGAGCAGCCCACCCTGTTGGACGGGCTGCCTGGACATCACCGCTTCCTGTGCCACACGTCATACAGGACTGCACACGCCATCATGACCAGACACATCAGCCAAGCAGCGTACGAATCCATCCTGCCCGCGAGCGCTGGGACACCCACGAGAGCAGCAGCCATGAAGTACGATCCGCGACCGTCCTTGTTTGGATTACCATTAGGCATCCAAACCACCTCGGTATATTGATAGAACAGCCAACCCGGATGAGCTGGCGGCCGCCATCTCCGCATCACCGGCATGGCGACTATCTGATTTTATCCCATGATGAACTTCTTCGGTCGTCGACGGCGATATGATGGGGTTTGTCGGGAGACGGCAGCATCACCCGGTAGATATAAGAGGTAAGGATAAATTCTTTTAGCATCTGCTGGTGCCGTACCCGATTGGGCCGTTTGGGGTCCATTGATAGAACGAAGGCCGATAGCTATTGCGCTGTCGGCCTTTTCCTATACAGATAGGCTATCTTCGGATGACCCTGCTCAGCTAATATCTTTACCTGGCGGTCAGTCCAAAAAAGATGGCCACAACTCCAACAACTAATCGGCGATGTTACCCATCCATTCGAGGTGTGTAATGGAGACGATGGCAATCTTCTACTCTATGAGGAAAGCCACTGTCAGCTATGAAGATATGAACCCTGAGGCGGCTCTTCCGGTTATGGCATACACAACAAATTGAGCAGTTCCCCTTCTGGCATCTAGTAACTTTTGCGACTCGCTGGCATCATCTTTTAAAGAGTTATCGCATTCTAGCGTTCCTATGCAGTCTACAGACAGACTGTCGGTTGACCACTGTTACATACGTTTGGCATAGCATATAGACCTATCCCGCTAGATTTCCTAACTCGATACAGCTAAAAGTCAGCAAATTATAACGAAATCATGTGTTGCCATACCTCTCAATCAGCTATTCACCTGACAAGGCTAGAGATTCTTCAGAAGCAATAGCAGCAGAACACGAACTTCTCTCATCTCTATCCTACCGCGCACGACATGGCATCTTTCTCCTCAACTAGTTTGCCGTCTCGCAGCGTCAGCAACCGGTCAACCCTGGCAAGGACCGAGGGACGATGAGAGACGATCAGACAGGTACGGTCGCCCTTCCGCTCGATCAGCCTGGTCAAGACCCGGCCCTCGAGGAGAGCATCCATATTGCTGGTGGGCTCATCCAGAAGCATGAATGGCGCCGAGCTCAAAAAGGCGCGAGCCAGAGCCACCCTTTGCCGCTGTCCATCGGACAGGTCCGAGCCGTTGTCAGCAAGCAGATGATCCAAGCCGTCAGGCAGCTGGTCGATCAGATCATCCAGGCAGGCATCATGAGCTGCCTTCTCAATATCTTCTCTGCTGGCATCGGGCCGGGCCAGAGCGATGTTATCCGCCAAAGTAAGGCTAAATATATAGGTATCTTGACTCACCAAAGCCTGCTGGGCACGCAGGTCGACAGTGTGAATCGTCTCGATAGGCAGACCGGAAACCGTCAGATCCCCACCACTGCGCTCCTGGAACCGCATCAGCAGATCGATCAAGGTAGACTTGCCAGCTCCGTTGGCGCCTTGGATGCCGATCAGCTCGCCAGGCTTGATGGAAAGATCCAGACCGTCCAAAACCGAGATTCGGCCACCATGTTCACCTGAGTCAGTCTTGCCCGTGTCAGTCTTGCCAGCGTAGGAGAAGGAGACGGCCTTGGCCTCCTCTCCAGTGAACTCCGCCAGGGGATCCCCATGACCGGATTCCACCTCACGTACAGGCGGCTCCTTATCCAGAAGCGAGAAGACCCGTCGAGCCGCGGCCAAGGTGGGCTGCAGGCCGGCGCCTAGCCGGGCCACAGGTATCAAGGGAGCGAAGGAAGAGAGGAAGCCGACCAGTCCGATCATTCCCCGTGCAGCATTCACCAACCCTGCCGAACCTAGGTGGCAGGCCATCAATGTGAAGACTCCAGCGCAGATCAGAGTGACCACGTTGGTGACCAGATCGTTGGCAATAGTCCGCCCAGAGGTGCGGCCCCGCGCATCCAACATCTGGCCCGTAGCGGCTCCCACCCGGCGACGGGTATTCCCCAGAGCGCCCAACCCCGCCAGCTCTGTGCGGCCCTGCAGAGTCTCCAGAAGAAGGGAATGCAAATTGGCTTGGGCCGTCCGCTCCTGCATGGCTACCTTGAAGGTGGGTCTTGCGCTCAGGATGGGGATGAGCAGACCGACGATGAGGTAGGAGATCACGGCGGCCAGGCCCATCCAAGGCGAGAGCCAGGTGAGCAGGGCCAGGTTGGCCAAGGAAGTCACCAGAGCGATGGCGATGGGTGAAAGGGTGTGGGCGTAGAAAATCTCCAGCAACTCGATGTCATTGGTGATCACCGTCACCATGTCTCCGCGCGCCTGGTCGCGCAGACCGGCCGGGGCCAGGGACCGCATCTTGTCGAAGACCGTCGTGCGGATGTCGCGGAGCATGCTGAAGGCCATCTCATGGTTGCAGTACTGCTCCCCATAGGCCATGACCCCCCGGCTGAGGGCGGTCAGGACCGCCGCCAAGGCCCAGAGGACCCACTGTCCATTCAGCGGAGGCCAGTCCGCGACTAGGCCGATCAGGGCCGCAGCGGCTGCCATCATGCTCCAGACCGCGAAGAGGTGGCCCAGGCTGCCGCAGAGGATGGCCTTGCCCTCCGTGCCGGCCAGAGGCTTCATCAGCCGGGCCATGCGGCGCATCATCACCAAGTTGCCGGTCGTCTGCTGCATGCTGTCACTCCCCGTCCTCATACTGGGCCTGCTCCTTCCACTGGGCCGCGAATCCGCCCCCGGCATCCATCAGCTCACGGAAACCGCCGCTCTCCGCCAGACGGCCCCCCCCCCGCAAGAAAAGGATGGAATCGGCATTGCGGACCCCGGCCAGGCGGTGGGTGATGGTCAGGACCAGGGACTCCTTGCCCAGCGCGTCCATCAGAGCAGCCAAGGTAACGTCATGCTCGCGGTCAACGGCGCTGGTGGCCTCATCGAAGATGTAAACAGAGGAACGCCGCAGAAGCCCGCGTGCAATGGACAGCCGCTGGCGCTGCCCTCCGGAGAGGTTGCCTCCCTCAGGGTCGATGGGAGCGTCCAGCCCGCCCTTGCCTTGGACAAGACCGGTCAGACCGACCTTGTCCAACGCGTCCAGCAGCTCACCATCCGAGTAGCCCAGTCCGGCCGGATCGAGATTCGACCTGACGGTTCCGGTGAAGAGGTGGTCGGTTCCCCGAACCACGGTCTGCAGGCCAACCAGGTCCTCACGTGACAGGTCGCTGATCTTGCGTCCTCCAATAGACAGTTCTCCGGTATACCCCTGAAGGCGCCCGGACAGCAGGCCCGCCAGGGTGCTCTTGCCGGAGCCCGAAGCGCCGACCAGGCCCGCATGCCCCTTGGCCGGGAGATCGAAGTTCAGATTGGTCAGAGCCTGGAAGCCGTCAGGATAGGTGTAGGTCAGATTGCGAGCGCGGATGCCCAGTGCACCGGCAGATCCCGATGCGGGCCCTGGGACAGCGTCCGAGGCGTATTGCGGAGCCGCCGACTCCCTGTCACCCACCTGCCGCGCCTGGAGAATGTTGTCGATGGCCTTGCCCTGCTTGATGGCGACCATGCCGGAATGCATCATGTAGACCAGCTGCCGCTCGGGCGCAAAGAGCCGAACCCCGGCCAGGGCGACGACCAGGCAGGATAGCACTCGAGAGGACCCTCCTTGCCCAATCAGGACTGTGGCTGCAACCGCCAGAATGAGGCTGGCGTAGATGACCGCGTCAGCCTTGATCAGCGAGCGCAGCTGCCCGCCCAGGACCCCCATGGTTATCCGGCGGAACCCCTCGGACTCCTCGGCCAGATCATCAGCCTGCCGCTGGTCCGCTCCAAAGATCTTCAAGGTGCTGAGCCCCCTCAGGGCATGCTCGAAGTGGACGCCGACCTTGTCGTACTTGCGCAGCTGGCCCAGCTGCACTTTGATGTTCTCGCCCATGGTCGGCTTGGAGGCCAGGGGCAGGGCCACCATGCCGATCACGACGATCCCTGCAGCCAACGGGCTGACGGGCAGGAGGACGGCCAGGGTCACGACCAGCATCAGGGCAGTCTGGACCAGGGCCGGAATGTAGGCCGTAAAGTAGGAGACGACCGACTTGACCCCCTCGGTCGAAAGCCTGGCCAGGGTCTGCGCCGGAACGCCCAGGTCGTTCTCCTGACCATTGGGGTCGAACACGGATAAGTACAGGGCCTGGGAGAGCGCCTGGCCCATCCCATCGGCCAGCCTGGCGCTGACGGATCTGGCGACCGCCTGAGTCAGGAACCGAACCAGAATCAGCCCGCCTATCAAGACCGCCAGAAGCCCAGGCCGACCGGGCACCCAGGCAAGGGCATGAGGGACAGGCAGGCCAAGGGAACGGCCTACGGCCGCGATGGCCACCGGCAGGAGGAGGACCTCCGCCAGCGTGCCGATCGTCTGCAGGAGGGCCAGCAGGAAGCTGGCGCCCATCCTGGCTCCCGGTAGATGAAGTAGTCGCTTGCTGATCATGCCTGTCCTTTGTGCCGCCTTTCTGATACGCCCTTCTCGGTGAACCCTAACAAAATCCCTGTGCGCCAGGCAATACCCTTATTGTGAAGCCGGCAAGAGAAATAAAAGAATATCATTTACTTTTCCTCCCAGCTCCCCTAGAATGGACGGCACAACCCGACTTCGGCGGATATATGGCCTAGAGCCGAGCGGCCGCCACCCGCACGGGAGTGATCCTTTATGAAAGCACTCAAGACAAAAGACCTGGTCAACGTCGGTATTTTCACCGCCCTCTACTTCGTCAGCATGGCTGTGGGCAACTTCATCACCATCTTCGTGGCGGGCCTGGTTATGCCCGGCCTCTCCTCCCTCTTCATACCAGCCATGGTTGGACTGGTCTCCGGCCCGGTCTACATGCTGATGATCCGTCAGGTGCCTAGATTCGGGGCCGTCACCATCGTCGGCGTCATCATGGGCCTCTTCCTGCTGGTCTTCGGCCACTTCGCCCTCTCCTTCATCCCTTACGCCTTCTGTGGCCTGCTGGCTGATCTGGTTCAGTCCTCGCTCAGGGAGAACCGTCCCAATCTGGCCCGTTACCTGAGCTATGCCATCCTCACCTTTGGCTGCACCGGTCCCGTCCTTCCCCTCTGGTTCATGAAGGACGCCTACGTGGCAAGCCTGGTCCGCCGTGGCAAAAGCCAGGAGTACATCAACGGGGTCTTCGCGCCCATCACCGGAGCGACCTTCCTGGTCTGCATTCTGGCCACCCTGGTCGGCGCCCTGCTCGGGGCATGGATAGGCGCCAGGATCGTCGACAGGCATTTCAACCGGATACCCGCCAAGCAATGAGGCCTATCTCCATCTACACCAGATTCCTGCTGGTCATCTTCGCCAACGCCCTTATTTTCATCACCTTGCCCACCCCACTGGTTCTGGCCATAAACGTCTACTTCTGCAGCTTTCAGGTCATCGTGGGCAGGGTGAGGAAGGGCCAGGCCTGGCTTCTGGTCTGCCTGGTCTTCGCCCTGGGCGCCTCCCTGGCCATGGTCTTTCCTGAAAACCTGCCGGGGCATTACCTGCTCTTCCTCTTCGTCGGCGTAGGCAGGGTCCTCCCCCTGGTGCTGGTGGCGGCCTTCATGATGGGTACCACCAAGGTCTCGGAGCTGGTCTACCTGATGCGCAAGATTCACGCCCCCCAGTGGCTGGTCATCCCCGTAAGCGTGCTCTTCCGCTTCTTTCCGACCGTCAGGCACGACTATGCCCAGATCAGACGGGCCATGAAGTTCAGGGGGATTGCCGTCACCACGGGCGACATGATCTGTCACCCACTGCGGACCATGGAGTACATTTACGTGCCCCTCCTCAACAACGCCACCAATGTGGCCACCGACCTGACCTCGGCCGCCCTGACCAGGGGGATCGGCGACCCCGGGCCCAAGGCCTCCATCCAACGGATTGCCTTCACTGGACTGGATGCGATCATGTGCGCCCTGGGCCTGGTCCTTATGGGATGTGGAGCCTATGTTGCAATGTTCCAGGCTTAGCTTCACCTACGAGGGCGCCAGCAGGCCATCCCTCGAAGAGGTATCCTGCCAAATGGACCGAGGCCGGGTGACCGTGGTCACTGGGCCGAGTGGGTGCGGCAAGACCACCCTGTCCAGGATCATCAACGGCCTGATTCCCGAGCTCTACGAGGGCAAGCTGGGGGGAGAGTGCCTCATCGGAGGCCAACCCACCACGGCCCGGCCCATCTACCGGCTTTCGGAGCGGGTGGGATCGGTCTTCCAGAATCCCAAGACCCAGTTCTTCACCACCGACGTCCGCAGCGAGCTGGCCTTCCCCCTGGAGAACACCGGGGTACAGCCGGAGGCCATCCAGGAACGTATGGACCAGGTGGCCGACCTCTTCGGCATCGCCCCGCTCATGGACCGGGACATCTTTTCCCTGTCCGGAGGCGAGAAGCAGGTGATCGCCATCGCCTCCTCCTGCATGATGGATCCGCAGATTCTGATCCTGGACGAGCCCTCCGGCAACCTGGACGTCGAAGCAGTGGCCGTCCTGGCGCAGATTTTGGGCCGCTTGAAGGACCGGGGCCTGACCATGGTCCTGATCGAGCACCGCCTCTACTACCTGAACGGCCTGGCTGACGACTTCCTGGTCATGAAGGACGGCAGGCTGACGGAGCATATGACGCCGGCCGCCATGAGAGGGCTGGATGATCCAAGCCGCCAGGTCATGGGGCTGCGGGCCCTCAAGCTGGATGCGGCCCAGAAGGCGAGCGCCCCTGCCAGGGTCATCGCCAAGAAGACCCCCGATCTGCTGCGGGTCAGGAATCTGACCTATGCCTATCACCGCGACCAGGCTCCCGCCCTGGATGTGGACGACTTGACCCTGTCCAGCGACGACATCACCGGCATCATCGGCCGCAACGGTGCTGGCAAGAGCACTTTCGCCTCGGTCCTTACCGGCCTGCTCAAGCCTGGCAACAAGTCGGAAATCAGCCTGAATGGGGCCAGGCAGACCAGCAGGGAGCGTGTCGAGGACTCCTATATGGTCTTTCAGGATGTCAACTACCAGCTCTTCAGCGAGACCGTCGAAGGCGAAATGCTCCTTGGGGCCAGACGAACCGACCTCTTCAGGGAAGTGGCACGAAAACTTGACCTGGAGCGGCTCCTGGGCCGGCACCCCAACACCCTTTCCGGCGGAGAGAAACAGCGAGTGGCCATCGCGGCCGCCATACTGTCGGGCAAACGCCTGGCGGTTCTGGACGAGCCAACCAGCGGCCTGGACCTGCTCCACATGAACCAGGTGACCGGGATGATCCGCTATATGCGCTCCCTGGGAGTCATGGTGATCGTCATCTCGCATGATCAGGAGTTCCTGGCACAGACCTGCCAGCGGTTCATCACCTTCCGCCAGGGCAGGCCGGTCAGGGACAGTCGCAAACTGGGCAACCTCCTGCAAGCCCTCTGAGCCCTTGCCTGGCCTGTGGACATGTTGCCGCCCGGCAGGCGGTTCTCCTGTGCCCCAGGCCCTACGAACGTATACAGTAGTGGGGAGCAGAGCATCGGGGGGCGTCCCTTGCGTCGGACGGCCAGGGTTACGAGAGGGCATGATGGGCTATATCGACGTCATTGGAGAAACGAAGCGGTATGCGACCGGCGAGACGACCATTGTGGCCAACAACGACGTCACCTTCTCCATCGAAAGAGGCGAGCTGGTGGTCATCCTCGGAGCCTCGGGGGCGGGCAAGTCGACTGTGCTGAACATCTTGGGCGGCATGGACACCTGCGACGAGGGCCAGGTGATCGTTGACGGGAAGGACATCGCCGGCTATGACGCCCGGCAGCTGACCACCTACCGCCGCTATGACGTGGGCTTCGTCTTCCAGTTCTACAATCTGGTGGCCAACCTGACCGCCAGGGAGAATGTGGAGCTGGCTTCGGAGATCGTAGACAACGCTGCCGACCCGGTCCAGACCCTGATCGACGTAGGCCTGGGCGACCGGATCGACAACTTCCCTGCCCAGCTTTCCGGCGGCGAGCAACAGCGGGTGGCCATTGCACGGGCCGTAGCCAAGAACCCCAAGATCCTGCTCTGTGACGAACCCACCGGAGCCCTGGACTACCGGACCGGCAAGCAGGTGCTGCGCATCCTGCAGGACCAGTGCCGCAAGAAGGGCGCCACCGTGGTCATCGTCACCCACAACGCGGCCATCGCCCCCATCGCCGACAGGGTCATCCGCATGCACGACGCACGGGTCCAGGCCGTGCAGACCAACGACAGCCCCGAAGACATCGAAAACGTGGAGTGGTGAGGATGCAGCCCGTCAGAAAGGTGCTCTGGCACGACATCCGGGTCTCCCTGCGCAAGTCCTTGGGACGGTTCATCTCCGTCGTCTGCCTGGTGGCGCTGGGCTCCTTCGCCCTGGTCGGGCTGAGTGTGACCGGACCAGACATGCGGCAGGCCGGCAACGTCTACCTGTCCAGCCACCATCTGGCTGATCTGATGGTCATCAGCAGCTATGGCCTGGACCAGGAGGACCGGGATGCCATCGACACCGCCCCCGGCAGCTCGGGAATCGAATACGGGTATCTGAAAGATGTGGTGCTCAAGGGGACCGATAAGAGCCTGCGCATCTACTCCGCCCCCGACCGGATCTCCACCTATGAGCTGGTCGACGGATCCATGCCCAGCAGACCGGATCAGGTGGCGGTCGACACGGCCCTAGCCGGAAGCCACCCCATCGGCAGCAGCATCAAGGTGGACGAGAAAGCCGACCAGCTGGGCAGGAAGGTCTTGAGGCATCACAGGCTTCGTGTCGTAGGCACGGTCAGGTCGACCGAAATTCTGAGCAAGGTCAACATGGGACCCTCTACAGCCGGATCCGGTTCCTTGGACTCCTACGCTGTGACCACGCCCGGGGCCTTCGATTCGACCGAGTATATGATCGCCCGCCTGACTTTCAAGGACCTGGACCGGATCAGGGACCACTATTCCGACCAATACACCCAGGCCCTGCAGACCCACAAGGACGACCTGAACAGGATTCTGTCAGGACGTCCCACCGCCAGGCTGAATGACATCAAGACCCCCCTGAAGAAGAAGCTGGACCAGGGGCAGGACCAGGTGAACCAGTTCAGAGATGAACTCGAGGGGAACCGGCAGCAACTGGACCAGGCCAAAAAAGATCTGGACCAGGGCGCCCAGAGCATCCAGGCTGCCAAGAACCAACTGGCCGCCAAGACGGTGCAGGCCCAGGCAGCTATCGACCAAGGACAGCAGGAGGTGGACCTGAGCTCGGCCGAACTGGCTCGGAAGCAGAGGCAGTACCAGTCCTCCGCCAGCCAGGTGGCCCAGGGCAGGCAACAGGCCGATCAAGGTCAGCAGGCCATCGACCAGGGACAGGCCAGGCTTGATGATTCCCGCCAGCAGCTGAAAGGCGGAAAAGCCCAGGCCGACCAGGCCGTAGCCCAGGCCCAGGAAGCGCAAAAGCAATGCAGACAGGGCATCGCACAGGTCACCGGCCTCATTCAGGCCATTGATGCTCAACTGGCCACACCCGGGCTGACCCCCCAGCAGCAGGACAAACTCAACCGCAGAAAGGCCGGGCTTCAGGCCCAGCTGGCCGAGCTCAACCGGCAGTCGCCGCAGATCGACGCCCTGGTGGCCAAGGCCAAAGCGGGCCACGATGCCTTCATGGCCAATCAGTACACACCCGGCATGGCACAGGTTGCAGCCGGCCAGCAGACCCTGGATGCGAAGCGGCAAGAACTGACCCAAGCGAGGGCCAAGGTGGAGGAGGGCGAGCGCCAGCTGGCCCAGGGCAAGGCCCAACTTGATCAGGGTTCGGCACAACTGGCCCAGGGCAGGGCCAAACTAGCCCAGGCCCGGCAGCAGCTGGCCAGCAGCCATGCTTCAGCCCAAGGGCAGATCGACCAGGCCCAGGCCACCCTGGATCAGAAAAATGCGGAATACCAGACCAAACTGGACAAGTTCAACAGGGAGAGCCCTGACGCCCAGAAGAAGATCGACGACGCCCAGAAGAAGCTGAACAAGGCGGCCGACCAGCTGAGCCGGCTGGAGAAGCCGGTCTACGCCCTGGATTCGCGCCGTGAAGCGCCCGGCTCAGAGGGCTACAAGGTCTACGCCTCAGTCTCCTTCATCGTGGACTCGCTGGCCAAGGTCTTCCCCTACTTCATGTATCTGGTGGCCGCCCTGGTCACCTTCACCACCATGACGCGCTTCGTGGACGAGGAGCGGATCAATGCCGGAACACTGAAGGCCCTGGGCTACAGGGACCAGGATGTCATGGCCAAGTTCCTGGTCTACGGCGGAGCAGCCTCGGCCCTGGGCGCGCTTCTGGGCATCGTCGCCGGCCACACCCTCTTGCCCTGGATTGTCTACCAGGCTTACGCCCATGCCTTCGACATGCCGACTATCCACTATGGCTTCCACCTGCCCATCACCCTGCTGGCCTGCCTGCTGGCCTTCCTGAGCGCCGTGGTCCCGGCCTTCCTGAGCGCCTGGCGGGAGCTGCGCGAGAAGCCGTCGGCCCTCCTCCTGCCCAAGCCGCCCAGCGCCGGTTCGAAGATCTTCCTGGAACATATCCCGCTAATTTGGAACAGGCTCAGCTTCACTCACAAAGTCACTGCCAGGAACATCTTCCGTTACAAGCAGCGGATGCTGATGACCATCTTCGGGGTCTGCGGGTCAGTGGCCCTGCTGATGGCCGGGTTCGGCGTGCAGGGATCCATCTCGGCCATCAACGAGCACCAATTCGGCCAAGTCATTCGCTATGACCTGATCGCTGCCGAGAACAGCCAGGCCACCACCGACCAGCGCCAATCCATCAAAAAACGGCTGGAAAAGCCCGATGTGAGCCGTTCCCTGAATGTGCGCTACGAGGAGATGAGCAAGACAGCCGGCCACAATGCCGACAAGCAGTCCATCACTATGATCGCGCCGGCCAGCTCCGAGCGCCTGGACGACTTCATCCGCTTGGACACCCGGTCCAGGCACAAGCCCCTGAGCCTCAAGGGCGACGGCGTGATCCTCTCCGAACGGATCGCCCAGCTGACAGGGACAAAGACCGGCGACAAGATCACCCTGCAGGATTCAGGCGGCAAGGACAGAACCATGCGGGTGGACGGCATCTGCGAGATGTACTTAGGGCATTTCGTCTTCATGAGCCCATCGGCCTACAGGACCGTCTTCCACCAGGACTTCTCGCCTAACGCCCATCTAGTCACCTTCAAGGACTCCAGCGCAGATAACACCAGAAGGCAGGCCGCCTCCTTCATGCGGATAGACGGCATCCAAGGGGTGGTGCAGAACACGACTCTGATGAGCCAGATCGACACCGTAGTCAGGTCCCTGAACATAATCATGCAGGTGCTGATCATCGTAGCCACCCTGCTGGCCCTGGTCATCCTCTACAACCTGACCAACCTGAACGTGGAGGAACGGATCCGCGAGCTGAGCACCATCAAAGTGCTGGGCTTCTACGACCGCGAGGTGACCATGTACATCTACCGGGAGACCATCCTCCTGTCGGCCATCGGCGTCCTTGCCGGGTACGGGTTCGGGGCCTGGCTGCACCACTACATCATCACCACAGTCCCGCCGGACGACGTCCTCTTTGACCCCTCCATCAGCTGGGTGGCCTTCGTTGTGCCCCTGATCATGATCACGGTCATCACGGCCGGCCTGGGCTGGATGGTCAACAACAAGCTCAAGCATGTGGACATGCTGGAGGCTCTCAAGTCGGTGGACTAGGCCATATCGGCATTTACCCATTCTGATGGCGTAAGCTGGCACTCCAAGAGTCCATAAGCCCATGCCATTGAGCCATTGAGAATCCAGAAAGCGGAGGACTACGGTGCTGCAGATCGAACACATCTCCAAACAATACAAAACAGGGGACTTCGTCCAGCAGGCCTTGAATGATGTCAGCGTCAACCTGCGCGACAACGAGTTCGTGGCCATCCTGGGCCCCTCCGGTTCCGGCAAGACCACTCTGCTCAACATCATCGGCGGGCTGGACCGCTACGACCAGGGCGACCTGATCATCAACGGCACCTCCACTAAAAAGTACAAGGACCGGGACTGGGACTCCTACCGCAACCACACTGTGGGATTCGTCTTCCAGAGCTACAACCTGATCCCTCACCAGAGCATACTGTCCAACGTGGAGCTGGCCCTGACCATCTCCGGCGTGCACCGGCAGGAGCGGCGGGAGCGGGCCAGGCAGGCCCTGGAGCAGGTGGGGCTGGGCCAGCACGTGAACAAGCGACCCAACCAGCTCTCGGGCGGGCAGATGCAGCGGGTGGCCATCGCCAGGGCCCTGGTCAACAACCCCCGCATCCTCCTGGCCGACGAACCCACCGGAGCTCTGGACTCCGAGACTTCCATCCAGATTATGGACCTGCTCAAGGAGGTGGCCCAGGACCGGCTTGTGGTCATGGTCACCCACAACCCCGAGTTGGCCCACCAGTACGCCACCAGGATCGTGGAGCTGCACGACGGCTCTGTGATCAGCGACTCCGACCCCCTGCCCGACGACCAGGTGCCCATCCGCCGGGCCCGCCACCGCACCTTCGGCAAGGCCTCCATGGGACTGCTGACCTCCCTGTCGTTGAGCTTCAACAATCTTCGAACCAAAAAGGCCCGAACTGCACTCACAGCCTTCGCTGGATCCATCGGCATCATCGGCATCGCCCTAATCTTGTCGGTGTCCACCGGAGTCAACCGCTACATCGACAGGGTGCAGCGGGAGACCATGACCTCCTACCCCATCACTATTCAGGAGCAGTCCTTCGACCTGAACAAGATAGCGGACTCTGCCCAGGAATCCCAGAAGGAGGCCGAAGCCCACAAGGATCTCAAGGCCATCCAGCCGGACGACTCCAGCATCAAGGGGGCCTCCAGCCTGACCAGCAGCATCACCCAGAACAATCTGACCAACTTCAAAAAATACTTGGATAATCCCAGGAGCGAAATCCACCAGTACGTGGGGTCCGTGGGCATCCAGTACTCCTATGCCACCAAGTTCTCGGTCTTCGAGCACGACCCGGACGGCAAGCTGGTCTCTGCGGACAAGGTGACCATGAATGGGCAGGATGCCGCCAGCTCTACCGCCAGCCAGATGGCCACGGCCAACACCGACAGCGACATGGGCGACATCCAGTCCAAGCAGATGTCCTACCTGACCGGCAAGACCGAGAAGAACAAGGCCCCGGAGATCTTCGGTGAGATCATGCCAGGGGCCGATGCCAAGACCGCCATCAGCAAGGTGGTGACCGACAACTACCAGGTGGTGAACGGCACCTGGCCTAAGGCCAAGGACCAGGTGGTCCTGGTGCTGGACAAGAACAACCAAATGCCCGTCACCAGCCTCTACAAGCTGGGCATCCTCCCCTCCAGCCAGTACACCGACATGATGAACAAGCTCAACAGCGGCCAGGAGGTCAAGGTCGACACCAAGCCCATCGAATACGCCAAGGCCATGGACCAGAAGCTCTCCCTGGTGCCCGCCGCGGACCAGTATGCCAAGGGGACCGACGGCCACTACCACTACATCGGCGACAGCACAGACCAGATGACCAAGGCCGCCGACCAGGGCCTGCAGCTGCGGATCGTCGGCATCGTCCGCCCCAACCAAGGGGCCAAGGCCACGCCCCTCAAAGTGGGCGTCGGGTATACCCGCCAGCTGACTGACTACCTGATCGACCAGGCCAAGACCAGCCCCATCGTCACCGACCAGGAGGCCGATCAGGGCCACAGCGTCCTCAATGGAATGGCCTTCGCCCCTGCCGACGATGCCGCCAAGGCCAACGATGCCAAGGCCTATATCGCATCTCTGGGCGTTAGCCAGAAAGCCAGCATGGCCCAGGAGATCATGAAAAGCCCAGCGGCCATGGCCGGCCAGGAGGCCCAGGGCCGGGCCGGAGCCGCTGCAAGAGCCCAAAGTTCTGCGGGCATCCCCACGGGGGCCTCTGCCGAACAGCAGACAGCCCAGGCCTTCGACCAGTACATCGCCACCGCCCCGCAGGATGCCCTGGTCGCCATATACAACCAGTACGTCTCCACTGGCACCTACGCCGACAACCTGAGCGACTTCGGCCTGATCTCCCGGGATGCCCCCTCCCGCATCAGCATCTACACAGACAGCTTCGAGAACAAGAATTCCGTGGGTGACTCCATCAAGCATTACAACGACAAGGCCGCGAAGAAGAACAGGATCGTCTATACCGACTACGTGGGCCTGATGATGAATTCGGTCACCACCATCATCAACGTCATCACTTACGTGCTGATAGCCTTCGTCGGGGTCTCGCTGGTGGTCTCCTCCATCATGATCGGCATCATCACCTACATATCGGTTCTGGAACGGACCAAGGAGATCGGCATCCTGCGCGCCATGGGCGCCTCCAAACGGAACGTCTCCAACGTCTTCAACGCCGAGACCGGCCTCATCGGACTTCTGGCGGGCCTGCTGGGAGTGGGCATCACCCTGCTGCTGATCATTCCGGCCAACAGCATCATGCACCACTTCATGGGGACCACCGAAGTCAACGCCGCCCTGCCTGCCTCAGGCGGTATAGCCTTGGTCATTCTGAGTGTGGTTCTGACCCTGATCGGCGGCCTGATCCCCTCACGAAAGGCAGCCAAGCAGGATCCTGCCACCGCCCTGCGCACCGAGTGAGGCTGAGTGACACTGGCAAAGAAGTGAATTCCCGCACAGTCTGGCCTTAAGGGCGGTCCCTCTTTACTTGGGGATGCCATAATGAACCCCGTGAATGAGCAGCCCAATCAGATGACAGACCAGCAGAACAGGCAGCCCCTCTTCCCCGGGCGGGCCTTCATCAGCACCGTCCTGGACGTGGTTGAGAGCAAGAAGACCATGAGCGGCGCCCTGACCGGCAAGTACATGCAGCGAGCCACCATGGCCGGCCTCTTCGTGGGTATCTTCTTCACGGCCTTCTTCGTTATCATGGGTCAGGCCGGGCAAAACCCCGCCGACCACGGCTTGATCCTGGCAGGCCGTGTTCTGGCGGCGACCACCTTCGGCTGGGCCCTGGTCCTGATCTACTACACCAACTCCGAACTGCTGACCTCCAACATGATGGTGGTCACCATAGGCGCCTATCACAAGCGCCTGGGCTGGCTGGCCTCCCTGCGGATCCTGGTCCTCTGCCTTCTGGGCAACCTGGCAGGAGCCCTGGTCGTGGCCGTGATCCTCCGTTTTTCATCTATCGTTAGCGGGCCGACCCTGGACCAGATGCTGACAGCCGCGGCGACCAAGACCGGCTACATCTCCGGCGGCCCTATGGGGTTCGCCGACCTGTTCGTACGTGGCATCCTGTGCAACTTCTGCATCAACATCGCCATGCTCATGGTCTACAACGGCAAGCTTTCCAACGACTTCACCAAGTGCATCATCATGGTCGTGGCCGTCTTCGTCTTCGCCTTCTGCGGGTTCGAGCACTCGATAGCGGATTCGGCCCTCTTCCTTATCCTGGGCGTCTTCGGGCAGGTCAATGCCTGGAAGGCGATCCTGGTGGTCCTGGTGGCCATGCTGGGCAACTACGTAGGCGGCGGCATCCTGATCGGCCTGAACTTCGCCACCATGAACGATGAGCGCCGGTTCAAGGCCTGAAACCACTTCCCGTCAGCCACTACCTACCTGCTCAACGTGATTTCGGATGTGCTTACTAGCCTGGACGAAAACACCTATCATGAAGAAACTCGAAAGCCTATGTACAGGCAGAAAGCGGAGGTTCATGATGACCGAAAGCGAGACGGCAGCCAACAAATCCCTGGTGCAGGAATTTTACGACCAGGTCTTCAGCCGGGGAGATACCAGCAACATTGACAGGTTCATGCGGGACGACTATATCCAGCACAACCCCACCTGCGCCGACGGGAAGGCAGGCTTCCTGGAATTCATCAAGGGCTTCCTGTCCTTGGGCCCGCAAATCGAGATCATCAGGCTGAACGGCGAGGACGACATGGTGTACGTCTTCTTCAAGTGCACGCTGAAGAACGGCCATGTCAACAAGGTCTGCGACATCTACCGGCTGCAGGACGGCCAGCTGGCTGAGCACTGGGACGTCATCGAGCACAATGTAGAAGGCATACAATCCCGGAACGGAAACGGCCTGTTCTGACAGATACGTTGATCGGCCTGCATCCTCCCGGCAATCAGGCGCCTTCAACCGAAGATGTCCCGGAGGTTCCGCCGCCATCTGGCCGCGAGACCTGCGGACCTGTTCCTTGGCGCGACCTCACCAGCACAGGTCGGCGTAGAGATATCGATCCAGCGTGGGACCGATGATACGAGCCAGCGCACCAGGCGACATCGAAGCCAGGGGCTCCACCCGGAAAACATCGCGGGCCATTATCAAACCAAGCATCTGCGACCCCACCAGCACCATGCGTTTTTCGATCCTGTCGGTTTTGATGGCTTTGAGCCGGTCACTGGTCAGCTCCCCTCGTACCAGGGCGACCATCAGGTCTCGGGCGTGGTCGTCCCGGCCCGCATTGCGCACGAGTGAAAGGTAGGCCTCGCCAGGTTCGGTCGTTTCCATGAACTTCAGAAAGGCCCTTATCAAGGTAACGCCCAAGGAGCCATCTACGCAGGACGCACGCTTGGCGTCCTGCTGAATGAACAGGTCGAGGAGATGGCTATCCCCGATGATCTGCTGTGCCGCCTTGGTGAAGAGCTCGTCCTTACCGCCGAAATAGTAGTGGATGAGCTTGGGGTCGCAACCTGCACGGCGGGCAATGGCCCGCAGGGTTACCTTGTCGAAGCCCTGACGCGAAAACTCATATCTCGCCGCCGAGAGGATATCATCATAGGTTGTTGACGCCCTCTTTCCTCCGGGTCGGCCACGTCGGTGACGCAGAGATGTTGCGGAAACCTCAACCTCATGAGATTCCGAAGCTTCTTTCCGGCTGATTCCCTCACGAGCTGATTTCTCTGCCATTCCGATCGCTTCTCCTTATTGGGTATCACCGCACCCGGCCAGTCTATCAAGAGAAAACAATATTCATCGCTTGATGAATATAGTGCTATGATTTTATTCGCCAACCAAGGAATTAATGGCTTCGTCATGATTTCCTGTGCAACGGTCAGACCGGGGTCGGCTTCCCGGCGTATGGCCGCTCGCTTGATTCACCAATAAGGAGGTGCGCCGTGAAGGCGCTGATCATCAAGGAATTCAGAGAGCTGATGCGCGACAAGCGCACGGTTGCCATGCTGATAGCCATGCCCATCCTGCTCCTGTTCATCTTCGGATACGCCGCCAATTTCTCAGTCGACAGGATCTCCGTTGCCGTCATCGGCGACGGGGCCCAATCCGTGTCCGAGAAGGTCAAGGGTTTTGACGCCGCCAAGGACGGCATGGATATCGTCACCGTGGATCCGACGCAGCACGGCGAAAAGGATGCCACAAGCCTGCTCAGAGACAGGAAGGTCGATGCCGTCATCGTCGTCAGGGAGGACCAGCAGGACCAGGGCAAGGATCTGCTTTCCAACCGGACCAAGGTGTATCTTGATGGTTCCGGCCTCTTCGCCGCCCAGTCCGCCAAACGAACTTTCCTCCAGCTGAACGCCGAGGAGGCCAAGGACCAGATAGCCACCACCAGATCGCAGGCCATGGAATCCCGCAAGGCTGCGGCCCAGCAGGAGAAGCAGGGCCTGCAGGACTATCTGAGACAGATGCAGAATTACCAGAGCCAGGCACAGGCCGCTGCGACTCAGGGCCAACCCGCCCCGCCCATGCCTGCCCCACCGCAGTTGAATCCGGTTCAGGTACCGGAAGCCGACCTGCCCGACCAGGCAAGTGCAACCGAGATGGGAAAGGACAACGTGACCGTCCTCTTCAACCCGGACCTGAAGACCTCCTTCGTTATGATTCCCGGACTGATTGGCCTGATCATGACCCTGATCGGCACCATGATCACCAGCATCGGCCTGGTCCGCGAGCGCGAGCAGGGCACCTTGGAACAGCTGGCGGTCATGCCTCTGAAGCCCGGAGCGGTCATCATCGGCAAGATCGCCCCCTACCTGCTTCTGGCCCTGATCGACATGGCCATCATCACGCTGATTGGCATGGCCGTTTTCGACCTGCCCTTCCGAGGTGATGTCTGGGTCTTCCTGCTAGGGACCTTACTCTTCCTTTTTGTGGTCCTGGGACTGGGCATCTTCATCTCAACCGTGTCACAGAACTCAGGTCAGGCCGTACAGATGGCCATGATGCTGGTCATGCCGCAGATGCTGCTGAGTGGCATCATCTTCCCCCTGGAGTCCATGGCCGTCTCGGTGCGCTGGATCGGCTACCTCCTGCCACTCACCTGGTTCAACGAACTGGCCCAGGGCACCATGCTGCGTGGTGCCTCCTGGGGATCCCTCTGGCTTCCACTGGTCATCCTGGCTGGTGAGGCCGCCGTCATCTTCTCAGCCGCCACTCTGCGGCTACGCAATGTACTGACCCATGGGGGTGCACGATGAACCGTGAGCCTGTAACCCTTGACAAGGCCAGGGTCTCCTACGGGGTCATCCATGCCCTCCAGGGATTCTCCGGGAGCTTCCTCCCCGGCCAGGTAACGGCATTGACCGGTGGGGACGGGGCAGGCAAATCCACCCTGCTCAAGCTGCTGGCCGGACGGGCCCCTTTGCAATCAGGAAGCGTCCACGGCCTGCCCGACAAGAAGGACATAGGGTATCAGCTTGCGGATTCGGGCGTCTGGCGCGACATGTCGGTCATCGAGAACATGCGTTTCATCGCCTCGGCCTATCGGATGGATTCCAGCCTGGCTCGGAACAGAATAGAAGGCCTCCTGGCCGACGCCGGCCTCACCTATGCCCGAGATACGACGGGACGGAACCTGTCTGGAGGAATGCGTCAGAAGCTCGGCTTCATCATGGCCGCCCTGCATGAGCCCGACCTCCTGCTCCTGGATGAGCCGACGACCGGGGTCGACCCCGCCAGTCGCGAAGGAATCTGGACCCTGATCTCGGCCCAGGCGGCGGATGGAAAGACGGTGGTCTTCGCCACCACCTATCTGGACGAGGCCGAACGGTGCGCCAGCCTTTATCTGATGAACGACGGCAAGGTTCTTGCCCAAGGCAGGGCCGAGGACATCTGCGCCAAGGCCCCCGGCAGACTCTGGCAGGCCCCGGCTTCGGTCGGGAAGCAAATGACCCGGGATTCGTTCTTCGGATCCAGTCTCCAGGACAGGCCCGCCCCCTCGGCCTTCCACAACTGGCGCAGGGCCGATACGGCTCTGGCCTGGACCGCAGCAGGTGATGAGAGGACCCCGGAAGGGTTCACTAGGACCGGTTTCGACTTGGAAAACGCCAGCATCGCCTATCTGCTCCAGGATGACCAGGGCGGACTGCCGATCAAACCCCGGGCCGCGGCACCGAATGTGGACACCGCCAATCACCCCCAGCCAGGCGGGGAACCCGGCGAACCTGGTGGAGAAGGTCCAGGAAACACCGCGGATCGGGTACTGATCCAGGCCACGGACGTGGTCAAGCAGTTCGGATCCTTCACAGCCCTGAACGATGTCTCCCTCCAAGTCAAGCCCGGTCAGATCATCGGTCTGATCGGTGGGAATGGTGCAGGCAAAACCACGTTCATGCGCATTCTCCTGGGGCTGGAACAGGCCAACCAGGGATCCGCCCTCCTGCTTGGCGGGCCCCCTTCCTTGGAATCACGCAGACGAATCGGCTACGTTCCCCAAGGCATGGGGCTCTACCCCACCCTCACGGCATGGCAGAACGCACAGTTCACAGCCGACGTTTACGGTACAAGCCCACAGGGATGGACCGCCAAGTACGCCCGCTCCCTGGGCCGGACGCCGGTGGGCAATCTGCCCCTGGGTGCCCAACGGCTGCTTGCCTACACCCTGGCCGCCGGCCATGACACGGATCTGCTCATCCTGGACGAGCCAACCTCAGGGATGGATCCCGTCTCCCGCATGAGGCTCTGGCGTGAACTCCACCGGAAGGCCGATCAGGGCGTAGGTGTCCTGGTCACCACCCATTACATGGCCGAAGCCAGCCAATGCGACCAATGCGTGGTCTTGGCACATGGCCAGGTCCAGGCGAGGGGCGACGTGGAGCAGAATGTCGGCAGCCACCACTCCCTGGTCATCAAGACGGAGGAATGGGAGCAGGCGCTGAAGCTTCTGACCGCAGCAGGCCTGCCTGTCTCCATGGACGGACGCACTGTCCGCGCCATCGACGCTGACGAAAACAGAGTGAAGGAGGTCCTGAAACCTCTCGGGACCGCCTATGAACTGACCAGGTCGCCGGCCCGGCTGGATGAGATCCTCACACTCACCTCCCAGCCGGCACAGGACAAGCACTGAGCGCCCTTCGCGGAACCGCAGCCTTCAGCGGAGCCGCGATTTGGTCTCCCTGATGCCGAAAACGGATCAGGGAGACCGGGCTCTCACCTAATTGCCCTGGGTAGATCTCGATGACCTTCGCATTCACGCCCAGGGACCCATCCTCATTTCAGAGCTCACAATTCAATACCCTAGCCGCACGAATCAGATTAGTGGACGCGCCAGGGCCGGCAACGGTCAGGCCAGAAATCACCTTTCATCCTGAGACAGCTGAACGGAAGTACTCGATGAATTCCTCCGCTGCAGGACTCAGCATCCGTTCCTTACGCCATGCAAAGAGACAGGAGTGGTCTTGGCCGGTTCGAGGGCCAGGAACCGCGTTCCTGACGGGTTGCGATTGACTGTTGACCCTCAAGGGTAAGAGCAGCGCCCATCCCGTCCCTGACCAGGGGCAGTACGTTGAAGATGAGGTTAAAGCTCCCGACGATATGAAGTCCATGAATCGGGGTCTGCGCCCACTCTGCCAGCATTTCGGGAATCCCATCCCTGCCGGGAACCAGTAAGGGACTTGAAAGAATGTCGGCTCTGGTCAATGCGGACTTTTCCGCAAGAGGGGAACGATCAGACACCTGGAATCCCCAGTTCTCCACTTCCGGCATCGGGAGTGAGGCATATCGACCAATATCCACCGGTTCCAGGAGAATGGCCATATCCAAGAGGCCCTTGTCAAGCTGATCAATGATTATGTCGCTCGACCCACTGATGATATTGAAGGAGACCAAGGGATGACGTCTGAAGAATCCTTCGACGACCCTTGCCAAGGTATCCGAACCCATGGCCTCGACCGCCCCGATTGATATCCGACCGGTGAACAGTCGACTTTGATTTGATTCAAACTCAGTGACGGTGTCGTGCGTCAGTTGCAGTATCTCGTCCGCCCTGTTCTGCAAGAATCGGCCTGCTGGGGTCAGCGTGAGTTGACGCTGGTCACGAATCACGAGCTTGGCCCCCAGCTCATCTTCCAAGGACTTCAGTTGACGACTCAGCGTGGGTTGCGTAATGTGCAAACGCTCAGCAGCCGCCGTGATGCTTTCCTCTTGGGCAATCACCGAGAAGTACCGGAGAAGTCGTAATTCCACGGGTTCCTCCTTATCCCTGCTGCCCACAGCTCCGCTGTATAAGGAAATATTGCACCAACCATAATAATCAGAGCACCATAGGAAGGCACTTTGTGCAAGCGACTGAACTTACCTCGAAGCATAAGGTGACTGACTTCCGATCGGTCATCGGCTAGAAACTCATGTGGTTATGAAAAAGGAGGAAGGCTCGTGTGTGGGGGGTTCGGGCTGGCCTGTGGGGGATTCTGGTCGTCTGTGGTGGTGGCCGGATATGAGAAGAGGACCATCAGGGTGTTGCCCTGGTGGTCCTCTTATGTTTTACGTGTAGTGGCGGCGGTGTGCTACTCTCCCACACTCTTCCGGGTGCAGTACCATTGCCGTGCTGGGTCTTAGCTTCCGGGTTCGGAATGGGA
>NZ_JAFNMH010000003.1:0-315097 GCF_026537385.1 Bifidobacterium sp. B4079 | reverse complement strand
AGAACCGGCTCAGGAGTCAGCTCATCAACAGGCACCCACTGGCCATCCTTCAAAGCCACCCACTGGTAATAATACGAATTCGTCTGCGAACATACATCAGAGCCGCCACGAACATTCAGCCAGTACACGAAGAAAGACCGGGACGGGGCTGTTCCCGGAGCAGTGCCACTGATACTGGGGCTATTGGTGTTATCAGCAGGAAAACCATAATCAGTCACCATGCCCCAATTCGACTGACCCCCACTATAAAGCATTGGGTGCTGATCCCAGCCAACCCAAGACCACGGCCCGCTGCACTGAAGATCAGCTCCACTGCCCAGGCAGTTTTCCATATACTTCTTGAAACCCCTGCCCTCCGCCATCAAAGCTGCAGTGATATTAGATGTTCGATCCGGGGCGTTGATCATCGTGTCAGGGTTAAAACTGTCACAGTCGCTACTACCCCAGCCCCACAAACTACCGCTACCGGTATTGGAACAAGACAGTGCATCCTGCTGTTGACCAACGACCGCGAAGACGTTCAAAGACTGGTCGACACCGCCTGTTTTATAGTCTGACGAGCCGCCACTATCCGGAAGGTTCATATCGCCCTCAATGGATATGGTCAAATAGTCATATAGACCGGAGTTTATGATCTTATGGACAGTGAAGAACTGATCCTGATTCTTGGCCCAATTATAGGCCCCAGACCAGGGCTGATCTGAGGATGAATCTGAGACTATGGTGTTCAAATACTTTACTCGACGGTAATAATTCGGACTGTATCCGCCGTTATAGAACTGATACACGAAAGATAGATTACAGGAGCCGTTGGTATCGCTACCACCGGTAGCATTGGCGCAGGAAGGGTCGAACTCGTTGTGCTTCACGCGCAGGATGAAGTCCATGCGCAGCTCATCAATGTTGGAATCAATCCTTTGGTTGTAAGCCAGCATCTTGTAAAGCAGCGGCTTCCTGCTGGCCGTCCCGTCCTGCCCGTCGACGGCATTCGCCTGACCGGCCGACAAGGCGCTCAGCCCAAGCGGAACAACCATGGCCAGCGCCGCCAGAAGGGTCACCAGAACAGCGATGACCGAACGACTCACACGCAGTGATCCCCTATTGTTCCGTTCTTGCAATCGCTTCAATACGAAACCCCCAAATCCCGATAGAGTCATGTGCTAGAACAGATCAACTTTGCTCTTAGTCTTTCCCTTAATACCGCCGACTCTATCACAGAGATAAAAGAATCGCACCTTCGCGTTTACTTTACCAGCTTCAAGCACAACCGGCATTCAGGGCATGATCATCGATGCTTCGCGACCGTTCACCGTATGGAATCTATAAGGATTTATCAGCCTCTAACGCGGCCGTCGCCCAGCACCCAGCTGACGAGAATCGGCATGATGGCCGCCAAGGCCTTGCCCCTGTGCGAAATGGCGTTCTTTTCATCCGAGGTCATTTCCGCCGAGGTCAGAGGCTCCTGGTCCCTGGCGCGCCGAGGCTGGTCACAGGGCACGAAGATCGGATCGTAGCCAAACCCGTTTTCCCCTCGTGCCTGGCGGATGATGCTTCCGGGCATCTCCCCGGTCCTGGTCACCTGAGACCCACGGACGGCGTACCCTGGCACATCAGGAACGACTAGGGCGGCAGCGCAGACAAACCGCCCTCCCCTGTGACCGTCAGGAATGTCGTTCAGCTGGTTCAGCAAGAGCTCCAAGTTGGCTTGGTCGTCGCCGTGGCGGCCGCTCCACCTTGCCGAAAGGATTCCCGGGGCAGCGCCCATCACATCAACGACCAGCCCCGAGTCGTCCGCCAGCGCGGGCAGACCGGATTCCCGAGCGGCCCGCCCAGCCTTGATGAGAGCATTCTGCTGAAAAGTGGTGCCGGTCTCTACCGGATCGGGCAGGCCCAACTGGCCGGCCGAAACCAGCTCGATCCTCTGCCCCTCATGGGGCAGGAAACCGTTGAGTATACTACGAAGCTCACGCATTTTGCCCTCGTTGTGCGTGGCCACAACCACTTTTCTGGCCTGCCCCATACAGATTCTCCTCGCTGAAATACCTGCCCTAAGCGTCAGTCAGATGCCAGAGCCTCGTGCTGAGCGGCCTGAAGCTCCCTGTTCCCCTTGGATGCCAGGTCCAGCAAGAGGCCGAGCTCCTGACGGCTGAAGGGGCGATGCTCCGCCGTTCCCTGTATCTCTATGAAATCGCCGGAGCCGGTCATCGACACGTTCATATCGGTCATGGCCCGGCTGTCCTCCAGATAGGGAAGATCAAGCATGGGGTTGCCATCGATGATGCCCACCGAGACGGCCGAGACGCAATCCTTGGTCACCTTGTCGGCGCTGCGGATGTGATGATGGTCCTGGGCCCATCGAAGGGCATCGACCATGGCCACGTAGGCGCCGGTGACGGAGGCCGTACGGGTGCCGCCGTCGGCCTGGAGCACGTCGCAGTCAAGCTGGATCTGGTTTTCGCCCAAGGCCTTCATGTCCACTACGCCGCGCAGACAACGCCCTATCAGCCGGCTGATCTCCTGGGTGCGTCCACCGACCTTTCCGCGGACCGATTCCCGTGCAGTCCTGTCGCTGGTGGCTCTGGGAAGCATGGCGTACTCGGCCGTGACCCAGCCCAGTCCGGAGTCCTTGCGCCAACGGGGCAGCGTCGGCGTGAAGGAGGCCGTGCACATGACCCGGGTCTTGCCGCACTCAATCAGCACCGATCCCTCGGGGGCATCCGTCCAATGCCGGGTGATGACGACCGGTCGCAATTCATCAGCCGCCCTGCCGTCAGGCCGCAACACGGCACCTTCCTGGAGCATGTCCTTGATAGCAACCATCAGTGATGATCCTTTCCTGTTCCGCCCAGGCTCCCCTGGTCTGGTCCCTATTATTCCGTCAGCCGTCTACCGATCAATGGTCAGCGGTGTCTTGGCCGGCAGGATGCGATCAATCAGGAAGATGACCAGCGACAGGGCGAAGAAAACGACCAGGTACTCAGCCAGGTTGACCAACAGCTGGGCCCATCCCAAGTGTCCGAGGTCCAAGAAGGCATAGGGGTAGGGATTACCGCCCGGCTGCGGTCCCGAATGAGGCCAGATGGCGGCCCTGATCAGCACAAAAGCCACATAGAAGGGGAAATAGATCAGCCAGGTCAGCACATTGTGCCAATGGAAACGACGATGAGGGTCGAACAAGAGGAAGTCCACCGATGCCAGGATGGGGCTGATGACGTGAATCATCCATGTGGTCCGGATGCCCAGGACCAGCTTGTAGTCCGTGCTGTTCAGCCCCAGAACCAGGATGGCCACCAGCCCGGTGATAACGATGTAGAGCGTCAGGCAGCCTTTAAGCCAGGCGGGAGGCTGGACGCCCTTGAGCAGGGTGGCCGCTCCGGCCCAGAGCATGACCAGACCTAGGGCGATATTGGTCTGGAAGGTAAAGTAGACCCACTTGTTGCCGATCCCCAGCAGCCAGGCCTCGTAGGTGCCGCCCAGGCAGAAAAAGGCGATCAGCAATCGGTAGATGCCCACGACGAATCTCATGCGGACCAGCTTAGCCCACCTTGGGAGGGCAGGGCGAGCCAGGTGGCCGGAGGATTAGACTGGGTGCCAACCAAGTGCTTTTTCACCCACAAAGGGGAACGCATGAACGCTGAAAACAATAGCAAGGGCACCGGAACCTCTACGGCTCTGATGACCGATATGTACGAATACACCATGCTGGATGCAGCCTTGCAGGATGGTACGGCCGGACGCCAATCCGTCTTCGAGGTCTATACCAGACACCTGCCAGCAGGGCGCCGCTACGGAGTGGTGGCAGGCACTGGGCGGATTCTGGACGCGCTGGCGGATTTCCACCCCAGCGAGGATGAACTTCGCTTCCTGTCCGACCGTCGCATCGTCAGCCAGACCACCATCGACTGGCTGGAGCACTTCCGCTTCACCGGAACCATCCGCGGCTATCGGGAGGGCGAGATATTCTTCCCCGACTCCCCTATTCTGCAGGTCGAAGGCAGTTTCGGCGAGTGCACCCTCCTGGAGACGCTGATCCTGTCCATACTCAACTACGACTCGGCTGTGGCCTCGGCGGCCTCCCGCATGGTCACCGCAGCCAAGGGCCGGCCCTGCATGGATATGGGCGCGCGCCGTGCCAACGAATATGCAGCCGTGGCAGCGGCCAGAGCGGCCATAGTCGGCGGATTCCAGGGGACATCAAACCTGCTGGCGGCCAAGCGATATGGCTTTAAGGCCATCGGAACCGCAGCCCACTCATTCACCCTCCTTCATGACAATGAACGCGAGGCCTTCCAAGGGCAAATTCAGGCCTTGGGCAAGGGAACCACCCTGCTGACCGACACCTACTCCATCGAGGAGGCCGTCAGGACAGCCGTCGAGGTGGCCGGGCCAGAGCTGGGCGGGGTCCGCATCGACTCTGGAGACCTGGGCTCGCTGGCCCAGCAGGTCCGCGCCCAGCTGGACTCCCTGGGAGCCACCAAGGCCACCATCACCGTCACCAACGATCTGGACGAGTACGCCATCGCCTCCCTGCAGAACGCTCCAGTGGACTCCTACGGGGTGGGCACCATGCTGGTCACCGGTTCGGGGGCCCCCACCTGCGCCATGGTCTACAAGCTGACCGAGCGCGAGAACTCCGACGGAGTCATGCAGGCCGTGGCCAAGAAGTCGGTGGGCAAGGCCTCGGTGCCGGGGCGCAAGCTGGCCTACCGCTCCTACCACAACGGGGTGGCCGACGCTGAGCACGTCATCTCGGGCGCCGAACAGGCTTTGTCGGCCTATACGCCTGATCAGGACTGGCGAGATCTGCTGGTCACCTACGTGGACCATGGCCAGAGCATGCCAGGGCACCAGGGGGGGCAAGCCGTCCTGGACGCCCGTGAGCACCGGGCCAAGGCCCTTGAGGAGCTGCCCATCAACGCCCTGAGCCTGATGAAGGGCGAGCCTGTCCTGCCCACTCTGGTCAGGAGCATCTGATGGGCGCGCAATCCGAAAACCATCAGCCCGACTCAAGCCGATATGATTCCACAACCTACCGGCGCTGCGGAGACAGCGGTCTGAAATTGCCACCCATTTGCCTGGGCTGCTGGCACAACTTCGGCGACACCACGCCCCTGGACCGTATGCAGGGACTATGCACGACGGCCTTCGACCACGGCATCACCCACTTCGACCTGGCTGACAATTACGGGCCTGGACCGGGCGCCGCCGAGCGCAACATGGGAATCATCCTGCAGAAATGCTTCAGCCACCATCGCCAGGAGCTGGTCATCTCCACCAAGGCCGGTTATGAAATGTGGCCTGGCCCTTACGGGAACCTCGGCTCACGCAAGCATCTGCTGTCCGGGCTGGACCAGAGCCTGAAACGGCTGGGACTTGACTATGTGGACATCTTCTACCACCACCGCCCCGACCCGGACACGCCCCTAGAAGAGACCATGGGCGCCCTGGCTCAGGCGGTCACCAGCGGCAAGGCCCTCTACCTTGGACTGTCCAACTACGACGGGCCGACCATGGCACGGGCCTCGGCCATCCTGACCGAGATGCACGTCCCCTTCATCATCAACCAAAACCGCTATTCCATCTTGGACAGAACCATCGAAGGCAACGGCCTCAAACAGACGACAATGAACGAGAAGAAGGGACTGATCGCCTTCAGCCCGCTGGCCCAGGGGCTGCTGACCGACCGCTACCTGCAGGGGATTCCCGAGGACAGCCGTATTCGGGCCGACGGCCGCTTCCTCAAGGAGTCCGCCCTGACCCCTCAGCGGCTGAAGCAGATCCAGAACCTGAACGGCCTGGCCCGTCAACGCGGCCAGAGTCTGGCAGAGATGGCTCTAGCCTGGCTGCTCAGGGACCCGGCTGTCACCTCGGTGCTCATCGGCGCCTCCAAGCCCGAGCAGATCATGGACAATCTCAAGGCTGTCGAGTCCGCCGACTTCAGCCAGGAGGAGCTAGACCTGATCGACCGGATCGCCTTGGACAGGCAGTCCTGAAGCAGCCTGTGCCGCTCAGTAGTCCTCAGTGGCTGCCGCCGGTCATCTGTTCATAAATACGCTTGCAGTCCGGACAGACCGGGTACTGGGAGGGGTCATGCTTGGGCACCCAGACCTTGCCGCAGAGGGCCACGACAGGCCGGCCGGTCAGCTTGGACTCGGCGATGCGCTCACGGGAGACGTAGTGGGCGAACCGGTCGGCATCGCCCTGGTCGTTCAGGCGGGTCTTTTCGGCGGTCTCGGTGTCCGGACGGTCCAGAACGGCCGTGCCAGTGCCCTGGTCGGGGTTCTGCTCCCGCTCCGGATCCTCCATGCGAATGCTCTTGCTTGCAGTCATGATATCCATGGTACGGCGGCGAGCTACACGTTCGCTCCCTATGACGCGCTACGCTGAGAATCATGACTATCGCTGTATGCCCTGGCTCATATGATCCGGTCACCTCCGGCCACATGGATGTGATCGAACGTTGCGCTTGCTTCTTCGAGACGGTCCACGTGGTCGTGGCCGTCAATGCCGCCAAGACCCCCATGTTTAGCGAACAGAAGCGGGTGGCCATGATCCGCCGGGCCCTGGACGAGGACGGATACCCGAACATCACCGTAGCCTCTACCGATGGCCTGATCACCGACTACTGCCGGAAGGTGGGGGCCTCGGTCATCGTCAAGGGACTGAGACAGAACGGGGACTATGAGGCCGAGCTGGGCATGGCCCTGGTCAATCGCAAGCTGTCCGGGGTGGAAACGCTCTTCCTGCCAGCAGATCCGGTAAGGGAGCACATCTCCAGCACCATCGTCAAGGACGTGGCCAGACATGGAGGGGACATCACCGGCATGGTCCCTGACAGCGTCGTGGATGCACTGATAGACACCTTGCACAGGGACACACCGCACACGGAAAAGAGTCAATGATGAACGAGCAGACCCAGGAGAGGGACGATGAGGAGCCTATCGACGACTCGACCAGAGCGAGCGCTCCCAGGTCCGCAGTCGACATGAAGGACCTGCCCGACCTGCAGGAGGATCGAAGCGAGAGCGGGAACCCCCGATCGGAATTCACCACCGTCTATGACATCATCGATCGGATCCAGGCCGTGCTGGATGAGGCCAAGGCCCCCATTTTCAGTCCGGGACTGGTCAAGGTAGACCGAGACGAGCTGGCCGACGATCTCAACGAGCTCAAGAAGATGCTGCCAGTGCAGCTGGAGCGGGCCTCGGCGCTCATGAGGGAGGCGGAACGCCGGCTGAACACGGCACAGACCCAGGCCAACGCCACCGTATCCGACGCCCAGAGTCGAGCTGCAGACATCGTCAAGGAGGCTGGCGAGCAGGCCCGCTTCCTGGCTGGTCAGGAGAATGTGGTGGCCATAGCCCGGCAGAAGGCCCAGACCATCATCGACACGGCCCAGGCCCAGGCAGACCGTCTGGTCCAGGGGGCCGATGGGTATGCCGCCCAGGTCATGGGCGAGCTCGACACCCAGCTGGGCAAGATGAGTCAGGATGTGCGTGCCGGCCTGGAGGTTCTCCACCAGCGTGAGCAGGAGGCAGCGCGTAGCATGAACGCGTCGGTCTCGGACCGGGGAAAGGAGACGCAGGGATGAGCAGACCGGAGGATTCCCCCTGGGCGGTTTCAGTGGCCCAGGTGTCGATGCGGGCAGGGCAGAGCACCCGAGTGAACCGCGATTTTCCAGCCCCGGAGGGCATCGGCGACCAGGTAGTGGGTATACCGGCAGGAACACCCGTGCATGTGGAGGGTGACATCGACTCCTTGGTGGATGGACTCTTGTTGCAGGCCCACATCAGCGTACCGCTGAAGACCGAATGCACTCGCTGCCTGAGGCCTGTGGACACCAGCATCCAGGACGATCCGGTGGTCTTCTACCCTTACAAGGAACCCGAACCGGAGCCGACCCATGGCAAGGAGGAGATCCTGGCCGAACAGGAGGAGGCCAGCGGCCAGACCTATCCCCTGGCCGGCGCGGGCGCCTTTATGGATCTGGAAGCCCTGCTGCGTGACGCCCTGGTGGAGGCCCTGCCCCTGCAGCCCCTATGCCGACCCGACTGCCGAGGCCTGTGCCCCCAGTGTGGCATGGATCTTAATGACCACCCTGACCACCACCACCAGATGATGGACGACCGCTGGGCGGCCCTGGAGGGGCTGAAGCAGCGTCTTGAGCAGGAGGAGAACCCCGGCAGCGACGGCCAAGCTGGCGAATGACCGGAGGTTGCGATAGACTGCTCTACGCTTAAGCTCGAAGTATTCGATCGAAACAGAGGACAATATGGCACTGCCAAAATACAAGACTTCGCGCGCCAACACCCATTCACGGCGCGCCAACTGGAAGACCCAGGCCGCCGCTACGGTGACCTGCCCCAATTGCGGAGCTCCTGCGCTGCCGCACATGGCATGCCCCAGCTGCGGCATGTACCGCGGGCGCGTCTACCGCGACGCCATTCGTCCGCAGTTCAGCAAGTGAGCCAATCGACGATCGGCACGCAATGAGAGAACCCCGGCCATCGACGGGTGGCGGGGTTTTTCCATATCATCAGACGGCAAGTCCGAGAAAGCGAGAAGGGGCCATGCAGACAGGGCGCTCCAGGAAGGATCAGGAAGACCACATGCGGCAGGAGGAACAGGAGCAAGAGGATTCCGGCAACCAGGCTGCTGAGGAGCTCTTCCAGGCCCTGGGCGGCAGGATCAGCCCGGAGCTGCTGGTGCACGCCCTGACCCATCGTTCCTTCGCCCATGAGCACCCGGGCATGCCCAACAATGAACGGTTGGAGTTCTTGGGCGACGCGGTTCTGGAACTGGTAGCCACGGAGACCCTATACAAGGTTCACCCGGACATGACCGAGGGCCAGCTGGCCAAGATGCGGGCCAAGGCGGTCTCCGAGGAGGCCCTGTCGGCCATCGCCCGGGAGAAGCTGCACCTTGGGCAGTATATTCTTCTGGGCAGGGGCGAGAGCGAAAACGGCGGGGCCGACAAGGACTCCATACTCTGCGACACCGTCGAATCGTTGATCGGATCGGTCTTTGTGGAGCACGGCATCAAGGGGGCCAGGACCACCGTCCATACCCTTCTTGACGACACCTTGGCCGAGGTAGCCACCGAAGGGCCGGCTCTGGATTGGAAGACCTCGATCACCGTCAAGGCCCACAAGCTGGGCTTGGGCGAACCGCGGTACGCCATGGCGGTCTCCGGACCGGAATACGCCCAGGTTTTCACCGCCGAGCTGCGCCTGGAGGACGGCGGGACCGTGATCGGCAAGGGCCAGGCCAGCAGCAAGCGGAAGGCACAGCTGGCTGCTGCCGCCCAGGGGTGGAAGCGGCTGGACGACCGGGATCTGCTTGCGACCCTGCGCGCCGAGCAACCCTCCTGAGGATCCATCCGAAATTCCGGCATGCGGTACTGCGCCAACGCCCCGACCAGACCCCTGTTTAGACTATGGGGATAACCTGGAGGCATGCCGTCACGAACGGCATAGGCGCCTCCTCCTGATCGGGATTCGTCCGCCCACACCGCCGACGCTCCGACAGGTTCATATTTCGACATGCACGGCCGCAGGTCGGCGCGCAGTCTGGAGGTCGAGAGGAAACATGAGTCTGCCGACACCTCTGCAAGCATTCAGTTCGGTACCCAGGAACTGGGGCCCCGACGACAAGGATGTTCCCGCCCAGGGCGAGCCCATGACGGGAGCTCAGGCGCTGATTCGGTCCCTGGAGGATCTAGGGGTCACGCAGGTCTTCGGCGTTCCAGGAGGGGCCATCCTGCCCACCTACGACGCCATCGACGAGCAGGTGCGTTTCAACTTCACGCTGACCCGCCACGAGCAGGCCGCCGGGCACGCAGCCGAGGGCTATGCCGTCTCCACGGGCAAGGTGGGGGTCTGTCTGGTGACCTCGGGCCCCGGGGCCACAAACATGGTCACCCCCATAGCCGATGCCATGATGGACTCGGTGCCCCTGGTAGTGGTGACCGGCCAGGTGGGTGTGGACTCCATTGGCACCGATGCCTTTCAGGAGGCCGACATCGTGGGCATCACCTACCCGGTGGCCAAACACTCCTATCTGGTGACCAAAGCCCAGGACATTCCCCGGGTCATGACCGAGGCCTACCACATCGCCCGCTCGGGAAGGCCCGGCCCTGTAGTAGTGGACCTGAGCAAGACGGCCCAGAACGGCAAAATGCTCTACTCCTGGCCCCAGGAGATGATTCTGCCCGGCTACAACCCGGTGACGCGGGCGCACGGGCACGTCCTGGATGATGCCGCCCGACTCCTGGTCCAGTCGCACAGACCAGTCCTCTATGTGGGCGGCGGCGCAGTCCGATCAGACGCTCGCCGACAGATCCAGGAACTCGTTCGAGCTACCGGTGCCCCCATGGTCACCACCCTGCCAGCACGAGGCATCGTGCCCGACTCCGATCCAGCCGTTCTGGGAATGCCCGGCATGCACGGCACGGTGGCCGCCAACGGAGCCATCCAACACTCCGACCTGCTGGTGGCCGTGGGCACACGCTTCGACGACCGGGTGACCGGCAGCCTGGAGGACTTCGCCCCAGTGGCCAGGGTTATCCACATCGACATCGACCCGGCCGAAATCGGGAAGAACCGGCAGGCAGACGTACCCATCGTCGGGGACGTGGGCCAGGTGCTGGACGATTTGATTCCGGCGCTCAAAGCGGCCCAGCGCACTTGGGGCAAGCCCGACCTCAAGCCCTGGTGGCGGCTGATCGACGGCTGGCGGCACGACTATCCCACCACCTTTGAGCCCAGCCCGGACGGCACGCTGGCTCCCCAGTGGGTGGTCCAGACCCTGAGCAACAAGGCCGATCCGAATACCATCTGGGTATCCGGCGTAGGTCAACACCAGATGTGGGCCAGCCAGTTCATCGACTTCGAACGCACCCGCTCCTGGGTCTCCTCCTGCGGACTGGGGACCATGGGCTACGGTCTGCCCGCCGCCATCGGCACAGCCATTGGTACCAGGGAACAGGAGGATCCACGGCCTGTCTGGCTGGTTGACGGGGACGGCTCCTTCCAGATGACCTCCGAGGAGCTGGCCACAGCTCAGCAGGCGGGACTGCCCATCCGCATCGCCATACTCAACAACTCGGTCTACGGCATGGTCCGTCAGTGGCAGACCCTCTTCTATGGCAGCCACTACTCCCAGACCGACTTGGAGGACGGCGGCGACAAGCCCACAGACGGCAACGGCATCCCCGACTTCGTCAAGCTGGCCGAGGCCTATGGCTGCCTGGGACTGCGGGCCTTTACCCAGGAGCAGGCCCTGGAAGCCATTGATAAGGCCAACGCAGTGACCGACCGGCCGGTCCTGATCGACTTCCGCGTCTGGAAGGATGCCATGGTATGGCCCATGGTCCCGGCAGGCGCCTCCAACGACACCATCATCTACAAGCCGGGCGTGCAGCCCCTGGCCGGCATCCGTCCGGAACAGGAGCAGCCCGAGCCGCACCAGCAGACCGGAGCCGACCGGGCAGCCATGGCCAACGATGCCGCCGGTCGCATGAACAAGTAGGAAAGGGGCACCACATGGCCAATTATCCAGCATCCAAGCCCGGCTCCGAGCGGCACACCCTTTCCGTCCTGGTTGAGAACCGCCCCGGCGTCCTGGCCAGGGTGGCCGGCCTGTTCGCCCGGCGCGCCTTCAACATCAACTCCCTGTCCGTCTCGTCCACCGAGCGGGGCGACATCTCTCGGATCACGGTCACTGCAGACGTGGAGGCCGTCCCCCTGGAGCAGATCATCAAACAGCTCAACAAGCTGCTGCACGTGCTCAAGATCGTCGAGCTCAAGGGCGACGAGGCCGTGGAGCGCGAGCTGGTCATGATCAAGGTCAAAGCCAACGAACGCAACCGCTCCGATGTGCTGGAGATCGTCAAACTCTTCCGCGTGCGTGTTGTCGACGTGCACCCCGAGTCACTGACCATCGAGGCCACTGGGGCCGAAGGCAAACTGGAGGCCCTGCTGCGTCTGCTGCGGCCCTTCGGCATCATCGAGCTGGTCCGGTCGGGCGCTGTAGCCGTCACGCGAGGCCCTCGGGCGCTGAGCGAGAGGGTGCTGGGCTCACAGATCACCGACCGCTGATCCTCAGGGCTCCCATCCAAGGCAGGCAGTAGATTGGTGAATCATGCCCATCTATGATCTCGGTTTGGAACACGTCGCCCTGTCCTTTGCCACAAAAACCATCTTCACGGATGTGACCCAGGGCATCTTCGAGGGGGACCGGATCGGCATCGTGGGCCGAAACGGCGACGGGAAGTCCACCCTGCTGCACCTTCTGAAGGGCACCCAGGAACCCGATCAGGGACGGGTGACCATGCGCAATGGTCTCACCTTCGGCATGCTGGACCAGCGCGATCCCCTGAAGGACGAGGACACGGTCCGCAGGGCGGCCTTGGAGGATCGGCAAGACTACGAGTGGGCTGCCGATCCCAGATCGCGCGAAATCGTCGAATCCCTTCTGGGCGGCATGGAGCTGGAAGCCAAGGTAGGCACATTGTCCGGCGGTCAGCGCCGCAGGGTGGACTTGGCCCGGCTGCTGCTTCGGGATTGGGACATCCTGGCCCTGGATGAGCCGACCAATCATCTGGACCTGCTCACCATCCACTGGCTGGCCGAGCATCTGAAGAACCGCTGGGCCAAGAATTCCGGAGCCCTCCTGCTGGTCACCCACGACCGCTGGTTCCTGGACGAGGTCTGCACCTCCATGTGGGAGGTGCACGACGGAACCATCGACCCCTTCGAGGGCGGCTACAGCGCTTACATGCTTCAACGGGTGGAACGCGAACGCCGGGCTGATCTGGCCGAGACCAAGCGCCGCAACCTGGCCCGCAAGGAACTGGCCTGGCTGACCCGGGGCGCCCGGGCCCGTTCGACCAAGCAGAAGTTCCACGTCAAGGCCGCCCAGGAGCTGATTGCCGACGTGCCGCCCATGCGCAACAGCCTGGAACTCAAGCGGATGGCCACCTCCCGCTTGGGCAAACAGGTGGTGGACCTGGTCGACGTGACCAAGATCTATCCAGAGGCCGACTCCGATATCGAAGGAGGCAAGGATGACAGGGTCCCCTCCCCTCATGCCCAGCGCCCTCTGATGGGATCAGTGACCGTGGCCGCCGATCCCGGCAAGGACCGCCCGGGCACCGCAGCGGCCGACACCCTCACCATCAGCGGTCACAAGGTCCTGGACGACGTGACCTGGCTGATCGGCCCCGGCGACCGGTTCGGCATCGTAGGCGCCAACGGAGCCGGCAAGTCCACTCTGCTGGGTCTGATTGACGGCAGCGTGGCTCCCACGGCGGGGCACGTCAAGGTAGGCAAGACTGTCCGCTTTGCAGTGCTGACCCAACGTCTGGGCGAACTGGAGAAACTGGACCGCTATCGGATCAAGGAGGTCCTCAGCCGCTACAAGCCTACCTATCTGGTGGAGGGCAAGGAGGTGTCACCCAGCCAATTGATGGAGCGCTTGGGCTTTGAAAGCTCCCAGCTGATGACCAGGATCGGCGACCTGTCTGGCGGGCAGAAGCGCCGCATGCAGCTCCTGCTCATCCTGCTGGACGAGCCCAACGTGCTGGTCATGGACGAGCCTGGCAACGATCTGGATACCGACATGCTGGCCGTCATGGAAGACATGCTGGACTCATGGCCGGGCACCCTGATCGTGGTCTCCCACGACCGCTACCTGCTGGAGCGAGTGACCGACCAGCAGTTTGCGCTGATCAACGGCAAGGTGGTTCACCTGCCCGGCGGCGTCCAGGACTACCTGGATATGGTTGAGTCGGCCGATCGGGAAGCTGCGGATGCACCGGGCCGGACATCGGCCAAGGAGGCCGAGGATCCCGATCAGGCCAAGGCCGAACGTGTCGCCAGACGAAATCTGAGCAAGCAGGCCTCTGCCATCGAACGCAAGCTGGCCAAGCTGGCCGATCGGCGCAAGGACCTTGAACGGCAGATGGCTGAACACGACCCCGGCGACTACCAGGGCCTCAACGAACTCAACAGCAAACTCAAGGATCTGACCGGGCAGTCGGACCAGCTTGAGGAGGAGTGGCTGACCATCGGGGAAGAGCTGGAGTAGCCTCAGGCGGCAGCCAGCTGAGCGGCCTGGGTCGAGCACTTGGCCGCAAAGGCAGAGAAGATTGCGTCGGCCAAGGGTTGCATCTGTGGCAACCCTTTCATAAAATCGTCACGCATTTTAGCGATCTTGGACTTCTTCATCGTGCCGACCATGCTCGGCACCTGCATCCACTCCTCGAAGATGGGCGCCGTCACCTCCAGATGGAATTGCAGGCCCAAGGCTGATCCGAGCCGAAAAGCCTGAACCTTGGTTGCCTGGGAGCGGGCCAGGAGCTTGGCACCCGGCGGCAGGGTGACCTGGTCGGCATGCCAGTGCAGCACATCAGTGTTCTTGCTCCACATGGCCACGTCGTCGTCCTGCCCCACCCAGCGGATCGGGCCCATACCGTATTCCGGATCCTGGTTCCTCATCAGGGTGCTTCCCAGGGCCCGCGCCAGAATCTGATGACCCAGGCAAATCCCCAGAATGGGCTTGTTGGCAGCCATCGCCGCCTTGGCAAGCTTGGTCTCCGCCTTGAGTCCGGGGTGATGCTCATAATCGTCAGCCGACATGGGCCCGCCCATGATAACCAGTCCTGCCAACTCGCGCGAGCGCGGCAGCTCGGGCTTTTTCTCGTCCACGATATTGGTGATCTCGGTGTCCAGCCCGCACTCCTGAAGATTGTCGAGAATGCAACCCGGCTTTTCCCAATCCACATGCTGAAGCACCAGCACCCTAGGTTTCGCCATGATTCCATTCTTGCACACATGCCGTCGGACCGGGTTCACAGGCTCGGCATTTCCCCTTGGACAGTCAGCAAGCCTTGGTAGGCTCAAGGATATGGATACGAGTTCGCAACCGCATGATTGCAAGGATTCAGTCAGCCTGGCCGCAGCTGGTCTGCGTCTGTATGACACGGCTGATCACCAGGTGACTCCCTTCAGACCCATTGAACCGGGCAAGGTCGGCATCTACGTGTGCGGGGCCACGGTGCAGAGCTCGCCCCACATTGGCCATATCAGGACCACGCTGGCCTTCGACATAATCCGCCGCTGGCTGCTCAAATTGGGGTACCGGGTGACCCTGATCCGGAACGTGACTGACATCGACGACAAAATCCTGACCAAGGCAGCGGCCAACGGCCAGCGCTGGTGGGAGCGGGCTTACATCTACGAGCGCGAATTCACTCATGCCTACGAGACCATGGGAGTCCTGCCGCCCACGTACGAGCCCAGGGCCACCGGGCATATCCCCCAGATGATCGATCTGATTCAGCGCATCATCGACCGTGGCCACGCCTATGTGGTGCCCGACGAGCACGGCCGCCCATCAGGCAACGTCTACTTCGACGTGGCCTCTTGGCCTGAGTATGGTGCCCTGACCCACCAGCAGACCGGTACCCAGCCCGCTGACGAGCAGGCCGCCGCCAACGACCGACTGGGGCCCAGCATCGACACCGATGGTCAGAATGCCGACACCGATGAGGAACCCGGCAAGCGCGACCCCCGCGACTTCGCACTTTGGAAGGCGCCCAAGCCCACTGATCCGCCCACGGCTCGCTGGCAAACCCCCTTCGGCACAGGTCGGCCGGGCTGGCATCTGGAGTGCTCGGCCATGAGCCACCGTTATCTGGGTGCGGATTTCGACATCCACGGAGGCGGCCTGGACCTGCGCTTCCCCCATCACGAGAACGAGATGGCCCAGTCGCACGCGGCAGGCTGGGGGTTCGCCCATCGATGGATGCACACGGCCTGGGTGACTCAGAAGGGCGAGAAGATGAGCAAGTCCCTGGGCAACGGGCTGTCAGTAGACCAGGTACTGTCGCAGCATCCAGCCTGGGTGGTGCGCTACGCCTTGGTCTCGGTGCAGTACCGGTCCATGCTGGAATGGTCCGACCAGTCCCTGCAGGAGGCCGAAAGCGCCTACGAGCGCATCCGTAACTTCGTGGACCGGGCCGGGCGGATCCTAGGAGCGCAGCCGGAGCGTGCCCGCGTGGCGGGACTGAGCGCGGATGATCTGCCAGAGGACTTTGTGCAGGCCATGAATGACGACATCAACGTTTCAGGCGGTCTGGCTGCCCTCTATGCACTGATCCGTCAAGCCAACGCGGCGATGGATGCCAATTCTGAAACGCTGGGCCGGAAGTGGCTGGCCAATGCCCTGCTTCAGGTCAGAGCCATGCTGGACGTCTTCGGACTTGATCCACTCGACCCCCACTGGGCCAAGGCTGCAGCCGACCGTGACAATCGGGCCATGAACACCCTGGATGCCTTGGTAGGCCAGCAGTTGCAGGAACGCGAACAGGCGCGAAAGGATCATGACTTCGCCCGTGCTGATGCCATCCGGAGCCAGCTGACAGCGGCCGGCGTGGCCGTGGCGGACACACCAGCTGGCAGCACTTGGGACCTGAGCCGCTGAACCCATGTCCGACATACGCGACGTCGCCAGAAGGGCCGGGGTCTCGGTCAGCACAGTATCCTATGCCTTCTCCGGCAAACGTCCCGTCTCTCCGGAAACCTACCAGCGGATCATGCAGGCCGCCGACGAACTGGACTACGCCGCGGATGCCGGCGCCCGGATGCTGCGGGCCAAGCGCAATCAGATCGTCGCCCTCAGTGCCCCCCTGCGCCCCGGGCAGAACCGGGCCTCCTACGCGGATTACTTCATCGAGATGGCCAGTTGCGAGCACGCTCGCGGCTATGATTCCCTGCTGCTGACCGCTGAAAACGGCGTCGAAGATATTCGGCGGGTCACCCGTAGCAATCTGGCCGACGGGGTGGTCCTGATGGATCTGGTGGACGATGACATCCGCGCCGCCCAGGCCGCCTCATACGGACGCCCCTGCGTGGCCCTGGGAGTGCCTCGGCAGCACACAGCCTGCGCCTGTGTGGATTTGGATTTTGATCTGATGGGCCGCATGGCGGTGGAAGCCATGGCCCGAGCGGGACGCAAACGCCTGCTCTTTTTGGAGGATCTCGAAGGCGAATACCAGCGCGGGTCCGGTTTCCGTCTCATCCTCCTACGCAGTCTCAAGACCTGGGCCCGCCGCCTGGGAATGGATCTGCAGCTTCAGCCGGGACCTACCGGCAGCGATTTGGCCTACACCCAGCAGGTGCTGGACATCATCCATCACGGCCGCATTGATGGCCTGATCGGACAGATTCGCCCCTCCCTGCTGGACACCGTGGTGGTCCGCATGCGCTCGGACGGCGTGAGCATTCCCGATGACGTGGCCGTTCTGTCCTGCGCCGCAGGCAAGGTCAGCCCTACTCTTGAGCTTCAGGGCATATCTGAGATGCCACTTACCCCCCGTTCACTATGTGCCAAGGCTGCAGATCTGCTGACCCAAGCTGTGGAGGAGGGGGCTTCCCTGGCCGGTCGAGTCCAACTGGAACGCCCCAGGCTGATCGACCGCGCCTCCATCAGCCGGTAGAAGCAGGAGTTCCCCAGAGCTGCTCAGCGGGGCCGGCGGTCCCGCTCACCCGTCTCCAGCACATTGTGCGGGAAGGGCTGGTGGGGCTCCTGCTGATACCAATAGGCCACGGTGGCCAGGTCGTCCTGACGTTCGAAGTAGCCCTGCTCATCCACGCCTATCTGTTGCAGAGTCACCCTGATGTCACTGTTGAAAATGATGGGGTCGGGAATGTGCCAACGGTAGAACCCCCTGGTCACCGGGGTGTCAGCATCCCAGTACTGGGATTCGCGGTTGTCCAACTGCCTGGAGCGGAAGGGAAATCCCATATAGGCCCCGCTGTAGGTGACCTCGCGCATGCGACCATCCGGATCCTGCCCGGCAAAGCTCCAGGCACCGCCGAAGTAGTCCTCGCTGCCCGTGGAACACCAGGTGGGATAGTCCTTGTCCCCGTCCAGATAGACCTTGACCTCGCCTTCGCCCCACCAGCGGCTCTCCAGAGCGGTCAGAGCCAGATAAGTGCCCACGTAGGAGCCCCGGCCATGCACCCCATCCAGGATCACGTAGTCCTGACCCAGTTCGGTGACCCGCTGACGGCGCCACTGGGCATGGAAGGTCATGACCTCCTCGGGCAGCTCGTCCTTCTCCACATAGTCAATCTGGTAGAAGAAGGCCTCAATGGGTTCGTTGTGCCGGTTGCACAGGACAATCCGGGCCCCGTCGTGGAAGGGCATGGGCCAGTAGCAGTTGAAACCCTGGCGCGGGTAGACGGCCACAGGCACAGACTCCACCCTGCAGGCTTGGGCATGGCCGCAGCAGAAGAAGTCGCCCAGAGGCACGCAGACGGAGGGTGTCTGTTCGCCATCCCAGTAGCATTCCAGGATCAGATTGCGCAGGACGTTGGGCCCGGTGGGCGAGGTGGCATCGGTCACAGTCATCCAGATATGGCGGATTTCGCCTGCGCCGGACAGGTCGGCCAGAACCATGTCCTGCCCAGGAGGAATGTTCTTGAGGCAAGGGGTCCCCTTTCTGGATGGACCGAGATTGCTGGCCGTCATAGCTGCACTGCCCTTGCCCCCCCGAGGGTTCTCGGCGTTGATGCAGCGGGTGCGGTCCGTGGATGGGCGGGTCAGCGCCTCAAGACCGTTGGTGATGTTCGGCATGGTCATACCCATGGTTGTGGTTGCCTTTCATATTCGGGCCGCTCGCTCCCCTCCTCCGCCTTCTTGCGGCGGGCGGCCATGTTCAGTGTACTTGTGCAACAGCGATTACTTGACAGCGCCCGCTACTATCCCCTGCGAGAGCTTCCTCTGGAAAAAGATGAAGAAGATGATGGTGGGGATGATGCTGAGCAGGGAGGCGGAGGCCAGGTCTGTGGCAGCCATGGTGTGCTGCCCCTGCATGGTCGCCAGGGCCAGCGGGATGGTCTGCGTCTTCTCGCTCATCAGGAAGGCCATGGGGATCATGTACTCATTCCAGGTCCAGATGAAGAAGAAGACGAAGAGGACGCTGATGGTCGACCAGGACACCGGCAGGACGATCCTGCTCAGGATCTGCCAGCGCGAGGCCCCGTCGACGGTGGCTGCCTCCAGGATGGCCTGGGGGAAGGTCCCGTAGACCGAGGAGAGCAGGTAGGTGCCGTAGGCGCTCTGGATGATGGTGAAGATGATGATGATGGACCACTGCGAGTTATAGAAGCCCATCCATTTGAACATGACGTAGAGCGGGTAGAGCAGGGCCTCCTGGGGGACCATGTTGGCCAGCATGATGAACAGGAGGATGACCGTGTTGCCCTTGACCCTGCCGATGCCCAAGGCGAAGGAGTTGAGGACCGAAAGCAGAACTCCGACCACGGCAACCACCAGGGAGATCAGCAGGGAGTTGCCCAGCTTGAGCGGGAAATTGCTCTTGTTCCAGAAGGAGATGATGCCGTCCATGCTGAAGTGGGCGGGCACGGACAGGGGGCCCGTGGCGTTGTAGTCTGCCGTGGTCTTGAAGGCGTTCAGGACCAGAATCAGCAGGGGGAAGAGCATGATTACGGCTCCGGCGACCAGCAGGATCAGACCGGCCCAGTCCCCCCAGGTGCGGATTCTATGGGCGTGCCGGGCGGACACCCCGGTGTCGGCTTGCAGTGTGGCTTGATTATTCATGATGTGCTTCCTAGCCTTCCTCAGGCGATGCTCTTTTGCACGCGCTTCTGCACGATGGTGAAGACGATGGAGAAGATGACGATGACCACGGTCAGGGATGTCGAGATGGCGGCGCCGTAGCCCACCTGCTGCACCTGGAAGAACTGGTTGTAGGAGTAGTAGGAGGGAACCATGGTGGAGGTGCCAGGCCCGCCCTTGGTCAGCAGATAGACCGGGGCGAAGGTCTTCAGAGCGCCGATGGTGGAGGTGAGAATGACCACCAGCAGCTCAGGAATGATGGAGGGCAGGGTGATGACGCGGAACTTCTGCCACCAGTTGGCCCCGTCCAGGCTGGCCGCCTCGTAGAGCTCGGGATCCACCCGCTGCAGTCCGGACATGAAGATGACGATGGGATAGCCCAGCTGTATCCAGATCAGGATGACCATGAGGATGGGCAGGGCCGTTGTGGTCGAACCCAGCCAGTTGTGGGCCAGGCCGCCCAGGCCGATCTTGGTCAGCAGGTCGTTGACCGCACCGTCTTCAGGCCGGAAGATCCAGCCCATGATGATGGTGGCCACGGCCACAGGCAGAACCTGGGGCAGGTAGTAGAGTGCCCGCAGGGTCGAGGAGGTGTGGGGGCCGAACTTCTTCTGGATCACGTCGGTCAGAGCCGAGGAGATCAGCAGGCCCAGGACCGTGGGAATGATGACAATGGCCACGATGATCCAGAGGGTGTGGCCGAAGGAGACCCAGAAGGTCGAGTCGCCCATGAGGCGGCGCCAGTTGCGCAGACCCACCCATTTTGTCGGCCCCACCCCCCTCCAGCGGGTGAAGCTCAGGTAGATGTTCCAGAAGATGGGCACGATGACGATGGCCACGATGCCTATCAGACCGGGAATCAGATAAGGGACGAACCGCGAAGGCGCACTGCCCGGGATGCGGGATTGCGCCTTCTTCCTGCTATGTGTGTCAGACATGCTTGTACTCTCCTTGGCGGATTGACGCAGCTCAGTCGTCATCCAGATCGAGCTGGGCGACGCCGTCGTCGTAGTTCTTATGCAGGGTATCCAGAACCTGGTCGGGGCTCTTGGTGCCGTTGACCAGCTCTTGGAAGGCGGCCGGCATGGCGTCGGTCAGGTTGGGCGCAGGGTAGTCGGGATAATAGCTCATCCGGCTGGCGTCCGAGGCTTTGGTATATTCATCGACCAGATCACGGCTCTTGGGGTTGGTGATGGCGTCCGTATCGGCCGCCACTGGCACGCCGCCCTTGTTGCCGATGTAGTTCTGAACCTCCTTGGACAGGACCACGTTGATATAGCGGGCCGCAGCATCCTTACGCCGGGATTTCTGCGGGATGACCAGCAGGTTGCCCGCGCAGCCTTCTACCATCTTGGCCCCTGGGAAGATGGATGCCGTCCAGTCGAAGGCCTTCACCTGTTCCATGAAGCGGGTCTGGTTCCAGGTGCCGGTCTGGTAGATGGGATAGGTCCCCTTGATGAATGCCGTGGTCGTGTCCTCGGCCTTCATGCCGGTGGCGTTCTTGGAAATGTATCCCTTGTCGATCCAATCACGGATGGTGTTGGTGGCGAAGGTCAGCGGCTTGCTGCGCCAGTTGACCGGATGCTTGTAGAGCTGCCAGTCGTCGACGAAGCGGGCATCGGCCTTGGTCATGGCCAGCTGCCACCAGAGCCAAAGCACCCCGTATTCCTGGGCATCGGCCGCTATGGGCGTGACCCCGTGACTCTTGAAGGCCTTGAGGGCAGCCACGAACTGGTCGAAAGTACGCGGAATGGGGATCTTGTACTTGGCAAAAAGGTCCTTGTTGTAGTAGACCCGCTGCATCTCCGCATAGGAGGAAACCCCGTACCAGGTATCCCCGTCCATGACGCCGCGCTTATCGTACTTGCCCACTGCTGCCGCCTGGCCGCGCACCTTCTTGTCCCAGCCGTACTTCTGCACATAGGGCTTCAGATCGGTCAGCAGCTGCAGGGTGGACAGGACCCCGGCCGAGCCGTTGCCTCGATTGGACTCCATGACGTCCGGGGCATCGTCCGAGTTGAGGAACTGGCTGCCGTTCTGGGCAATCTGAGTGAAAGACTTGACCTCGAAGTCCACCTTGATGCCGGTCTGTCGGGTAAAGATATCGGCAGCCTTCAGCCAGCCCCGTGCCTGCCCGCTGCTGGGCTCCTCGTAGTACCAGATCTTGATGCTGGACGGATGGGCTTCCTGGGGAGCATCGCCTCCCGATCCGCAGGCCGCCAGCGGCAGGATCGACATGGCCAGGGCCAAGGCCGCCCCGATCCCTCTTCTGATCTTCATGATGGCTCCTAACTTCCTTGCATCCTTGCATCCAGTTATTGCGATTCAACTTGTCGAAAGGTTTCGACTCCGGGCGGATTGCAGGGTACCGACCATCTCCGTCGATGCACCCGAAATGTCGAATCGTTTCGACTCAGTATAGAAGCCGGCCATGGGTCATGTCAACAGGCGCGCAGAAGAAGACTGCCGCAAAACCAAGAATCCCTTCCCATTGCCCGATGGCTGCGGACAGTGGGAAGGGATTGGAAGCGCAGCGATCAGGGGCGCCGCATGCCCCAGGGGCTGGTCACCTTCGACCCGACGAGATCCGGCGGATGGTCTTGTTCCTGGCCACATAGGCGACAAAGGCCAGGGCATAAGCGATCAGCGAAAGCCAATCTGCCGTGGCCAAGGAAAAGACCATGCAGAAGATCATCCAGTACTGCACTCCCCGAATAATCGTCGAGGGCCGCATGGCCCGCAGAGCCACAATGAAGGAGACCGCCCCAAGAATGAGCAGCAGAAAACCGTAGGACTGGGCCACGGTGGCCGCGCCGTTGACTGTGGCCATGTCGTCGGCCAGACGTCCGGCCCGGCCGAGGATGGCATAGCCCTCATCCTTGAACCAGGGCGAGTAGATGAACATAGTGACCGAGGCCATGATCACGTTGATGGCTGCCGCCACCAGGAGGATGATTTTCTCGGTCCTTCTGCTAGCTACGCCCTTGCTCGCCAGATGATCGCTGCGGTTTTCCTTTGCCATTGTTGCCGCCTTTCCTGATTCAGCCCTTGAGGCCCGAGGTGATGTTCAGCGACTGCAGGAAGTAGCGCTGGGCGAACACGAAGAGCAACAGGGTGGGGATGATGGCCAGGCAGGTGGCCGCGCAAAGCGTGCCCATCTGGTTGTACTGCATCATCTGGTTGCCCAGCAGCTGCAGGCCGGCCGTGACCGGGGTCTTCTTGATGTCATTGAAGACCAGAGTGGGCCAGAGGAAGTCGTTCCAGGCGCCAGTGAAGGCGAACAGGAAGATCACGATCAGGATTGGGCGGATGGAGGGCAGCATGATGCTGCGGAAGATGCGGAAGTCGCCGGCACCGTCAATCTCGGCGGCCTCGTCGATCTCCTTGGGGATTCCCTTCATGAAGTTGCGCACCAGGAAGATGTTGGCCACGTTCCCCAAGCCGGGGATGATGCAGGACCAATATGAGTTGATCCAGCCGAAGGTGGCCACGATGCGGTAGGAGGGAATCATGTTGACCACGCCCGGGAACATCGAGATGAGCAGGAGGACGAAGAAGAGCGTGTCCCTGCCCTTGAAGTTGATGCGGGAGTAGCCGTACCCAGCCAGGGCCACCACGCAGACCGCCAGGATACCGTGCGACAGCGAGATGATCAGCGAGTTGCCCAGCCAGTTGAAGACAGGGTAGGAGGCCGAGGCCTGCAGCAGTGTCAGATAGTTGACGGTGACCCAGTGCGCGGGCAGGAAGTTGTAGGCGTTCTTCAGGAACTCCTGGGGCGACTTGAACGATGTTGTGATGGTGTAGACCACAGGAATGATCCAGACTACAGCCAAGACGATCAGCACCGCATAGACGGCAACCAGCGAAGGCTTGAACACTTTGTGGTGGTTTTCGGGCACGTCCTCGCCGCCGGGAACCGTTGCGCTGGGGCCAGGAGCCTTGAGCCCCTTGCCCAGAGATGACATATCAAGGGTTGCCGAACTCACGTCAGTCCTCCTTGTTCATGAAGAATATCTGCACCAGGGAGATCAGCATGAGGATGATCCCCAGCAGCAGGGCCATTGCCGAGGCCATGCCAGCAGCCGAAGGCCCCTGCGGGAAGGCCAGGTTCCTGATGTCCATCAGCAGCACCTGCGAAGTGTATGCAGGACCGCCGCCGGTCAGCATTTGTGGCTGACCCCAGACGTTGAAGGCGCCGCCCGTGGTCATGATGGTCGTATAGAAGAGCGGCAGCTTGATGGCTGGCAGGGTGATGCTGAAGAACTGCCGGATGGATCCGGCGCCGTCCACCGAGGCCGCCTCGTACAGATCCTGGCTTACCCCGGACAGGGCCGACCGGTAAATGATCAGGTTGCCGCCGATGCCTCCCCAGAGGCTAAGGACGAAGATGGCGATCCAGGCCCAGGGCTGCTTGCCCAGCCAGTTGATGTCCCACCGGAAAGTGGTGTTGAGCAGGCCGAACTGGGAGTTGAAGACCAGCCGCCAGACCAGAGCGCCTGCGGCCACTGATATCAGCCCGGGCACGTAGAAGATGGCCTGGAAGAGCCCCACTCCCTTCAGGTGCTTGGTCTGCAGGGCGCAGGCCAGCAACAGGGGGACGACGATGGTCAGGGGCACGCTGATCAGCACGAAGATGATCGTGTGCCACATGTCCCTCCAGAAGATGGAGTAGAAGTAGGTGGACTTGTCGAAGATCAGCTTGAAGTTGTCCAGGCCGACCCAGGTTGGGGAACCGACCAGGTTCCACCTGGTGAAGGCCAGGTAGATGCCGAAGAAGATCGGGATGACTCCGAAGACGGCGAATACCACCATGTGCGGGGCGATGTAGGGGAAGGCATGCCAGAAGGACTTCTGGCCCAGCGGACGACGCTTGACCCGTCCATCCGTGACTGCGGTTGTGCCGTGTGCGCTCATGATTGCTCCTGAATCTGAATCTGGCCCTGGGTCATCAGATCAAGCGTCTTCAGACCTTCCTCCAGTGAGATGTTCCGATAGACGATGTCCATGAAGGATCCCCACCCGGCTGTGGCATAGCCGCCATATATGTAATTGGATGTCTTGATCCATTGCCGCTCACGCTTGTCGTTGGTGAAAGAGGCCTGAATGAGCTTCTGGTATTCCGGGTTGTTCAGGTCACGGTAGGCCGGCGATATGGATCCCACGTCCGACCACATCATCCAATGCTTGTAGACGAAGTCCACGAAGTCGGCAGCCGCTTTGACCTTGGCCTCGGGACGATTCTTGTCCTTGAGCTGGAGCCAGTTCTGCTGGTACAGGAAGTTGGAAGGGTGCTCGGTACCGTACTGGAGGGTGTTGATCTCGCCAACCTTGTCCTTGCCCAGGGTGGAGGACATGTTGCCCTGCGCCCAAGTGCCCAGCATGCCAAAGACCGCATGCCCAGAGGCGAAGACCTGCTCACCGTCGCTGTCGATGGGCGAGAGCATGCCCTGGTCGTTGAGGTCGCGCAGTGCCTTGAGCGGCTTGCGCCAGCCCGGACCGGTCATGTCCTTGACGCCATCCTTGATGTTGCCACCGGTGCTGTAGAGCAGGGACATCATGGCCCAGGGCAGGTTGCCCAGGCAGAGCCCGTAGACGTCCTTGGGCAGCTTGCCCTTCATGGAGGCGATCTCATCGGTGGTGACCAGCCGGTCGTCCAGGATATAGTCCAGGCCGTACTTGTGGATCAGATCCTTGTTGTAATAGATGGCCATCTGGAACATGTACAGAGGTATGCCGTAGGACTTGCCATTGACGACGGTGTTCCGCCAGGCCTGCGGCAGGAAGTTCGATTCCTTGAGCTCCGGGTGGTACTTGGTCCACACCGACGAGGGGTTGAGCAGCCCCTGGCTCTGCAAAACCGAAGTAGAAAACGAGTCGTTGATGACCAGATCGGGGATGTTCTTCCCGGTCTGCATGACGCTGTAGATCTTGGTGGTCAAATCTCCGCCGTTCATGGGTTGGAAGACCACCTTGTACTCAGGGCTCTGTGCATTGAAGGCCTTGATGATTTTCTGCATGGCCGGGCCGTCATCGCCGGTCAAACCATTCCAGAAGTAGATCTCCTTGGCGGATTGATCACCGCCGCCACAGCCTGCGGTCGAGACCACCATGCCGCATATGGCTGCCAGGCTTAGCAACAGCCTGAGCCAACGTCGCGCAAATAGGGGCATGTGGGTTCCACCTCCCCCGTGTCTTTCTTCCTTGAAGACACTCACAATCCCTCTTGCTCCTCTCGATGGGACCGGCACACCCGTATGCCGGCAACCCTGCATCGTTTCTTCAGAACCCGTCGGCCCCCGGGCATCAAACATCGATGCCCAGCGAGCCGGACCGACCGGTTCATATTAATTTGCAACGTTGCAAATTCAGGGTAACACGCCTTTGGCTGCTGAACAAAATCGTCGTTCCATATATCAGAACCAGCTAGAGGCCCTAAGGAATCAACAGCCAATCTCCCGGCTGACAGGTAGACTTGGGACACTATGGCAGCATTTTCATCTTTGACCGATCGGCTCTCCCAGGCCTTCACCCATCTGCGCTCCAAGGGGAAGCTGACCGAGGCCGACATCGATGGCACAATCCGCGAGATCCGCCGCGCCCTCCTGGATGCCGATGTCTCCCTGGATGTGGTGCGCTCCTTTACCGGACGCATCCGGGAACGCGCCCTGGGCGAGGAGGTCTCCAAGGCTCTGAACCCAGCCCAGCAGGTGGTCTCCATCGTCTATGACGAACTGACCGACATCCTGGGCGCGGGAGTGGACCGACCACTCAATTTCGCTAAGAACCCACCCACAGTCATCATGCTGGCCGGCCTGCAGGGTGCAGGCAAAACCACGCTGGCCGGCAAGCTGGGCTACTGGCTCAAGGATGCCGGCCACACCCCACTGCTCGTGGCGGCCGACCTGCAGCGACCCAACGCGGTCACCCAGCTCCAGGTGGTCGGCGAGCGCGCCGAAGTGCCGGTATACGCACCCGAGCCGGGCGTGCAAACCAGCGGATCCGAGCTGGCGGCCCCCGGACAGGTCACAGGAGACCCCGTCAAGGTGGCGGCCGACTCGATCAGGGTGGCCAAGGACAAGCTCTACGACGTGGTCATCATTGATACGGCCGGACGGCTGGGCGTGGATCAGGAGCTGATGGAACAGGCCCGCAATATCCGCGATGCCGTCCACCCCGACGAGATCCTCTTCGTCATCGATGCCATGATCGGCCAGGACGCCGTCGCCACAGCCAAGGCCTTCGACCAGGGCGTGGACTTCACCGGCGTGGTCCTATCCAAGCTGGACGGCGATGCCCGCGGCGGCGCGGCCCTGTCGGTGGCCTCGGTGACCGGCAAGCCCATCCTCTTCGATTCCAACGGCGAAGGTCTCAAGGACTTCGAGGTCTTCCACCCCGACCGGATGGCCTCCCGCATTCTGGATATGGGCGACATCCTGACCCTGATCGAGCAGGCCCAGCGTCAGTTCGACGAGGAGGAGGCCCGCAAGGCCGCCGGGAAGATGTCCGAGGGCAGCTTTGGCTTGGACGACTTTCTGGAACAGCTCCAGCAGGTTCGCAAGCTGGGCTCCTTCAAGAGCATCCTAGGCATGATCCCGGGCATGGCCCAGCACCGCAAGGAGCTTGAACAGTTCGATGAGAAGGAAGTGGACCGGACCCAGGCAATCATCCAGTCGATGACTCCCCAGGAACGACGCGACCCCAGCATCATCGACGGCTCACGTCGGGCCCGGATCGCCTATGGCGCCGGCACTACGGTCTCAGCTGTGAACGGCCTGCTGCAGCGGTTCGAGCAAGCAGCCAAGATGATGAAGCGGATGACCAATGGCAGCCGTTCAATCCCAGGCATGGGTGGCATGGGCGCTGGCGGCGGCAAGAAGGGCAAAAAAGGCAAGAAAGGCCGCAAGGGTTCCCGTTCAGGCAATCCCATGAAGCGTGAGGCCGAAGAAAAGGCTTTACGCGAGCGCCTGTCCGGCAAGGGCAAATCTTCCGGCGGCTCGGCCTTCGCTAAGCGCCCTCAAACTCCGCAGATGCCTGAAGGCCTGCCGGACCTGCCCCCCAACCTTGGCGGCGGACTGGGCGGTCTCTTCGGCGGTCGCTAACCCCTCCCTCATGCAGGAGACAATGGCACGTGAACACGCTTCTCTGGATTCTCTTGGGTCTCATCGCCTTGTGGATGGCCCTGCGCTTCCTGCCTGCCGGAGCTGATTGGCACCGCCCCCTGGTAGAGCTGATCGCCCTGATCGACCTGCTGACCGCTCCCCTGTTGGCCATACTGATATGGACGGTCTTCGCACACGCCTGGCCCCAATGCCTGCTGGCGCTGATAGAACTCACTCTGGCCAGCTGCCAGCGTCTATGCTACCGACTGCCTCCAGCAGACCGGACCAGTCAATCATCTTCCGACCATGGACTGAGCGTCATGACTCTGAACTGTCGCTTCGGCCAGTCCAATCCTGAAGAGGTCGTGCGTTGCGTGCGGGCCTATGGAATAGAGGTACTAGCCCTGCAGGAGGTAGAGGGGAAGCTGCTGGAATCGCTTCAGGCCGCAGGTCTGGATCGGCTCCTGCCCTACCTGACACAGGGAACTGCGAGCCCTGACGACAATGGCGGCCAGAACGCTATCCTCTCAGCCACGCAACCCGTCAAAACCTCGCCATCGGCTCTGGACCTTCCGGCGGCTGCAGTACCTCTAGTCGAGCTCAAGACCAGCTCTGGACCGATCCGAGTGGCCAGCGTCCATCCCAAATCACCCCAACGAGGTGCCGGACAGTGGGGTTTGGGCATCGCCGCACTGGCCAAACTGACCCATCCGCCTGTACCCACCATCGTCATGGGCGATTGCAACGCCACCCTGCAACATCCGACCTTCCGGGCTACGCTGGCCAAATCCGGACTGCATGACGCATCTTTGCACCTGAAAGCCGGCAGCCATCCGACTTTCCCCTCCGCAAGCACGCTGCCGCCGTTGATCGAAATCGACCATATTTTGACGGACGGCGGCCTAATTCCGCAATCCATGCATGCCCTCAGGATTCCCGGCAGCGACCACCGAGCGCTGGTGGCCCGGTTGACTCTGCCTCGTCGGCTCTGAAATCCTTACAGGCTCACCACCCGCCATATCCCACGGTGGAGGTATACTTTTGCTGTTATTCATGTCCGGAGGAGCCCTCTCATTCCGACGGCCGTGAGGAACACGCCAGGAGCGCCACCATGCCCCACATGGAGACGCCGCCGGGCACACCAAGTACCAAGGAGAGCCGTTTTGGCAACCAGAATTCGTCTGAAGAGAATGGGCAAGAAGTTCTACCCCTTCTACCGCGTGGTCGTGGTCGATTCCCGCAAAAAGCGCGATGGCAAGGTCATTGAGGAGATCGGCACCTACGATCCCAACACCCAACCCTCTTCAATCAAGATCGACTCCGATCGCGCCCAGTACTGGCTGGGTGTGGGCGCTCAGCCCAGTGACCCTGTTTTCAACCTTCTGAAGATCACCGGCGACTGGCAGAAGTTCAAGGATCTGCCCGGCAAGGAAGGCACTCTTAAGGTGCCGCAGGCCGAGGTCGACGCCCAGGCCCGCATCGAGCAGGCACAGAACGAAGCCCAGAAGCTCAAGGCCGCCAAGTCCGAGGCTGACGCCAAGGCCAAGGCTGAGGCGGAGAAGGAAGCCCCCAAGGCCGATGAGTCGGCGGATGCCGCCCAGGCCGAGCAGGCTGCTGAGTAAGGCACATTCACTGAGGACTGGAAGGACCGGCTATCATGCTTGCACAGGCTGTTGAGCACCTGATCAGGAACATCGTGGACTTCCCCGATGACGTGTCGGTCAAGTCCCACGAGAACTCTCGCGGGGAGCTGTTGCGGGTGCGGGTCAACCCCGAGGACATCGGCCGCGTGATCGGCAGGGGCGGCAGGACCGCCAACGCCATCCGCACCGTGATCCAGGCGTTGGCCGACCACAAGGTGCGCGTCGATATCATGGACGTGCGCCGGTGAGCCCCAGCCGGTCCGCCAATCACGACCCGCAGGGTCCGGACCCTCAGCAGCGAAGGTTGCTGAGGGTCTGCCGTATCGGCCGCGCCCAAGGGCTCAAGGGCGAGGTCAACGTATATGTCTGCACCGACGAGCCTGAGCGACGCTTCGCCCCCGGCTCCCAGTTGCAGACCAGGGACGGTCAGGTTTTCACGGTGGTCTCCTCCCGCCGCTTCAAACAGCGTTGGATCGTCCTCTTCCAAGGAGTCGAAGACAGGAACGCCTCCGAAGCATTGAACGGCATCGAGCTGTATACCCATGCCGATCCAGCAGAGGAGCTGGCGCAGGAGGATGCCTGGTACTCCGATGATCTGATTGGACTCGAGGTTCGCATGGCTCCGGGCAACTCACTGGGTGAGCCCTCCGGACGAGTGGTCGGCCAGGTCAGCGACGTGCTGGACGGCGTAGCCCAGCAGCAGCTGCAGATCCGCATGACCGTCGAAGAAGGCGACGAGGAGACGGAAGGGCTGATACCCTTCGTCGAAGCCTTGGTGCCCCAGGTTGATATTGAAAACGGGTATGTGGCCATCGATCCACCTGGAGGACTTCTGCCTGGCCTGGGCTGACCCCGTCTCTTAACAAGAAGGTAGGTGGGGAGTCAGCGGCTCGAAGAAGGACGCTGACTCCCCACCTGCGGGAAATGCACCTGCCGAAGCAGGAAATGATATAGAGCTACATATCTTCAACCACCAGATATGTCATATCCAGAGGGCCATGCACGCCCACCACGATCACCATTTCGATATCGCCCGTGTTGGAGGGGCCAGTGATGAAGTTGATGTTGGAGGTCTTGAGCTCTCCTGAAACCAGGGCTGGATCATAGTAGTCCATGGCCTGCCGGGTTCGCGGCAGGATCTTGGACTTGCGGATGATGCTCAGATAGTGCACCGGGAGGAAGTGGAAAGCACGACCCTGACCAGGAGTGGTTGCCACGGTGATGGTGCCAGACTCTGCCAGCAGGAAGTCCGCAAAGGCAATCGCCGTACCAGACTCGTCAGCAGTCCTGATGTTCTCCTCGCGGCTGGCCCCCGGCTTCCAGAAAGTGGCAGGCGGATTCAGGCCATCCCGCCACTCCTCCAGACCGAAGTCTGCGAACAGGTCGGAGGTGGGCAGCATCACATGGTCGCTGTCGTCCTTGCGCGAATCGATGAACTCGTCCAAGGCAGTGGGCAACCCGGCCTTGGTGCAGGTGCGGAAGTCCACATGGACGGCCTCGCTGCTCTTCCGGGCGATCTCCAGCAGCTCGTCCTGGGTGTGGCCAGACAAAGTGGTCTCCGGCAGATCGTTGACCGGCACCAAAGGATGGTCCTTGAGCTGGTGGCGTGGTCTGCCGCTCTTCTTAGCCAGGTAGTCCAGGAATACCTCACGATCGGTCATGCCTGCTGCTCCTTCTTGTGATGAGCGAACCAACTGCGGAAGTTCTGCCCGTGCTTGGGCGGATCCGGCAGATCACGAACCTTGGTCCAACCGCCGAAGACGAAGGGCATCCATTCCACATGCCGATCACTGGCGAAGAGGTTCTTGGCCGTTTCCGGCTGCTTCTTGGATATGGGCGTCAGCATGGTGTGATCCACCCCTAGGGCGGTACGGAAGAGCGAGGAGTGGCCGGTTCCCAGGCCCATGACCCTCATGACGGTGTCGTCAATCAGATTGGCCTTGGACTGGTCGTCCATCATGATCCTTCTGTGCTCGATCATGAGCTGATGCAGGGGGATCTTGACCGGACAGGTGGCCGTACACGCGGCGCACAGGCTGCAGGCGTAGGGCAGGTCTCCGAAATCGTCGTAGCCGCCATCCAGCACCGGCGAGAGCACCGAACCCACAGGACCGGGATAGATGGATCCGTAGCCGTGACCGCCAATGTGCCGGTAAATGGGGCAGACGTTCAGGCAGGAGGCGCAACGGATGCACTGGAGGATGGGCTCGAAAACCGTTCCCAGAGCGTTGGAGCGCCCATTGTCCAGAATTACCACATAGACATCGTCCGGCCCGTCCGACTCCTGGCCGGTGCGTGGTGCAGTGTAGGTCAGATAGGAGGTCAGCTTCTGGCCGACAGCGGACCGGGCCAGCATGTTGTCCATGGTCTCGGCCTCTTTCATGGTCGGCACCAGACGCTCCATGCCCATGACCACCACCTGGGTCCTGGGGATGCACATGGCCAGGTCGGCGTTGCCCTCGTTGGTCACCAGGTTGATCATGCCCGTGTCAGCCACGGCGAAGTTGCAGCCGGTGATGCCCATGTCGGCCTCAAGGAAGTGCTTGCGCAGAACCTTGCGCGAGAATCGAGCCATGTGCTGAGGATCGTTGTCGCCCTTGTAGCCCAGCTTCTTCTCGAAAACCTGACGAACCTGTTCACGGTTCTTGTGCAGGGCAGGGAAGACCAGATGCGTGGGCTGGTCCCAGTCGTCCTCCTCCAGGATGAACTCGGCCAGGTCGGTCTCCAGCACTTCCAGGCCGGGCACAGTCATCAGCGTAGGATCCAGGTTGATCTCGCTGGTCACCATGGACTTGCTCTTGACGACGTGCTTGGCCTTCTTTTCGATGGCGATCTGCTTGATGTACTGGGCAGCCTCATCGTCGGTCTGAGCGAAGAAGACATGGCCGCCGCGCCTCTCTACGTTGTCGGCGAATTCCTCCAGGTAGTCAGGCAGGTAGCGGATGACGTGCTGGCGAATCTGCTCGCCCAGGTCGCGCCACTGTTCCCAGTTGCCCAGTTCCTGACGGGCGGCCTCCCGCTTGACCCACTGCGCATCCTGGGCCTTGGCCACGGCCTGTTGGGCAAATTCGTCCTGTTCGGACTCTTTGACCCTGGTCAGGAAGGGAGCCTTGCTGGTCCGCAGATATTGCGCAGCCTTCTTGCCATTGACCATGCTGCTCATACCAGAGCCCCCTCTTCCTTGGCAGCCCTGAGGGAACCCGCGGCCCCATCGCCTGCAGAGCGGCCTTCCACATACTTGACGCGGCTCATGTCCGCGTTGTGATTGAGCACCTCAGCCAGGTGCATGATGGTGATCTTCTCGCCACGCCGGTTGAAGCGGCCGCCGATGTTCATCAGACAGCCCGGATCGCAGGAGATGAGGACGCTGGCCTTGGTGCTGAGCACGTCGTTCACCTTCTCATCCACCATCTGCTTGGAGATCTCAGGCTCCTTCATGGAGAACATGCCGCCGAACCCGCAGCAGTTCTCGATGTGCGGCAGGGGGATCATGGTCAAGCCCTTGACATGGTCCAGCAGAACGAAGGGGCTGGTCCGTTCCCCAAGCAGCCGGGTCATGTGGCAGGAGCGATGATAGGTGGCCACAGCGTCAAGTTCGGCGCCCGCATCCAGCACACCCAGCACCCGATAGAGAAACTGTGAGAACTCATAGGTCTTGTCAGCCATGGTCTGGGCTTTGGCCGCGTAGACCGGGTCACTCTTCAGATGGAAGGGCAGCTCCTTGAGCATATTCACGCAAGATCCCGCCGGGCCCACGATGTAGTCGGCATCCACACTCAGCAGAGCATCCACCTCGTTGCGCATGACCTGCATGCTTTCCTTGACATATCCGCTGTTGAAGGTGGGCTGGGCGCAGCATATCTGCTCCTTGGGAAGATAGGTGTCGCAGCCGAACCGCTCCAGCACCTCCACCATGGCCTTCCCCACGTTCGGAAACATGAGGTCCACCACGCAGGTGGAGAAAATCACTACTTTCATTACCACACCTCTCTACAGCCTTGTACGCCAGGTCCGGACCGCCTCCGGATCGTGCAGGAGCCCAAAACAGCATCCGCCTCTCAACGCATCGCTGCCTTGCGACTGGCCATGCCCATGCGGTCACCGATGTGCAATCCAAAAGGACCCCTCATCATCATGATATCGATCTGTGGTGCGCACCGTCGGGAAACACCCACACTCATCCTCCAAGGTGTGAGATTTACCACTTATATGGTACCACGGCTGTCAGGGAACCTCTGGCATGTCAAGGATAGGCGCCGGCTGGCTGATTCGCTACAGTGGAAGCAGACCCTGCGCGGCCATTCTCGTGAAAGGGGCAATCGGCGCATGTCCAACCACCTGCAACTCCTCCTGCTCTATGCACCCGCCATCATCTTCGGCCTGCTTTTCCTCTGGGATCTGCACAAGGAACCACGGCAGTTCCGCAATGCCATCTGGCTCCTGCTCCTGCTGCTGTCCCTGGGCGGAGCGCTTCTTCTGCAGTTCGGGATGCGCTGGCTGATCCTGCCCCTGGTCATCCTGCTCATTGCCTCTCCCCTGCTGGTGATCTGCTTCCTGTTGGCCAACACGGCCATCGTCATCCGACACGAGGGAATCTCCCTGACCACTCTGTTGCCCGGACTGCTAGCACTGGCCGTGGTGGCCTACATGATCCTTTCACCCCTCTTGGCTGGGTTTGGCGCCCCCTCATGGATGCAGAAGCTGGCTGGGCTAATCGACCTAGAAGCCACCTGGTTCTTCTTCTCCTTCCTGGCCCTGCTGCTCTATTCCAGCTTTTACAGGCTGCTGCCCCGCAAGCGTCGCTACGACTACATCATCATCCATGGAGCCGGTCTGCGCGGCGAAGAGCCCACGCCCCTGCTCCGGGGACGGTTGGACAAGGCTGTAGACCTCTGGAAGCGGCAGGGACGGCTGGGGCGCTTCGTGGTCTCCGGCGGGCAAGGCCCCGATGAGGTCATCAGCGAGGCAAGGGCCATGGCTCAGTATTTGCGCAACTCATGCGGGGTGCCAGCCGAGGCCATCATCATGGAGGACAGGTCGACCACCACCTTGGAGAATCTGCGTTACTCCAAGCAGATCCTGGATGACCGCTACAAGATGGGCACGGGGCCTGAACATTACCGGGTGGCCCTGGTCACCAGCGACTACCACGTCTTCCGGGCCAGCGAATACGCCAGCAAAGTGGGACTCAATGCCGACGGAATCGGCTCGCACACCAAGGGCTACTACTGGCCAACTGCATTCATCCGTGAGTTCGTAGCCATCACCCGCATGCACTGGTGGCCCTACCTGGTCCTTGCACTAGGCTGGGCCGTCTGGGTCGGCATCTCATTGCTGAATTAAAACCATTGGTCTTCCAGAAGGAGTCGGAGGTCATACAACCTGAGCCCCACCCTTATCCTGACTGGCCAGGCTGTGCTCTAGGAACCAGGCCACCAGGAGGATGACCAGGACGATGAAAAAGACGAAAGCGAAAGCCCAAACAGCTCCGAACTGGAAAGCTTGAGCGCCGGCATGAATCCCTCTGGCCATTGGCATGCCAGTGATGATGGCAGCCAGGACGCCGGTCGAAGCGGCGCCTGAATACTGTTGAAGGGTGTTGAAGAGCGCGTTGCCGTCGGGCACCAGTTTCGCTGGGACATGCTGCAGTCCAACCGTAAGCAGGTTGTTGAAGACACAAGCCTGACCGACCATGTAGCAGGCGTAGAGAAGAACCATCAGCGGAACGGACAAATGCCGACTGAGAACCAGAAAGCCTAAGGCCGAGAGGAAGAAGGCAGCGCTTCCCACAGCCAGTAGTCCACGCAGGCCATGACCGTCCAAATAGCCGCCTGTGATGGGCTGGCAGAGGGCCGAAAGCAGGCTCCCCGGCAGCAGAAGCAGACCTGCGACGGTGGAGGTTTCTCCCAGGACGGACTGGGCCATGTTGGGCAGGATGAATGTCAGGCCAATCTGGACGAACTGAACCAAAAAGTAGAGGATCAGGGCAGGAGCAAAGATACGGTTCCGAAAAACTGCGATGTTGATCAGGCTGTAGCGCTGATGCGTAAGGGTCCAGATCCCTGCAACCAGGGCCAGAACACCGATGAACAGGGACAGCCAAGTAATAGGACCGTGCACATCCAGGGTGCTCAGACCCATGGTGAGACCAGTCAGGAAAATACCCAGAAGAAGAAATTGGAGCCAGGCGAAGGGACCGACATGGGCGCTCTCCCTGTCGACTGATATGAGTGCTATGACCCCGAAGATCAGCTCTATGGGCAGCACGATCAGAAAGATGGCTCGCCAGGACAAGGCCTGGATAACGGCTCCGCCAAAAGTCGGGCCCAGGGAGGGCGCCAGGGCCACCGTCATGCCGGCGCTGCCCACGTAGCGACCCTGAACGTGAAGAGGGACCTTCCTCATGATCAGGGAAAACACCAAGGGAAGGGCTATACCAGTGCTAATGCCCTGCAGGAGACGTCCCACCATAAGGACGGGGAAGCATGGAGCGAGGATGCACATCAGGTCACTGCCCAGGAATATCCCCACGCTGGCAAGAATCAAAATGCGGGTCGTGAATGAATGCTCCAGCCAGGCGGCAGCCAGAACCGTCAAGGCCACCACCAGCAGATAGCCGGTGGTCAGCCATTGGACCGTGCCCAGCCCAGTTTTGAAGTACCGGGTCATCTCCGGAAAGGTGACGTTGAGCGAGGTCTCCAAGAGGACCCCGCAGAAAGCGAGCCCGGCAGTGCCGGCAATCAGCAGTCTTGTTTTCTTATCAACATGGTCGACCATGGACCGTCCGCTCCTCACGCATCAGACTGTTCGCATAGCCATCACCACGGATCCGTACGGCATGGCATCATCCGATGCCGCTCTCATTGCTGTTTGCGCAACGGTTATAGCTCTCTGGCTGCGTTGATGACATCTTCCAAAGCGGCGCCGGGCTGACAGCCGCATGCTGCGACGAGCCGGTTCGCCTCCACAACTTTTGAAGACCCAGCCAGTGTAGCACCCGCAGACGTACCGATCCGCGTCCGCTACGGACCTAAACAGGCTTAGGTAGAGTTGGTGACATGCAAATCGATATCGTCTCCGTCTTCCCCGAGTATTTTGACGTAACTGGACTCAGCCTGCTGGGCAAGGCCCAGGAGAAAGGCCTGGTGACCATACGCGCCCACAATCTGCGCGACTGGACCCATGACGTGCACCACTCCGTGGACGATACGCCGGTGGGCGGCGGAGCAGGCATGGTGATGAAACCTGAAGTCTGGGGCCGATGCCTGGACGATTTGTTGGGCATTCCAGACCAATCGGCTCTGCAACAAGCCACCACGGACCAAACAGCCAACACTGCTGATGCCGAAGAACAAAAAGAAGCGATGAAGAGTTCCGGCGAGAAAAGCGATGGCGTAGCATCCCAGACAGATACATCTGCAGACAGCCACGAGGCTGGCATGACCGAACCAGTCCTGATCTTCCCCAACCCATCCGCGCCCCTGTTCACCCAGGCCGATGCGACCAGGCTGTCACAGGCGAAGCGGTTGGTATTCGGCTGCGGCCGCTACGAAGGCTACGACGCACGCATCCCCGACTACTACCGAAACAAAGGGGTCGATGTCCGAGAGTACTCCATCGGCGACTACGTGCTCAATGGGGGCGAGGTGGCAGTCTCGGTCATGCTGGAGGCCATCACCCGTCTCCTGCCCGGCTTCATGGGCAATCCTGACTCCATCGTGCAGGAGTCCTACACCGGGGACGAGCCGCTGCTGGAATATCGCCAGTACACACGACCCACCACCTGGCGGGGTATGGCCGTGCCCGAGATACTGACCAGTGGCGACCACGGAAAGGTGGACAGATTCCGACGCGATGAGGCCATCAGGCGAACCAGTCGAATCCGTCCCGACCTGATCGCTCGATTGGACTGCTCCACTCTCGATAAGCATGACCGCCGTCTCTTGGAGGACCTGGGCTGGGATACACGAGAAACCCATCCGAGGCCTCTAAATGAGCCGTCAAATTGATAAGTCTACAATACAGGGATAATCAGCGGGCCGTCATATAGTAGACTGCCGTTTTCCCGTAGGTACGAACCTGATCAATGACCCATCCTTCAGGAGCCGTGGGCGGCGGAGTGCGTGTGGATCGCTCCAGAATGATCATGCCTCTATCGTCCACCATTGCTCGGGCGGTCAGGCCGGTCACAATGCTTTGGCAGTCATCCCTCGACAGATCATAAGGCGGGTCCATGAAGACCAGGTCGAAGCAGGCCTCGGACAGACCGACATCCTCATGACCGGAAGAGAGAGGACGAACAAAGCGCTCGGCACGGTTTCTGCTGACGCGAATATCCATGGCTTGATCCCAGGCAGGATGATGGCGCAACCCTGCGGCCGAACGTGACAGCACTCCGGCAACACGACCAGAAGACTCCACAGCCACCAGGCTCTGAGCACCGCGGGAGAGGGCTTCGAATCCCAAAGCCCCTGTGCCGGCGAACAGGTCCAAGACCCGAGCGCCGGACAACAGGCCTTCGGACTCCAGATGGGAGAAAATAGCCTCCTTGGTCCGATCGGTGGTGGGCCGGGTGCCTTTGAGGGCTGCGGGAATGGGGAATCCCTTGAAGCGGCCGGCGATGATGTGCATATGGTCTGTTGTCCTTTCAGCTGGAGACCAGGAAGCCTTCGTTGCCCCTCATGAAGTCCAGGACAGCGCCAGCCAGCTCGGGCTGCCCGGCCAGAGCGGGGTCGGATTCCAGCAGTTGGCCTGCCTGTGTGCGGGCACGGGCGATCATGGGCGCGTCGGTGACCACCCGCAGAAGCTTCAGGGAGGAATGACCACCGGACTGGGCATCACCCAACACGTCGCCAGCCCCCCTGATGCGAATGTCCTCCTCGGCGATTTTTGCCCCGTCAGTGGTGTCACGAATGACCTCAAGCCGCTCCGCAGCAGGGGAATCCGCAGGGGCGCGCGAGATCAGGAAGGCCCAAGAGTCAGTGCCGCCGCGTCCTACCCTGCCGCGCAGCTGATGAAGCTGGGAGAGCCCGAACCGATCGGCATCGAAGATGACGATGCAGGAGGCTTGGGGCACATCCACCCCCACTTCCACAACCGTGGTGGCCACCAGCAGGGGGGTGCGACCCGAGGCGAAGTCCGCCATAACAGCATTCTTGGTGGCATCGTCATCTCGTCCGGTCAGCGTGGCCATGGCAATGCCTTGGAACTGCGGCAGGGCGGCTAGTCGCTGGCTCATTTCGGCCACTGAATGCAGAGGCGGACGGTGGCCATCGCCCTGGCCCTCCTCAACCAGCAGTTCAGGTTGGGAGTCAGACGCACTGGATTGGCCGGGACGGTCAGAGGAGGTCGAGGGATCATCTTCGTCGTCAATGCGGGCGCAGATGACATAGGCTCGTTCCCCAGCATCGATCCGTCGACGCAGGTGCAGGAACATGGCGCCCATGGTCGCTCCGTCAGACTCGGCGATGACGTGGGTGCGCACTGGTTTGCGGTTGCTGGGCAGCTCGGTCAGGGTGGAGATGTCAAGATCTCCGAACCAGGTCATGGCGGCTGTGCGCGGTATGGGTGTAGCGGTCATGATCAGCAGGTGGGGAACCCGCTCGGATTTGCGGCGCAGCTTCTCGCGCTGCTCAACGCCGAAACGATGCTGCTCGTCGATGACGGTCAAGGCCAGATTTGGAGCCTGGAAGGTCTTGGAGAAGGCCGCATGGGTGGCGACGACAATGCAGGGACGGCCCGAGGCCGAGACAGCCAGGGCAGAGCGACGCTGGGCCAGCCTCATACCTCCGGTCAGCAGCACCAGAGGCAGGACCAGCTGATCCGTCATACGGATCATAGTGACGTTGTCCACAGGCTTATGGCGTCCTTCTACGGCGGTCGCGGTCACATCGGCGCCCATGGCCTTGAGCATGCCGCCGATAGAGGCATAGTGTTGCTCGGCCAACACCTGGGTCGGAGCCACCAAGACAGCCTGATGGCCAGCCTGGACCGCCTGAAGCATGGCTGCCAGGGCCACCACGGTCTTGCCGGAGCCGACCTCGCCTTGCAGAAGCCGCTGCATGGGCTGATCCTGGGCCATGTCGACGCCTATATCGTTGATGACCTGACGCTGGCCATCGGTAAGCTGGAATGGCAGGGAGTCGACGAAACGGGCGGGCAGGGTGTCTGGACGGTCAGCCCCCGAATCCGCGCATGGATAGGTGGGTTGCTGCTGGGTCTGGTGACGGGTCTGCAGAAGGGCCGTCTGCGAGACGAAGGCCTCCTCGTAACGTAGGGTCTTGCGTGCCGCAGCGAAGTCGTCAGGGCTGTCGGGGGCATGCATCTCCAGCAGAGCACGGGCACGATGCATCAGCTCCTGGTCGGCACGGACATGTTCGGGCAGCACATCAGGTATGGCCCGACCCAAGGCTTCTGGATCAATGCGGACCTCGGCGCTGCTCTGCCCCTCCTCGGCGGCACCTGCTACAGGAGTGGGGCTGGATGCATCATCAGCCCGTGTCAGCAGGCGCAGAAAACCCAGAATGACATCGTGAATATGGTCCGAGGAGATGCGGGAGCTGGCGTGATAGACCGGGCGCGGACGACGGACGCGCTCCAGGGCCTCATCAAGGCTGGCCGCACCGGGCCGAGAAGCGTCCGCTGAAGCCTTTTGATCGGCATTGGCAACAATCAGGGTCTCGGGATGGGTGAACTGAAGCTGGTCCATGTAGATGCCGGGCTCACCGGCCACGACCAGATCCGCCCCTACCTGCAGCCGACGGACCATCCAGTCCATATAAGGCTTCTTATGAGAGAAGAAAACCAGTCTGACCGCCAGCGGAGTGCCACCCCGACTGTTGGCGAAGGCTGCATCGTCCACCATCACATCCAGCCGGAAGCCACGGTGAGCGCTCAGTGGCACCAAACGCACCTGATCTACCCGGGCGGCGAAGGCACAGGGCTCCCCAAGCCGAATGCCGGCAATAGTGGTGACCTGCATGGGATCGGTGATGCGGAAAGGATAATAGGTCAGCGCATCCCCGACCGTGACCACGCCTAGAGCCTTGAGCGCGCTCACCCGACGCCTGTTGGCCACCAGCGAGGCCACGGTGCTGTGCAGACCAACACGAGCCACTGCCGACATACCCGATCACCTCCCGCAAGCGCCAACCATCATCCCTCAGGACGACAAGAACCCCCGGAGCTTATGCCTCCGGGGGTCCATATACGACCGACGAACCGCACTTAGGCGGCGACGCGCTGCACCTTACCGGCTTTGAGGCATTTGACGCAGACGCGCAGACGCACGTTCTGACCATCAACGGTGGTGTGCACCGACTGCAGGTTGGGGCGGAAGACGCGCTTATTACGGATATGCGAATGAGAAACACTGTAACCGGTCTGCGGGCCCTTGCCGCACACCGCGCAACGAGCTGCCATGATGACTCCCTTTACGTTGTTTTTCCAAGTCGTTCCAGGTGTTCATACCGGCAGCACAAGGCTACGGTCAAACACACAACTTTGTCAGGCTACTACATTTGACCGACGAAGGCAAGTCATCAGGTCGGCACGAGGGGGCTTGTGGAAGATGCCGATCAGGGCCTGCACCAACCCGCAGACGACTTCGTCGATGACCCAGAAGGCCCAGAATGGCACGTGGAAGCCCAGGAAGTTGTTTTCGTTGCCCGAGAAGAGTATGACCAAGGCCACCACCGTGCACAGGCCCATGATGATGCCGCTTATGGAGTTGGAGACCCGGTTCCCGTCAGCGCCCGAATCCTCGAAGCCATGTTCCTCGCTCTCCCCCACTTCGTTGCCTTGATGTTCATCATTTTTCTGGTGGTGCCGGCATGGACCAGGAGGAGGACCCCGAAGGCCAAGAGGGCGAAGAGGATGAAGCCCCTGACCTGGTCCGACCAGCCCCAGATCAGGAAGCCGGCGGTGTTGATCGGCACATCCAGAAGAATCAGAGCCAGGCCGCAGACCTGCTCCCAGGTGGTCTGACGGGAGGCCCGAGAACACTTCTCATCGGTGTAGAAATCAACCACGCAAGGATGCCTGCAGCGGAAGTCCTTCCTGGCCGAGACCACCGGCAGCAGGCAGGCCAGACCCAAGGCGATGCCGATCATCAGAGAGAGGATGGCCAGGCCGTTCTGCGCGTCCGTCGGGTGGCTCCCTCCGGCGAAGAGGCCACTGAAGGCCAGCCCCAACAGGATGGCGGCGACGCCGAGGGCCGATCGCAGACTGTAGACGTTACTGAAGGAGGCGTATCCGGGCGCGGTCGGCCGAGCGGGCCTGGCCTGGGGGATCGTCGAGGACCCCCGGCCGGTGCCGCCCCGGCCCACGGCGGGCATGGATGAGGATACGGCTTCCGGCTGGTCAGGAGCGCCATCATCCCGCCCAGCCAGGCCCTGCGCTTTCGGATCATCATGCCGACCGGAGCCCGGCCGGCGGACATCGCCCAGGACCAGGTCATCCAGGGTGCAGCCGAACAGGTCGCAGATGGCCAGGATCTTGTCCATCTCCGGGTAGGCCTTGTCGGACTCCCACTTGGACACTGCCTGACGGGATACCCCTACCAGCATGGCCAGTCGCTCCTGGGTCACGTTGCGTTGCGACCGCAGGTCCTGCAGGTTGGTTCTGAAACTCATGATGTTTTTCTTCCGATCGACGGGACGCCGATTCACCCGGCGACGGAACCATGATGGAATACCCAGGTCCCCGGCCGCCACCAGCTTTGGGTCGCCTCTGGCAAAGACACCAATATTTTCTGTCAACCGACGGTTGCATCCTTGCAGTTTCAAGGAAACAAGCGGTCGCTAAGTCCCTGTCAGCCTGTGAATAACGCGCCCATCAATCCCCCTCCCCTCCCTTCCGGAAGGAATGCGAATCTTGCGAACCACAACCCTGAATCGTCCCCGATTCGACCCTGAAAACACCCTGACAGGAGCGCTCGCCATGGTCTTATGGAGGAAGAGACCAAGCAGGCGACGGCCGAAAGGGAGGCAAGGATGCAGCATCGGACGGCAAAGAAACCATACATGCAGACCCCACTCATTCTGAACAAGATCTGCTACGACTACGGAACTCGGCAGAAGCAGGGAGCCCGGGTGCTAGACGAGATCAGCCTGGAGTGTCAGGCAGGGGCCTGGACGGCCATCATGGGCCCTTCAGGCGCCGGCAAATCGACCCTCCTCTATTGCGCCGCAGGGCTGCTCCAGGTCAGGCAGGGCAAGGTGGCCATCGCCGGGGAAGACCTGACACGAATGAAGGAGAAGGAGCTGACCAGACTCCGGCGCGACCATATCGGCTTCGTCTTCCAGGACTACAACCTGGTCAACGCCTTCACCTGCCTGCAGAACACCATGCTGTCAAGCCTCTTCGGCGGCAGGAAAATCTCCGTCCAAGCAGCCCTGTCTGCCCTGTCGAGCGTCGGATTGGAAGGGTACGCCAACACCTATCCGGCCGACATGAGCGGAGGCCAGCAGCAGCGCGTGGCCATCGCGAGGTCCCTGGCCGCCAGCCCGGAGATCATTATGGCCGACGAGCCCACCGGCGCCTTGGACACCCATAGCTCGCGGGAGGTCATGGACCTCTTCGACCTGGCCGTCCGCAGCGGCCAGACCATCCTCATGGTGACCCACGACCCCAATGTCGCCGCCCGGGCCCACCGCGTCATCTTCCTCCAAGACGGACGCATTCAGGCAACCTGCCCGGGCGGAGACCCGCAGAACATAGCCCGGCAACTGGCCAGCATGGATGCTCTGCCAGACCAGGAGGCCTTCAGCCCTCCCCTGGCAGTTCCATCCGATCATCCTCGGTGATGGCCCGGATCGCCCGGCATGGCACGCCCGCAGCCAGGGAGTCAGGCGCAATGTCATGGGTGACCACGGATCCGGCCCCGATGACCGCACCATCGCCGATGGTCACTCCCCCGGCCACGGTCACGTTTGATGCCAGCCAGCAGTTGGATCCGATGGTGATTGGAGCGCCTAACTCGTAGTCGTAGAGGGAGCCATCCTCATGGCTCCTCAGTTTCCGCTCCTGCCACCGCAGAGGATGCAGGGGCGTAGCCAAGGTGACGTTGGGGCCGATCATCACATCGTCGCCAATCTGCACAGGGCAAGTATCCAGAACAGTGAAGTTGAAATTGGCGAAAATACGCGAGCCAAGCTTGGTAAAGCACCCATAGTCGAAGTAGATAGGCCCCATAAAGTCAACGTCCCGACCGTGTTTGGGCACCAGATCGTCCAGAAGTCGGCTGCGCAGGTCCCGCTCCTGCTCAGAAGACGCGTTGAAAAGACGGCAAAGTTCGTGGGCCTTGACCCGCAGCTGGCCCAATTCAGGATCCGAGGCATCATAGAGCTCGCCAGCAAGCATCCGCTCCCTCTGCGAGCGCCAAGCCCCTTTACCGGCTCCGCCAGCTGCACCTGTCAGTTTTGAGTCCTTGTCCATGGCCATCCCATCGTTTCCGCGTCACTTCAGCGTCCCTACTGCAAGTTTGCACTGCTTACAGCTTCTCTATTCATGTAATCGTCTGGGTCAGACAGCCGATAGCCGCACCTACCATTCGTTATCCGGTTCCGGACATGCGTTCACGCCCAGGGACAAACTTGGTAGATTGGAGACAACGGAGGACCGTGGCGAGGAGGAAGCATGCGGTATGAGGTGAGCGAGGCCATTCCCGAGGATGCCAAGGCCATCCGCAAGGCCGTATTTGTGGAGGAGCAGGGCTTTCATAACGAGTTCGATCGAACCGACGATGCCAGCCTCCATATTGTGGCCTATGACGGGAATGAACCCGTCGGGGTATGCCGAATCTTCACCGACCGAGACGAGGCATGGACCCTGGGCCGCTTGGCTGTTCTGAAACCCTACCGCGGTCAGCATTGTGGCGCCAATTTGGTAGGCAAAGCGGAGGAAACCGCTCGAAGCCACGGAGCGGACCGAATCACACTCCATGCCCAAGAACGGGTGTCGGGCTTCTATAAGTCTTTAGGCTATAGGGACATGGGCATTCACGACCAGGACGAGGGATGCCCGCACATGTGGATGGACAAGCCTCTAACGAGCAAGGCCGGCAGCGAGTCAGAGGACGAGGCCTGATGAATCTGACCGTCAATTTTGCCAGCGAGGTTTCAGCTCTGACCAGCACAAGCATCACTACGGATAAGGATCCCATGGGAAGATCCGAACAGGCCATCTCCAGCTTCAGCGATGCCGTCATCTACTGGTTCCGTCAGAACTTCGGAAAGATCATCCTTCTGATCGTCGTGGCCGTATGCGCTGCGTTGATCTCCAAGATTGTAGCGGCGGCCATGCGACGTGCCCTGGAACGGACCAACCTGCCCAGTGCCTCCATCTTCGTCAACATCGTCCGCGCCCTGATCTGGATCTTCGCTGCTGCCACAGTCCTGCAACCCGTTTTCGGAATCAACCCGTCCACTGTGGTCGCCGCCTTGGGCGTCAGCGGCCTTGCCCTATCCTTCGGATTGAAGGATACGATTGCCAACATTGTCGGCGGATTCGGACTGATGGTCAGCAAGGTGGTCCAGCCCGGCGACATCATCACCATCCAGGGCACCACCGGAACCGTCCGCGATGTGACCTGGCGTCATACCATCGTCATCGACAGGACCGGCAACCAGCTGCTGATCCCCAACTCCATCCTCAACACCACGGCGCTCGAGAAGATCACCGAGGCCGGTGAGGCCGCCACCACGGTTCCCTTCACCCTGCGAGGGGATGCCGATATAGCCAAGTCCTCACATTCAATTGCACAGGTGGTGGCCCAGGCAACCAAGGGCATGGCCATGCCATCCAACCCACCCATTGCCCAGCTCCAGGGCTTCACCCCTTACGGCATCAAGGGCCAGGTGGTCATGTTCGCCAAGCAGGGCGTGATCGCCGCCGATATGCAGGATGCCGCCACCCGCGCTTTGGCCGGCCAGGACTACCTGGTCCAGGAGGTCGAGCTGCAGATAGGCGGCATGGAAGACAAGAAGAGCTAAGGATTGCTCATCAGTTTCGAGCAGCCTTCTTATAATCCACAGCTTCTAATCTCGTAGAATAAGAACGAGAAGACGCCTCTGACGATCATTAAGAAGCGGCCAAAATAGTAAAGAACAACTGTACCCTCACCTTGTCTGCTCTTATCAGTCAAATTCAGAAGGGAACCCCGCAGCGAAAAATCACATTAGAATATGAAGTCGTTTCACCGGTGCGTATGACGAATCGCACACCTTTCATTCTGGTTTTGAAACCGTTTTCGCCATCATGCGTGCAGTATGTTAGGGGAATATCGAAACGATCCTTCACCCAGCGTTCGGCTTCGGTCCCTCTAGCTTCATCCGCCATAAGGCCTGACTCCAGAATTAATTCCGGTTTAAGCACATCCAAGACCTGACAAAAACGAGGCACTCCAAAAGCCACTGCCAAGTCAATCACTTCCACACCATCCGGAACTGGCAGGCCTGCATCTGATATGACAAACCTATCCTTGTGTCTGAGCCGAGCCACTGCGGCGGCCATCTGCGCATTCAATATCCCATGAGTTAGCATTTTGTTCCCCTTACATGCTTTGCGCGCACGACGACACGGGTGCGGCAAGAGCCGCACCCGTGTCGTTCGCATGCCAATCTTTACTGGAATTGCGAAACATTTTCCTTGGTCACGGTCTTCACCTCAATTGCCTGTGTCTTTTGGACTTTCTGACCCTTGAGAATCCTCGAAGCCGCCTGGACAGCCTTCTGGCCCAGCACCTTAGGCTGCTGGGCTATGGTGCCCACAGCCTTGCCATCAGCGACTGATTTGAGTCCGTCTTTGGTTCCGTCGAAGCCAAAGATCTTGACATCCTTGCCAGCTTTTTCACCCAAGGCTTGAACGCCGCCTAGGAGCATCTCGTCATTCTCAGCATAGATGCCTGTGGCATCCGGGTGTGATTGCATGAGGTTGGTTGTGACATTGAGAGCTTCTGCACGATCGAAGTTGGCCGTCTGCTCAGCTACGACCTGAATACCTGAGTACTTCTTAATCCGATCCTTAAAGCCCTTGCCGCGATCACGAGTAGAAGCTGCTCCGGGAGTCCCCTGCAGGATGATGACCTTGCCTTTCTCGCCGATAGACTTGGCAAGCTCATCAGCTGCCTGGGCGCCGCCAGCCACATTGTTGGAAGCAATATGAGATTCGACGCTCTCGCCAGTGACGGCACGGTCCACGGATATGACCGGCACCTTAGAGGAGAGGAGAGGAGCAACGGCTGATGCAGCTGCATCTGAATCCACTGGATTGATGATCACAGCCTTGGCCCCTTGTGATTGAGCATTCTGGGCTTGGTTCTGCTGAGTCGCTGAATCATTCTGAGCATCCGAAACCTGAAGGTCGATATTTAGCTTCTGGGCCTCTGCCTTTGCCCCGTCCCGAAGATCCACGAAGAAGGGATTATTGAGTGTGGATACCAGGAGAGTCACCTTTTCATTGCCAGAAGATGAGCTTGACGGTCCGCATGCCGACAGACCCGCCATAAACGTGCCAGCACATACCAGTGCCAGAGCTGCTTTCAAGCCCTTTTGGAATTTTACATTAATCATTTCATTCTCTTTCCTTGTTTTTTGCTACTTGTTTGGTTTCAGTGAGCATCCTCTTTGCGGCGCAAGGTATCAAAGCTCACGGCAGCTGCGATCACAAGACCGATGACAACCTGCTGCCAGAAGGAGGAGACATTCAGGATATTGAGGCCATTACGGATTACTGCAAGAAGAATGGCGCCCACGAAAGTCCCGGAGACTTTACCTTTGCCTCCGGAAAGGGAGGCTCCACCGATGACAGTCGAAGCGATGGCATCCATTTCATATCCCGTAGCAGCCTGCGGCTGTGCAGAGTGGAGTCGACCCGCAATAACCAGCCCGGCCACGGCCGCGAAGATGCCTGAAAGAATGAAGACGACTATCTGCGTCTTATGAACTGAAATGCCAGACAACCTGGAAGCCTCCATGTTGCCGCCGACGGCATACATGGAACGTCCAATGGTTGTGAAATTCAAAATAATAGCTGCGATGATCCCCATGATGATCATCATGACAATGGGTACCGGAATATTGAGGATCGTACCTCCGAAGAAATTTACCACAGCTGAGGTGCTGATAGGTCTGCCGTCCGATATGACCAGTGTCAACCCTCTGGCAACCGACATCATCGCCAATGTAGCAATGAAGGAGGGAAGCTTGAGATACGCATTGGCGATGCCGCTCAAAGCTCCGAAGACAGCACCGGCTACGATGCCAACGACAACAGTCAACCATGCCGGCATGCCCATGGAGGCTCCGGCATACGCAGCGAACATACTGGAAACAGCCGCAACAGATCCGACGGAAAGATCAATGCCAGCGGCAACAATGGCAAAGGTTTCCCCGAAAGCCAGGATGGCGACTGTCGCAGCCTGTATGCCTACGTTAAGGATGTTCGACCCAGTGAGGAAGGCAGGTGCGGCGAGGGAAAGAACGACAGCCAGCAGTATAAGGCCAATCAAGGCCCCATTCCTCATGGCGAATCTCTTGATTTCTTCCCCTGCGGATCTTCTGACAGCTGTGTTGCCCTCATTCATCTTTTCAGACATTTTTTCTCCTTCACGCTTTGATCAGCCGTTTGCGGCTGCTTCATCCATATGGGACACTGCCAACGCCATGACTTTCTGCTGATCAGCCTCGGCGGCGGTCATGGAGCCGCTGACCTTGCCGTTGCTCATGACGATGACTCGATCAGACATGCCCAGGACCTCCGGCAGATCTGAGGAAGCCATGAGCACCGCCCCACCGTTGGCAGTTACCTGGTTGATCAGCTCGTAGATTTCGACACGAGCCCCGACATCCACACCACGCGTGGGCTCGTCCAAAAGCAGGACCTTGACCTGAGCCATGGCCCATTTGCCGAATACGACTTTCTGCTGATTGCCTCCCGACAGGGACCCGGCGCTTTGATTGATGCCCGCCATGCGGATCGACAGTTTTTCGGCAGTCAGCTCTTCGCGTTTCTTTTGTCCAGAGCGATCCACGAACCCCATACGGGCAGTTGAACGCATGGTAGGCAGGCCCAGATTCTCACTGACCGCTGCCTCTGCGATAAGCCCCTGTGCGCGTCTGTCTTCAGGTACTAGACCAACCCCAGCGTTTATAGCCGCATTGATGGAATTCTTAGGAAGAGCCTTGCCTTCTACGGCCACTGAACCAGAGTCATAATCATCAGCGCCGAAGATGGCCCGGATGACTTCCGTCCTACCCGCACCAACCAAGCCGGCCATGCCGACCACCTCTCCTGCCTTGAGTTCGAAGGAAACGTCCTCCATGGTGCCTTGGCGGGTCAGGCCGTCTACTTTCAGAAGCACCTTTCCGGGCTGCTGCGCCTGGCGAGGATACTGATCCTCAATGTTGCGCCCAACCATGAGCTTTATAAGCTCAGGCTCCGGCGTGGTTGCAGGAACAGTATCGATATACTGCCCATCGCGCAAGACAGTAACGATATCGCCCACCTTGGCGAGCTCATCTAGATGGTGGGAGATGAAGACCATGCCCACACCCTTGGCCTTGAGATCACGCATGATGTCGAAGAGATGCTCACACTCACGGTGAGTCAAGGCAGCGGTGGGCTCGTCCAGGATAAGAATGGATGCGTCCTGCATGAGCGCCTTTGCTATCTCTACCATCTGCTGACGGGCCACGCCTAGCTCCCCCATCGGCCTGGAGACATCCTCATCCAGCTGTATCAGCTTCAAGGCCTCTTTGGCCTTGCGCTTCATTGCTCTCTTATTCACTAAGCCAGATGAGGAAGGCAGATTACCCAAGAACAGATTTTCCATGATCGAGAGTTGGGGAACCATATTCAGCTCTTGATGGATGACTGCAATCCCCAGCTTCCTGGCAGCATCGACATTCGGAATGCGTACCTGTTGACCGTCGATTTCGATGTGTCCTTCATCCGGCTGGTAAATTCCGCTCATCATTTTGATGACCGTGGACTTACCTGCACCGTTTTCCCCAAGAAGAACGTGTACCTTGCCTGGTTCAACGGTAATAGATACTCGATCGACCACCTTGGTAACGCCGAACTTTTTCGATACTCCGACAAGAGATAATTGTGTCATAGTGTTCACTTTCATATAAACTCAATGAGCTCCATTGCGGCTGCGCTTATTGAAATCATTCATCGGGCCGTGCGAAAAGCGGGCTACAGCAGTGAAGTACCGCTCTTTATAATCGGCTTACCCGTGCGAACTGGGTCGTCGCCGGTTCCCTCTTCTCCTATTGCAGGTGAGGCAAGGGTGATTACCTTATTCTCGGAGTACCCAGTGAACCTCGGGGTATGTAAATCGTCTTCACTCGCTCGTGAAACTCGATTTCCTTGCCAGCCAACATATCCAGGAAAAGACGTGCACCCTTGTGGCCGATTTCCTGCACTTGTTGGGATATGACCGAGATCTTGGGAGATGAAAGCGAAAAAATGTCCAGATCATCAAACGAGATCATCGACATTTCCTCACCCAGCGTGGCGCCTGTGTCATTCAACAGAGACATCGCTCTCACCGCATCCGGCGAATACCCGAATATCATGGCATCCGCACCTACGTCACTCATACGTTGAAGGACAGAAGCGCAGGAAGCCTGATCAAAACTGGTCGATTCCACGAATAGGTTCTCTTCACCAAACAAACGAGATGCCACCTGCCGAAAAGCCAGTTCGCGCTCTTGCAAGGACGGAGAATCCAACACCGGGCCGGACACATAACCAACCTTGCTGAATCCATGGTCACGAACATCACGCAGAGCCGACTCCATGCCGGGGAAAGGATCGGAATCCACCACCGGGACATCTCGCATGCCCTTGACATGCCGATCAACGAAGATCACCGGCAGGCCGCGTGCTACAAGCTGACGCAGGGCCCTCGTCTGCTCTCCCTGTGGAACGATGATGGCTCCATCGATTCGTTGCGACAGAATGCTCATGATAAAGGCATCCTGACGAGAACCGCTTTCTGAAGAGGTACCAATGAACGTGCTGTAATTTCGTTTAAATAAGGTGTCTTGAATCGCATACGCCAAGTCTGCAAAGTAACCGTTACGGATATCTGGAACCAGCAAACCCACGGTCTTGGTTCTGGAAGAACGCATGGCTCGGGCCCGCGAATCCGGTATGTAATCCAGTTCCTTGGCGATTTGTTCTATTCTCGCTTCGGTCACATGGGATACACGTCCAGCATGGTTCAATGCCCTGGAAACCGTAGATACCGATACCCCGGCACGTTGGGCCACTTCGCGGATTGTCACGTATGCCATCACACCTCCTCTCAGTAAACGCTAGCATTCAGTACTCACCTGACGACGTCCCTTGCGCACCAGCCTGATTGCTCTATCAATCGAGCAGGTACAAAAAGTTCCAGAAGAGTAGGGATGAATGTCTGACTTGATTCATACGACTTCTATAGATCCGCGACGTCGGGGATACGGATTGATTGCGCTCTTTGGGTATGAGTGAACAATCATCGTCCACATCCATAACCAATGCAAAAACGTTTCCGCTATTTATGTTCTCTCCTTTCAGAAAAAAGCGGTAACGTTGCCACAAGTATATATCTTTCTGCACAAGGGCCACAACCTGGCTGAAACAAAAGGCGTGTCGCACGGGAAAATTCAGGAATCCCGCCCACTCGAAAACTAGTCACCCCGAACATCGGATCTGCTCAGGCAAGGCGGAGCAATAAGGGCCGTGAACTATCAAGACGCAAACCAAGTGATTAGAAAGGGACAGAGACACCATCAAGGACATGAAAAGCGATACGGCGTCCACTCACGCTCGGGTTCCAGCTGATTAGTTTGAGACACACGATCCTATGCTGTTGTTATGCAATCGACTCCGGTGCTCAGCTGGCTACCCAAGATCAAGCCCGCTCGGCCTTGCAGAGACAGGATCATTGCACACAAATATGCATCTTCCTCATAACTGCCAGCGCTCTCTCTAAGCGAAAGGGGAAAGTCTGCAAGAGAACGGCCTGCAACTGAAGGGGCGCTCAATGTCGGAACTGGCTTTGTCTGCTCCCATAACCATTAGTCCAGGACACCTTCAATCAACTCGGTTATCAAGTCATGCATATCCAGGCCGGTGGCCTCCCAGGCCTTGGCATACATGGAGATAGGTGTGAAGCCAGGCATGGTATTGATCTCGTTGACAATGACCCTGCCCTCGGACGTTACAAAGCAGTCGACACGGCTCAGACCGGCGCCGTCCACGGTTCTGAAGGCCTTGGCGGCCAGATCGCGAACCTTCTGAAGAGTCTCCTCTGGCAGGTTCGCGGGAACCTCCACGTGGGATGCGGAAGAATCCACATACTTGCTGTCGAAGTCGTAGAAGGACTCGTCCTGATCAGCCTTGTCCAGCACCACCTCGCCAGGCCAGGCAGTACGTGGCTTTCTGCCCTTGCCGGAGGCGAGCACGGCGCACTCGATCTCACGCCCTTCGACACCCTCCTCTATCAGGACCCGCCAGTCATGCTTTGCCGCCTCGGCGACCGCAGCAGCCAGAGCTTCAGCTAGGGGCTCTTCTACCTTGACCACGCCAAAGCTGGATCCTGCGCGGGAGGGCTTGACGAAGAGCGGGTAATGCAGCTCCGCCTTTTTCACAGCGGCCAACAGGTCGGTCCCAGACCGCTGTTCACGGGAGTCAATCGTGATGCTTGGCGCCACAGGTATGGCGGCTTGACTGAGCAGAATCTTGGTGTAGTGCTTGTCCATGCATGCGGCAGAGGCGAAGACCCCGCATCCTACGTAGGGCAACCCCATCATTTCAAGCAGGCCCTGCAGGGTGCCGTCCTCACCATAGGGGCCATGAAGCACTGGGAAAACCGCGTCAACACGCCCCAACGGCTCCAGGGAACCGACGGTCCTCGTAGGCTCGGCTCCAGAGACCAGGTCGGCATGGTCGCCGATCAGAAACCCATCCCTACCACGAGCCATGTCAAGGATGACCGGGCGGCTGCCTTCGGTTATCTGCACGGATGGCAGACTGGCATCACCCAGACCCCACTGCCTGGGATCCTGGCCGCCAATAGTCCATCGACCGTCCTTGGTGATGCCAATGGGAATGGGCTCGTATCGGTCGGTATCGATGGCATTGAGCACGCCGGCCGCCGACACGCAGGATATGGAATGTTCGTCCGCTCGCCCGCCATAGAGCACTACAACACGTTTCCTGACCATCATTCCTCGTCTTTCCTCATCCTGGACATGAATTCCAGCCTCACGCACCTGCCCTGGGCAGATACATCACTCAAGACAGCAGGATATTCCCTTGGCGGGCGGCAGGGCCTAGTCAGGGCCGCTCATCTACAAGCTTGGCACGAACAAGGCATCTTGGGAAGCTGATGCAGACACCAGACAAGCCAGGCATACCGTCTGATTCGGAAAACCATTCATCGCCGAGCAAAGGGCTGATAGCGCCGGTTTCACAGCCTATCCCTATAGCCTTCAGAATTTTCTGATGGGCATCAGCCTCATTCTGCAGTGATCTGCCCGCCGAACAGCTCGTCAATCATGCCCCGGCAACTCAGGCCCTGATCCAGCACATGGCTCATGGCCGTAGCCAGCGGGGTCGCCACCTTGTAGCGCTTGCCCAGGGCGACGACAGCATCGGTGGTAGGCACGCCCTCGGCGACACCCTTGCTGACGCGAGTGGCTTCCTCAATGCTTTTGCCCTGGCCCAGATTAAAGCCGAAAGTGTAGTTCCTGCTCAGGGACGACCCACAGGTGGCCACCAGGTCGCCGACTCCTGCAAGACCTGCAAAAGTCTTGGACTTGGCACCGCAGGCCTCTCCTAAGGCAGTGAGTTCAGCCAGCCCCCTGGCCTGGATCATGGCGGCCGTGTTCTCCCCGAATCCAGCCCCCCGTGACATCCCCACGGCCAGCGCAGTGACGTTCTTCAGTGACCCGCACATTTCGAGGCCGATCACATCGTCCGAGACGAAGGCCTTGAAATAGTCGGTCGTGCAGGCACGGGCTACTCTCATAGCGGTATCGGCATCAGCGCTGGCAACCACGGTGGCGCTCGGTTCGCGGGCTGCCACCTCCTTGCTCAGGTTGGGGCCGGATACGGCCGCAAACCTGACTGGGGCCAGGTCCAGCGTCTGGCAGACCACCTGATCCATCCGCCTGTCAGTGCCCCGCTCAATCCCTTTCATCAAAGAAACTGCAATGGCATCATGGCCCAACAGACCCTTGAATTCCGTCAAGGCCTCACAGGCGTGCTGAGCTGCTATGGCCACGACCACGATTTCTGCCCCCGAGACAGCCTCGGCCCGGTCACCCTCAGCGTGGATGGCCTCGGGAAGCCTCTTCACATTCGGCAGACGGCGAGCATTCGAATGTTGACTGTTGATTTCGTCCACGACATCCGGGGCGACATCCCACATGACCACCTGATTGCCTGAGTCAGCCAACACTTGGGCAAAAGCGGTTCCCCATGCGCCTGCTCCCAATACCGCGATCTTCGTCATCATTCTCCTTTGCATAATGCCGTGCGCACGGGAACGCCGACTAGCAGCCTTATTCTTGTCCCTACCATCCTATGACACCACCGCCAGACAGGAGGAATTAGAGGTGAGTTCCGGCCTTATTGCTCGCTTCTGGGCCGACGGGTCATGGTCAAGTAGTCGAAGTAACCAGCCTTTGGGGGTTCTTCGCCACGAATCTCGGCCATGACCTCCTCCATACGGTTGCGCAGGCGAACACAGAAGGCATGCACGGACTGCTTGGGGGGTTCCGCACCCCACTGATCCATATCTTCAAGCAGGTCGGAATAGTCAAGGAGCCGGTCATAGCACATGACCACGTTCTTGCGAGGCCATGGCCACTTGTGATTGATCGAAGCCGCCCCCCAGGTGATGCTGGGATACAGAGGAACCATGCGACCCAGCTGCCGCGAGGCCTCCAGAGCGATGAATCCGACCCCGGGCTTGAGCGACATGGGCCACTTCAGGGGGTCACGGGTCACGGTTCCCTCCGGCCAGATGGTCAGTGGCCTGCCGGAGGTGATGATGCCGATCGACTCCTCCTCAATCGACCTGGCCTTGCCGGACTTGCGTTCCACCGGCTGCATGCCCACCATGCAGAACCAGCTGCCAATCATAGGCCAATGGGCCATCTCGGCCTTGGCCATGTAGCGTGGACGACGCCCCTGGTGGAAGAGGGCCATCATGGGAATGAAAACATCGAACTGGGTCACATGGGTGGCTGCGGTGATAAAAGGCCCGGTCTGCGGCACCCGCTCCAGCCCCCAGGCATAGACCCGGCAGGAGTCACGCACCACTTGGGAGACCCCGCGCAGTAGACGGGTGGTGCCCACGGGGTGTTGACCGTCTATCTCGTCCAGGGCCGGGGTGCGGTGTCCAGTGGGATAGTAGCGGGTCGGATCCACCAGCCTGTGCCTTTGGGCCAGCAGGGCCACCTGCTGGTCGGACAAGGAAGGCACCGCAGACCGGGGGGAGGGTTTGCCTTTGGAAGCCATCTATGATGCCTGCCGGATCAGTCGATCTGTGCGTCCAGGGCCAGCAGCTTGTCGCGGAAGTCCTCGTAGCCACGGTCGATCAGGGAGATGCCGTGGACGGTGGAGGGGCCGGAAGCTGTCAGTGCGGCGATCAGGTGACTGAAACCGCCACGCAGGTCGGGCACATCGATGTCCTGGCCGGTCAGCGGGGTGGGCCCGAAGATGACAGCCGAGTGGTTGAAGTTGCGCTGCTGGAAGCGGCAGGGCAGGGACCCCAGGCACTCCTTGTAGAGTTGGATGGTAGCGCCCATCCGAATCAGCGGCTTGGTGAAGCCGAAACGATTCTCATAGACGGTCTCGTGAACGATGGAAAGACCCTTGGCCTGGGTCAGAGCGACCACCAGGGGCTGCTGCCAGTCGGTCATGAACCCGGGGTGCACGTCGGTCTCGATGGCTACGGGCCGCAGGTCGCCGCCCGGATGCCAGAAGCGGATGCCGTCGTCACGTACATCGAACTGGCCGCCTATCTTGCGGAAGACGTTCAAGTAAGTCATCATGTCAGGCTGGTGGGCGCCCTCGACCATGATGTCGCCATGGGTGGCCAAAGCGGCAGAGGCCCAGGAGGCAGCTTCGATCCGGTCGGGCAGGGAAGTATGGGTGAAGCCCTTCAGGGAGGGCACCCCCTCGATGCGGATGGTCCGGTCCACGTCCACGGAGATCTGCGCGCCCATCTTCTGCAGGACCGCCACCAAGTCCATGATTTCGGGTTCGGTCGCAGCCCCTGACAGCTCGGTGCGGCCCTCGGCAAGAACGGCCGCCAGCAGGGTCTGTTCCGTGGCGCCCACAGAAGGGTAAGGCAGGTGGATTTTGGCCCCATGCAGACCATCGGGCGCAGTGATGTGGATGCCGGCCTCATGCTCCTTGTCAACATCGGCCCCTAGCTTACGCAGGGTTTCCAGATGGAAATCAATGGGCCGGCTGCCGATGCGGCAACCGCCCAAGGCGGGGATGAAGGCCTCCCCCATCCGATGCAGAAGCGGACCCGAGAAGAGTATGGGGATTCGGGAGGAGCCGGACAGGGTGTCTACGTCGGCCACGTCGGCCAGCTCCACATGGCTGGCATCGATGGTGACCACGCCCTCCTGCGGGCGGACATCCACCTTGACCCCGTGCAGCCTCAGCAAATCCGAAACGACCTGGACATCACGGATCTCAGGCACATTCTTGAGTACCGAGACACCAGGAGCCAAAAGGGCGGCCACCATAGCCTTGCTGACGAAGTTCTTGGCCCCGCGGACCTGTATGGTGCCATGCAGGGGTCTGCCGCCCACCACATGCAGCACATCATTCTGTGTATTCACCTTGGGCATTTATCGGCTTCTTTCTCGTATCCGCTCAGAGCCGGGCTTTGGCGCGTCATCGGCCCCTATTTGCAAGTCTGCCACAGGGGGTGTGGGGACACCGTGAATTGTCGCCTCAGGCATAGAGCATCCACCCAGTCAGATACTGGTCAGGCGCCGGCTGAAACGAAGGGGATCAGCATCGTGAAGCCCATGATCAGCAGCAGCATGATAAAGAACGGGCAGGCCCAGGCACCATAGACGTTCGTATAGGTGCGGTTTTCCCGCAGAAAAGCGACAATCCGATGACGGCCCAGATAAAGGACCAGGACGGCTGCCAGCATGCCTGCCAGCATCATGAGCACGTTTATGTAGGAGGACATATTGTCACTCATAAAGCCGAGAAGGAGTTCCAACCCGTCGCTGACGACCAGGTTGTTGAACACATGCAGAGCCATGGACCAGAAGATGGAGTATTCGCAGGCCAGATAGCCCAAGAGCAGACCCATAATGAAAGCGAAGAACCCCTGGCCAAGATCGCCATGGAAGAAGCCGAACATAACGGCGGAGGTGACGATGGCGAAGACATGGCCATAGGGCTTCAGCGCGTGCAGGATGGCCCCTCTGAAGACCAGTTCCTCGATGACCGGAGCCAGCAGGCTGACGTAAATAAACATGGGAATGGTACCCGAAGCCTGCTGGATCTGCTCAGTGGTGGTCCAGGACTGCTGCACTCCCAACCGCGCCGTGGTCCAGTCCATGCCTGACTGATACCAGTCAGCCAGGGTCTGCCCAGTCAGCGTCAGCGCAAAGCACCCCAGCAGAACCTGCCAGGTCATGCGATGCAGATCCGTGTGGAAAATGCCCAGAGGGCCTGAATCGCAAATCTGCCGACGTCGTGTGAAGACCAGGAAGCAGAGGCCTGTGCAGGCGGCGATCAGATTGATGGTGCCGCCATACTCCTTGTCGGCATGGCTCGTCACATATACAAATCCCGAGTGGGCAGGCACTGGATCAAACACGGCATTCCACTCCATCTGAGCCAGAACACCGAACAGAAGGCCGACGCTGCTGATGATAAGCAGGTAGACCAGCAGCAGGGCCGCTTGACGGTTGAGCATGCCCCTGGCCGCGCTCATCCATGCGCGATCCGCTGTGCCTCGTCTGGGCTTCTGAGTCTGCCTGATCCCTGACGCGTCGGCTGCCGTCGCTGTCTGCCCCATGTCACCATGCCCTTTCATGATCCTCCGCAGGTTTGGCCGTTCAGCACCGACCTCCAGCTGGTCCAAGTCTACGCCACCAGCGGCGGCACCTATGCGTCATGCTCTAGAGCAGGCCGGGTACGAACTTGAAGATTGCCAGCAGCAGGCAGAGCAGCAAATAGAGCAGGAACCAGGGCTGCCTCCAGGACGCATAGGTCCCCCTAGGGGCTCGATAGCGCCGCCGGTAATCCAAGAGACTGGCGCGGTGCAGGAAGAACATGAGCAACCCAGCCAGCATCAAGACCAGAGCCACTGCCAAAACCAGCAGACGGGCAGTTCGCGAGGCGCTCATCAGATAACGGTTGGGCAGACCGCTGAAGAGCAGATCGCCGACCACACGGGCTCCGATGGCCCAGATCAGACCATACTCCAGGGAGCAGTATCCCAATGCCAGCCCCAGCAGGAAGATCCAAAGCCCAGAGACCGGATCACACTGCAGCAGGGCGCAAAGCAGGGATGAGGTCAGAATGGCAAAGACCCGGCCAAACCGACGCAGTCCGTTGAGGATGATGCCACGGAAAACCAGCTCCTCAGCCAAGGGAACCGCCAGGAGGGCATACAGGGCCATCATCGGCGAGGACGCGCCTGTGACCAGCAGGCTGCGCGAGGCCAAGGAGGGGATGTGCAGAAGCAGACAGAAGTGGTTGAAGAACTTGTTCAGTTCATGGACCATCCCCTGGCCGAGCAGGAGAACTGCTATAAGAGCCAGCAGAGCCGCCAGCGTCATTCTTCTATCTGTGCGCCAATGGACGGCGTCCTCTCTTCGCCGATCCTCACCTCGAATAACGCTCCACTCTGAAATGCAGGCATAGGTCAGCGCCAGCAGGACCGACAGGAGGGTGATTCCATCGGATAGGAAGGCTATGGATCCGGGGTCTTTGACCTGTTCCATGATGGCAGGCAGAATCATCCCCGAACCGACCATGAGCACCAGAACGGATATGGCCAGGTAGACGAAAGCGAAGGCGGCCTGCCCGTTGACGGCATGAAGAACCCCCGAACTGGCTGTGTAGGCGGTGGACTTTTGGGCAGCGGGCTTAGCCGTCTGCGATTCTGCCCGACCTTGGGATTGGGCCGCAACTGCAGCAGCTGGCTTGGCAGCATCAAGTTCACTTGGAACAGCAATCGGCTGTGAACCGACCGGCACCGGACGGCTTGCGCCTGCGACGGGTGCTGCCGAAGCATTGGAAACGCCCCTGGGGGCTGTCGGCTCGACTGAAGGACGGGTGCGGTTACGAGCAGATCGCCGCTTGGACGGCCGACGGGCTTCTCCACTTCTTTCATGGCCTCTGGCGGGAAGGCCGAGATGAAGACCCCCGAAACGCTTGCGAAAACCACGCGAAGAGCCGGACGGCTTGGTTGCGTCCGTCGCGGCATCCTCGGTCTCGGCCGACTCGGCCTTGGCAGCCACGGCAGCTGCAGCAGCCTCGGCAGCCTTGGCAGCAAGAGCTACCGAAGCACCCGGAGAGGATGCGGACGTCGGCGAAGATGCAAACTGGACAACCGACTGCGTCCCTGGAGCTGCGTTCACAGCCTCAGAAGTTCCGGAGGGAGCAGACTGAACGGCAATGCCTTCTTGGCCGGTCTGCAGGGGCTGACCGACACGATCCTTCTGCGCGAGCGCAGTCCCCTGTCCGTCAATAGCCTTTGACGAAACGACCCGACCACCGGAACCGTTACCGGCGACTGCAGTAGGCTGGACAACTACCCGTGGAGTCGAACAGACCCGACGTCCATGATGATCGGCTTCGCTGACCGCGGATCGTGTACCAGCATCATTCTCCGCTGGAGCCGACGAACCAGTGACCAGGGAATCCCAGTCCGCATCCGAGCGACGGACAACGACTGGTCGGTCGGCGAATACCACGGAAGTTGCAGGTGCAGAGACCTCCGAACCCGGTTTCGCAGACATCGAATCCTCAGAACCAGAGGCCGATGGCGTTCCGGCCGTGGTCACCGATTTGGGTTCAGCTGTATCGACTGAAGAAGGAGCGGGAGCAGAAGCTTTTGAAGACTCCTGCTCAGCCTTGGAAGGTGCCAGAGCAGCTGAATTGACGGCATTGGCAGATGACGCAGGAACGGATGAAGTCTTGGCCACGAAAGCTGCAGGTTTGCCTGCACGGGTGCTTGCGGAGGGCTTACGACGCTTGGGCATATTCCAAGAGAAGACCGGACCTTTGTTCGTCTCGGGCTTGGTCCAGGACCAGACGACCTTGACCGCAGGCTGCTCCTGCTGTGCCGGGGTCTCTTTGGCCGTCCCGGTGGCCCTGGAAGCCTCCAGCTCTCGACGAACCACCACGCGCCGCGGGGACGGCTCCTGGCTAGAATCCTTCCCGCCGTGCTCATCAGCTGGCAGGCCTGTCGGAAGAAACGCGGGAACTTCCGGTTGACTGGCCATGGTGACCGAGTTCAAAAAATTATAGGATCCGGGAAGCACCGAAGGTCGTTCACCGACTGGCAGGGCACCCTTGTGCCCCTTGCCACCGGCTCCTTCATCACCCAGAACCGCCGTCTTCCTATGAGCTATCCGCCCCGGGTAGGCCAATCCATCATCCACGGCCTCCCCCGGCAGGCTCAAGGGTGGCAGGTCGACGGATCCTTCCTCATAATCCCAGTGGCGTGCGTAGTCCTTGCTGGCACTGTGGGTTGCGGTCATGAGGGCAATAGAGGAGCGCGACACTTTCCAGCGCCCCTGATCGCTTTGGGCATCGGCAGACTCGCTGCCGCTGCTGCGATCCTCATCATCCCTCATCCGTCGATGATCCTTCCCCTTCATGCACTACCGTACGGCCGTCAAGGACGTCCAGCGACACGAACCTTTCCCCGTCTTCTTATCATGACACCGCACATCCGAGTCTAGCCCGACCCCGCCCTTCCCTCGACAGAACCCCGACAACGGGCCGGCATTATCGACTGCCCGGTCAAGCCAGCCCCGGCACGAATTCGCTCAGGGCCATCAGCAGGCATGCCAGGCAGAAGAGCAGGAACCAGGGCGCCTTCCAGGAAGCGTATATCCCCTTGGGAGCGCGATTGCTGCGGCAGTAATCACGGAGAGACCTAATCTTGAACAGCAGTCCGACGACTCCGGTCAGCAACACCAGGATCATGAGCAGACCTAGGCCGATGCGAACCACCTCGGGTGCCAGGGACATGTACTTGGCCAGCAGACCTGAAGAGAAGGCATTGTTGAGCATGTGCACCAGCAGGGACCAGACCAGCCCGTACTCCATGGCCAGATAGCCCAGAACCAAACCGGAGATGAAACCGAACAGACCCTGAACCAAGGAACCATGCATGAAGCCGAAAAGCAGAGAAGAGGTAATAATGGCAAATACTCGACCAAAGCGGCGCAGGCCGTTCATGATGACCCCACGAAAGACCAGCTCCTCGGCAAAGGGCCCCAAAAGAATGCCATAGAAGAGCATGATCGGCGTATCCATGCCCCCGTCGTCAGACGCGGTCGGCGGATGCAGACCAGTACCGGAGAGAATGGCACTTAATCCGGAGTTAGCCGCCCCGGCCACAAGCTGACTGAGGAAGAAGCAGGCCAGGGCGATGATCAACGCCAGCAGGCTGAATCTGCGCGCAGTGACCCAACGCACCTGGTCCTGGCCATGCCGTTCATGGCCTACGATGACCGGCCATTGACTGATCAAGGCAAACAGCAGGGCCAGCACCACGGAGATAACCACTGTCCGGTCCGACAAAGGACCGTTGTACTGCTCCTTGGAAGCGTGTGGGAAGAGAGCAGGCAGAACCACCTTGCCTCCCAGAAGGCCTGCCAGAGTCTCAATGGCCACATAAATGAAAGCAAAAGCACTTAGGGCATTCACTGCCTGTCTGACGCCCCAGTTGTGCACATCACCGCTGCTGTGCCTCATGATAATCGCCCCTCTTTGTTTGCCAGCCGGTCACAGTCGACCAATGACTGGCACATTCCATGGTAGGCGAAGAGGGAGCGAATGACTTCCATATAAAGGCGCTCGGCCCGTCGGTCAGATGATGCCGCGGTCAGCCAGGGGACCAGGCCAGTCGATTTGACTCTCCCTGGCTGAAGTGACTGGCTCTTCGGGCATGTGCCGGGCCGGCAGGGTACGCGGCTTGAAGGGGAATCGCTCAGCCCGCATGCGCTCATAGGCACGGATGTCATCCTCGTGCTGCAGGGTCAGATCGATGTCGTCGTAGCCGTTCATGAGCCGCCATCGCACATAGTCGTCCACCTGGAAGGGCAGGGTCACATCCGCGCAGGTAACCGTGCGAGCGCCCAGGTCCACGGTCATCTCGGCGCCGGGGTCCTCCTCCAGGAGCTTCCAGAGCAACTCCACTGATTCCTGGGGCATGATGGCGGCCAGGACCCCGTTCTTGGCGGTGTTCCCATAGAAGATGTCAGCAAAACGGGGGGCGATGACCACGCGGAAGCCATAGTCCCGCAGAGCCCAGACCGCATGCTCGCGCGAGGATCCGATGCCGAAATCCGGCCCGGCCACCAGGATGCGGGCACCTGAATATTCGGGCCTGTTGAGTATGAAATTCGGATCCCTTCGCCAGGCGTAGAAGAGCGCATCTTCGAAGCCGGTCTTCTGCACCCGCTTCAGGAACACGGCGGGGATGATCTGATCAGTGTCGACGTTGGAGCGGCGCAAGGGCACCCCTACCCCGGTTACAACGGAAAGTGGCTCCATGATAACCTCCTGCCTTCTGGATGGCGATGACGATGGCGATGGCGAACGATTGATGACTTACAGATCGGCCGGGGAGCAGATGGCTCCCTTGATGGCCGTCGCAGCAGCCACCTCGGGCGAGGCCAGATGCGTCCTGCCGCCCTTGCCCTGACGACCCTGGAAGTTGCGGTTGGATGTGGAAATGGAACGCTCCCCCGGCACCAGCTGGTCGGGATTCATTCCCAGGCACATGGAGCAGCCGGCGTTGCGCCATTCGGCTCCGAAGTCCTCGAAGATGCGGTCCAGCCCCTCCTTCTCGGCCTGAATGCGAACTCGCGAAGAGGCCGGCACCACCAGGACGCGATGGAGGTTCTTGGCCTTGTGATGCCCCTTCATGATGGCCGCTGCCGCGCGAAGATCCTCGATGCGTCCGTTGGTGCAGGAGCCAATAAACACGGTGTCCACGGCGATGTCCCGGATGGGCATCCCCGGCTTCAGCCCCATGTAGTCGATGGCCTCCTGGGCCGCCTGGCGCTTAGCCGGGTCGGCGATCTTTTCTGGCACAGGCACATCAGCTGCGATGGGCAGGCCCTGTCCGGGGTTGGTGCCCCAGGTCACGTAGGGGGTCAGCTGGTCGGCATCCAGGATGACCTCCTTGTCGAAGGCTGCATCCGGATCGGTGGGCAGAGTCCGCCAGTAGTCCAGGGCCTGATCCCACATGGCCCCCTTGGGGGCGTGCGGCCGACCCTCCAAGTAGGCGAAAGTGGTCTCGTCGGGTGCGATCATCCCAGCCCTCGCCCCGGCCTCTATGGACATGTTGCAGATGGTCATGCGCGCATCCATAGACATACGCCGAATGGCGTCACCCCGATATTCCAGAACGTGTCCTTGGCCGCCGCCAGTGCCGATCCTGGCTATGACTGCCAGGATGACATCCTTGGCGCTCACGCCCGGCTTGAGCTGGCCGCGGACGGTGATGGCCATGGTCTTGAAAGGCTTCAGACTCAGGGTCTGGGTGGCCAGAACATGCTCCACCTCGGAGGTTCCGACGCCGAAGGCCAAAGCCCCAAAGGCCCCGTGGGTCGAGGTATGCGAATCGCCGCAGACGATGGTCATGCCGGGCTGGGTCAACCCCAGAAGGGGTGCAAAGGCATGGACGATGCCCTGGTCCGCATCTCCCAATGGATGCAGGCGGACCCCGAACTCGCGACAGTTGCGCTCCAAGGTGGAGATCTGCAAAGCCGAGACCCTGTCGGCGATGGGCCGATCGATGTCGATGGTAGGGGTGTTGTGGTCCTCGGTGGCTATGACCTGGTCCAAGTGGCGGATCTTCCGGCCTGCCAGACGCAGTCCCTCGAAGGCCTGTGGACTGGTCACCTCATGCATGAGCTGCAGATCGATGTAGATCAGATCGGGCTCGCCTCCCTGGCCCTTCCTGACCAAATGGTCAGCCCAGACCTTTTCCGCCATTGTGCGTCCCATATCGCCTCCTACAAGCCTGCACCGGCCAGGGCGCCAACCTCGCCGGCTCCCCGTCGGCCTTTCATCACCGAGTATGGAACTGCCCAACGATTATGAACTTTTGCATTTCATATACTGAGATGGCATAATTCAACCATGGACACACCTTCTAAGAACGACGACAGATTTCCTTCGGCGAATGATCAGAACCTGCATCAGGAGGAGATTCATTCGGGCGTCGGCGTTCTGGACAAGACGGTGCGGATTCTGGATACTTTGGAGACCGGACCCATGACTCTGGGCCAGCTGGTCAACGCGACCGGATTGGCCCGACCCACGGCCCACCGACTGGCCATCGCCTTGGAGCGCCACCGTTTCGTGCTGCGGGACGCGCATGGCCGCTTTGTCCTGGGCTCCCGCTTCGCCGAGCTGGCCGCTGCCGCCGGCGAAGACCGCCTGCTGACCGCCTCAGGGCCCATCCTGCATACACTGCTTACCCGTTCGGGCGAGTCGGCCCAGATTTTCCGCCGCCAAGGCGAGGTCCGGATCTGCATCGCCGCAGTGGAACGCGCCTCCGGCCTGCGTGACTCCATCCCCGTAGGCGCTCTGCTGTCCATGGAGGCCGGGTCGGCTGCACAGATTCTGCTGGCTTGGGAGGAGCCCGAGCGCCTTCATCAGGGTCTGAGACATGCCAAGTTCAACACGGCCACATTGGCCACGGTCCGCAAGCGCGGCTGGGCCGAGTCCATCAACGAGCGAGAAGAGGGGGTATGCTCCATTTCGGCCCCAATCCGCAACGGATCCGGACAAGTCATGGCAGCCATATCCATCTCCGGGCCTGTCAACCGCATGTCCACCACGCCGGGAAGGCGATACGCCCCTCTGGTCATGGCCGCTGGCAAATACCTGACCGAAGCCCTGCTGCGAGCCTCATCCCCCGCCCATCACAGGGTCTGAGCGGATTCCTGGCTCTTCACGGCCGCCTGGTGGAGCGCCAAGAGGCAATCAGCCCCGCCAGGGCCGTCAGGCCACCTGCCAGGAATCCGGGACGACGCAGCAGATTGACCGCATCCCCAGTAGAGGTAGGCACATGGCTCATGGCGAAGGTATAGACCTTGTGGGATCCGGGCCGTCCCACCAATTGGCCGAATTCCAGGAGTTGGGTGCGCGGATTATGGGGATGGCGAATGTCGAACTCGAAGAGCCGTGCCGCCCGCTTGCCGGGCACCGGTCCATAGGAGCCAAATCCGCATGTGGGCGTTGCCCCCAGAGTCAGGTCACCACTGCGTCCGACGAAGCCATTGCGATGGTCATGCCCGGCGAAGAGAGCAAAGTAGCCGCCGTCGCGGGTCAGCAGGTCATACTCCCCGCTGTCCTCGTCCGGACAGGAGACGCCCTCGCCCAGGTAGGAGCCCGGGCAGGTGCGCGATTCATCCAGGATGTAGCAATGGGAGTCGAAGCTTCGGTAGCCCTGGACCGCATAAGCCGTAGTGGCCGGCACTGGCTTAAGCAGATCATAGAACTGGGGAATTGGCATGTGCTGGAACACCATGGATCGGTTGCCTAAGAGATCCGGGACGGCCGCCAGGAAGTCCAGGGCCTGGGCCGAAGGGGGGCCATAGCCGCCGGAGCGGGCATAGTCGCCGGAGTCCAGCAGGACCAGACCCATGACCACCCCATGACCGTCGCAATCCGCCACTGGCAGGGCGAAAGTGCCTGGGGCACAGACGAAGGCCGTCTGGGAGGGCAGGGCCGATCCGATCAACGCGTGGACCCGATCCGGATGGGCGACCGTAGCCTCTGGGTTCAGACAACCGGGCACTTCCCGGTAGATGGCATCCATCTGATCGGTGTCTAGGCCACACTGGAAGTCGTGATTGCCATAGGTAACAACGAAGGGAATCCCCCGTTCTACCAGCGGGCCGGTGATCAGACCGACGGTTCTGCGGACCAGGTCCTCGGTGTGCTTGATATTCTGCCGACGTACAGGCTCGGCACCCCTGCCGGTCTCTCCATGCTCCGATCCCCGGCGGCCCGCAGCCGCTTGGCCATTCTGGGGCTTGGAGGAGCGCCTCAGCGAGGCTCCCCCCAGTCCCAGGGCGCCGCCCATGCTCAGACCTGCTGAGTAGATGCCATCCAGGGGAGTACTCCAACGCCTCTTGCGGAAGGTGTGCTCGTAGGCCGTGTCGTAACCGGCCACCTGGTTGCCCGAGAAGACCACCAGATCAGGCCTGGCTGCATCACAGGCCGCGCCTATCAGCCTGATCGTGTCCGTAGAGACCTTGGGGCCCTCCTGGACATCGGCCAATTGCAAAAGTCTGAACTTGCCCGAGTGATGGAACTGAAGTCGCCCTAGCCGGGCCGAAACGGACAGCGGTCGATCATGCCCTGCCTCGCCGCCTTGTGGGCAGGCCTGATACGCGTGGTAATGCTGACTCATATATCCCAGCCTACTTCACCTGGCTTCGGCCCTCGCCCGATCTGTGCAACCACTTCCCAGAAATGGCCCGTGAAGATGGCATCCTTCACCCTAGGCCGGAGCATCGCCGCAGCGCGGCGGCAGAATGGTGTGAGATTGGCCACATTGGCCACAGCGGCAGCCAGGACCGGGCCAATGATCTCCAGGCATGGTCTTGTACTTGGTATATTGAATATGTTGCGGTTCTCAACAAGCGAGAGGGAGCATACCTCCATGGCAGAAGGACAAGGGCTCCTGTTGCGCAAGGATCTTGAGCGGGTCGTCGACCGCCTGCACCAAGAGCGCACCCATGTGGCTCCCTATCAGGAGGATTACCGTCGACTGCTGGACAACCACGGCAAGATGATCCGAGCCGCTATGGTGGTCCTCTTTGCCCGAGCCGGCACCAGCACTGAAGGACCGGTGGACGACACTGTCATCACCGGCGCAGCCGCCATCGAGATGCTCCATCTGGCCACGCTGGTTCACGACGACGTTCTGGACAGTGCCCCCATCCGCCGCAACAAGCCTACGGTCCACACCATCCGAGGCAACAAGGCCGCCATCTATCTGGGAGATCTGATCCTCTCGCGCTACATGGAGATCATGGCCTCCATAGCCCCTGATACAGCCTTTATCAGGGAGCAGGCCGGCACAGTCTGCGAAATTGTAGGCGGGGAGCTTTATCAGGAGTCCGACCGCCACCACACCCAGATAACCATAGACGACTACGACCGAGCCATCTCCGGCAAAACGGCGGCCCTCTTCCGCCTGGCCTGCCTGACCGGGATCCGCCTCGACGGCCAGCCAACCGACCCGGCACTGGAACGGACTGCCCGAAACTTCGGCAGTAATCTGGGTATGGCCTTCCAAATCATCGACGACATCAATGATTTTGATCTGGATCACGACACCGGCAAGCCCAAGCTGGAGGATATCCGCGATGGGATCTACACTCTGCCGGTTCTGCTGGGATTCCAGGAGGATGAAAACTTCAGAACACTGGTCCAGCAAGACGATCCTGTCCAGGTGGTCGCCTACTTCAGAAGCCATCCCCACCTGATGGAGAGCAGTCGGCAAACAGCCAAAGACTATCTGCGGCGTGCTGCAGACAGTCTGGAGGATTCCCCCGTGGCCAAAGGCGTGCGCGACCTGCTTCAGGGCATGGCAACTACGATGACCGCTCAGATCTGACCGAATCGGCACTACCAAACGAGAGGGAGCGAAGCCGGTCGGATATCATGCATATGCCGAGCATTCGCTAAAACATTCGCTTCATGCTCGGGATTGCCCCCCACTGACGCCAAGGCCTGATGACAGCAAAGCCCCCGTCCCGAACCGTGAGGTCCGAAACGGGGGCTTGCCGAAGGGGAAGAGAGGGTGGGCCAGCTAGCCAGCCAGCCGTCAGGCCAAGGCCACCCGGGCGGGAGTGCCATGCACCTTGGCGGTCTGCGGCCCATTGCCGTCATCCGGCCGGTAGAAGGGTCCCTGGTGCAGGGTCCTCCTGGTATAGAAGACCATGACTCCGCCCAGTACCAGGAAGAGGAGGAAATAGACAGTGCAGGTGAAGAGCAGGTTTGGTACCGTGCTCGTCGGCGAAACTCCATCGGCAATGGTCTGGAAACCGTAGACCAGCCATGGATATCGTCCAAGCTCCGTCACCAGCCAGCCGCTGGTCGTGGCCACGAAGGGGACGAAAGTAAAGATACCCATGATCCAGAGCTTCCAACGAGTGGTGAACAGCGTGTTCTTCTTCTTGCGGGTAAACCAAAGCACCAATGCGGATATCAGAGCGAAGGCAAAGCCGACTCCGGCCATCAGGCGGAAGACCCAGAAAAGGGTGGCGGCCGGTACGTAGTAGTTCATATCCTTGCCATACTTGGCATCATACTTCTCGTGCAGCTCCTTGTTGATGGTGTTCATGCCCTTGACGGCCCCTGTGCTCTTGCCGTAAGCCAGTATGGACATGGCGCCTGGAACCTCGACAGACCCGTCGACCTTGTGATCCTTCTCGTTGACCAAAGCCACAACCGTCCAGGGGGCAGGATCGCCGGTATCCTCGTAGATGCCCTCAGTGGCGGCCAGCTTCATCGGTTGATCGGTCACGATGTACTTGCCCTGCAGATCACCATAGGTAATCACGCAGATGGAGCCGATCAGCCCCATCAGGGCGGCCAGACGGATGGACTTGGTGAAGAAGTTGACCTTGGCCTGCTTACCGGAGTCAGCCTCTACAGCAGCCACGGCCTTATCCTTGTTGCCCAGATGCATCCTCAGCAGGCTGAAGGCGCTGCAGCCCATGACCACAAAGGCCCCTGTGCAGACGGCAGCGAAGAAGACGTGGGGGAATTCTATCCATAACTGGGGGTTGGATACCACCGCGCCGAAATCGGTCAGACGCACATGGCCGGTGGCCTGGTTGATCTCGAAGCCGACCGGATGCTGCATGAAGCTGTTGGCAGCTAGAATCCAGATGGCCGACATGGATGAGCCCAGGAAGGTCAGCCAGATGAAGACCGCATGCACAGCCGGCTTGAAGCGGTTCCAAGTGAACATCCACACACCGATGAATGTGGATTCCAGGAAGAAGGCCAGCAAGGCTTCGATGGCCAATGGGGCGCCGAAGATATCACCCATGAACCTGGAGTAGTTGGACCAGTTCATGCCGAACTGGAACTCCTGGATGATCCCAGTGACCACGCCGACTGCGAAGGAGAGCAGGAAGATCTTGGACCAGAACATGGTCATCTTCTTGTAGACATCCTTCTTGGTCACCACATAGATGGTCTCCATGATCGCGACCGCCAGGGACAGACCGATGGTCATAGGGACATAGAAGAAGTGGAATATCGTCGTCATGGCGAACTGGAATCTAGACAATCCCAATACAGTGAACATCGTTCCTCCCAATCTCTGCAGTGATTCGTCGGGCGTGAGTGCGCGGGTCGAATCCGAACGGATTCAGATGTGACCGGACTTCTTGCCTACGAAAGCCTTTTGGCCCTCCCCGGCTTAGCGATCCTGCCGCTTCTCCGGGCTTCGGCTTCCATACCGTACAGTCCATGAACTGTCGGCATGCAACAACCAGCAGGGAAGCCATCCGCCAAGATCGACGACCTGGCAACCGCGCAAAGCTCACTGCCCGGAAAACAGCCTGATGGTCATTCAACAGGGTTCCGTCCATCCGAATCTGACTGCCGGTCCAAGTATATCCCTTGACCGTCGCTCTTGTCCACGTCCGAGACATCCATGCGATAAAGTTCACGGAAACGTGCGTTCTCCCGATACAGGTCGACCGGGCGCCCTTGCATGACGATGTGCCCGTCCTGCATGAAGATGACCTGGTCGGCCTCCTCCAGCCCCTGCAGGTGATGGGTCACCCAAAGGAGTGTGCGCTTTTGGCTTACTCTGAAAATCATAGCCATGAGCCGTCGCTCGGTAATGGGATCCAGACCGATGGTGGGCTCGTCCAAAAGAATGATGGGAGTGCGCTTGAGCACGATTCTGGCCAAGGCCACACGCTGACGCTGCCCGCCTGAAAGACGGCCGCCGGCCTCCTCCACCGGCGTGTCGATTCCCTGGGGCATGCCCGCAACGACCTTATCCAGCTGAACAGCCTTCAAGGCCTGGCGGACCTGATCGTCATCGGCCTGTGGAGCGCCCAGACGCACGTTGGAGGCAATCGTGGTATTGAAGAGGAATGCCTGCTGGTTCAAATAGCCGAAAAGCTCGGGACGCTGGTCCTGCAAGGCATCGACCGGTATTCCATTGATCAGGATACGGCCACTGGTGGGGCGCAGGTCGCCCAGAAGCAGCTGAAGAACCGTTGTCTTGCCCTCACCGCTGGGACCGAGCAGGGCCACTCGTTGTCCACCCTCGATCCGCAGGCTGAAGTCGTCCAGCAACAGCGGGTCATCAGGCCCGTAGGAGAAACTGACATGATCGAAAACGATCGACCGGATCGGCCCCTCCAGCCTGGTCTGAGCACTGGCCGGAATCCGCCGGGACTCGACCCGCTCGGTCAGTTCATTCAGGTGGTCCAGAGAGTCCGTATAAAGGGGAACCTCAGCCACCGCCTGGGAGACCACGATGAAACAGTCGACCAAAGGAAAAACCGCCAGGACCACTGCTGCCGCGAAGTCCGCAACGGAGGTGGAACTGGTCATACGCAGATCCGCTCCAACGATCAGAGCCACCACCATGAGGGCGAAAATCATCTGGATGCCGCAATTGCGCCATCGTTCGAACCGCTTTTGCTGCCTACGGCCATTGGCGATGTCGTTGAAATCGTCGGACGCTATATCCACGAACCGCCGCCGGCGGCGGGTGATCACCCAATCCCCCAGGCCCATATAGCTCTCAGTTACAGCAGTGTACTGGTCCTGCCGCCTTGCCTTCTCCATGTCATAGCGCCCGTCTGAATAAGCCAGCGAGACCAGCGGGACCAGGATCAGGATCAAGGCGAAAAGCAGGAAGAGCAGGAGCGAGGTCAGCCAGGAGAAGACGCCTACGGCGATGGTGACCACCACCCACATAATATAGGCCACGACCGTGGGGAAGATGGTGCGCAGGTAGAAGTTCTCCAAATGGTCCAGGTCGTCCGAGAGCATGCCCAAAACCTCGCCCGTGCGTTCATGCTCGTTCAGGAAGGCAGCATCCTGCGAGAGGGTGCGATAGAGCTGAACCCGCAGCTTGGAGACTACTCGGAGCACCCAATCATGGCTCTTGATGCGCTCCAGGTACTTGAATGACGGCCGTCCGATGCCGAAGGCCCTGGTCAGGACCACCGGCACGTAGACTGCGAAGATGTTGAAGGGGTGACGGGCCGACCTGCTGATCAGGAAGCCCGAGGTGAACATCAGCCCGGCCGCGCAGACGAAGGTGATGGCCCCCAGGAAAAAGATCAGGGCAAGCAACCCCTTGTTCTGACGAAGGTAGGGCCAGAACCAATGATCCCGGTGCCAGATCTGCATGTAGCCTGACAGCCCGCGGCCGCGGCGGGAGGTCTTCGGCGCCCTCCTGCCGCCTTTTCCGGCGGCATCAGTCCTGCTGGTAGTCGGCAATCTGGTTCCCCCCCATCTCATTGATCAGATCATCCAAGGGCCCGCCCTGACCAATCAGCTCGCGCGGATCGCCTTGGGCTACAATCCGTCCATCCTCCAGCATGATCACCCAATCCATGTTGGCCAGCCAGTGCAGGCGGTGGGTGGCCAGGACGACAAGGTGCCCGTTCATGATGGGCAGCAGTGTCTGCTTCAGATCGTATTCCGTCTCGATGTCCAGGTGGGCGGTGGGCTCGTCAAACAACAGGATCTCGCGTGAGGGGTCCAAGATGCCCCTGGCCAGGGCGATTCGCTGAGCCTGGCCGCCGCTGATGCCACGGTTGCCCTCACCGATTCGGGTGTTCAGACCGTCGGACAGTGTTTTTAGCCAGTCGGTCAACCCGGCCTGGTCGGCTGCACGAGCCACCGCAGCATCGTCTGCATCCTGGTTGTAGAAGCGTATGTTGTCAGCCACGGTGCCATGGAAGATGAAGGGGTTCTGGGGAATATAACTGATGTGCCGCTGCCAGGCAGCCGCATTGCAGTGCTCCAGCAGATGACCGTCCAAGTCGATGCTGCCCGCCTTGGGCTGCTCAAAGCCGGCCAGCAAATCCATCAATGTGGACTTGCCTGCTCCTGAACGGCCGACGACGGCCACCTTGGAAAAGCCGCGCAGGTCCAGCTCCAGCCCGCTCAGGGCCAGGGGCTGCTCCTCGGCATCGCTGTCGACCCGGCGGACCTGTGACTCCGGAACATCCTCGACTTCGGTTCCTCGCGATGCTCCGGAATTGGATGCCACCGAAACCGGCATCCCATCACCGTCATGACCCTTGGATGCCTTGGGCTTATTGCTTTTCTTGCCGGTCTTTTGATTCTCGGATTTGGCCATGGCATCCATCTGCGCCCCGGCTGAAGCATTGCTCTGCAACGGCTTAGGGCCAGGATAGGCGAAGTCGATTCCCTCCAGGTGCAGGTGGCTGTCCTGCTTCCACCCGGACCAGTCCAGCTCCTCCAAGCGCTTAGGCTCAGGCTGGGCCAGCATGTCTACGATGTCATCCAAGGCATTCTTGCCGTTCAGTGTTGCATGGAAGTCGTCTCCGAACTGGCGAATAGGCATGAAGTATTCGGGAGCCAAGATCAGGGCCAGCAGGGAGGGAAAGAGCTCCGCTTTGCCGTCGATCAGGCTGTTGCCCAAGAAGACCGCCATGATGGCGATGGCCAAAGTGGCGAAGAAGTCCAGGGCAAAAGTGGAGGTCATAGCCACCCGGATAACGCTCATGGTCCTCTTCCGGAAGCGGTCAGATACCGAATAGATCTCGTCCTCGTACTCCTTGTCGATGCCCAGCATCTTCAGGGTCGGCAGGCCCAAGACCGTATCCATGAACCTTGTGTTGAGCTTTCGGAACTGGGCGTACTGTCGACTGGAACGATCCCTGGCGGCCAGGCCCAGGATGACCATGAAGAAGATGAGCAGGGGCAGCATAAGCAGGAGAATCAGACCGGAACCTGCATCCTGTGCCCAGACCATGACCAGAACGATCAGGGGGATGAAAATGAGATCCATCAGCTTGGGCAGGACCGTCAACACATAGGTGCGCACCTGGTCGAGTCCGTCCACCAACATGGTGACGGCCGATCCTGTGCCGCGCCGGGCCAGAGCCGATGGGCCCAGCGAGAAGACCTTGTCCTGAATTCGGGGCCGCAGCTGCGCCACGACGGCATCGGCACGATCGGTGGCGATTCGATCCTTGGCCACGTCGCAGAGCTGCCGACAGGTGTAGGCAACCAAAAAGATCAGCACTGGCGCCACCAGCACACTGAGGTTCTGAAGGTGCCAAATGCGCACCAGAGCCAGGGTAAGTCCATAGGCCTGAGCCACCACACCGATTCCCTGGACCAGGGACAGGCCGGCCAGCAGGCCCAGGGTGGACCGGACTCCATCGAAACGGAAGAGATTTTTGTCGATCAATGCATTACCCTTCGGATGTCCTCGGGTCCTGTCGGCGCTGCCTCCCCTGCCCCTTGAATTTCAGAGGGTCTCAGCCACGGTGGCCGAAGGGGCCACAGGCGAGGTCAGGTGGGCGCCATCGGTCTCCAGCCGCTTGCGCTGGATGAAGTAGCTCCAGATGAAGTAGGCCAGCATGATGGGCAGGAGGATGCAAAGCACCACAGTCATGATCTTCATGGTCAGCGGAGAAGCCGAGGCATCCTGGATCAGCAGGTCGTGAGCCGGATTGTCGGCGATCATCACACGGGGGAAGAGCCCGTTGAAGATAAAGGCGATGATGGCCATCAAAGTGATGCCCGAGCAGGTGAAGGCATAGCCGCCGTGCTTCTTGAAGACAGCAAGGTGGCCTCCAATGACGGATGCCAGAATGATCACAGTGATCAGCCAGGTGGACAGGGGGCGGGCCTTGTAGAAGTCGGTGTTGAAGATGGCCAGGAGCACAAAGACGACCAGTGCCGGATAGGCGATCCAATAGGCCTTCTCGCTGACGTTGAGCATCCGGCGTGAATCCATGGCTCCAAGCTTCAGGCTCAGGAAATGCAGGCCGTGGACGAAGCTGAAGAAGACGACTGCTATGCCGCCTACCACGGAAAGCCAGTTGAACACGTCAAAGAACCCGGGCCAGGCATCGCCGTTCTTATCCATGGGAATGCCCTGGATCAGACTGGTCAGCATCATACCCAGGAAGAAGGGCGCAAATAGGGAGCCGATGAAGTTGGCCCACTGCCATACGCCACGTTCACGGCTGGTCAGTGCATGGGAGGCGAACTCGAATGAGACTCCGCGCAGGATCAGGGCGACCAGCACCAGGAAGAGCAGGATGTAATACCCCGAAAAGAGGGAGGCGTACCAGAGCGGGAAAGCCGCGAACATGGCGCCGCCGGCAGTGATCAGCCAGACCTCGTTGCCGTCCCAGTGGGGGCCGATGGCCCTCATGAAAGTGGCACGCTCATCACCATCGCGGGCCACGAACCTGGTAGCCATGCCAACGCCAAAGTCGAACCCCTCGAGCAGGAGGAACCCTGCAAAAAGCAGGCCAATGACGAAAAACCACAAACCTTGTAGGAAACTCATGCTAATGCCACTCTCCTCTCGCTCCTGCCGATCCGCATACGGGCGCGGGATCTCCGCACTCCTGGCGGAAGCCGCAGTCGGCCGGGGTTTCCGCCGGAATGAGAAGGAGCAGGAGGTAGTCAATCATATTGATGAACGCAGGGCCAATGGCAATCCTCGCCGCGAATGATCCGATCCGAGGCTGGAGCGGAACGAACATGCTTTCCGTCGCAGACCGATGCGGCGACTTCCTCATGTCCTGAATCATGTTCGTCCTCCCCTCTTTCATCGCCTTGTCCCTTGCATTCCTTGAGACGCTGGTTCAGTTGCTCTCCAGCATGGTACGCACGTCGGCCAACTCAAGGACCGACCGCTCGTTGACGATCCACTTCAGGACCGAGACCATCCTGCCCCTGAGCTTCAGCGTCCCCATTCGGTCGATTTCGGCGACCCCGGCGTGAGGGCCAAGGGAGCACACAGTTCCTTCGCTCCGGAAGGTGAACCGCTGAGGCTCCTGCCCCCGCGTTCTGGCAAGGACATTCGCGGCCGCGGTATCAGCCTGGGCCATCGAAATCTGTGCAGTAGTTGGGTAGAGCCGACCTGACTGGGGGTCGGGAACGGCGCTCACATCACCCACCAGGAACTCCTCTGGATGCTGCTCCACCGATAGGTCATCCCTGACCACTACACGGTTGCGCTTCTGATTATACCCTGAATCGGCAATAACGTGGCTGCCACGTACGCCCGTTGTCCAAATGATCGTATGGGCCTTGAACTCCTGGTCATTGGAGACCACGGCACCTTGCTTGACCTCGGTGATAGGGGTCGAGGTGTGGAAGTTGACTCCCCGCTTGCTCAGATAATCCACAGCCCAGTCGACCAGGTCCTTGCTGAACATGGGCAGAATCTTGGGCGACGCCTCTATGCAGTCCACCTTGACCCGATCCATGGGGAAGCCCAGGCGCTTCGAAAGCTGAGGCAGCCGATAGACCAGCTCGCCCAGGTACTCGATGCTGGTGAAGCCCGCGCCACAAACCGCTATGCTCAGGTCCAGCGGATCATGGCTGGTCTGGTAGCGGGCCAGCGTCTGCTCCAATTTCCTGCGGGCTGCCAGAGCGGTGTCCACGTCCACGATGGGCCATCCATGCTCTTCGGCCCCCTTGATGCCGAAGGTTTCGGACTCGAAGCCCAGGGCGTTGACCAAGTAATCGTAGGACAGGGGATCGTGATGTTCCAGGCTCACCCGATGGCCGTCCTGATCAATGCCGACCACCTTGTCGACGATCAGTGTCACCGAATCAGGCAGAGACTTGCGCAGGTCGAAGACCACATCCGCTGGCTCCTTGGTTCCCGCCGCCAACTGGTGCAGCTGGGTAGACTCGTAGTGGTACTCATTCTGGTTGACCAGCACCACATGGGCATCCGTCTTGGCATGAGCCAGCCTCTTGACCACGCGAAGGCCCGCATAACCGGCTCCCAACACCATGATTGTCGTCATGTTCACGCACCTTTACCAAAGAAAACCGTACAATGACTCAAACACTGGGTGATGCCGCCCGATCAGCCGATGACCGGGTCCATCACTCAAACTTCTATGCTCAACGTATCAGATTCCACCATCGGAAACTCTGACATGACTGCCTGCCGGGCCTCCTCTTTTTGTTTGCTTGCTCACACCGCGGGCGACTCTCATCGACACGACCGGCCGCCTCTTTGGAAACCGGAAGCATTTCTGAGAAACGCAGCAATACGCATACAAGAAGAGCGGAACATCATTTCGATGCTCCGCTCTTGGGGACTCTGAATCCCTACTGCTGGGGTACCTGGACTCGAACCAAGAATGGATGAACCAGAATCACCTGTGTTGCCAATTACACCATACCCCAATTGGCTGTGCGACAACCGCTTGGACGATTGCCACATGTCGTACCCCCGACCGGATTTGGACCGGTGTTGGCGCCGTGAGAGGGCGTAGTCCTAGACCGCTAGACGACGGGGGCTTCACTTTTCGCCGCGTACGAACCCGGTTCAGCAGGTCAGTAGCACAACAAAAAAGAAATATACCCGCTCAGAGGTTTTGGCGCAAGTTGGCCATCCTCCGGAGTGTTGTGCTCTTGCCCAAGATCTCCAGGGACTCAAACAGGGGTGGCGAGACCCGCCTTCCCGAGACCGCCACCCTGACCGGCCCGAAGGCCAGTCGGGGCTTATAGCCGCCCTCATCCACCAGCGCCTGAGTGAGCAGGTCGTGCAGGTGATCGGTTTTCCAGTCCTGGTCGGATACATCATCCAGAGCGTCAATGGCCAGGTCCAAGACTTGTCCAGCGGAGTCCTTGAGCTGTTTACGGGCATCCGGCTGGGGCTCCAGGTAATCCTCCTTGCTGAGCAGACTGCCTACCATGCCGGAGACCTCGCCCAGCAGACGTACGCGAGGCTGGACCAGGGGGGCGGCAGCGGTCAGGATCCGCTGCTCACGATCGCTCAGGTCCTGCCAGCGCTCAGCACTCACCAGCCTGTCGCGCCTGAGGTAGGGCAAGGACCGGTTCAGGAAGTCCTGTGGCTCCAGCATGCGGATGTGCTCGGCGTTGATAGCTACTGCCTTGTCGATGTCGAAGTGGGCCGGATTGGCCTTGACATCTCGGATGTCAAAGTGCTCAACCATCTCATCCATGGAGAAGACATCCCGGTCGGGGCCAATTGACCAGCCCAGCAGGGCCAGATAGTTGAGCAGACCTTCCGGAATGAAGCCGTGCTCCCGGTGCAGAAAGAGGTTGGACTCAGGGTCGCGCTTAGACAGCTTCTTCTTGCCCTGGCCCATGACATAGGGCAGGTGCCCGAAGAGAGGCATGGCCCGGGCTATGCCCAGCTTCATCAAGTAACGGTAGAGGACGATCTGCCGGGGGGTGGAACTGAGCAGGTCCTCGCCGCGCAGGACCACATTGATGCGCATCAGGGCATCATCCACCGGATTGGTCAGAGTATAAAGCGGATCGCCGTTGGGGCGCACAATCACATAGTCGGGCACGGACCCGGCCTTGAACTCGATATGCCCGCGAATCAGGTCGTCAAAGGCGATGTCCTCGTCAGGCATGCGGATGCGCAGGGCGGGCCGCCGACCCTGGTCGCGGAAGGCCTGACGCTGCTCATTGCTCAGGTCGCGGTCATAGCCGTCGTAGCCGAAAGCCGCCGGTCGACCAGCGGCCAGGTTACGCTCCTTGATCTCCTCGGCAGTGGAATAGGACTCGTAGGCGTAGCCGGCATCCAGCAGCTGCCGGGCTACATCGCGGTAAATATCGCCACGCTCGGACTGCCGGTAGGGGCCATCCGGGCCGCCGACCTCCACACCCTCGTCCCAGTCCAGCCCCAGCCACTTGAGGGCCTCCAGAATCTGCTGGTAGCTCTCCTCGCTGTCGCGCTGGGCATCGGTGTCCTCGATGCGGAAGACGAAGGTACCGTGCGAGTGCCGGGCCTGGGCCCAGTTGAAGAGTGCGGTTCGAACCATGCCCACATGCGGGGTGCCGGTCGGCGAGGGGCAGAAGCGGACCCTCAGATCCTTGGGCAGGTCGGGTTTGGCGTCGTGATCATGCTCATCAGTCATGACACCCATTGTGCCCCGGCAAGGCGACGTAGACCAACTCAGAGCAGGAGCCGGTATCAGCCCCGCTGCTGCTCTTGCTGCCTGTCCTTGCTGTAGGTCTCCGGAATAAACCTGGTCTGGTCATGCAGCTTGGGCCAGATGACCACCTGGCCCTGCTCCAAGGAACGCGGCACATCGATGATCCGCTGGTTGTCCGAGCCTCGGAACTGGAGCAGGCTGTTCTTCCGATTCTCCAAGTAGCGTCCGTCCACCAGCACGTCAAGGTAGGAGATCAGCTGGGCCTTGTCCGGGGTCTCCCCCGGCCGGTTCAGCTCCTCCCATGTATAGCCTGTCCAGCACCAGATATCCTTCTCATGGCCGAACTCGCGCCGGATCCGCTCCGAAAGGCCGAGCAGCATGGGGGTGTTGAGCAGGGGCTCCCCGCCCAGGTAGGTGATGCCCTGCACATAGGACAGCGACAGGTCCTTGACAATGCGGTCCTCAAGCTGCTGGGTATAGGGGTGCCCGGCGCCGAAGTCCCAGATGGAAGCGTTGTAGCACCCCTGGCAACGGAAAGGGCAGCCGCTGACGTAGAGGGAGCAGCGGATCCCCTCGCCGTCGGTCATGACCAGACGCTTGTAGTCCGCCACGATTCCTCGACTAAGCCGACGGCCGTCCCACTGGCCGGCCCTGGGATTGTTGGTCAGCTCAGAGGGGATCCCTGGACCGCGCCCCTGCTCATCAGCAGCGAAGTCACGGTGGCCGCCTGTCTTTCTCATGGCTCCCTGTTTGTCCATCATCTGGTCCTCCTCATGACAATGGCGGGTCGCAAACTACCCGGCCCGCCATGTACTGCGCCTCTTCAGAGCCTATTCGGCCTTGTCGTCGAACCACTCCTTGGTGGATCCGTCCTTGAGGACCACGTGGCCGGTCTCGCCCTCCATGTGCTTGACGCGGTGGGCGATCTCCTCGTGCCTGCCGTGGACCATGGGCCGCTGGACTGGGTTGCCCAGGTAGCCGCAGGTGCGCTTGGTCACGTTGCACTTATCGGGGTCGTCATTGCCGCATTCGGGGCATTTGAAGCCCTCCTCAGTGGGCTCGAAGTCGCCCTCGTAGCCGCAGACGAAGCAGTGGTCGATGGGGGTGTTGGTGCCCAGGTAGCCGATGCCGATGTCGTAGGCGTAGTCCCAGACCGCCTCCAGGGCCTTGGGGTTCTGCTGCATGGATGGGAACTCGCAGTAGTTGATGAACCCGCCCGAGGCCAGGTAAGGGAAGTCCCGCTCGTAGCTGAGCTTCTCCATGGGCGTGGGCCGCAGCCAGACCGGGTAGTGGAAGCTGTTGGTGTAGAAGTCGTGGTCGGTGACGCCGTCGACTACGCCGAACTTCTCCTTGTCCATCCGTGCGAAGCGGTCAGTCAGCGACTCGGCCGGAGTGGAGTAGACCGAATAGTGGTACCCCTCAGCCTTCTCCCACTGCTTGCAGAGCTGGTTCATCCGGCGCACAATGCTTAGGGCGAACTCCTTGCCATCCGGATCCCAGGAGTGGTCCTTCATCCAGTCCTTGCCGTAGAAGACGCTGGTGGCCTCATAGAGTCCGATGTAGCCCAAGGAAACAGTGGAGCGGCTGTTGCGGAAGAGGGTGTCTACGCTGTCGGTGGGCTTCAGCCTGCCGAAGGCGCCGTACTGGTAGAGGGTGGGGGCGTTGATGGGCGTGGCCTGCTTGCAGCGCATGATGCGGAACTGCAGAGCATGGTGGGCCACCTCCATACGCTGGTCAAAGATCTTCCAGAAGCGGTCCTTGTCGCCGCGGGACTCCAGAGCGATGCGGGGGATGTTGACGGTCACGACACCAAGGTTCATGCGACCGTCCTCTTCGTCCTCGCCCGTCTCGGGATTGGTCCAGGCCTGCAGGAAGGAGCGGCAGCCCATGGGGGCCTTGAAGGAGCCGGTGATCTTGACCAAATTCTCGTAGAAGACCACGTCAGGGTACATGCGCTTGGTCGAGCACTCCAGAGCCAGCTGCTTCATGTCGTAGTTGGGATCGCCCTCGTCCGCGTTCAGCCCATGCTTGATGGTGAAGACCAGCTTGGGGAAGATGGCGGTGTGGCGGTCCTTGCCCAGTCCGCGGATGCGAATCAGGAAGATGGCCCGCTGAATCTCCCTGGCGAACCAGGAGGTGCCCAGGCCGAAGCCCACAGTGACGAAGGGGGTCTGACCATTGGAGACACGGTTGGAGTTGATCTGGTACTCCATGGTCTGCATGGCATCGTAGATGTTCTTGCGAGTCAAGATCTTGGCATAGACCTGACGCAGCCGAACAATCTGCGGAGCGTCCAGATCGAAGGGGGCGTCCTCGCCAATGGGAGCACGATCGTCCAAGTGGAGCCAGTCAGCTTCCCGGGCCTTGAGGCCGCGGACGACATCCTTGGCCACGTCGATAGGCTCCTCGTCCGGCAGAACAGCCTCAGCCATGGAATAATTCTTCTTGTAGTCCAGACGCGCATACCTGTCCAGCATCTCGTCACAACGGTTGACGGTCTGACCGCCGTACTGGGAGCCGGCAATGTCCTTGATGATCTGGGTGATCTGCGTAGCAGCGGTGCCGATGGACTTGGGCGAGTCCATCATGGCGTTGCCCAGCTCGAAACCATGGGCCAGCATGTCACCGAAGTCAGGCAGGGAGCAGTTGGTCTCAGCAGTAAAGGGCGAGTAGTCCGCGTCGTGGAAGTGGATGTCGCCCTTCATGTGGGCGTTGGAGACATCCTTGGGCAGCATGGCGAAGGCCGAGGCCTTGGATACCGCGCCGGCCAGCAGGTCGCGCTGGGTGGCGTAGACGTTGGCGTCCTTGTTGGCGTTCTCGCGCACCAGAGTCTCGTCCTTGCTGGTCAGACGATGAACGGCCTCATTGACATCAGTGGCCTTGGCCCGCTGAATGTCACGGTCAAGACGGTAGGAGGTATAGGAGCGAGCAATCTCATAAAGATGGGCATTGACCAGGGCATGCTCGACCAGGGTCTGGATGTCCTCGATCTTGACTGGGTTGGTGTAGCGATCAGTGATCTCGGACTGGACGGTCAGGGCCATACCCCGGATCTGCTGGCGATCCTCAGGACTGACCTCGTGCTTGACATCCTTGAAAGCAGCTTCGATGGCGTTCATGATGTTGACAGGATCAAAATCGACGATCCGGCCGTCGCGCTTCTCGACCAGAATGCCGTCAACAGCATCGCGATCCGAAATGCCACGCTCCTTCACGCTATCGGTCATGACCTCAGTATCCATCGTCACTCCTCATACGGTTGTCATACGGTTACTCATGTGCGCTTGCTTTGGCGTTCCCGAATTCCATACCGGGAACAGCGAATCACATGTATGTCATTTTTGCTGACAGGACTTACTCTATCACGTCGTGACCACCATATGTAGTGTTTGATGATGATTCGTTTCCTACATTTAGTTGTTCCCGTGTTTGGTGGACTAAGTCACCAACAGCGGGGTCTGGACAAGGGCTGCAAATGGCCGAAGAGCCATCGGGGGATCATCTACAGGGACGACGCAGCCGCTCGACACGCACACATTTTGCCCAGCCCCGACCCCTGCACCAAGCAGGAACAGGCCTAAGTCAACAGACCCCGCGGCACAAAGAGGGTCTGGGTGCGCAGGCGGCGATCCACGCTCATGCCCTCCGGGGACTGCCGACCCGGCTCGATCATGGACAGGAGCATGTCAACCCCCTGGCGACCCATGCGGTCCACCTGCTGGGAGATGACCGACACCTGAGGACTGATCAGTTGGAAGACCTCCAGGTCGTCGAAAGAGACCAAGGGCACTCGCGAGCGCTGGTCGCCGTCCCACTCCATAGCAACGGCCTTGATGGCATCGGCAGAGTAGCCGAAGATAACGGCGTCCACCCCCTGACCAAGCAGGTGGCGCATGGTCGCAGCCGCCCGGGGGCGATCCTCGAAACCTTGGCGGACCACCAATCCCGTCAGCCCCTGACAGGCATCCACACCGGCCAGAAAAGCCTGCTCGCGCTCGCGGAAGGTATAGGAGCGGCTCTCTGGGCCCGGGACGAAAGCCACTCGTCTGCAGCCCCTTGCTACTAGCGCCTCCAAGGCTGCCTCCAGGCCAGGCACCGGGTCAGAATCCACCAGAGGAACACCGGGCAGGGTCCGGTCGGGACGGTCTACGAAGACCACAGGAAATTCCCTTGCCAACATGGTGCGAAGCATGGGCGAGGTGGGTCCGTCAGGCACGACCAGAACACCATCCATATGCCGAGACAGAAGGATGCGGTAATAGTCCTCCTGCCTGCTGGCTTGGCAAGAGGACACGCCGATCAGGGGCGCGTAGCCTGCCGAGTAGAGCTGGTCCTGGACGGCGTAGACCAGCTCAGAGAAATAAGGGTTGCGAATGTCGGGGACCAGCAGACCTACGGCATGCGAGCGCGAGGATCGCATGGAACGGGCTCGGCTGTCAGGGATGTAGCCCAGCTCCATGGCCGCCCTGCGAACCCTGTCCTTGGTAGGCGGGGAGATGCGCCCCTTGTTATTGAGCGCCTGGGAGACCGTGGATACGGACATGCCCGCTTGCTTGGCCACATCACTGATGGTCACCGACATGGGAACCCTCTCCGTCGAACCCTACCGAAATCGGTTGTCTTGCTCCTGACGAGACCGACAGCAGCCGGCCCGCGCGGATCTCTCGTGAGCCTCCAGTATACGGGCAAATGATGCAACCTTTCATCACGGCAAGGCAGGATCGGCTGGGTTGGACTAGAGTGGTCTTGTTCGCGCGGCTGGTGGCAGCAGCCGTGACACACATCGCAGAATTCCATCGGTCAAGACCGTACCGGATCGTCGCGCGGGCTCCTCACCTTCCCGTAGCGGCCCCGATGCGGATGGGCACCAGGAGTGCCGGAGAGGCAAGGTGACAGTGATGAGCATGTCGGGGAACAGAGGCTCCAGGAGAATTCCCGGCCACAAACTGATCATGCGGGCGCTCGCCCTGGCAGCTGCGCTCTGCATGGCAGCTACGAGCGCAGCCTGCGGCGCCAAGGGGGCAGAGAACAAGGCCGATGACGGCTCCAGGCTCTCCTTCATGCTGGACTGGACGCCCAACACCAATCATGTAGGCATCTACGTGGCCCGGCACCTAGGCTACTTCGACAAGGCCGGCCTGAAGCTGACCATCCTGCCGACGGCCCAGGCAGGAGCCGAGACCTCCGTTCAGAACGGGGTCGCCGACGTAGGCTTCTCCAAGCTGAGCAACCTGGCCACCTTCAACTCCCAGGGAGCCGACCTGCGGCAGGTCTTCAACATAGGCCAGCATTCCGTGGCGCGCTGGTGCTCGCTGGCCTCGCGCACCGACATCCAGACCCCCAAGGACTTCGACGGCAAAACTCTCGTCAGCTTCGGCTCGGCTGAACAGACGGCCGTAGTCAAGCAGATGATCCGCTACGCAGGAGGCAAGGGCGACTTCAAGCGGGTGACCAGCGGCACCAACACCTTCGCCACACTGACCAGCGGCAAGGGCGACTTCGCCGGCTTCTACGCCAATTGGGAAGGCGTGCAGAGCGAGCTCAAGGGCCCAGCCCTTCACTGCTTCACCCAGGCCGACTGGGGAGTGCCCGGCAACCCCGACCAACTGGGCTTCGTGGTCAAAAATTCCTGGCTGCGGCAGGCTGGCCACCGTCGCGCCTTGACGGCATTCGTCAAGGCCTGCCTGAAGGGCTACGACTACGCCCTGAGCCATCCCGACCAGGCGGCGGACATCCTGGTCAGGGAGACCAAGGGATCGGCCATCGACCCGACCCTGGCCAAGCGCTCCATGGAGAGCATCGTCAAGGAAGGGTACTGGGTCGACAGCCCGGAGCAAAAGAGCATCAGCGGGCTGATCAACGTCAAGGATGCCCAGGACTATCTGGACTTCCAATTCAAGGCGGGCACCTACCGGGATGCCAAGAAGGGCGACCCCAACAAGGCCCCTCGGGCCACGGACCTGTGGACCGATCGCTACGTCCGGGAAGCAGCTGGCCGATGAGGGTGCGGAAGCAGGGCAGAGCCCGGGCGTTGCCTCCGACCCTCACCCTGCTGGCGCTCCTGATCATCTGGGAGCTGGCTGCCCGGCTGGGCGGAGTCAGTGAACAGGTTCTGCCAGCGCCCAGCCGGGTCCTGGCTGCCACAGTGCAATCCCGGGAGGACCTGCTGCCCGCCACCGCTATCACCCTCCTTGAAGGCCTGCTGGGCTTCCTCCTGGCCTCGGTCCTGGGAATAGTGATCGGCCTGGCACTCTACCGCTGGCGAACTCTGCACGACGCCCTCTACCCCCTGATCGCCGGCGCCCAGATGATCCCGCTGATCACCGTCGCCCCCCTGTTCGTGATCTGGTTCGGATTCGAGCCCCTGGGCAAGATAGTCATCGTAGCCGTCTTCGCCCTCTTTCCCATCGTGGTCCAGACCTACCGGGGCCTCAAGTCCGTACCCCGCTTCTACCAGGACGTGGCGCTGAACTGCGGGGCAACTCGAATATGGACCCTCTTGCATGTCAAATTGAGAGTGGCCGCAGGACAGATCTTCGGCGGTCTGCGCATCAGCGCCGCCTATGTTTTCGCCACCGCGGCCACCTCGGAGTATCTGGGCGCCAGAAACGGCCTGGGCATATGGCTGCAATCGGCCTTCAACTCCTTTAGAACTCCACTGATCTTCTCGGCCACCCTGGTCATCATCCTGCTGACCGCCCTCCTGCTGGGCCTGATCACCCTGACCGAACGGCTGCTTCTGGGCGATGCCAGCGACGATCATATGGTCAATCCGGACGACGAGTGAACCGCCCTGCAACAGCAATCACATACCGGATCCGACAAACCAGCCCGAGGGAATACGACGAATCCTTCATCCCCTGCACTACCCATGACTGGCAAGCAGAAGAAATGGCCTGCCATAATAGGAACATACAGAAGAATCAGATCCGGAATAATCAACAGAAGATGAGAGGGACAATATCGATGAGCTATCCAGATGATACGAACAACGGGGGCCAGAGCCCCAATGACCAGGGTTCGGCCAACGGCTGGTCCCAGAACGATCAGGCAGACGAAACCGCCTCAGGACCCACGGCTTACCTGAATCAGCCTCAACCAGGACAATCCGGCTATGCACAGCCAGCTTCGGATCAGAGCGACATCTACCATCCGATCAGCGAAGTCCAAAGACCTGCCGACGACCACCGCCAGGAACAGGCCTACCAAGAGCAGCCATATCGTCAGCAGCCGGGCTACAACCAACAACAGCCCTATGGCCAGCAGTACTATGGACAACAGCAGGCGCCCTATGGCCAAGTTCCGAATCCCGACCAGGCCAATGGCCAGGCCAATGGCACAACCCCGCCGTCAGGCTATGCATCGGGCAACCCTTATCAGACACCCGAGGGTTGGTCGCAGGCAGGCTACCAATCGGGGTATCAAGCAGGCCAACAGCCCGGGCCTCAGATTCCACAGTATCCGGCCTATCCCTATGCGGATGCCGGATTCAATGGCGAGCCGCCACTGAACGCGCCCTGGTACGGCATTGACTTCGTAAGCGCCTGCAAGCGTTTCTTCGTCAAATACGCGGTCTTCTCCGGAAGGGCCTCCCGTGGGGAATATTGGTGGCCTGTTCTCATGGTCTTCCTCATCGACTTTGCGCTCTCGCTCATCACCTCAGAATTCTTCTTTGTGGGACGGATCCTGTCCCTCCTGGTTACCCTTGGATTTTTCATACCGAATCTGGCTGTGGGCGTACGGCGACTTCACGACACCAACATGTCCGGTCTCTGGATACTTTTGCCCTTCGTAAGCGAGCTGGTGGGCGGCATCCCTCTGGTCTTCGCCATCATAGCTATTATAGACGGGCACCCGGGATCCTCGCTCTCCCTGCTTGGCTTGGGCGCATTGATCATGATCGCCGGAGCCGTCGCCGGGATCGTTCTACTGGCCCGGCCTAGCGATCCACGAGGAGCCCGCTTCGACCGCTGAATCTTCTCTGCCCTCCGCCTTGACCCACGCCAAGGAGAAGGGCAGAAATTATTAAAGCTCCACAGGAGGCTTGTTGAGGTCCTCGGGCACATGGGCGAACTTGGCCTGCAGAGCCTCTCGACTCTTGCGCTCATCATCCTCCTTGGCCTTGCGCTTGGCCTCCTCGGGGTCCCAGAGCACCTCCTGACGATGGCGGTCCCACTCAGCGCCCACCAGAGGGGCCAGCAGATCGGCGAAAGCCTCGGGATCATTCAGCAATCCCAGGGCGTGGACGACATCCTCGCCAGACAGGAAAGCCCGGGGAATGCCCAGTCGCTCGTTGAGCTCATTGACATAGACCAGGATTGGCGCGGCGGCCGCAGCATGGCCAGGGTCAGCACCTGCACGCTGAAGCAGATCACGGCAGATCTCCAGACTCGCAGCAAGGGCCTGGGCCACTTCCTCCTTGTCCTGAGAAGATTCGGAAGATTTGTTCTGATCCTGCAGGGACTGCTCGGCCTTGGCCACTCCGGCAGCCACATCCTGCTGCCGGGCCTGGTCCCAGCCGCTGCCCAAAGTGTCAGCCAAATCCGCAAGCGCCTTGGACTGGTCGCCCTGCGCCTGTGCAGCCGCCTCGATGGCGTCATTGGCCGCCATGAGGGCATCCACCAGCTCCTGAGGACGTCCGGGGATGTCCTCAGCGCCCTCATAGACGTATTCAGCGTCAGGGATAGTCACATCCTCACCCGTCATCAGCTGTGCCAGCACCATGCTGATGCGCACCTGCAGGTCCTCCGCATACTTGGCGTCGTTGGCCAGATGCTCGGCCTTTGTCAAGGGCCAAAGGTCCACCAGCCTGGCCCCCTGTTCAGCTGCCTCAGCCACGGCGGGCCGTCCGCTTATCGACTCCGCGCTCGATTGCACATCCACCATGATCATCACGCTCCTTCATCGGGTTCTCGGACAATCTTCCACGACAGTATCCCCTGCCATCCTAGGCCGCTCAAGCGGTCTTCACACGCCTGCCGCCGGGTTTGCATAGGCGATTCCCAGCACTTTGCCGGTAGCGCAGTCAAGGGTGATAGAGGTCACCGAGGCCAGGGCAGTAGCCCGGAGGAGCATATTGTGCTCGGGATGGCCGGTCTCCAAGAGGTGGCGATACGACCAGATGGGCGACTCATGTGAAACAGCCAGAACCTGTGCATCAGGATGGCTGCGGACCACCTGCCGGACAAAATTCCCCACTCGCCGGGCGATCTGCCGATAGGACTCCCCCCAGCTGGGACGGCGTAGATCCAGAATCAGCCTCAGGTTGGAGGGCCGCCAGAGGGCCCCCTGCCCGTGACCGATGCGCTTGCCGCGGAATTCGTTGCCGGCCTCGATCAGACGACGATCGTATTTAGGTTCCAACGGTTTCAAGCCGTGCTGGGCACGGGCGGGGTTGATCTGCTCAAGCAGGATGGCCGCGGTCTCCCTGGTCCTGTCCAGCGGAGAGGAGTAGACGGCTTCCAGATCGCGCATGCCGGGAGCCTCGGCCATAAAGCGGGCCGTCGCCTCGACCATGGCTCTGCCTCTGTCCGACAAGTGGAATCCCGGCAATCGCTCATAGAGAATATGATCGGGATTATCAACCTGGCCATGACGGACGAAATGAATGGTCGTCGCAGGCACGACCCACCTCCCAAACTCCCCGGCGAGCCTCATCAGTGGCCATGACGGAGGGTAGAATTATCAGTATCCCAATGGCACCCGTCAGGTGCCGATATGGTTACCACTGTAGCAGTCCCCCCAGCAGCCTCACATCCCTTCATACGTGGGGAAGGTCCTGAGGAAAACATGCTTCGGGACCGTGCAAACACCCTAGGAAAGCGAGACGAACAGCCCATGCCACGGCAATTGAAGGCAGCTCTGGTCGAAGCCGGCCGCAGGGTCTTCGGAGGATACTCGGCGCTCCTGCAACTGCCTCACACGGCACAGTTCGCAGTGGGGTCGGTCATTGCCTCCATGCCCTTCCCCATGGTGGGCATGACCATCACCATCTCGGTGCAGCACTACTACGGCAGTTATGCCCTGGCCGGCGCCCTGACCGCCATCCAGGCCGTGGCCCTGGCCCTAGTCAGCCCAATGCTGGGCAAGATGGTCGACAAGTTCGGCCAGCGACAGGTTTCCATCCCCACGGTTCTGGTCTGGATCGTGGCCGCCACAGTCCTGATCACAGCCATCACCGCCCATGCTCCCACCTGGGTGCTCTACCTGGTCACCCCCTTCATGGCGGCCATTCCGCCCTGGGGAGCCATGAGTCGCAGCCGGTGGACGCATCTGCTTCGTGGCGACCATCGAGCCACCAACCAGGCCCTGTCCCTGTCAGGGGTATTCGACGAGGCCATGTGGGTGATCGGCAACCCATTGGCTTCCATCCTGGCGGTCATTTCAGGCGTGTTGGCCTTCTCCTTCACTGGGATCTGCGTGCTGGTGGGAGCCTTTATGTTCCTCTCCTGCCGAGAAACCGAGCCGCCCTCACAGACGGACATGGCCCGCGCCCAAGGCATCACCCGCAAAAAGTACAGAGAACGGCAAGCTCAGCAGGTGGCTAGTCTGCGGGCCCATGAGGGCGGAAACAGCCGCAGCGGCGCCTTCTGGAGCGCTGGCATGATCGCCGTCTGCGCCACTTGGTTCGGTCTGGGAGCTTTTCAGAGCGCAGCGTCCATCTCCATCATCGCCTTCGCCACAGAGCAAGGGATGAAGCAGATGACCGGGTTCGTTTTCGCCTGCTTCTCCTTCAGCTCCCTGGTCGGCGCCCTGCTTTACGGGGCCAAGAACTGGACTATTCCACTCTGGAAGCGTTTCTACTTCTGCCTGCTGGTGGTCAACCTGGGTATCGGAACCTTCATGTTTGCCAGGAATCTGTGGACCATCATGGTCATCTATCTGATCATCGGCGTCTGCCAGGCACCCACCTGGATCAACGGCAACCAGCTCATGCTCCACCTGGTGCCGCCCATCCGCTTCACCGAAGGCATGGCCTGGCTGAGTGCCATGAATTCGATCGGGTCCTCAGCCGGTTCGGCAGTGGCCGGGCAGTTCATCGACCGTTACGGGTCCCAGGGCGGATTCGGGGTGGTCACTACTCTAGCTCTGGCCTCGCTGGCCATCGCCTTTGTAGGCTTCCGTCAGATCCGCAACAGCACCGAGGAACCCATTCTGACCGAGCTGCCTGCCTAAGGCCATAACGTAAGGCTTTTGCGCACAAGCGGCTCCTGGTACACCACCAGCGCAGGAGGAATGATTGAATAGACTACCGTGCGTAGATTAATCGGACAGCTGCTCAAGTTCGGCATCGTGGGCATCATCGCCTTCCTGATCGACATCGGCATCATGAATCTGCTGATCATGGGGCCGCACCTGAACAATGTCCTGGCCGGAGCCATCTCCTTCCTGATCTCACTGGTCTTCAACTACCTGGCCAGCATGCGCTACGTCTTCAAGCATCGGGAAGACATGGCCCGGTGGATGGAAATGACGGTCTTCCTGGTCTCCTCGGTCATCGGCCTGGGGATCAACGAAGTAATCCTGTGGACAGGCACTGCCATGCTGCCCCCGGATGCCATCACCACCATGCACGCCCGCTACCTGCTCTATTCAAACATCGCGAAGATCACAGCCACCGTGGTGGTGGCCATCTGGAACTTCCTGATCCGCAAGTGGCTGCTGGACGCGCCCGCGCCTGGCAGGCCGGTCAACCCGCGTTCAGTGGCTCACCGTTTGGGCGCCTGGTCCCTGCGTCACCGGCCCTTCGGCTGGCGCTGAGCTCATCAATCTGGTCGAGGCTACTATGGAGAAGAAAGTATAGTCAGCTATCCGCCAGGCGGGCCGAATCGTCTTGATTGGGTCATGGCCGGACGGACCGGAAAGGAAGCGCCATGCCCGTCATCCACACTCACGTAAGCACACCCCTTACTGCCGAACAGCGCAATCGGATCAAGACCGCCTACGGCAAGGCCATCACCGCTGTCCCCGGTAAGTCTGAGGGCTGGCTCATGTGCCCCTTCGAGTCGGACATGCCCATCTACTTCGGTGGTGATGACAGCAAGCCCGCAGCCTATGTCGAGGTCAACGTCTTCGGCAGCGCTGTCCCCAAGTCCGCCTGGGAAAGCCTGACCAAGACCATCATGGACACACTGGAATCTGAGCTGTCCATCCCCAAGGACCGCACCTACATTCGCTACACGGCCACTACCGACTGGGGTTGGAACGGCGGCAACTTTTAGAGCAGGCAATCCCCTGCAAGGCATAAGGAGGCCTTCCCGCGCATATACCTGCTGCGGGAAGGCCTCCTGCTTAAGCCCGGATCCCTATTCCGAAGGATCGTTAAGGGATGATCGGGGTCAACGGATTGAAGATGGCCGTTGACCCCAGGATTTGCTACTCTGCGACAACCTTGACCGTAAAAGCAGCCGAGATCTCGGGATGCAGGGCCACAGTTGCCGGGAATTCGCCAGTGGTCTTGATGGTCTCCACGGAAATAGCGCGGGGATCGACGTCAGCCAAGGGGCGAAGAGCCTGGGCGATGGCATCGCTTGAGATGCCGCCGAAGAGCTTGCCCGAATCGGACACCTTGGCTGTGATCTCGACGGTCTGCCCATCGATGGCAGCCTTGGCAGCCATGGCATCCTCACGGGTGGCCATGGACTTGGCTCGACGGGCCCGCTGCAGGGACTCGATCTGCGCAGCAGCGCCCTTGGACCAGGCGAAAGCCAGTCCCTGGGGGATAAGGAAGTTGCGCGCATAACCGGGCTTGACCCCGACAACGTCGCCTTTGTGACCCAGATCGGTTACGGTATCGGTCAGAATAACCTTGGTTTCCTTTGCCATAATCCGGACCTCCCTCAGCGACCGTTGGTGGCGTAGGGCAGCAGGGCCATCTCGCGGGCGTTCTTGATGGCCTTGGAAATCTCGCGCTGCTCCTGGACGGTGACGCCGGTGATACGGCGGGAACGGATCTTGCCGCGGTCAGAGATGAACTTGCGCAGCAGAGCCACGTCCTTGTAATCAATGGTATGAATCTTGGCAGCCCTCAGAGGATTCGGCTTCTTCTTGAAGGGCTTGACCGGCGGTTGCGGCCTCTTGCGTGACATATGTTCTCCTTAAATGAATGATGACGCTATGAAACTTCAGAATTCGGGTTCGTCCCCGGAACCACCGAACTCGCCGGTGGACCCGAAGGATCCGAAGGAATCGCCGGACCCGGTCGATGACCAAGGATCCTGAGCAGGGGCCTGCTGGGTCTGCGCTGGCTGCTGACGACCCATAGGAGCCGATGCCGTGCCAGCGCCACCCTGGTAGGAAGCCCCACCCTGGTAGCCGCCATTGGCGGATCCTGCGAAACCACGGGATCCACCGCCACCAGTGTTGGAGTTCCTAGTGACCTGGGCGGTGTTCCGTGTCAGTGCGGGTCCGATCTCGTCCAGACGCAGCTCCACGACTGTGCGGTTATTGCCCTCACGATCCTGATAGGAGCGCTGCACCAGACGACCCTGAGCGATCACCCTCATGCCCTTGGCCAGACTGGCCTGGATGTTCGAGGCCATGGGACTGTAAGTGGAATCCCAGGCCGAGCAACGCATGAAGAGCGAGTCGCCGTCCTCCCACTGCCCCGAGTTCCTGTTGAACTGCCTGGGCGTGGACGCGATGGTCAGGTTGGCCACCGTGCCTCCGTTGGAGGTCGTACGCACCTCCGGATCCGCAGTGAGATTACCCACTACGGTGATATATGTATCTCCCGCCATGTCACGACCTTTCCTAGGAATGAGGACTTGGGAATGGGCCTGCTGGGGCGAATCCCGCACCCTTGAACCATCGACGCGGGGCTCGAATCTCAGCCGACGCTCCGACGTCCTTTTGCTGTTTGCTTACTTGTCATCCTTGCGAAGAATCTTGGTGCGGATGACGGACTCGTTCAGGTTGAGCACACGATCGAGCTCAGCGCTGGCAGAAGGCTCGCAGGTGTACTCAACCACCACGTAGTTGCCTTCCTTATGCTTGTCGATCTCGTAGGCCAGCTTGCGACGGCCCCAGACATCGATGTTGTCGACGGAGCCGCCTTCCTTGGTGACCACCTCGAGATACTGGTCGGTCAGCTTCTTCAGCGAGCGCTCATCCATGGCCGGATCGGCAATGAACATCAATTCATACTTATGCGCAGACATCACCCACCTCCTTTGGACTTACAGGTCACGGACCTTCCGTGACAGGAGGGTGCTTCAAGCCGACGGACTGGCTTCTGTAACGCCAGAACCACCGAACTATGTTTGTATAATATACTGTTAGCCGGACTGAATCCCAGCAGGAACGCTGAATGCACAATCATTTGCTCTGCACCACTTCAGAAGCCCTCTGCTTACGATTTGCCGTGGCTGTTGCAAAACCTAGACGAATCGGCAGGGGGGGGGGGGGGGCAAGTATTGATTTCAATACTCTGCACGGTACATAGGAAAGCCCCACTAGACTGGCTCCTATGACTGTCAGCCAAGATTTGGTATCCATCATCATTCCTGTGTACAACTCAGCCAAATATCTACCATACTGCCTTGATTCCATCTGTAGGCAGACATACCGGCATCTGCAGATTATTCTGGTGGATGATGGATCCACAGACGGATCCAGCGGCATTTGCGAACGATATGCGGCCCGAGATCATCGCATCCAGGTGATACACCAAGAGAACAAGGGTATCTCCATGGCCCAAAACGCAGGTCTTGATGCCAGCAAGGGCGCCTACTTGGCCTTCGCTGACAACGATGACGTTCTTGACAGGAGGAACATCGAATTACTTCTCTACGCCCTGAAATCCACTGATGCCGACATGAGTAAAGCCAGATGGCGGCAATTTGGCCCCTCACAGATGCATTTTATCGCCAATGAAGCCGCTTACGGTGCCGCTACACCCCGGAGCATAAAAGTCATTACCAATCCCCTCAAGGCTTATCAGACCTACTTCTGTAAGAGTGTTCGCATCATTATGGATATGATCGACAGTTCTGGTGAAGCCAGGTATTTCAACGAGGCCAATTGGTGCAGACTCTACAAGGCTGAGCTGTGGAAGAGCATCCGCTTCCCCCCTGGTCACTATGCGCAGGACATTATGGTGGCTGGCCCGCTATACCGACAAATGTCCAAGGTAGCAGACGTTGATGCGATCTTGTACTACTGGCTGCAGTCGCCCTCATCCGTAACCCATACCCTCCGTAGCGTGGACTTCTACAGAGACAATGTTTATGCTGGCCTTACCAATTTCAAATTAGCTCATGACAGCGGAATCACCCCAATGCGTAGTTACTACTCCATTTGGGATGGTCTCCGTTCGGAAACCTCTGCAGGAGGGTCGGATCCGAGCAACGAACAGAAACTGCGTCTGGACCGGAAGCGGGCCGAAACCCTCTTCAGGAGCATGGGGATTTTCCAGAGAATCCGCTGCACCATCACTACATGGGTCAGACATCTAGAAAAGCTGGTCTATGACGCCAAGATCAAAAATATAGCCTAGCCAGCTGGAAATTCAGTCCTCTCGGATCCAAAAGTTACCTGACGTCCTGGATAGGTTGGGGTTGTAATAGGGGTCGTTCTCAACTGCATCGGCATGTTTGCTTCGGAAAATCTCGGACTCCCTTTCCAGCCTCTCCCTTTTCCGCTTATTCTTGGCATCGTTTCCCCGAGTCACCGACTCAAAATGGTAGAGCTCCGCCTCATGAACCCAGACGTTGTCCTTGCCCAGCTGATCATGAATCCGCACACACAAATCGACATCGTTGTATGCAACCGCCAGATCCTCGTCGAAGCCGGACACAGCCTGGAAGTCCTTGGCCTTGACCATGCAACATGCCGCCGTCACGGCGTAGTAGTTGACGTTCTCGATGAGTCTGCCGAAATAGCCAAGGTGGGTCCGTGGCGTGCCGACCATGATATGCCCGGCCACGCCTCCAAGCCCCAGAACAATGCCAGCATGCTGAATGGTGTTGACCGGGTAATAGAGCTTGGCTCCAACAACTCCTATCCGTTGCAGCTGGGCGAAGGAGACCATGCGCGTCATCCAGAGTGGGCTGATGACCTGAGTGTCGTCGTTCAGGAAGAGAAGGTATTCCCCCCTGGCCTCCTTGGCGGCCAGGTTGTTGATGCGGGAGAAGTTGAAGGGAATGTCGAGCTCAAGCACCCTGAACCTGTCGCCCAGGCGCTCCTTGTATCTGGCATACAGATTCTTCATGGCAGGGTTCCTGCTGCCGTTATCAACGATGAGCACCTCATAGTTCGCGTACTGGGTCTTCCCGATAAGCGAATCCATGCACCGCTCGATATTGTCATAGCCATCCTTAGTAGGAATAATCACCGACACCAAGGCCGAGCCATCAATGCGATAGTGGACATCGTAAATGCCGCTTGGACCGGCCGAGGCCACATCAGCTTCGATTCCCCTGCGTTCCATCGCCGAACAAAGAGCACGCATTCCCGCTTCCGATGCATAATCTTTGGCACCACTGCTGGAGGCGGTCGAAGTGGGCAACGTTCTCCAGTGGTAGAGCACCTTTGCTATGTGCTGAACCCTTGAAGGCTCGGTCTGCTCCATGAACCGCAGAAGCATGTCATAATCCTGGGAACCCTCATATCCAGACCGAAAACCACCGATTTTATCGACAATGGACTTTCGGTAAACGCCCAAATGGCTGATGTAGTTGGTGCTCAGGAGAAGATCAGGCTCGTAGTCGGGCTTAAAATGCGGGTCGAACCGATGGCCCTGCTCATCCACCTTGTCCTCATCGCTGTATACCAGGTCTGTTTCAGGTTTTGCATTGAGCCGCTTGACCACCTCAAAAAGGGCCTGAGGAGGCAGTTCATCGTCATTGTCGACTAGAGCCACGAATTCTCCGGTTGCAATCTCAAGGGCTGAGTTGGTTGCCCGCGATATGTGTCCATTCTCAGTTCTGAACACGACTTTGATGCGTTCATCCTCTGTGTTCAGTTGTTTGAGGACGGCAGCCACTCGGGAATCCGTGGAGCAGTCATCGGCCAGACAGAGCTCCCAGTTGGTGTAATACTGGTTGCGGATGGAATCCACACAGGCCCGCAACCACCTCGGCTCGACGTTGTAGACAGGCACCAAGATGGAGATCAGAGGTTTATGCACGAAACTTTCGATATTGGACTCAACAGCCGCCCTATCGTAATGTTCAGTGCGAGCGATGAGCTTCCTGTAAGCTTTTTGCTGTCGGCGAGGCGCCAAATAGCGATCAGAAAGGCACCGAGCAAGACGACGGGGATGCCTAATAGCAGCAGCCCGTCTGAGCAGGTCCTCAAACCTGAACATTACCCGTGAGCGAGGTACTTTCAAAGACATGGAAACATGACCGGAAGGGCCAGAAAAGACCAAAGCAGGGTGCTCAGAGCGAAAGGCTGCCAGCCCGTATGGCAGACCGATCCTTACCTTGAACCCAAGCTCTGAATCGATGGGCATGGCCATGGCCATATTCACATCTGGTCTAAGCATCCGCTCTACTTCTCCCAGACTGGCATTTTTTCCAGGTGATATGTCTATCAACGCGGGCTCATGCGCTTCCAAATCGGCCGCCCAACCTGTCACGGTGATAGCGGAGAAATCCGAAGAAACCAGAATCTGGTCAATGGACCCCTCAAGAGGGGCGTGATCTGGCTTCAAGGAGGGAAAGAAAGCCGAGGCGAATGGATCAACCATGTCCTGATGAGCAGCCAGATATCGATCTAAGTCATCACGGGATATCTCCGCTAGATTTTCTGCATTGTCGACGAAGAGGGAATAAGGCTGCCAGAGGGTGGTAAGCCCGTGTTCCTGCTGTAGTCTTGCACAGTAGTCAATGCCCTGAAGACCTGCTGGAAGGGACTCATCAAACCCCCTCATTCTTTCGAAATCCCGCCGCCGAGTGAGCATGCAGTCCTCTGTAACGGCAAACATGTCCCGAGGGAGAAGGTCGCGGAAGTAATATCCAATGCCTTGGTCCCAGTCTCCTCGCATCTCAAAGGGCCGGCCCGCCTTCATCGCGCGCAGAGTCACCCCCACATTTGCAACGCGGCCTTGGCCATCCATGATTTTGCCGCCGACCACGCCTACCTGATCGTCTCGGATGTAGTTGACCATCTCGGTCAGCCAGTCGGTTCTTTTGGGATTCTTCCTATCCAAAAAGACCAAGATGTCTTCATCGCATCCACGCGCAGCCTCGTCGTAACCTTTCCCGCCAGCCGGCACGAACCTCACCCTGGCGTAGTCAGTTCCAGCCTCAAGCTCGTGGAGCTTTTCCTCCGTATACCCTGAAGCAACAACAGCCACTGAGGGCGCTTCGCCACGGTAGTCGATCTTATAAGTGCCGAGATTATCGAGCATACTGACGCTGCCGTCGATCCCCCGACGCTCAAGGGCATTTTCGAGCGCAGACTTGCCGGCTCTATAAGCGTACATTTTGCTGCGGGGGTCCCCCGCCACCGAGCTGGAAAGGGTCCTCCAGTGATACATGATTTGTGAAATGTGATGAACCTTCTTCGCCTGCTCGGTCGCTCTGAGGACGAAGTCGTAGTCCTGGCTCCCGTCGAAGACTGAGTTCAGGCCTCCGACCTTCTGCAGCAGTGCTCTGGAGACGGTCACGAAGTGGGTGATGTAGTTATGGCTCAGCAGGAGGTGTGGAGAAAAATCCGGCTTGAAGAAAGGATCAAATCTGACTCCCTTCTCCGTAATCTTGTCCTCATCCGTATAAATGAAGTCGATAGTGGGATCGGAATTGATCGCCAAGACCACCTCGTAGAGGGCATTGGGAGCAAGCTCGTCGTCATTGTCCATGAAGCCGACGAACTGCCCCGTGGCCAGCTCAATAGCAGAGTTCGTGGCAGCGGATATCCCGCCGTTCTTCTCTCTGAACACTGCATGGATTCGAGAATCACTGGCGGAGATGTCCTTCAGCAGGGTCCGCACCGATGCATCGGGGGAATGGTCATCGGCCAGGCAAAGTTCCCAGTTTGAGTACCATTGGGCCTTTATAGACTCTACGCACTTGCGCAGCCATTGCTCATCCACATTATATACGGGGACCACTATCGAAATCAGGGGTTTCTTGGCAAACCCCTCTAAGGCATGCTTCGCCACCTCGGGCTTTTCTACCTCGTGGGTCCGTATCCATTCGTCATAAAACTTCTGCCGCTTGGTAATCCTTCTCTTCAAATGCTTCACCAAGGCCCTGAAATTGGCTGAGAAAGAGTCTTGAACAAGACGACGGGCAATCCGATTCAAGCGTTGCCTCTTTCTGTCTTTTTTAAGCCTCTGTTCCAAGCATGCCAGGTCTATCTGAATCGGTCGCTCGGCACCGTTAATCATAAAGAAAAGACTGAATGACCCCTTGTTAGCAGGAATTACGGCGACAAATCCCGGTCGGGCTGAAGATTTCAGCTCAAAGGTGGTGGTGATGTCCGGCCTGTCCTGCCGTTCAACGGTGACGTCATCATCCTTGGATCGTATGCCCAGTGCGATCCTGCGATAGGTATCCACAGCCCAACCGGATACCGTTACGATGCCTGTTGTAGGGTTTCTCACCAGATCCTCAATGGAAACCTCATAATTCATGGCGCTATGAACGATCATCCTTTTGCTTCCTCGTCTTCACACTTCTAAGAGTCCTATAAATTTTGATCAATAAAGACACAAGCGGCTGATTTCTGAATCGATGCCATCGCTCAAGATCAACACGGTCACTGTCCTGATGCCGTCGGATCCGTTCGGTCAACATGGCCAGAGGGCGGGGAGGGACATGGTCAAGAGGATATACGCGAGCAGCCAGTGAAACCTCCTTCCCCGAGGGATCTGTTTCTATATAAAGCTGGGGATCAGGGGAGAAAAAGAACATAGTACCCGCATTCGCAAAAGAGGCATTTGAGCTAACTTTTACCTTGGCTGCAGCGGGCGCACGAACAGTCAGATCGGTAATTAGACAGGGCAGCTCGCCAAAATCGATCCGACAGATCCCATAATCGCCCGCCGGTATTACAAGATGGTTCTCCTCCTGCATGGATTCAAAAAGCGTCGTCCGCCCGCTGACAGGAAAAGCATTATTTTTGCCTCGAAACAGTTGAATCTGTTGCCGGTAAAAAGCCAATTTTGGGTTGTTGGCTAGCTGGTTGGAGCGGACATAATCCTCGATCATCTGGCTGTTCCGTAAAAGATAATCGACATAGCCCTGATCAATGCCTGTCAGGGGTTCTGGTCTGGCAGACATATCACCAAGCACACGGTCCACGGCCCTGTCAATCGAAAAACGGCGAATGAACTCGTCGTGCCAAGCTGTCTGAAAATTGCAAGCAGCAGTGTACCCTTCAAGAATCTGAGCCGCCAGGATGGAGCCATCAATCGTACTCTCAGCATGACGACTGATCTCAGCAACCAAGGATGGACAGGAGCCCTCCATTCTGCCAGAGAAATTAAACCGAGCAGCCCGCTCATAGTTCTCCGCCGTCAAATAGCCAGGTCCGCCAAACCGGTCGTAAATGAAAACCGGTATGCCTTGAACAAGACAGTATTGCACGGTCTTGCCGATGGTTACTACACAATCATACCTGTCCAGCAAATCCGGCGTGGTTAAAGAATTGGCTTCCTCGGTCACATCGCCCAACCTGTCCACCACTAGACCCTGCGCTTTAAGCGAGTCAACTGCTTGAAGAAGTTCGGACGGTGTGTGATTGGAGACAATGAGAATTCTGCCCAGCTCAGGTCGAACGGCATGCCGCCTCTCAACAAAGCTCATCGGAGCAGGGTTGGGATATATGGCAAAGCGGGAATCATTCCTGGGAAAGTACCTCTGCTGGGCCTCGAGAGTTCCCGGAGAATTGAATACGATCCGATCCGCAAGTCGGTTCTCCAACTCATAGGTATAGGGCTGCTCTAGATGGACTTCACGGTACGGAGACATATGAGAGAAGACCACGCACGGGCGAGGGCCGGAACCCAGTCCTGCGACCTGTCGGAAAAAGGCCCGAGGCAAGACCTCGTGCTGCACCCAGATGAGGTCGAAATCCGTCATACTCAAATCCGCAGACTCCGCCATATCGCTGGTGATAATCCGAACGCCGGACTGAATAAACAGGGAACTGACAAGGTCATCGACAATCCAGGCATAGACCGTAACGGTGCACCCAGCACTCTGAAGGTATCGGGCCAGCTCTAAGGCCTGCACCTCACTGCCCCCTATATGATCCAAAGAGCTCTGGGTAATAAGTACGCGTTCTCCCTGCATGCGCCTAGATGTCATCATCAGGTCAGCTTTACAATGATCTTAGGGTGAGTCAAGCTTTGATCATACAGCTTGGCCTTGCGAACCTGGAACTGGTACACAGTGGATTGCTTAAGTAAAAGGTCGTTGCCTGAAGCGGCTGCAATATTGACGTGGTAATCTCCGGAAGCCAACACGTTTTCGATCTCGAATACAATTTCATGGCGTCCCTTGGTGAAGGTGTCCTTGTCCGAATTGATCTTGTTCGAGGTGGCTAGGGCCACCCTGCCCTGCTGGTCAATCAGGTTAATAGCAAAGACTCCACGAGGTATATCCCGGTCGCACTCGAACACGATTCTTATAGTGAAGTTCTGGTTTATATCGAGCAGCTGGGTGTTTCTCCCGTTGACCATGACCCGAACATCGACCATCCGGATGCCGTTGCCATGCTCCAGACGGACCGCCTCATTGTCTTTCTGCACTGCCTTCTGCTGCTGCTCAAGGAAGTAGTCGGAATACGCGCTGGCCACGTCATCCGGCATGCCGAATTTGGAAATGACCCCATCTTGTATCAGCATGGCCTTGTTGCAGAACTTGCGGACATCGCTCATAGAGTGGGTGACCAGGATTATGGTTTTCCTCTCACGCTTAGCTTCGAAGAAATAATCCTGACATTTCTTTTGGAAAGCCTCGTCTCCTACAGCCAGCACCTCATCCAAAACAAGAATGTCGCCCTGTGATTTGATTGCCACGGAGAAAGCGAGTCGCACCTGCATGCCGCTGGAGTAGTTCTTCAGCTTCTGCTCCATGAAGTCACCCAACTCGGCAAAGCTGACAATATCATCATACATATCGTCAATCTCTTCCCGGGTAAATCCTAGCATAGCCCCATTCAGGTATACATTCTCCCTGCCCGTAAGTTCAGGATTGAATCCCACGCCCAGCTCGATGAAGGGCACCAATTTCCCATTGACCTGGACCTTGCCGCTATTTGGAGAATAGATTCGGGAGATGATCTTCAGGAGTGTGGACTTGCCTGAACCATTCTTACCTACAATGCCGAAGAAGTCGCCTTTTTTTATCTCGAAGGAAATGTCCTTGAGCACGTGCTGAATGGTATATCCGTTCTGACGACGAATCGTGTTGAAGACGACACCTTTAAGGCTGTTGGTCTTCTCATAGGGCAGTTTGAAGTCTTTGGACACATGGGAAACCCTCAGCGCCACGTCCTCAGGCAGGCTGTCGGTTTTATTCGAAAACTTCATTTATACCAGCTCCGCGAAGTATTTGGATTTAACAGTGAAGAACCTCAGGCCCAGCAGGAAGATCAGTAGAGAAAAAACGACAGGCCAACAGGCGATGAAAAAATTGCTCTCCCATTCCCACAATGTGGGGTTAGCAGGGGAAATCAACACATGTCGGGCATCCTGAACAATCTGGGCCATAGGATTGAGCAAGAGGTCCAACTTGGCGAAAATAGGACCATAGTTGCCGGCCTTAGAGGAAATCATACTGATCGGATAGATGATCGGCGTGGCATAAAAACCGGCCTGAGTCACGACCTCCCAGATGGGGTTCAGGTCGCGCAAATTAACATAAAGCGCGCTAAGAAAGAAAGCGATACCCAAAGCCAAGAGATACAATTCAAACACTATTGGCACAATAAGTAGGTTAGACCATGATGGCTTGACACCGTTGATCAGAGCGAAGATGATGACAACTATGAAGTTGAACCCAAAATTGATCAGGGCGCTCATCGATGACGCCACAACAACCACATACTTGGAGAAGTAAATCTTACGCAGAAGGTCTCCATGCCCTACAATCGAGAGCATGCCTCCGGTCGTTGTTTCATTGAAGAGGTTCCATAATATGATGCCGAGCAAAAGAGCCACAGCAAAGTGCGGAACATCCGCTCCGAATCGCATGAAACGCACAAAGACCACATACATAATGGCAAAGAGCATCAGGGGCTTGAGAACCGACCACAGGTACCCCAAGACAGATTCTTGATACCGCAACTTGAAATCCGTGGAAACCATAGCTTTAAGCAACAGCCGATTCTTTTTGTTGAAAATTTCTGTAATCTTCAATTTATCTCCCCAGTGATTCCTGGCCACGGAATCCGCACCTTCGAAACAAGTTTTGATTCGTCAGGCTTGATTCGCATGTTTGTTGAAGATGATCTTGTTGTTGGCAACATCCAACAGGTGCTGTCCGTATGGAGACTTGCCGTACCTTTGGCCTGCTTCGACCAATTCTTCACGGGTGATCCAGCCATTCTCATAGGCCACCTCCTCTACGACAGCAATGGGCAGACCTTGGGCCTTTTGAACGGTCCTGACGAACTCGCCAGCCTCGTAGAGGGAATCCATCGTCCCTGTGTCCAGCCATGCATAGCCACGCCCCAGTGTCTGAACACATAGGGATCCGTCTTGAAGATAAAGGCGATTCAAATCAGTGATTTCCAACTCGCCACGTGCTGAAGGCCTAACCTGCTTAGCGAACTCAGTAACCCTCTCATCATAGAAGTATAGTCCAGTGACCGCATAGTTGCTGACCGGATGCTCAGGCTTCTCCTCAATGCAGACGACCTTGTTGTCATTATCGAACTCGACCACGCCGTACCGCTGCGGATCTTCCACGTAATAGCCGAATACCGTCGCCCCGTGCTGGTTGCCGGCTGCGCTCCTCAGAGTGCGGCCAAGGCCGTTCCCATAGAAGATGTTGTCGCCAAGGACCAAGGCGCAAGGTTTACCGTCGATGAAATCCTCACCCAAAATGAATGCCTGGGCCAGACCATCCGGGCTGGGCTGGACCTTGTAGGAGAGATTGATGCCGTACCGGCTCCCATCACCCAAGAGACGCTGGAAATTACCGATATCCATCGGAGTCGAGATAATCAATATCTCGTTGATGCCCGCCATCATGAGGACGCTCAGAGGGTAATAGATCATAGGCTTGTCATACACCGGAAGCAGTTGCTTGGAAGTGACCGTAGTCAGCGGATACAGCCGGGTGCCCGAACCGCCTGCAAGAATGATGCCTCTCATCACGTGACGCCTTTCTTATGATCCATGCACTAATGACTGCACACATCTGTGTCAAACCGAAAACAGCTTACTGCCAACCAACTGCAGGAATCGATGAACTGCGAAAAATCTCTGCCGTTCCCCCGCATACGGTCAGCGGGGAGCAAAAACTTGACGCAGTCGGACAGTGCCGCGATCTCTGGGCTTGGTTCCAAAAGCCTTGATCTCATTCAGAAAGAGAATGTGGTAAGTTGGCCCCAGAAAGGCCAGACCAGCAGCAACTACGTAGAGGTCCCCAGAAGGCACTGGCTTCACTTGCCACCGTTGCCATTAGCCTGATCGAAGACGCAGTTTGCGGTTTCATCCCAGCAGGAACCATGGGCCTAGAATTGGTCGGATGTAAGTAGAATACATTGCCCGCAAATTCGAGCGAAGGAAGATGGCAGCACACGCATCTTTGGTGAAGGCCATTCTGCCTAATCAAGTTATTATGAGAATTCACCACCAGGTCTGACAATCCCATCATCATCTTGACGAAATCGTGTTCCTTGCCACTCACCCAGCTGATCCGAAGTATGCAGTGGCGGAATCTGTTCAAAACCATACTATTTTTGGTTTGTGATGTTCTCTATGCTGTTCCTCGATGGCATAATCGTCGAAGACATCTGTCACCTTGCCAGGCTTATCCGACTCCATGCCCTAGATTTCCGTGCACACTGCTGACTATGGTTCGTTCCAGCCCTTCCAACGACAAAAGAGTCCCAGGCATTGACAATAGCATACATACCTGCCGTAGCCGGTCACCACCACCATTCACCATGATCTGAAGCAGGGCTTCGAGTTTTAGACCTAGACCTGTATGGGCTGATTCGCATCAGCTTCGTTCAGTTCGCATTGGTCAAGGCAAGGGCTATTTGAGCTGAGAGTCGGCAAGGCTGAAAAAGAGATAGGTCTCCTCTCGTTCCAGGGACCAATAGGGATGCACTGGCTTGTACCTCCGGATTGGAAAGATGTTGTCCGCACTTCTTGGCACCTAAATGCCTTGAAGGTAAGGCAGGCAGGCAAATGATAAAGACCTGGCCGAACCTTTGCCCAAGCAAAAAATACATCCGAGCGCCTAGAATTCTCCGCTGCCCATGGAGCTTGTATCATAGGAGCATGGATGACCCGGATAACGCCGAGGCAGCGTTCAAACTGATGCTGTTCTGAATTACGTGGAAATCTTTATCATCTTGTTCTGCTGTCAGCACTGCTCGAACCATCCATGGCTGCTGCCGTGTGCTTGCAGAGTAGAATAAGAAATCCCGGAATAATATTTTTTGCCGGCCATCTCTTCTTTTCCAAAATCGCAGGATGCAGTCACCATTCAGGCATTTTCTCGAGAATCGGGAATCGCTCTTTTTAAGAGCAAGCAGATATCAGTTGGAATAGAAGATAACCTCCCAATCCAATCAGCGATGCTGTTCACGATCTTGGTCCTGTGTCGGTGATTATTCCTACTAAGGATGGCTATGACAATATCGAGCGGTGCATGGATTCGCTTATCGGGAAGACCCAGTACGCGAACTATGAGGTGCTCATCGTTGATAACGGCAGCAGGAACCCTGCCATGAAGAATCTGTATGCCAGATACAAGGAGCGCCTGGGCGACAGGTTCAGGGTGCTCGAGCTCGACATTCCCTTCAACTTCTCCCGCATCAACAACCTGGCCGCCAAGGAGGCCAGGGGGGAATACCTTCTCTTCCTGAACGACGACACTCAGGTCATCAGCCCACTCTGGATGACGCGCATGGTCTCCTTCGCCCAGCTGCAACGGATAGGAGTTGTTGGAGCCAAGCTCTATTACCCGGTCAACACCATTCAGCATGCTGGCATTGTTCTGGGGCTTGGAGGCGTGGCCGGGCATATCATGGTCGGCACGCCACGGACCCACCTTGGCTATTTCGGCAGACTCATCGAGAACGTCAACTACTACGCCGTGCAAAGAGTTGATTCGGATCGAATTCTGAGAAGGGCCTGATCGCGCATTGAACTGCGCAGATATTACATTCGCTAAGAGCAGATCAGGGAGGAGCACTTTTGATGAGTCAGCAAGAGAAATGGAGCAAGCTCCGCCCACTCGTATAAACTCGATCCGGCGAACGACATGGAATGGAAATATTCCTTTAGCTCTTGGCATTACACAGGAGCTGGTCCGCTGACTTTATGCGCTTTATACATAACAGGAACCCGATTAGACGGACTGGAAACCATAAAAGGATAAGTTTTCTGAACCTCGACCATAAAAACAGAGCGGCTACGTTGAAGCCAGCCCAGGAATTAATGGTCATTGGAATGGCAAACAGTGCGCCAGGAGCATGCCGATATATGACCAGACCACAAAAATTGCAGCAACCTTTTTCAGCAGTTTGGGATTGTCAAAACGTATCCCAAAATTAGGCATGATCAAAACCAGCACCGCGTATATCGGAATATAATACCTGCTCTGAAGCCCTCCAATATATTTTCCTAAAGAATGAGAACCCCATGAAGATTCCAAACCTGCTCCAGTAAGGGCAAAAAATGCCAATACAATCAACACCGTTATCGCTATGCCAATTCGACCGCCATGGTGCATACCTGCACATCCTTTGATGATCATCAGGCAACAAATGATAAGCACGGGAACCATGACTCCAGCTGGCAAAAGTGCATCCGGCCCGATACCCGTGAACAATTGAACGTTACGTTCGATATCGTGACTGTCCCCCGTGGTATTGATAGGTTGGATGAATGATACGATCAAGCTCCGGATCATCAGTAATGGATGCTGAAAAATCCTTTTTTTGGCCAAGTTGAATCCATGCTGATCAATTATTGCACTGGGTGGTATTCGCGAAGTCAAAGACATCCAGGTCAATAAGGCAAAAATTGTGCATGCAGTAGATAATGCTGCAGCCGACCACATAGTTTTAGCCTTGTCCTTGCCTTTTCTGGAAAGAGGCAACAACCAAACCAGCAGTACCAAAACAGCACAGGTGATCTTAATGAAGCCCAGCAGTATCGACATACAGCACAGAACTGTTAAAGAGCGCTGTTTCAGCGGTCCGGTTTGTTGGAGTAGATGAACCACATAGGCTACAAATACAATGCTGAAAGCGTTCGTAACCGCGTCGGCCGTAGGCCAACAGATTGAGGTAAACACAATCGGCAAAAGTCCGATGCCCAGGAAAGCGGGGTAATAGAGACCTGAGATACGGACCCCTACAGCTATGGTCAAAGCGCATATTATCAATGTGAACAGGGCTGCCAAACGCTGATGCCCACATCCGAGCACCCCTGGAAAATATACTAATGGCGAATTGATCGCTGTATTGTTGAAAACCTGAAAGACACCGTTTGAATCCAGGCCGCCATACCCACCACTGCCATCCGGATTCGGTTGGGCAAGAAAATGACCGTTGACTATTTGAAGTACTCGATGCCAGTGATCTTGATAATCAGGCCATGAACGCCGCTTATCAAATGCAATCATCAATATGCCGGAAGGAAGCGTTACCAATAGATAAAACAAGGCCGGGCAACCTAACCATCGTCTGAATCTACGCCAGTATTCCCTCATCAGAGCAATAAAAGCTGTGAAGTTGTTTGCCTGTTCCGTGATACTCTCCTCGTAAGTACAGCATACGTGGTTCTTCCAGATCAGTAATAAATGTATTAGTGTCAGCTTATCAGACCAAATCAATCCGAAAGAACATGACAAGACAGTACTCTGAGCTACTTTGGAACAGTATCTGACTGATTTCACCTCAGTATCGGATAGCCCTATTCCTAACCTGATTATTTTTCAAGCTGCAGCCAGCATCATCGTATTTGTATATGATTCCAGCGTGCATACTTCGGATTGCCTGATTCCCATTTGAAATCAGTTCTACATCAATATGAGCATTGTACTTATCGGTGGCGGCTCCACGAATTGTTCTGCAGAGATATGCACTTAATACTCAGAATAGGATCCCCACATCAGTATGGCATACTGAGGTAACGACAACCATAAACTAAGTACAGGTGTCGGCGTTGATCCCGCAACGAGAGAGCTCCTAGCATTTGCCGACAATTGTGACATCTCGAAGGTCTCAATATCAAACAGCTCTTGACGGCACTTATACCGACAAGAGTCTTGAAGAGGCAACTGACCCCTTGAAACATTCTACATCCAGAATATTCACGAAATCGGTGATCTACCATATTGCATGGAGAAGGTCCCTAGCATATATGCTGTTGCTTTGTTACTGGTTACCAACACCAGAGTCGATCACATATAGGGGGGGGGGTAACTCTTCGAGGACAATTTCACCGATGGCATGTAAAACTTTATCCTCTCAGAGTACGTTGGCATTTTATCCTGAAAGAGCCATTACCCAATCAGGGGTGGGGATTTGGCGACGAAGGACTGCCCTTACACCGTGAACAATCAGCAGCCGACGATCATCCTTTTATACAGTATCGCCAAGTAGACAGTCAGCAAATTGCACGATTAATCCTTCCTCAACGTATGACCTGTGTAATTTTGTGCTTTACCTGCTGGATCAAGCACGTTCATAATCTTTTGACCACGAACGTGCACCAAGGCTTTTTAATTGACTTCCACCTCATAAAGATTCAGATGATTCCTTGTCTCTATCCTGCGCAAGAACCTATGACCGTCCACGAATTCAGTAAGATCACGACTAGTCAGCACATGCGTTGCACCAATTTTATGCAGATCCTTCACGGGAATGCTAACAAGCATCCTGTCAGGCGCTACCAACTTGAATGCAGGGCGTCCCGTATTAGTGAAGTCTATATCGACATAAGCATATCGGTTATAAACCCTTTCGCTTGTATGTTGCGGATCGATAATGTGCCATCTCTTTAGTTGCGGATAGATATTCACAGAATTGACGGTAGGAATACCATTAGCAATCAATGCCTGCCCATGAATAGAATCATCTGTTATGAATACCGTCGGTCGTCCTTCGTCTGAATTATGAATTCGAGAGACCTCTTTCAATGCCATGTCGACAACCTGGCCCTCGTGAATACTCTGGGAACCTTGCTGCATAGGATTAACGCAGAATCCTGCAAGAGCCACAATCAAAATCGATGAGAGAAACAGCCGGCTTGCGTATCCGCGTCCAGAAATCCATTCGAAAACAGCAAGTAGCATGATAGTCAGTAACGACATTAAAAAGATCAAGTATATCTTGCGCGGTGAGCAGGCTGACAACAATACCGTCACGCCAATCAGCAGGGCTGCTGAGACGACGGCCAAAGCGGCATTACGTAAAAGACGTGCTTTAACTGTACGATTCCCAGAAGCAACCAGCAGCACTTCGTCATTCCCGTCGTTATGCAGCAAGGACAAAGACCTAAACAAAAGAATCAAATCAATGAACCCCAAAGCAAATTTGATTCTGCCTGTAGTCGTCCGTCCCATCAAGCTGATGCGGCAAAGCCAATCAGGGAAGCCGAACAATCCATAAACCATGAAAATCAAATCACAAACAAACAAAAGTATAATTAAACCGTCACGTTTTTTTAAGAGAGCCCGAATACCTAGTATCTGCCCAATTGGAAACAGAGAAAAGAACATAGCTCGTTCTGGAGCATTAGGAACAACTTGATGCTCTTCCAACGGCATAAATAAATTCGCAATATAATCCATCAGATATTGAAGTAGTCCTTCTCCATGGCTAATACGCGATCCTGGATAAACAGTGGAGCTCTCCATCAAAATTGCCTGCCGGGATGTATAGATAACCATCAGGATGCAAACCATTAGAGCTACAAATGCCAGGGTTATAGGAACGATCATAGACAGCGGTGAACGATTCGGGAGCCGCACATCGCGATGACGGCAAATAATGAGCCAGATGACAAGCAATCCGTAAATATATGCCAATGGAATCTGCAAAGGTGGGTACAAGACCAGCAAAAAACCGCCGAGGCAATATATGGCGGCTATCGCCAGAAGCCATATATGGAGCCTTGAACTGGCACGGAGATATTCTCTGAAAAGAAGGACTGCTGCTTGACCAAATATCAGCACTTCGGCTGTGCCATTGACGGCAAACCACCATTGAACTATCGGCGCCAAACCTATGAGAACTCCATAGGCCGCTGCAAGTTGACGATTATCCTTGGTCAGCCATCTGCCGAATTCATAGGAAACAAGCAGAAGGATGACTAACCGCGCACACCAGAAGAAAGCTAGACCTCTATCGCTGCCAAATAGCATAAAGCCCCATAAAAATGGTCGAAAGAAGGTGGCCAATGCCCATGCCGGTTGTGCATAGACCATGGTCGTATCGATCGCGCTGGCCTCAGGTATGGACGATACTCGTGAATACCCTGAATACGCTTGCGAAAAAGCCAGCGGAGTAAACACTGACCATTCATCAGAACGAATTGACCTAGGAATGCCAAACAAAGTACCGTTATAAGGCTCACCGCCAATATAGTTGGATATGAATGCCAGCGAAGATCCACTGATGCGCAAGAGCGTAAATGCAATGATTACTGAACACCCGATACACCAGCGGTAAGCATGCAGAACGTGCAGAAAACGACGCGCGTGAAAATTGAGTATATACAGGGCAACAACGGCTATCGCCATCAAAACCACGAAACGCAGAGCATGTAGGGGTTGACCATGGTCGAAAAGGAGCCCTAAAGGCATGCGTGTACGATCTTCGTGCGCAACTTCTAGAAACATTTCCAAATAGGCTGCAGCGAGCACAGCGATAAAGACCACGCCAATCCGGTGAACCAGCCCACCAACCCTGAATGCCGATAACCGCGAGCTCATAGGTTTCTTCTCCTTTAAAAAAGCGTTCAAGAGCATGGAAAAGTCTCAATAGCCTTAACTTGAAAGCTCCGTTGACCGTAGACCACTCTCAAAGAGAGCATCTGCCTCCAAAGTTACCAAAACCGTGCAACTTTTATGCCAAGTAGCTAGCTGTTACTTGCTGATAGGAAACCTGCACCTCTTACCCCGGGGCACTGCACCTATCCTGCTTTACACTGCATATGCTGCGGAGCAATAACAAAAGGATCAACGAGCCGATACAGGTACTTTTGCCTTCTTCTTAGAGAGCCGACAAAGACAGACTTCAAACTCCAACGCAAAGACCCTGGAAGGACGTCGCCTGTTCGGTCTGAAAACTGCTCTATCGTTTGCCATCGTATGCATACGCCTGCTTCCTAAAAATCAGCAGCGATCCCGCCTAGCCAACCATGTGGTTGTGCCGAATAAGCCCCTGACTTCTTTTCAGGGGCAATTACCAGGGACATGTGGAATGGTAGAAAGTCGTTCTACAGGCTCTTTCTATACAGTCCCAATTTACCTATAGTTCAGCTAACGGGCAGCCGCTGTTCGAACGTAACTGTGGTCAGTGGATACAAAGTGAGCATCCGAGCTACAGGCGAAGATCATGCATTTTATCTGTATCCTTTTTTCTCAAACAACTGTACGACTTGTACTCGTGGAAGGGGACGTCTCTCTATGTGAGTCGCCTTCAAAGCATCAATGCTGAACACCAGTCAACCGCCTAACGTAATTCACCAGTTCCTTTTGCCAATCCTTGGGACTGTAGCCAACTGATTCAATTTTGTCCAAATTTAAGGCGCTATGAATCGGCCTAGGCGACACGGGATTCCCTGAATCGGAATAATATGTTGCTGTGCTCACTGGTTGCACAGCATTCCCATTACCGTTGGCCAGATCGAAGACGGCTCTGGCAATATCAGCCCACGACTGGATTTGGCCGGCCCCTGTGAGATTATATGTTCCATAAGGAGCCTGACAATCCAAGAGATGAAATATCGCTTCTGCCATATCCTCAGTAAAGGTCAGACGGCCAAATTGATCGTTCACAACCGTAACATGATCCAATACATCAGAAGGATCGGCAACACGGTTGGACAGTCCGATCATGGATCGTACGAAATTATGACCCTGCCCTATAACCCAGCTGGAGCGAAGAATATAATGTCGGGGTGCATTAGCTACAGCGATGTCACCAGCAGCCTTGGTCTGGCCATACACGCCTAATGGCGTCAGTGCCTCATTCTCATCATGCATATCCGCTTGGCCATCAAAAACATAGTCGCTGGAAATATGAATCAGCGTGATATTGTGTGCGGCCGCAACTTTTGCCAGTAAAGCTGGCCCCTGAGCATTTGCCTTCCAAGCGGATTTTCGTCCTTGTTCACTTTCTGCCTTATCAACAGCGGTAAAAGCTCCCGCATTGATAATGGTTCCATACAGATCCCAGTTATAACGTTTATAGGCTTGGGCATCTGAGAAGTCGAAATCATCGATATCAGTGAAATCAAAACCCTGAAGATGATGATCTTCGACGTATTTGCGCACTGCTTGACCCAGTTGCCCATGAGCTCCTGTCACCAAAGTACGCCGCGGTGCCATGGCAATGGCGTCACCAAGCATGGGATGCCGCAAATCAGCCTCGCTCCGTTCACTTTCCTCCAATGGAATCGGCCAAGCAATATTGAGATCAGGATCAGCTAAGTTGACGAATGTATAATTCTTCTTCTGCTCGGCAGACCAATGAGCGTTAACCAGATAGGTGTATACGGTTCCGTCTGCCAAAGCTTGGAAGCTGTTGCCAACCCCTCGAGGAACATAAATTGCCTTCGACGGATCGAGCCTGGTTGTATACACCTGTCCGTACGTATCTCCCTGGCGCAGATCCACCCAGGCGCCAAATATCTCACCAGAAGCAACGGAAATATACTTGTCCCAAGGCTCTGCATGAATTCCCCTGGTCACTCCACGCTTGGCGTTGAAGCTAATATTGTTCTGAACCGGGCCAAAATCCGGCAGACCCAGCTGCAGCATTTTCGCCCGCTGCCAGTTCTCTTTGAACCAGCCACGATTATCACCATGCACTGAAAGGTCAAAAACCAGCAACCCCGGGATGTTGGTCCGCTCTACACGCAGTTTTTTTTCAAATTCCAAAGACATTGGAAACCCATTAAGCCTTTCTTGCCGCTCAGAATCGGCATTTCCCTGCGAATTAAAAAGTTGACAAGCTGAGTAAACCATCCATGCTTACTGAGCTCGTTTGCTCACTCTACTATCAGTGTCCCTGTCGCTTGTACCTGGCTTCTGTTGCAGCTTTTGCTGGTTCCCACCATTCTCGGTGATTTTCATACCAAGCGATAGTCTGTCTCAGCCCATCCTCAAAATCGGTATGTTCAGGCCTCCACCCGAGCTCGGTGCGCAGCTTCGTGGAATCGATGGCATATCTCCGGTCGTGGCCAGGCCGGTCTTTGACATGGTCAAAGGCATTTTCTGGCTTGCCCATAACGCGAAGGATATCCTGCAGAACTGTGACATTGTCACGCTCTCCATCAGCGCCGATCAGATACGTCTGCCCCATCCTTCCCTTAGTCAGAATGGTCCACACAGCTGAAGAATGATCCTCTGTATGAATCCAGTCCCTCACGTTGCGGCCATCGCCATACAACTTGGGACGGGCACCCTCCAATATGTTGGTGATCTGACGCGGGATGAACTTTTCCACGTGCTGATATGGACCGTAATTGTTTGAGCAATTGGACAAGGTCACACGTAACCCAAATGTGCGATACCAGGCCCTGACAAGCAGATCAGAAGCAGCTTTGGTCGACGAATAGGGCGATGACGGGCGATAGGGAGAATCCTCAGTGAATCTGGCGGGATCATCCAAGGCGAGATCGCCGTATACCTCATCCGTGCTTATATGATGATAGCGGATGTCATACTTACGGGCAGCTTCCAGCAGACGGTATGTGCCAACGACATTCGTCCTGACAAACGGCTCGGGGTTAGCGATGGAGTTGTCGTTGTGGGATTCAGCAGCATAATGCACAATCGCATCATGTCCAGGAACAATTCGATCCAGCAACGCTGCATCACAGACATTTCCATGGACGAAATCGACTCTGTCCTCAGGCAAACCTTTAATATTATTAATGTTCCCAGCATATGTCAGCGCATCCAGAACGGTAATATGCACGTCAGGATGATGGTCCACCACATAATGCACAAAATTAGAACCAATGAATCCGCACCCACCGGTCACGATGATATTTCGCGGAACAAACGTAGTAGTCATAACCGTCATAGTACTTCAAGGGGATGAATGACCGGCGCTTGTCCCTATCCTGCCTTGTACCCGAATGTCGGTAAACTCTATATTATGACGATTCCGACAAAACATGCTGCCTCGGTAGCTGTACTTCTCCCATGCTTCAATGAACAGCCTACCGTCGGCAAAGTGATTGACGATTTTCGGACAGCGCTCCCTTCGGCGACCATTTATGTCTATGACAACAATTCCACAGACGACACAGCACGAATCGCTGCCCAGGAAGGCGCAGTAGTCAAAAAAGAACCACGTCAGGGCAAAGGCAACGTCATCCGTGCCATGTTCGAAGATATCGATGCTGATGTTTATATCATGGCCGATGGCGACGACACATATCCTGCGGAAGCGGCTCCGGCCATGGTCGATAAAATCCTCGAAGGTTATGACATGGTCATCGGAGATCGTCTAAGCTCGACGTATTTCCAAGAGAACAAGCGGCCTTTCCACAACATTGGAAACAGGATGGTTCGTGGAGCAATCAATGGGCTTTTCCACGCTAATATCACCGACGTAATGACAGGCTACCGCGCATTCTCATTCACCTATGTCAAGACCTACCCGATTCAGTCCGAAGGCTTCGAAGTCGAAACGGAAATGACCATTCACAGCTTAGATAAGAACATCCGCCTCTACGAGATGCCTATACAATATCGTGATAGACCTGCCGGATCAGTGAGCAAACTGGACACAGTAGGCGACGGCATCAAAGTGCTATCCACTATTTTCCGCATGATCCGCGAATATAAGCCGCTGCCATTCTTCGGCGGTTTAGGAACCGTCATTGGTCTGATCGGCTTTGGTTTCCTTTGCTCGGTCATGATAGAGTTCTGGCACACTGGTCTGGTGTCCCGCATCCCCACACTGATCGGATCTGTATTGCTCATACTCGCGGGTCTGCTGATGTTCATTACCGGGATCATTCTCGATGTGATTGCTAAGAATGATCGGAAACGCTTCATAGAGAACAATAACCTCTTTGCATGCTTGCGGCGGCACTTTGGATGAGTAATTGTGGGATTATGCGCTCCTACAAAGAAATTTGCTTATTGTTGCTCTACCGGGTGAACTTCCAACGCTGGGCTCCTGTGGAGTTGCTTGCATACAGCTGCAGATGGTTTTCGTTGGTGATTCGCCCTGATGGAATATCTATGAGTTTATCGATGCTTAAAGCTGAAATAATGCTATAGACACCATCGGATTCCCGTCTGATGATCCACTTCTGGGCATCTGTGCCGTTGGCGCGATATTGTTGGATTCTTGAGCCATTGCTCGAAGCTGCTCCAGCCACATCAAGCACCTTCCCAGAACGTTCATTCACAATAGTGCGATATCCTGATACGTCCTGGGTCACGGACCACCACTGGGCACCAGTGCCGTTGTCAGAATATAACTGTACTGTCGCTCCATCTTCATAAGAGCCTCCAGACACGTCAATGACATACGAGCCATTGATCTTCGAACGTATGCGATAGCGTCCGTCCGGCAAATCATTCCGATGCGACCAAGCAAGACGATCAGGTTCAGTCATCTCTTTTGTAAGTTTCCATTGCTGAGCTTTCGAACCGTTTTGAGTGTATATTTGCAATCCTTTTCCAGCTATGGCCAGACCTGAAGGAACATCCAAAGCCTTATTCGAAGCACTGCCTATAAAACCAAACGATTGTCCACCGAAATCTCTGATCATCCACCGCTGAGCCTGCGTGCCATTGCCAGCATACTGCTGAACTTTCGCACCGTTGCTATTGCGGCCACCCTGCACTTCTACCTGTTTACCGCTTGCAGCGTTGATGATGGTATAAACACCGTTGCCCACCTGTGTGAAAGCATAAAGCTGTGCATCGGTGCCATTCCAGCCATACAGCTGCAGACCAACGTCATTGTTGTGGGACGCACCCGGCACATCAAGGACAAGATCGGCACCTGCCCTCGATTCCAGCATGTAGTGCGATGAGGCATCCACTGGAGTCGTGGACGCCAGTTGGAAACGCTGATAATCACTACCATCAGGCGAAGAGAGAATGACGGCCGAACCATCTGCAAAGGAACCAGCAGTCACATTAAGCACCCAATTGCCCAGTGCAGACTGCAAATAGTAGGCATTGCCAGCTTCGCGCAAATACCAGCGCTGCGCAGCAGTACCATTGAAGTCATATTGCCATACAGTGGCTCCGTTATGAGCTTGGCCACTGGAAACATCCAGCACCTTGCCGGAATTCACATTGGCAATTATGTAGCTGCCATCACCCTGCCGCTTGAATTCAAACTGTTGGGCTTTAGTGTTGTTATAGGAATATATCTGCAAGGGAATTCCTCGGCTGAGACCGCCGCCGGCTATATCGATACTTGAGGCATCACGCTTGTGCAGATTGATGTAGTACTTCCCATCAGGCAGATTGACGGACTCCAGACGATTCATATCAATGGAGGCCTCTGGAGTCAGTACTCCGCATGCATTTAGATCTACAGCTCCGACGATACCTGAAATTCGTCCATTGTCAGCGTACTGCCAGCATCGACGATTTGCAGGAAAAGCGAATCCTGTTCGGGAACCATAACTGGCGACCCAGTTAGTCCTTTGACGAATTCGCACGCTGTTAAGCGCTGTATTCAAATAGCTGGTATACGAATATACGGAGAGCCGGGAAAAACCTGCTGCCTGTAATTGTTCATACCAAGCATCGACAATGCTGTCATAGGCTGCTGGGCTAGTAGGCGGCACATGACCTTTCCAGGCCCAGTGTTCAAGATCATAATATATCGGCATGCCCAAGTCAGAAGGCTTTACCCCTGCCTGTCGAAGCAGATCTGCAGTACTTTCACCTTCTTGCCTGGCGGTAGCGGCATCATAGGCATATGAATACAGGTAAAGGCCGAAAGGTATACCCAACCTTTTGCATTCGTTGATGTTACGACGAGCCTTCTTATCGAGACCATTTCCCCATCCGTACCCTAAGCGGATGATGGCCGCCTGGACTCCGGCGCCTCGAGCAGCATTCCAGTCGATATCATGCTGCCATTGGGAAACATCAATGACTCCTTTGGCCTGCTGTGCGAACAGGGTGCCGTCGGCCTCGAAAAAAGCCTGTGAACCTCCGTATGTTCCCCAATGAGCGCCATAGCCATTGTTTTGTAATGACAAAACGCCGATCCGGGCAGATTCAGGCATGCCCACAGAAGGAGCTATTGATGACCTCTCAAAAGATGCAGACGTATGGTTATCATGCTCAAGCCCCTCTCTAACCTCGCTTACCTTGTGGGGAATGAACCCTGTTCCGCCTGTTCGGTAGAGAGGATCAGCCGGATGAGCATTGGTACCGATGATTTTCGGATCACCGACTACCTCGCCTGTAACGATATTCTTGACTTCTCCATCTGTTGTTACTGCAAAATTCTTGGACACCATGGTCGCATTGTCCGGAATGTTATCAGCAACCGATCCCGCCGACTGACTGTCGTTCATTCCAGATACACCATTGTTGCCTGAATATCCATACTCAACACTCTGTTGATGAACGGTATCGTTTAATCCCTGAAAGGCGGAAGAAGTCGGCGCAAGAATCATTCCAAACATAAGGAACAATGCACACCATCTAGACATCATTTACATAGCCTCCCAAACCAATGGACCAATTGTCACTAAATGTCCCTTATCGAACATAGTGCATGCGCGACACCATAGATGCGAACGCCCAAATCAAACTACACTTTGTCCGCTACCTCAATCTCGACCACACTTCATCAATGACAGGCGAATCTGTATAACGCCCAGTCATCGTGAGCGTCCGGTGGCGCATCATATTCCTGCACTTTATGCATAGCACCCGAGTGTATATAATCATTTATCAGACGCTTATTGTGGAAAGGATTGTACTGAGCCCTATAGGTAAACATCTGCAGACTAGGTGCCTGCGGCCCCAAATCCAGGAAATATTTGGGATCAGACCTGGCTGATTGATGACTATGGCTGGTATAAGAAGGGTCTACTGGGCATACAGTTTCCAGAAGCTGCTTATCGTCTCCTGAAGCAAACGCCCTTTCTGCATCTGCAAAAACTTTGCCGTTTTTGGTATCCATAGGGTTATATACCGGATATAGCATATTCAGCCCGTAGAGGGTCATGCCATACATGGAACCATTCAGGGGATCAGCAATGATCACTCCACGTGTGCCAACAGCCGCACGAACACGTGTCAAAACAACATATTTGTCATAGGTGAGCTGCTCATTCCAAACTGTCTGCCAATCGGCATTACTTCTCGCGACATCCGCTTGCAGAACCTTAACATCATTGCTCATGTTAGCCAATATCAGTAAAAGGACGAGCATTGAGCAAGTCACCGTGCGCAATAACTCGATAAAACCTTGAATTCTATGTAGTTTGTTGGAACTTGGCTCGATGCCAATTCGATGATGGTGAGAATTGACCGCTTGAACAATTAGTCGTGGGCCGTGGGAATCTATTGACAGAAGCAGGCAACGGCACCCGAAGACAAGAAGCGGAATCGTTGCCAGGGGTATCATTGTTAGTGGTCTGGTTTCACCTCGATACCAAGCCGCAGTAATGATGTTAGCCAATGGTCCGGATAGGGCAGCGCTGCATACGAAAATGACGCCAGTCAGCACATATGAGCAGACCAGAGCTAACCCATCCTTGAGCCTGTCTCCCGACCACAGCAATGCAGCAATGACTGCCAGCGCTACGCATAATGACATCACCCAGCCGCTAACGCCTGGCAAATAGTTGGTTATAACTATGCACAAGGATTCGCCTATACTACGCGTGGGGCGAAAAGTATGGAACCAGGTTGAGGGTTGGGAGAAGTTCTTGCCATGATCACGGTGAGATACATACCAGTAAAAGGCAATTCCAGCGAAACCCACTGCGCAAAGCATAGATAACACCAATTGCCAATTTGATTTGAATAATATAAAGAATCCCATAAGTACCAGATAAGTAAAAGCTATACGTGGATGAGCAAGCAGCACGACGAGCCAAAGCATGAGATTCATTACAAGCCAGTAGGTTATGTTATGTAATGAACGATTGGATACCGTTCTTGCCGCATCGATCAGCTGCCATCCCGCATACAATAAAAACGGCAGTAGCGACATAGCTAAACCATAGGAGAACAAAGGCCCGGCATTGAAAAGCCAGTAGGGATGAGCGGCTGAAGAGACTGATAAGCCAGGGATGAGTAGGGCCAATATGGCTTTATATCTGATTCTCAGATCTTTGAAGAAGCAGGAGCACCATAGCAGCATCCCGATGGGGAATACCAGACCTGAAGTAACGATCCAAACCAAGTTGACCGCTGCGAATAGCCCCATTTGAATTCCAAGTGATCCACTCAACTGGATCAATCCATAAACGATGAGATGAAATAGCGGAGGGTAAAAGCCATCGTTGGGATTAAGTCGCATCGCTGCAGAGAGCCCATCATTGAGCAGCTTTCTGACGAAATAATAATGAGAAGGTGCATCAATAGCATGTATAGGATGAGTCCATACTGCAGAATCTCTCGGAAACCAAGCAAGCACTATTAGCAGAGCGACAAGCGTGCCGCAAAAACAAGCCATAGGCATCGCCCAAGAACGGAATGCGGCAAGGACCTGCGGATGCTTTACATCACTGCAAGAAGAGCAAACTGGTCTATCCTCTTCAGAGGAATCAGCCGCACTAGTAGCAGATATTCGTTGGAACTCCTGCCGGTCATCCGTACACGGATCCATCCCGCGATCCTTCATCTTGTATCGTTGACGTATTCAAACTGGTATGAGCTTACACCTCATTCATAAAAGGCTGACCTGAATCAGGGCAGCTTGCTCTGCAGACAAGACCAAGGGGTCCTTCAACGAGACCTCGGAGTTGAAACGTAAACCTGCAAGACTCATGACGAATTCATCATTGGTCTGCCGAGCCCTAACCTTTACCAAGCAACCAGGTATTATATTGTGATCGCTAAGAGCACGAAGTATTCGCGGATCCTCGTCGCTGACTCGTTGCACCCTTACCGTCGCCCCGTCAGCCACATCCGAGAGAGGTCTGACGGTTGTAGGTATGGGTGGTAAGTCCCCCTCAGCCGATGGTATGGCATCACCATGTGGATCCGCAGTAGGGTGTCCAAGATAATCGTCGATACGGTCCACCATCTTGTCGGAGACAGCGTGCTCGAGGCTGTCCGCCTCCTCATGCACCTCATCCCAGCCATAGCCGAGGACCTGCACCAGGAAGGTCTCCAGCAGTCTATGGCGCCGAACCATGGTGACCGCATAGCGACGACCGGTCTCAGTCAGCTCGACCTTGCCGTAAGGCCTGTGGGTGACCAGACCGGCATCGACCAGACGGCCCAGCGCACCTGAGACCGTCGACTGTTTCATACCTGTCCTATCAGCAACCGCAGTGGGTTGGACAGGGCCCTGGTCCCATTCCTGAAGATCCCAGATGACCTTGAGGTAATCCTGGGCGCTGGAGGACAATTCGGCAATTCCCATGTTCCACAGTGTATAGCACAGCCTTATGGCACGACCCGCAGGTAACCCTGCGGACATATTTCGACATTGTCACAGATCACCCCTGGTATTCTTCATCAAGCGCCACTAGACTTCGAAGGGTCGAAGTCTATAGCCGGCCACACGACCGCCACGGTCCAGAATCAAGGAAGGTGACATGCCGAACACCCAGACCCGACCCGCCTCAGGGTCCGCCAGTCCAGCCGGATCCGAAACAAGGACTCCGCCATCCAGTCGGCAGCACCAATCCCACTCCATCGTCGAGACGGCCAACGGGCGCTCCCTGCAGGAGATCAACGCCACGGTGAAAGTGCCCAAATCCACCACCTCTTTCTGGAAGAACCTGGCAGCCTTCTCCGGCCCGGGCGCTCTGGTGGCAGTCGGCTACATGGATCCGGGCAACTGGATCACCTCCATCGGCGGCGGCGCCCAGTACGGCTACCTGCTCATGAGCGTCATCCTCATCTCCAGCCTGATCGCCATGATGCTCCAGTACATGTCGGCCAAGCTGGGGATCGTGACCGGTCTAGACCTTGCCCAGGCCACACGCCAGCACAGCAGTCGCCGGCTCAGCTTCGCTCTCTGGATCTGCACGGAGCTGGCAGTGATGGCCACTGACATCGCCGAGGTGATCGGCGGGGCCATCGCTCTGAAGCTGCTCTTCGGCATTCCGCTAATCCTAGGGGTGACGCTGACTGTCCTGGATGTGCTCATCCTCCTGTTGCTGACCAAGATTGGTTTCCGGCGCATCGAAGCCATCGTGGCCACCCTGATTCTGGTCATCATGGCGGTCTTCCTTTACGAGGTCTTCCTGGCCAGGCCGGATCTGCCGGCGGTCTTCCGCGGCTTCATTCCCGACAAGGCCATCCTGGGCAACGGCCAGCTGACCATGGCTCTAGGCATTGTGGGTGCCACGGTCATGCCTCACAACCTTTACCTGCACTCATCCATCGTCCAGACCCGTGCCTTCGACCGTAGCGACGACCGTCAGGTTGCCAACGCGGTCCGGTTCGCCACCTGGGATTCCAACATCCAGCTGTCCGCCGCCTTCGTGGTCAACTGCCTACTGCTGATGCTGGGTGCGGCCATGTTCTTTGGACACGGCGAAGGGCTGGACACTTTCACCGCTCTCTACAAGGCACTTGGCGACAAGACCATCGCCGGGCCGGTGGCATCCGGCCTCCTCTCCACCCTCTTCGCTGTAGCCCTGCTGGCCTCAGGTCAGAACTCGACTATCACCGGCACCCTGACCGGGCAGATCGTCATGGAAGGCTTCATCCGCATGAGGATCCCTCTCTGGCTGCGCAGGCTGGTCACCCGTGTGATCTCCATCATCCCCGTGCTGATCTGCACCATCGCCTTCGGCGGCAAGGAGTCCGCCCTGGATAGCTTGCTGGTCTACTCCCAGGTCTTCCTGTGCGTGGCCCTGCCCATATCCATGATTCCCCTGGTCTGGTTCACCTCCTCCAAGAAGATCATGGGCAAGTACGCCAACCCTCGATGGATGGCCTTCCTCGCCTGGATCATCGTGGCTGTCCTGACCGGGCTCAACATCCAGTTGGTCATCCAGGATGTGGGAGAACTCATACAGATGCTCTGACAGGAGTGCTCCGACATGAGCCGCCGCCATTTGGCGCAGCCGACGGCTTTCCTGCAGGTGACTGCTACAGGTTCATCTCTCTATGGCGGCCCATAGGCATCTTGCTTGATTGGTGACATATCCGACTCTCATCCCGCGCGCATATCCAACAGTTCCATCCTCTCTCAGATACGGTAGAAGCAGCGGGGCTTTATGAGGAGTCCTGCTATCAGCGATTGAGCGGTTAACCAGGAGCAGGGCCGTAGACCTGGCCCGCATGGGACTGTCGATCGCAAGCATCATGGAAGTAAGAGGAATCGAGCAGATATGAACGACAAACTCACCACCAGCGAAGGGCAGCCCTGGGCAGACAACAACCATAGCCAGACGGCGGGCACCCGCGGACCCATCCTCATGCAGGACTACCAGCTTCTTGAAAAGCTGGCCCACTTCAACCGCGAACGCATACCGGAGCGCGTGGTCCACGCCAAGGGGGCCGGAGCCAAGGGAAGCTTTACCCTGACCAAGGACATGAGCGCTTACACCAAGGCAGACCTATTCAATGGAGCTGGCAAGACCACGCCCATCCTCCTGCGCTTCTCCCAGGTGGCCGGCGAATCGGGCTACCCCGACACCTTGAGGGACGTGCGCGGCTTCGCTCTGCGCTTCTACACCCAGGAAGGCAATTACGACATAGTAGGCAACAACACTCCGGTCTTCTTCGTCAATGATCCCCTGAAGTTCCCCGACTTCATCCACTCGCAGAAGCGCGATCCGGCCACCCACCTGCGCAGTCAGGAGATGCAGTGGGACTTCTGGTCCCACTCCCCTGAGTCCGTCCACCAGGTCACCTATCTGATGGGAGACAGGGGCAACCCGGCCAGCTACCGGAACATGAACGGCTACGGGAGCCACACTTTCAAGTGGGTCAACACGAAAGGCGAGCAGTTCTGGGTCAAGTACCACTTCCTGAGCGAGCAGGGCGTGAAGAACATGACCGATGAGACCGCAGCCAAGATCGCCTCTGAGGACACAGACTTCCTCCTGCATGACCTCTACGATGCCATCGACCAGGGCGACTACCCCAAGTGGAAGGTCTGCGTGCAGATCCTTCCCTATCAGGAGGGCCTGGATTATAAGGACGATATCTTCGACGTGACCAAGGTGGTCTCCAAGAAGGACTATCCGCGCATTGAAATAGGCGAGTTCGTGCTGGACACCAACCCGACCAACTACTTTGATGATGTGGAGGAGGCGGCCTTCTCCCCCGCCAACTTCGTTCCCGGCATCGAGCCATCGCCCGACAAGCTGCTGCAGGGCCGCCTGTTCGGATACAAGGATGCCGAGCGATACCGTCTGGGCGCCAACTACGAACAGCTACCCGTCAACCGACCCGTCAACCAGGTCCATAACTACGAGCGCGACGGCTTCATGGCCCAGGGCCAGGACGGTTCAGTCAACTATGAGCCCAACAGCAAGGGCGGCCCTGTGGAGGACCACGATGCCCGTATGCATGGCGATGCCGTCCAGGGACAGACCGAATACTCCCGCCCCTACGACACGGACTACTATTCCGCCGCCGGCCGTCTCTACAGGCTGATGAGCCCCGAAGAGAAGGACCGCCTGATCCAGACCATCAAGAACACCCTGGGCTCCGTCGATGACCAGGAAATCCGGGTTCTAGAGACCAAGCAGTTCTACCAGGCCGACCCCGACTACGGCCGGCGTGTGTCCGAAGCCCTTGGCCTGTCCTTGGACCAGATCGAGTAGATTCCACCAATCCCGGCTCATCCCGACTCCTTTATCAGCGCAAAGTCTGGCAACAACTACTGAGATTCAAAAGTGTCAGATATATCACATTCTGTGTATGAGAGCCAATGCCTGATGAAGGAGTCAGCATGAGCACAGGATACCCAGAACAAAAGGAAACCAGTGGATCCAAATATGTCATATTCGTCGTACTGATAGCAGCCATCGGCGGTTCGCTTTTCGGATACGACCAAGGCGTCATATCCGGTGCCATCAGCTTTTTCTCTGTACATTTCAAACTGTCCCAGGCCCAGGTGGGATTTGTGTCGGCTGTGCTGGCTCTGGGAGCCATGGCCGGGTGCCTGGTCGCCGGCTGGATGAGCGACCATGCAGGACGTAAACCCGTCATGATCGTTGCAGGCCTCCTCTTCACGCTCTCCAGCCTGACCATGGCCCTCTCGCCCACGGTGACGATACTGATCATCGGTCGCATCCTGTCCGGCATAGCCATCGGCATGGCCTCGACCATCGTCCCGCTCTATATTTCCGAGGTCGCGCCAGCCAGAATCCGCGGGACCCTGGTCAGCGCCAACCAGCTGGCCTTCGCCATCGGCATGACCGTGGTCTACATAGTCAACGCCACCATAGCCAATCTGAACCCGCCTGACTGGAACATCGCCTGGGGCTGGCGGTTCATGTTTGGCTCGGGCATGATTCCCGCCATCATCTTTTTCATCCTGACGCCTCTCATTCCCGAGAGCCCGCGCTACCTGATCGAAAAAGGCCGCACCGACACGGCCATGAAGGTTCTGACCCGCATGAACGGCGCCAGGTCCGCCAAGGACGAGGTCGGTCTGATCAGCAAGACGGTCCAGACCGAGCAAAAGGGCCTCATCAGCGAGCTCTTCAAGCCGGGCATCCGCTTCGCCCTGCTCATCGCCCTCTTGGCAGCCGCCTTCCAGCAGCTCACCGGCACCATCGCAGTCGGGTATTACGCTCCCATCATCTTCCAGAAGACCGGCATCGGCGCCAATGCATCCCTGATCGAGACCATCGGCATCGGCGTGGTCAAGATCATCTTCGTGGCCATCTTCATGGTCTACATTGACAAGCTGGGCCGCAAGAAGCTGCTGACCTGGGGCGCAGTGGCCATGGCCGGCGCCCTCTTGGCCCTGGCACTCCTCTTCTCCATCGGCAAGTTCAACACGCTCATGAACATCCTGATCGTAATAGGAATCCTCGCCCATACCGCATTCTACGAGCTCTCCTGGGGCGGCGGGGCCTGGGTCATCATGTCCGAGGTGTTCCCGACCCGCATTCGCGGCCGCGCACAGTCCCTCTGCTCCCTGACCATGTTCCTGGCCTCCTTCTTCGTTGGGCAGGGCTTCCCGATCATGCTCAACGGCATCGGAGCCACATGGACATTCATCATCTTCGCAATCTTCTGCCTTGTCATGGCATGGTTCGCCAGGAACGTCCTGCCCGAGACCAACGGCAAGACCCTGGAGGAAATCCAGGCCGAATTCCAGAAGTAAACCCCATCAGACATGGGAAGAAAGGGAATAAGACAAGACATGATGCTGTCTGAGGATTACTTCAAAGACAAGATCATCAACTGCTTTGGAGATTCGACGACCTGGGGCGACAACGGTCTGGATTCAGGAGGTCAAAGCATCTCCTGGACCCAGACCCTCCAGCGGCTCATACCTTTCAAGGAGGTGCGGAACTACGGTATCTGCGGGTCGCGCATCGCCGTCTGCGAAGACAGGGACGATTCCTTCATCGAACGGTTCGAGCAGATGGATACCGAGGCAGACGATGTCGTGATCTTCGGTGGAGTCAACGACTTCCAACACGATATACCGCTGGGTGAGGAAAACAGTACGGACAGCCATACATTCTCCGGCGCCTTGAACGTCATGCTGACTGGTCTGCTGAAGATGTATCCCACGCAAAACCTGGTCGTCATCACGGCCACGCAGAACAACTTCGTCCACCCGACCAAGAACTACCCCAACACCCGTCAGCGCAACGCCTGCAACCTTATGCAGGAGGACTATGTGCAGAGGATGAAGGAGATATGCGCCAGCTACTGCATCCCGGTCATTGACCTGTTTGTGCAGAGCGGCATCAGCCCTTTCATCAAGGGGCATGAACGCTTCATGCCTGACGGCCTGCATTACAGCCAGGAAGGGTATCAACGGCTCGGGCGCCGGATTACCGGCCTGCTGCTGCCGTATCTACTGTGAGCATCATTCACCGGAGCACAGGACGATCAGACTCATATGTCTCCACACGCCGGGAGCAGCCATATCGGCCGTCCATGCTATAGTTTTCAGTTGTGCCGTTACGGAAGTCATATGGCTCTCAGCGGCACTTGGAGGATTCGCCTAGTGGTCTATGGCGCACGCTTGGAAAGCGTGTTGGGTTCACGCCCTCACGAGTTCGAATCTCGTATCCTCCGCCAATAGGTCTTGAAAAACAGCCCAAGGCTTTTTTAGTATCCAGAATATCGATCTTGTAGCTCTGACTGCCGGATTCCGCGGCCTCAGCGTCGCTTAAGACACTTAAGCTGACTGCCATCGAAGCTATGCACCAATATCATGAGGCGCTAGGCCGAACCACGAAAGTCTTGAAGAATGTCGCGGACTGGCCTACTGGACACTCTTCCCAAGAGCGAGCTGCACAAGGAAGAAATTCACAATACCCTTATTTTGGATGAGTCTGCCAACGGTCTGCATGAACCCGACATCCTGCAGCAGATTGCCCTCTTGCGCAAACTCATCGTCAACAAAGGCCTTACTATCATTGCCATAGAATATAACCTACGCTTCATCGGTCAGGCTGACTAGGTGATCAATATGGACCTAGGAGCCGGAACTGCGGGCGGCAAGATGTTGTTCGAAGGAGCTCCGCTTGCATTGATGCGCCGCAATGACACTCTACCGCCCGAGTTATGAATTCCTATTTCAGCCTCATCAAGGCTACTGAAATCCCATCCGCAGGCGACAGTATTCGATTTAACAATCTTGCAGACGGCGCTTCTGCTTGCCATGCTGATCGAAATTGGCATCATCCAACCAGTTCTCCAACCGCTCTTTCACTGCCGGCCATTCACTATCCGTCATGGAAAACCAATCCGTATCCCGAGTCCGGCCCTTGTAGACCATGTCATTCCTGAACCGGCCTTCAGGCTTGAATCCCAGCCTCAGCGCCGCAGCTCGTGAGGGCTCATTGAGGCTGTCGCACTTCCACTCGTACCTTCGATAGCCCAAGTCCTCGAAGACATGCCGAGCCATCAGATACTGGGCTTCGGTTGCCTGTCTGCTTCTCTGCAGCTCCCTGGTATAAATGACATGGCCCATTTCCACACTTCCCATGTCCGCCCGAATCCGCATCAAGGCATACATCCCCAACAGATCCGACGAGTCATCAGGTTTCGTCAAACTTCGTAAGCCCGGATACTCTCCAACTGCAGATGGACCGGCGCCAGGATCAGGTGCCGGCGGCTTGCGAAGTATCGCAAAAAAGAGAGGGTCCCGGCTTGCCATCATGGATTCGAACCCTGCATCGAATGCAGCTCTATCAGGATAAAGGTCCTGCCTGCTATAGGTCATGATGGATTCGTCGCAATCCGGACCAAAAATCCGTTCATAGAAGGCATCGCTTTGGTCTGCGCTCAAGGGCACCGCCAGAACGATCCTGCCTATCAACTCGACGGACTCCGGCATCATGGCCCCGGCAAATGAGACCGCATCACCAATAGGCTGCCCGAACTCATTGATACGCATTGCCACTCCCTCCCTTAGGACGATGCGGGCCCAGCCTTACAAGGAAGAGACGGGCCACACTAAAGGCACCTGTCATAACCTCGCACAATCCTGGCACTCAGGATACCAAGCAGACACGCTAAAGGCCGTATGGAACCGCCCCAAGTGGCCACCTTCAATCCACCTTGCTGCCCGCCTCGCCGATGTGCACAGCCACAGGAATCGGAGGACCAGCCCGTCTGCGAGAATTAGATTGGCGCAGAAGAGGAATGATTGTCGAGCTTCAACCAGAATGATTTCTGCACACCGCCAACTTCGACCAAGGGAGTGATCACCATGTCCAAGGCTTTGATTGTCGTGGATGTTCAACCGACCTTCTGCGAAGGAGGTGAGCTGGGAGTCGAGGGAGGCAATGCCACGGCTGGCAAAATCGCCGACTATGTCCACGGCCATGCCGGGGACTACGTCTACATGGCCACCACCCAGGATTGGCACATCGAACCCGGATCTCATTGGTCCGATTGCCCGGATTTTGTAGACACCTGGCCTAGACACGGCGTAGCGGGCTCGCCCGGCGCGGAGCTTCATCCCAGAATTCGTGAGCTGGGTATCGCCCACCACTTCAAAAAGGGCCAGTATTCAGCCGCCTACTCCGGATTCGAAGGCATCGAAGACAACACCGATCGCATCCAGAGCAGGGAGGAGTTCGCTGCGGCCAAATCATCTGGGGTCACCCTGGCCGATGCCCTGGCGCAAGCTGGCGTCGACCAAGTGGATCTAGTAGGCATCGCCGAATCTCACTGCGTCAAGGATACAGCCCTTGACGCCGCAAAACTGGGCTACCAGGTCACGGTCTTCGAGGATCTGACTGTCCCGGTCAGCGAGGATCAGGGTGTCAAAGCCCGGAAGGCCATGGCTCAATCAGGCATCCGTCTGCTTTCCTCCAGCGGCGACTAAAGGCATTGGCAGAGGAATTCACCAGGGCTGGATGGTAGGGCCTACGGTGAATTCCGATACATTGGTATCCTCAGGCTGATCGATGGCAAAGGCCACCACCTGGGCCACCCGTTCGGGATCAATCTGGTAGCTGTCGTAGGTCTTGTTCATATCAGCCAGAGTCTGCTTATCTGTGATGGTATCCAGCAACTCGGTTCGAATGGCCGCCGGGTAAATGGTAGAGGTACGAATATGAGTCCCCTCCTGGGCGGACTCCATCCTGAGCACCTCCATCAGATCACGCAGACCCCACTTAGTCGCTCCGTAGACCGCTCCACCGGGATAGGCTTTGAGGCCCGCCACCGAAGAGGTGGCGATGAACTGTCCGTGACGCTGCCCGGTAAACTCCGGCAAGGCCGCTGCGATGCCGTACAGAGCACCTTTGAGGTTGACGTCAATAGTCCGATCCCACTCGTCCACATGCAGGGCCGACAGGGGCGAGTTGGGCATGAGCCCGGCGTTGAGGAATACCACGTCCACTCCACCGAACTGCTTCTTGGCGAAAGCCACGAAGTCCTCATTGGCCTGCCGATCGGTCACATCCAGAGCCATAGAGGCAGCCTGGCCACCCGCCTGAACGATGTCGTCGACGATTTTATCCAGCCGATCCTTGCGGCGAGCGCCCAGCACCAACTTGGCCCCTCGCTGCGCCAAGAGCCTCGCCGTGGCCTCCCCGATGCCTGACGAAGCTCCTGTGATCAGCACTGTCTTATCCGCAACAGTCATAACCGTCCCACCTTTCCTTGATCCTCAATTGGCCTGATGGTACAACTTCGAGTCGCTGGAGGTGCAAGCGTGTGCTGCAACCACATTAAAAGCCAAAGCTCAATGCGCGGTGAAGGCCCAAGCCATCGCATAAAGCAACAGCGACAATGACGCAAAACTCTGCAATCCGCATGGCGATGAGCAATTCAGATCGAATGCTGGACCAGAGTTCACATTTTCATTTCCCATAGTGGACATTCAGAGCAGCCGAACCGCAGATCAATGGGAGCATACAAACCAAGCAGCAGTTGGCTAGTCCCGATTCCGCAAGAGGAAGGCCCCAGTCATGTCGACGACACCGACACAGCCCTCATCACGAAAACAGGCTGTTTATCCGTACCTGATCGTGCTGTCGGGCATCGTCTTCACAGCCATCCCGGTATCGCTGGTCTGCAGTTGCGCGGGCATCTTCTTCACTCCTGTCAGCAGCTACTTCCGTGTTCCCAAGGCCGCATTCACTGGGTATTTCAGCATCTTCAGCATCACCATGGTCATCTTCCTGCCGGTGGCCGGATGGCTGATGCACCGCTACGATCTGCGCATCGTCCTGACGGCAAGCACCATCCTGGCCGGTCTGGGCTGCCTGGGTATGTCCCGATCATCCGCCATGTGGCAGTTCTATCTATGCGGAGTGGTTCTGGGAATCGGCATGCCGCCCATCCTCTATTTGTCAGTACCCGCACTCATCAACGCCTGGTTCCGCAAACGGGTTGGATTCTTCATCGGTCTGTGCATGGCTTTCACCGGCATAGGCGGGGTAATCTTCAACCAGATAGGCACCATGATCATCAGATCCGCCCCTGATGGATGGCGGCGGGGATATTTGGTCTTTGCCGTTCTCATTCTGGTGGTCACCCTGCCCTTCACCATTTTCGTCATTCGCGGCACGCCCGAACAGATGGGTTTGCATCCTTACGGCGCCGCCGACCAGGAGCCTGCTGCAGCTGAGGCTGCCTCCAACAGCACAGGCACCGTAAGTAAAGACAAAAGAAGTCCAGAGCCTGCCGCATCTACCGTAGGGATGACGGCTTCCCAGGCCTTGCACTCCCCTGCCTTCTGGGCGCTGGCGCTCTTCTGTGGCCTGATCACCATGAATCAGACCATCTACCAGTTTCTGCCCTCCTATGCGGCCTCACTGCCATCCATGGCGGCCTACACGGGCCTGATCGCCTCCTCCTGCATGGCCGGTCAGGCTATCGGCAAAGTGGTCCTGGGCATGGTCAACGACGGCAGCATCGTTGGCGGGCTCTGCCTGGGCATCGGCGGCGGCATTCTCGGCGTCTGCCTCATGGTCGCCTTCCCCGGATTGCCCGCACTCCTCCTGCTGGGGGCCTTCGCCTTTGGCCTGGTCTACGCCTGTACTACAGTGCAGACGCCTATCCTGGTTACAGCGGTCTTCGGCTCGCACGACTACACCAACATCTATGCCCGGATCCAAATGGTGGGATCCCTGGCTTCGGCCTTCGCCGCTCTCTTCTGGGGCGCCATCGCTGACCAACCCCACGGCTACATCATCATGTTCGGTCTGAGCATCCTGATCATGATTGCGGCCTTGTTCCTGGGCATTATCCCTCTGAAGGGGACGCGAAAGTCGACCACTCAAACCGCCTGACCGAACCCTGCAGCAGCCGCATTCACTTCCTTTCGCCGTTCTGTCCCTGCCGCTACGGGCGAGTGGCGAAACCATGATCCTCCCCGTAGTCTTGACCGACCTGTGGATCTTGAGCTTTAGCATCACCTGCTTGTGGCTGAAGCGCAATGTGACAATGGACATACATCCTGCACCAATGAATGCATGAGAGGGGAATCGCTCATCCATTGTCCCATTCAGCCATGTGCATCAACTGCCGCCGAGACCGCAGATCGAGTTCAAAGGACCTCTCTGCCTAAATATGACAAGTACATATACAAACAATCAAGCCTGATTTTTGGACCTATCTATACTTGTGCACTGACATTATCTTTACTACACTTACATTTGACATTGACGTGACGCTCTGACCCAATAATGATGCCGTAGTTCCGGGCAGTCTCTTCCGCGAATGAATGGGTCGGTCGCCCGCCATTACGTGGACGGCAAGGAGGCTTGTCTAGAATATGAAACGCATCATATCCATGACCCTGGCGACAGTATTCGCCTTGGCTGCCGCAGGGGCTGCAGATCCTGCCTTCGCTGCCACGGGGAGTCAGCCGTACCAAACCAATGCTCCCTCAACCCCGGCTACAGGATCAAGAGCAAGAACCCGAGCTGCTGATATCAGTCAACGGATCACTCCCGTCAATCCTGCAGACCACGAATGGTCTCTGGACCCCTCCACCGCCAAGGGCGGCGAGGTGCTGGAAAAGGCCAACGGCTGGCTGCGCTTCAAAGCCTCAGCAACCAATGGCAACTCCACGACGGCCAGCGAGCAGTACCCGGCCATCGCTCTGGACGCCACCGCCTATGACTTCACCAGCCCAGGAGCTCTGACCCTTACTATGAGCTCGCCCCAGCCTGGCACAGAAAATAGGTTCGGTTTCTATCTAGGGTACGGTAATCCCAACTCCGGCCTCTTTATCGGCTATGACTCCGGGGGCTGGTTCTGGCAGCGCTACGGCGGGGACGCTCAATGGTACACGGGAACCAGACTTCCGGCCCCGACCCAGGATACCCCGACCACGATAGGAATCACTTGGACCGGCCAGAGCGCAGGACTCACCGTAGATGGACGCGCGGCCTTCGAGGATGTCGACTACGGCCCAATGGCTGGCTCGCTAACCGGCAGACTGGCCATGAAGGCCGGCGTCTATCAGAATCAGATCACTGAAGTCAGGCTCAAGCTCAAGGAAGACCCAGCTGATCTGCACTCGGTCGTCGGACGAATCGTCGATGCAGACGGCGGAGCCATCGCCGGGGCCAAGGTCCATATAACGGGAGCCTCGACATTGACAGACGCCGAAGGCGCCTTCACCCTGGAGCGGATCAAATCAGGCAAACACACCCTGCAGATCGGCAAGCAGGGTTATGAGGACGTCACCAGGGACATACAGGTGGACCGCGCCGACCTGGACCTGGGATCCTTGCAGCTGAACAGAGCCACCCCAGAGGCCAAGGTCACCCTGAGCACCTCCGAGATGAGCGTGCAGGTCAGAAAGCACTTCCCTTCAGTGGTTCAGTACACCATGACCAAGCTGGACAACAGGGTCATGTACGGCCGACATGAGGATCTGCGTCGTCTGAACATCAATGGCATAGACATGGATCTGACTGATTCGGACGTGACTTTCACCCAGCAGGGAACAGACAAGGCCACCTACCAGCTTCGCGCCCACAAGCCCGACCAGAATATCGATGTCACCGTGACAGCGGTCCTCTGGCTCAAGGCCAACACCCTGCACTTGGACATCACCAAGATCGAAAACGCCGCTGGAGAAGGCCATCCCATCCAGACCATAGCCCTGCCCGGACAGGATCTGGTGTCCGTCAGCAGCGATCAGGACGGGGCTCAATTCACTGGCGCACGCATGTCCTCGAATACCCAGGTGCCCGGCGACACCACCTTCCCCGTCACTGACGACACCACAGTCGATCCGAACAAGTCCGATTACGCCTATGGGTTCGTCTCGGGAGGATCACTGAGCGCTGGACTATGGAGCAACAGCGAACATGACGGCACCACGGCCGGCGGCTCTATGGCCGGAGGCGCTCGTAACACCCGCGTGCTCACGGACGCCACCAGCATTCATGGATCAACATCCCTCGGGCTGTCCAGCCCGGCCTGGTACTACCATCGCCAGGTCCGGGACTCCAAGAACCGCACTTTTATCGTCGAACAGACCGAAATGCCAAAGATGGCCGTGGCCATCACCGGCGACGAAAATCAGGACGGGAGGGTGGACTGGCAGGACGGGGCCATCGCCTACCGATCCGTCATGAACAACCCTTACGGGGCCCAGGAGGTGCCAGATCTGGTCTCCTGGCGCATTGCCATGAACTTCGGCAGCCAGGCCCAGAACCCCTTCCTAAGCACCCTGGACAATGTGAAGAAGGTAGACCTCAACACCGATGGACTGGGTCAGTCCGTCCTGCTCAAGGGCTATGCCAACGAGGGACATGATTCCGGCCACCCGGACTATGGGGACATCGGCACCCGGATGGGCGGAGCCAGGGACATGAACACCCTGATGAAGGAGGGCGCCAAGTACGGCGCCCGCTTCGGCGTGCATGTCAACGCCGACGAGATGTACCCGGAGGCCAAGGCCTTCAGCGAGGATCTGGTTCGCCGCCGGTCTGACGGCAGTCTGCAATACGGCTGGAACTGGCTTGATCAGGCGGTCGGCATCGACGGCATCCACGACCTGGCATCAGGCTCCCGCCAAGCCAGATTCGGCGAGCTTAAGAAAAAGGTGGGCGACAATCTGGACTTCGTCTATGTGGATGTCTGGGGCAATCAGACCTCCGGCAATGAGGACTCCTGGGAAACCCGCAAGCTCTCCAAGATGATTACCGACAAGGGCTGGCGAGTGGCCACCGAGTTCGGCGCAGCCAACGAGTATGACGCCACCTTCCAGCACTGGGCGGCTGATCTGACCTACGGAGGCTCCACTCTCAAGGGGCAGAACTCCCAGGTCATGCGTTTCCTTCGCAACCATCAGAAGGATAGCTGGGACGGCGACTACCCCGCTTACGGCGGCGCCGCCAACGCTCCCCTCCTAGGGGGCTACAGCATGAAGGACTTCGAGGGCTGGCAGGGCCGCAATGATTACGATGCCTATATAGCTAACCTTTACACCCACGATCTGTCCACCAAGTTCATCCAGCACTTCAAAGTGACCCGCTGGGTCAACAATCCTCTGGACCAGCAGTCCCCCAAGGATCCTTCAGCCAACAACGGCCAGGAGCGGATAATTCTGAAGGACGACCTAGGCCACCAAGTGATCATCGACCGTGGATCCAATGATCAGTCATCGTCGGCCTACCGCGAGCGCACCATCACCCTGGACGGCCGAACCATCCTGCAAGGAGCGGTCTCGCCCGGAGATGGCAGTGGCCAAGGCACTGAGTCCTACCTGCTGCCATGGCTCTGGGATGCCAAGACAGGCAAGCCGCTGTCTGCGAACGGCCAGAAGCTCTATCACTGGAACGCCCGGGGCGGCACGACCACCTGGACACTGCCCGACTCCTGGCACGATCTGTCTGCAGTCAAGGTCTACCGTCTGAGCGACCAGGGCAAGACCGACCCATTGGATATACCCGTGGTCAACGGACAGATCACTCTGAACGCCAAAGCGGGAACTCCCTACGTGGTTCATCGCGGGGCCTCAGCCAATCCGGACATTGCCTGGAGCACAGGTTCCCATTTGGTCGATACTGGCTTCAACGGCGGCAAGAAAAGCCTTGAAGATAATTGGCAGACCAAGGGTTCTGGGAGCGCCGCCATCGTCAAAAGCGCTTCCGGCAATCCAATGCTCAAACTGAATGGCCGGGTCGAATCGTCGCAGGCCATAAAGGATCTGCAGCCTGGTGTACGTTACGCCCTCTATGCGGGTGTGGACAACCGCAGCGACGGCCAGGCACGCATGGAGGTTCGCAACGGTGACCAGCCGCTGGCTGCCAACTCCACTGGACGCAGCCTGGCCAAAAACTTCGTGCAGGCCGACCCCCACAACACCAACTGTGCCACGGTGGATGGCAGCAGCCTCTTCCAGAACATGTACGTCTTCTTCACTGCGCCTGATCAGGGCCATCCGATTCTGACCCTTTCGCATCAGGGTGAGGGATCCGCTTACTTCGACAATTTGCGCCTGGTGAAGAACGAGTACAAGGGTCTGGAAACCGACGCAGATGGTGGCGTGAAGACCTTGACCAATGACTTCGAGCACAACGCTCAAGGCATATGGCCCTTTGTGGTCTCGGGCGCAGAGGACGTGGAGGACAACCGCGTCCATCTGTCCGAGCTTCACGCCCCCTACACCCAGGCGGGCTGGGACGTCAAGAAGATGGACGATGCGCTGCAAGGAGATTGGTCGGTTAAAATCAACGGGCTTACCGAACGCAACACCTTGGTCTACCAAACCATTCCCCAGAACGCCCGGTTCCTTACCGGAGCCACCTATCGAATCTCCTTCGACTACCAGGCCGGTTCCTCCGGCTCCTATGCTCTGGCCGTAGGGCAGGGCGAGTTCGACCCTGCCCGCACCCAGCTGAAACCCCTGGATAAGGCCTTGGGCACCACCGCCCACTATCAATTCGACCTGACCGGCGGGCCTCGGGACTCCTCCTGGTTTGGCATCTACTCGACCGAAAAGGCGCCCGACCGCCAGGGGACATCTGGCGATTCGGCCAACTTCGGCGGGTATCAGGACTTCGTCCTGGACAACCTGCGCATCGAGCGGCTCCCAGACAAGTCCAAGACCCAGGAAGAGGCGCGGGCCAAACTCCGGGAGGTGCGGGACCGCTTCGACAACAACCAAGCAAAGTACAGCGACCAGGCTTGGCTGACCTACCTGCATACGGTGGATCAGGCCCGTCTGCTGATCGAAAAGGACGGCTCAGGACCGCAGGACTGGTCACGTGCCTACGGAATCCTGACCGCTCTTGAGGACTACATGGCCACAGCACCCGGTTCGCAGGCAAGCGATGCCAGCGATATGGCCAAAGATAGCTATGCAGTCACCGTGGGCAGCGAACAGCCCGATGTCGGCGGTACCGAGGGACCCAAGGAATACGCCCAGGATGGCAAGCCCTCAACCTACTGGCACACCAAGTGGGGTGCAAACGCCCTTGAGGACGGCTCAGCCTGGTACCAATTCAACCTGCACGAGCCTGCAACCGTCAATGGGCTGCGTTACCTCCCCCGGCCGGGCGGTGACTCCGTCAACGGCAAGATCAAAAACTACAAGATCACTCTGACCCAGAGCGAGAGGTCGGAGCCAGTGGAAATAACCGGCGCCTTCAGCACGCAGACGACCTGGCAGAAGATCTCCTTCACCCCGGTCTCCAATGTGGTCGCAGTCAGATTGACCGCAACTGAGACCACAGGCATGAGCAGCTCGGAAGCCAACCGTTATGTATCAGCAGCCGAGCTCCGCCTGACCACCGATCGCGCCCTGCCGACCCTTGCTGAACCTGTAGACAAGGGCGAACTGCAGGATCTGGTGAATCAGGCTGCAGGACTCAAGGAGGCCGACTATACTCCGGACAGCTGGAAATCCTTGCAGAACAAACTTTCCACAGCCAGACAGGTGTTGGCCGACGACCAGTCCACAGCCTATCAGGTGGCCCTGGCGACCGCCAATCTGCAGACGGCCATCAACAGGCTTGAGTCCGCAAAACCCGGAACCGGCACAGGCGTCGTCGGCGCAGGTCCAGCGATCGGCAGGAATCCGATCACAGGTACAGGCAATCGCTCCGGCATCAATGCCGGCGAGGGGAATAGCCGGCTGAAGCCGACCCATCCCACTGTTCACGGACAGGACCGATGGCTTTCTGCGACGGGTGTCGCGGTGGTATCCCTGCTGGTCGTAGTGATGATCGTCCTGACTGCAGGTCTCTTGCTGACCAGGCGCAATCTTGGAAACGAAGTTAACTAATACGAACAACCCTGACCGAAAGGGGTGGCGAGGTTCTGTGGCCCGCCGCCCCTTTTAGCATCGCCGGCAAGCTATCGCCATTGATACGAATTTCTCAAATAGATATTGCAAGCAGGAATGACCGACATGAGAGAGGAAAACCCCGGGCTCGCCGGGAAATACAAGTTGATATCCAGACGAAAAGGCTGATCCTGGAATTGTAAATAGTGTTGACAATCAGGTCTGGTATGTTAATCTGAAATTGGTCGCCTCGTGACGACGACGGCCATTTACCGTAAAGGAGCGGGAAATGATATCTGAAGGGAAACGACTACTTGCCACAGTGACGTCGTTGGCGGCCCTGAGCATCGCCCTGTCGGGCTGTGGCTCATCGAAAACGTCTAAGTCCTCGTCCGAAAGCGAGTCTTCCAAGTCGGGCGAAAAGGTGCAGATCACCTACCTGCACCGGCTGCCGGACAAGCCGAACATGACCCCCGTCAACGACATCGTCGCGCGGTGGAACAAGTCCCACCCCAACATCCAGGTCAAGGCAACCAAGTTCAACGGCAAGTCGGCCGAGATGATCAAGAAACTGGAGACCGATGTCAAGGCCGGCAACGCACCGGATCTGGCTCAGGTGGGCTATGCCGAACTGCCCGAGGTCTACACCAAGAGCATGTTGGAGGACGTGAGCGCCCAGGCCTCCAAGTACAAGAGCAACTTCTCCCCCGGCGCCTACAAGCTTATGGGCATCGACGGCAAGATGTTCGGCCTGCCGCAGGATACTGGCCCGCTGGTCTACTTCTACAACAAGGCCGAATTCGATAAGCTGGGCATTTCAGTGCCCACCTCCAAGGATCAGCTGATCGAAACCGCCAAGAAGACGGCCGCACAGGGCAAGTACATCATGTCCTACCAGCCCGACGAGGCCGGCAACATGATGCCAGGCCTGGCCGGCGCCACCAAGCCCTGGTACACCGTGAAGAACGATGCCTGGGTGGTGGACACCCAAACCGACGGATCCAAGCAGGTGGCTGACGTTTATCAGCAGCTGCTGGACGCCAAGGCTGCCCCCACCAATCCCCGCTGGGACCCCTCCTTCGATGCCTCACTCAAGAACGGCCAGCTTATCGGTACTGTGGGATCTGCCTGGGAGGCACCGCTCATCGTTGACACCATGGGCGATACCGGCAAGGGTGACTGGCGCGTAGCCCAGCTGGGCGACTGGTTCGGCAACTCCGGCAAATCCAGCCCCGACGGCGGATCCGGCGTCGCCGTGCTCAAGGGCAGCAAGCATCCTGCCGAGGCCATGGAATTCCTCAACTGGTTCAACACCCAGGTCAAGGACCTGACTTCCCAGGGTCTCGTGCTGGCCGCCACCACCGAAGAGGCGAAGACCCCCGAGAGCTGGTCATCCTTCTTCGGCGATCAGGACCTCATGAAGGAGTTCGCCACCGCCAACAAGAACATGGGCGACTTCACCTACATGCCTGGCTTCTCTTCTGTGGCTGCGGCCATGACAGAAACTGCCGCCAAGGCTGCCACCGGGCAGGCCAAGGTTGCCGACATCTTCTCGCAGGCTCAGACCACCTCTGTGGCCACCCTCAAGGACTACGGCCTGGCCGTCGCCAAGTAATCGACGCCATCAGGGCCGAGAGGGACCATCCCCGAGGTTTGGGACCCGGAGCCGGTGAACGTGTTTCGGGTCCCAAACATGCTCGGCCACAATCTCGTTTCTATTCAAGACAAGGACAGGTGTACCCAGAATGAGTGCTACACGGCGGTCGTCAGCTGCCCGACCGGGCAGGACGGGACGCTCGGATGCGGTGAAACGGGCCGAACGCACGGGTTGGGCTTTCATGGCCCCCTTCGGCATCCTGTTCATCGTGGTCTTCATCATCCCCATTATCTATGCCATTTATTCCAGCTTCTTCCAGGATGTCGCCTCGGGCGGCGGAGCCTATGGGGGCGGAACTATGGTCAATAAATTCGTGGGTCTGACCAACTTCAAGTATGTCGTGACATCGGCCGCCTTCTGGTCGGGGATCGGGCGAGTGCTGATTTATACCCTGATTCAGGTGCCCATCATGATCATCGCCGCCCTGGCGCTTGCCATGGTGCTGGATTCCTACATGGTCAAGCATGTGACCCCCTTCCGACTGGGATACTTCCTGCCCTATGCCATCCCCGGGGTAGTCGCATCCATTATCTGGGTCTTCCTCTACAACCCCCAGATCTCACCCATCGTCAAGGGTCTGTCCTCCCTGGGCATCACTGTGGACTTCTTCGCAGGCAAGGTCGTGTTGGCATCCATGGCCAACATCACCACCTGGACTTTCACCGGATACAATATGCTTATTTTCCTAGCGGCCTTGCAGGCCATCCCTCATGATTTGTACGAGGCGGCTCGCATTGATGGGGCCACCGGCCTGCAGATCGCCCTGCACATCAAGCTGCCCAATGTGCGCGGCGCCGCCCTGCTAGCCATGCTGCTCTCCATCATCGGCACCATTCAGCTCTTCAATGAGCCCCAGGTCATGCAGACAGCCGATCCAGGCATCTCCAACTCCTTCACGCCCATGATGATGGCAATGAACACCTCCCGTGGGACATTGACCCCCAAGGGCAATGGCCCGGCATCGGCCATCGCCATCGTCATGGCCCTGATTGCCGGCGTGCTTGCCTTCCTCTACGCCTGGATTGAGAGGAAGGTGAACGAATAATGCGCATCTTTCGCTCAAGAAGCGGGTCCACCCAGGAACTGCCACGTTCCATGCGCCCCTCCCACCTGGCCAAGACCATCACCGTGGCCGTCCTGATCATCACCTTGATCTACTTCCTTTTCCCCATCTACTGGGCTGTCATCGCCTCTACCAAGTCGCCTTCCCAGCTGATCGGCAGCAATGGCATCTGGTTCGCATCGAGCCTCAAGGACCTGCCCGGCGCCATTGCCGCCAACTACAGCAAGCTGCTGGGCTGGACACATGCCAAGTTCTGGCAGTGGGTCGCCAACTCGCTGATCTATTCGGGCGTATCCGCCCTGATCGGGACCATCGTCTCGGTCATGGCCGGCTATGGGACCGCCAAGTTCAACTTCCGCGGGAAAGGACTGGCCATGGGCGTCGTCATGGCATCCCTGCTCATGCCCGCCGCGCTGATGACCATTCCCCAGTATTCCATCTTCCAGGCCCTGCATTTGGACAACACCATGCTGTCCATCATCATCCCCTGCTCGGTCTCGCCCTTCGGATTCTTCCTGGGAAGGGTATACGCACAGAGCTCAGTGCCCACGGAACTGCTGGAGGCAGCCAGGATCGACGGAGCCGGCGAAGCACGCATCTTCTTCACCATCGTCCTCAGGCTGCTGGCGCCGGCCATGGTGACCATTTTCCTCTTCCTGTTCGTAGCCACCTGGAACAACTTCCTGCTGCCACTGATGATGCTTTCCAGCGAAGGGCTCTACCCAGTGACCCTGGGTCTGTACGGCATGGTCTCCCTATCCACCTTCAACGACAGAGGAGCCCTGATGATGGGGGCCCTGCTGGGTGTGCTGCCGGTCATCGTCCTCTTCCTGTGTCTGCAGCGGTTCTGGCAGGCCGGCCTCGCCGCCGGCTCCGTCAAGGGCTGAGGATCTTCCACCAGCCAAACCCATACATCCTTTGAAGGAGCATGTTGATCAATGAGCACCACAGGCCGATTCACTTTGCCTGGCGAGGAGCATTTCGTCAAGCAAACCGAGGAGCTTTGCCAACGGTGGGGGGCGGATGCCATCCGCAATTCCGACGGCACCAGCCTGGACAGGGAACTGCTCGGGCTGGGGAAGAAAGTCTATAGCGCCTATTTCCCAGCCAGAGGCTATAACGAGTGGATCCGCGAGCATATGGACGAGACGCCGCAGGCCTTCCTGCTGACCGATCGAGTCCTGGCTCAGAACGGGCGGGTCGACATCGATCTGATGGCCGGCTTCTTCGACCAGCAATTGACCCTCAACCGCGATGACGACCCCCACCGATACTGGGAAGTGATAGACCGGACCACCGGCGCGGTGCTGCCTGGCGAATCCTGGAATCTGGACCCTGAACTGGACCGCGTCCACATCAAGGGCGCCACGCCGATGCATGAATATACGGTCACCTTCCTGGCCCGCATCATCTGGGATCCTGTGGAGATGTACAACCACCTGACCAACGACTGGGGCGACCGGGAACACCAGATCCCCCTGGACATCTACCATCCCGCCACCCGCGACTTCGCCATGAAGGCTTTCGCCCGATGGCTGAAGGAGAACCCCTCCACCGACGTGGTTCGCTTCACCACTTTCTTCTATCAGTTCACGCTGCTCTACGACCAGCATCAGCAGGAAAAGATCGTCGATTGGCTGGGCTATGCGTGTACAGTCAGCCCTAGAGCCCTCGAAGATTTCTCAAAGGAATACGGATACCGCCCACGGGCCGAGGACTTCGTTCGGATCGGCTCCTACAATTCCTCCTTCCTGGTCCCCACGCGAACACAGCGCGACTGGATGGACTTCATCAGCCGTTTTGTAAGGGCTAATGTGGCCACCATGGTCGATATGACCCACGCAGCCGGCAAGGAAGCCATGATGTTCTTAGGCGACCAGTGGATCGGCACCGAACCTTATCGGCCTGGGTTCTCCGATCTCAAACTGGATGCCGTGGTCGGATCCGTCGGCGACGGAACCACTCTGCGCATGATTGCCGACATCCCCGGCGTCCGATACACCGAGGGACGTTTCCTTCCATATTTCTTCCCCGACACCTTTCATGAGGGCAACGACCCCAGCATCGAGGGCTTGAGCAACTGGAGGAAGGCCCGACGAGCCATCCTGCGCAGCCCAATATCGCGCATGGGCTACGGCGGCTACCCCTCACTGGCAATAAAGTTCCCCAAGTTCGTAGACACCGTGGCAGCCATCGCCGAGGAGTTCCGCGACCTGCACCGGCACACTGGAAGCCGCCCAGCCGCCACACAGTTGACCGTGGCAGTGCTCAACTCCTGGGGGGCCATGCGCTCCTGGATGGCCTATACCGTGGCCCACGCCCTGCCCAATCAGCAGACTGCCTCCTACTACGGCATCTTGGAGGCCCTGTCCGGTATGCGAGTCTCCGTCCGTTTCATCAGCTTTGACGATCTGCTGAATCAGGGCGTGGACCCGGACATCGGCGTCATCATCTGCGGCGGGCCGGAAGGCACAGCCTTCAGCGGCGGAGCCGTCTGGAAGGATCCCGAGCTGATCCGGATCCTGCGCACTTGGACGGAAAACGGCGGCGGCCTGATCGGAGTCGGCCAACCCACGGCTCTGGACTGGCAGGGACGTTTCTTCCAGTTGGCTGACATCTTTGGCGTGGATCAGGAGCGCTACTGGACGCTTTCTGTGGACAAGCACTTCACTCCACCCATTCAAGACCACTTCATCATCCATGATCTGCCGGAGAATGCCCCTGCTGACTTCGGCCATCCGATTCTCGATACCTACCCCATCGATGGACGTACTGGCCTACTCAAAGCCGATGGCGGCCAGATCCAGCTGGCTGTGCGCGAGTATGGCAACGGACGCGGAGTATACCTGTCCGGCCTGCCCTACTCGGCAGTCAACGCCCGCTTGCTGGAGCGAGCCCTGTTCTGGGCGGCCCGCAAGGAGGGGCAGTACCGGAAATGGAGCAGCGACAATCCTGAATGCGAGGTGGCCGTCTTTCCGCAGGCCGGAACCTACTGCGTGATCAACAACAGCGGCATGGAGCAGAGGACCGAGATCCATCTTCCCGGCGGAGCAAGCCGAGCCCTTGACCTGGAACCTTCAGCCATAGCCTGGCAGCCGCTGCCTTCGGAAAAGAGGGATCATGAGGATCGATGAGAGCACAATGCGCCAGGTGACGGAACATTTTGCCTTGGAAGGCAACCTTAAGGATGTCACCCCCTATGGCAACGGGCATATCAATGTCACCTACCTGGCCAGGACCAACCGGCACCGGTACATTCTGCAGCGGATGAACACGACGGTTTTCCCTGACACTGCTGCCCTGATGCACAACATCGAACTGGTCACCGACTTTCTGCGCTCGCAGGGGCAGGAGACCCTGGACATCGTGCCCACCGATCAGGGCGCATCCTGGTATCAAAGCGACCAAGGGGCCTGGCGGGTCTACAAATTCATCGAGCACACGCGATCCTACGAGATGGTGCCCAACCCGCAGGTCTTTCGCAACGCCGGAGACGCTTTCGGACGTTTCCAGAATTATCTTGCCGACTTCGACGCCTCCCAACTGAACGTGACCATCCCCCATTTCCATGACACGCCCAAACGCTTCCGTGATCTGATGACAGCCGTCGCGAATGACCCTCAAGGCCGAGCCGAGGAATGCCTGGAGGAGATTGATTTCTTCCGACAGCGCGCGGATTGTTACGACACCGTGATGGAGGGCCTGGCAAATGGGACCATCCCCCTGAGGGTGACCCACAACGATACCAAGCTCAACAACATTCTCATGGACGAAACCACCGGTCAAGCCAGGGCAATCATTGATTTGGACACGATCATGCCCGGCTCCATGCTCTTCGACTTCGGGGATTCCATCCGCTTCGGGGCCTCCACTGCGTTGGAGGACGAGCAGGACTTGGGAAAGGTGCACTTCGACATCAATCTCTTCCAGGCCTATGCCCAAGGGTTCATCAGGGCGGTCCGCTCGAGCATCACCGATCGGGAGGCCAGGCTACTTCCCCTGAGCGCCTTGCTGATGACGGAGGAATGCGGCATGCGATTCCTGACCGACTACCTGCAGGGGGACACCTACTTCGCTGTCGCCTATCCTGAGCACAATCTGGTGCGCTGCCGCACCCAGGTGACCCTGGCCCGTCAGATGGAAAAATCCACAGATCAGACTGCCGGCATGGTCGGGCAAGTCATGGAGGCCACCAGATGAGCCCACGGACGGATCCACGGGAACCTGGAAAACAATCTGCTCTGGATGCAGACCTGGATGCCTTTCTAGACTTTGCGCGCCGACATTTGGAATTGGACGAACGCGACACGGATTGGACGCGCAATCGTCTGCTGGCACTGCTGAATCTGGACTCCTATACTCCTAGCGGCCGGGCTGCAGCGCAAGGATCGACGAGCCAAGGCTCCACAGCAGAAGAGATCACCGACTTGCTGGCGGCTTTTTGCCGGGATGCCCACACCGCAGGCGTATTCACAGCTGATCAGGACGCGGCAGTCACTGATCGCCTCATGGGCCAGATCACACGTTCACCATCTCAGGTGGCCGACAGGTTCGCCGCTGTCGAAGCAGAACAGGGATCCATGGCCGCCATGCACTGGCTCTATGACTACGGGATCGCATCGACCTACATCGAAAAAGCCGACCTGGATCGCGACCCCAGGTTCGAATCCCAAGGCCTGATCATCACCATCAATCAAGCCAAACCCGAGTTCCGCACCATGGCCAAAGCCGCAGCCGGCAATCAGGTGGGCAATGGTTACCCGGCATGCACCATATGCAGAACCAACGAAGGCTTCGCCGGGCGAGGCAGAAGCACCCTGCGCACCCTAGGCATGACCCTTGGCGGTCATCTCTGGTTCTGGCAGTTCTCCCCCTACGGCTACTTCGACCAGCACGGCATCTGCGTCAATGCCGAACACAGACCCATGCGTGTGGACCGAGAGACTTTTGGCAATCTTCTGGACTTCGTGGATCGTTTCCCAGGCTACTTTTTGGGGTGCAACGCCGCCCTGCCGGGAATCGGCGGGTCGGTGCTGGCCCACGACCACTACCAGGGCGGAGGAGAGATTCTGCCCCTGCATAGGGCTCCAGCCAAAATGACCATGTCCCTGCCTGGCACGTCTGGCATTCTGATCGAGATTCCGGACTGGCCAGGCACAGCCATCCGCCTGGCAGGTCACGATCGGGAGGCCATCATCGAGGTAAGCGACAAGATCCGACGCGGCTGGATCGATTACTCCGACGAAGCCCTGAGCATCCGCCCACGGGGACCCCGGGGCCGTCAATCCGCGCTCTCGCCCAGTGTGCTCATCACTGACCGGGGATACGAGATGAACCTGATTCTGCGCAACAACGGGGTCAGCGAGCAGTATCCGGACGGTATCTTCCACGTCCATCCTGAGTTCTACGCCATCAAGCAGGAGCCCATTGGATTGATCGAAGCCCAGGGTCTCTTCGTTCTGCCCGGTCGCTTGGTGCCCCAACTGACAAGACTCGCCCGGACCTTGGAGGATGGCGAGGACCTTCCTGAGTCCTTGAAAGCATTCCGTCACCAGTGGGATGAACTGACGGCCGTGCTGAAGGGATCGCGCGATCCTGACCTGATACGTTCGGCCATACGCCGGGAATTGGGCAATGTCTGCAAACGGATCCTAGGCAACACCGCAGTGTTCAAGGATCCCATGCAGACCCGGGCCTTCCTGCTCGAGCTAGGGTTCATCGATCGTTAGTGCGGGCAGGCCACCAGATAAAATCGAACATGACAGCACATCTCTATGAAGGAGTGGATATGACTGATCGTCTACGAGGCAAGGTAGCCATCATCACTGGAGGAACGGGCGGCATAGGCATGGGCATCGCCGAATGCTACGTCCGCGAAGGAGCCAAGGTGGCCCTTACAGACATCAAGGAGAGCGATGCCTCCCGCAGCTTCACGCAGAAGCATCCCGAACAGGTCGTCTTCCACACCTTGGACGTAACGGACGAGGACCAGTGGGTTTCCGCCATCGACGCCGTCGAAAAGGAGCTGGGCCAGCTTACCACTGTGGTCAACAATGCCGGCATAGGCGGCAGCGGCGCCACCATGGACGAGGAGACTTACGAGGATTGGAAGAAAGTCATTGCCATCAACCTGAACGGGACCTTCCTGGGCACCAAACATGGCATGCGGGTCATGAAGGGCCGAGGCGGATCCATCATCAATATCTCCTCCATCGAAGGATTCGTAGGTCTGAGCCGAGCCGGCGCATACAACGCCAGCAAGGGCGGCACCAGGCTGCTGACCAAGTCTGCCGCGCTGGATTCCGCCAACAACGGCTACGGGGTCCGCATCAACTCGGTCCATCCCGGATTCATCAAGACCCCGCTGATCAGCCAGAGCCTTGAGGACAGAATGAGCAAGCTGACGCCTCTGGGCCATATCGGCGAGCCGCAGGACATCGGCGAGATCTGCGTCTACCTGGCCAGTGACGAATCCAAGTTCGCCCTAGGTGCCGAATTCGTTGTGGACGGTGGATTCATCGCCCAGTAAGCAATCCCAGTAACGAATTCCCGGACCCCCCCTCTACCTGTCCGCTTCACAGTGATGCAAGCAGCTAGGCTGAAGGAGGGGTTCACCTATGACCCCAATGAGGGGATCGTTATGCGACTGTGGCATCAGGATCTGATTCCGTTGCTTCCCAGACATCAGCTGCTGGGCCAGCACCGCGAGATAACCGCGCTGCGAGGCCTGGGCTGGGGTCGGCGGCATGCCACCGTTGACTACGTCTTCCGCCACTGCCCTTACAAGCTCTTTCAATTTCACCTGCTGGTCATGGCAACGATGCGCGAGCGCGGCTACCACCCTGATCCTGACTGGTATGATCCGCTTTACCGTGGCAAGCATTGCCCGCCATACAAGGATTTAACTGTCGTGCCGTTGACGGACCCCATCTACCCCGAGCACGATGCAACCTATCTGCAGGAGTGCTTGGAGAACTTGGCTGGGAAAGGCATCCATCTGACCTAAGGCGATCCTCAGGGCCGGCGCCAACTGAATGCTGCAGCCATACAATTCACTGATGTTTACGGCAATATTTGGGAACAGCCGTTTGAATCCGATTGTCTGCCCAGAGACTGTACTTCGTCCGACAGCCGGTCGGCGGAGCTTTGCCAACCGAAGAGCATCATTGCCGAGTGAGCCTGGCCACCGAAGGCACCAAGAGGGTAACCACCGCCAGCAAGAGCGCCAAAGGCAGCAGCGCCGGCCTGACACCAGTATGGTCTGCCAGAAATCCAATAGCCGGAGGAATGATCCATGAGACCCCGTAGTAAGCAGTGGAGATGACCGAGGCACGCTGGGGTGCCACGGCTGGATCCCTGGTTGCCAAGGTAGTGACAATAGGTACGCCCAGAGCAGCTCCGACACCCCAGATTCCAGTGCCCACAAGGCTGAGCACGAAAGAGGGCGAAAGAGCGTAGACCAGGATGCCCAGAGCCGAGACCAGCAGGGTCAGGGCCAGCGAACGCATGTTCCCCAGTCGCTCGATCAGATGCGTACCGAGCAACCTTGAGATGATCATGGCTGCAGCGAAGATCGTGGGAGCGAGACCGGCTTGAGACTCGGGGACGCCAAAGGCATCGACCAGGCCGATCCCGCTCCAGTCGTTGATGGCGCCCTCGCTGGCCTCCAGGGCTACGTTGATCAGAGCGAGCATGAGAACCAGGGCATCGCCCCAGGCCGCCAGCTGCTTGCCGAAAGCGGATGATTGCCCTGAACCCGCCTGCTGATCCGAGCATCCTTCGTCAGCGCTGCCCTTATAATCCCCTAGAGGCTGAGCCGGGCAGAGCAGGACGCAGGAGACTACCAAAGCCAGGCTAATCAGCGCATTGACCGCCAGGTGAGTGCCGATGGCCACGCCCAGATGAGACAGGAACGAGCCTAGTCCCAAGGCAAGAAACATGCCCAGGCTATATGAGGCATGGAAGCGCGGCATTATGGACCGAGAGGAGAATCGCTCCACTGCGCCGGCCTCGACGGTGTTGACCGTTCCCCAAAGGCTGATCCCAGCCGAATTGAAAAGCAGGCCCAAAACCACCCCAGGCGCTGAGCGCAGGGTGACGGCCAGGGCCGCGATTAACATGCCCAGGCACCAGGTAGAGGCTGCCAACAGCATGGCCCGGCGCACGCCCAGTCGATCGGTCAGAACCCCTGAGACCAGTATGCCAACCAGAGCGCCACATCCGCCCAGGATAGTCATCAGAGCCAGACCCGAAGGCTGCAGACCGAGGCCGGCCTTGACTGTTGGCAGTCGAGAAATCCATGCCGAAGTGCCGATGCCCATGATGATGAAGAACCCGTAGACAGCCGACCGCTCGCGCATTCCGTGACCCTGAAAATCGGCCGCCGGTGGCTCATGATGATCCCGTTCGCTCATGCGGGCCTCCCCCACTCTGTTCATAGTTGGCCCTTTTCTCCGGAGGCGCACAACAGTAGCGAAATCATAGCCAATGATTTTGTATACTGTTCCATATCACTATTATCGGTTGACTCGAAAAACATCGTGGATAGTTGGCCGGATGACCTCAGGGGGATGCCTGGCCCCATGCCCCAGGCGATCGTCGGCGCTCAAAAGGAGAAACGTGGCAAAGGGTAATTTGAGCGGAAGAGTCCTGGCCGGCCTGATAGCTATGGCCATGCTAATACCCGCCATTGCTATAGCCGGCAGTGGGCAGACCGCTGAAGCCCAGACCACCGCCTCCACACCGCTATCGGCAACAACGCGTAAGCAACAGGCTGGAGACAACAGAAAGACATCAGACAAGAGCAATCGAGTCCAAGCTACGGCAACCATTCAAACTTCGGCACCCCAATCAGACATAACTAAATCCGACACAGCCCGATCCACCTCTCCCAACCAGATTGCATCCATACAACCAAGCAACACAACGAGTGCCAAATCAACCCTCAATGACATGTTGGATACCGACAATGCCAGAGTCACCTCAATAAAACAGACCTCCCGCAGCACCGGCACCGCACCTTTTGACAATGACAATGCCCCCGGTGATGACCGCGATGCGGACAATGACATCGTGCGCTCTTTCGATACAGCGATATATGACTTTACCTTCTCTGTGAACTCCCTGAACGATACGTCTTACCGACAGGCTCGGATAGGCTTTCAATTCACGCTGAATCAACCTAAGAAACTGATCACTTTTGATCAGGACTCCATGCCATGGATAGACAATACGCCCGGCTATGAGCCCAAGCTAGAGCAAAAAAGCGTCAACGGTCAAACCACTCAGGTACTTACCGCTTACAGGCTCCTCACCGCTACATCGAACTCAGCTAACGTCATCCCAGGCACCTCAAGCGTCTCCCTGGTCCTCCAGGTTCGGAACATGGCCAATGGCAGCAGTTTCGCCCCCGAGGTCCAGGCCTGGTGTGCCCACGATGCCACGACCAGGACCGAACCGGCTTCTGCTGCATCAGATCCGGTGACCGTGTCAGCCAAGCCCAACCTCAACCTGAGAATCACCGGCGGAACCAACGAGGGCTCCGGTAATCAAACCTTTGACTTCGACACCCCAGCTGCCCATAACTACATCAATCATGAGCTGGGCAAAAGCAAAGGGATCATCAGCAAATTCAACTGGGCAGTTGACATGCGCTGGCCTGATCGATCCAAGGGCCTCAGAGGTCTGGAAGTGCCCACCGGCCCCATAACCTTCTCCATCTCTTTGAGTAACCTCTGGCAGACCAGCGGTGGAAAGGCCTTTCCCAAGATCGAGGACCTTCAGCCTTACTTCTGGGACATCGGCACCATTGACGGCGACTTCAACAACAGCGGACGCAACACCATCAGTCAGGGCTGGAGCCCCGCTTTCAACAACTACGACTACGCCCGCTCTACGGGTGGCCAGGCCGGGAAAGACCGCGTCCAAGGCAACGGTAAATACACGGTAGCAGAACACCGCAGCGATCAGGGTATCGTGCTGGATTTCAGTGTAGATGACTACCGGACAAACGACCCTTTCCCCAAATTTGGACATACCTATGCCTCAGATAGATGCACGACAATCTTAGCCTCGACCGACTGCTCACAGGTGGAAGTGGCCGAGATCTCCACCGGCTACCTATACGTCTTCAACCCTTCCACCGTCCAAGGCAAGGACGTGGCCAATTACTATGACCAGTCCGGCCTCAGCCTGCAGAGCCAAGTCAATGACGGTCGACTGAGGGCGACTTCGATTTCTGGACAGCAACTGCCTACGGTTTCTGACCCCAAGGATGTATCGAACCAGGCCGTCCAATCCGATGACGAGTGGCACAATGTCATCTTCACACAGGCCTCCGGCACCTGGAAGCCAGGCATCAGCAACATCATTCAATACTCTTGCATGTCTGCACCCAACTACTTTGACAACGGCGTAGACTGCGGTTGGTGGGATGCACCCGACAACAAGCAGGGGACCGACTCAGCAGTGGCAGGAACCCGAGTACGGATCATGGCTGGCTTCAACGCCAAAACCAGCAAGGCCGATCTGCCGCTGCTGGCTATGTCCCTGGTCAAGATCGATCCAAACGTCCTCGAATTGCCGAGCCCCAACCAAAAACCCCCTGAACCGAACCCTGGCCAGGATCCTTCTAACTTTATAGACCCTGTCCCCGAAGACCACGATCATTACCACAATGAATTGGGACTGCCTTGGCAGGGCAACGGCGTCTGGCAGAATGGCCAGGACAACACATTCGGCAATTCTTACCAGAATCTGACCATGGTCTTGTACGCAACCAAACGCGACGGTGGAACCTGGAACAACGACCAGGAGCAAGCCGATGCCGACATGAAGGATTTGAACTTCTACAAAACCCCAGATGAGGCGAGAAAGCACGGCACCATTGTAGGCATACTGCTGGGTGCCCGCACCGCTGCCTCTAGCAGCTTCGTTTACGACGACAACAACAAGAACAAGAACCCTCGGTACGGCTTTGGCGGATTTGTTGCCAACGTGCGCGCCGACGCTAAAGAAGGCTCGGTGGCCCAGCTGACATCAGTTTCACACGCTTTCACACGTAGCCAGCTAGCAAACCTATCCGGTTTAGACCCCGAAAACTCCAGCGACCAGGACTGGGAGGATTGGGCAGAAAAGCAGAATCCATACAATCTGTCCCAAAACCTCTCTCCTGTCTTCGCAACATCCACCGGAGGCTATACAAAGGCTCACTATGATCAAGCCAAAGGTTACCTAGGCGGCGACACCGGCGGCAACGAACACGGCGACAGCCTCTATGTAGCCGGCGAAGCCAGCACCATCTCCAATACTGTGGCACAGCGAGGCGCAAATTCCGACCCAAAAGGATCCTTCGACATAGACCGTGATCAGCGGTATGTCGACTGGCGGCTGACCATCAACACCGGCACTTCGGCCTCCCAGGCCAACAAGGTTGCCAAAACCGATCTTTACGTCACCGACGTGCTGCCGGCCAAACTTCACTACGTCCCCGGCAGCGCCAGACTGGGAGGCACCTATACCGAAGGCACACCTGAAATGGGACATATTGAGGGCGGAACAGTCTGTGAACCCTCGGTGAGCACCACTGAAAACTCCGGTGAGACCAAGCTAAGCTGGACACTGCCCGACATACCTGTAGATGGCAGCAACCACGTCATCTATTTCTCAGCCTCCATCGGAGACCAGACCGACCCAGGCAAAGACGTCGTCAGCCCCTACGAGAATCTGAAGACCCGTGCCGAAGTCCAATCAAAGCATAACATGTCAAACCCCAGCTCTTTCATGAGCACTGTCAGCACCTCGACCATTCGCGCTGTGCGCAATAATGCAACCAGCCTGTCCACCTCGCCCCAGCAAGCCATCAACGAGACCGGTGACCCTATCGGCTTCACCAACATGCTGAGCAATACTGCCGGCAGTAGCAAGGTGTATCACTATGCCGTCGACATCATGCCCTACCCTCATGCGAGCGGCAATCCCAGCAAACCCGACTTCCAAGGTAGTCCAACTCTCACCGATATGAGCGTGAAGCTCCTAGGGGTCGATCTGAAAAACATCCACATATACTACACGACAGATGCTCAATGGCAGGTGAACGACACCGCTTCCATAACACCCAGTACATTCCAAGACTGGTCCAAGGCTGAATTGGACCAAACTACAGGCAAAGTGAGCATGCCCCCAGTTGTGACCGCCTGGGCTTTCATGGTCGATGGACAACCTGGACAATTCCGTTGCGACATCACCTTCCACATAAACCCCGGAACAAACTCCCCCGGCAATCTTTACCGGAACCGCTGGGGCAACGCTCAGAATCAAATGTCCACCCAGGCCGTAGTGGCTCAGCGTTCTGTCAGCGGCATAGTCTGGTACGACCTCAATGGCGATGGGATCCGCACCGCCGATGACCCCTTGCTAAGCGGCGTCAGGGTGACCTTGCTTGACAACCAGAATAATCCTGTCAGATCGGTTGTAGCCCCCTATGATGATCTGAGCACGAAAACCAATGCACAGGGCAGGTACAACCTGACCAATATACCTGCCGGACAATTCCATCTCAGGTTTGATCCGGCTGATGGCACTGACTGGAGCCATCTAAACACCACCACTCCACAAGCTGACAGAGCTACCCAGAGCGAGAACTCTTCCGCCCGTGATCTTGCGGAAGGTGGGATCTTGAAAGCAGCCGTCATCGAGCTGGACGATTTCGAGCAGGCTGCAGAGATGGGCGCCGCTAGCCAGTCCCAGGACTTCAACAACTGCGGCCTGAAGGGGCTGATGAGCGCCGATCAAGTGGAAGCTGACATCCAAGTACAGCTTCAAGGCCGAGACTGGCTCGACAGTGATTCCTTCACCCTAAATGTCGAGCCCATGGATGAAGCGCCGGCTGCGGCCCTGCCTGAGCAGATTGACGCAACGGCCGAACACAAGGAACTCCAAGTGCCTGTCAAGATGGAAGCCTTCCCCAGCGACGGCACCTACCAATACCGTGTGAGCCAGGCAATCGGCAACATACCTGGTCTGACCTATGACAAAGGCAACGCGATACTGACCATCACGCTGAAAACCAATGCAGGTCAGTTGCACCGGACTGCTACTGCAAAGTGGACTGACGACAAGGGTCAGGAGATGACCAAGGCCATCTTCACCAACCGCTACCAGGCACAGCCGGCCACGCCGGATAAGCCAGATAAGCCCAACGACCCCGGCAACTCTGGCGAGCATGACAAGCCGAATCCGCCGGTGGAACTGAACAAACCAGGCGAGTCCGATCATGCACCCAGCAAGCCGGATCAAGCCAGCAATAGCCAATCTTCTGATGACCAAGCAAAGTCATCTGCAGGTTCCCAAGCCCTGGCCGCCTCAGGCTCAGACATAATCTTGCCTGCAGCGCTGACTGTCGGCGCTGCCGTCCTCGGCCTGGCACTGATGTGCCTGTTTCGGCATCGCAGGGATCAGGATGCTGACTTGGGCTGATAGTTCCCCGCATACGAGCACAGCTGGACCTATTCTTCGTTAGTGACAGGCACCCATGGCGAACCTCACGGTTCCCTGCACCTATCTGCAGGCGAAATTTGGTATTCTTGCAAGTGGAAGGAATCTTGCATCCAGAGGTGACCGTCGACGATGGATGGTCACCTGAACGGTCATGGCCCTGCATGGTCATGATGTCGATTGTCACACGTGCAGGCCGTCAGACAGAAAGGTCAGTCATGGCAGACGATACAGTCATTGTTGTTGATACTTCCATGTTCGAAAAAGATGCCGCCGCGAAGACCGCCAAGGCCAACGATGTCGCCCGCAAGTACGGCATCAGCGACGAGGCCCTCAAGAAGGTCGAGGATTACAAGGATCAGCTGAGCTATCACCAGGCATGGGATCTGCCATTCCTGGGCTACGTGGACGAGGACGGCTACGGATATGCCTATGTACCCAACAAGGCTGTCGCCGCCGATGGATGGGATGCCCATAAGGCTTTCCTGGACCTGCCTGATGATGTCCAGACGGCCTTCGCCATCCGCATGCTCTTCACTCACCGCGACGTCGACCGCCATGGTGCCGAGATGTTCCTCCACCATGGCCGCGGGCTGACGGTCCGCTTCCAGGAACCCACCTCAACCAGCTACTGACCTTGAGCTGACCGACTCACTCGGCCCTCGGTCCTGTCCTCCTGACAGAACCGAGGGCTTTTCCATGCCGACGATCAAGGCAGAAGCCCCATCCAGACAGGCGCCAGCACACCTATGCAGGCTCCGATGATCGGACCGACAAAGGGTATCCAGGCGTAGCTCCAATCCGCATCCTTCTCGCCGGACATGGGCAGAAGACAGTAAGCCAATCGGGCGGAAAAGTCACGTGCAGGATTCATGGCCGCGCCCGAAACCCCGCCCAGGGCCATGACCAGAACCGTGATGACCAGAGCCACGCCCAAGGGCCCGACCTGGGTAGGCGTCCCCCCATTCAGGAAAACCCAGGTAACGAGGATGGCCGTGCCGATGGCCTCCGATGTCAGATTCCAGAAATTTGAACGTATAGCAGGCTTGGTGCAGAAAACCATGAGTTTGGTATCTGTATCGGTCGGAAGTTCGAAATGCTTGCGAGTACCCAGGTAGCCCAGGCAGGTGCCAAAGAAAGCCCCCAGGAACTGGGCGGAGATGAAGATGGCCACATTGGCCACGGTTACGGGAATGCCGCCCTTGCCCATGGCCAGGCCGTTCAAGGTCGCTTGTGGATCAATCCAGTGGCCGACCACCCTGGCCAGGGTCACGGCCGGATTGAGATGGCCGCCTGTTCTCCACCCCACATATACGCCCACATAGACAGCGAGGCCCCAGCCCAGCGACGCGTTGATCCAGTCGGCTCGATAGGCCCCTGTCTTGGGGAGCGACCTGCTGGCGGCGACCATGACCGCGATGGCCATCATAAGGGCTGTGCCCATGAACTCTGAGCAGAACATCTGCACACCGCTGATCACGCTCTTCCCCCAGCTTCCTGTCATCAAAGGAGCTGAAGACGGCCAGGCTCCCATAACCCGAATAATCGACTGCTGCCAAACCTGGAAACCGCCGAAGAAGCAACCGTCAACCTGCTCATGCACGTAGTCTTTCGATTCGACTACCGCATCAAGAATAACCGGAACCGTGGCCCAAAGGCCTCGCCATCGACGATGCCGCTACATTCAAGACCACTGACTAGCAGATTCAAGCAGATTCATATCCAGACGCGATCAACCCAGCAGGGCCAGGAGGTCCTTTCTGTTCAGCCTGGCCACACCGGCGGCGCCAGTGGAGGCGGCCGAATCGACAAAACGCGAGGCCAGGTCGCTCTTGCTGTGCTGCAGATTGAGGATGCGTTCCTCGATGGTGTCTTTGGCTACGATCTGGTAGACGTTGACATCCTGGGTCTGGCCGATCCGGTGGGCGCGGTCGTTGGCCTGCTCCTGGGCGGCGGCGTTCCACCAGGGGTCCGCATGGACCACCACACAGGCTCCGGTCAGGTTGAGCCCGGTGTTGCCGGCTTTCAGGGAGATCAGGAAAACCGGCGTAGCATCCCTATTGAACTGTTCCACCAGCTCCAGCCGACGCTTCTTTGATGTGGCGCCGGTGATCAGATCGTAGGACACGTCCAGCCGATGGAGCCGCTGGGCTATCAGGTCAAGGTAGGAGGTGAACTGGGAGAAGATCAGCATCTTACGTCCGGCATCCTGGCAAGAGACCACCAGATCCTCGATAGCATCCAGCTTGGCCGAATCGCCGCGCCGGTCCCGGCCTTGACCCTGGTAGACCAGACGCGGATCACAGCACACCTCCCGCAGCCTAGTCAGCTGAGCCAAGACCTGAATTTTGCCAACCTCGTACTCCTGATCCTTTTCCTTGTTGAGGGCAGCCCTCAGCTCCTGCTCCAGGGCGGCATAGAGCTTGCGCTGACGACCCTGCAAGGGCACGCTGATCACGTTTTCGATCTTTTCGGGCAGATCAGTCAGCACCTGTGACTTGAGTCGGCGTAAAATAAAGGGTCCCACCAGGGCCTGGAGCCGGGACTGGGCATCCTGGTCGCCGCTGAGTATGGGCATCTCGAAGCGGTCCCGGAAACGGGAGTAAGGGCCCAGCATCCCAGGCATCAGGAAGTCGAAGATGCTCCAAAGCTCGGACAGCCGGTTCTCGATGGGCGTGCCAGTCAGGGCGAACCGGTGCAGGCTGTCCAGAGCGCGTACAGCCCGGGCGGCCTTGGTGGCATGGTTCTTGATGTACTGGGCCTCATCCAAGACCAGGGCATACCAGGGCAGACCGCGGTACCGGTCCAAGTCCCGCCTGAGCAGATCGTACGAGGTGATCAACAGGTCGTAGGACCTCGCCTGATCCAGCAAAGCCTGACGCTGGCTGCGCCCCCCAGCCAGGACCCCCACCCGCAGACCAGGAGTGAAGCGGCGGCACTCGGCCTCCCAGTTGTAGACCAATGAGGCCGGGCATACGATCAGCGAGGGTCCCCGATCCTTGGCCTGATCCTGACGGGAGAGCAGGTAAGCCAGCATCTGTATGGTCTTGCCCAGACCCATCTCGTCGGCCAGGACACCCCCGAATCCGCGGTCGCTCAACGTACATAGCCAACGCAGCCCCTCCGCCTGATAGGGTCTGAGCCGCCCGCGCAGACCGTCGGGGACCCTGAACCCATGGGGATCGGGCTGGTGTTCCTTCAGGTAATCACGGAAGCTTGAATCGCGGTCCTGCTCGGGCACCAGCGCATCCAGGTAGCCGAGCTGGAATTCAGGCACCCGGACCGGCCCCTTGGCCAGATCGGCTGGATTGATGCCCAGGTCTTCGGCCAGGGTGTCCACAGCCTCTGTGTTCAGATCAGCCAACTCGACGAAAGCCCCGTTGCGCAGACGATGGAAGCGCCGCCGACGACGGTGGTCGGCCAGGATGGCGGCGGCCTCCTCGGGCCGTACTTCGTCAGCGATGGGCGAGATCTCGACCAACCCGGAACGCACCCGCACACCAACACGGATCTGCGGATGAGAGACGACACTGAGCCCGTCAAAGGCCGGCGTGGAGAAGACCCGCCCCAGCCCTTTGAGCACAGGCAGGCCCCTGGTCAGCAGGGTGTGGATGGCTTCCTCGTTCTCCTCGGGGATGCGTGCCAGCCCCTCCTCCATGAGAGGGAAATAACGGCGGACCGTCTGCCGGGCCAGAGACTCGTTCTCCCGATCCCTGCCGGTTTCATCCTCGGAGCCGGGATCAGCGGCGACAGACAGAAGACGATCCCCATACCGGGCCTTGAGATCACAACTGACCCCCTGCCGGTCCCGGTCCAGGTAAAGCTCGATCCTGCAGGACGGACGCCGTCGGGCATCCAGCTCCTCGGGCAGGCTGGCGGAGAGCCCGGATCCCTCCTGGGCGCCCTGATCCAGGTCGGGCAGCACGGTCCGGACGAACAGGTCCAGATCATCGGCATCCAGGTGCAGATCCCGATCCTCGCCAGGGCGGCAGAGGGTCTCCAACAGGTCCCGATGACGCATGAAACGTGCACTGCAACGGTGGATGACCGGCCCCGGATCCAGTCCGGAGCCGAGCTGCGAGGGACGCACGATGACGAAGGAAAAAGCCTGGCCTACGATGAAGCGCTCCACGCCCAAGGCATGGGTTATACGGTAACCGTCCGCCTCCTTGCTGACTGCGATGCCAGTGTCCGGGTCCCCGTCGACCACTGGGGCAGGCATGGTCTGCAGGAAGGAATCCTCGGGAGGCGTGTAGTCCAGGGTGAGCCCAGAGTCCACAAACAGGTCGAGAATCTGCGCCACCTCGTCGTCGCTGAGCCGGATCCCAGCCAATCCTGCGCGTGTAAGACGGCGGCGCATGCCCCCCTGCTGTTCGGCCAGGCTGCGGCGGATGGCGCCGGCTCTTTCCAGAATGGTCAGCAGAGCCTGGGCCCGGTCATCAAAAGTGTCACGAGAATGAATGAAGGCCAGCCGCCGCCCATAAGACAAGAATTCGCCCTGGTCCACGGCACGCAACAAGGCCGGCAGATCCTTGACCAGGTAGGCGACCCCGTGGGAGGACAGGATGATATGCAGACGGACCAGCCAGCCTCCGCGCTCGCTGGTCAGGTCGGGGATCAGCCCGACCGAACCGATGGGCAGGTGACGGCCGCCGACCGGCCCGTTCTCCTGTTTGAGCAGGCTCAGCTGGCGGTCGCGAAAGGCCTGCCGTCGCCGAGCCTCCTGTCGGTGCATGTAGGCTGCCAGAGGTCCTGAGGTCGACCGGGCGGACCGGGATCGACCCTGGTCGCCGGCCCAGTCGTCCGAACCTGCAAAGACCTGGCTGGACTCGTTGTAGGCCATGATCAGGGCGACTACATGCTTGCATGCAGGACCTTGGCGTCCAAAGGCCCGGCAGGTGCAGGAGGAGTCGATGACCCGATGGGCCTGCTCGTCCAGCCGAGCCTGAACCATGCAGTCGCCATCCGGTTGATAAGTGGCGGGCACACGCCCCTTGAGAACGGTCAAAGCCCCCAGGTGCCGCAGGCGCAGGTCAGTAAAGCGGCGGTCATCCAGCAGTTGATGGGCACGGAAGTAGGCCTTGCCGCCCAATCGACGCAGAGCGGCGTCGGAGATGGTGTCCGGGTCGCCGAAGGTCCGTCCCTCTTCATCGCCTGGATCATAGAAGCCATGGCCTCCTGAGCCAGCGGCTCTTGACCCGTAGACCGCTGCATGCCAATCCACACGCACCCTCCTTATGGCTTCTGACGACCATTCCCGAGCATAACCTTTTCCGTCCCGATGCGGCACGCCTTCGGCGAAGCGAGTAGACATGCCGACTTACGAAAAAATGGCAGCCTCCCTAAGATGGCGTCCTGTTTGTCTGAAGAAGGAGATCATTATCGTGCAAAACACGTCCACCTCTGCCTCTGTTCACCGGTCACGCCCGGCCGTCCCCCACCCCTGGCTGGCCATCGCCGCGCTGATGATCGGGGCCTTCGTGGGCATGCTGAGTGAAACCTCGCTCAATATCGCCCTGCCCAACCTGATGGAGAGCTTCCAAATCCCTGCCGCCACCGTCCAGTGGCTGGTCACGGGATACATGCTGGTCATCGGCATCGTCCTGCCCTTTTCCAGTCTGATCTCCAAGTGGTTCACCACCAGGCAGACCGTGATCTTCGGCCTGGTCGCCTTCCTGGCCGGCTCGGTGGTCTCGGCCATGGCCCCCACCTTCCCCGTCCTTCTGACGGGACGGCTGATCCAGGGTATCGGCACCGGCCTGATCCTGCCGCTCATGTTCACCGTGGCCATGCTGATCTTCCCACCTGCCCGTCTGGGCACGGTCATGGGCATGTGCGCCCTGGTCATCATGTTCGCTCCCGCCATCGGCCCGACCCTGACCGGAATCATCCTGGGCAAGCTGACCTGGCACTGGATCTTCTGGTTCTTCACCCCATTCCTGGTTGTGGCCCTTATCTTCGCTGTCTGCTTCCTAAAGAATGTAGGGACCATCACTCACCAGCGACCCGACCTGGTCTCTATTCTGGAGTCAATTGTCGGCTTCGGCGGACTGGTGGGAGGAGTCAGCCTGGCCAGCCGGTACGGATGGCTTTCCCCCGTCACCCTGATCATTCTGGTTGTGGCCCTAGTAGCCCTGGTCCTCTATATTCGTCGCCAGCTGGGCCTGGAACACCCGGTGCTCAACCTGCGCATCTTCTCCATTCCGGCCTTCCGCTACGGTGCCACCCTGGTCATGCTGGACTTCGCAGTCATCCTCTCCTCCATGTATCTGCTGCCCCAGTTCCTGCAGCGGGGGCTGCTCCTGCCCGTGGCCATGACCGGCATCCTCATGCTGCCCGGGGGCGCCATCAACGCCTTGGTCTCAGCCTTCGCCGGCCGGCTCTATGACGGCTTCGGAGCCCGCATGCCCGTCCGTTGCGGATTCCTTATCGCACTGGTAGGGACGATCATCCTCCTGTTCACCAGCCCGCACACCCCTGTGGCCCTGGTGGTAGCAGCCCACATCATTTTGATGATCGGCTGCCCCCTGGCCATGTCACCGGCACAGACCTACGCGCTCAACTCTCTGAACGGCCCACAGTCCGGCGACGGAAGCACCATCATCAACACCATGCAGCAGATTGTGGGAGCCGTGGCCACAGCAATCACCACCTCCCTGCTGGCCATGGGCGAAGGGCAGGCAGCCGGAGCTGATAAAGCCCAGGCCTTCACCAGGGGCACCCACTGCGGATTGATCTTTACCCTGGTGCTGATTCTGGCTGCTCTGGCCGTCTCCCTGAAGGTGCGCAACTTCTCCCATGCCGAGCGACCAGAGGCCTAGCAGGACATTCAGCAAGCTCCAAGTTCGCACCGCTAGCTTGGGAGCGTCCTTGGCTAGACTGGAGGACGGCGACCGGACTTAAGGCCCGCCATTGTGGGCCGCCCGGTCACCCCTGGAACGCTATCAGGAAGGGTGTCATGTTCGTTCTCAAGAACGCCTGGTTCACCATCAGGCGGCATGCGGCGCGGAGCCTGGTCGTGGTTCTGGCCTGCCTGGTCGTGACGGCTCTGGCCACGACGGCGGCCACCGTACTTCAAGCTGACACCAGGGCACGTACTATAGGCTACGAATCCCAACAGGTGGACGCCGTCATCAGCCCGCGCAAGGGAACCAAGGCCTCCCCCCTGGGCTGGAACGAGTATTCCAAGTATGCCCAGCGCCTGCAGATGGATGGCTTGCAGTACAAGGCTTACTTCCATGAGACCGCGAATATCAGCCCGGAGGGGCTGCCTCAGTCAGGCGCCTACTCCCTGGTGGGTGTCTCTGACAAGGCAGCCGAGCCCACCCTTCCTCACGGCCCCTTTGTGCTGGACCAGGGCAAGGGGCTGGACTACGCCTCACAGAATGCCTCAGGCACCCAGACTGTGCTGATCTCCAAGCAGATGGCACAGGCCAACAAGCTCAAGATGGGCGACACCCTGACCATCAAGGATCCCCGCCAGCAGGGTCAGCAGGTCAAGCTGACCGTCTCGGGCATCTATCACTACCGCAAAGCCGCCGACCAGGCAGCCAACCGAGCCATCTACACGGCCTATCCCACCTTTGCCATGCTGGGGCTGGATTCGGCCAGCAAGCCCGGTGACCCTGGTCACGAACTGCTCGTTGCCTTCGTTCTGGATTCGCCGAGCACCTACCAGAAGTTTATCAAGGAGCTGCGCAAGGACGGGCTCAAGACCTCGCAGTACGACATCGACTCCCCCAGCCTGAAGGCCTACCAGCGGCGGATGGAGCCGGTCCACCAGGCCGCCGACCAAGCGAGAACCGCCATCATCCTGGCCTGCCTGCTGGGCGGGCTGATTCTGCTGGGCTGCCTAATCCTCATGCTGCGCGGTCGAGTCAACGAAATCGGCATGGCCATCACCATCGGGGTTCACAAGGCCCGGCTGGGCTGGCAGTTCGCCTTGGAGACCCTCTTGCTCACCCTGCCCGGACTGGCCCTGGGCCTGGCTTTGGGCGCCGCAATCAGTCGGCCGCTGGGCCGGTCGCTCTTCCGGCTGGGGAGCCTGGCCAGCATGCCTGGTGCTGGTCTGATCTGGAAGCTCATCCTGATTGGCCTGGCCGTCTGCCTGGTCCTCGCACTGGCAGCAGCCGCCAGGGTGGCGGCCTTCAGAACCGCCCAGCTATACACCAACGACCTGGAGGACGAGGCATGAGCGAAAAGACATCGGACCAGCGGTCAGACGAAGAGTCCCAGGAAAAGGCTGAGGCCAAGGCCGCCGACCAGGCAGAAACTGATCAGAAACAAGCGGTTCAAGCAACGGCCGACGCTGAGCAAAAAACCGGCGAGAATGCCAGCGCCGAACTCCTGCACAGATCCGGCGAAGAAGCAGCTACTCAGACGAACAAGAAGTCCGAGGAGGATGCTTCCTCTGAAGAGGACGTGTCGATGGCCGCTTTCAAGGTGGTCATCGAGCAGGACAATGCCGAAGATCCCGACGACGGTAAGGAGGAGGGCCCGCTGCTGGAAACCGATGACCAGCGGGTGCTGGTTCCTGGCGGCTATCCGGTGCTCTCCCTGAAGCACGTGGATTACACGCGCAAGGTCCAGGGTCGCCCCGAACAGATCCTGGACGATGTCGATCTGGAATTCCAGCGTCGCCGCATCTACTCGGTGGAGACCACCTCGCCGTCCGGAAGGGCCGCTCTGATGGCCCTGATAACCGGCCTGCGCGCCCCCACCCAGGGCAGTGTGCTCTTCCGGGGCACGGACCTGCGTCAGTTGCTGGCCTCCGACTATCGCGGCCACCAGATTGGAGCCATCTTTGGTACCGATGCCCTGAGACGCGACTTGACCGCTGTGCAGAATCTTGTCTACACCATGGATGCCAGCGGGCGCACTTTCCTGGGTCCCAAGGACAATCTGGCCCGTCATCTGCTGGATGAGGTGGGTTTCCCGGAGCATCTGCAGGACAGGCTGACCGCTGATCTGAGCCACTTGGACTTCCGTCTGGCATCCGTGGCCCGTGCCCTGTGCTGCGAGTGCGACGTGCTCGTCGCCGACGAACCCACCGAGGGGCTGGAACCGGGCGACTGGGACACCCTGCTGGCCACGCTGAAGCGGGTCTCCCGCCGTCATGACTGCACTGTGATCATCCTGACCTCAGGCGGTTCGGACACCGTAGACGAGGGCACCTACGACGACCGATTCATCGTCGATTGAACTCCAACCCTCCGGGCCGAGGATGGACAGCACTGCACTGGCTTGCTCAGTCATCACCCATGAGGAGTGGATACCCAGGGTCATGGCCGAACAAATCGATTCGTGCAGCAAGGGCCCAAACCCGCAACAGCGGGTCATTCTGCATCATCACCATGGATTCGGACCCGTTCGGGAGGTCGGCGTCAAGGAAGCCGTATGGATCACGCCAGGGCTGCTAATCGCCCAGAACGCCTGGCTGGCATCCCAAGGCCGTCCCTCATGGGTCCTGTCAGCCCCACCGACCATGTGGCTGGATGGGCTGGACCGATCCCTGACCGGACGCAGGATTCTGACTGTGACGGCTGGAATCATCCTGACCTGGCGCCGACTGCCATCGGGCCTGGGGAAGCGCCCCTGGTCGCAGCTGGCCGCCGGCCGGGTATCGGGCCTGCCTGCAGCCCGACGAACCCTTGAAGATCTGCAGAGCGATCTGCGGACGGCCCCTGCACGATCGCTGATTCGCATCCAGGCCCATTTGCCCAGTATCCATGAGGAGTGGCGGGTCATCATCGACAGGGGCCGGATTGCAGCCTCCAGCGGTTACTGCCTGCATGAAGGCGAGGACTCCAGAGTCATTACCACGGTCTTTGACGGCGCCGTTTTCGATCCCAGGCATCAAACGATCGCCGAAGGCTGTGCCCTTCAGGCAGCCAAGGGTCGATCTCCTGCTCCGATCAGCGTGGATCTGGCCTTCCTGCGCGGGTCGGATCGGCCTCTCATTTTGGAAGGAAACCCGGTCTGGTGTGCAGCCCCTTACGCTTATGGATCGCAGGGCATGGCCTCTTTCCTGAAAGCCGTCGCAGCCTGCCGGACCGATCCAGTCGACCCCTATCAACCAGACCCGTGGATGCTGCGTGAATTCGGCGGCCGCTTCCGCAGTTCCTGGGGGCCGGTCCGGCCGGATCAGACGATGGTCATGCCATAGTGCTGAGCCAGGGGCTGCAGGTCCGGCACTCCATACCGGGCTACTAGTTGCCTCCAGCGGGCCAGATTGTCGGGACCATACTTGGCCGTGCGCTTGGCGGCAGTGGGCTCGGAGACGAAGATAGGCGGCTGGTGCTTGCTGTGGAACTTGTCCGCATACATGACCACCTCCTGCTCGGGGTTGACCGGCAGATAGTCGTCCGACGGCAGGTTCAGATGCTCCTCCTCCACCTGGCGGCGGGTCAGCCCCACCCCAGTGTGGTTGCGTGCAAACTGAGCCACCGACTCGTCCACCCCAGCGTCCAGCAGCAGGCGATAACCCTCCAGCCCGTGTTCGATGTACCGCTGACCCTGGAAGGTCAGAGGCCGACCCTGGGAGCCGTCATCCTTGAGGATCCGGTAGGTGCCGATGTCGTGCAGCAGGGCACCTGTGCGGACCAGGTCACGATCCAGCGGCCGCTCGGGCAGAACCCCGTCAGGGTCATCACCGCGCAGCAGGCGTTCGTTGACCTGGTCGGCCATCCGCACCGCGAGGGCGGCGATGATCTGGCAGTGGGTGTGTATCAGTTCATAGGCGGCTTGTGAGGGCGCATACTGACGGTGCAGGGCTTCGGCCATGGGAACATTGGGAATCATACCGACCATTCTAGGGATCCTTGCCGCAAATGTGACCTTTGCGACGCTTATGCACCTTCAGCGGATAATCAGCCCTGCCTTCTATTGCCGACAGTAGACTGGGAGCCACGGTATTTCACGAGGAGCACTATGGACACTTCACCACTTGCGCGCTCCGCCGACCAATCCGCTCCCCCCGACGAGGACGGCGGCCGACAGGCGCCCTGGCACAACCCCCTGCTGGACCCCCGCGATCTGCGCATGCCGCGCATCGCGGGCCCCAGCTCCCTGGTCATCTTCGGCGTCACCGGCGATCTGGCCAAGAAAAAGCTTCTGCCGGCCGTCTATGACCTGGCCAACCGGGGACTGCTGCCAGCCAGCTTCGGGTTGATCGGCTTCGGGCGGCGCGACTGGAGCGACCCGCAGTTCGTGGCCTTTGCAGAGGAGAACGTCCGCGCCCACTGCCGCACCCCCTTCAACGAGTCCACCTGGCGACATCTGAGCCAGGGCATGCGCTTCGTCAAGGGCAGCTTCGACGATGCGGAGGCCTTCCGTCGCCTGTCGGCCACCGTCTCGGAGCTGGACCGGGTCCGGGGCACCCGTGGCAACCATGCCTTCTACATGTCGGTGCCGCCTAAGGCCTTTCCCCAAGTGGCCCGCCAGCTGGCCGAATCGGGGCTCTCCCACTCCACCCAGGGGGCCTGGCGACGGGTCATCATCGAGAAGCCCTTCGGCCGCGACCTGGCTTCGGCCAAGGAGCTTGACCGGGTGGTCTCCCAAGTCTTCGAGCCGGATTCGGTCTTCCGCATCGACCACTATCTGGGCAAGGAGACTGTGCAGAACATCCTGGCCCTGCGCTTTGCCAACATGATGTTCGAACCAGTCTGGAACTCCAACTACGTCTCCCACGTGCAAATCACCATGGCCGAAGACATGGGCATCGGCGGCAGGGCCGGCTACTACGACGGAATCGGAGCGGCTCGGGATGTCATCCAGAACCACCTCCTGCAGCTGATGGCTCTGACGGCCATGGAAGAGCCGGTCTCCTTCTCAGCATCAGATCTGACAGCCGAAAAGACCAAGATCCTTTCCGCTGTCCGCCTTCCCAAGGATCTGGCGGCCCACACCGCCCGGGGCCAGTACACGGCAGGCTGGCAGGGCTCCCAGCATGTGGTCGGCTACCTGGATGAGGACGGGATTGATCCCTCCTCTACCACCGAGACCTATGCGGCCATCAGGCTGGACGTGGATACCCGCCGCTGGGCTGGCGTCCCGTTCTACCTGCGCACAGGCAAGCGCCTGGGCAAGCGGGTCAGCGAGATCGCCATCGTCTTCAAGCGTGCACCTCATCTGCCCTTCGAGGCCACAGCCACCCGGGAACTGGGCGCCAACGCCGTAGTCATCCGCGTACAGCCCGATGAGGGCGTGACCTTGCGTTTCGGGGCCAAGACTCCCGGCTCGGCCATGGAGGTGCGCGACGTCAACATGGACTTCTCCTACGGGCGTTCATTCACCGAGGCCTCCCCGGAGGCCTATGAACGGCTGATCCTGGACGTGCTCCTGGGCGACCCTCCCCTCTTCCCCACCACCGAGGAAGTCAATCTCTCCTGGAAGATCCTGGACCCCATCGAGGAGTTCTGGGCCGGACAGGGCCAGCCCCAGCCCTACTGCGCCGGCACCTGGGGTCCGCGGGAGGCTGATCTGATGCTGGCCCGCGACGGATACCACTGGAGGATGCCATGATCGTCAGACTGAACAACACCACTACCTCCGCCATCGCCCAGGAGATTGACGAGCTCCACGTCGAACGTGGAGAGGCCGCCCAGGGAAGAGTGCTGACCCTGGTCATCGTCACCGAGCAGGCCCATCTGGAGACGGCCCTGGAGACCGTAAACGCCGCAAGTCGTGAACACCCCTGCCGGGTCATCGCCATAGTGACCAATGCCGAAGACCATCAGGCCGAGCAAGAGGCGGACCAGCGGACCGCTGCGGCACAGTCCTCAGAAGATTGCGTCTCCTACAAGAACACCAACCATGACGGTGACCGCACGCTGGATGCCGAAATCCGTTTCGGATCAGATGCAGGAGCCGGCGAGATAATAGTGCTCAGGCCGGTCCTGGCCCTCCTGAGCCATTCCGATGCCTTGGTCATCCCGCTGTTGGTCCCGGACGCCCCCCTGGTGGTCTGGTGGCCCGCCAATCCACCCCAGGACCCATCCAAGGACCCGATCGGGGCCATGGCCACCAGCCGCATCACCGATGCCATGGAAGCCGACGACCCACAGACCGCCTTCACCTCCCTCCTCAAGCATTCGGGTACTGCTGACGTGGACCTCTCCTGGACAAGAACCACGATCTGGCGAGCCTTGCTCGCTTCCATGATGGATCAACCACCGCATCTGCCCGTAACCTCAGTGCGGGTGACCGGCCAGACGCACTTCCTGCCCTTGGAGCTCCTGGCTTCCTGGCTGGCTCTGAAGCTTGGGGTGCCGGTCACGATTGAGCGTGATCCACAGGCCCAGGCCATCACCGGGGTCTTCTTCAAACGCAGCGACGGAACCATGAGCATGGAACGTCACAAGGCCGACCAGGCCAGAATCAACCAGCCTGGCCAGGCCAGCCAGACCATCTCCATGCCTTTGCGAACCGCCGTTGACTGCATGAGCGAGGAAATGGGACGTCTGGATCCTGATGAGGTCTATCGGGATGTCATCAGCAGGGGCTGGCCCATGGTGCATGAACGGTGACCAGATGACGGCTGGCTCGGCGCCGGGAGCCACTGGAGGCGCAAGCGCGCAAGTATGATAGACATCACTGCCATGAAGGAGACGCCATGACCGAGCGTACAATCATCCGCTATGCCAGCACCAGCCTGCTCAACAAGGCCACAGCCGCGCGAATGCTGATCGAGTTAGGGGACATCCTGGCACGTCAGGAGCGGGCGGACCTGGCTTTGACCGGTGGAACGGACGCGGCGGAAATCTACGCACTGATGGGGACCAGTGATCTTGCAGCGAGCATCGACTGGAAGCGGGTTCATCTGTGGTGGAGCGACGAGAGATTCGTGAGCCCGGAAGACCCTGAACGCAATGCCAAGCAAGCCCGGGATGCCTGGTTCGGCAGGCTCATCGACAAGGGTGATCTACCTGCGGACCATGTTCATGAAATGCCGGCTGATATTCGTACCCCCGACCAGATCGCAAGGGCGAGCGAGTCCGACGACACAGAAGCACTGGCCCAGGCGGCACGGACCTACCAGGATGAAATCATTCGGGGGATCGGCCCCCATGGCCATATGGACCTGGCCGTTTTCGGCGTAGGGCCAGACGGCCACTACGCATCGCTCTTCCCTGACCGCCCCGAGGTGCTGATCAGCGACGAAACCACGCTGGTGGCAGGCGTCAGCCATTCGCCCAAGCTCCCACCGCTGCGAGTGACCATGACCACCCCGTTCATCCGCCGTACCCCCAAAGTCTGGCTCTTCACTTCCACCCAAGAAAAGGCCCAAGCCGTGAAGGAAGCACTGAGGGATGAGGACAACCCCCACGTCCCCTCCTCATTCGCCAGGGGTACCGAACAGACCTTATGGCTGCTTGACGAGGACGCCGCAAGCCAGCTTGGCTAAGATCCCGAACACCAGCCATGATTCGGCCGACCGCACAGCGTCAGCAGCGCTGTGCGAAAGTCGCGCCGCATAGGATAACGTGACTGGCAAGCCCACCCGATCCAGGTTGTGGGACGGCCTCAAAACCGTTCCCTTGATGGCATTTCGTCACACTCGCCTCCCCGCGCTTCAGCTCGGGGGTCTTTTTCAGGCCCGCGAAGGCAGGAATCCTCCTTCGCCGAGTATCCCCTCAAGACAGGAACGAGGTGTTATAGTGCTAAGCAGTGTATTGAACTGCCCTCTCCTGGTTATTCATGGGGTTGAAGAAATCAGGTTCTAAGAAATATCGAGGGCAGCATGTTGGGAAGGCATCTTTCATGCGTGTTGCTTCTAGGCGTGTCTCACGCCCTATTATCTGCGTCTTCGCTGTGCTCGCTGCCATGGGCCTGGGGCTCATGGCAGATGCGCATGCTGCCGGTGCTGAGCAATCAGACACTGATGCATTGGCAGAGTCTGAAATCAGGGGGGGGGGGGGGTGAGAGAGAAGCCCCGGCCCCAAGGCCGTCAGTCCCCGAACTAGACAGCCATCCTTCACCCTCTTTCATAGCAACACCCTCCGAGCATCCATCCCCACAAACCGCCCAATCAACACCACTGATCCAGCCCACGAACCCTCAGCCGGCATCAGGGAGCCATCCTTCACCCCTGGCGACGCTGAATTCTCTGGCCGCCACACAGCAGTCTCCAGGCCCGTCGCCAAGAAACGACGGAACCCATACAGTGCAGTTCACATCAGATGAGGGCACCACGGGCATGCCCGCCCAACAGATCGTGGCCGACGGCGGAACCGCTTCCTGGCCGCATGACGATCCATCCCGCCCGGGCTGGACATTCGACGGCTGGTTCCAGGGCGATGTCCCCTACGATTTCTCCAGGCCCGTCACTAAGGATACGAATCTGAAGGCCAGATGGGGGCAATGGGCGACCAACCCCACGAGCGGCCCCTGGCAGGGCGGCACAGACGTAACGGTGAATTCGCCAAAGGACCCGGTCCGACTCGCTCAGGTGTCCGCTGCCCAGTACCATTCCCTGGCATTGGGCAGCGACGGGAACGCCTACGCATGGGGTAGAAACGACTGCGGACAACTGGGCGACGGGACGACCACGACGAGTAGAACGACTCCGGTGCCGGTATCCATGCCCGAGGGCGTCAAATTCACCCAAGTGTCCGCAGGCGGCTGGTATTCCATGGCCCTGGACCGCGACGGCAGGATCTGGACCTGGGGATTCAACGATGGCGGACGACTGGGCCGCGGCTCTGTCAACAGCTCCTACTCCACACCCGGCCTGGCTGACATCCCATCAGGCACAACCTTCAAAGCTATCAGCGCCGGGAACCTGCATTCCTTAGCCCTGGACACCAAAGGCAACATCTGGACCTGGGGCGTCAATTACAACGGCCAGCTCGGCCGTCCTCCATATGGCAGCAAGGCAAGCGACAACACGCCGGCAAAGGTGACCGCGCCGGAGGGAACCCTCTTCACGGCAATCAGCGCAGGCGTTTACCATTCCATGGCCCTGGCCGCCGACGGCACCGCCTGGACCTGGGGGGACAACGGCGGCACAAGAGATGACTTTTATGGCGTACTGGGCCGCACGCCGACCGATGCCGCCCCCGCCAACAGGCCCGGCCAGGTCGATACCGACCGGAAGTTCACCGCAATCAGCGCTGGATACAACCATTCCATGGCTATCGGCGCCGACAACACCGTACTCACCTGGGGAGGCAACAGTTCAAAACAACTGGGACGCTCCGGCGACACGACCCGACCAGGACAGGTTCCCGGCATGACCGGCGCCACAGACATCAACGCCGGCTGGAACTACTCCACCGCCATCACCGACACCGGTGCCTGGGCATGGGGAAGCAACGACTACGGCCAGCTCGGCACCAACACCGACACGACCATCCCCGCCCGCATGACAACCCCCGACGAAACACCCGCCCCCTTCACCTACACCAGCCTCAACACAGGAAACACCAGCCTCCACATGCTTGTCATCGGGTCTGACGGAAACACCTACAGCATGGGCCGCAACGACTACGGCCAACTCGGCACCAACACCACCAACAGCGCAACGAGCGGATCAGCGGCAGCCAATCCGAAGCCAGGCATGGTCTGGCGGTCAACCGACCGGCGGATAGCCTCCGTTCTTTTCGGCGACAGCCACAACGTCGGCGGCGTCACCAAACGCGCCGACGGATGGCACGTTACCTCCCCCCGGCACCATCTGGGCACCGTCACCCTCACCATCCAGTCCGCTGACGCCACAGGTGCAAGCCAACCCGACGACACCAGCCAGAGATTCACCTACACCGGCACTGCGGCCGCCGTCACTTTCAAGTCGGAGCACGGCGACCCAATACCCAACCAGCAGGTCGCCGTAGGCGACACCATCCAACGCCCGGACGATCCAAGCGAGGCGGGTTGGACATTTGACGGCTGGTTCCAGGGAAATGTCGCCTACGACTTCAGCAGACCCATCAAGGGGCCCACCACGCTGACCGCCAGGTGGACATTCGGCAATAACCAGTGGTCGATCCACCCCACGTCGGGTCCCCGGATCGGTGGCAACGATGTGCGCATCGACCCTCCGAACCGCATCGCCTTCTCCCAGGTGTCCTCGGGACAGTTTCATTCCCTGGCATTGGGCAGCGACGGGAACGCCTATGCATGGGGAAGAAACGACTGCGGCCAACTGGGCACCGGCGGAATGGAAGGCGCCTCGGCGCGTCGAACCACCCCGGTGATGGTCAAGGTGCCCGATGGCGTGAAGTTCACCCATGTCTCCAATGGTGGCTGGTATTCCATGGCCCTGGACCGGGACGGCAGAATCTGGACCTGGGGAAACAACGAAGCCGGACGTCTGGGGCGCGGATCCGTGGGAGTGGGTAACTGCTATCCCACGCCGGGTCTTGCCTCCACCCCTCCAAATGTTCAGTTCATCGCCATCAGCGCCGGCAACATCCATTCCATGGCCCTGGACCGGGACGGCAACGTCTGGACCTGGGGGCAAAACAAGGACGGCCAGCTCGGCCGCCCGCCCTACGACGGTTCCATGAACGACATCACCCCTAAGAAAGTGGCCATGCCCGAGGGAACCACCTTCACCGCGATCAGCGCCGGCGACCGGGATTCCATGGCCTTGGCCGCCGACGGCACCGCCTGGACCTGGGGCCGCTATGAAAAAACCAACACCCTTAGCGACTACTACGGTATACTGGGGCGCGATTCCAGCGATGCCTACCCCGCCGACAAACCAGGCCCAGTCGCCACAGATCTGAAGTTCACCGCGATCAGCGCCGGTGCATACGTATCCATGGGCATAGCCACCGACGGCAACATCTATACGTGGGGAGGCAATAAGCACAATGAGCTGGGACGCAACGGAGAACGCACCCGCCCAGGACGGGTACCGGGCCTGACCGGCGCCATAGACATTAATGCAAGTTGGGACTTTTCCACCGCCATCACCGACACGGGCGCCTGGGCATGGGGAAGCAACCAATACGGTCAGCTTGGCACCACCTCCACCAACGGCAGCGACTCAGGCGTAGCCACACCCACGCGCATACCCAAACCGGACGGGGCGACGAGCGACCTGACCTACTTCAGCCTCACCATCGGCAGCAACCACTGGCACATGCTGATCATCGGGTCGGACGGCAACGTCTACAGTTTCGGCCGCAACGACTGGGGACAGCTCGGCATCAACAGCGTCAACACCAGCAACGGGGCAGCGGCGGCCAATCCGAGACCAGCGGGCGTATGGTTCCCATGGCCCTTGACCGTGTCCTCCGTCACCTTCGACGGAAAGCCATCGATGATCGTGCCGGTCAGGAACCCTGACGGCTCCTGGAAGGTGCGCCCGCCGGCGCACGCTCCGGGCCCGGTGGATGTCAAAGTCTCCTGGTCACGACGGAACCTGGATTCCGGCACGGCTGCCCTGACCTACACGTATCTCACAGTCAGCCACCGGGTCCGATTCGACCCGGCCAACGGTGATCCGGTCACCAGCCATAACGTAGACGACTGGGGACAGGCCGTCCGGCCCGCAGCCGACCCGGGCCGCGCAGGATACAGGTTCGACGGCTGGTTCCAGGGCAACGTTGCCTTTGACTTCACCCAGCCCGTCACCAGCGATACAACCATCACTGCCAGATGGAGCCGACCAGGCCCCTGGACCCGCTCTCCTGCCTCAGGTCGCACATCCGGAGGCACCCGTCTGACCCTGACCCCGCCCGACTACGCGACCAACACCCGCCTGGCCGGCATCAGCGCCGACGGCACCCATTCGCTGGCCGTATCCAGCGACGGCCGTCTGTATGCCTGGGGAGACAACGATTACGGCCAGCTCGGCAATCCCGACCGGGCCAGACGCTCCGCCCCCACCAGCGTTCCCACCCCCGATGACACCCGATTCACCCAAGCCACCGCAGGCGACAAATACTCCGCCGCACTCGACACCCAGGGACGCATCTGGACCTGGGGCGACAACGACCACGGCCAACTCGGCCATGGCACCACCAGCGGTGACGACCCGACACCACGGCAGGCCGATACCGGGGACACCAGGTTCACCCAGATCAGCGCCGGCGACGGCCATATGACCGCCCTCGACACCCAGGGCAGGGCGTGGACCTGGGGGGACAACACCCAAGGCCAGCTCGGCGACGGAAACACGGGCGGCTCCACCGGTACCCCGACCATGCGGGCCATGCCTCCCGCCACCCCCTCATGGCTGGTCTACACACAGATCCAGGCCGGCGGCCGCCATACCCTCGCCATCGCCAACAACGGCCGCATGTACGCTTGGGGCGACAACAACCACGGCCAGCTCGGCGACGGAAACACGGGCGGCTCCGCCGGTACCCCGACCCAGGTCCAGGCCCCGACCGGCACATCCTCCGCCTTCACATGGCTGCATGTCACCGCCGGCACCGACCACACCTTCGCCATCGGCTCCGACGCCGACACTGGCGACGACATTCCGTACACGTTCGGCTCCGATCAGCAGGGCCAACTCGGCGCAGGCAGCGGCACCGAGACCGGCCGACCCGTCAAACCCGGTCTGCCCGCAACCATCACCGCCATCTCCGCCGGCGGCCATGCATCCTTCGCCATCGACAGCCATGGAACCCTGCACGCATGGGGCGACAACACCCAGGGCCAACTCGGCGACAACACCACCACCAGCAGAGCCAAACCCGTCGCCATCGACGCACCTGCCTCCGACGCCACCTGGGTCCGCACCGCCGGCGGCACCGGACACACTCTCGCCATCGACAGCCATGGAACCCTGCACGCATGGGGCGACAACACCCAGGGCCAACTCGGCGACAACACCACCAGCAGCAGAGCCAAACCCGTCGCCATCGACTACCCCGACCTGCAGGTCGCCTCCATCGATTTCGGCGGGATGCCAGGAGCCGATCCCTCCCGACAGCCGGACGGCGCCTGGACCGTCATCGCGCCACCCAGACGGCATCGACCCGGCACGATACCTCTCGTCATCCACTGGAACCAGAACGGTCTTCCCCAACCAGATGCTGTCCTCGACTTCACCTATACCCCTGAGCGCTACACCATCACCTACGACAGCGACGGAGGCTCGCCCACACCACCATCGCAGACCGCGGACGAGGACACCACCGTCACCCGACCTGCCAATCCCGCCAAACCAGGTCAACAATTCGACGGCTGGTTCGACGGGAATGCCGCCTATGACTTCACCCAACCCATTCAGCAGGGCCACAACCTGAAAGCCAGGTGGAGCCCTGCAAACGCCAAGTGGACCCTCACCCCCACGCGCGGCATCGATACCGGCGGCGAGACCGTGACCCTCACCCCACCGCCAGCCGGCAACATGCGTCTGTCACAGGTCAGCGCCGGGTCAGGATACTCACTCGCGATCGGCAGCAACGGAAAAGCCTACAGCTGGGGAGACAATAGCTCCGGCCAACTTGGGGACGGCACGCGGACCAATCGGAACCAACCCATTGCTGTTGCCGCTCCGAAAGGGGCCAGACCCGGGTTCACCTGGCTGCAGGCCGCCGCAGGCACCACGATGAGCATCGGCTTGGGATCCGATGGGATGGCCTATGCCTGGGGCACCAACGCCACAGGCCTGGGCGACGGCACCACCAGCACCTCCACGATCCCTGTCAAGGTGGTCCTTCCGGCAGATGCAGCCCCAGGCTTCAGGTTCACTCAGGTGGCCGTAGGCAGAAGGCATATCCTGGCTCTGGGCAGCGACGGGAACATCTATGCCTGGGGATCCATCACAGGCGGGCTAGGTGATGGCAAGACCGGCAGTTCACCGATTCCGATCCGGGTAGCCAAGCCCGGCGAAGCCGCATCCGGCTTCTCCTACATCCAGATCAGTGCAGGAAGCGAGCACAGCCTGGCCATCGGCACCGACCGGAAGGTATACGCCTGGGGATCCAATGCCAATGGGAGACTCGGCCTTGGCGACGGAAGCAGCGAAAGCAAGGTGCCCAAACCGCTGGCAGTACCATCAGGCATGAGCGAAAGCCCCGTGTACATCCGGATCAGCGCCGGGTCATCCCACTCCGTGGCCCTGGACCAGGATGGGAGGGCCTGGGCCTGGGGGTCGAACAGCAACGGCCAGGTCAGACCCGACGGGGGCGACGAGCCCATACCCGTTCAAGTCGCCCTCCCCCGGGGTGCATCCGACAGCTTCGCCTATCAACAGGTGGCGGCCGGAGACAACCACAGCCTGGCCATCGGCACCGACCAGATGGTCTACGGTTGGGGAGACGACACCCACGGCCAACTCGGTGATGGACGCTCCCCCGAGCAGCCTGCCAAGGCCAGGGATCCCAAGGACAAGAGCCAGGGACTCAAGGCTGGAAGCATCAGCGCCGGCGACAACCACAGCCTGGCCATCGGCACCGACGGAACGGCCTATGGCTTCGGCCGAAACAGCACCGGGCAGAACGGGACCGGCTCCGACAACACCGATCTGGTGCTGGCCACCCGCATTGCCATCCCGCCCATGGGCATTCCCACCCGCCTTTCCTTCGGCGATGCCGACGGAACGATTGTCAGTGGGCAACCGGACGGGACCTGGCAGGCTATCACCCCCAGCCATAGATTCGGCCAGGTTTCCACCACCATCGAATGGACGCTGGCCGGGGAGCCGCAGACCCCGGACACGAGCAATATCTACATCTTCATGCATTCATGGATACTGCCGAATGCCGGCGGAAGGGGGATAATCCTCCTCCTGCTGATCGGGCTTATGACATTGGCAGCCATCGCCGCCCAACGCAAGCACCGAATGCAGGAAGGCATGAGTTGATCAGGATTTCGCTCGAGTAAGCGGCCATAGCAGGGGAAGCTCCCCAGCTTCCCGGCCGGAAGGCAGCTCCGCCAGTAATATCCCCCTTGGCAGGCTGCCTTCTTTCTTGTTGTTCCCGATCAGAAAAAGGCCTGCCTCTTTGAAAAATATGCAACCAAGCGAATTCCTGGCTTGCTTCGCAGACGTGGAATCAGTCAGCATACGGCGTGCCGAACAGAGGCGTGGATGGCTTGCACACTCTGTCGCGATAGCCACAGCCCGACGACGATGCCAACCTTTTGCCAGTGACGACTTACCCCTGCGAACTCGTCATGGCATGAATGGCCTGGTCGGATTCGTCAACGATGCGCTCCATGGCCCTGCGGGCACCATCGCCGTCACCCTGGCGGATCAGAGCCGCCACGTCGCCATGGAGCCTCAGCGCCTGTTCATTGGCCCGCCGGGGCATGAGTTCATGGCGGGTGCGGCCCGCCAGGACAGCGGCCACCACGTCACCGAGGGCAGCAAACATGGCGTTTCCTGATGATTCCAGGAGTGTCCTATGAAAACATTCGTCAGCCTGGAGGTAGTCGGACTCATTCGCCCGGTTGGCGTGGGCCACCATGTCGATGGCGGCTTGAGTAAGGGCGGCCCATTGTTCCGGCTTGGCCCTGGATGCCGCGAGCCGTGCCGCCGTGGGCTCCACGCTTCCCCGCAGCTCCGAGAGCTCGTGGAGCGTGCTTTCCCGATCCGGTCCGCGCAGTCTCCATTCGATGACCATGGGGTCGTAGATGTTCCAGACCCTGGCGGGGTTGACGGCGGCTCCCACCTTACGTTTTACCGTGACCAGCCCCATGGATTCGAGGACACGGGTCACCTCTCTGGTAACCGTTCGGGAGGGGAGCTCCCGACCTAGGGCCGGGGCGGGCAGACGCTCTCCTTGGGCTATATGGCCAGTGATGATGCCCATGCCCCATTGATCGAGCAGCCTGTCATGCAACGACGGTTCGGTTCCCATGAAATTCACTCTACCAATCATTCCCGGCGAGGTGTCCCGTACTGAAATACGGATGGGTCCTGCCATAATGAAGGAGCGGCAGCGTCGCTGCCGTCCACAGGGCGTGTACACTTATAGCAGTTAAAACATACATAATGTCATTTGGTCGATATTATGTCATGCAAAATAAAAAAAAATGAACCCGGGAGACCGGATTCGTCCGATTCCTCAGAGAAGAGGCAGCAATGCAAACCATATTGCACCTGGCAGCCGCCGAGCAGGTCCTGATCGCCGCTGGCGGGACCGCCAAGCTCAACACCACGCAGCTGGGCGTCAGTCTGATCCTCAGCCTGGCGGTGCTCATATTCCTGGTGACCGTCGTCAAACTCCACCCCTTCGTATCCCTCCTGGCGGCCGGACTGGTGGTAGGCATCGGATCAGGCTATGGCCCCATGCCGACCTTGACCAGCTTCACCGGCGAGTTCGGCAACACCATGGGGTCAGTAGGCATCCTGATAGGCCTGGGAGCCATGATAGGCAAGGTGCTCATGGATACCGGCGCCACCGACCAGGTGGTCAACACCCTGGTATCCAAATCCTCCGCAGCCTCCATACCCTGGATCATGGCTCTGATAGGAGCCCTGATCGGCCTTCCCATGTTCTTCGAGGTAGGCCTGGTCATCCTGGTGCCGGTCATCATCCTGGTGGCCCAACGCACCAAGCTGCCCTTGATGCGCGTTGCGATCCCCACCCTGGCGGGCCTGTCGATCATGCATGCCTGCGTACCCCCCCACCCCGGCCCGCTGGCCGCCCTGAGCCAGTTCAAGGAAACCGGCAATGTAGGGCTGACCATGATGTTCGGCATCCCCTTCGCCCTGATCACCCTGGTCCTGGTCGGCCCCCTCTTCTCCAGGGTGGCCGCCCGGTGGGTTCCGGTCCAGGCACCTGCGGACTTTGTAGCCAAAAGCGATGAGGCCGGCAAGGAGGAGACCAAGCTTCCCTCATTCGGCATTTCCCTCTGCTGCATCCTTCTTCCCGCCGTCCTCATGCTCCTCACCTCGATCTTCGAAATCGCCCTGCCCGGTTTCAAGGACCGCACAGACGGATTCGCCCAGACCATCAACTTCATCGGCAACCCCGTCATGGCCCTGGCCATCGCCCTGATCGTTTCCATGCTGGTGCTCAAGGCCGCCTCCGGAATATCCTGGAAGACCGTCAACGATTCCCTGGGCGCCTCCCTGCCCGCAGTGGCCGGCATTCTCCTGATCGTCGGGGCAGGTGGCGGCTTCAAGGGCGTCCTGGTTGCCACGGGCATCGGCAAGATCATCGGCAACTTCGTGGAGACCTCAAGCATCTCCATCTTCCTGTTGGGCTGGCTCATCGCGGTCTTCGTCCGTGTCGCCACCGGTTCGGCCACCGTCTCCATCCTGACCACGGCGGGCATCCTCAGCAACGCCATGACCATGATGCATGCCACCCCGATGGCCACCACCCTCCTGGTGATCGCCATCGGCGCCGGGTCCATATTCCTCTCCCACCTCAACGACGCGGGCTTCTGGCTGATCAAGGAGTACTTCGGCCTGAGCGTTGGCGAGACCCTGAAGACCTGGTCGGTTCTGGAATGTCTGCTGTCGGTCGTGGTCCTGGTTCTGGTCATGGTCGCCAGCCTGTTTGTGCCCATCGCCTCCTGAGCATCATCGTCACATCACTTTTCAGAAAGGTTGCACATGGTAGATACATCATTGAAGAATTCCGACGCGCTGAGCGCAGAAAGCCACCCGGAGCCCAAGGTCCCCTCGGCGGTCGACAACACGGTTCCATCTGACTATTTCCACGGCCGCACACCGATCCTGGTCATCATGGGCGTTTCAGGCTGCGGCAAGACCACCATGAACGAGCACCTTGGACGCAAGCTGGGCTGGGACATGGCAGAGGCCGACGACTTCCACCCCCAGGCAAACATCGACAAGATGGCCCGCGGCATCCCCCTGACCGATCAGGACCGCTGGCCCTGGCTGGACAGCATCCATGATTGGATTGAGGACCACTTACGCCGGGGGACGCCCGGGACCGTTACCTGCTCCGCTTTGAAGCGGATCTACCGTGACCGGCTGCGGATGCCGGGCGTGGTCTTCATCCACCTGAGCGGGGACTACGACTCCATCATGGAACGGCTCTCCAAGCGGAAGGGCCATTTCATGAAGCCGCAGATGCTACGCTCCCAGTTCGATGACCTGGAGCCCCTGGGACCTGACGAGATCCATCTGACCATCGACGTGGGGCTGCGCATGTCTCCTGAGATCGAGGCCGAAGAGGTCATCGACACTCTGGGGCTCCAGTGCGACGTCAAGGCGCACACCGCCCAGGTTCAAGCTGAGCGCGCCCGGCAGGCAGCCCGCCAGTAGCACCCGCGAATCGGCCCGACCGCGGCCGATAACCAACTATCGCGGTCAACTTCACACTGTTGCAGTTAAGAGTCAAGGGAGAGGAACTAACACTATGAAGATCGGCATGATTGGCCTGGGACGCATGGGCAAGAACATGGCAGACCGCCTGCGCACCGGCGGTCATCAGGTAGTCGGCTATGACATCGCGCCGGACTCGGGCAGGGATGTGGACAGCCTTGAGGCCCTGGTCCAGGCCCTGGAGGCACCACGAGTGATCTGGGTCATGGTCCCGGCCGGCAAACCCATTGAGTCCACTCTCAATCAGCTGGGCGAGCTGATGGAGCACGGCGACCTGGTCGTGGATGGCGGCAACACCCGCTTCACCCAGGACCAGGAACACGCCCAGGCCCTGGCCGCCAAGGGCATAGGCCTAGTTGACGTGGGCACCTCCAACGGCATCTGGGGCAAGGAGAAGGGTTATGCTCTGATGGTCGGCGGCTCGGACCAGGACGTGGCCCGAATCCAGCCCATCCTGGACACCTTGAAGCCTGAGGGCGACTACGGTCTGGTCCACGCGGGAGGCACCGGCGCGGGCCACTATGCCAAGATGGTCCACAACGGCATCGAGTACGGGATGATGCAGGCCCTGGCCGAGGGGTACGCAGTCCTTGAGGCCTCCGACCTGATCAAGGAGCCTGGCGAAGTGGTGGAGTCCTGGCGCAAGGGCTCGGTCATCCAGTCGTGGCTGTTGGATCTGCTGGCCCAGGCTCTGAAGGATGACCCGCATCTGAGCGGGATCGCCGGCAAGGCCGACGAAACCGGCGAGACCAAGTGGATGATTGCGGACGCCCTGGAGCTGGGGGTGCCCACGCCGGCCATCACCTCGGCTCTCTATGCCCGCCAGTCCTCCCAAATCGAGGATCCCATGACCATGAAGGTGGTGTCCGCCCTGCGCAGCGCATTCGGCGGCCACCCCATCGTCAGGGAGTAACCGGATTCCGGGCTGGGTACCAGTAGGATCCCACTTGCGGGCGGATCTGGACCAGGGCGCTGTCATCGGCGAAATCCAAGGAGTCAAAGATGATTTCGCGATGGCAGCCGTCGCCCCGGCCGTCCCTGGCGAACCTGTGGTAGGCCACGATCCAGTCATCCCGGCCCGGCACACGGGTGATGCAGTGGTGACCCGTGGCCAGAATCCCCTTGGCATAATCAGCCTCGATCAGGATCTGGGGTGCAGTCCAGGGCCCGTCCAGCGATGGCGCGCTGGACCAACGGATCCGGTAGCTCGGATCCCTGGTGTCATTCTCCGACCAGGAGGCGTAGTAGATGTCTCCCCGTCGGCAGACAGTGATGGCCTCGCGGAAGTTGTCAGGCACGGCGGAGTGCACCGAGCCGTCCTCCAGGCGCAGGCCGTCCGGACTCAGCCGTGCCATGTAGGCACGGCCATTGCCCCATAGCAGATAGGGCACATCGTCGTCATCCACAAAGACCGAGGGATCGATGGGCAGGCAGTCGTAGTCCCCCCGGGCGATGAATGGCTCCTGGGCCGCCCGGAAGGGACCGGTTGGACCAGGTGCGACTGCTTGGCCGATCTGTCCGTCGGCCACAAAATACAGGATGCAGGTTCCCTGACGCATCAGCAGGCAGGGAGCCCAGGCACCCTGTCCCCCATGCCACCAGGGGACCTGGTCCAGGTCCAGAATCTTTCTGCGGGTCCAATGGCACAGGTCCACGGATTCATAAACGTAGAAGGCATGCGAGGTCCATTCAGGCAGACCATCCTCGGTGCAGTACAGGTACCAACGGTCCCCGATCATGACCAGATCCGGGTCCGCGCAGTAGCGATGCAGCGGGTTGCTTGCCAATCCCATCCTCTTCGATCCTGGATGTGCGTTTGCGAATTCCTCCATGGACTGTGACTCCGATTCCTTACGAGCGGAACGGCCGGAACCCCCAACCGCCTCCATAGACTACGACCTTCCGATTGGTCGCCTTACCCCTTGACCGCTCCGGCAACCAGCCCGGAGACGATCCACTTCTGGCAGAAGATGAAGAAAACGAAGACCGGAATCAGGGCCAGGACCGTAATGGTCATGAAGCTGGGCCAGTCAGTGGTGAACTGGCCGACTGCGTTGTAGACCTGCAGGACGATGGTGCGCAGGTTGGAGCTGCTGATGAAGACGTTGGCCGTCATGAAGTCGTTCCAGGTCGACATGGTCTGAAAGACCACCACTGTGGTCAGGATGGGCCTGATCAGGGGCAGCACAATGCTCCAGAAGATCCTTAGGGGCCCGGCCCCGTCGATCCTGGCGGCCTCAATGACCTCGAAGGGCAGGGACTGCATGTAGCCCACTATCAGGAAGTAGCAGAAGACCGCCCCGCCCAGGTACATGACGATCAGGCCCAGGAGCGTGTTGACCAGCCCCACGCTGGACTCCATCCGGTAGAGGGGAATCAGGGTGGACTGGGTCGGAATGACGAAGGCGATCATGAGAATCACACCGATGACCGAGGTGAAAATCGACTTGCGCAGGATCATCCCATAGGCGGCCAAAGCTCCGATCAGCACCTGGAGGAGAACGCCGAAGAAGGTGACAATCAGGGTGTTGACCAGGCTTCGGACAATGGGCACCGTGGCGAAGGCCCGCGTGTAGTTGCGCAGCGTCCACTGCTTGGGCAGGCCCAGGGGATTGGTGGCCATGTCGGGGACGGTCTTGAAAGTGTTGATCAGGATGTACCAGAGGGGCACGGCGCAGATCAGGGCGATGATCAGCACCACCACGCTCCTGACCGCCGAACGCTGCCGTTCCCGCTGGCTCAGGGTCAGGGTCGGGCTCTTGCTGCTACTCATTGGAACCTCCTGGAAATCAGACTGGCGGCGCCCATCTGAGCGAAGACCACAAGGGCCGTGGCCACGGTGAACAGGACTGCTAGAGCCGAGCCCAGCCCATACTGGGACTGGCCGATACCCTGTTGAATGATGGACTGGGTCACCGTATAGGTGGAGTACCCGGGGCCGCCCTTGGTCATGGTGTAGGGCAGGTCGTAGACCTTGAGGCCGCCTGACATAAGCAGGAAGCTGGAGGTGACGATGCCCGGAATTAGCTGGGGCAGGGTGATGTGGACGAACTGCTGGCGGCTGCTGGCCCCGTCCACCGTGGCCTGCTCATAGAGGTCTTCGGGAATGGATTGCAGGAAGGCCAGGTAGAGCGTGGCGTGCCAGCCTATCTGCGCCCAGACTGCGATGAAGATGACGCAGCACCGGGCCAGGGTCGAATTGGACAGCCAGGGTACCGGCCCAAGGCCGAAGACACCCAGGACGGTGTTGAAGACGCCTGACTTCATGGGCGAGAAGATGTACTTCCAGACCATGCCCATGATGGCCAGCGATGGCACGCTGAAGAAGAAGAACAGGGAGCGGGCGAAGTTGCGGCCCCAAAACTTCCGGTTAAGTGTAACAGCCAAAGGGATGGCGAAGATGGTCACCAGGACCGTCTGGGCCACGGCGTACAGGATGGTGAACACAAGTCCCTGCATGGTCGAGGAGTCGGTGAACACGCTGTGGTAGTTCTTCCAGCCCACATAGTGCATGTTCAGGCTGTAGCCGTTGAAGTCGGTCATCGAGTAGATGATGGTCTGCACCAGCGGCACGGCGAAGAGAATGACGAAGACGGCCAAAATAGGCAGGAGGAAACAGAAAGAGGTCAGATCCTGCCGCAGGCCGAGCGTGCGCCGTCGATGGGCGTTGGCACGCTCCGCCGCAGATTGTGAAGCCATGGTCCAGCCCCTTCCTACTTGACCGAGGCCATCTTGTCGTCGATAGCCTTGGCCCACTGATCCAGATTGATGGACCCCTGGACCAGCTGCTGGGTCTCGGACTGGCGGACGGTGGTCAGCACGTCCGGCTTGGCATAGAAGTTCATGAGCAGGAAGTAGTGGCCCGGCTGCACGTTGGTCCGGTAGACCTGCTCATACTCGGGCTTGACCTTGGCCTTGAACCCCTGGACCGTGATGGCATCCCCGTTGTCGGCCGAACGCTGCAAGGCCCAGTGGCTATCCATGAAGGTCAGGAACTTCTGGGCAGCCTTGAGCTTGTCGCCCTTGAGGCGGGAGTATATGGCATAGGCGGGCGATGGCGACCCCTGTGCGTAGTTGACCGTGTTCCTCTCCATAAGCGGCATGGGGGCCATGCCATACTTGAGCCCAGCCTGGCCTATGGATGGCAGGTCCCAGGGGCCGGTGCAGATCATGGCCACCTGGCCGTTGATGAACTGGGTCTTCATATCGTCGCCGCTGATGCCGACCGTGTCACGGGTGACCAGGCCCTGGTCGTAGAGCTTCATCCAGGCCGCAACCGCCTCACGTTGGTCGCCGCCGGGCTTTTGAGGGCGGCGATCGATCAGGCTGGTCACATCAACCTTGTCCCTGTCGAACTGCGAGCCCATGAAGGCATCGGGAATCCTGCTGGGGCCATCGGCGATGGTCTCCAGGAAGGGCGTGACTCCGGCGGCCTTGAGCTTCTTGCACAGCTGCAGGAACCCGTCCCAAGTCTCTGGGACCTCCTTGGCGCCCGCCTTGGCCAGAAGGTCCTTGTTGTAGACGATGCCGGAGGCCCAGGAGGACACGGACATGCCGTAGACCTTGCCCTGATGGCTGACGAAGTCCTTGTTGGCCTGGGAGATGTTGTGCATGAAGGGCTCGTTGGTCAGGTCGCGCACGTAGCCGTTCTTGATCAGGTCAGCCTTATTCTCGGAGGTGATGATGAACACATCCGGGGCCTGGTTACCGACCAGTCGGGTCTGCAGGGTCTGGATGTACTCAGGGGTAGGCGGCGAATAGCTGAAGTCCACCTTGATCCCTGGGTTCTGCTGCTCGAATTGGTCGATGTATGGCCTCATCACCTGTTCGTTGTTCCATGACAGGAAGGTCAGCGCAGTCTTGGACCCGTCAGCGCCGCCAGCCCCGCAGGCACCCATGGCCGACACCAACATGCCGACACCCAGCGCCGCAGCTATGCCCCTCCATGCTCGCTTCAGCTTCATGACTCCTCCTTGCAATCAATCCTCTGAACATCTCTCCGGGCTGTTCAACGTCGAGACCCGGGAATTGACACGATTCAACTCCTGTCACAACATGGTATATCACGTTGATTGAATCGTGTCAACTATATTCTGATAAGGCCACCCACGTGCCTAGGATAATGGCTGAACCCCGGGAAAGGTGCGAGATGGTGACGATGAGCGATGTAGCCAAGGAGGCGCAGGTCTCTCGGGCCACTGCTTCCTATGCCCTTCGAGGCGATAAACGCATAGCGGATGACACCAGGCGCAGGGTCCTGCTTGCCGCCCACAAGCTCCGCTACTCGGCCAATCTGTCGGCCAGAAGCTTGCGCTCAGGCAAGAGCGGCATCATCGGCGTGGCCATCTTCGAGCTGGACAAGCCTTATCCCGCGCAGATGAGTGCGGCCATCTCCCGGCAGATCAACGCCCACGGTATGCAGGCCATCATTCAGCAGACCTCCAACTCCAAACAGGACGAGGTCTCCATTCTCCGGCATGTGACCAGCCAGCTCTGCGACGGCACCATCTTCAGTCCGGGCAGCATCACCAATGAGGAGATGCAGGAGCTGGCCGATGGCAAGCCTCTGGTGCTGCTGGACGACCCCTCAGCCGAGCCGGTCTTCGATTCGGTCATGACGGCCGGGTTCGAGGGAGCCGCCATGGCTGTGCAGCACCTGCTGGACTGCGGATGCCGACGAATAGGCGTGGTGGGTGCCGACATGACGGCCAGCACCGATCCGGTCCAACAGCACTCGGTCCACGGCCGCAGGGTGGCCGGCTGTCTGAAGGCTATGAAAGCCGCCGGCATCAAGGCTGGGCGCGAAGATTTCCTGCCCTTGGACCGCTGGGAAGGAGAAATGGCCCGCGACTTGGGCCATCATCTGGCGGACGCGTCCGACCCGCCCTTTGACGGCATCTTCTGCATGACTGACTCCCTGGCCCTTGGCCTGATCCGAGGACTGCACGAATGCGGCGTGGAGGTCCCCCGGGACTTGGCCGTCGTGGGATTTGACGGCATACAGGAGGGAGGGTCCTATATACCCTCGCTCACCACCATCAGCACCGACAAGGAAGATCTGGCCCGCAAGGCGGTTGATGCCCTCCTGGCCCGTCTGCAGGGCGACGACGATAATTGTCCTCCCACCCGGACGACTGCCGCCTGCCGGCTGGTGGTCCGGGAATCCACAGCCAAAATCCGCTGACAAGATGACAAAAGGTCCGCACTGCCGTCTCAGCGGCTGTGCGGACCTTTACGATTCTGGCGAGAAACTCAGTCCTGCTTGATCTCGGACTTGTCCTCGGCCCAGAGGGTGTGGAAGACACCCGGCTGGTCCACGCGTCCATAGGTGTGGGCGCCGAAGAGGTCACGCTGGCCTTGGATCAGGGCGGCGGGGAGCCGGTCGGAACGCAGTCCGTCGTAGTAGGACAGGGAGCTGGCGAAGACGGGGATGGGGATTCCGGCCTGGGTGGCGCTGGCCACAACACGCCGCCAGGAATCCTGAGCCTGTTCGACCGCCTGCTTGAAGAAGGGGTCGAAGAGCAGGGAGCCCGGCTCACGGCCAGAGGCATAGGCATCCGAGATCCGGTTCAGGAACTTGGCTCGGATGATGCAGCCGCCACGCCAGATGCGTGCGATGGCGCCCATGTCCAGCTTCCAGCCATAGACCCGGGCTCCCTCCTGCATCTCGTTGAACCCCTGGGCGTAGGCCACGATCTTGGAAGCATAGAGGGCCTGGCGAATGTCCTCGATGAAGGACTTGCGGGCCTCGGGATCAGCGGCCAGATCAGCCATGGCAGCCTTGGGCTGCGGACCCTCCAGCCCCTCCTGAGCCGCCTGGCTGCGCAGCTCTGGCGAAGAAGAAAGTCCCCGGGCGAAGACGGCCTCGCCTATTCCGGTCACCGGCACGGCAAGGTCCAATGCGGTCTGCACGGTCCAGGTGCCGGTGCCCTTCATGCCGGCCTGATCGGTGACGATGTCGATGAAGGGCTTGCCGGTGGCTGCATCAGTGTGATGGAGCACCTCGGCGGTAATCTGCACCAGGTAGGAGTTCAGATCCCCCTGGTTCCACTCTTCGAAGACCTGGGCGATGGCCTCGGGCTCCATGCCCAGACCCCGACGCATCAGGTCATAGGACTCGGCGATCACCTGCATGTCCGAGTACTCGATGCCGTTGTGGACCATCTTGACGAAGTGGCCCGCCCCGTCGGTGCCGATGTGGGTGACGCAGGGTTCGCCATCAACCTTGGCGGCGATGGACTCCAGAATGGGCCCCAGGGTCTCCCAGGACTCATCGGTCCCGCCGGGCATCATGGAGGGCCCCAAGAGGGCGCCCTGCTCGCCTCCGGAGACGCCGCAACCCACGAAGTGCAGCCCACGGGCCCGGATGGCCTTCTCGCGGCGGATGGTGTCCTTGAAGTAGGCGTTGCCGGCATCGACGATGATGTCGCCAGGCTCCATCAGATCGGCCAGGTCATTGATCATCTGGTCGGTGGGATCCCCGGCCTTGACCATGATGATGGCCGTGCGGGGCTTGGTCAACGAGGCCACGAACTCTTGCAGCGTCTTGGCCGGAACGAAGCGGCCCTCCTGGCCGTGATCGCTGATCAGGGTCTCGGTGCGCGAATAGTGGCGGTTGTAGACAGCTACGGTATTGCCGTGCCGTGCCAGGTTCCTGGACAGGCTGGCACCCATGGCGGCCAGACCCACGACTCCGATATTGGCTTGAGCTTGTGTCATCACATCACCTTTCGACGGTGGCCCGGAAAGGCCGGGCACCAGGTTCCATGCCGTCAATTCTATGGCCTGGGCCCGATTTGGGCCAGGCTCCATAGGGTGAGATTCCACTCACTCAGCCCTTGTGATGCTTGCCGCCCTTGATCTTGCGGGATGGCAGGACCACGCGCGTCAGCTTTGGAACTGCCCGGGTGGAGACGAACAGGGGCTGCACTTCCACGATCGGGTTGTAGGGAGCCAAGCCGAACCATTTGATCGGCGAGCCCGCCACCTTGCGGATGGCGTACTTGACCTTCAGCGAGAAGGCACCGCGAGAGTCGATCTTGGACTCGGGCATCAGGGCCTTGTGGACCAGTACATAGGTGACTGTGCCGATCTGCGGGTCCTCGTCCACCTTGGGGTAGATGGAGGGCTGCTTGGGCAGCTCGCCGCTGTCAATCAGCTCATGCATGATCTGGTGCAGGTAGGTGGCCACATTCTGGTCCACCTTGAAGCCCAGCCTCATGCGCACTCGGAAGAGGTAGTTGGTGCCGAAGTTCTCCACCGAGTACTTGCGGGTGTAGGGGGCGTCCGTGGTCTGGACCGAGACGGCCCACCAGGCGCGAGCACGCTTGGGCCGGTTGGCGAAGATGGAGAAGAAAATGTCGGTGTCCAGCCGCCGCATCTCCGCATCCGAGGTCAGATAGACCAGGTTGTCCGCATAATAGGGGACGCGGAAGTCGTTGTGAAGCATCTCCAGGGCGGGCAGGCATTCCTTGGCCGTCATATGCCGCCGCTGCGAGCGCTCCACCCTGGTGCCCACATCCCAGGTGTACATGATGTAGAGGATGGCCGCGGTCAGCAGCATGGTGAACCAGCCGCCGTGCATGAACTTGGCCATGGAGGCCATGAAAAAGAGGATCTGGATGGCCAGGAAGACCAAGGCGAAGAGCAGGGAGAGCGCCCGCTTGCCGTCGTGCCAGATGTAGTCGGCCAGCAGGACGGTGGTGGTAATCATGGTCACCGTCAGGGCCAGCCCGTAAGCGGCCGAGATGTGCTCGGAATCCTTGAAGATGGCCAGCACCGTCAACGTGGCCGCGCACAGGACCCAGTTGATGGTGGGGATGTAGAGCTGGCCACGGGTGCGCGCCGGGTAACGCACCTGCAGATGGGGCATCCAGTTGAGGCCCGTGGCTTCCGAGACCATGGTGAAGGCACCCGTGATGAGGGCCTGTGAGGCGATGACGCCTGCCGTCACCGACAGGAGGACCGCCACGTAACGCACGGTGGTGGGCATCATCTGGAAGAAGGGGTTGAGCCCGTCCACACCCTGAAGGGCCTTATTGTCGCGGTTGCGCAGGATCCAAGCCCCTTGGCCGAAGTAGTTGAAGACCAGGGCGACGTTGATGAAGGGCCAGGTGGCGTAGATGTTGCCGCGGCCTACGTGTCCCATGTCGGAGTAGAGAGCCTCGGCTCCCGTGGTCGACAGGAAGACCGTGCCCATGATGGTCAGGCCAACCGGATTCTGCGGGCTGAAAAGGAAGCGAATCCCGTAGACCGGGTTCAGGGCCTCGAAGATGGACCAGTCGTTGCCTATGCAGTAGATGCCGATCAGGGCCAAAAAGGCGAACCAGACCATGACCACGCTGCCGAAGACCTTGCCGATCCGCTCGGTTCCACGCGACTGGACCGCGAACAGGATCAGGATGATCACCAAGGTGATGACCATGGTCAGATTTCCGTTTTCGTGGAAGATCGGAGTCAGCACAGGGATGGTCTTGAGGCCTTCGACTGCCGAGGATATGGAGACCGCCGGAGTCAGCACCGAGTCAGCCAGGAAGGCTGCGCCGCCGACCATGGCAGGGATGGCCAGCCATTTGCCGTAGTGCCGGACCAAGGTGTACAGGGCGAAGATGCCGCCCTCGCCCTTGTTGTCGATGCGCATGGCCACCAGGACGTATTTGACCGTGGTGATCAGCGTGATGGACCAGAAGACCAGGGAGAGCATGCCCAGCACGGCCGCCCTGTCCACACGGGCCATGCCTCCCTGCCCGGCCACGAAGGCCTGCATGGTATACAGGGGCGAAGTGCCGATGTCGCCGTAGACCACACCCAGGGCCACGATGCACATGCCCAGGCTGATTCTGTCCGGCGAAGACTGCACCCGCCGCCACCAGCGGCCCAAAGGACCCTTTGGCGGGGTGCGGCGACGCTGAGCCGCCCTCTGGGCCTCGCGCCGAACCCGCTTGAGCTCGTTCTCCTCCTCGCGCGTGCGGGATTTGGCCGAGATCTTTGGGGCCTTGGTAAAGCTCTCCGGGGGAAGTATCGATTCCTTCGTCAACCGACCCTTACGAGAGGCCACCGTCGGCTTTGCCGCTTTTTCGCCGGATAACCGGGGGGGTTCGTCAGCGCCCCTGCCATCATCCTGAGCCGCCAACTCATGCCGCTCATCCGCCATAGAGCCCTCCATCGGCCAATGCCTTCACTCATCTACTTCCGGGTGCCGTATGTTGCTGTTTGCGCACACGTGCGACGACAACCGTAGCACTCTCCCCCCACACTCTGCAGGGACGATTCAGACCGCGACACACCATTAGCTTAGTCCCGGTCCGGCACCGTCCATCGGACACCCCTCACAGCCCATAAACCCGGCGCGTGGTGGCTGCCGTCGCTTTGGCCACCTGGGCCAGGGGGCAGTCCAAGGCATCGGCCATGGCACGCAGGGTGTAGGGAATCATGTATGGGGAGTTAGTGCGCCCCCGGTAGGGCATGGGACTCAGATAGGGCGCATCGGTCTCCACCATGATGTGGTCCATGCCGACCACAGACAGGGCCTGGCGGATTCCCTCGTTGCCCTTGTAGGAGACTGTCCCCGAGAAACTCAAATACCAGCCATGCTCGGCAGCGACCTGAGCCATCTTCGCATCCCCCGAATAAGAGTGGAAGATCGTGCGCTCGGGAGCGCCGTCCTCCAGCAGGGTCTCGACGACCTGGCGGTGAGCGTCGCGGTCGTGGATCTGCACAGGCAGGTCCAGCTCCTTGGCCAGGGCGATGTGTTCGCGGAAGGCCTGGCGTTGGATTTCTTCGGCCCCCAGTCCTGTTCGGAAGAGGTCCATGCCCGTCTCCCCGATGGCCACCACCTGGTCGGGATATGCGCGAGCCAGACGGGCCACCTCCTCAAGCGTCTGCTCGAAAGAAATCTCATGCCAGGGCTGATATTGCAGTGGCAGTCCATCCGGCCCCGGCACCCCTCGATGGCCGTGCAGGACGGCCTCATTGGGATGGATGGCCAGGGCCGCGTGAACCACCCCGGGATGGGCCAGGGCCAGGTCCACAGCCGTCTGCAGGTGGGGCAGCTCGCAGCCTACGTCGATGGCCCCGGCCACGCCCACAGCCCGGGCCCTTTCCAGCTGCTGGTCGACCGTGCGAACGGGGACCGGATTTTGCCCGCGCTCCCTGGCCTGCCGATCCATCTCCTGGGCGAAGGGGACCACGGAGGCCATGTGGGTATGATCGTCGATGACTTCAATGCCTTCGGGCAGCGGCTCGGGGTCGGGAGCCCAGCTGCGGTCGCGATGATGCCTGCTCATGGTCCACAGTCTAGGAACCCGTGCGGCCCAAACCGCGACCCGCCCGGACGACCGGCTCTGCCAAAAGGAAGGGCGGCGGCTAGAATCGCCCATGACGGCCCTGGAACGGCCGGAACGAAAGGGCGAAGAAGCGCCCGCCGCCGCGGTACCGTTGCCGTAAGCAGGAAAGGTGGAACATGTCTACGGATTGGCAACCCTCGTTCGAGGCGACCAGTGCCTACCTCTTCGTCCACTTCACCGGACACGAACAGACCGAGACGGACGAGCAGCTCTACTTCGCCCTCAGTCGCGATGGCCTGCACTGGCATGACCTGCGGGCCCGGGGAGACCCGGTGCTGACCTGGAGCGAGGGCGAGGGCGGCGTGCGCGACCCCTATGTCGTCCGGGGACCAGACGGCCTCTTCCACATCATCGCCACCGATCTGTCCGTCTTCCACAGGGGCGGCTGGCAGGAGGGCCGGGCCACCGTGGACGGATCCACCGGCCTGGTCATCTGGGATTCGCCTGACCTGGCCCACTGGGGCAGGCCGCGCCTGGTGGATGTGGCCTCAGCCATTCCCAAGGCCGGCATGGCCTGGGCGCCGGAGGCCTGCTGGGATGCCGACAGGGAGCAATGGATAGTCTTCTGGGCCACGGCTGCAGCCGACAGCGCCAAAGACCCGGCTGCGGCCGACCTGGCCAACGAGCTGGGCAACGGCATCAACATGTACTACGCCATCAGCACTGACCTGATCACCTTCTCCCGCCCGGTCAAGTGGATCGACCGCAGCAACGGGATCATCGACACAACCATGCTCAAGGCGCCCGACGGCTGGTGGTACCGGGCCTCCAAGGATGATCAAATCACCTTGGAACGCACCCTCAATCCCTATGCGGCCACCCATGAGCTGGTGCGCACGGACGATGACCAGGCCTGGTCCTACCTGTCCAACCTGACCGACATCTTCGGCCAGGGACGCTACTCCTCACGCTATTTGGAGGGCCCTGAGCTCTTCTTCTACAACGATGCCGATGCCGCTGGGCCTGACGGACGGGCCATGCCTTTCGGCCTGATTTGCGACCAGTTTGCCGAGGGCCGGGGCTATCTGCCCTTCCGCTCGGCCGACCTGTCCTCCAGAGAGCCTCAGGACTGGACCTTGGTCAACGACATGGACTTCGGCCGACTGACCAAGCGCCATGGCTCCATCATGCCCATCACCGAGAGCGAGTATCGGATTTTGAAGCGGACCCTGACCCGCTGACCCGCTTCTTGGCAGGTTCGAGCACATGGACATCCATGCCCGGCAGCCGCCCCCAGGAATAAACGGCGGCCATGTCTGCAAAGAGCGGCGCGGCCAGGCCGAAGGTCACAGCCAAACCTGGCCAGGTGTAGTAAGCCCAGCCCGTGATCATAAGCACGGCCAGGACCATCAGGGAGCATAGGGGACGCCCCGCCACCATGGACAGTGCAGTCCGGGCCGCCCAGAGCGGGCTCTCGTCGAAGTTGGACCGCACTGGCCAGCTGAGCAGAACGAAGAGCCCATACAGCAGGTTGAGCAGGAGGAGCAAGCCGGAGACCACGGGCGTCAGGGTGCCCATGTCATTGGTCATGGTCAGCCAGTATTCCCAAATCAGGAGGGCCCAGACCAGGAGCTGGGGCCATCCGAAACGGTTGGCTGCGGCCAGTTCTGAGCGCCAAGCCCGGTGGAAGGTCATCCAGGTCTGCCTGACCGTCCATGAACGGTCCTTCAGGTCCAGCAGCCAGGTCCGGTAAGTGGTGCAGGTGGCTGCCATGGAGGGGAAGAATCCAACCAGGACCAGTCCGAGCAGTGTGTGGGCCAGAAAGGCCACATGGACCACGAATATCATCATGATGATTCGGCACAGGAACTCGTATCCCACCGCGAAGCGCTTCATCGCCACCCCTTTCCTGGATCCCATTGTTCCCGCCAGAGCAGACGAACGCAACCGTCGTCAATCAGGATGGGCAGGGTCACCAGCGGGGATTCGCCCAAATGATCGGGCCGCCACCGATCTCCGATGTACAGGCAGGGCAGGGCTGGATCCTCTGACAGGGGCACGATGGCGTCGCACTGCGACTGGTAGGTCGCGTCCCCAGAGGCGCCACAGGCTTCCATGGGCTCCATGGTCCGCGCAGGTTCCGCGAAACGGATACCATGTTGTCATTGCAATCCCAGCCGGTCAACTGCGAGCCGAACCAGTAGTACCAGCCGCTCCGGTGCAGGAGGATGGGGGACTCATAGCCGAAGCGACCGTCCTGGCCACGCAGACAGACCAGATCCTCCACCAGAGACAGGTAGTCCCTTGAGAGCCGGTAGATGTGGGTTCCCTGATCCCGGTCCTCGGAAACCAGATACCCGCTGCCATCCCGGTCCTGGAAGGCGAAGGTGTCGCGGCTGGCATTCATGCCAAACCGCATGGTTGAAAGGGGCCGGAAGGGTCCCTCGGGCCGCTCGCTGATAGCCGTGCCCACATGGGCGTAACGGTAATCCCCCTCGCCGTCCACATGCAGGTACATGACATAGAGCCCGGTGGCCGGACAGCGCAGGACCCGGGGCCGCTCCACGATGCGCTCCGGAGAAGTCATCCCGCCCGGCGACCCAACTGGCAGAACGCAGCCCAGATCGCGCCAGTGGACGAAGTCCTCAGTGTCATAGCAGCAGATTCCCCCAAACCGGCTGCCCCCGGTCTTGATCTCGCCATAGGCCAGTCAGCGGCCGCCATCCTTCAGCATGCCCAAGGCGTGCAGCTGGGCCACAGACCCATCCGCTCGCCTGACTAGCTGCACACCAGGTATGAGGCTCACGGTCTCATCCCTTGACCGCGCCGATCATGACCCCTTTGTTGAAGTATTTTTGCAGGAAGGGGTAGATAATCAGCAGGGGCAGGGTGGAAACGATGATGACGCCATACTTGATCTGGTCAGCCAGCTGTTGCTGCTGCAGGACGTTCTGGCCGCCGTTGCCGGTGCCCATCTGGTTGGTCTGGTTAGCCAGCAGAATGGACTGGAGGACATTCTGCAGAGGCTCCTTGGCCTCCTGTCGGATGTAGATCAGGCCAGTGAAGTAGTCGTTCCAGTGGCCCACGAAGTAGTAGAGGCCGATGACAGCGATGATGGCCGAGCTTAGGGGGATGACGATCTTCATGAAGTAGCCGAAGTAGCCCAGTCCGTCGATTCGCGCCGCATCATGCAGGTCCTCGGGTATGGAGGTCTCGAAGAATGAACGGGCGATGATCAGGTTCCAGACGCTCAGGGCACCGGGCAGGATGAAGACCCACATGCTGTTGAGCAGGCCCAGCTGCTTGTATAGCAGGTAGTTGGGGATGAGCCCGCCGGCGAAGTACATGGTGAAGGTGAACAGGAAGAGCAGCACCCTGCGGGGCTTGAACTCCAAGCGTGACAGGGCGAAGGCCGCAGGCATGGTGACCACCAGGTTCAGAGCCGTGCCCAGGACGGCGTACAGGACCGTATTTCCATAGCCGGTCCAGATGCGGGCATCCTGAAAAACCCTCTGGTAGCCGGCCAGCGTGAAGCCCACGGGCCAGAGCGTGACCCGCCCCGAGGAGACTGCCCCCTGGTCGGACAGAGATGCGACCACGATGAACCAGAGCGGGTAGACGACCGCGAGAAGCGTGGCGGCCAGAAGCAGGGCTATGACGATGTCGACGGCCAGATCCCCAGGCTTCTGCTGCTGCCTGGTGTGCTTGTTCCACGGGATGGCCCCAGGGTCCGCCTTGGGTGCCGGTTGGGCGACGTTGCTGCTAGTCATGATGACCCTCCTTAACCTGCACGATCAGAAGATGCTGGTGTCGGTGACCCGCTTGGATATCCAGTTGGCCCCGACCAGGAAGACGAAGTTGATGACCGTGTTGAACAGGCCTATGGCCGTTCCGTAGCTGAATTGGAAAGATTGGATGCCGATCTTGAAGGTATAGGTGGATATGACCTCGGAACCCGGCAGGTTCATGGCGTTCTGCATCAGCCAGACCTTTTCGAAGCCGACCGAAAGCACAGAGCCCATGTTCATGATCAGGAGGACCACACAGGTGGGCATGATGGTGGGCAGGTCCACGTAGCGGATCAGCTGCAGCCGGCCTGCCCCGTCCATCTTGGCCGCCTCGTAAAGAGACAGGTCCACCGAGCTCAGGGCCGCCAGATAGATGATGGCGTTCCATCCGCAGTGTTGCCAGACCTCGCTAATCCAGTAGATGGGCGCCACGGCGCCGGGGCTGTCCAGGACGTTGTCCTTGCCCAGGAAGCGGCCGACCAGCCCGGTATTAGGCGTTAGGAAGATGTTGAGCATGGCCACGATGACCACAGTGGAAATAAAGTGAGGCATGTAGGTGATGGTCTGGGCGAATCCCTTGATCCGCTGCGAGCCGATCTGGTTGATCAGCAGGGCCAGAATGATAGGGGTGATGAACCCCAGGACCAGCGTCCCCAGGCTGATCTTGAAGGTGTTGATCATGGTGGAGGCAAAGAGGGGCGACTGGAAGAACTGCCGGAAGTACTGCAGCCCCACCCATCGGCCACCGGTCAGCCCCTTGGCGGGGACAAAGTCCCGGAAGGCCAGCTGGATGCCGTACATGGGCACGTAGGCAAAGAGCAGGGTGAAGCCCAGGGCCGGCAGGGCCATGAGCCAGAGCTGCCAGTATCGTCGGAAATGCCAGGCCAGCCGCCTATGCAGAGGCCAGGTTTTCCGCACCTTGTCGTTATCCACCACCTGCACGTCGCTACCGCGCTCGATCGCTTCCTTGTCCGCACGCACCTTCAACCTCCTTGCCAGCGGCGCCGGCCGGCTTACTTGACCTTGAGGGCCTTGTCGTAGGCCTTCTGCCAGATCGTGGTGTTCTGATCGATCTGATACTTCTTCAGATTGCTCTGGAAGTCCCGCCAAGCGGCATCATCCTGGACGCCCCCTTTGGCCAGCCAGTTGGAGACCACAGGCACGGCGTAGTTGAACAGGGCGGTGTTGTTGTTGGCCACAGTGTTCTGATCTGCCTCGCTGATACGCACATAAATAGGCATCATGTCCCGCTCGTGGTCGTAGTGCTTATACTGCTCCTCATAGGCCTTGTCCACGGCAGCCACATGGTCCATGCCCCGGTCGCCCTCGACAGTGACCGCATCAGGAATCCAGCCGGCCAGCCGGTCCTCCAGGGCCGGAATCCTGGCCGCGTCCTGGGCCTGGTGGAACTTGTCGGTGACATGGTAGGCGTGCGGTCCGGTCTTCTCCAGGTACTCATCAGTTAGGGAGCCATAGAGCTGCTGGATGGAGTACTTTTCGGAATAAAGCAGGTTGATGACCTTCAGCGCAGCATCCTTGTTAGCCGCATTTGCGGACATGGCCATGTGGTAGTCCTCAAAGCGGTTGGCCTCGCGCGAGCCGTCCCAGACCACCTTGTCGGCGGAAACCCCGTCGGCCGCGGGCACCGGGATGCTCTCATACTGCTGGGCCATGGCCGACCCGTAGGATCCCAGGGCAGAGTCGTCCCAGCCGAAGACCATGCCCACCGTGGCGGTCTGCCCGTCAGATTGGTTGCGGGCGTTGTACTTGTCTCCCTTGGCAGTGACCCAGTCCGAGGGGGCCCATCCCCTCTCGACCATCTCGCGGTAGAAGGCGATGACCTGACGGAACTGGTCGGTCTGCATCCAGTTGCCGACCTTCCCGTCGCGCAGATAGATCCCCTGCTGCGAGGGTCCTGAATTGAAATGGGTGACGATGCCGGTCGAATTCATCATCAGGAAGGGGCTCCACCAGTCGCCGATCTTGCCGGTGACCAGGGCCCGCGGGTTAAAGGCGATTTCGTCGGCCTTGCCGTTGCCGTTGGGATCGCGGGTCTTGAAAGCCTCCATGACCGTACGCATCTCATCCCAGGTGGTGGGGGCCTTGAGCCCCAGTTTTCCCAGCCAGACGCGGTTGATCATCAGATGCTGGCCCGAGGCCAGGAACCCCTTGGTGCGGCTGGATGGCAGAACACGAACCTTGCCGTCGACAGTGACGAACTTGCGGGCTGTGGGCTGCTCCTTGAAGAAGCGCTTGACATTGGGGAGCTTGTCCAGGTCATCGCCCAAGGGCTCGAAGGCCGAGGGGTTGCGGACGGCATCGTCCGGGTTGAAGGCCCTGATGTTCAGATCGTCGATCTCGCCAGCAGCCAGTGAGGCATTCTTCTGCTGTCCCCAGGCATCGTCGCTGACCTCGTGCCACTGAATGGAACAGCCGCAGTCGGCGGCCAGCTCCTTGGCCCAAGTCATGTCGGCCATCTTGGTTTCATTGGAATTTTTCACCACAAGAATCTTGACTATGGGCCGTCCCTTGTCATCGGTGGAGGAGCCCCCCCCCCCCCGCCACAGGCGGCGAGAGTGCCCGCCACGGCCAGCGCCGACAGCACGGCCAGGCCCTTCATCATGGTTGCCTTGGTTGTCATCATCAGTCTCCTTCTCCATTCCCGGCCCTTGAAAGGCCTGGCAAGCGGATCGGGTCATACTGGACCCCGGCTGCTTTGCCTACGCATACGTCTTTGCATACTTGCAGAGGGTGAAACCTGTCGTCATCCTATAGGAATCGTAACGATTTGATTATGCAATCCCCATTACCTCCTTGTCAAATCATTACTGTTGTTGGCGCGTTCAGCAGGTAGTAGACATAGAATTACTGCAACGATTCGATATGTAGGTCGCCCTATGGGACCAAACTTGACCCGTCGGTTCCTGGTCAAGTTCGCAAGGAGGCGAAGCGGTGGTAACACTCAAGGATGTGGCGGATGCCGCAGGCGTATCCCCATCGACAGCCTCTGCGGCCCTGCGCGGCATGGACATCGTCAAACCGCTTACACGCCGCAAGGTCATCAGGCAGGCCCAGCGCCTCCATTACTCCACCAACGTATCCGCTCGTGCCCTGCGCTCGGGCCGGTCGGGCATCTTCACCCTGATCGTGCCGGACCTGGAGAACGGCTACTATGCCAGGCTGGCCAACTCCCTGGCCAGCCGGCTCTTCGCCAAAAATCTGAAGCTGATCATCCAGGTCGGCCAGTACGACAAGGCCAAGGAGCTCCGCCAGATCCAGGAGCTGCGTTCTTCCATGTGCGACGGGCTCTTCGTCTGCTCCACCCACAACAGCGCCCGGGAAATCCAGCAGGTGGCCAACGGGCTGCCGGTCCTGCTCTTCGACGATATGAGCGCGCAGAACCAAGCCTGCTACGATTCCATCGAGACTCCCAGCAGGGACGGAATGACCGCAGCCATACGCCATCTGCATGCCTGCGGGCGCCGGAGGATCGGCGTGGTGGGCGGCCATCAGGGAGCTCTGAGCGCCAGCCACGCCCTGAGCGTGACCTTGCGGCGGAACCGCTATCGGCAGGCCCTGGACACCATGCAAGACCTGGGCATGGATACCTCCCAAGCCCTGGTCACCTGTGACTGGTCCACCCCGGCCGGACGGCGGACAGCACATGCCCTTGCTCGCCAAGGCATGCACTACGATGCCCTCTGCTGCATGAATGACGCCCTGGCCCTTGGCATCATCCGCGGCTTGGCTGAATGCGGACTGCGGGTGCCTGAGGATGTCGCGGTCACCGGTTTCGACGGGATTGAACCGGGAGCCTACTCCGTCCCCACCCTGACCACCGTGGCAGTGGATTTCACTGAGATGGCGCGGATGGCCATCTCCATGATGCTGGATCATGTGGGTCAGCAGGAGGGTCAGGAAGATTCGGACCGAACCCCTCGCAGAGTGATCGTGGGCTACCATCTGCTGGAGCGGGAATCCACCCTGGGAATCCATGTTGCAGACACGGTTCAAAGGGACCCGGGAACTCAGCCGAAATCCATATAGTCGACGAAGGCCCGGACGTAGGTTATGGTGTCGGCTACGTTGCTCAACCCCAGGATGGCGTGATCAGGCAGGCCGGGCACCTGCCTCCAGCGCGATGAGCGGGAGAGATCCAGTCCCATGGCATGGGACGGATTCGATACCTGCCGTCCCTTGGAGTCCACCAGAACGCCTTGGCTGGCTAACCGCCGCAGGTCACCGCCCTTCAATCCTTGCGAGGGCTTAGCCACCAGCCCGCGCTTACACAGAGTCGGAAAGAGGCCCGTCGGGGCGATCACCATGTTGATCTGTCCTGCAGTGACCCGGGTCAGGGCCTTGGCCGAATCGTCGTAGCCCTGGCCATTCAGCGTCAGGGTCGCCTCCATGTCCACCAGCCGGCCATCCTTGATTCCCCGGTCGCGCATGAATCCCTGTTTGATGCGGTCAAACCCCTCCTCATGGGCGCTCATGTTGAAGCCCTGAACTGAAAGAAGCGGGTCCGGCGGCCTGGTCAGTCTGGTGACGACCAGGCCGACCAGCAGGGCCAGTACCAGAGCGGCGGCCAGAATACCGGGAAGAAAGTGCTGGGCGAAATATGCCCAACGCTCATTCGGCGGCAATTGCCTGAAGATGGTCCACTTGGACTGTCCGGCATGGGGATCCTCCGATGCCAGAACCCCCAAGGCATCCTGCTGGTCGGAGCTCAGCCCATATTGATCGCCCTGACGCTCATCCATGCCTGACCTCCCCGTCCGCGACGCTCACCAGCCCAGTCTAGATCCAGAACGAACAAGGGGCCGACGGGGGTTGGTCATCCCCCGTCAGCCCCTTGGACACCAGGCGCAGTGGCCCACCCCTCAAAGGGCCCTGGGCCCGGTGCCGATAATGGTGGCCTCGTCGATCACTTGATACCGGTCATGGCGATGCCCTGCACGAAGCTCTTCTGGATGAAGAAGAAGATGATCAGCAAGGGCAGTGCCGAGATCAGGGCGCCTGCCATGACCACGCCATAGGGCGTGACCGAGGAGCCATGGCCGGTCAGCATGGCCAGACCGGCGGTGATGGTCCTTGTCTCCGGGCGGCTGGTCATGATCAATGGCCAGAGCAGGTCGTTCCAGTTGCCCATGAAGTTGAACATGGTCACTACCAGCACCGAGGACTTGGCGTTGGGCAGGATAATCTGCCAGAAGATGCGGAACTCGCCGGCACCATCGATGCGAGCCGCGTTGTCCAGATCTTTGGGCAGGGAGATGAAGAACTGCCGCATCAGGAAGATGCCGCCCACATCAGCCAGCCTGGGGATGATGATGCCCCAGTAAGAGTTGACCAGACCCATGCTTGCCAGCAGCTTGTAGACCGGGATCAGCAGGGCCATGCCAGGGATCATCATGGTGGCGATCAGGATTCCCAGCAGGAAGCCGCGCCCCTTGAAGTCGATCCTAGAGAGCCCGTAGGCGGCCAGGGAGTCGAAGAAGACCGAGAAGACCGTCACAGCACCGGCGAAAATCACTGTGTTCATCAGCTGCTTGCCGATGGGCATCCGCTGGAAGAGCGAGGTGTAGTTGTCCAGGGTGAATGAGGAGGGAATCACCTTGGGTGGCCATGTCTGGGTCAGCTTGTTGGGTGTAAAGGAGGTGATCAGCACGATCAGCAAGGGGAAGATGATGATCACCGTCATCAGGATCAGCAGGAAGTAGGTCAGGACCCTGGCCACCATGTGTCGGGCATGGGCCCTCCTGAGCAGCTTATCGTGCTCGATTGCGGTAGGAGTCGACTGGCTCATCCGATTTCCTCCTTCTCATGCTTGTTGTTCCAGACCAGCTGGATAACGCCGATGATCAGCGTCATGATCAGCAGGACATAGGACAGGGCCGACGCATAGCCCATCTTGCCGTTGCCAAAGGCCTCGGTGTAGATGCGGTAGACGATGGTCTCCGTGGCGCGGTCGGGGCCTCCGGATGTCAGGATGAAGACCTGGTCGAAGACCTGGAAGGATCCGATCAGTCCGAAGATGACCACGTAGTTAAAGGTGGGCATCAGCCCTGGCAGGGTGATGTGCAGGAAGCGCTGCCAGGCGTTGGCTCCATCCAGGGAGGCCGCCTCGTACAGGTCCGGGTTGATCCCCTGCAGGCCGGCCAGGAAGATGACCATGAAATAGCCGAAGTTCTTCCATACGGTGATGAAAATGATGGTGGCCAGGGCCGTGGACTTGGTTCCCAGCAGATCCATGTGCTGGATGCCGAAGAGCACCTTGCCCCAGTAGGGTATGAGACCCAGTGATGGCGAGAGAAGGAAGCTCCAGGCGATGGAGGCCACAGTCAGCGAGATGATGTAGGGCATGAACAGGCAGGTGCGGAAGAAGCCGACCCCCTTGATGTCCTTGCGGTTGAGCAACAGGGCGAAGGCCAGGGCCACGATGACCACCAACGGCGCGTAGACGACCGCGTAGATGACCGTGTTGCGGAAGTCGGTCCAGAAGTCCGCGTTGGTGAAAAGCTCGACGTAGTTGCGCAGACCGACGAAGATGCCCTTGCGGTTGATGCGGTCGGTAGTCAGCGAGGTGAAGAAGGTCTTGATGGTCGGGTAAAAGACGAAGACCGACAGGACGATCAGGGCCGGGGCTATGAAGCTAAGCCCGATCCGGATATTGCGCCTGGAAAGGGTCTTCTTGTTGTCCTTGATGACCTCGTCGGCGCCCTGCGCGGGTGGGATCCCAGTGGTAGTGGACATAGGTACTCCAAAGTGTCGCCCGGACGCCGGGCCCGGGCGACGGTCAGCCATGAGGGACCGGCCGACGGCGCTGCAGGCCGCCAGGCCGGCTCCTCAGGGGCGGATGTTCAATCAGTCCTCAGCCTTGTACTCATCCAGATACTTCTGGATTTTGTTGGAGGCTTTGGATAGCGAGGCGGAAATGTCATCGTCAGTGCGGGCGGTGTTCTGGGTCACCGAATCCAGGGTGGACGAGATATCCGCGAAGCCGCCCTTGAGGCCGGCAATGCCGATGTAGGAGTTGTCCGTATTCTCGGAGACCTTGGCGATCAGGGGGCGCTTGGAGAGCTCGTCGGTGGTCACGGTCTTGTTGTTGGGCGGATAGGCGGAGCCCAGCGACCACATGACCTGGTTGTCATGGTTGTTGTAGTACTTGAAGAAGGCGTAGATGCCCTTCTTCTTGGCCTCGTCCTTGACCTGCGAGGTGACCCACCAATACAGACCGGTGCAACCGGTGTTGGAGCCCTTCTTGCCGTCGGGGTAGACATAGGTGCCGTCTCCGTTGGGCACGGGGAACAGATCGTGCTTGATGCCCTTGTCGGTGGCTGCCTGGTCCTCCCAGGGGCCGACAATGACCATGGCCGACTGGCCGGACTCGAAGGACTCGCGTGCAGCGGTGTCATCCATGCCGGTCTTGGAGTAACCACCCTTGTAGAACTCGCGCATCTTCTGCAGGAAGGCCTTGTTCTGCTCGGAGTTGATGGTGACCTTGCCCTTGGTGCTGTACAGGCCGGTGCCGTTGCCCTTCATGAAGGCTGCCCACCCCGAGTCGGACAGGGCCATGCCGTACTGGGAACCGTCACCCTTGGTCAACTTCTTGGCCACATCCAGGAGCTGGTCCCAAGTCTTGGGATAATCCTGCTCGGTCAGGCCGGCAGCCTTCCACATATCGGTGTTGTACCAGACGGTAGTGGGCGCGTAGCCCATGGGAACCGCGCACTGCTGCTTCTTGCCATCGATGGTGAACTCGGTCTGCTTGGTCACGTTGGGCAGGTAGTTCTTGGTCTCGTTGGAGGGATCGTCATAGAAGTCCTGCACGCACTGGAAGGTGCCGTCTATGGACCAGCCCTGGCCGTTGTCGGCGCCGGTGGTGACGAAGTCCGGGCCGTCGCCCGAGGTGACCTTGGTGACCATGGTCTCGCCGATGGTGCTCCAGGGCTGCAGCTGGGCGTCGATGTGGTACTTCTTCTGGGACTTGTTAAAGTTCTCGACGATCTTCTTCAGAGTCTTGCCATCGGCCTCGGAGAATCCGTGCCACATGACGATGTTGGTAACGCCGTCCTTGCCCTTGGCATCCTTGCCACCACTGCCGGAACCGCAGGCCGAGAGCCCCACGGTGCTGAGCGTGGCGAGCGCGATCGCGGCTACCGCAGCCTTTCTGATTGCCTTCATTGTCTCTGTCCTTTCGACATCAAGCAACGGTTACAAAGGAACCGATGACGGCCGAAACAACCATGTCCTGCCCATCTGGTCCAATGGCTTGCATCGCCTGGTCACGCTCCCAGATACGTGAACGTAGCCCACGCCTTTGTAAACCGACATCTTTCTAACGTTGCAAATGATATATTACTCTCTTCTCCAACGATGTACAAGCGTGTCGGGCATAGCCCGGTTATGCCGCTCAATGGCTGCCATCGGGAGGCAGGATCTGGCGGCTCGTCGGGGTCCACCGATCATCAGGCAGCGGTCGTCCGAAGTCCGGGCCGTGGTCGGTCCAAGTGACCAGCCCAACCCTGGCATGGCGGTTGGGATCGAAGAGGGGATCACCCTCGATATGTGTGTAGTTGCGAGCATGATAGATCATCAGGTCCTGGCTGCCATCCTCGCTGACTGTGAAGCAGTTGTGGCCGGGCCCATACTGATGGTTCTCCTCAGCCGTTTTGAAGACGGGGTGATCGCTCTTGGTCCAGCTGGCAGGATCCAGCAGGTCGGCATCCTCACAGGCGGTCAGCATGCCCACCGCGTAAGGGACCCCGGTGCCCGAGGCCGAGTAGGTCAGGTAGATCATGCCCTGGTGAAGCATGACAGCCGGGCCCTCGTTGACCTTGAAATCAATGCATTCCCAGTCGTATTCGGGCTTGGAGAGCAGGACAGGATCAGTGGCCAGGGTCCAGGGATTGGCCATGCGGGCGATGTAGAGATTGGAATTGCCCTCGATGGCTGGATCCTTCTGGGCCCAAATCAGGTACTGGCTGCCCCCGATCACCGCTGTGGTGGCATCCAGGGAGAAGGAGTCGATCGGGGTGTGGATTTGCCCCTTCTCGATCCACTCGTCATCCATGGGATCTTTGCCGGTATTCTCCAGCACATACATGCGATGGGTGGGCAGATCGGCGGAGCCGAAGTCCTCCTCGGCAGCCGCGAAGTAGATATACCAAGCCCCATTGATCCGGTGGAGTTCGGGCGCCCAGATATACCTGCTCATGGGGCCGGACTCGTGCTTGTGCCAGATGGTGCGCTCAGGGGCGGCCTGCAGGTCGTCCAGCCTGGCGGCGGCGCGCAGGATGATTCTGTCGTAGGCCGGGTAGGAGGCGGTGAAATAGTAGAGGTTCCTATGCCTGATGACCCAGGGATCGGCCCGCTGGAGTACCAGGGGATTGTGGTATGCGCTCATCATGTGTTCCTATCACGAAGACGGAGGTACTGGTCTATATGACCAATATACAACGTTGAATATCAGCGAGCTGCCCACCCTCCGCCGGGCGCTCGAATTCGAAGGCGGAGGGCGGCTTGGGCAGTGGGCCCGGTCGGGTTCAGCCTTGGGCTCGGCGAATGGCAGTGAACACCAGTGCGCCCAGACCCAAGACAAGGGCCGCGGATGCGGCTGCGGCGGGAGCCGACAGGGCCGATCCGGCCGAGGGAAGACGACCGGCCTTGCCTTCCTTGCCGGACCGACCTGCAGGTGCACGAGTGGAGTCCGTGGTGGGAACAGTCGCATGACCGCTATCGCCATCGGGCTCCTCTTGAACCTTGGGACCGGCCAGGGGACGCGAGCCCCAGATGGCCGCGGCACCTGCTGCCTGGGAGACATCGGCACCGGCATCGGTGAAGACATCGCCGCCCAATCCTGAGAAGAAGACGACCGGATGGCCCTGCTCATCAAGCTGTCGGCCCAGCCTGGCCCGATAGACGCCGTGCAACAGAGTGCCCGGATCCGCCGAATCCACCTTGATGGTCAGATCGCCACCAGTCGCCGTCCAAGAGCCCTGCACCTGGCCGCCCAGCCGACCGCCAGCCAGCAGGCTCACTGACACGGACCGGTAGATTGCCGGGCTGAGCAGGCCGGATCCCGCATAGTAACGGACCGGATCATGGACCACCACCTGGTAGTCGCCGACCACCTGGCTGGAGGAGACCCTGCCCACCGGATTCCGGTATTCGAAGGGCGTCATGACCAGCCATCCGTCAGGGGTCTGGACCATCTGCTTGACCCGGACCTGATGTTCCTCCAAGTTGCCCTCAGCGCGCACGAAGCGAGTATGGTAAACGTTAAAGACGCGATCCTCGTCAATCAACAGCGCATTGCCTCCCTGGGAGGTCAGCACCTGGTCCTGTCCAGGCTGGACGACGGAGGAGTCGATCCGCAGACCCCGGTTGGCATCCAGATCGTTCATTGCACGCCCATAGACGGCCGGCTTGCCGTTCTGGTCCATGTAGGGGCCGGTAATGGAACGGGAGCGGAATTCACGCATCTGGTAGCCCCCGGTCTGCCCGAGTCCGCCGTAAGAAAGCATCAGATACCACCAGTCACCCTGACGGACCAGGGCGGTGCCTTCGCCTGAGTTGCCGAAGCCTCCGGCGAGTTTGTGTCCGTAGTAGGCGTCGGACTGGTTGGCCTGGGTGGGGTAGGTGGTGGAGTAGTCGCGCAGGCCGGTCTTGGGGTCCAGCCGGATCATCCAGATGCCGCCGAACCAGGAGCCGAAGCTCATCCACAGGCCCCCCTGCCCGTCATCCTTGACACAGGCGTCAATCGCATTGATGCCCGTATCCGTAAGGCTGGCATAACGCGACAAATCGGCATTGGGGCCCAGCACCTTGGGAACGTCAGTAGCCTCCACGTTGGACTTCTGGAAGCCGGAGTAGACCACTGGGCCCACCAGGCTCCAGTCCCCCTCGATGTCGTCGGCCGTCAGCAGGACGATGACCGACTTCTGGAAGGGGAACCCTCCCCCGTTCAGGCTCAGGTACATGCACCACTTCTTCATGGTGGCGTTGTAGTAGACCTCGGGCGCCCACATGTTGCCGGTCACGTCCGGGTTGGAGGACTGCTTGGGCCATGCCTTCCAGACAGGATCCAGAATGCGCTGGTAATCCCGGCTCAGATTGTTGGTGAATGGCTCCCAATGCTTGAGGTCGGTGCTGCGGGCCCAGGCCCGATGCGAGCCGAAGACATAGTAGCGCCCTCCGGCCTTGACCACGGAAGGGTCATGCACAGAGACGCGCGAGTAGGCGTTCTGACCGTCCTTGGATGTGCCCCTGACAATAAGCCGGTAGTCCTGCTGGATGGCTTTAGCGTCTCGGGAGGACCTCGAGGCCTTGCTCGCTTGCAGCCGGGCCGTCAGCGTGATTGGGACATCCCGCTTGCCGGGGACCACATGGGCCCTCCCGGTGGCAGCATTGACACTGACTGTTCCAGGCGCAGAAGAGGTCCACCCCACCGAGGCGACAGTAGTTGAGACCGGCAGGTTGAAATCACCGTCTACGGCTGCGGGAACCGCCAGTGATGCGGCCTGCTGGTTGATCAGATCTCCAAGGTCCTCCGAGGGCAGGGTGGCGACGATCTGGTCGGCATTCAGGGCCTGCGGATAGACGGCAAATGACTGCACTGCGCCATGGAAGAGGGCGTCGCCTATGCCGGGGTATCGGGACTGGCCGATTACGTTGTGGCGGTGGTCTCCAAAGGCGGCGGGATTGACCGTGGCCTTGCCCTCAGCCACCTGCAAACCGTTGATATAGAGCCGAACCATGTTGTTCTTGCCGTCGATGGTGGCGGTCAACGTGGAGAAGCGGTCATTGGGCAGGTTCTTGGATGCCGGCAGATATGTCTCGCCTTGGCCGTTGGCCTTGGAAGTGATGGAGGTGTACAGGGAGGTATGGGTGGAGGCGGTCCAGGAGCCGACAGCCTGCTGGCCGGTCCCCCCTAGCGACCAGAGATAGGTCCAGGGGCCTGAGGCGTTGAACCGGTCGTTGCGCACGCGGATGGACACCGTGGCGCTGGCGTGTCCACTCAGTATGTCATCGGGAAGCTTGACATAAGTGGATCCATCGAACAGGAGCGCATCGTCGTTCTTGGCCGCCCCTGTCGGCCGGCCATCGGCATCCAGGATGCGGGCCGGGCCAAAGGATGAGCCTGTGACAGTATTGTTTGCCTCCTTGGCTCCTGCGGCAAGGGCTGAAAAATCGTAGCCGAGCAGGGGCTGCGGCTGACTGGCGGACATCCTGGTTGTAGCGCTGCCATCTGCTGGGGACTGATCCGCCCAGGCTGGAGACGCGACTGTGCCGCCCGCCAGTATCATGCCCACGAGGGCCGCCGCTGCAACCCCTCCTCGGCTCCGTCGTCCTGCGTCTGATGACGATTGATGACGCATGTTCACACCTTTCCACATCGGCATCGGAGCGGCCGCGCTCCGACCGGCAGGCCTCCATGGCCCGCCGGTGCCGCATCAAATCATTCGAGAACGTCTTCAGTATATTATAACGTTAGAAATTCAGAAATCCAAGACACCCGAAAAAGCACATCAGCGATCAGACGGCGATCTCGTTTCCGGGTAGGGCACGGGTTGAATTGCGGACCACCAGCGAGGAGGATACCTTGCGGAAGACGTGCTCGCCCTCTTTGGTGTTCAGCGGCTGGACCCCATTGATCCTGTCCTTGAGAACACGGACCGAGAGCCTGGCCACGGCCTTGAGCCCGGGCGAGATGCTGGTCAACGAGGGCGACAGATACTGAGAATCATCGGAATTGTCGAAACCGATTACCGAGATGTCGTCCGGCACCGACATGCCATGCATTTGTATGGAATGCAGAACCCCTGCCGCCAGCATGTCGTTCAGGGCCACCACCCCGTCGGGGACAATGCCCTGGTCCAGCAGGGCATTCATGGCGTTGACCCCGTCGACGCGATGCCACATGCGCGATGGGGCCACCAACCGGGGATCGTAGTCCAGGCCGGCCTCCTCAAGACCCTGTCTGTACCCTTCCAAGCGAAGAGCAGCCGAACCAAGCTTCTCGCCGGGATGGGTGCCGATGACCGCCACCCGACGGCAACCAGTGTTAATCAGATAGGCGGTGGCGTGCTTGGCGCCCTCCACGTTCTCCGTGGCCACATGATCAAACTGATCGCTGAAGATCCGCTCCCCCACAACCACCAGAGGATAGTCCACCCGCAGCTGGTCCAGATCGTCCATGCCCAGCTCCAGCGGGCTGTAGATGAGGCCGTCGATCATGGATCGCTGGGAGCCGTGCAGAGCCTCGATTTCACCCTCGCGCGAGTAGAGGGTGGGCTCCACCAGAACCCGCATGCCCAGCTTCTTGGCCTCCTCGATGACCAAGGAGGAGAGCTGAGCGAAGTAAGGCATTGCCAGATCAGGTATGGCCAAGGAGATCATCCCCGTGAAGCCCAGCCGCAGGTTTCTGGCCGGCACATTGACCCGGTAGCCCAGCTCCTCTATGGCCTTGTTGACCTTGCCTCTAGTAGCCTTGGAGACGAATTCATAGTCATTGACCACATTGGAGACGGTCTTGACCGACACTCCTGCGGCCTGGGCCACATCCTTCATAGTCGGGGTGGAACCACGTCCTGTGCCGGGGGAATCGGCTAAACTCATAAGACCCTAACCTCCAAGGTTACCGTGGCACGGGTGGGGTCGAGCTCCTCATCCGTTTGCATATCCAATACGGGCATCCCCTCAGCGGACCAATGTACCCGTCGTACCTGACTGTCGCGGCCAAGGTAGCGGTCCTGGTCATGCTCGGCATTGTGGAAAACGTAGATCATGGTGCCGTCTTCGTCCTGGGACCACATACCGTGGCCGGTGCCCAGCTGCCAATGGCCATTGTACTTCCCGGACTTCTGCAATGGGTAGTCCAGCTTCTTCCACACGCCGGGATCGCATAGATCGGCCCCAACACCGGCCGGCGCGGTCACCAGTCCGGTGGTGTAGTCGATGCCCACCAGGGAGCCGGAATAAATTAGGAAGATCAGGCCGTCGTGGATCACGGCATTGGGCCCCTCAGCAATCATGTTGTCCCAGGCGAACTCGGGGACGATGATCTGGCGTGGCGTGCTGGTCAGACGGTCGGGGCGGGCAGGGTCGAAGGCGGCGATCCAGACCGAGCCCAGCTGCTGCCAGGCGTAATACCAGCGGCCGGTATCGTGCAGGACCGTCATGTCCAGGCTGATGCGCTGGATGGGGTTGAGAGGGGTGCCTTCGGCCCGCAGAATGGGTCGGGGGCTGTCCCAGTTCTCAGGCTGGCGAGGGTCCAGATCCCGGCCCTGGTCGTCGCGGCGCAGCTGCATGATATGGCAGCAGCCCGTCCACATGTCCGGCTTCCCGGCCCGATCGTTGGCGGTCCCGTCCGGGTTGGTCCGCGGACCATCGAAGCAAGGCATGAAGAGGATGGAGAGCCTGCCTCCGATCAGATGGATCTCCGGGGCCCAGAAACAGCCGGTCATGACTCGGCCTTCGCTGTTGCGATCGCCCCTGCGCAGCAGGTCCACCTCCTTTTCATGACCGCCGGCCTGATCGCTCAGGCCTTCGATGGTGTCAGCGACCCGTAGGGGCATGTGCGTGTGCCCGTTCAAGGGGTCGACGCAATTGCCATCCGCATCCTCGGTGGCGATGAACATGAACAGGCGCCGGCCCCTCCAGGACCAGCGGAAAATGGAGGGATCGGCACGTTGCCGAGCGAAGGGGACCGGGTAAGCCGTCTGCCGGACCCGTCCGCCTATCAGCCTGGTCTCTCCATGATTCAGACGACCCAGGGCCAGGTCACTGGCCAGACGATCCAATTGGCTCTGATCCCAGTCCACCCCGCGCAAGGCGGCAGACCCATCGCTGTAGAGGAGCCGTGCCTGGGCCTGCCGGGCCGACTCCAGACCGTCGCCTCGGAACACCTGAACCGGATCCACTTTCACGCCGGTGTTATAGATGCGGCCGAACCGTTCCAGCAGGCCACGCTCGCAATCGGCGCGGATCAGCACCACATTGCCGGCCAGAATGCCCTTCATGCCGCAGTCCTCCTCCAGAGCGCGCCGCCGGTCCATGGACAGGGGGTCGCCCTGGACCAGAGAATCGTCATCCTCCAGGATCTTCATGTCGGCCACCATGCCCATCCGCGTCGGGTCGTCCACCGTGGCCGTGCACAGCCGCCCGCGGTCGTCGTCCCAGTAAAGCCGGCAGCCCTGGCCATCGTCCAGAAGCCGCGCCCTGGGCCGGTGGACCCCATGAGCGCCCAGGATATGGACCTGTGGCAGCCGTCGGTAGGTCAGCAGGTCCGGCGAAAGAGCCGTCAGGAAGGAGTCGGCCTGGGAGCCGTCCGATCGGCCGCCCCTGGCCACCCTGGTGGCCAGAATGACGAAGGCGCCGTCCCTCAGGGGCAGCAGGAAGGGGTCGATCAGGCTCTTGAGGACCAGATCCTGCCCTGGAACCACCGCCAGTTCCTGGGCCGCCTGGGATGCCTGGCCATCGTCGACATTGTCGTCGCCATCAGCATTGGACCCTTCGCCTTGATGAGCGTCCAGTCCAGGGTTGTGCCCGCCCTCTTGCGGTGCTGCCTCGCCTGGCAGGGCGGCCCCGGCCGTGCAGGCCCCACGGGCACTATCCGGCACAGACTTGGTGGGCACAGCAGCAGCGAAGAAGATGCCGTAGCCGCCGTTCAGGGGCTCCCAACGGCCGGTCGCCCGCGATCGCAGGGCCAGGTGCATGCTCAGAGCGACATCTTCGTTGTTGGCCTCCTGCCGATCAGTGGGACGCCGGGTGTAGCACATGAGCGCAACCCCATCCCCAGATTCTCGTCCACCGTCCAGAACATCCTCACCCATGACGATTCCTTCCATCCGGCTTGCCGGCTTCAACGCCGACGACTATCGTTTCTAACGATAGAAATTATACATGGAGATCAGTCCATGACGCCTGATGACCGCATGGATGAGGCCGGGCTGTTTGCTCATCCGAACCGACTTCGCAAGGTCGGCCATGCGCCGCGGGTCGTCATCGATGTCGATCGGGCTGCCTTCACGGAAAGCGAGGAACCATGAGAAGACCCAAACGTATCGGAGGGGCCATCAAGGCCCTGACTGCCCTGACGGCGGGTCTGGCGGTGCTGCTGACAGGGGCACTGGGCGCCTGCTCGAACCAGCAGCCGTCAGCCAGCGGCACAAAAGCCGCCGCCCAGGAACCCAAGCGCGTCTCGGTCCACGACCCCTCCCTGGTTCGCTCCGGCAAGAGCTACTACGTCTTCGGCTCGCACCGGGCCTATGCCCGCAGCACAGATCTGGTCAACTGGACCCCATTCACCAACAACCTGAGCCGCGATTACAAGAAGATCTTTGCCCAGATCTGGAAGGACTGGCCCAAGCAGTCCTCCAACCCGGACGTGACCGGCAACATGTGGGCGCCTGACGTCTACTACAACGCCACCATGAAGAAGTGGTGCATGTACCTGAGCCTGAACGGGGCCGAGCATCGTTCGGTCATCGTCCTGCTGACCGCCGACCGGGTGGACGGCGACTGGACTTATGCAGGACCAGTGGTCTACTCCGGCTTCACACGGGCCAATTACATGCACACCGACGTTCCCAAGGTGCTGGGCCCGGACCCGAAGCTGGACCGCTATCAGTCCTACACGGATACGGGCATCAACGCGATTGACGCCTGTGTCAAGGATGACGGGCAGGGGGGCCTGTGGATGAGCTTCGGCTCCTGGTTCGGCGGCATCTGGATGATCCGGCTGGACCCCAAGACCGGCCTGCGCGACTACTCCACCACCTACTCCACCCAGGCCAACCAGTCCGACGCCTACTACGGACACAAACTCGCCGGAGGCTTCGGCAACTCAGGCGAAGGATCGGCGCTGCTGCACACCAACGGCCACTGGTACCTCTTCCTCTCCTACGGCAAGCTGGTGCAGACCGGAGGCTACCAGATGCGGATGTTCCGCTCGGACTCCATCACCGGCCCCTATCTGGACCAGCAGGGCAACCCGGCCATCGCCACCAGCGGCGAGGCCGACAACTGGACCAGCGAGACAGGCATCCGCCTGATGGGCTCCTACCAGTGGAGCGGAGACAAGCAGGGCGACATCGAGGTCTCGCAGGGCGGGAACACGGCTCTGCACGACAAGGACGGCCGAGACTACGTGATCTATCACACCAGATTCTCCGACCGCAAGGAGGAGCATCAGATCCGCGTCCGGCAGCTGATGCCCACAGCAGACGGGTGGCTGGTGGCGGCCCCCTATGGGTATCTGGGCACCAAGGCCAGCGGCCCATACAGCGCCAAGGACGAGGCCGGCACCTATGAGCTGGTGGAGCATGATCCGACCATCTTCTTCAAGGGACCGCGCAAGGTGACCGACACTCACAGCACCCAATACCGGGGCGTGGTCAAGGCTGTGGACATCCGTCTGGAGCCCGGCGGCCAGGTGACCGGAGCACGCCAGGGCCACTGGCAGGTCGACGACCGGGGACGGCTGTCCATGGACCTCAAGGAGGAGGACGGGACCGTGAGCTACCAGGGGGTCTTCGCCCGGCTGCCCAGGGACAAGGATCACCGCATGGTCATGACCTTCAGCGCCCTGGGCAACAACGTCTGCATCTGGGGTTCCAAGCGCTGATCAGCCTCAGCGTGGATCCAGAGCCACCCAGACCACGCCGTGTGCAGGCACAAGAGCCGCCAGCTCACGGTCGGCACCCTGTCCTTCCAAGCTGATTTGGGCGGGCTCAGTGGTCCGGTTCCCCCACAGGTCGACCGGGGTCCAGGCCCCGTTCGCCCCGTCCAGGCCCACCAGGGAGGACAGGGCCGTCCTGACTCGCCGGGGGCGATCCCCGGTCCAGAAGACAGCCGCATAGACCCCGCCGTCATGGCCCGAGGGGGTTCCGTCGGCCCAGTCGCTGGCCAGGGCCCTCCAGACGATCTCCTCGCCTAGGATCTTCTTGTCTTGGCCGTCCCCACTCTCGACCGGCTCTCGGATGATCTCACCATTGTCGGCCGAACCGGCGGTGACCTCCTCCAAGGCTGGGTTATCCAGCAGCGACAGAATGGCCTCATCGCTGCTGGGGAGGTCGCCGCCCACCATCAGCGGCGAGCGCCCCATGGCCCAAAGGGTCAGCATGGTGCGTTGCTCGTCGGCCGTCAGGAGGCTGGACCGGTCCCCGCCCCGCTCGGCCCGCAGTCCGATATGCCCCAGAGGCAGCATGTCCGCATCGGCCCAGTGGCCTGTGCTCTGCAAAGGTGCCCAGCGGGCCAGACGGGCGAACTGGGCGTAAAGGTCCTGCCAACGATCCCAGAGGTCGTCCGAAATCCGCCAGAGCTGGGCGTGATCCCGCAGGAAGCCAAGATGGGTGGTGGGCACCCGGGTGCCCGGGGACAGGGAGAGGGTCATGGGATGGCCATGGGCCTGCTCGGCCTTGCTGATGGCACAGGCGTAGGCGTCGATTTCCCGGTCCATGAAAGGGACCTGCATATCGTCCACCTTCAGGTAGTCCACCCCCCAACGTGCGAACTGGTCAACCTGGGCGTCATACCAGGCCTGGGCTCCCGGATGGGAATGGTCCAGACCGTAATTGTCGGGATTCCAGGCACAGACATGGGTGGTGTCAACCACCTGGGCGGCGGTATAGGAGGTGCCGAGGACGGGCAGGTCCCGCTCGACCGCCAGCCTGGGGATGCCCCGCATGACATGAATGCCGAAGCGCAGCCCTAGATCGTGGATCCGAGCAGCCAACGGAGCGAACCCTTGGCCGTCGGCCGCCGAAGGAAACCGGACCGGGTCGGGCAGCTGCCGGCCATAGCCGTCCAGGACCAGAGGCGCCTTGGCGTTGTAGCCATGGGCCCTGGCGGTCGGGTCGTACCAGGCGATGTCTATGACGACCGTGTCCCAGCCCGCCGGGAGCAGCCTGTCGCGCATGACCTGCGCATTGTCCAGCACCTCCTGCTCGGTGACGGTGGTCCCGTAGCTGTCCCAGCTGTTCCACCCCATAGGCGGTCTCCAGGCCTTGTCCACGTCTTGCTCCTTTCTCAGTGCTTTGTTTCAGTCCTGTCGCGCCAGAGGGCGCAGACGTTCGTATTCCTGCCGGGTCAGGGATAGGACCCCGCCGTGCTTGGTATGGGGGCGCAGGCGGAAGTCCTCCTCCCGGGCGTAGTCGAACCCGGCGTCCGGATCATCGCTGACCATGGGCCTGTAGCCCACTGAAGGAATCACATCCACCAGCAGGTACCAACGGTTCCGGGCATGGTCGGCATAGAGGGCCGGACCCTCTACGCCCGAGGGGTTGCCGTCGGCGCACCAGCCGGCGCCGATCTGCTCCTGGACGGTGGTCCACCGGGCCTGCGGCAGCCACCATCGAGGATCGTCAGTGCTGTCCAGCCAGATGCCCCGGCCAAAGCCGTTGTCCTTGGTGGCCCGGTAGGTGCGTAGGCCGCCCCCAGGCAGAGGACGCTGGACCATGGTGGTGTCGATGGCATTGCGGCCGGTATCGATAAGGACTCCCCCATAGCGGAAGTGCTCCTGTGCGAAGTCGGTGGTCGACCCCCAGAGCACCCGGTCATATACCGACGGGTCGGCATGGTCAGGATCATCCTGGTCAAAGAGCTTGGATGACCAGTAGAGGACGAAGGCCCCCTGCCGCGGCCCCTCATAGTCAGGCACCCATAGGCACTCCGGCGCCCAGGCCATGCCCAGCGGAACCCTGCTGCCGTCCTGTTGCAAGGACACATCCAGCGGCCAGGGACCTGACCAATGAATCAGGTCGTCAGTGGACCAGATCATCAACTTGGTGCTGCCGTGGCGGGACCAGTGCTCCCAGCCGCTGCCCTTTGACTGATCGCCGCCGAACACCCGCAGATCTGTAGCCATGACATAGACCCGGCCGTTGCGCGGGTCACGCACCATGTAGGGATCCCGCAGGCCGGTAGTGCCCAGATGCGAGGTCAGCAGCGGCCTGCCCCCGTACAGCGGATCCCAGCTCAGAGGGTCGTCGCCTCGTGACAGGTCGAAGTAGAGGCGCTCGGCATACCCCTGGGGGTCTTCGATGAAGTGCACCATCAGATACCCGTAGGGGTCGGCTCCTTCGACATCCTTGTGAACCGTATCGCTCAACGTCTGCTCCTTTGCTCTGGCTGCCGAACCTGTCGGCTTTGCCTTGTCACTATTTATTTTATAACGATGTAATGCTGCTAGTCGGGGACCAACGGCGACACATGGGTCAGCCTGCTATTGGGCAGAGACAGTCGAATCCTGCGGAACCCGGCTGCCGCCCTGTCCGGCATCATCGCCAGGCTGTGTCGATTGCGCCTGGTCACCGTTGGCTGTGCGGATCATGGCGTACTGGGACTCGTGCAGCCGATAGTAGGCGCCCCTCTTGGCCAGGAGCTCCTGGTGGGTGCCGTGCTCCACGATCTGCCCATGATCGATATAGAAGATCTGATCCGCATTCTCGATGGTGGACAGCCGGTGGGCGATGACGAAGGAGGTCCGCCCCTTGAGCAGATGGGCCAGTCCGGCCTGGAGGGCCTCCTCGGTGCGGGTGTCGATGCTGCTGGTCGCCTCGTCCAGGATCAGGATTCGGGGGTCGGCCAGCAGAACCCTGGCAAAGGCGATCAGCTGCCGCTGACCTGCGGAGAGGGTGGATCCGCGCTCCTCGACCTTGGTATCGTAGCCGTCGGGCAGCTCCATGATGAACTCGTGGGCATGGACGGCCTTTGCGGCCTCCTCGACTTGCTGGTCGGTGGCCTCCAGGCGACCGTAGCGAATGTTCTCGCGCACGTTGCCAGTGAAGATGAAGGTGTCTTGAAGCATGACCCCCATTTGTCGACGCAGGGAGGCCAGGGTCACGTCGCGCACGTCATGCCCGTCCACGCAGACGCTGCCCTCGGTCACGTCGTAGAAGCGCGAGAGAAGGTTGACGATGGTGGTCTTGCCGGCGCCCGTAGGCCCCACCAGGGCGACCGTGCTGCCTGCCGGCACATGGAAGTCCACCAGGTTGAGGATGTTGCGGCCTCCGGGCTCGTACTTGAAGACCACGTCGTTGAAGTCCACCCTGCCCTTGACCGGCGGCAGCTCTATGGCCCCTGGACGGTCCTCGATCCCAGGGCGGACGTCGAGGGTCTCGAAGATGCGCTCCAGGTAGGCCGAGCATGTGATCAGCTGGTTGTAGAAGTTGCCGATGTTGATGATGGGGTTCCAGAAGTTGTTGGCATAGCCGACAAAAGCGATCAGCATGCCCGTGGTGACCTGCACGCCACCCAGGCCGGTGATCCCCAGATAGTAGATCAGTGCGATGGTGATGGTGGAGATGTTCTGCACTCCTGGCCACATCAGGTACTGGATGTGCACGGCCCGCATCCAGGCGCTGCGAACCTGGCCCTGCTGCTCCTGGAAAGTATGGAACTGCTCGCGCTCCCTGACGAAGGTCTGCGTGGTCTTGACCCCTGCGATGGACTCATGGATGTAGGCGTTCAGATTGCTCTGTTTGTTGGACAGGCGCTGGTAGGCCCGCCGCTGGAAGCGCTGGAGAATCAGCACATAGAGCACCAGCAGGGGCATGAGGACCAGGGACCAGAGGGTCAGCCTCCAGTCGATGACGAACATGACAACCAGGGTCAGCAAAAAGGTGAAGATGTCCGCGATCACGTTGATCAGACCCGAGCTCAGGGTATCCGAGAGGGTGTTGACGTAGTTGACCACCCTGATCAGGATCTTGCCGTGGGGCCTGGAGTCGAAGTATGAGAAAGGCAAGGTCTGGATGTGGGTGAAGAGGTCACGGCGCATGTCCTTGAGCATGAGCTGGCCCACCTGGGTGATGGCCACCGTCCGGTACCGCAGGAGGAGCTCGTAGATGACGATAGCCAACAGAAAGACCGCCCCCAGGGCGAAGAGCCGGACCGGGTCCTTGGAGGGGATGACCGCGTCGATCATGGTCTTGGTCATGTAGGGAATGGCCACGGCGATGGCGCTCATGGACAGAACCGCCGCCAGGATGATCACCCCCTGGCGCAGGTAGGGTTTCAGATAGGCCCCTATGCGCTTGATATCACCGAAATTGATCTGCTCCTCCAGGTCCTCGTCCTCGCGAAAGGTGTTCCTGCGCGTGGTGCCTGCCGAACGTTGCTCTTGCTGCTTCATCGTCTCACCTTGCCATGCCTGCTGATGCGTCAGAACCCTGCCGACTGTCCGGATTGCAGCCCCAGCTGCTTGCGGTAGATCCGGTAGTAGCGGCCGTGGGCGTGGACCAGCTCTTCATGGGACCCGCGTTCCACAATCCTGCCGTGGTCCAGGACCAGAATCAGGTCGGAATCCTTGATGGAGGAAATCCTGTGGGCGATGGTGACCATGGTCCTGGTGCCCTCCATCTCCTGCAGATGCCGCTGGATGGTGGCCTCGGTCTCCATGTCGACGGCCGATGTGGTGTCGTCCATGATCAGGATGGCCGGGTCGTCAGCCAAGGCCCGGGCCAGGCTGAGCCGCTGCTTCTGGCCGCCCGACAGGCCAACCCCGCGCTCGCCCACCACCGTGTCATAGCCCTCGGGCATCCGGTTGATGAAGGAGTCGGCGCCGGCCATGGAGGCCATGGTCCTGACGTACTGCTCGTCGTCGCGTTGGGCTCCGAAGGCGATGTTGTCGCCGATGGTATCCGAGAAGAGGAAGGTGTCCTGGGCCACGATGTTGACCTGCCGCCGCAGCAGGTCCAGGGGCCACTGCCTGGCATCGATCCCGTCGATGAGCACATGTCCCACGGTGGGGTCGTAGAAGCGGGCCACCAGGCTGACCAGGGTGGACTTGCCCGAGCCGGTCTCCCCCAGTATGCCCAGCCGGGTGCCAGCCGCCGCATGGAAGTCGATGTCCTTGAGGATGGGGGTCTCCGGGTCGTCAGGGAAGGCGAAGCTGACGTGGTCGAAGCGGATGTCCCCACGGATTCTGACCGGGTCGCCGGCCTGCTCGCCGTTGACCTTGGCGCGGACTGTGGCCGCCTGGACCACGCCGGCCTGGGCGTTCTTGCGCTCGACGATCCTGGGCTCGGCCGTCAGCAGCCGACGGATTTTGACGCAGGAGGCGTTGAAGCGCTCCACATCGTTGATCAGCCAGCCGGATTGGCGCACCGGGCCGTCGATCATCCACAGGAAGCTGTTGAAAGAGACCAGGGCGCCCAGGGTCATCTGCTGGCGGATGACCAGCCAGCCGCCCAGGATCAGGGTGATCAGCTGGAGCATGTAGGAGCAGCCGTCCAGCCAGGGCATGTAGGTGCGGCTGTTGCGGGCGGAGTCCATGTTGCGCTGCATGTAGTCATCGTTATGCTGATCGAACTTCTCGGTCTCATAGGGCTCGCGGACGAAGGCCTTGACCACCCGGTTGCCCTCGATGTTCTCCTCGACCATGGAGTTGAGGGATGCCAGCGAGTTGCGGATGGCATAGAAGAGCGGGTGGGCGTGCTTGGAAAGCTGCCAGGTGAAGCAGAAGAGGAATGGAGTCACGGCCAGCAGGGCCAGGGCCAGCCGCCATTCGATGGTGAACATGACGGCCAGGGACCCGATGAAGAGGCAGATGGCATCCAGGATGTTGTATGAGACCCAGGAGACGAAGTGGCGGATGGCATCGGTGTCCGAGGTCATCCGGCTCATGATGTCGCCGTTGCGGGTGTGGTTGAAGTAGGTGAAGTCCATGTCGTGGAGCTTCTCGTATTCGTCACTGACCAGCCGATAAATGGTGTTCTGGCCGAAACGCTCCATGAACATCTGATAGCCATAGCGGCAGACGCTACGCCCAAAGGTGACGGCTATCATGGCGAAACAAAGCTTGGGCAACCGATCCTCATGCCCCTGACCAATCACCTGGTCCACAATCATGCCCGCCAAAATAGGCATAAGCATGACCAGGACCTTGTCCGCCGCAAAGAGCAGGAGAGCGGCGGCGATTCTACCGGCGTCCGGTCTGCAGTAGGGTAGGATCCATCGAAGGTTGCTGCTGTGCTGATTCTTCGCAGAATCGACGTACATTGGAGGACACCCTCACGTTCCCTGTTGAACTTCTCTGATCTGGTCTCTTCTCATTGCCGTGACCGTCCGGGAGTGTGACTGACCAATGATGACGCCCGGCTGTGTTCTTCGCCTCTGCAAGGCCGCGCGCGTCCGCCCTGGATTCGTCTAAGCGTGGCCTATTTTATTGGAGCCTGCACCAGATGCAACCCCGGATCTCGGCGTGTCTAGGCCCAGAATCCGGAGATCATATGTGGCGAGGATGCCCCTGGACCAGAAGGTCCAGCTCAGGTCCTGACAAGCGCTTCAGATCGACACCGCCTGTTGTTACGGCAACCTGGAACCTGGTGCCTCGCACCTCCAACTCGTAGGTCAGCGAGCGCCAGGATGAGGGCAGGCGGGGGTCGATGCTCAGCATGGTCCCGCCGGTGTCCCGTAGGCCGCCGAAGCCGCAGACCAGGCTGGACCAGACGCCTCCGCAGGCGGCCAAGTGAATGCCGTCAGTCGTGTTGGCGTGCAAGTCGTCCACGTCCGTGAACAAGGACCGACGGAAGTACTGCATGGCCAGCTTGTCATGCCCCACCTCGGCGGCGAGGATGGACTGGGAGGCTGCAGACAGGGTCGAATCCCCGGTGGTCAGCGGATCGTAGTAGTCGAAGTCAGCCAGCTTCTGCTCCGGAGTGAACCAGGAGCTGAGCAGGTAGAGGGCCATAACCACGTCGGTCTGCTTGAGCACCTTGTGCCGGTAAATGACCAACGGATGGTAGTGCAGCAGCAGGGGCCTGGCCGTGAACTGGTCGAAGTGCCAGCGAGGGCGTTGCATGAACTGGGCATCCTGGGCATGGACCCCCTCCTGATCGTCGAAGGGGGCGAACATGGCTTCAGCCGCATGAGACCATTTGGCGGCCTCATCGTCGTCGAAGTGCAGCCTTTCGCGTATGCCGCCGATCAGATCCGGGTGCTTCTCGCGCAGGTGCTGGTAGGCCTTGTAAGCGGCTAAGAGATTGAACCGAGCCATCTGGTTGGTGTAGAGGTTGTCGTCGACCAGGACCGTGTACTCGTCCGGGCCGGTCACACAGTGGATGTGGAAGCGGCCGTCCTCCTTATAGCGCCCCAGGCTCATCCAAAGACGGGCCGTCTCCACCAGGATGTCTACGCCCTCAGCCTGCAGGAAGTCTTCATCGCCGGTGACCTGCACATATTGGGCCACCGCATAGGCGATGTCGGCATCGATGTGGTATTGGGCCGTGCCGGTGGGGAAGTAGGCGGAGGCCTCCTCGCCGTCGATGGTCCGCCATGGGAAGAGGGCGCCGTTCAGATTGAGCGCGCAGGCCCTGCGCCTGGCCGCCGGCAGCATCAGGTAGCGGTAGTGGAGGACGGCTCTTGCTCGAGCAGGCGCCGAATAAATCAGGAAGGGGAGAATATAGATCTCGGTGTCCCAGAAGTAGTGGCCGCTATAGCCGGATCCGCTCAGGCCCTTGGCGCCCACGCCGTTCTCAATCTGGGCCGTGGACTGGGCCAGCTGGAAGAGTTCCCAGCGCACCATCTGCTGGGTACGGCCGCCATCGTCGGCCTGGATGCGAATATCCTGACGCTCCCAGAACCGGTCCAGCCATGCCCTCTGACGCTGCTCCAGCTCTTCCAGAGAGAGGGCGCTGACCTCCTCCAGCCGATCGCGGCAGTCCTCGACCAGACGCCTGGTCCCCTCCCCCCGGGTCTGCACGACCAGGCCGTTGCCGCTGGTGCCGGCCGGAAGGATGGGATGGCTACGGTAGACGGCGTAACGGACCAGGCGGGTGGAACCGCCCTTGGGCACGTCCATGCGCCAGCCGGAGCCTTCAACGGGCCGGCCGTCCCTGAACTGCCGGACGCCCAGAGCCAGGCTGAGCCGTGAATTGTTGCAACGAAATACCCTGCAATCCGCACTCAGCTCACCATAGACCGCATTGTCCAGCACCTCGTGGATTCCGCAACCGTCCACAAAGGTCGACTTGCGGGGGTCGCTGGAGTTGACATGGCGGGGGTTGTCAGCATTGACCGGCCCCTCGACCACCACAGCCATGTCACGGTCGGGCGACTCTACAGTCAACGTGCAGACGCTCAGGTTGCGGTCATACAGACAGACCATGCGTGTAAGCACGGTCTTCAGATGGATGCCATGGTCCAGATCGTACAAATTGGTGGTAGTCGCGATCCCGGTTCGGAAGTCCAGACGCTGAGTGGTCTTCTCAGGCCGGCCCAGGGGCAGCCCCTCCACCTTGAGGGTGAAGTCCGAAGCATCGGGCACTCCTTGGATCAACTGTCCTACCTTGGCATACCCGTAAGCGCTTTCGGGATGGGCAATCCGGAAGGTGTCATGGAAGCCACTCAGGAAGGTGCCGTTGCCCAAGCAGCGTTCCCCGCCGCCTTCGCCCCTGACGCCGACGGAGCCGTTGGTGACGGAAAAGACCGTGGCGCTGATGGCTCCAGGCCGCCCGACCTCGCTGAGACCCCAATCTTCCACGGGGAAGCGGCCCTCATCCAGACTGGGGTCCTTCCCCTGCGCACGCTCGCCCGCATCGTCGTCGATCAGCTCGATCAGCTGGTCCACCACCAAGTCCGCGCCGGCCTTGAACAGCTGCTCACGGCCGGCGCCCCTGTTCACGCCCACAACCAGGCCGAACCTGCCGGCATGGCCGGCGGCTACGCCGGAGAGAGCATCCTCGACCACAACGGCATCCTCATGATGCAGTCCGAGAACCTTGGCCGCATAGGCGTAGGTGTCCGGGGCCGGCTTGCCCTGAAGACCCATCTCGTCCTTGAGGTTGCCGTCCACCACGGTGTCGAAGTATCCGGCGATTCCAGCGGCCTGGAGGACCTGGGCCGTGTTGCGCGAGCTGGACACCACAGCCAGACGCTTCTTATCGGAGCGCAGGTGCCGAAGCAGATCCACGGTGTCCGGGTAGGGATCGATGCCCTTCTGCTTCAGCATCCGCTCAAAGGTCAGGTTCTTGCGATTGCCGTATCCGCAAATGGTGTCCAGTTTCGGATCATCATCGGGGCTGCCCCAGTCCAGCTCGATGCCCCTGCTACGCAGCAGGGCGTCCACGCCGTCATAGCGGGGCCGGCCATCCACATAGGCGTAGTAATCCTGCTCCGTATAAGCCGGGACGTCTCCGGGCAGGACCTGATCGAACAACGCCTTCCAGGCGGCCTTGTGCAGGATGGTCGTGGGCACCAGCACCCCGTCCAGATCGAAGAGCACACAGGCGAATTGGGCAACCTTCATGGTTACCCATCCTATGGGTCTTCCATGACGAAAGAACCCGGCGGTTCTGAGAACCGCCGGGCGAGAAGAGAGAGAAGAAGGGGTTCAATTATCGGGGCCGCATGACCCCCATCGGCCACTACCTCAACCGACAGAACAAATATAACCAGCGCTACCTTGGAGGAAGTGCCCAAAAACCTCAAAGTTCTCTGTGAATCACGAATGCCGTCCCGGGCGCGTCGACTGTCACTTGCCCTGGTCGCCCAGCTTGGCCTGTTCAGCCTCGAATCTGGCACGCTCCTTGGCCTTGCGGCGATCCAGCTGCTCCTGGAAGCGGTCCAGCTCCTCCTGCACGGCTTCCTTGGGAATGCGCGGGAAGATGGGTGTGGGCCGATCGATTGGCGTGCCGTCCCTGAGGGGCTCGCGCGCCCAAGGATGGACCGTCTCCCCCAGCCGGTAGTCGCCGGTGATGATGGGATAGTGGAAGTCGGACCGATCCAGGTCGTCAACCTCCTCGACACGGGGCAAGGGGGAAAAGATGCCCTTGCCGCCCATGGTCTCCCAGACCCGCTGAGAAGCATGGGGCAGGAAGGGGGCCAGCATGGTGTTGACGTCCAGCACGGCCTGGGCGGCGGTATGCAGGACAGCAGCCAGACGGTTCTTGTCATCCTTAATTTTCCAAGGCTCCTGGGCGGAGATGTACTTGTTGATGTCGCCCACCAGAGCCATGGCCTCGACCAGGGCGGCCTTCTGGCGATGGCGTTCGATCAGGGATCCCACAGTATCAAAGGTCTGCAGGCTGCGGTCCAGCAGGGCGGCGTCCTCTCCGGTCAGCCAGGACTGCTCAATGGCGGGGATGCTGCCGAAGTCCTTGTTGAGCAGGTTGGCCACGCGATTGACCAGGTTGCCCCAGGAGGCGGCCAGCTCCTCGTTGTTGTGCCGGACAAACTCAGCCCAAGTGAAGTCCGAGTCCGAAGTTTCTGGCCCGGCGATGGAAATGTAGTAGCGGACTGCATCGACCGGATAGCGTGCCAGGATGTCCTTGACGTAGATGACGATGCCCCTGGAGGAACTGAACTTCTTGCCCTCCATGGTCATGAACTCGCTGGCCACCACCTGCTCAGGCAGGTTGAGTTCGCCGTAGGATCCCGGCTGTCCGCCCTTGGACCCCTGACCGTTGTAAGCCAGGATCTCCGAGGGCCAGATCTGGGAGTGGAAGGTGATGTTGTCCTTGCCCATGAAGTAATAGCCCAAGGCCTTAGGATCATTCCACCACTTGCGCCAGGCCTCGGGGTCGCCCTGACGACGAGCCCATTCGATGGATGCCGACAGGTAGCCGATGACGGCATCGAACCAGACGTAGAGCTTCTTGTTGGGGTCGTCGACCCAGCCGTCCACAGGCACGGGAATGCCCCAGTCGATGTCGCGGGTGATGGCCCGCGGCTTGACCTCCCTGAAGAGCCCCAGGGAGAAGTTGAGCACGTTGCTGCGCCAGCCCTTCCGGGTCTTCAGCCAGGCCAGGTTGGCCTCGGCCAGAGCGGGAAGATCCAGGAAGAAGTGCCTGGACTCCTCAAACCGGGGCGTCTCCCCATTGATCTTGGACACAGGGTTGATCAGCTCGTCCGGATCCAGCTCGTTGCCGCAGTTGTCGCACTGGTCGCCGCGAGCGCCATCAGCACCGCAAATGGGGCAGGTCCCCTCAATATAGCGGTCCGGCAGGGTCCGGCCGGTGGAAGGCGATATGGCCACCTTCTGCTGGCCCTCATAGATGTAGCCGTTGGCCCGGCACTGGCGGAAAAGCTCCTGCACCACCTTCTCATGGTTGCCGGTCGTGGTCCTGGTGAAAAGGTCATAGCTGAGCCCCAGATCGCACAGATCCTTGACAATGACCCGGTTATAGCGGTCAGCGATCTCCTGAGGTCCCACACCTTCGGCGTCAGCCTCCACCAGGATGGGAGTGCCGTGCTCGTCAGTCCCCGAAACCATAAGGACATCATTGCCCTTCATGCGTTCGTAGCGTGCATAGACGTCGGAGGGAACGCCGAACCCAGCGACGTGGCCGATGTGACGGGGCCCATTCGCGTAGGGCCAGGCGACGGAAACAAGGATATGACTCATATCAGCAAGATTATCGGCTCAGGCCTACAATCCCCTGCTCGTCCACAGGACTGCCGCCGAGCAAGCAAATTATCCACAAATGCACATATTTGGCCCTCTCTCAGGCAAACCCGGGCAGGACCATTTACAGTCGAACCATGAATCGAGAACACGCGCTCGGGGGAGCATCGTGGACGCCTACCACTGCCGCTGGCGCCAGCCGCCCTCTTAGGGCTACCACCAAGCCGCCAAGTCGACCACTGCAAACCGGTGCAGCGCCGACGCATACCCGCAGCCGTCCTTCTACGGCCGAGTTTGGGGCCCCGGCCCCTGAGCCCGAGCCACTGCCCAGTCTGATCCAAGTCGAGGATTTGCCCGGTCCACTCAGCCTTAGCATGCTGGTGAATGAAGGAATCGTGACCTGTCTGGACCAATCCTGCTGCTACCTAAACGAACAGGCTGAGGGACTCTACGGTCGCGCCTCCATCGTCACGCCCATGGTTCCTTATGGCGCAGCGGCATGCGGCGGTCTGGCGCTCTGGATATGGATCAACGGCCAATTCCCCGATACGCTGGACATCATCTCCAACTCCCACTTCCGCACTCCGGTTCACGGCAGGCCCCTGCGACCCCACCAGCGCCAGCTGGATGCCCGCTACCTGATGAAGCTTGGGAAGCTTTGGGTGACTTCGCCGCTCTGGACGGCCTGCGATCTGGCCTGCGATTCCTCAGGCCAATGCAACGGGGAGGAGATTACGGCGGCCTTGCATGAACTCATGGAGCGGTATCAAGTCAGCTGCGGATCCTGCGAGGAGCTCCTGTCCTCCAACCCACGCTGGCCTGGCCACGCTCAAGGGCTGGAGACCATAAGACGACTCAAGGCAATGCTATGAACCAGCCGATAAAGGATAGCAGACGCGGGCATGGCCATCATCGACGCAGCGGTCGGGACCGGAGTCAGGGCAGTCGTGAATCATCCGCCGCTAAACGCATGGCCCGGCTCCTGACTGCCGTCAGCGGCGGGTCGCGTCCCCGGGCGGAAGACAATTTGAAGCGAGACAATTCCGATAGCTTGGAACCAAAGGCCGAAGTGCGCGCCCCACCGCCAGAGCCCCCTCTGGTGCCAACGGCCCTGATGGCCACAGACCCCGAGACCGACCCGAGCATCCTCTGGGCCATCGCCCGAGAAGAGCCCCAGCTACGTCGATGGCTAGTAGCCAATCCCGCCGCCTCGCCAGCCTTGCTGGAGGCCGTCTCCCAGCTGGGCGGGCCTGGTGTGCGCAGGGCGCTGGAGGTGCTGCTGGACGAAGGGAACGAGAATCAGTCCCCCTTGTCATCTTCAACAGCCAAGGCATAAATCCTTTTGCGATTGGGCAGGCTGCCATCGGCCAGGGGATGCTCGGCAGCCACCCGGGCAATGGCCTCCTTAAGCCGCAGGCCCTCGGATCGGGCCAGATCACGTGCCAGAGCGGCCAACTGCCGGTCATCCATAGCCTCAGGATCATTGCGCCTGGCCTCCAAGGCGGAGGCACCAGCCACGACCAGGACCATCTCTCCCCTGGGGGGATCTTCCCGCAGGGAACACACGATGTCGCCGATGGTGCCCCGCCGGATCTGCTCATGCTCCTTGGTCAGTTCCCGGCAGAGAGCCATGAGCCGACCGGGGCCGAAGACCTCCTGAAGATCCTGCATAGCCTGATCAATGCGGTGGGGGGTCTCGTAGAAGACCATGGTCCGCTCCTCGCTGCGCAGGGTGCGCAGATGCCGCAGCCGTTCCTGATGTCGGCGGGGAAGAAATCCCTCATAGCAGAAGCGGTCGGTCGGCAGGCCGGAGAGGGCCAGGGCATCCAGCACCGCGCTGGGGCCGGGCGCACAGGTGACCGGTACGCCTCGTTCGATGGCCCGCCTGACGATGGCCATACCCGGATCATTGATGGTAGGCATGCCCGCATCCGAGACCACCAGCGCACAGGCCCCTTCACGAACCTGATCCAGAATGGGATCGGCCATCCGCCGCTCGTTGTGATCGTGATAGGCCATAACCCTGCCGCCTACGCGCACCCCTAACCGATTGGCCAGATCATAAAGCCTCCGCGTGTCCTCTGCAGCGACCAAGTCAGCCGACTGCAGGAGCTCCACCAAGCGTGTCGAAGCATCGGCGACATTGCCTATAGGTGTGGCCGCCAGCACCACCGTTCCACGTGAAACACTGGGAGGAATCGGCTCCTCACGACTTTCTCCGCCCAGTACATGTCCATCGCTCCGGCCATTCATGCTGCTCATGCCTTTAGTATGGCCTAATCTAGGGGTGATGACATCTTTGGCAGGGCTTTCTTCGCAGCATCGCTCCTCCAGACACGGCAGGCACGCCGCCCACCGGTCCGGTCGCCCTGTCATACTGTCCATCTTCAGTTGGCCAAAGGGTCAGCACACCAGGAGAGGACTCAACTGGATTCCCCGGCTTTCCCGCCGGCAGAGCGGCTGGCTGGCCTGTATCCTCATGGCTCTTCTAGGCGGGCTCCTGCGGTTTGTGCGGCTGGGCAGCCCTCGGGCCATCGTCTTCGACGAGACATATTACGTCAAAGATGCCTGGACCATGCTGATGACCGGCGAGCCACGCAACTGGCCGAAAAAAGCCGGCCCGCTGGACCTTCCCATCGACCAGATCTTCGCCCAGGGGCACACCAGCGGCTGGCTTCCTCAGGCCGAATACGTGGTCCACCCACCGGTGGGCAAGTGGTGTATCGCGCTGGGGCTCAAACTGTTTGGAGGGGCCGGCAACCCCTTCGCCTGGCGAGTGGCCACTGCCCTGGCCGGCACCATCGCCATCCTGCTGCTCTGCCGTGTGGCCCTGCGCCTCTTCCACAACCTGCCCATAGCCCTGACAGCCGGCTTCCTCATGGCCATCGACGGTCTGGGCATCGTCATGAGCCGTACTGGCCTGCTGGACAACTTCATCATGGTCTTCGTCCTAGGGGCCTGGCTGTGCCTAATGGGCCATCGGGACTGGGCTCGGGCCAGGCTGCGACAATCCTGGGCCAAGGACCAGGCCGATTTCCGTCTGCACTACCGGGTGAAGGTCGTTCAGTCACAGGGACAGCAGGGGCAGAAAAGCCGTGTCGAACTGCCCGTGGCCACCACCGGCCCCTTCATCGCTTGGTCCTGGTGGCGGACCGGAGCCGCCTTGCTCCTGGGCCTGGCCACCGGCACCAAATGGTCGGGCGCCTATTTCTTCGCCGTCTTTGCCCTGATCTCGGTGCTCTGGGACGGTTGGGAACGCCATCAGGCAGGGTATGGATCCTGGCTGCAGAGCGCCGTGTTCAGGGACGGGCTGCCGGCGGCATTGCTCATGATCCCCGTCTGGGCGGGCACCTATCTGGCCTCCTGGACAGGATGGTTCCTGCACAGCGATTCCTTCATGCATAGCTGGGCGGCCCAGCACCCTGGCCAGGGCCTGACTTGGCTACCGGCGGGGTTGCGGTCCCTGGCTGAATACCACCGGCAGATGTGGCACTTCCACACCACCCTGCACACCCGCCACCCGTATATGGCCAACCCCTTGACATGGCCCCTGCAGATCAGGCCCACCAGTTTCTACTGGCAGAAACTCACCGGATTCCCGGGCCTGTGCGGACTGGCCAAGGACTCCCCCTGCGTGGCCGCCGTCACATCCCTGGGCAATCCCCTGACCTGGTGGCTGGGCAGCATCTGCATGATCCTCGCCATCGCTATCGCCGTAGTGGCCAAGCACGGAGATTGGCGAATCTGGGGGATACTGGCAGGCATGCTGGCCGGCTGGCTGCCTTGGATCCAATACATGAACCGGACCACTTTCACCTTCTATTCCATAGTCATCCTGCCTTGGATGATCCTGGCGATCTGCTATGTGGTCAACTGGCTTCGGCAGAATTCAGACAGCGTCCTCTACCGGCAGACCATGATCATGGGGCTGACCCTGCTGGGCCTGACCTCGGTCTTCTTCTACCCGCTGTGGACCGCCATGCCCATCCCCTACGAATTCTGGCGTATGCACATGTGGCTGTCCAGCTGGATCTAAGACAAAGGCAGGGCGGTCGGACACAGATGCCCGACCGCCCTGCGGACGCGTTTGCACGCCCTAGTGCTCAGACTGCTCGATCGCGGACGATCTGCGAGTACCGCAGACCGGAATCCTTCCAGAGCCGCTCCTGGGTATCATAGTTGACCCTGATCAGCCCGAAGCGCTTGGTGTAGCCCAGGGCCCACTCGAAGTTGTCCAGCAGGGACCAGGCGAAGTAGCCGGCCACCCGGGCCCCGGCCTGAATGGCCTTGGCCACGGCCATGACATGCTCTTCCAGATAGGCCACCCGCTTGGGATCGTGAACGATCCTCCCGCCGGGCGCGTCCGGATCCTGACTGACCTGGTCATCCCAAGCGGAGCCGTTCTCGGTCACCATGAGTTCTATATCGGGGAAACGTCGGCCCAGCTCGACCAGCACATCGGTCAGACCCTGGGGTTCCTGGTTCCAGCCCATCCCCGTCAGCTCTCCCTGCGGGGCCTGCCCCTCTACGCCCTCCTGGGCCGGCATGGCGTTGGCATGGCGATCGACCAGCTTGCCCTCGGGACCGACCGAGGCACCGGCGGATTCGTCATCAGCCCTCCTGGCCTTCACATAGGTTGTGGCGTAGTAGTTCAGTCCTAGAACGTCAAGGGGCTGATGGATGATTCCCAAGTCACCGTCCTGCACGAAGCGCCAGTCGGTGTCTCCCTTTGCCGCCTGACTGGCGCCTTCCGGATAGGCATCTTCCAGCATTGGGGCCAGGAAGACCTCGTTGGCGAAGAGGTCGGCCCTCTCCTTGGCGGCGAGGTCCTCCGGGCTGTCCGAGGCCGCCCGGGTCACCTGAAGGTTGAGGGTGACCGAGAGTCGTGCATCCTGCCCGACCTGGGCCCTGATGGCCTGGCAGGCCAGTCCATGGGCCAGGTTCAGATGGTGGACGGCGGCCAGGGCCTGGTCGTAGTCCTTGATCCCGGGGGCATGGGCCCCGTTTCCATAACCCAGATAGGCCGTGCACCAGGGCTCATTCAAGGTGGTCCAGGTGTCCACCCGGTCGCCGAAGGAGGCGGCCAAGGCGGATGCATAGTCGCCGAAACGGAGGGCCGTAGCCCTGCTGGGCCAGCCACCTGCATCCTGTAGATACTGGGGAAGGTCCCAATGATATAGGGTGATGAAGGGCCTGATTCCATTGTCGCGCAACATATCGAGGACCTTCAGGTAGTGGTCCAGCCCGGCCTGGTTCACCGGACCGTCGGCCGTGGGAAAAATGCGGGACCAGGATATGGACATGCGGTAGGCGCCGACACCCATCTCCTTCATCAGGGCTATGTCCTCCGGGTAGCGGTGATACTGATCGCAGGCCACATCACCGTTGGACCCGTCGACGACTGTGCCCGGCCGGGCACAATATGTGTCCCAGATGGAGTCCGTCCTGCCGTCCTCGTGTGCCGCCCCTTCCACCTGGAAGGCGGCCGTGGCCGTTCCCCAGATGAAATCGGACGGGAAGATGAACTTGCTCTCTTGGCCCATGCCAATCCTCTCATTTGTTTCTTTCATATCCACGGCGCTTTTCTGCTTATGGTCATTTGCTGTCCGCCACCTCATCGCAGGGGCTGCCTGGACGAAGTCGCAGGTCCTGAACCGCTTGCTCCCCACCCGTGATAAGGCCGTAGGCAGCCAGGCAGGCTTCGGAATCCGGGTCGATGTCACTGGGGTCCATGAACCCATGCCATTTCTCCTGAGGAAAAAGCTCGTCGGAGAAGGCGAGCCACTCGGCCACCAAGTCGGCTGACCCGTCCGCCAGCCAGCGGTATTGCAGACCATCCATGGCCGACATGCACAGCATCCACATGTGATGGAAGCGGTCCAGGTCGTACCCTCTGGGCAGGCACCAGTTCAGTGATTTGATGGTCCGCCAGAACTTCTGGTGGCGGCCGACGAAATAGCGGTGAGCCGGGTGCGAAGGGCTCAGGGCCTCCCCGTTCAGGATGGAGAAAAGCTTGACCATCTCCGGCCTGCGGGCATTGAAAATGACGTTGTTGGCGCAGAATCGCGGGAAGAAGAGGAGGCTGTGTCCGTCCGCATCCGTTCCTGTACAGGTCTTGTAGATGAACTCGTCGGCCTCAGGGGAGTCATAGGCCTGCTCCATGACCATGCTGAACAGGTCGTTCTTGGAGTCGATGTAATGGTAGAGAGCGGCCTCGGTGATGCCCACCTGATCGGCCACATCCTGCAGGGACATCCCCCAAAAGCCCTTGGCGGCAATCACCTTGACGGCCGCCTTGACAATCTGGTCCCTGCGCTCATCGGCGGTCATCCGCTTGCGTCGGGTAAAACCCTTGCCGGTAAAGACCTGACGAGCACGGGGGTTTTCCGAAAAGGTGGACCCGACCGTCGGACCGGATCCGTTGACCCTCCTACCAGCCCGGTACTGGTTCCAATCCTCTACTCCGGTCATGATCCCCCCTTTACTCAGGCACCTTGCAGGCGGTGGGACCCTGTCCTTGAGTCGCCGCCCGCCCCCGCGGGTTCCCATCATGACTGCAGACGGCGCCGACATGCCGAACCTTGGGGGGTTCCGGCCTGTTGGGCGCCGCGCGATTTTTACTATTGTAGGAAATCCGCACACGCTTGTCTATAGGTTTATCAATGAATGCTATCATATTAGTCAAACGATAATACAAATATGGGTCGCCAGCCTTGGCGGTCCTTCCCGGAGTGGGTTACGATTCCGGCAGCTGTTCCGCTCGGGCACTGTTGCTTTCAGGGGGTTGCGACGCCCCGAAACAATCCGGAAGGGCCGCCTGCGGCCTGCCACCCGGCCCCAACCCTACGGGACTGGGTCAGGGTTGCATCGAGGATAGGGAGAACATGCAATACGGTCATTTTGACGACGCAGCCAGGGAGTACGTCATCGACACACCCGCCACCCCGCTGCCTTGGATCAACTATCTGGGCAACCAGGACTTCTTCTCCCTCATCTCCAACACAGGCGGCGGTTATTCCTTCTATAAGGACGCCAAGCTCCAGAGGATAACCCGTTACCGCTACAACGGGGTACCTGCCGACAACGGCAGCCGCAACTACTACCTGAGCATCATGGATCGAGACAACCAGCAATCCGCTCCCCTGGCCACCTGGTCGCCCACCTTCCTGCCCTTCAGGACCCCCCTGGACCGGTACAGCTGCCGCCAGGGGACCGGATACACCATCTTCGAATCCTCCTACAAGGGGATCGACACGGTCATGACCGCCTTCGTCCCTATGGATGCCGATGCCGAAATCAACCGTCTGAAAATCAGAAACACCACCGACTCCCCCATCCTCTTGGAGGTGACCGGCTGCATGGAGTGGTGTCTATGGAACGCCGAGGACGACTCCAGCAACTTCCAACGCAACCTGTCCACGGGCGAAGTGGAGATCGAGCAGGGATCGGAGTCCACCCTCCTCTACCACAAGACCGAATACAAGGAACGCCGGAACCATTACGCCTTCTTCGGGGTCAACCGGCCCACCTGCGGGTTCGACACCAGCCGGGACGAATTCCTGGGCCGGTTCAATGGCTGGGATACCCCCCAGGCCATCACCGAGGGCAGAGCCCGCAACTCTGTGGCCCACGGCTGGTCCCCCATTGCCGCCAACAGGGTCAGACTGTCCCTGGACCCCGGTCAGGAGGAGAGCTTGGTATTCCTCCTGGGCTATGTCCAATTGCCCAAGGAAGACAAGTGGGAGGACCCCGATGACCCCACCAAGGTGGGAATCATCAACAAGAAACCCGCACACGCCCTCTTCGACCGCTTCAAGCGTGACGACCAGGTCGACCAGGCCTTCGCCGACCTCAAGGCTTACTGGACCGACCTTCTGGGTCGGTTCACCCTAGACAGCGGCGACCCCCGCCTGGACCGGATGGTCAACATCTGGCATCAGTACCAGTGCATGGTCACCTTCAACCTTTCGCGCTCGGCCTCCTATTTCGAGTCGGGCACCGGGAGGGGGATGGGCTTCCGCGACTCCAACCAGGATCTCCTGGGCTTCGTCCACCTGATCCCCGGCCGCGCCCGTCAGCGCATCATCGACATCGCCTCAACCCAGCTGAAGGATGGGTCGGCCTGGCACCAGTACCAGCCCCTGACCAAAAGGGGGAACGCCGACATTGGCGGTGGCTTCAATGACGACCCCCTCTGGCTGGTGGCCGGTACCTACGCCTACCTGGCCGAGACCGGAGATTCCTCCATCCTGGGGGAGCCCGTCCCCTTCAACAATGTGGAAGGGACCCAGAGGCCCCTCCTGGAGCACCTGCGCCGGTCAGTCGGGTTCACGATGAACCACCTGGGCCCACATGGCCTCCCCTTGATCGGACGGGCCGACTGGAACGACTGCCTTGACCTCAACTGCTTCTCCGATACGCCGGGAGAGAGTTTCCAGACCGTCGAAAACAATGATACAGGTGTGGCTGAGTCGGTCCTGATCGGAGGCATGTTCGTCCTCTACGCCGGCCGCTACGCCGACATCCTGGACCATTACGGAACGGATTGCGGGATGAGCAGGGAAGCTGTAGCCCAGGAGACCGACTCGGTCCGCCAGGCCATCGAGAAGATGACCCATGCCATAGAGGGGGCCGGCTGGGACGGCAGGTGGTTCCTCAGGGCCTACGACGCTTACTCCCGTCCTGTCGGCTCCCACACCGACAGCGAGGGGCAGATCTACATCGAACCCCAGGGGATGTGTGTGCTGGCCGGTATCGGTCTCGGTGACGGCAAGGCCCGAGAGGCTCTGACCTCGGTCAAGGAGAGGCTGACCTCCTCCTGGGGTACGGCTATCCTGGCCCCCGCCTATTCCACATATCGGATCGAACTGGGCGAAATCTCCTCCTACCCCAAGGGTTACAAGGAGAATGGCGGCATCTTCTGCCACGTCAACCCCTGGATCTCCATAGCCAACGCCATGGTAGACGATGACGAGGAGGCCTTTGCGGTCTACAGGCGTACCTGCCCGGCCTACCTGGAGGAGAAGTCTGACATCCGCAAGGTGGAGCCCTACGTCTACTGTCAGATGGTGGCCGGTCCTGAGTCCCCCACCCCCGGCGAAGGAAAGAACTCCTGGCTGACAGGCACGGCCGCCTGGTCCTTCGTGGACATCTCCCAGTACCTGCTGGGGGTCAGACCCACCTTGGACGGACTGGTCATCGAGCCCCACCTGCCCGCCGAATTCAACGAACTGACCGTCAGCAGGAGCTGGAGAGGGGTCACCTACCGGATTTCCATGAAGCGGACCGGAAAACGCTCGGTCAGCCTGGACGGCCGCGAACTTGGCGACGGGATGGTGCCGCCCCAGACCGGAGAGAATCCGGTGGACCTGACCGTGACCTTCTGAGGGGCCGCCGAGCCACCTGGTGATTTACAATGAGTCGCGGCCTGAGGGCCCTACGCATCAAGGAGGATGAGCGCAGATGCAGTATTTCGAGCAGGAGATTGAGGGGATCGACGGCAGCCGGGCTAAGTTCGTCGGCTACAGCCTAGACAACAGCGAGGAAGTAGTGCCAGACCGGGTCCGCCCATCGGTCCTGGTCATTCCCGGAGGCGGCTATGAGATGACCTCGGACAGGGAGGCCGAACCCATCGCAGCGCAGTTCCTGGCGGCGGGCTGCAATGCTTTCATTCTGCGCTATTCCTGCTGGCCCTCCGTGTACCCGACAGCCCTGGTCGAAGCGGCTGAAGCCGTGAAGCGCATCCGTGAGCACGCCGACCAGTGGCACGTGGACCCCAGGGCCATCAGTATCATGGGCTTCTCAGCCGGTGGCCACCTGGCGGCCAACCTGGCCACGACCGCCGGAGACCAGGACCTCCAAACCCACGGCTATGACCCCGACGCCGTCCGCCCCGACGGCCTCATGCTGGGCTATCCGGTCATCACCTCCGGCCCCCTCGCCCACCGAGGGAGCATCGACCACCTCCTGGGCGACAAGAAGGAGGACCCGACAGCCCTGGAGGCGGTCTCCATCGAGAGACACATAGACGGCAAGACCCCACCCGTATTCGTCTGGCACACCATGGAGGATGGCCTGGTCCCTCCGGAGAACACCCTTATGCTGGTGGAAGCCTGCAAGCAGGCTGGGGTGAGCGTGGAAGCCCACCTCTTCCCACACGGAGGCCACGGTCTGGGCTTGGGGACTGAAGAAACCGCCTGGCAGGGGACCAACGGAATCGAACCCTGCGTGCAGATCTGGCCTCGTCTCGCGGCCGCCTGGATCAAGCGGACCTTCAGGGGGAAGGGACCGGCCGCCTAACTCCCCTTGACACCCGAAACCCTATCGTAGTTCAGAACTCCTTGACGCCAGCCATAACAAGACCCGGATACTCAGGTTCACCGTCGGCCTGTCAGGCCAGTGCGACCAGAGCCACCCCATAGGCAGGCAGATCCAGCGGACCGGACACACGGCCGCCGGTTAGGAGATCCTCACCGCCCCTCAGGAGAGGAAGGTCAGCAGTGATTGGCGAGTAGGACGAGTTGATCACGATGGCATACCGGGTCCCGTCATCCGATTGGCGGATGGAAAGGCTGACGTCCCTGGGTGTGTCGACCGCAGGGAGCCCCAGGCTGTCAACGATGGGGTTCGTGAAGGCCTCCATGCCAGCCTCGTCCAGGGGGGTGCCAACAAAGTAGGCCTTCCCCCTGCCGAAACCGTTCACCGTCAGGGCGGGGCTGCCGGCGTAGAAGTCGCCGCCCCCGTAGGAGGCAAGAGGCTTGGCTCCCTCGCAACGGATCAGGCTGGCCACGATCTGACCGGCAGGCTGGCCGTCGGCAGATGCCAGACCCTCCACCGGTATGGTTTCGTCAGGCGCCAGGGCGTCGATCTCCTCGACCCAGACCCCGGTCAGTCCCCTCAGGGCACCCGGATACCCGCCCGGAACCACCAGGTCGTGTTCGTCGTGGATACCGGCCATATAACCGGTGACGAAGGTGCCACCGTCGGACACATAGGACTCCAGGTGGTCTGCCACACCGGGCAATAGGGAGATCAGGGCCGGGGCCAGGACCAGGTCATACTTCTTCAAGGTCTCGACCGGGGCCGTGCTGGGGATGAAGTCCACGGCCAGATTGCGGCGGTAGAGGGGGCGGTAGAAGCGGTGGACCTCCTGGGGGTAGGAGAAGCCTGTCGTGGGGCCCACGCAACCTTCCAGGGACCAGTAGCTCTGCCAGTCGAACATGACGGCCACCTTGGCCACCACCTGGGTGCCCATGAGACGGGCCCCCACCCGATCCAGTTCGGCCCCCAGGGCAGCGGTCTCCTTGAAGACTCGGGATTCCTCACTGCCGCTGTGGTCTATGACGGCCCCATGGGAGCGCTCACAGCCGCCCAAGGACTGTTTCATCTGGAAGAACTGCACCGTGTCGGCCCCATGAGCCACGGCCTGCCAACTGAGATTGCGGACCTCGCCGGGCCGCTTGACCTTGCAGAAGGGGAACCAGCCCTGTTGGTTGGGCGTCTGCTCCATCAGCATAAAGGGACGGCCGCCGCCCACTCCACGCATAAGGTCGTGGGACATTGCGGTGAAGCTGGGCGGGGTGTCCATGCCCGGATAGTTGTCCCAGCTGACCAAGTCCATCTGCTGGGCCCATTCGAAGTAGTCCAGGTCCTTGAAGGTCCCCATCAGGTTGGTGGTGATCGGCGTGGAACCGTCGTGGCGACGGATGGCGTCGCGCTCATTGGCGAAACAGGCCAGCTGTGCTTGCTCCTGGAAGCGGCGGTAATCCATCTGCAACCCGGAGATCACGCACTTATTCTCACCGATCCCATCCCCGTAGGCCACAGGTGGAACCACGTCATCCCAGTCGTAGATGGTGTGGCTCCAGAAGTTGGCGCACCAGGCCTGGTTGAGGGCCTGGACCGTGCCGTACTTCTCCTTCAGCCAGACACGGAAGGCCCAGGCACAGCCCTCGCAGTAACACAGGCCGCCGCCACCGCCGTACTCGTTGCCCACATGCCAGGCCACCAGGCCCGGGGTGTCGGAGTAACGCTCGGCCAGATGGCCTGCCAGAGCCCCGGATGCCTGTCGGAAGTATTCACTGGTGGGGCAGAAGTTATGCCGCCCCCCGAAAACGCGATGCCTGCCCTCCTGGTCGGTCCGGATCACCTCTGGGTGGGTCCTGACCATCCAGGCAGGCAGGGCCGCCGTCCCCGTAGCCATGACGATGTTGAACCGGTGCTTGACCAGAAGGGCCACAATCTTATCCAGCATGGAGAAGTCATATCTGTCTTCCGAAGGTTGCAGAAGGGCCCAGGAGAAGACGTTGATGGTGGCCTCGTTGATGTGGGCGTCCTCGAGTTTTTCGATGTCCTGCTCCCAGGTGTCCTCCGGCCACTGTTCCGGATTCCAATCGCCCCCGAACAGGAAGCTGCTGAATGTGGGTTTCATGATCAATCTCCTTCAGGTCGTCCGACGGGCACCAAGTGACCCCATAGCGGGCGACTGCTCTTGTCGTTTTTGCGAATGTACAGATTGCTCAGACCCGATAGGCCACCGGATCGAAGGTGACCCGTCCGGATCCGTGGGCATAGACCCCCAGAAGGATTCCGGTGAACCCGCCGGCGTTGGCGAAGCTGAGGACCTTGCCCGGGGCATGACCCAGATCGTGATCCCCGTCCAGGCCTGAAGCCCGAAAGGCGTAGCCCATCTCGTCCCCCCTGATCTGGAGACCTATGGGCGACCCGGCAGGCAGGTCCGCGGACCCCACCAGGCTGACCAGGCCAGCGTTGTGTACCTGAACCTGGACATGCACCAGACCATTCCGCGCAGGTTCCACCGCCAGATCCATGTAATGGCCGGCATTGGCGTAGACGGCCAATCCGGCCTGGCCATAATTCAACTGGGCCGGGTCGGGGAGAGCGGCCTCGAAGGTGCAGCGGAAGTCGGTCTGCCGGGTCCCGATTATGGGCGCCCCGTCGTCCAGCCGGAAGTCATGGCCGGCGGCATCCACGAGTATGCGGGCCTCCGTTGGGTCACTCGAACCGGTCACGCTAAAACGACCGGCCCTGTCCAGGGAGGGTGTGATCCAGTCAATCTGGTTCTCAAGGGCCTCCCCCTCGCCCAGGAGGGAGACATCGTAGGACTGGTCGGCCAAGGTGGGCCATCCATCCTTCCAAGCGAACCGGACCGCATAAGACTCCCTGCCCAGCCACCCCTGGGCGGGATACTCATGGTTATTCCGGGTTCCGTGGAAGACCATCAGGGTACGGTCTTCATCGAACCCCGCGCAGTCGCAGTGGCCGATCGCCTGAAGGGTCAGGTGGGTGCTCCGGTTGGTAATCAGGGGGTTGCCAGGACACATCTCGTAGGGGCCTGTGGGCGAGGCGGAACGGGCCATGTTCTCCATGTGGCCAGCCTCGGTGCCACCCTCCGCCCACATCAGATAGTAGACCCCATCCCTTTTGTACATGTGGGGCCCCTCAGGATTTGCCCCGGTGGTCCCTGCGCAGATCCTCTCCCTCTTCGACAGGACGGTCCCCGTGCCCACATCCAGACGGGACAGGTAGATACCGGGGACCTCCCTCTTGCCCTCCTGGTCAATCTGGTCGCTTTCATTGCCGCAGATGTAGACGGTTCCATCGTCATCGAAGAGGAGGGTGGGGTCGATACCGGGCCACCCCTTGACCCACAGAGGATCGGACCATCCCTGGTGGGGATCCGGCGTGGTCATGATCATGGTTCCCTTGTTGACGTTGGTGGCGGTCAGGTAGAATAGGCCGTCATGCCAGCGCAGGGTGGGAGCATAGATGCCCCCGCTGTTGCCCATGCCCTCGCAGGGGAACTGGGAGGGTCGGTCTATGGCGTTCCCTATCAGGACCCAATGCTTCCCGTCGCCACTTTCGTGTATGGGAAGGCCTGGGAAATACTCAAAGGAGCTGTTGACCAGGAAGTAGCGGCCCGAGGGGGCACGGCAGATGGTCGGATCCGGGTGGAATCCTGAGGCGATCCGGCGGGCGGGTGTGCAGTTGAACAGGGTCATCGCGGCACATCCCTACTGGCGGTCCGCTCTGGCCTGGGCGAAGAGGGATGCCATGTCGGGGTCGAAGAAGCTGCCGGTGGTCCGATCCAGGAAACACATCTCCTTGGTGGATGTATCCCAGAGGACCGGGCAGGATCCGTTCCCCCTGCAGCAGCCCAGAACGGTCGATACCCACTTGAGGTTGCTAGCGTGGTCCTTCCCATCCACGGCCTCGGTCAGCAGACCGTACTCTCCGATGATCACGGGGATGCCGGCATCGATAAAGCGGCGACGCTGGGTAGCAAAATCGGCCTCCACCGCCTTGATGTCCGCCTCACTGCCCCACTCCTGCCTGGGTTTGCACCAGGTGGTGTCGTGTGTGGCCAGGGCGAAATCGGCCGGGGAGTAATAGTGGATGGAGACAATCAGCCGGTCCGCTGTACTGTCCTTGGGCAGGCGGTAACGGGAGTCGCAGGTCATGGCCGTGTCGGTGTTGTAACCAGGAATCAGCAGGAAGCGGTCGGCATTGTGCGATCCGCTGGCCCTGACCGTGTCGACGAAGATCTGGTTGAGCCTTTCCAAGAGGACATAGGCCTGGTCCCGGTCCATGTCATCGAAGCCGATCTCGTTGCCACCCTCCAGAATGAGGTCCTGCCCGTAATCCTTGAACGTGTCGGCGATCTCACGCCAGAGGCCAGCGAACCGTCTGCAGACCCCATCCGGGTCCTTGTCCGCCTTGCGGATCCAAGGGAGATCGCCCTCACCGCCATCGTGATGGACGTTGACTATCACCTTGAGTCCGGCGCCCAGACTCCAGTCGACGGCCCGGCGGACCGCGTTCATCCAGATGGAGTCCACGTGTCCCTCCCCGTCAATCCACTCCACCCAGGTAACCGGGATGCGGATGGTGTCGAACCCGGCCTGTTTGACCAGACGGGCGCACCCAGGGGTGAAGGGCTGGTTGCACCAGAGTCTCTCCTGATCCTCCGGGGTCCAGGTCCGACCCTCCTTCATGGCCTCCTCATGTTCCCCTTGGAGAGGGAAAGCATCAAAGGTATTGCCCAGGTTCCAGCCCAGGCCCAACTGTCTGACGAATTCTACGGCGGTCGTCATGGACATCCACTTCTTTCTGTCGATAAGGCTACCCGATGAGGGATGCACCACCTGACGGCGGGGTCTCCAATCGGAGGGAAGCCTACGAGCACATGCATCCATTCGCGTTTTTCATTCATGCAATCCAGACCCTATCCTGACCCGCCGGTCCGGGCAGGGCCACACCGGGCACAAGAAGCGCCAACAACATGGCAGCAGAGACCAGCTCACATGTGAAGGGGATCGGCGCCAGGCCTGACAAGGACCGGCAGGGTGTGGTAGTCGTAGGTCTCCTGGTACCAGCGTCCGGGCTCATAGGCCTTCCCGGTCAGCATGTTGGCCCAGGGTCGGCCCGTGCCCTCATCAGGCACGTAGAAACGGGCGGTCCCCTTCTCGTTGAAGATCGGGGCCACCAGGATGTCGTCACCCAACATGTACTGGGTGTCGATGTCCTCGCAGGTCGGGTCGCTGGGGAACTCCAGAACCATGGCCCTCATCATGGGCAGGCCCGTCTCATGGGTCTCATGCGACATCTTGATCAGATAGGGCACAAGACGCTGCTTGAGCTTGGCGAACTCGCGGGTGACCTCGACGGCCTCATCCCCGTAAAGCCAGGGGACCTTGTAGGCGGTGGACCCATGGTAGCGGGAATGCGAGGAGAGAAGGCCGAACTGGGTCCAGCGCTTGTAGATATCTGGGGTGGGCTGGTCCTCGAAGCCGGCTATGTCGTGACTCCAGTAACCGAATCCGCTCATGCCGAAGGAGAGGCCGGCCCTCAGGCTTTCGGCCATGGAGGGGTAGTTGGAGGTGCAGTCCCCGCCCCAGTGGACCGGGTAGCGCTGGCCGCCCACCGTCGCCGAACGGGCGAAGAGGATGGCCTGGTCAGCCCCCTTCACCTCAACCAGGAGGTCATAGACGGCCTTGTTGTACAGGAGGGTGTAGTAGTTGTGCATCTTGACCGGGTCGGAACCGTCGTCATAGACCACGCCCTCGGTGGGGATGCGTTCTCCGAAGTCGGTCTTGAAGCAATCCACGCCCTGGTCCAGCAGGTGTCTGAGCTTGCCCTGGTACCAGGCCGTTGCCTCGGGGTTGGTGAAGTCGACGATGGCCATGCCGGCCTGCCACTTGTCCCACTGCCAGACCTGGCCGTCGGTGCGCCTGATGAAGTACCCCTTCTCGGCCCCCTCCTTGAAGAGCTTGGACTTCTGGGCGATGTAGGGGTTGATCCAGGCACAGACCTTAAGGCCTTTCTGGTGGAGGCGGGCCAGCATCCCTTCCGGGTCCGGGAAGGCGGAATGCTTCCACTCGAAGTTGCACCATTCCAGGTCGTCCATCCAACGGCAGTCGAAGTGGAAGACCGACAGGGGGATGTCCCGTGCCGCCATGCCGTCGACGAACTCGTTGACGGTCCTCTCGTCATAGTCGGTGGTGAAGGAGGTCGACAGCCACAAGCCGAAGCTCCAGTCGGGGACCAGAGGGGGCTTGCCGGTCAGATCGGTGTAGGTGCTGAGCACCCCTTTGAGGTCCCGGCCGCCGATCACTGAGTATGTCAGCTCCTGGCCGGGGACGGAGAACTGGACCTTGGAGACCTCGTCAGAACCGATCTCGAACTCCACCTTGTCAGTGGAATCCACGAAGACCCCATACCCTCGATTGCTCATATAGAAGGGGACGTTCTTGTAGGCCTGGGCCGTGCCTGTACCGCCATCTTGATTCCAGATGGTGACCGTCTGCCCGTTCTTCACGAAGTTGGTGAAGCGCTCGCCCAGGCCGTAGATCTTCTCCCCCACGCCCAGGTCGAGGGACTCGACCACGTGTGGCCTGCCATTGTCATCGGCCACCAAGGCCTTGCCTCTCCAAGCCGACCTGGTCAGCGGACGGCCCTCATACTCGTACTCGAAGTCAATGGCATCGCCCTTGGCGATCTTCAGGACCAGCCTGCCACTGGTGAAGGTCCATCCCTTCTCATCCTCCTCAATCCTCACTGGGGGATCGGTCCGGTTAAGTGTGAACCGGGGGTCATGGCTGTGGTCCTGCCTGTAGTTGATGATCCGGGTGGTGATGATGTCGGGACGGGGGGAGGTGACCTCGATGGTAAGCAGTCCTCCGTCCAAGGTCATGCCGGGGTTCCTGATCACCTGGAAGGGGGCGTAGAGGGTCAGCCTCTTCTCTTCAATGTCCGCGCTGTAGATGTTGGCCGCATATTTGACGTCGAAACCGTCGCGCACAAGCCATTCTCCGTTGAGGAACTTCATGTTCTCCTATCTTTCCTTGTTGTTGTCGGTCACTATGCCCTAGAGCCGGTGACAGCAATCCTGCAGGGTCCGAATCTCACTCCACGTCAATCCGAATGCCCAAGGGCAGGCCGGTGGCCGTGGTGCCGGTGAGGTTCTCGAGACCCTGAACCTTCAGCCCACGGTCCGTCAGCTCGTAACTGACCGGTCCTGCACCCAACTGGCTGACCTGGCGGACGATCCCCTGAAAGACCGACCCTTCCTTGCCCCGTGGAGCGAAGGCCTTAATCAGGGCCCGTCCATCTGTGGACGGCTTGAGCTGGTATGCGTAGATAGCACCTGATACCGAGGTGAACCGGAAATCCTCGGGGGTGAAGACGGCCTCGGTCTGGTCCGCGAAGGACCCCGCTGCCGGGTGGGTGGGGCCCTCCTGAGCGACCCGCCAGGGGCGGGATCCATAGATTCCTTCCCCGTTCACATCCATCCAACGACCGATGGATTCCAGCATCTCCTCCTCCTCGGGGTCGATGGACCCGTCGGCGCAAGGGCCCACGTTGAGCATGAGATTGCCGTTCTTGCTGACCGCGTCGAGGAGGGCGGCCAGGATCTCAGCCACCGACTTGTGGTCCAAGGTGGTCGTATGGCACCAGGAGTTGCGGGCGATGGCAGTGTCCGTCTGCCAGACGAAGGGGGTGGGGTTGGCGAAGCCGCCGCGTTCCACGTCCACGATGCCCGAACCCCAGGCCATACCGTCCATCTTGTAACAGATGGCGGCCGGAACCCCCCACTCGACGGACCGGTCGTAGTAGTAAGCAGCCAGGCGCTGCAAATAGGGCTTGAACGCCTCATGCTGGACCCACCAGTCGAAGTAGAGGAGTTCGGGCCGGTAGGCGTCGATCACCTCGCAGACCCGCAGGAGCCAGTCATCCAGATACTCCTTGGCGGGATAGGGCTTGCCAAAGAGGTCCTGATTGTCAGGCTCGGGCATGGCGGGCCAGTAGAAGTCGCCCCTCTTCATGGGCTGTTGCACGTCGCTGTCGAACTCCTGTCCGTGGCCCATGAACCACCAGTGCTCAGCCCGGTGGTCGGACAGGGCGAAGTGAAGGCCCTGTCCGAGGGTGGCCCGTCGCAGCTCGCCGATCAGGTCGCGGTGGGGCCCCTTGTCGAAGGCGTTCCATTCCGACAGTTCGCTGCGGTACATCTGAAATCCGTCGTGGTGCTCGGCCACGGGCATATAGTAGCGGGCTCCGGCACGGCGGAAGAGGTCCAGCCACTGATCTGGGTCGAAACGCTCCGCCTTGAACATGGGGATGAAGTCCTTGTAGCCGAACTCCTTCTGGGGTCCGTAGGTCTTCACGTGGTGGTCGAACTCCGGATACCCCTTGATGTACATGTTGCGCGAGTACCACTCGTTATGGTAGGCGGGCACGCTGTACAGGCCCCAGTGGGTGAAGATGCCGAACTTGGCATCGGTGAACCAGGTAGGGGGCTCCATGGCGCAGAGGGAGGCCCAATCGGCCTTGAAGGCGCCACGGCTGATCTCGGCATCCACCCGCGAAAGGTCACCAGCCCCGGCCACCTCCTCACGCAAGGGACGGAACTCCTGTTCACTTTTCGTCATCGAATGTGGTCCTTCCCCAGTCGAAGCCGACGGCTTGGAGCCAGGACCTGGCCACCAGCATATGCCCCTCAATTCCGGGGTGGCAACGGTCCATACTGAGTATGTAGCTGCTCTGTTTCTTGAGGAAGTGATCCATGGCAGCCTGGACATCCACATAGGTAGCCCCATGCCGGTCCGCCATCTGCCTGGCTACATCGGCATAGCGGTCGACCATGGCCCTCATCGGGTCATCCCTGTTGGGCTCCATCATGAAAGGGCTCATGACAATCAGGCCCTTGACACGGGGCTCGGTCCTGCCCATCAGATCCTCGTAAGTGTGTTCGAATTCATCCAGAGAGACCAGGTCCGCCTGGCGGAAGGGACCGTCGAAATGACGCCAGACGTCATTGATCCCTATCATGACGGAGACGTAGTCGGGCTTCCTATCGAGCACATCCCTGTCCCACCGGGCTGCCATCAGCTTGATGTCGTCCCCGCTGACTCCCTCGTTCATGATCATGAGTTCCCGGTCGGGGTAGACGGCGGTAAGAAGGGCGTGAACCAAGTTGACATAGCCATCGCCGAAGGAGCCCCAGCCGGCGGGAACGGCCTTGTAATCACGGTTGACATCAGTGACTGAGTCCCCGCAGAAGACGATCCTTGAATTCTTTTCAAATGGGAGCATGCAGCTCTTGCACCTCATTTTCCTTCTCTGTCTTTTTGTGTCATTCACGGCAGGGCCCCTGATCGGGACCGAGGCCGCATTCATAACCGGCGACCGGGAAACCCATCCACTGCGCCACCGGCATGGCAAGGGGGAGCGCGATGGAGGGTGGTTCGATTGGCCGCCCACCCGGCTAACGCTCCCCACCGGTACATGTCTGACGGCGGGGGGGGGGGGGGCACCATGGCTCCCCCCCGCCTTACCGTTCGGCGCAGAATCAGTTGCCTTCCGACGCCTCGCGGTTAGCGAACTGCTTCTTGATGTTGATGCGGGCCGTGTTCTGGTCCTTGGCGTTCTTCATGTCTACATCCAGGACCTGCTTGAAGCCCAGTCCGTCGACCTTGGAACGCATCCCGTCCATCAGACTGTTGAACTCGTTGTCATCCTTGGCGAAGACTGCTTTCCAGGAGGTGTTGACGATTTCGGTCTTCACCTGACCACGCAGGGTGGAGATCTGGGAGGACTCATCGGGCTGAATGAAGCTGGAGCCGGGGGCGATCATGAGCTTGTTCGCTTTCTCCAGGTACTGCATGGAGGTCTTGGCCCCGTCCATGTGCTCGGACCAATCCTTGTCCAGGGCGGAGTTGCTGAACTGGTCAATGGTGGACTTCCACATGCTGGAGTCGTAGGGCTCCTTAGTGTCGGGATCGATGTCAGTGGCCAGCTCGGTGGTGAAGTTCAGGGCGGATACGCCGTCGGAGTAAGAGCCGCCGCCGAACTGGGCGGAGACCTTGGAGGACTTGTCGCTCTGGAGCTTCTTGCCGAAGTCGGTCAGCTCGGGCTTGCCGTCCTTGATGTCGAAGTTCATGCCCTTGACGCTGCCGGCCATGGCGTAAACGCCCTCCTTGGAGTAGAGCCAGTCGATGAAGTTAACCAGGCGTTGCTTGTTCTTGGCCTTAGACCCGACAGCGATGATGGCGGCTCCGCCATTGGGGGTGGCTCCGTAGGAGAAGATCTTCATGTCACCCATGGGGGCCAGCATATAGCCCTTGCCCTGCGCCTTGTTTTCCGTGGTGTTGTAAGCGGCGGGCCCCAGATAGCTCCAGAAGGAGAAGAGAATCTTGCCCTGCTGGTACTTGGCCGACATGGTGTCGTAGTTCTGGGTGGAGGACTCGGGGTCGACCAGGCCCATCTGGTTGGCCTTGTTGAAGAACTGGAGGGCCTTCTCGTACATTCCGCCCTTCTTGGTGACCGACTGGTAGTCGGAGCCGTCGGCCTTGGCCAGGACGAAGCCCATCTCGTCGTAACCGAAGTAGGTCGTGGGCTGCTTAGCGTTGTTCATCATGTTGCCGTCCCAGTCCTTGAAGAGGGAGAAGGCGTAGACGTTCTTGTCGCCGGTCTCGGCCCGGGCCTTGTCCTGCATCTGCTTGAGGACCTGCAGGAAGTCATCCAGGTTGTTGAACTTGGGATAGCCGATCTCACGGTAGTAGTCCCAGCGGATGTAAGGGCCGAAGACGGGCTCGTTGCCCTCGGAGGGGTCGGTCGGGCTCTTGGTGGAGACACTCTGCGGCACCCCCCAGACCCCGCTGCTTTGGCCCGACAGCTTGTTGAGGGCATCGGTGGCGGTCTTGTACTTCTTGATGTTCTTGGCATTCTTCAGGTACGGCGTCATGTCGTCAATCAGATGGGCCTTGATCAACTTGGTCAGCCGGCCGTTGCCGGCCCCGGTGATGACCAGATCGCCCAGGTTGCCAGCTGCTGAACGGGTGTCGAAGAGGGTGCTGCCGCCACCGGCCACATTGGGCGAAATCATGTTCAACTGAATGTTGAACTTGTCCTTGACCATCTTGGCGAACCAGCCTTTCTGGATGCCCTGGTAGTTGGCCAAGTCGTCATAGACATCCACCTTCATCAGGGAGCCGTCGTCCTTCTCGTTGGCGGAGTTGCCTCCTCCGCCGCCACAGCCGGCCAGGGCCAGCGAGGCTGACAGCACCGCTGCCGTCACCATTGCGAGTTTGCTCTTCTTCATGGTTTCCTTGTTACCTTTCTCTGCCATAGTCTGGTTTTCAGACTCCCCGGTCGGCCCGTGCGGTCGCCCGGCACGGGCTGTCCGGAGTGGACAAATCTTCACGTGAGGTCGGGGTCCCCGGGGAATCCCGACGGAGGCCGGACGCCCATCTTCCGGTTCACTTCTTGTCTTCGAACTGCTTCTTGATGTTCACCCGGGCCGTGTTCTGGTCCTTGGCGTCCTTCATGTCCACATCGAGAACCTGCTTGAAGCTCATCCCGTCAACTTTGGAGCGCATCTCATCGAGGATGGCATTGAACTCGTTGTCATCCTTGGCGAAGGAGGCTTTCCAGGAGGCGTTGACGATCTCGGTCTTCACCTGGCCACGAAGGGTCTTGATCTGGGAGGACTCGTCCGGGGTCACGTAGCTGGAACCGGGGGCCACCAAGATCTTGTTGCTCTTCTTCAGATATTCCATGGTGGTCTTGGCCCCGCCCATGTGGGCGGACCAGTCGGTGCTCAGAGGGTCTGTGTTTTTGACCAGCTGCGAGGGCCACATGCTGGCGTTGTAGGGGTAGCCCGTGGAGGGATCCTTGTCCTGGACGATCACAGTCGGGTAGTTCAAGGCCGAGACCCCGTCCTTGTAGGTGCCGCCGCCCCAATCGGCCGGCACGTTGGCACCGTTGCCAAAGAGGACCTTCTCGCCGAAATCGGTCAGCTCGGGCTTGCCGTCCTTGACCGTCCAGTTCAGATTCTTTGGACCAGCGGACCCGCCGGTCTGGGCACCAGAGGCGTAGACTCCCTCAGACGAATAGAGCCAGTCGATGAAGTTGACCAGGCGTTGCTTGTTCTTGGCCTTGGAACCCAGGGCGATGAAGGTGCTCCCCCCGTCGGGCGTGGCGCCGTAGGAGAAGATCTTCATGTCCTCCAGGGGGGCGATCATGAAGCCCTTGCCCTGGGCCTTGTTGTCCGTGGTGTTGTAGGCTGCCTGCCCTAGCCAAGGCCAGAAGGAAAAGAGGATCTTGCCCTGCTGGTACTTGGCATACATGGTGTCGTAATTCTGGGTGGTCGACTCGGGGTCGACCAGGCCGGCCTGTGATGCCTTGTTGAAGAACTGGAGGGCCTTCTCGTACATTCCGCCCTTCTTGGTGACCGACTGGTAGTCGGAGCCGTCGGCCTTGGCCAGGACGAAGCCCATCTCGTCGTAACCGTAGTAGCAGGTGGGCTGCTTGGCGTTGTTCATCATGTTGCCGTCCCAGTCCTTGAAGAGGGACATGGCGTAGATGCTCTTGTCGCCGGTCTCGGCTCGGGCCTTGTCCTGCATCTGCTTGAGGACCGTGACCAGATCATCCAGGTTGGCGATCCTGGGATATCCGACTTCCTTGTAGATGTCCCACCGCACATAAGGGCCGAAGGTGGGCTCCAGCCCCTCGGAGGGCTCCGTAGGCGGCAGGGAAGTGACCGACCCGGGCAGCCCCCAGACCCCGCTGGTCTGTCCAGCCGTTTTGTTGAAGGCATCAGTGGCGGACTTGTACTTCTTGATGTTCTTGGCATTCTTCAGGTACGGCGTCATGTCGTCAATCAGATGGGCCTTGACCAACTTGGCCGCCTGGCCGGAGCCGGAGCCGGTGATGATGATGTCGCCCAGGTTCCCGGCTGCCGAACGGGTATCGAAGAGGGTGCTGCCCCCGCCCGCAACATTGGGAGCCACAATGTTCAACTTGAGGTTGAACTTGTCCTTGACCATCTTGGCGAACCAGCCCTTCTGGATGCCCTGGTAGTTGGCCAGGCCATCGAAGACATCCACTTGCATAAGTGACCCATCGTCCTTTTCGTTGGCTGAGTTGTCCCCCCCGCCACAGCCCGCCAAGGCCATGGACACGGTTATGACAGCAGCAGCCACCGCCGTCAGCTTCTTGGCTTGCATTGTTTCCCCTTTCCAGACACTGTCCGGCTCCTGGGCCCGCCCTGTCGCCTTTGGCAAGTCGGCGGACCGCAGGTCATCGGGAGTGTTCTGACTTCCGCTTACATCCTTGTTGCTCATACGATTGTCTCAATGGCCTGCAGGGCCCTCCTCGGTCCATGCTCCCGGCCTCTAGGCCTCTGCCCGCCGACGGCTCCGTGGTCTTCTTCGGACCGGCGGGGCCACTGCCGACCTCGCATCTCTCATCGATTTGTCCTCCTTGATGAATCGACATGAACGCTTCTTGGCCGCCGCGTGGGATCAGATCCACACAGCAGCGAGGTTGTGCCTCCTCTCGATCAGCCCTTGACTGCGCCGAGCATCATGCCCTTGACGAAGTAACGCTGGAAGAGCGGGTAGATAAAGAGGATGGGCAGGACCACGATCACCGAGACGGTCATCCTGATCGACGACGGGGTCTGCTGGGTGGCCAGAGCAGCCATGTTCAAGGCCCCGCCAGCGCTGGCCTTGACGGCGCTGGCCAGGGAGCTTGCTTGGTTGATGTACTGATAGAGCAGGTACTGCAGGGAGTAGAGCTTGGAATCAGTCATGTAGATCAGGGTGTCCTGGAAGGAATTCCACTGGCCCACGGCCGAGAAGATGGCCACCGTGGCCAGGATCGGCGTGCACATAGGCAGGACGATCTTGAAGAAGACGGTCAGGGTGCCGGCGCCGTCCACCTCGGCCGCCTCCTGGAGGGAGGAGGGGATGGATTCGATGTAGGTCTTCACCAGGATGATGTTGAAGGGCTGCACGATGGCCGGCAGGATGTACACCCAGAAGTTGTTGGTCAGACCCAGGTTCTTCATCGTAATGAACATGGGAATCAGGCCGGCATTGAAGTACATGGTCACGATGATGAAGCGGTACCAGAACTTGCGGTGCCACATGCCCTGCTGGGTGAAGAGGAAGCCCAGGAAGGCACTGGCCAGCACGGTCAGAGTGGCACCGATCACGGTACGTCCCAGGGAGACCATGGCAGCCGTGCCCAGGCCCTCCAGCTTGAAGACCTCCACATAGTTGCTCCAGTGGATCCCCTTGGGCAGGACGGTGATCTTGCCGGCGGCACTCAGGGTGTTGTCGGAGATGCTGTTGATGATCAGGTAATAGAACGGGTAGACGCAGATGAAAGCGAAGAGGATGAAGAAGGCGATGTTGAAGACATTGAACACCTTCTCGCCCTTGGTCCGCTGCAGGAGAGGAGAGACACCCTTCGATCCGATTGCCATGCTGTCACTCATGATTGTTTTCCCCTTAACGCTCAGATAATTGACTCGCCACGGGTCCGCTTCGAGGCCCAATTGACCAGGAACAGGAGGACCACGCTGACCAGGGATTTCAGCATGGATATGGCAGTAGCGAGAGAGAGGCTGTTCTGGCCCATGCCCACGTTGTAGACGTAGAGGTCAAGCACCTGGATGTGCTTGAGGTTGAAGGCGTTCTGGAAGACGAAGTACTGGTCCATCCCATTGTTCAGGAAGTTGGAGACGCTCAGCATCAGCATGACCAGGTAGGTGGGCATGAGCTGCGGGACCGTGACGTGGATGATCTGCTGGAACCGGTTGGCGCCGTCCACTTGGGCGGCCTCGTAAAGCTCCGGATCAATGCCTGCGATGCCCGCCAGATAGAGTATGGACCCCCAGCCCAGCCCCTTCCACAGGCTCCACAGGAGCATCTTGATGTAGGTCCCGCTGTCGGAATCCAGGAAGTGGATGGGCTGTGAAATCAGGTGGATGTTCTGCAGGAGCTCATTGACCATGCCGGTGGAGGAGAACATGGCGAATGCCACGGCGTAGACCAGGACCCAGCTGATGAAGTTGGGCAGGGTAGTCAGGGTCTGGATGACGTTCTTGAAGTGTTTGTTGCGAATCTCATTGAGGCCGATGGCGAAGAACAGCGGAAAGAATGAGGTCAGAATGCCCAGTCCGCTCATCACGAAGGTGTTGATCAGGACCTGGCCGACCGTGTGCAGCTGTGCCGGGTTCTGGACGATCATCTTGAACCACTGGAAGCCGACGAATTCGCTCTCCGACAGGGGAATGGGCGGCTGATAGTCATAGAAGGCATACACCCAGCCGAGCAGAGGATAGTAACTGAAGAGGATGACCAGTATCAGAAAGGGGACGGTCAAAAGGAAGAGGTTGATGCTGTGTTTCTTCTTGCCGCTTATGCCCCCTTGGCGTTTAGACCTACTCCGCCGGGTAGCGTTCAACGGAATGTCGCCAGTTGACATCCTGCCCTCCTGTCTTTTCCCATAAGCCCGCTTCTTTGCGTTGCCAGCCATGCGCCGTATAGATCGTAGTAGGCTTATTTATATGTTTGTAAATAGATTAGTACACCGATTTAACTTAGCTGTCAAGCCACGGTGCTCTACAAGGCATGTCACCACGTGAGGCAGGGCCGCTCCCGCCCATGAATCCAGTCAGGCCCGTCCGGCAGATGGTCCTGCAGCCGACGAGGCGGCAGACAGAACAAGAGGATGGCCTCGCCAACCCTTCTGCCCACACGCCGCAGCCCCTGCCGACGCACCGGCAGGTAAAGTCAAAAGAGAAAGGCGGATCATGCGCTTCAACCTCGAAAGCCCTTTCTGGCAGTTCGTGAACACCCTTCTCAGATTCACTGCCCTGAATCTGCTCTTCGTCGTCACCTGCATACCCCTGATCACGATAGGTCCCGCCCGCAGCGCCCTCTACGGCACGGTCTTCGCCTATGACGACCACGAGGACATCCCCCTCTGCCGACAGTACCTGCAACGCTTCGTCCGGGAGTTCAAACAGTCCATCATCGCCTTCATCACCCACGCGGCGCTGGGGGGCATCGTCATTTACTCCCTGACCTTCTGGCTGAGCATGAAGGGGGCGATGATCTATCCCGCCCTCATTATCCTGATCATCGGAACCGTCCTTCTAATCTTCTCATACGAGTTCTTCTACCCCCTGCAGTCCCGCTACACCAATACGGTCTGGGGGTTCTTCAAGTTATCCGTAGGGGTTCCCATGGGGATCCCCCTCTATGCCATCTGCCTTTTGGCCATCGACGTGGCCTTCGCCTTCCTCGTCTACTATGTGCCCTTCCTGCGGGTCCTAGCCATCATCTTCGGCTTCTCCTGGCTGGCATACGCCAAGTCGCTGATCTATCTACGAGCCTTCGACCGTTTCGAGCGGGGCGCCAAGGGGGACACCCAGACCACCTACAAGAACGGTTCCCTGTGAGGCTGCGAGGAAGTAGCGCATGGCACGACCAGGACGGTGCCGTCACCTCCCACCCAGCCCACTGAATGGCAGGTCACACTTCGCATGGATTGGCTGCGCATAGGTCGCGCGCATGAACCGCAGTTGCGTCCGAACTGCATGAGGGCATACAGGGTGCGGAAAGAGGCGGCGCCTGCCGACCCCAGAGCCTGGCGGGCACCGCCCCCTCGCTAACCGATGGGCCCCGGCCCTGCTGACGGATCCTGAACCGCCGGGTGGACCGAAGTCGTGGAATCACTTGGTCCTGTTCTCGTACTCCTTCACGATGTCCTGGCGTGCCTTGGTCTGGGCCTTGGCGTTGGCCATGTCGATCTTCTCGATCTTGTCGTAGCCAAGCCCCTTCACATTGTTGCGCATGGTCTTCAGGATGGCGTTGAACTCGTTGTCGTCCTTGGCATAGACCGCCTTCCAGGACTGGGAGACGATCTCGGACTTGACCTGGCCCCGAACTGCGGTGATCTGGGAGTCTTCCTCGGGCGGAATGTATCCTGCTCCGGGGGCGACCACGACCTGTTTGCGCTTCTCCAGATACTCCAAGGCCGTCTTGGCGCCGTCCATGTGGGCGGACCAATCATCCCTCAGGGCGTTGGGCTTTGCCAGTTCGGTTTTCCACAGGGCCGGATTGTAAGTCTCCTTGGTGTTCGGGTCGATGTCGTTCTGGTTCAGCCCCTGGAAGTGCATCATGGAGATGCCCTTGTTGTAGTCACCGCCGCCGAACTCTGCAGGAACCTTCAGCCCGTCGGCCTCGTTCATAGCTTTGAGGCCGAAATCGGTCAGCTTGTTGCCTTCAGAGCTCCTAGTCCAACAGAGCTTTTCCGGACAGACGGGGCCACCTGCGTTCTGGGCCGTGGCATAGACACCCTTAGGCGAGTAGAGCCAGTCGAGGAAGTCGACCAGGCGCTGCTTGTTCTTGGCCTTGGCACCGATTGCCAGTATGGGATCCACCCCATCGGGAGCAAAGCCTTCCGAATAAATGTTCATGTCCTCCAAGGGCGCCAACATGAACCCGATTCCCTTGGCCTTGTTGGCAGCGGAGTTGATGCGGGGCTGGCCCAGCCAGCACCAGATGTCGACCAGCATCTTGCCTTGGCTGGTCTTGGCGGTGACATTGTCCCAGGTCTGGGTTGAGGAATCCGGATCGATCAGACCCATCCTCTGGGCCTTGTTGAGGAAGCGCAGGAGCTGCTCGTAGATGCCGCCCTCCTGGATGGGGGTCTGGTCATCGGAGCCGTCAGCCTTGGTCAGGACCGAGTTCATCGTGTTGTATCCATACCAGGAGGCCATATCCATGGGGAACTTCATCATCTCTCCATCCCAGTCCTTGAAAAGGCTGAGAGCGTAGATGTCCTTCTGGCCGGTGTCGGCCCGGGCCTTGTCCTGCATGAGCTTCATGACGTTGAGGAAGTCGTCCAGGTTCTCGATCTTCGGGTAACCGACCTCACGGTAGTAATCCCAACGGATGTGGGGGGCCGTGCCGGGCTCGTCTCCGGCGTTTGACTTGAGTGGGGACTGCGAGGACACATTTCCGGGGATGCCCCAGACGCCTTCCTTGCCGGCCACCTTGGTCACCCTGTCCAAGGCTCCCTTGTACTTCTTCAAGTACTTCTCGTTCTTGATGTAGGGGGTCAGGTCAGTGATCAGATCGGCCTTAACCAGCTTCTGCAGGCGGCCATTGCCCGTATGGGTCAGGATCAGGTCGCCCAGGTTCCCGGCTGCCGAACGGGTCTCGAAGAGCGTCTCGCTGTTGCCGGTGACACCCGGTGCGATGACCTTGAGCTTGATGTTGAACTTGTCCTTGATCAGCTTGGCGAACCAGCCCTTCTGAATACCCTGGGCCGTGGCGTCCTGGGAGAACATCTCGACGGTCATTTCAGAATGGTCGTCCGGGCCATCGCTTGAATTAGCGCCGCCGCCACAGCCCGCCAGGGACATGGCACCGGTGATGGCGACGGCGATCGCCGCCATCGCTTTTTTCTTGAGGTTCATGGATTCTCTTCTTTCTTTGTCATCCGCCACCCAACCAGTGGCGTCTCTTACCGCCGTCCGGATTTCCCCGGTCGGGATCACCTGCCGTGCTGTGCCTCCCATTCCTTGACGATCTCCTGACGCGCCTTGGTCTGAGCCTTGGCGTTGGCCATGTCGATCTTCTCGACCTGCTCGTAGCCAAGCCCCTTCAGGTTGTCTCTCATGGTCTTCAGGATGGTGTTGAACTCGTTGTCATCCTTGGCGTAGACAGCCTTCCAAGACTGGGAAACAACCTCGGACTTGACCTGGCCGCGCAGGGCCTTGATGGAGGAGTCATCGGTCGGGGCCACGAAGCCCGCCCCAACGGCGACCATGGCCTCGTCGTGATTCTGCAGCCACTCCAGAGCGGTCTTGGCACCGCCCATGTGAGCGGACCAGTCATCCCTCAGGGCATCGGGCTTGGCCAGCTCGGACCTCCACAGCTGGGGGTTATAGGTCTCCTTGGTGGTTGGGTCGATGTCGTTCTTGTGGATGCCGGTGAAGTGCATCATCGACACTCCCTTGCCGTACTGGCCGCCGCCGAACTCGTCAGGCACCTGCTGGCTTCCGCTCGAGTCTCCCTCGGCTGCCAGGCCGAACATGGCCTTGACGCCCAGATCGGTCATCTTGTTGCCGTCCTTGGTCCGCTCCCAGCACATCTTCTCTGGGCAGGCCTGTCCCTGGGCGCCGGTGGCCGTGGCGTAGACACCCTCGGGCGAGTAGAGCCAGTCAATGAAGTCGACCAGGCGCTGCTTGTTCTTGGCCTTGGCACCCACGGCGATGACCGGGTCGTGACCGTCGGGCATGAACCCGTCCACGTAGACCTTCAGGCCAGGTACGGGGGCCAGCATGAATCCAATCCCCTTGGCCTTATTACCCACGGTGTTGACCGCCGGCTGGCCTAGCCAGCTCCAGATATCAGCCAAAACCTTGCCCTGGTGGACCTTCTGGGAGATGTTATCCCAAGTCTGAGTGGAGGAATCCGGATCCACCAGGCCCATCCGGGAGGCCTTGTTGAGGAAACGCAACATCTGCTCGTAGATGCCGCCCTCCTTGGTGACAGGCTGGTCGTCCTTCCCGTCGGCCCGGGTAAGGACCGTGTTCATGGAATTGTACCCGTACCAGGAGGCCATATCCATCGGATACTTCATCATTTCCTGGTCCCAGTCCTTGAAGAGGCTGAGGGCGTAGATGTCTCTCTTCCCGGTTTTCTCACGGGCCCTGTCCTGCATGAGCTTGAGAACATTGAGGAAGTCATCCAGATTGTTCATCTGGGGGTAACCCACCTCGCGGTAATAATCCCAGCGGATGTGGGGGGCCGTGCCTGGCTCGTCACCGGCGGAGGGTTTGGAGGGGGACTGGGAGGCCACATCGGACGGGGCCCCCCAGATGCCATCCTTGCCCGCCACCTTGGTGACCCTGTCCAGGGCACCCAGGAACTGCTTGAGGTGTTTCTCGTTCTTCATGTAAGGGGTCATATCGGCAATCAGGTTGGCCTTGACCAGCTTCTCCAGACGACCGTTGTCTGTGTTGGTCAAAATCAGGTCGCCCAGGTTGCCTGTGGCCGCCCTAGTCTGGAAGATGGTCTCCGCATTACCTGTCTGAGCAGGGGCCACCACCTTCATCTTCATATTGAACTTGTCCTTGAGTATCTTGGCAAACCAACCCTGCTGCTCCCCCTGGGCGGTGGCGGACATGGAGAACACCTCCACCTCCATCAGGCCCTTGTCGTCGGCCCCCTCGTTGTTGCCCCCACCGCCGCAGCCTGCAAGGGCCAAAGCCAGGGACAGGGTCAAGGCCATCGCCATTGATGCCTTCTTCTTGAGGGACATGGTCCCTCCTTTCTTTTCTTCTTCTTGATTGTTGTTGCTTGGTCCTTCCGGAATGATCTGCCCCGCTTAGGAAGGGGTCGGCTCCCCCGATCCGTTTTCCCTTCTCGATCGGCCGGAACCATCCGCCCCACTAACGTCTCCCACTGGCGGGTCCGTCCGAATGCCATCCCGGCCGAATGCCGTCTTGCGGGAGGGCGTACGGTTCACCCCTTGACGGCGCCGAGCATCATGCCCTTGACAAAGTAACGCTGGAAGAAAGGATAGACGAAGAGGATGGGCAGGACCACGATCACAGCGACAGTCATGCGGATCGAGGTCGGGGTCTGCTGTGTGGCCATGGCGGCCGCATTCAGAGCGCTGCCCGTGCCGCTGGCCTTGACCGAGGAAGCCAAAGCGGCTGCCTGGTTGATGTAGAGGTAGAGCACATACTGCAGGGAGTAGAGCTTGGAATCCGACATGTAAAGCAGGGTGTCCTGGAAGGAATTCCACTGGCCCACGGCCGAGAAGATGGCCACCGTGGCCAGGATCGGCGTGCACATAGGCAGGACGATCTTGAAGAAGACGGTCAGGGTGCCGGCGCCGTCCACCTCGGCCGCCTCCTGGAGGGAAGAGGGGATGGATTCGATGTAGGTCTTCACCAGGATGATGTTGAAGGGCTGCACGATGGCCGGCAGGATGTACACCCAGAAGTTGTTGGTCAGACCCAGGTTCTTCATCGTAATGAACATGGGAATCAGGCCGGCATTGAAGTACATGGTCACGATGACGAACCGATACCAGAAGGACCGGTGCCACATCTTCTTCTGAGTGAACATAAAACCCAGGAAGGCGCTGGCCATGACGGTCAGGGCCGTGCCGATCACGGTACGCCCCAGAGAGACCATGGCAGCATCCCCCAGGCCCTCCAGCTTGAATACGGCTTTGTAATTCTCCAGGTGGAAGCCCTTGGGGATCCAGTTGACATCACCAGCCGCACTCGCATCATTGTCGGAGATGCTGTTGATGATCAGGTAGTAGAAGGGATATGCACAGATGAAGGCGAAGAGGATAAAGAAGGCAATGTTGAAAACATTGTAGACCTTCTCTCCCCCTGATCTGCGAATCAGATGGGACCCGTCCAGGGTCTTGGCGGATGTATCGATGGCGTCACTCATATTTCAGCTCTCCTTTTCCGCTCGGGACCTCAGATGATCGACTCGCCGCGCACACGTTTGGACAGTGTGTTGACACTCAGTAAAAGGACTACGCTGACCAGGGATTTCAGCATGGATATGGCAGTAGCGAGAGAGAGGCTGTTCTGGCCCATGCCCACGTTGTAGACATAGAGGTCAAGCACCTGGATGTGCTTGAGGTTGAAAGCGTTCTGGAAGACGAAGTACTGGTCCATCCCATTGTTCAGGAAGTTGGAAACCGACAGGAGCAGGAGAACGAAGTAGATGGGCATCAACTGCGGAATCGTCACATGGATGATCTGCTGGAACCGGTTGGCGCCGTCCACTTCGGCGGCCTCGTAAAGCTCCGGGTCAATACCGGCGATGCCCGCCAAGTACATGATGGACCCCCAGCCCAGCCCCTTCCACAGACTCCAGGCCAACATCTTCAGCCAGGTGTGCGAGTCGGAATCAAGGAACTTTATGGGGTCTGTGATCAGGTGGAGGTTCATCAGGGTCTCGTTGACCATGCCGGAGGAGGAGAACATGGCGAATGCCACGGCGTAGACCAGGACCCAGCTGATGAAGTTGGGCAGGGTAGTCAAAGTCTGGACGACGTTCTTGAACCAACGGGCCTTTATCTCGTTGAGGGCGATGGCGAAGAAGAGGGGGAACATGCTGGTCAGGATATTCAGGCCGCTGATTGCGAAGGTGTTGATGAGCACCTGCCAGACCGCACGGAGCTGGGCGGGGTTCTGGATCATCATCTCGAACCACTGGAGGCCCACGAATTTGCTCTTCGACAGAGGGATCGGGGGCTGGTAGTCGAAGAAGGCGTAAACCCACCCGAACAGAGGCAGATAGCTGAAGAGGACTACGAAAATGAGAAGGGGAACGATGAGGAGCCAGAGATTGAAACTCTGGCGCTTAGAGGACTCTGCCCTCCCTGGAAATCGTCTCTTCCTCTTCGGGGCGGGCGCTTGCGCACCACGGGACAGCGTCGCTTCGGACGCGGAAGACCCGACGGTCCGAGACGACGCTAACATCTTGATGATTAACCTGCACCCTTCCTCCTTCGGTCAGCTACTTCGCTTCTTCGAGTGCGGTACATGGTCACATGGAATACAGCCATGTATTCCCACTTTGGTCTTCCCAAAGTCTCGTAAATAGGATATTAAACTAACAATTCTTCTTTTGCTAATTAGACTAGCAGGGAAATCCCATTAATCGCAAATAGGAAACGCCTCTTGCTATCACTTCAACAGGTCTGTCAGGCAGGGCATCCGCAGACAGCAACCCATGAAAAACGGCTGCCTTCCACCCGCCCGTCAGGAGGACCCAACGACCTGGCTGGACCGGAGTTATCGATGACGGCTTCGACGATGGACAACGGTCGTTGCCGTTCCCATGAATAAGACACCGTTGTGAATAAGACGCCGTGGGAATAACCTGCCCTCCCCCTCACAGGCCCAGTGCCGGCCGATGGTTGTGTCTTCCTCGCAAGGGTCTGGTAAAGACCAGCCTGCCGTGAACCAGACTTGTTACAGTTTGAAACGGTTCGTGTTTCAACATAACAGGACGGTCTTTGACAAATGGGATTCATACACTGGCTCATCAACCTACTCAAAGATCCGCGCAGCGCCATCGCGGGGTGGATTGCCATGGGACTGGTGCCCACATATGCATTCATCTTCCTGATCGTCTTCATCGAGACGGGCGTGGTCTTCATGCCCTTTCTGCCCGGTGATTCCCTCCTATTCGCTGCCGGCGTCTTCGCACACGACCCCACCAGCGGAATGGCATTGGATATCCTCCTGCCCGTCGTCTGTTTGGCCCCGATCCTCGGCGACCAGAGCAACTACTTCATAGGGCACTTTTTCGGACGGGCCATTATCAGGTCAGGCAGAGTGAAGGCCCTGACCCCGGAGCGGCTGGCCAAAACAGAGGGGATGATAGATAAGTGGGGACCCTTGGCCGTTTTCTTGGGCCGCTTCTTCCCCTTCATCAGAACCTTCATGCCCTTCATCTCGGGAATCTCAGGAATGAAGTGGAGCCGGTTCACCCCCTTCAGCGTTCTTGGAGGCCTGGTCTGGTCTACCCTCTTCACCCTCCTGGGCTACTTCTTCGGTGGCATCACGGCCGTCCAAGAGCATTTCGAACTGGTCATCATCCTTATTCTGCTCATATCGGTTCTACCCACGGTCATCGGCCTGCTCAAGGCCCGATTCGGCAAAAAACGCGAGAACGCGTCGGAATAAGCACATCCGTCGGGCAACCTTGTCCAGTGCGCATGTCGATGTCAGATCTCCTCCAGGCAATATAAGGCAGGATGATTTTTACCTCCCGCGCCGACCATGAGTATGGCGTCTTAGCAGGAATCCTCCTGACAGCAGGGCCCCTTCCGCCAGGACGGCCACCGCATCCGCTGCAATCAGGCCAATTTTCCAGGGACTTGGCGACACGTCGAGACGCGACCGAGGGGGAACCCCGTTCATGGCATTGGAATTGACCGTCATATAGAGTATCCGATGGATGGCCTGACGCATGACGGCCCTCGCAGTCGGGCTGTCATAATCCTCGGCATTGAATCCCGGTGTCTGGATCATGTACATGTCGCTGCCGGCACGCAAGGCCAGGTCTCGCTCCGCATGGGACTTGGACAGGAAGAGGTCGGTGATGACCGCCCCATGAAAGTTCCATTCGCCACGCAGAATATCCGTGAGCATGCCCCGGTGGCCGAAACCAATGACACCTCCAATCAGGTTCTGCGCAGACATGATCCCGGTCGCAGCTCGCATGACCTTCCTATGCCGTTTACCCTCGGCATCCAGGTAGGGCACGGCAGTGACGGCTTCCCGGCAAGCGATCTGGAAGGGCTTGAGGTAGATCTCCCGAATCGTCTGTTCATTGGCCCAGGTGGCCAGCCCCTCTGAGCGGAAGCTTTCCTGATCGTTGAGCGCCATGTGCTTGAGGTAGCTGAACACGCCCTTATCCCCAGCCCCCTGAATGCAGGCGGCCGCCAGCTTGCCGGACAGGAGACCGTCCTCGGAATAGAATTCGTAGACGCGCCCGGCAAAGGGGGAACGGTGTATGTTGACGCCAGGCGCGTACCATCCATTCAGCCCGGAATGCAGCGCCTCCTCGCCCAGGCAGGAGCCCATACGCCGAAGAAGGTCCGTGTTCCAAGTGGCACCCATCACATTGGCTCCGGCCCAGGAAGATGCTCCCTTGACACTCCAGCCCATGGCCCCGTCCTTGTCGACGGTCATGGGCTTGCCCAGAGAGAAAAGATCCTTGGTCTGGTAGGCGGCCATGAACAGCAGCTGTTGGATATCGCTCCTGTCCTTTTTCCAGTCGATCTGATCCAGAAGCTGCTGCCAGCCCGGATCAGCGTAAGGTTTGGCCCGCAGATCGATCAGCGACAAACGGTTCTTACTGCCGCTGACCGGATCCTGGTCGCAATGGACCTGACTGGTCTTCCCATTGCCCAGCATCGGGTCGCTGCGGGGATCAAACCGTTCATACCGTCTGAACTCGTCCAAGGCAGACTGAGGGGCAGCCTTGGTGCGCTTTGGAATAGGTCGCGGCTGGCTTCCTCTCCAATCGCTCCGAGTCAGCTGCACCACTGAGGGATCATCCATGTAGGCGTTCAGGCTTTCGAAGTGGTTGCTGATCGGCCTCCATGTGCCCGACTCCGGCTTGCACATGGGTCTTCCCTCGTCATCAAGCGAGGACTGCGCCAGACGGTCGCCCGCCGGAAGATGCTGCCCTTGGAAAATCTGAGTGCAATCAACTGTTACCGTGGCCGAGTCGATCAGATCGTGAGCATTGGCCTTCAGCTGGATCGTATAGTCGCCCGCCTCAAGTACATAGGCACCAATGGTGCCGTCTTCGTTGGCATGATGATAGTCATATGAAGCCATGTCATCACGCAGAAAGGCGAGTATAACCTCTTGGCTGCCTCCGGGTTCAAGGGTCCCGGTTTTGGCGAAGGCAGCCAGGACTGTGGCGGATTTCTCGATATGCTCTGCTCTGTCATGCTCGGTATAAGGAGCCGAATAATATAGCTCCACCACGTCCTTGCCCGGTCGCGAACCGATGTTGGTTACACTCACTCTTGCTTCAATGAAGCCGTCATCGCGCAGGTGCACACGGCCAAGCGTCTGTCGGAAGCTGGTATAGCTCAGGCCATAGCCGAAAGGATATGCTACGGCGCCCGGCGACTCCACTGCTCCTTTGCCGTCCAGTTGTCCATAACTGAACTCCGAGTCTTCAAGGGCTGCGGTCTCATAATACCGGTATCCCAGGTAGATGCCTTCCCGGTATTCGACAAAAGGCCTGTCGATGGTTCCGAAGCCGCCATGGGGCATCAAATCGCCGATAAGGGTCCGATCGGTAACAGAGGCGTTGTTGTAGTGGAACTCACCGAAGTCAGCAAAAGTAGGATCTGCAGTGAAATCGGTGGGGTAGGTATCGGTCGTCCTTCCCGATGGGTTGACCGTGCCGGCCAGAATGTCGCTGAAGGAGTCAAATCCTCGTGATCCGACCGTTCCGATCCACAGGATGGCGTCGACTTCATGAGGGCCGCCCATCAACGGACTGAGCTCTATCGGGTTGGCCGTGTTCAGAGCCACCACTACTGCGCCGCAGAGCCGCTTAGCCGCGTCGATGGTATCCAGCTCAGCCTTGGTCAGAGCCAGATAGTGGCGGGTCCCGTCCTCATAGGGCTCTGTCCGTTTGTCAATGCCTTCCGACCCGCCCCTCCTTATCATTACCAGTCCCACCGTTCCGGTGACCCGCTCCTCCAAGTTCCTATAAATGGATGGATCATATTCCGGGATCTGGGCTGATCGGCCCTTGTCCATGACCGCCTGAAGGGAATTCCTGTCGGCATCCAAGGGCCTGGTGCCCGCAGCTGCTTTAGGATAGGAGGTCTTAGCCGATTGCATGGCACGGCAGGCGCTCTCGTCAATTGAAAAATGCCGGGCAAGGGCCTGGGCCGGGGTCACCCGGTCCCGGTCGGCCGTCGCGGCAGCCCCAGTCCCAGCGTAGGCTGGATCCAGATAGGCCCTGCCAAAAGGCGTAATACAGGTACCTTCCTGCAAGGGCAGGAGATCCTTGTTCTTGAGAAGCACGATGCCTTCGTTGGCCATCTCCTGGGAGACATGGTCGCTGGCAGCCTTGGCCGTCTGGAGCGAATCTGTGACAGGCTGGTAGTACCTTGCGTCCCAGCCATGGGTCCCCGGAGCTCTGTCAATTCTTAATTGTCCTGGGCCAAGGTAGCTGTCCAAAACGTTAGCGAACAGTTTTCCAGCCACGTTCCCAGCTCCCATGACCAAGGGCAGGGCCACTGCCAGAACCGACCGGGCCTTTTCTCCGGAACCAGATCGACACAGCCTGCCATCAATCTTTCTATTCATAGGACCCTCCCTTGCCTAGTAATGTGAATAAACGCCCATCCCGCCGATTCCCGCAGTGAAAGCGAGAAACCGACGGGCGGCTGAGCTCAGACAGCCAATGGATCCGTACCGGGTCGAACCAGAACCGGCAGCGTGTGGTAGTCGTAGGTCTCCTCACACCAACGGCCTGGCTCATAGCTCTTGTGAGTGAGAAGATTAGTCCAAGGCTTTCCTGACTGGTCGCCGCCGGCATCCGGCACGTAGAAGCGAGCGCTGCCATCCTCAGAGAAAATGGGGGCCACCAGGATGTCATCACCCAGCATGTATTGAGTGTCAATGTCCTCGCAGGTGGGATCGTTCTGGAATTCAAGAACCATAGCCCGCATCATGGGCAGTCCAGTCTCATGGGTCTCCATGGCCATCTTTTTGAGGTAAGGAACCAACTTGAGTTTGAGCTTGGTGAATTCTCGGGCCACGTCCACAGCCTCGTCGCCGTAAAGCCAAGGCACCTTGTACTCCCGGGATCCATGATAACGAGAGTGGGAGGAAAGAAGACCGAACTGGGTCCAACGCTTATACAGGTCAGGGGTGGGCTTGTCCTCGAATCCTGCGATATCATGACTCCAGTAGCCGAAGCCCGACATGCCGAAGGACAAGCCGGCCCGGAGGGATTCGGCCATGGACGGATAGTTGGACCAGCAATCGCCGCCCCAATGCACAGGGAACTGCTGACACCCCGCCGTGGCCGAGCGAGCGAAGAGGATGGCCTGGTCGACGCCCTTGACCTGGGCAACCAGATCATAGACCGCCTTGTTGTAAAGGTAGCTGTAGTAGTTGTGCATGATGTGCGGATCCGAACCGTCGTGGAAAACGACACCTTCAGCAGGAATTCGCTCGCCGAAATCAGTCTTGAAGCAATCCACGCCCTGGTCCATAAGGTGCCTGAGCTTGCCTTGATACCAGGCGGTGGCCTCAGGATTGGTAAAGTCCACAATGGCCATGCCCGCCTGCCACTTGTCCCACTGCCAGACTTGGCCATCGGTTTTCTTGATGAAGTAGCCTTTGGCAGCACCTTCGTCGAAGAGCGGCGACTTCTGGCCTATGTAAGGGTTGATCCAAACACAGACCTTCAGCCCGCGGTCGTGAAGCCTGGCCAACATTCTCTCAGGATCAGGGAACTTGTCCGGGTCCCAGATAAAGTTGCTCCACTCAAGTTCCTTCATCCACCGACAGTCAAAATGGAAGACGCTCAAAGGGATGTCTCGCTGGGTCATGCCATCCACGAACTCCATCACGGTCTTCTCATCGTAATCAGTGGTGAATGAGGTCGACAGCCACAAACCGAAGCTCCAGTCGGGCACCAGAGGCGGCTTCCCAGTCAAATCAGTGTAGGTGTTCAGCACGGATTTAAGGTCTGTGCCGCCGATGACGCTATAGGCCAGCTCCTGACCCGGCACAGAGAACTGGACCCTGGTGACGCGTTCCGACCCAACCTCGAACGAGACCTCGTCAGGACTGTCGACGAAGAGTCCATAGTTTTTATTGCTCAAATAGAAGGGGATGTTTTTATAGGCCTGATCGGTATCGGTGCCTCCGTCGGCATTCCAGATATCGACACTTTGGCCGTTCTTGACGAAACTGGTAAAGCGCTCGCCCAGGCCATAGATCTTCTCGCCGACCGCCAGATCCATCTGGTCGGACATGAAGACCTTACCTTGGGGATTGACCACCATGCCCTTGGAACGGAAGCCGGTACTGGTTATAACCTTGCCATCGAAAGAATATTTGAACGAAGGGAAGTCACCCTTGTCGACTTTCAAACTCAGGCGTCCGGAAGTGAAAGTCCAACCCTGATCATCTTCATTGATGATAACATCCGGATCGGTCGCATTCAGGCCGAAGGCCGGACAATGGCTTCGATCCGTCCGGTAATTGATCAGACGCGTAGTGATGATGTCAGTCCTGGGGCTGGTTATCTCAATGGTCATGATGCCGCCATCGACCGTTTGCCCAGCCTCATGGATGGGCCAACCGTACGGACAGTACAGGGTAAGCTTTCTAGGTTCGTTCTTGGCCTGGTAGACATTGGCCGCGTAACGGACATCAAAGCCTTTTTTGACCATCCACATGCCATCTAGAAATTTCATGGTTTGCTCCTTTGCTTGCTTCGTTGCTTCATTGTCGGGTTACTACAGATGCTCATCTGAAGATGCCAGAGCCTGCCTACGGGCTGCTCAAATCACCGTCTGAGCCACCAGCTTTCGGTAAGTCTGGGCGCTACCCTTGGGGATCCGGTCATAGGTGCCGCCTGACCGGTCCACAGAACACAGACCGTAATGCATGTCATATCCGCTGATCCACTCGAAGTTATCCAGCAGGGACCAGTGGAAGTACCCCAGGAGCGGAAAGCCATCGCGCGCCAGATCCACTAGGGGCGGCAGAGACCTGATGATGAAGCGGGAACGCACCTGGTCATCGCCGGTGCATACCCCGTGCTCGGTCACTAGGACGGGTAGACCGATCAGCTCCCGTATGTAGATCAGGGCATTGACCAAAGAGCCAGCACAGACCGGTGCACCGGATTCGCTGATATCGACCCCTTTCGGAGTTGCCAGTGGACCTTGATCGCCCATGGTTTCGCGTTCATAGTTTTGCACCCCAATGAAGTCATCACCTTGAACGGCCTGGATCCAAGGCCGATAACAGGCATCTCTTCGGGCCTGAGCCAGGGACTTACCCTTCTCACTGACATAGCTCTCGTCAATGACCGCCAGAGACAGGCCGACTGGCAGGTTCGGGCACTGGGAACGTATTGCTTTCACCGCGCAGGCATGAGCATTCCGGAAGCCCAGCTCCAATTGCTCGACTTCATCGGGAATCACCACATTACCAACACGATAACGCTCGACGCCAGCCTTGCGGCTGGCTGCTTCCAAGCATCGACGCTGGGCTTCAACAGCCTGGACAGATAGAGCACCAGTGCTGAGGACCCTGGGCAGATTGGGTTCATTAAATGTTACAGCCATGGCCACCCGATCACCCAGGACCTTCAGGACCCTTATGCACTCATCGGCAAATAAGGAGGGGGCATCAGGATTAAACCAGCCTGCCTTGGCACCGAACCATTGCGGACAGGCGAAATGGCTGAGAGTAATCAACGGGGTGATGCCACGCTCCAGACATCCGTCGACCATGCGGTCGTAATGGTCCAGAGCGGATTGGTCCACGACCTTTTCCTCAGGTTCTATACGCGCCCATTCCACCGAAAACCTGTAGGCATTCAAGCCTATGCCCGCAACCAAGTCCAAATCATCCTGCCAGCGCTCCCAGCTCTTGCAAGCCGACCCTGCCGGTTCCTTGAAAACCGTCGGTTGCACATGCTCCAGAAAGCTGATATCGGATGTGGTGTCGCCTCCATCCACCTGGTGCCCGGCTGTGGAAACTCCCCAAAGAAAATGATCAGGAAACACTCTTGCCACGGTTGCCCCTCCTCTTGCTTCAAATCAATCATTGATCAAAATCCTGGTTCTTGGCCTGTCCTGCTGTGACAAGCCCATGCCTCTGCAGAAATCCGGCTACAGCACTCTCGATGGCTTCAGCATCCGGGAGGAAACCCTGCTGTGATGCGACCTGAGGAAGTTCGTCGACAGGAGCATCCAGCCAAGGTTTTGCAGCGGCGCAAAAGCTGAGATCGGCCTGACTGCCTCTGTAGGAAGGAGAGCCAGTGGCCAACAAGGTCCGGATCAGATCAGCCAGCAGATCGGGGGCATCAATCAGGTCGCGTATGGCGCTAATCCGGGTTTGCCTTTTCGCTCTGGCGTTAGGATCCGGCAGGGTCCAGGAATAATCGCCATGGTCGCAACGACCACTGACGCCCCCTGGCAATGCCAGAGTCGCACTGACGCCGACCGGCAGCGACAAATGCACATCGACAGCGGCGCTGGAATCCTGGCGCTGCCAGGACAGATTCACCGGCCCGTATGGGGTTACCAGACGGAGTTCAGCGAATGAAAGCTGCGGGATTATCAGTGGAGCTGCAGCGACCTTGCGCCAACCGGCCGCATCCATACGCAGGCCAGCCAGCCCCTGAATCAGCCAGGAGACCACAGAACCCAGCGCGTAATGGTTGAAGGAGGTCATGCCATTAGGGTTGATTGACCCATCGGGCAGCATTGAATCCCACCGTTCCCAAACCGTGGTAGCGCCCATATCCACCTGGTATAGCCAGCCAGGGCAATGGTTTTGAAGGACCATCCGGACAGCCAGGTCGGCATGTCCGCTGATGGTCAGCGCCTGGCATATGAACGGCGTGCCCAAGAATCCGGTGGAAATACGGAATCCGCTGGCTCTTACCAGATCCGCCAGGCGTTCGCCCGCTCCTTGACGTTGTCTGTCGGTCTCCAACAGATTCCAATCCAAGGCAAAAGAATAGACTGAGGGGCAATCCGAAAGAATGCGCCCATTCGGGCTGACATATTCGTCGCGAAAACCCTGAGCCATGCCATCAGCCAAGGACTGATAATGTTGCTCCTCAGTCCTTTGCCCCAAGCAGGCATGGGCCCGGGCAACGAGAGCGGCCGAATGGGCAGCGAAAGCAGTGGCGACCACGTCGGGATTGGCTTTGGATTTCATGGGCTCGTCCGCCGGCGCATCAGGATCCAGCCAATCGCCGAATTGAAAGCCTCCCCGCCACAGGCCTCGACGGGTCAGAGTCTGGACTCCGTCGACGAACCGGTCCATCATGGGCAGAAAGCGGCGAAGTACGTCTGCATCGCCAGTCGCCCTGTAAAGAGCCCAAGGTACCAGCACCGATGCGTCGCCCCATCCGCAGGTCAGACGAGGTCCATCCAGAACATCAGGGACCACCAGTGGAATGCCCCCGTCTTCTGCCTGGCTGTTAGCCATGTCAGTCAGCCAGGAGGAGAGGAAGGCATCAGCATCGAAAAGCTCAAGTGCGGTTGGCGCGAACATGGCGATGTCTCCGGTCCATCCCAGACGCTCATCCCTTTGTGGACAGTCGGTGGGCACGGTGATGAAATTATCCATGGTGGACCAACGGACGTTCTCGAACAAACGGTTGAGTCGGGCGTCCGAACAAGTAAAGGACGCAGTGGGCTCCATGGCAGCCGAGATAAGGCAGGCTTGAAAATCACCTGCCTTCACATCGGCATCGGGCTCCAAGCCCTCCACCTGCACATAGCGGAACCCATGCTGGGTGAACATAGGCTCGACCATTTCGTTGGCAGCACCGGAGAGAATGTACTCGTCGGTGGCCTTTGCCCGGCGCAGGGGTTTCAGAGCCAGTTCCCCATGATCCAGGACCTCGGCATGGCGCAGACGCAGGCGGTCGCCAGACTTGCCTCCTCTGACCACCATACGGACCCAGCCGGCAACGTTCTGCCCGAAGTCGACGACTGTTCGGCCTGATGGAGTGGTGATGATTTTCTGACCTGGCACACGACGAATGATCCGCGCCTGAGGGGCCTCCTGAGGTCTGATGCGCGCGTGGGGCATGGGCATCAGTTGTACGGGGCGTACAGCTCCTTGGGCTTCCAGCAGGGGAATTCTCATATCCCTGCATTCGCCGTCGTAGAGGTCATTCGACCTTATGGGCGAGGGATGCCAGGTCCATTGATCATCGCCGCTCAGGACCTGTTCCCCCCGACTGTCCAACCACTCCAACTGGGCCATGAGCCACAGGCGATCACCATAGAAATCAGTGAGGCGCTGCCAACCTAGGTGCCCCCGGTACCAGCCGTTGCCCAACAGGACATCCAGCCGGTGGCTTCCTGGCATCAGTACATCAGTCAAATCGTAGGTCAAAGCATTGATTCGGTGCCGGTAATCGGTCCAGCCCGGACATAGCTGATCCTGACCGATACGTTGACCGTCCAAATAAGCAACAAAGAGACCTCCTGCCGTCAAATGAATCCGGGCCTTGGCACAGGTTCCTTCCACAGTAAACATTCTGGAGAGCACCGGTGCTGGGTCTGCTCTTCCGACTGGATCATCTGGCGACACCGGGCAGCCCGACCACTCTTGGTTAGAGAGGAGACCGCATTCAACCCATGCTGTGTCCGACCAAGGCGACCAGATGCCATCTTGGCCAGCGACCCTGACCCTTACAGCGGCGGATTCTCGGGACTCCAATGGCTCACCGGGCCAGGGCAGACAGATCTGATCCGCCACATGCAGGCGATGTACGCTCACACGACCGTGATGATCAGTGATCTCAACTTCAGCATCTTCTTGCCTCCAGCCTTCAGGCGCCCTCAACAAGCGCCAGGACAAGGACGGGCAAGGCTGGCCGTAGCCCAATGCGCAACCGGTCCAAGCTCGGTGCCCGAACCGGACCGGCGATACTTCCAGCCTTGCCGAATCAACCATTATCGATGCCCTTCCTTGCTTGCCTTTCGGCCGATTACTACTTCACGCCCTTGATCAGCGGGATGGCAAGAACGCTGCAAAGGCTCAGAGCCGCCGCGATAAACCAAAGCAGTCCGTAGTTGTGTCCGCCAGCGGTGTTGATGATTATAGGGGCCGCAGCCAGAACGACCACACTGGACAGGTTGATTGCCAGCCCGAAAACGCTCATGTCCTTGCCTGTGTCCTCGCTGTTAGGCAGGACGGCCGCGCACAGCGCCAGATCAACGGTCAAGTACATGGCCTGACCCACAGCGAACAGTTCCCATGCTATAAGGAACTGTGTGAAATTGTGAGAAGTCGCACCAAGGCAGAGGGCCGCCGCCATAAGGATGGAAGCCAATATCACGAAGGGCTTCTTGCGTCCCAAATGATCTGTCAGGAATCCGGAGCCCGTGAAGAAGATGATGGAAATAGGCGCCGAGCACAAGGTCAGGAAACCAGCCTTGCTGCCTACCTGATTCAGGGGGATATGCAGTCCAGAGATCAGGTAGTAGATGAAATAGGACTGCATAGCGGCCATGGCCAGACCGACCAGGAACCGCGATAGCCAGGTCCAGCCGAAATTCGGGTATTTCCGCGGGTTGACAAAGAAGGTGCCTATGAATTTCTGCACGTTCATAGGCGGCACCTCGCTCCTGGTCTTGGCAGGATCCTTGTAAAGCAGCAACAGGGGAAGGGATGCAACCAGGCCCAACAGCACTGGAACCGTCATCAGCAGAAGACCATTGCCTACCAGAGCACCGGTAAGATAAGTACCGACCGAGAAAGCGAGGGCTCCGCACAGGCCCATCAAACCCATGACCGTGCCACGACGGTTGTCGGGCAGCCCTTCGACAGCGATCACCGAATAGGCATTGAAGGCCGACTGCATGCCCATGGCCGACAGGATGAAGAAGACTCCCATCACCCAGACGTTGCTGGACAAACCGACCACGGCCCCGCAGACGATGGAAAAGAGCAGTCCGCCCAGAATCCAAGGCCTGCGACGACCAAAGCGGCTGATTGTACGGTCTGACAGAGCGCCGGCCAGGGGCATCATGAAAAGCATGAGGAATGTGCTCACCGAGGTTATATGGCTGTAGACCGAATCTTTCCTGTCCGGCATGATCGCTGCGATATGCAGCGACAGCGCCGTGCCCAGGCTCATGTTCATAATGTAGAGGCCAATGGCCGCAATGAGCACCAGGACGATCGTCTTGCGAGGGTTGGGAAATTCAGGCGGAAGATATCCAGGATCGCGACTGGGCTGCACTGTCTTGTCGGTATCTTCGACACTGGCATGTGCCTGCTCTGACGGCCCAACCGTATCCACCGGAGCAGCAGGTTCTCCGACCTTGGGCCCATTCGGGGACTGATCCCTGTCTCGCTCAACTGCATTGCTCATCGCAAGCCCTCCTTTGGACTTCTTGCCATCGGCCGACGTGACGTACTCGACCTTGAAACGTTGACCTCCCGCCCAAGTCCCGTCGCCGCACTGACCTACCCATAAATCATGGACTTTGGACAGACACAGGTGACAGGATTACGGACGGAGCTTGGACTCTGTCCGCACCGGCTCGTGTGATCCGTCATGCCTGCCTCCTGTGAGTTGATTTTGTTGTATAGGTTTTTCATCGCAGATTTGAAACCGACTTCCGCTGAGTGGAAATTCCGTCGTCCTTGCCCTCCCTAGAGCCGTAGCTTGTAAGCAAGATGACCGAGTACACAATGATGTATCAGCAGGAATCAGAGGTCCGGAAGCACAGACGCACCGGCGTGCTGGACCGTACATTCGCGATCCTCGACTGCTTTACTTCCGACGAACCCACACTGACCCTTACACAGATCACCCGACAGACAGGGCTGGCGGCCAGCACCGCCAGCCGACTGCTGAAGAGCCTGTGCGAACACGGAGCCCTGATACGCGAAAGAAGCGGAGGATACTCCATCGGGCCAAAACTCATGGAGATCGCTCAATTTGCCCGCCCAATGCTCTCCATCAGGGAGGCAGCCTCGCCGATTCTCGATGATCTAAACAGGACCACAGACCAGCACATCCAGCTGGGCACGCTGGATGGGACGGAGATGGTCATCCTTGATCGCAGAGAGGGCAAATACCCCATACCGATCTACTACCATATAGGCGACCGACTGCCCCTGGCCCCCACAGCAGCGGGCCGGACCTTGCTCGCCTATGCCGGGCCAGGCATCATCGGGCAGGTAGTGGACACCGGGACCTTCACCTGGCCTACCTGGCAGATCCCCCGCCCCACCTCTGATGAGCTGATGGCCTCGCTGGCTCTGATCCGCCAACGCCGTGTCGCGGTACTTCAGACCCCAGGCGCATCGGTTCATTCGCTTGCGGCGCCAATTTTCGGAAGGACCAACGCGGTCATCGCGGCTGTCAGCATCGTTCTATCAGCTGAGAGCACTAGAGTGGAACGTTATGTGCCGCTTATCAAAGCAGGGGCCACTGCCATATCCAGAAGGGTAAACGGACCCAAAACGTCACGGATACTGCCGCCTTGGGACCAAGCCTGAAATGCCGCGTGCACAGTAAATTCATACCGAGGACGCCCGCTGATAAGGCGATCTGCTGCACGAACCACGGCAGCGCATCCGACCTTGGGGAACAGCATCAGGCATCAGAGGTCTGAGCTATCGGGTAAGCCATGCTTCACCACAATCACAGAAAAAAAAAAGCCGTGGAGAGAGGCAAGCCTACGAGTGAATCTATCACGAATGAATCGATAGTCATCCCCGACAGCGCGTTGCCGGCAACCCGAAGGAATTGCGTTTGACCGGAGCACGCGCTAAAATCACCTTCTGTTGTTCGGCTGCGGTCGAGCAACGAATGGGGCTGTAGCTCAGTTGGTAGAGCGCTTCGTTCGCATCGAAGAGGTCGGGGTTTCGACTACCCTCAGCTCCACTTTCATAACGGCTCCCAGCAGATACGCGATTCTGTCCAACACTTCACCAAGTCGGATGTCAAGTCGGGCACTATTTAAAGCGGAGAGCAAAAAGACCGTCACAACATGGGCTGCGACTGAGATTGCCTCGGAAACGAAGAGCCCGGTTCTAGAATGATCCTTGCGAAGCAAAGTCACACGGGCCCACTGCCAACGATTGCTTGTAGGGGGAAGCCTTGCCATACAGATCAGGAAATTCTCCTTGGCAGTGCCGATTAACGAGAGCAATCTAATGACCGCCAGTAGGGGCACGGTCAGAGGAGGATTATGATGAAAAGAACAACGGATATTGCCCGTCAGGCCGCTCTAAGCCGCCTCGTCGATCTCCTTGAGTGTGACATCGAAAAAGAAATACATCAGGTGAGCATAGATTCCTGAGCCTAACCTCAGTAGACAAGGATAAGGGTTAGCTAGCTGTTTCTCTATAAAGCTGGCATGATGTGTGTCGCCCAAGTTGTTCAGCGGAAGGTAGACGGCGCCTGTGGAGTAAACTTAGGAGAACATCAACACCAGAATTAATGTGAGGAGCCTCACTTTACGTCCCGCAAATTGCAATCGTATACGGCGGATGCCCCGAGGAAGATCGTGGTTGTTGCAGTTGTCAGTCCTATCACCAGAACGTTGACACATCAGTTCCATCAAGGCCGTTGGGGCATACTCAAGTCTCATTGGCAATAAATGGATTATTGCGTTCGTTACAAGCGGATTACCACTTCAATCCAAGGGACCATTCTTTAATTGCTGGACTGTAATGAAACACAGCAATTCCCCCATCAGCTATACCTGAGAACGGTGGACTCACTAGAAAGCTCGTAAGTTTAATATGGTCACATGTCAAGTACACTGCTAAAATCGGCATATGTCCAAAAAAAAGCTCAGTGATGATCAGTTACGCGCAATTGCAAAAGAGCATACTGTACGCACCCAACCAGTGACTTACGATATAGGGACACTGCTAAAAAAGATTGATGAGAAAGAAATAAAACTTGATCCCTTTTATCAAAGGCATTACAGGTGGGACGATGGGAAGTCATCCCGCCTTATTGAGAGTCTGATACTCAATATCCCCATTCCCTACATTTACCTTTCTAACGATATCGACATCGATACCGATGATGCTCAGAATGAATACTATTCTGTCATCGATGGTCAGCAGAGACTCACATCAATAAAGCGATATCTTGAAGATGATTTCCCTCTCAAAGGACTTGGGATTATCAAAGATCTCGAAGGACTTCGTTTTTCAGAGCTACCTGACTTCCTAAAACGCAGAATTAAGGATAGGGTCATCAACTGTTTACGAATCGACTCAACCGCTGATCCTACTGTAAAGTTCGATGTTTTTGAGAGGTTAAACACTGGATCAGTTCAACTCACAGCCCAAGAGCTAAGACACTCCACCTTTTCTGGCCCATTCTGCGACATGCTTAGCCAACTCTCAAAGGAGCCTCAATTTATAGACCTTACTCACTTCTCGTCCAAGAGAACAGGTAAAATGTACGATGCAGAGATTGTCCTGCGGTTCTTTGCACTGACTGGAGGCCGATATAAGACATATTCTCCTCTAATGTCCAATTTTTTGAATGCTTTTATGGAAAGAAATCAGCATGCTGATCAAACGACTTTAAGTAAGTACAAGGATCAATTCCTAACTTCCATGAACAGAATTCGTGAGGAACTTGGAGATTCACCATTCGCAAAATGGAAATTCAACAATAGATCTTGGGAATTGGCATCACGTTTTAACGCTGCAGTGTTTGACGCAGTGGTAATAGTAGATGATGAAATAGCCAGCAACCACTTAGCCTACGATGCGATTGCCCGCGATAATCTGAGAAATTTGTTCAATGAACAAAAATTTGTAAAAGTTGTAAGCGGATCAATTAACGATACAGCTGCTCTGCAGAGCAGAGTGGCTGCAGTAAGGAAAGCTGTGGAAGCATAATGTCGAATTTGGCTGACACTCTCCTACAGCTCAAGCAAAGAAGTCAGGAGATTTACGATTTGCTTAGCCTACCCCATGCTCTGTCTGTCTCTCCAGAGACAGACAGAGCATTGAGAAAATCGACATTCATGATGTTGTGCGCATACTTTGAAGGTGACTTTTTCGAAGCACTAAGAGCTATAATCCATGATATAAATGAAGATAACCGTTGGAACGCGCTACCTCATGAATTGAAGATCGCAACTCTCCAGTACTCTTACTTACAGAACTTACCGCATAGTGACAAAAAACAGGTAAATAAAAATTTAGTCGAAAAAATTTCGAAAAACTTTCTTGACAAACTAGTAAAGCAGGGTATCCAACTGCAGGTCGAAGAAGACTTTCTTGACGCGAAGAGTGGCCTTACGCCAAAGAATGTAAGCCAGTTCTGTGAAGATTTTGGGGTGAAGAATTTCTTAAATTCGCTTTATAGCTCGGAATATGAAGTTGTATTTGAGGGGGAATTCGCTTCCTCACGGCTCATGATAAAAAGAAAATTCAGCACACTTTATAGCGATACTTCGCGTTTTCCTTATAATATCCGTTTGACAGATACTGAAGGAACCGTCACAGATCATTCAATAACAGGGCAATCCTTATTCGACGATTTTTTGACAAATTTATCACAAAAGAGAAATCAGGTCATGCATGGAAGCATGGATGACGACTCCGTTCCTCTCGAACATGATATTGAAGATAATTTAATCAAAGTCGAAGCATTTACTCTTGCAGTTATCGACAAAATTGCCGCCCAGTTCTCCGATAGTTCAAAATAATAGGATAGTAGTCAAACCTCACAGAGATAATCTCACTACTGAAAAGAAGGAAAGCACTACACTTTAAGCGGAGAGTGTTACCACAAGCTAGGTAGCACACTATCTTTGTTGAAAGTTGAGTCATGCAAATTGATAGTCAAATTGACAATAGTAATGTACATGGTTTAGCGTGACATCATATAAATCGATTCCACAGCACAACAACATGGAAGAAACCGGAGTGACTTGGCATACTATGCCAAGTGGGCGGAATTACGGAGTGAGTCGGTACTAAGGCGATTCAGATCAACCTTTTTTAGGACAAATAAGACAGAGGTAAGAGAACGGGGTAATGTCCTGGTGGCGACTTCAACCACACTCACCGTTGAAAGATTGACGATGAACCCAGCAGCTTGCACAACCGCCTATGTCCAGACTGGGCTTCAGAAGGCGCAGGCCGGGCCTCAGGAGACCAAGACCTGGTCGGCTGCCGGACAGCAGCCACCTCGACAGTCAATCCGTCAAAAGCGGGGCTGACACCATCCCTCCAGTTCGCCAAGGAGATGGGCAGGGGTTGGAACCTGGGCAATTCCTTCGACGCGGTGGACACCAACTGGTCCTCCCCTGATCAGGGTGAACAGGCTTGGGGGAATCCCAAGGTGACGCCTGACCTGTTCAAGGCCGTCAAGGACAAGGGCTACACCAGCATCCGGATTCCAATGACCGTCTACCGGCGATACCAGGATCTGGGCTCGACCAACAAGGATGGCTACCGTTACCTGATCAATCAGGATTGGCTCAACCGGTATCGCCAGGTGGTCGACCAGGCGACCGGAATGGGGATGCACGTCCTGGTCAACATCCACCACGACTCCTGGATCTGGCTGAAGCAGTGGAATGGTCAGGTCGGAGCCAAGGAGGAAGTCATGTTCTCGGATTTCTGGAAACAGATAGCCCGGACCTTCGCCGATGAGTCGGACAAGGTGGCCTTCGAAACCATCAACGAGCCCCAGTTCAACACCTGGGACTACCCGTCCGCCCAGGAGAAGTTGGACAGATTGAACACGGAGGCGCGCACCATCATCCGCTCCGTGCCCGGCAACGAGCACCGCATGATCGTCATGCCCACCCCTTCTGCCACCCCTTCGGACGAGTACACCAATCATCTGGCCTCCCTGATCAAGGGCTTTAACGACCCGTACCTCGCGGCTACGGTCCACTACTACAGCGAGTGGCTCTACAGCGCCAACCTGGGGATCACCGGCTTCGACGAGAGGATAGGCACCGATAACCAGGGCCGCCCAACCACGGCCAGGACCTCGGCCGCCGCCACCTTCAAGACCATCCAAGACAACCTGACCAGTCAAGGCATCGGCACCGTGATTGGCGAGTACGGCCTCCTGGGCTATGACACAGGCAGCGACGTGCTCCAGGAGGGCGAAGAACTCAAGTACTATGACTACATGAACCAGATGGCCCGCCAAGACGGAATTGGGCTCATGCTCTGGGACAACGGTTCCATGATTTCACGTCAGGCCCCATATGGGTGGAAGAGTGCCCGGATTGGCGCCGAACTCCAGGCAGCAATGGGTGCTGCCTCCTCCTATGCTACGGGCTCCGACACTATTTATCTTGATTCCGGGGCTCAATCGGGTCTGACCATTCCCCTGACCCTGAACGGAAATTCCTTCAACTCGGTCAAGGGCCTCAAGGCCGGTTCCGATTACACCTACGGCGCATCCTCCCAGACGGTGACCCTGACCGCCTCCTACCTCAACCGGATCCTGTCGGCCCCTAAGGCACCCGCCTATGGTCAGCTGGCTGATCTGACCTTCACATTCACCGCCGGCGCCGACTGGCATGAGTATCTGGTGCGTGCCAGGCAGGCCGTCTCCTCGCCCGCCCTGGGCCAGCGCAGCGGAATCACACTCCCCATGGATTATGGGGGGAACACCGTCCGCAGGGTCTCCGCCAAGGAATACGGGCGGTCCGTCGGCCCCAACTCTTCCTGGTGGTCTTATCTCCAGGCCGGTTCCGCCTTCTCCAGCGACAGGAGGGCCGGCACCTTCACCCTGAGTGGAAACTTCTTCTCCGACCCCAGCGTGACCGATGGAGCCGTGGAAGTGACCATCGAGTTCTTCAACGGGTCCTCGATCGTCGTCCCAATGACCGTTTCATCTGGCTCCGTGCAGGCAGGAGCATCGCGCCCGGCCGACCAATAAAGGCAAGAGCAGTTTGTGGTGCAGCGCCCGGCCCCGGACCGATACGAAGTCGGTTCGGGGCCGGGCGTTCATGCTCGTGCCCGTATTAGCTTCGGGGATGGGTCAGGAGGCCGGATCTGGCCACCTGACCCAGCCAGGCCAAGGAGGGCTTGGGGTGACGCTCGAAGGTCTCATGGTCCACGGAGACCAGACCAAAGGTGGGTTTGTAGGATCCCCACTCGTAGTTGTCCAGGAGGGACCAGTGGAGGTAGCCCTCCACACGCACGCCCTCATCCATGGCCCGATGAAGGCCAACAAGGGCGCCGAAGGTGTAGTCGATCCTCCGACTGTCATCGGCTGTGGCGATTCCGTTTTCGGTGACCACAATGGGGGTGTGCTCGGCGGTCCGCCAGGTGTGGCGCACAGCCTCCCCCAGAGCGGCAGGGTAATACTCCCAGCCGGTCAGCGTCTTCTCCACATCCTCCGGCACTGGTCGGGGACCGTCGTGGCCGATGAAGGTGCGCAGGTAGGCCTGTACCCCTATGAAATCGTCACCTCGTGCAGCCTGGGTGAAAAAGTCCTCGCGAGGGTAGCGGTACTCCTCCATGTCCTGCTCACAGCCTGGCAGGGCCTGGAAATCCTGACAGGCAATGGTCCAACCGGACTTGATTGCCGGTCGGCGGGAGAGGATTGCCCGAGCCTTCCTGTGGGCCTTGACCAGGAATTCGGAGATGACAGGGTCGGGGGCAGGCAAGGAGGCGGCGGCCATGTCGCTGCCCTCCTGCCCCCCGTGGGTGAGAGCCACCATATTGGGTTCGTTGATCGTGCAGACCCAGGTGACACCTTCCAGAATGGGGATGACGTGCTCCACGTACCGGCCGAAGAGGTCTGCGGAGGCAGGATTGCGCCAGCCTCCTCGCCTGGCCAGCCAGCGGGGCAGGGTCATGTGGTTCAGGGTGACCATAGGAGTCACCCCGGCCTGGAGGCAGGCGTCGATCATGGCTCGGTAGTGCAGGAGCTGGGCCTGGGAGAAGAATCCTTCCTCAGGCTCCACCCTGGCCCACTCCACCGAGAAGCGGTAGGTGTTCAACCCGTTGCCGGCCAGGAGGGATATGTCCTCCGCATAACGGTTGTAGCTGTCGTCGGCATCCCCCGAAGGCTCGTTGAGGTCGCTGTCCGGCCGGTGCTCACGCTCCCACCAGTCTGCGTTGACATTGTTGCCCTCTATCTGGTGGGCAGCCGTGGCCGCCCCCCAGAGGAAGTCCTTCGGAAAGTTGTATGCAGGCGTTGGCATGTGAATGTACCTTCCTTCTTGGATTTGGTGGCGACCCCTGCCGGGATCGCCCTTTGAACCGGCCTGTCTGCACCTTCCAGACAGGGACGCCGGCTGTCCCTTGGCCAGATTGCGCGCACTTGCACTCCGAATGCAATTGAATCGCCCGGAAGCTCCCAACACTTTCGGACAGGCGGATTCCCCCTTACTCGATTCGATTGCCGGTAGGTGTACGACACCGTAGCAATGGAGGCGCCGGCACTTACTGTACAGTCTGTCCATCGATTGTGAGAAAGATGTCGATATGGGCGGCATCGGCCAACTGCCCCTGCGTCACATCCAACCCGCCCTTGCGGTAAGGCAGTTCCAGGATCCGGCCCTTAAGCCTGCGTCCATCAGCCTCAACCCTCAAGCGGCCCGAACCTGCATCCTCTGAGCCGGTGTCTCCTGGTGCAGCGACCGGCCCAGCAGCCACATGGTAGCGGATGGTGCGCGACTGGCCGAATAGGGTCATGGCCACCTCTAGGCCGTCATCTTCCTGGGACAGGACCGGGTCGAAGACAACCCGCCTATCGTGCAGCTGGAGGCCAAAGAGGTGCTGGACCACTTGTCGGCAGTAGATGCCGGGGCCGGAGGAATAGATCCTCCATCCTCCCCTCACACCTACGGGGTCCTTGGTCCCCACTTTGAGCCTCGACCATTGGGAGGCGGCCGTGTATCTGTCGGGGAAGTCGGCATCCGACGAAGCAAAGTAGCAGTTGCGCTGCCTGGGCTCGCTGGTTGTCAGGCGGCGAAACTGGCCCACCGGGCTGATTCTTAGGAGTTCCCGACCCAGGCGGGTCCTGCCCAGCAGGCCCAGGGCCTCCGTATAACGCACATGGGCGTGCGTATACATCAGACCAATCTCCCGGCCCACGTTGGCGGCCTGTTCGGCCCTCTTGAAGACCCTGGCCACTCCATCATGGAAGGAGGCCGGGCGGTCCATGAGCCTCACTCCGTCCGGATAATGGAGATTGCCTTCGATGATTCTCTCATGGTCCGCCGCCTGGTCAGGTGTGAGCAGGCCGGCGATGATGGAACGAGTCATGGGAATCAACCTGTACCGTATGCCTGTCCTGGCATCCGAGGGGTGTATGACCGGGCGGGGTTGGCCATCGACGAAGTTGACGTATCCGGCCAGGACCCCTTGGAAGATAAAGCTATCGGCGAACTCGGCCTTGATTCTGCCAGCCTCACCGGCAAAGCGGGAGGCCAGGTCGGTCCGGCCGGCAGCCTCCAGGAGCGGTTGCAATCCGCAGCAAGCTTGGTAGAGGAGGGCGATGGTCCATGTGGAGGCCATCTGTCTCTTCATAGACTCCTGGGCCGGCTGAAGGGTGTCGTCCCAGTCCCCCTCGCCATAGCAGAAGAGGTCAGTGCCCGGGACTCTATGCGACTGGATATAGTCCAGCGTCCGAGCGAGATGGTCGGCCACCGTAGGCAGGCCAGAGGAGGGGTGAAAGGCATCATCACGCCAGAAAGCCACAGGCTCATCCAGAAGGTCCGGCCTACCGCCCGCTTCGACGTACTCGGCCAGCGCCAGCAGGGGCCAGACCGGGATATCCCCGTGGGAATCGTGCCGGTAGAGGTCCACATACTGGTCGAACATAAACCACTGCGGCAGGGAGCCGTCGGGGTTCTGGTGGGCGAAGACCTTGAGGAGGATAGCCCTGGCCAGATCGTCATGGCCGAAGGTCAGGGCCAGTTCCAGGGGCCCCTGGCAGACGTCCCGTGTACCCCAGGCGGCGCCGCCGTACTGTTCCAGCCCATGGGGTGACAGAAAATGAACCAGGGCGTTCTGCACCAGCCAGGGCAGAAGGACATTGAATTCGGCGAATCTTCCCTCCCCTGCCACATGCAGACCCTGCATGAAGGAGGTCATGGCCAGGTAATGGGCATGGAGGATCTCCCTTTCGGAGGCGGCGGGGGCCGCATCGGGCGTGCTTTCCTCGCTTGCGCCGCCATCCATGGATCCGGCGATGGTGACGGACAGGGCCTGCCCCCCGTTCGACAGGAAGATGGCCATGGCCGGATCGGTGGCATGGACCCCTGCGCCTGGTTCGAAAAGGGGGCCGTCATCCCTGGCCCTTGCGTCGGGCGATGAGACGACATATTTCAGTTCCGGGCAACGTTCAGCCGCCGGGCTGCCCGGTGCAGGGGTAAAGGAAATGGACCCCCCCATCCCCCGAGTTGCATCGGCAGGAGCGAACTTCCGAAGCCAGGTGGACGGATCCTCCAGGCTGATCGTCAACAGGGCCCGGATCGGGCCATCGGCCTCCAGATGGATATCGATGGCGGCCCTGTCCAGGTGGGCGATGGTGGACACCGTCAGGGTCCGATCACCCAGACGATAGACCCAACGAGATCCGCCCAGATCCATGATGTAGGCCGAAGGAACACCCAAAAGGCGCCAGGCCCCGTCCACCTGGACCAGGATGCGGACCCCCCGTGAGCGCAGGAGGCCCAGACCGGTCTTCTGGACTGAAATCAGCCGGTTCATGTCGGTGTTGCCCAGGACCACCTGGGAGGCGAAGACGCCTCCGGCGTAGGTGGTGGCGGCCATGGTGGGCCGTGCCGGGTCGGTATCCGGGTTGCCGGACAGGAGAATCTGCCCGTGGGTGCGGGCCACCTCCAGTTCCTTGCGTGCGCTTACCACATGGCAGGCATCATCTCCGAAGTAAGAGAGCAGATGGCCTGTCTGGCCCGCCTCTGGCTGGAGGATGGGCCCTCCACCCAGTCGGCTGAACTCACCCTCAGGCAGGGGGTCGCCATTCAACAGTGAGGAAGAGATAAGGAGTGAGGTTGCCGACTCAGCCTGTGAGGCAGCGGGAGAGGCAGGCGAGGCGTCATGGTAACCGGTGGTGGACGGACCGCCATCGGCCTCGGTCTCGTCTGCCCCGCTCCGACTTTCTTCAGAGGCCTCTGCACAGGCAGCGCAGGCCTTGCCCAGGTCACCCCCGTAATCGGACAGTGCCGTGTTCCACACCTGCCAGGTGAGGCCTCCCCGGGTCAACGGCGCCCTAGGGGAGAGGAGGCAGGCCATGGCGAACTCATACTGGTCTACGCCCCCCTGGCCCCAGTCGGCATCGCCGAGGGCTGCAGGCTGACCGTCCAGACGGGCACCAAGCCCGTAAAAGTCGTAACCGTCGGTCATGAATGCCCTGCATCCCTGTGAGATTCCCGTAACGTACAAGGGGAGCCGAGGGGCGCAACCCATCGTCTGCCGGGCTGACAGGACGTTGCCACAATTGGGGACGTCCTGCACATGGTAAGCGACGTACTGGGAGATGTAGGGCTCGGCGCCGGCAGCCATGGCCGGCTCCACCAGGGCCAGATCCTGGGCGGAAACCAGGTCCCACAGATCGTCAGGCAAGATGGCGTCATCCCATTCCTGCCTCTCACTGCCAGCAGTCGAGCCACTCTGGTCAATCGTGACCGACACCTCCCAGGTCCAGGACGCTCCCCTGCCAGGCCCGCCGCTTTCGTCACCGAATGGAAGAGCCCGGGAAAGCTCAGGGGATATGGCGCTTGGAACAAGCCGAACCCGCCAGCGGATGCCCAGATCCCTCCCCTCCCAGGCGGGGCTGCCAGCTCCCGGATCGAAGAAGGCCCGGGAACCTGATCCGGTCAGTTGAATGGGGTCGATCCGCCCCTCCCGATGGCGGCGGAGCCAGAGACCGGCCAAGGGACGGTCATGGATGCCGGGCCTGAACTGGGTGACCTGGATGCCTCCTACATTGATCAGTGTCAGGTCCCCGTTGAAATTGAACAAAGCCGAGAAGTCCCCCCTCTCGACAGTCATGCCTTCGGGCCGCAGCATCCGGCCCCCGTCTCCCCCGCCGTCGTAGGCGCCCTGATCGGGAGATTTGCTGCGTGGAGTGTCTGTGTTCATCTTCTCCGCTTTCATTGCTAACAGGCTTGTTCCTGCTTAAGTTCACCGTCTGTCCTGCGCAGAAGCCCAGAAGTCGTCCAGAAGGGCCGCCGTCCCCTCAGGCCTGTCGATGTTGGGACAATGGCCGGCACCCGCAATCACCTCATAGCGGGCACCCAGCAGCCGGGCCATCCTGGCCTGCCAGTCCTGGGGCCAGGAGAAGTCGTCGTGCTCACCATGGAAAACCATCATGGGCAGGCCGGTGGCAGCCAGCTGTTCCGTCCTGTCATGCAGGTCAGCCAGCTGGTCTATGGCTCCGACGAGCTGGTCCTGGCTGGTCTGTTCTGCACGAAGGCGCTGGAATCTGTCTTGGGGATTCAGCTCATCGTCCGGCAGGCTGGCCTTGTCCGGGTTGTCCAGCCTCCACAAGTCCACGCCAGGGTGGTCCAAGAGTCGCTGACGCAGGTCTGCCTTCCGGCCCGGCCAACCGTGGGGGCCAGACGACATGAGGGTGAGGCTGGCAAAGAGGTCAGGTTCGGCCAGGAGGGCCGCCTGGGCCACCACCCCGCCGAAGCTGTGGCCTAGGAGATGGACCCGTTTGACCCCGGTGTGCTCGGTCAGGATACGGGCCACATCCACGGCATCACCGGCCGTGGACCGCCTGTCGTAGGCCTTCCTCCCCCGAGGGGCCACCGAGTCTGCCTGCCCTCTCTGCGAATAGGACCAGACGTCCCAACCATCCTCTCCCAGAATGGAGCTGATCCGGTAGAAGTCCTCCTTGGAACCAGTGAAGCCGGGGATCATCATGGCCGCTCCCCGCGCTCCCTTTACCCCCTTGGGGGCATGGAGGGCGGTCAGGTCGCCCACGGGGGCATGTATGACCATGGCCTCGATGTTCTCCGGCAGGGGTAAGTTCCCAAAGGGCACGCCCCCGTCCACGACATGGTGGGATATCATTGTTTCTCCCGTAGCTTTCCATCTTCAGGCCTGCGTGCGCAGGCTGGGGATGGCGTCGAGCAGCTTGATCGTGTAGTCGTTCTCAGGATGCTGGAGGACCTGGGCCGTCTGTCCCCGCTCCACCACTGTGCCCTTGTTGAGGACCATGATCGAATCGGTGATCAGTCGAGCCGACAGGAGGTCGTGGGTAATGTAGAGCATGCTCACGTTCAACCGGGCCCTCAGGTCGTCGAGGAGGGCCAGGATTCCGGCTCGCAGAGTCATGTCCAGCATGGAGACCGGTTCATCGGCCACCAGGACGTGAGGGTTGCTGGCCAGCGCCCGGGCTATGACCACCCTCTGGCGCTGCCCTCCCGACAACTGGTGGGGAAGTTTGGCGGCATACTGTTCCACGGGGGTCAAGCCCACCGTGTCCAGGAGTTCCAACATCCGCCTGCGGGCATCACCCCCCCTCAGATCCGTGTAATTGAAGATGGGCCTGGTCAGCGTGTACTCCACCGTGTGGAGAGGGTTGAGGGCCGCATAGGGATCTTGGAAGATCATCTGGATGTCGGAACGCAGGGACCTAAGATCCTTGCGCCGCTTCATCTGATCCACACGCCTGCCACCCAGGGTGATGTTGCCTGAGGTCGGCCTTTCCACACCAGTGAGCATTTTGGCTATCGTGGACTTGCCGGAACCGGATGCCCCCACCAGGGCCAAGGACTGGCCTGGGGAGAGAGTGAAGGAGACATTGTTGACGGCGGTCACCGAATCCTCACTCCGCTTGCGGGGAGGATAGATTTTGGAGACGCCGGTCACCGTGACCGTCATGTCTTCCTCATCGTCGGCCTGTGAGGGGGTTCCGCCAACCGAGCCGGAGGCGGCGGCCTCACCGCGCGGCTTCAAGCCGGGTACTGAAACGTGTTCGGCTCTGGGGTCACCATAATGGCTGAGGAGCATCTTGGTGTAGTCAGCCTGGGGATCGGTCAGAATCCGCTCACTGGGGGCATCCTCCACGATCCGCCCGTTGTGCATGACCAGAACCCTCTGGGTGGACTCGAGGACCACACCGAGATCGTGGCTGATGAGGATGGCGGTGAAGCCGTCCTGTCTCTGCAGCTCTCGGATGGTCCCCATCACCTCGTGTTGGACCAGGACGTCCAGGGCGGTGGTCGGCTCGTCAAAGACCATGAGCTTGGGCTCCAAGGCCAGAGCCAAGGATATGGAGACCCTCTGCCTCATGCCGCCCGACAGTTCGCCCGGATAGGCGCCGAGAACGGAGTCCTGCAGACCTACCTTCTCCACAAGCTGCTTGGAATGGGCCTCGTAATCCTTCTCCCCCACGTTCCCATGGGCCTTGTAGATGTCCACGAAGTGCTTGCGGACGGTCCGCACCGGGTTCAAGGCGTTCATGCCCGACTGGAGGACCATGGCGAATCCGCCGCACCGCTGTCTGCGGAGCTCCTCCTGGCTGAGGATGGTAATGTCCTTGCCCCCTAAGAGCACACGCCCCCTGCTGATCCGGGCCGGCGGCTTGGAGAGTCGCGTGACGGCGAAGCCCAAGGTGGACTTGCCCGACCCCGACTCCCCGACCAGACCCACGAATTCGCCCTGGTCCAGTGAAAAACTCACGTCCTTGACGGCCTTGACCGGTTCCTGGCCGAGGGTGTCATATTCGACGGACAGGTTTTCGACACGTAGCAGTTCCATCATGCCTTCCCTTCACGCAGACGGGGGTTGCTCAGGCGGTCCACACCGAAGTTGATGAAGGTCATGGAAACCGCCAGGAGGGCGACCATGAGACCGGGCGCCAGCAGGAGTGCCCACTGGCCGGTCAGGATCACATTGTTGTTCTGGGCCCAGTAGAGCATGGTTCCCCAGCTGACCGTGGTCGAGTCGCCCAGGCCCAGGAATTCCAGGCCTGCTTCCGACAGGGCGCCGGAGGTTGCCGCACCGAAGAAGTTGTTGATGATCAGGGAGAGCATGTTGGGGAAGATCTCATGAAAGATGATCCGCCAAGAGCTGTCCCCGCTGAAGGCCGCTGCAGTGACGAAGTCCCTGGAACGCAGGGACTGGGTCTGCGAGCGCAGGACCCGGGACCCCCAGGCCCACCCGGTCAAAACGATGACCAGTATGATCACGCTCATGCCTCCGTTCTGGAGGTAGGCGGCGATGATGATCATCAGGGGGAGGGAGGGGACGACCAGGAAGAGGTTGACGATGAAACCGACCAGCTCCCCGGCGAAGGAGCGGATGTAGCCCCAGCTCAGGCCCACCAACACGGCTATGCAGGTGGATAGGAGGCCGGAGACCATGGCCACCATGACGGAGATCCTCCCGCCACACAGAAGCTGAGAGAGGACGTCCTGCCCGTTGCTGGTGGTACCCAGCCAGTGCTGGGCGGAGGGTCCGATGCTGGCCTCGAAATCCCCGGCCTTGGGGTCATAGGGGCTGAGCCAAGGGGCGAACAGGGCCGAAAAGACGATCAGGGCCAACAGGACCAGGCCGAACCTGGCCTTGGGCACCTCCCAGACCGTCTTGAACCCCTTGCCTATCACCTCCAGGGCCCGAAGGACAGGGCTCTGGCCCCTGGCGGTACGGGCCTGCGGCCCCTGAGGGTCATTCCCATTCCCCTGTGCGGAAGTCTGCATCCCTGTGCTGACGATGCTGTTCGTCATCGCCCTCACCTCCTCGTCCTCGGGTCAAGGACCCCGTAAAGAATGTCCACGATGAAGTTGGCCACCAGCACGCTGATGGTGATCATCAGGAAGATGGCCTGCATCAGGGGATAGTCCTGGTTGGTCACAGCCTGGTAAAGGAGGAGGCCGACCCCTGGATAGTTGAAGACCTGCTCGACCAAGAGGGAGCCGCCGACCACGCCGCCCAGGACCAGGCCAAAGGAGGTCAGATTGGGAAGGAGGGCGTTCCTGGCCGCGTACTTGAGCATGACCGTCCGCTGGCGCAGGCCGTTGGCTTCGGCGAAGGTGACGTAGTCATCACCCAATGTGTTGATCATGGTGTTGCGCATGCCCATCACATAGCTGCCCAGGGAGGTCAGCAGGATGGTCAGTGCCGGCAGTATGGAGTGCCCCACGGCGTCAGATATGAAGTCCATCGAGAAGTTGGGCATCGCGGTGGACGAGTAGGCGCCGGAGGTCGGGAAGAGGCCGGCCTTGTAACCGAGGAAGAAGAGGAGCATGAGAGCCAGCCAGAAGGAGGGGAAGGCCGAGAGGAAGGAGCTGGATATCGTACCCGTCACATCCACGGCGGTTCCCCGCCTCCAAGCCATCAGAGCCCCGAGTGCAGTCCCGGTGATGAAGGAGATGATCGTGACCAGCCCCACCAGTGTCAGGGTCCATGGAAGGGCTGCCCCCACCAAATCCGATACGTTCTGCGGGAAATTACTGTACGAGACGCCGAAGTTCAGGTGGACCACATCCCCCAGATACTGCCAGTACTGGCTGAGCAGGTTGCCCTTGGGCATGCCCAGCTGGGCCTCTATGGAGGCCCTGACTTCAGGGGTGACTGGCCCGTTCTGGGACAATTTGGCTATGGCCGCGTCGGCAGGTGATCCAGGCATCATTCTGGGCAGTATGAAGTTGACGGTTATAGCCGCCCAGAGGGTAACGAAGAATAGACCAATTTTCCCGAAAAAATATCGCACGTGACGACCTTTCATCCGTCAGGGCCGGGAGGGCGGCCCTGCAGGCCAGCCCGATCTCCTCCTGCCCTGATGGGCACGGCCTCTCAGGCCTTCTTGATATGGGTGACCACCATGAGAACCGACTGGGTCCAGGTGCTGGGTGAGGTGTAGGGGTCGCCTTCACTGGGCCAACCCGTGTAGTTCCGAGTGCTGAACAGGCCCCAGAGACCGCCGTAGAAAAGACCGATCACAGGCACATCGTCGTAGACGATCTGCTGGAGCTGGTCGACTATGGCCTTCTGGGACTTCTCGTCGGCCGCCTGCTTGAGCTGGGCCAAAAGCTCATCAGCCTTAGGGTTCTTGTAGCGCTCGAAGTTGGCGTTGGCCGACTGACCTACAGGAACCGCGAATTCACTGTTGAGCAGGCCGTTGTAGTCCTGGAAGACGCTGCCGGTACCTCCGAAGGAGGAGATCAGGAGGTCATAGTCGCCGTTATTCTGCGCCTGTGTGTATGCGGCGGGCTGGGGCTGGGCGAGCTTGACGGCTATGCCCAGCCTGGTCAGTTGGCCCTGCATGGTCTGCACGCCGCGCAGCCAGTCGGTGTAGCCGCTGGGCACGGTGATGTTGACCTCGAGCTGCTTGCCGTTGGAGTCCACCAACTGGTCACCCTGCTTCTTGTAGCCGGCCTTGGCGAAGTACTCCAGAGACTGGGCCTCATCCTGGGAAACCTTTCCCTTGTTGGGGATGGAATCATTGATCCACTTGTCATGGTTGGGCAGAATGAGGCCGGTCTGGGTAGCACCGTCCACATAGCCCTCCTCGGCATCCTTGGCGATCTTGTCACGGTCGAGGGCATAGCTGAGGCCCTTGCGGAAGTTCACGTCGTTGAAAGGGACCTTGGTCAGGTTGGGGTAGAGGGAGACCGTGCCCCCCGGGGGGAACCAGTAGTGGTTGTGCCGCTTGTCGGCTCCCACCCAGGTCTTGTCCACGTTGTTGATGAAGGAGTAGGCCCAGTCATACTTTTTGTTGACCAGGTCCAACTGCTTGTTGGATGCGGGCAAGACGATAGTGTCAGCCGCAACCTTACCGGCCTGCCAGTAGTCCTTGTTCTTCGTCAGGGTGTACTGGTTGGGCTTGAAGGTGCCCAACTTATAAGGGCCAGTCCCGACGGGGTTCTCATTGGTCCACTTAAGAGGGTCCTTCACACCCTTCCAGATGTGCTCCGGGACGATGTTCTGCTGGCTGACGATTGAAACCGCGGGCACATCGTTGTCCTTGAAACGGAAAGTCACCCTGGAGCCCGAGGCCTCAAGGGAGGAGATGTGTTGCCAGACCCCCAGGGAGTCCATGGCCGCATCCTTCTTGACCAGGTTGAAAGTGAAGACCACGTCCTGCGCCGAGAAGGGCTTGCCGTCGTTCCACTTGACTCCGTCACGAATCTGGAATTCGACCGTCTTGGGGTCCACGATCTTATGCTCGCTGGCCAGGAAGGGGGTTGAGGTCCCATCGAGGCTGTTGACCACCTCGAGGGGCTCGTAGATGAAGTTGATACCTATCCTCTTGCTGGTCGAGAATGGGTTGAAGTTACGGGTGAATGTTGGGTTGCCGCTATCGCCGCCAAAGAGAATCTGACTGTCTGCAGCAGCCTGCTGCGTTGCTCCGGGCTTGCCTCCGCACGCCCCTAGTCCCAGGAGAGTGGCCCCTGCAACCAGTGTTGCGAGAATCCTCACCGCCACTGTTTTTCGTCTCATATGTCTCCTTTGTCCGCATTGACATTCACGGGCCAAATCCGTCCTCTACCATCGGGGTGCAGTCGGCGCGTGCATACACGGGTGGGCTCCCGGAGCGGCACGACATCCTTTGACCGGGCCGGATCAGCCATCGTAGCCACTAGTGTATGCGCTTACATTCAAATGTGCAAATCAGCTTCCATCAGGAACTTTTAAGCGAGATTTTCCTTTATTTACTTATGTGATTACTCATATCGTCAGATGAAAAGCATATATGTTAGCGCTACCAAATGTCGCGATCGGTTGCACGTTTCAATGATATGCTGTATGGGATGCATGAAAGGAGGGAAAGCGGATGGCAAGGAAACCGACCGTCTACGATGTCGCCCGCGAGGCCGGCGTATCCATAGCCACCGTCTCCAGGGTCCTGCGCACCCCGGAGAGGGTGAGGCCCCAGACCAGACAGACCGTGCTCAAGGCCATAAATCTCCTGGGCTACCTCCCCAGCGGCAGCGCACGGAGCCTGGCCGCCCGGCGGACCGACACCATAGGCCTCTTCCTACCCAACATTGACCTATTGGACCAGATCGGCGACTTCGAACTGGTCAACGAGGATGCCGCCGATATAGTCGTCGACCCACCCCACGACCAGAAAGACAATACGGATTCCCTCTACTTCGACGAGGTATTAAGGGGGTGCGAACTGGAGTCCTGGCGGCAGGGCCTCAGCCTCATGGTCAGCATCGGCCTAAGGGGGAAAGGTGACGACATCCCCCAGCTGATCAACAGCATGTCGGAAAAGGTGGATGGCCTGATTGTCCTGGCAAGGTCCGTGCCTGACAGCGTCCTGGCCTTCCTGCGCAAACGCCTGCCCGTTGTCATGATCGCCAATGCCCCGTTCAACCAGGAAAGCGAATTCGATCTGGTCCGCGTGAGCAACCGCAAGGGTATGTACACCCTGGTCAGGCACCTGTTCGAGAAACACCAGGTGGAGCGGATGGCTTACATGGCGGGCATGGATGATTCTCCAGACGACGGCAAACGATACGAAGGGTTCTGTGAGGGTCTGCGGTCAGAAGGGCTGGAACCCTCGGCCGCGCCAATTTACAGGGGACAATTCTCCCAGTCCGTCGCCTATCAGATCGCCGCCAGCCTGGTCAAGCAGGGCACCCTCCCCCAGGCCATGGTGTGTGCCAACGACCAGATGGGGCTTGGGGTACTGAGAGCCCTGTCTGATGCGGGTATAAGCGTTCCCGGTCAGGTCATCGTCACCGGGTTCGACGGAATCAAGGAGGCCTCCGTCTCCCAGCCCCGCCTGACCACGGTCCGTCAGCCCATGGTCGATCTGGGCCGAGCCGCCGTCTCCACCCTGGTCAGGCGCCTGAACTCGCCGGAGGAACCGCCCATTTCTACTGAACTCCCCGTGAAGGTCGAACTCCGGGAGAGTTGCGAAGGGACCATGGTCTGACCCATGCGGTCTGACAGCCCCGCCAACGGATCGGCGGGAGCGGTCAGTGGGACTTGGCCTGGCGGAAGGGATTGTCGTCCCGCCTCCGTCTGCCTCCCCTGTGTCTGTGACCGCCGTTGCGGTAGTCGCGACCGCCGTCGTCGAAACGACCGCCATCGCGGCGATCTCGCCCACGAGCCCCGGCCGCACGGCCCCGATTGCCTCTGCCTCGGTGGCCACCGGCGTGGACGGCATGGTTGGAGTCGGCATGGCCGTGCCGTCTACGCCCGTCGAATGGGCGATCCTCGTCAAGCCCGTCGGCCCGCTTGAGACGGGGATTCCTCCCATCGCCGTCACGGTCCCGGCCAGAGCCCTTCGGCCGCCTGCCGAACCGATCGTACTTCTGCCTCCTACGGGCGGGCCCGCCGGACCGACGACCACGGGAACCGGCCTTCTTACCGTCCTGTGATCCTCGGCTCTGGGCCATGGCGGCCTCCAAGGACCAGCCCTCAACCAGGGGGGCGTGAGGTCCCACAAGGTCACCCACCTCCTGGGAGTTGGCCGTGACCCCGACCGGCTTAGCGTCTATGTGGGCCATACGCAGCATTCGCCGGGTATCTCGCCGCTGATTGGGCAGGACGACCGTCACCACATCGCCAGAGTGGCCGGCCCTTGCCGTGCGGCCGGAACGGTGGAGGAAAGACTTGCAGTCGGCCGGAGGATCCACCTGGACCACCAAGTCAACCCCGCTGACATCCATACCTCTGGCCGCCACATCGGTGGCCACCATGACCCGGACCAGACCTTCCGAGAAGGCCTTGAGGTTGCGATCGCGCTGGTTTTGAGAGAGGTTTCCATGCAGCTGGGCAGCCGGAATGCCGTTATCGATCAGGTTCTTGGCCAACTTCTTGGCTTGGAACTTGGTCCTGGTGAACAGGATCCTCTTGCCCTGCCCCGCAGCCAGCGTGCGGACCAGGTCGTGCTTGGCGGCCTGTGTGGTCTCGAAGATGTGGTGAGTCATCAGATCCACATGCTGGGTGGCGGAATCCACCTCGTGAATCTTGGGATCCTTGAGGAAACGCTTGACCACGGCATCCACACCGTGATCCAAGGTGGCCGAGAAGAGCATGCGTTGACCGCCCGGACGAACCTGGGCCAGAATCCGCTCCACAGCGGGCAAGAAGCCCATATCGGCCATCTCGTCGGCCTCGTCCAGCACGGCGATCTCCACATCCTCCAGGCTGAGCTTGTGCTGGCGAAGCAAGTCCTCCAGGCGACCCGGGCAGGCCACCACAATCTTGGCCCCGCGCCGAAGGGCATCGACCTGACGGCCCTGGCCTACCCCGCCGTAAACGGTGCAGGTCCGCATGCCGTAGGCCTGAGCCAGCGGATTGAGAACCTCATCGATCTGATTAGCCAGTTCGCGGGTAGGAGCCAAGACAAGACCGCGCGGGTGGGGCAGACTGCCTGGACTAGCACCACCTCCGCGGCCATGACGGGCACGTCCTCCCTCGCCGGCAGCCAGTCGAGCCACCAGAGGAATGCTGAAGGCCAGGGTCTTGCCGGAACCGGTCCGGCCCCGTCCCAGAATGTCGCGGCCAGCCAGAGCATCAGGCAGGGTGTCCCGTTGAATGGGGAAGGCACTGGTCTTGCCATCCTTGCGCAGGACGCGAACCAAGGGCTCAGGCACCCCCAGCTGGCCAAAAGTCATAGGTTCTACGGCAGAATGATCGGAATTGGACGAATCGGAATCGGACATGGATGAATCAGTCACAATGACCTTTCACAACAGGGAAGAAACGGTACTGTCGGTCGACAGTTCGCAGGCCGCGTGCAAAGCAGAGAATGACGAATTTCGCGCAAGCGGTTTCCCCGTACTCAAAGCATTCAGGCGACGATCGGCCGCAACGCTCGGGCGAGCGGCCAACCCGTACAACATAGCACAGGCCCCTCACCTGCCTCAGGAGCGTACGCTCCAGACGATCAGCGATTTGGAATCAGTCGGATCAGCCTCGTCATGCGTCGTGTCCTGCCGCCAGAGCCGGGCCCTGCTGGACCGCCTGACTTCGACAACCCGGCCATCGGCAGCGGCGGCGAACATGCTGGACCCCTGTGACTGGCGCAAGCGCCTCAGCTGGCGCCTCAGCTGGCGATTCTCTTCGGCCAGGGCAAGGATCCTGGTCACACCGGCCAGGTTGATGGACTCGTCCTGGCTCAAATGCTGGGCCTGGCCCAACCGGTCCAGATCCCGCAGGGAGTATCGGCGCGCACCCCCCTCGGTCCGTTCCGGCACGATCAGACCCAGCCGATCATATTGGCGCAGGGTCTGCGGATGGATGTTAGCCAACTGTCCGACCTGGCCGACGCTGAAGACCGGCAGCTCAATGTCCAAGCCGACATCGTCGGCAGCATCTAGGCTGACGCGCCCGGCCACCAGGCCGCGAGCGCAGGCCAGATAGATCCGCCTGGTCTCTGGATCCACCCTGACCATGATCATCGCTCCTCTCCGCTGGTCGTTCCACCTCGATCCGGCATCCGGATCGTCATATCTTCATGCGCTCCCCAGCAATCTGCTCGTCAAAGTCTCCACTGGATTTGGCAAAGTCACGCATGGCCTTCTTCTGGGCCAAGCTCAACCGACCGGGCATGCGAATCTCAAGCCGGCCCACCAAGTCGCCCTTGCCGCGCCGGTCCTGAACTCCCTTGCCAGCGATGCGAATCTCATCCCCGCTGGAGGAGCCAGCCGGGATCTTGAACGTGACGACCTGGTCGTCGATGTCCCGGGCCTGGACCTTGGCCCCCAGGGCAGCCTCAGAGACGGTCACTGGCAGGGCCATGACCAGATCCCTGTCCTTCATAGTGAACCTCTGGCTGGGCTGGACGCTGATCTGCAGGTAGAGATCGCCATTTGCGCCTCCGTCCCTGCCGGGCCGACCCTTGCCGGCCAGCCTGATCCGCTGGCCGTTGCGCACCCCGGCGGGAATATGCGTCTTGAAGCGCTTGCCACCCACGCTCAGGGAGACCGTTGCCCCCTTGACCGCCTGACGGAAAGACAAGCCAATGCGTGAGTTGCGATCCTCGCCCTTGACGGGTCTGGGCCTGCTCTCCCGGTAGGTGGTCCGGCCACCACCGCCGGCGCCTCCTCCGAAGGAGGAGAAGATGTCAGCGAAGTCCGGCTGTCCCGAACCATTGCCGAAGCGTATCCGGGTGCCATTCGGCGCCCCGGCCCCACCGAACATGGAACCGAAGATGTCCGAGAATGCATCAGTGTTGAAGCCACCCTGGCCGGAGCCTCCGGCGAACCGGGCTCCACCCATGCCAAACTGGCGAATGGCATCGTACTTCTGGCGCTGCTCCTTGTTGCTGAGCACGTCGTAGGCCTCGGAGATGTCCTTGAACTTCTCCTCGGCCTCTTTGGTCTTATTGAGATCGGGATGGTATTTGCGGGCAAGCTTGCGGTAGGCCTTGGTGATCTCCGCTTCGCTGGCGTCCTTGGAGACACCAAGGACCTTGTAATAGTCCTTGCTCAGCCATTCATTCTCAGCCATCCATGTCTCCTTTCCTCATAAGCTACGAATATATTGAATTGGAATCCGCCCCTTCGCATGCGGCGGCGGGCGGGACCATGCCCACCCAGCCGCCGCATGCGAAGGCGTCGATTCAGCCTGCGGAAGGTCCGCAATTACCGTCCCTGCTACTGCCCGGGCGAGGTCACCACCACCCTGGCTGCCCGGATCACCCGGTCGCCGATCCGGTAGCCTGCCTCGACAACCGTGTCAACAGTCTCTTTCTTGGCCTCGGGATCCGGCTTGTGCAGGATGGCCTCATGCTTGGTGGGATCGAAGTCTTCGCCTTTTTCACCGAACTTCTCAACGCCGAACTTCTCGAAGGTCTTGTCGATCTTCTTGGCCACGGCTTGGAAGGAGTCGTCCATCTGCCCATGCTCCTTGATCCGGTCGATGTCGTCAAGGGCCGGGAGAAGGGCGGTCAGCACATCCACGATGCCGTGCTGGCGGAAGATGTCCTGCTCCTTCTTGGCGCGGTTGCGGAAGTTGACGAACTCGGCCCGCTCGCGCTGAAGGGCCTCCAGATAATCGGCAGCCTCCTTCTTGGCCTGGCCCAGAGGAGTCAGCCCACCCGATCCCTTGTCAGCATCCGTCTTGTCATCGGCCTGAGCATCTGCTGACGGCCCGTCCTTGGCGGAGTCCGGCGAGGTCTGGCCGGCCGCCTGGCTCTCGTCTGCTGCGCTCTTGTCGGCGTGACGTCCGCGAGCCGCTTCTTGGTCGGGCGCCGAGGCGGCGTCAGAGGACTTGGCCTCGTTTCCGCCCGGTTCGCCGGCGGCGGCCGGGTCGCCCTTCAGCGGCCCGGCATCATCCTTATCTAAGGCCGACATGTCACTCGCCGTCCTTCTTCTTGTCGTCGTCGTCCACGACCTCTGCATCCACCACGTCGTCATCGGCGGACGAAGAGGAGCCTGCACCCGAGGCAGCACCGGCGGCACCTGCAGCGCCCTGAGCGCCTGCACCATCAGTGGAGCCCTGCTGGGCGTAGAGGGCCTGCCCGATCTTCTGGGCAGAGGTCATCAGCTCGCTCTGGGCGTTCTTGATCTTGTCGATGTCCTCGCCCTTCAGAGCCTCTTTCAGAGCGTTGACCTTGTCGGTGACCTCCTTGGCCACCTCGTCGGAGATCTTGTCCTTGTTGTCGTTGACCAGCTTCTCGGTCTGGTAGGCGGCGGACTCGGCGGCGTTGCGTGTGTCGGCATCCTCACGACGCTGCTTGTCCTCGGCCTCGTGGGCCTCGGCCTCCTTGACCATGCGGTCGATCTCGTCCTTGGGCAGGGCGGAACCGCCGGTGATGGTCATGGACTGCTCCTTGCCGGTGCCCTTGTCCTTGGCGGAGACGTGCACGATGCCGTTGGCGTCGATGTCGAAGGTGACCTCGATCTGAGGAACGCCACGCGGAGCCGGAGCGATGCCGGTCAACTCGAAGGTCCCCAGGGGCTTGTTGTCACGGGCGAACTCACGCTCGCCCTGATAGACCTGGATCAGCACGGAGGGCTGGTTGTCCTCGGCGGTCGAGAAGACCTCGGACCGCTTGGTGGGGATGGCGGTGTTGCGGTCGATCAGCTTGGTCATGATGCCGCCCTTGGTCTCGATGCCCAGGGAAAGCGGGGTCACGTCGATCAGCAGCACGTCCTTGCGGTCGCCCTTGATGACGCCGGACTGCACGGCAGCGCCGACAGCCACAACCTCATCGGGGTTGACGGTCTGGTTGGCTTCCTTGCCGCCGGTCAGTTCCTTGACCAGGTCCTTGACGGCGGGCATACGGGTGGAGCCGCCGACCAGCACCACATGATCGATGTCCTGAACCGAAATGCCGGCATCGTGCAGCACGTTGTTGAAGGGCGTGCGGCAGCGGCCCAACAGGTCGGAGGTCATCTCTTCGAAGTGCGCCCGGGTCAGGGTCTCGTCCAGGTGGACTGGGGTCCCGTCGGGGGTCATGGCCAGGTACTGCATGGAAATGCTGGTGGACGAGGAGGAGCTCAGCTCCTTCTTGGCCTGCTCAGCAGCCTCCTTGAGCCGCTGCAGGGCGATCTTGTCCTTGGACAGATCCACGTTGTACTTGTTCTTGACCTCGCTGACCAGCCAGTCGATGATCTTCTGATCCCAGTCATCGCCGCCCAGCTTGTTGTCGCCGTTGGTGGCCTGGACCTGGATGGTGGAGAAGCCATCGTCATCCTTGCCGATCTCCAGCAGGGAGACATCGAAGGTGCCGCCGCCCAGATCGAAGACCAGGATGCGCTCATCCTCCTTGCCCTTCTCCAGACCGTAGGCCAGAGCTGCAGCGGTGGGCTCGTTGATGATACGCAGGACGTTCAGACCGGCGATCTTGCCGGCATCCTTGGTGGCCTGGCGCTGAGCGTCGTTGAAGTATGCAGGGCAGGTGATGACCGCGTCGGTGACGGGCTCGCCCAGGTAGGACTCGGCGTCCCTCTTGAGCTTCATGAGGATCTGGGCCGAAATCTCCTGCGGGGTCCACTTCTTGCCGTCGATCTCGACGGACCAGTCGGTGCCCATGTGGCGCTTGACCGAGCTGATGGTCCGGTCCACGTTGGTGACCGCCTGGCGCTTGGCCACTTCGCCGACCAGAATCTCGCCGGACTTGCTGAATGCCACCACCGACGGCGTGGTCCGCGCGCCCTCAGCGTTGACGATTACCGTGGGCTCGCCGCCCTCAAGGGTTGCAATGCAGGAATTGGTGGTTCCCAGATCGATGCCAACTGCACGTGCCATACTCGTTACCTCCTGATGAAATGGGGCGTAGGGTCTGACCCCGCACCTCGACGTTCACGTTCTCCGCTCGCGCTTCGTTCGTGGCCCCGATGGCCGACTTCCGTCGTCCCGGGCAAGCAGCCATCATGACCACTCCGAAACTTGAGCCTACATCACTCAACTTCTTCTGGCAAATATTATTCCCGTTACCAAGAACGCTGTTGACAAATGAGCGAATATCGGGATGGCGGCAGTTCGGCTCACCCTTTCTGCATAATCCCGGCAAGTGCGCGAACACGGGCCATATCGAACACCTTGTCAGCACTCACTGCTTGTCCATGTTCATCAGCCAATGGAACGCGCCAATTGGGATATTCATCGACCGTGCCGGGCTGATTCTGCGAACGAGCCTCACCCACTCCGTCAACCAACGCGGCGACCTTGAGCAGGCAGGGGGACTCGGCGATGGCACGGTGCATAGCCTGCACGATTTCCTGCATATGGCCGTCCTCATCATCGGCAGCTGCTTTATCCAACCAGCCATGGTCCTGCAGAAAGTGCAGCATGGCCGCATGCTCCTGCTTGGCAGTATGTTCAAAACTGGCAGGCGACGTGTTCAGCAGGTGCAGTTTCTCTCTGAGTCGCACATGTTCATAACGAAGATATCCAGCCGTTGGCGGCAGATCATGCGTGGTCACGGCCGCCAACGCACACTGGCGGTACTGTGCCGGATCCGCAAACCGTCCATCTTGCTGTTCAAACCACTCAATGACGGTGCCCAGAATGCCACGTTCAGCCAGAGCCTGAGAAGCGTAACGTGGGACGACACCCAGATCCTCCCCGATGACCATCCCTCCGGAACGAGTCGCCTCAATGGCCCAGACCGCCAGCATGGCATCCTGATCATAGGACACATAGGCTCCCTTGCTCGCAGGCAACCCGTCAGGAATCCACCAGAGTCGGAACAAGCCCAAGGCATGATCGATGCGGACGGCCCCGCAATGAGCAAACATGGCATGGACCAATTGCCTATAGGCCGAAAACCCGGTCCGCTGCAAACTCATCGGATCAAGCGGCGGCTGCATCCAATTCTGCCCCTGCTGATTGAAAGCATCTGGCGGGGCGCCCACCGTAGCACCGGATGCATAGGATTCCGGATGAGTCCAGACATCGGCTCCAAGAGGATTGACACCGACAGCCATGTCTTCCATCAGACCAATAGCCATGCCGGCATCCCGGGCAGCCCTCTGCGCCCGATCCAGCTGTTGATCAGCAACCCATTGCATCCAGACGTAGAAATCGAAGTCGTCATGATGCTCCTGCAACAGGTTCCTGACAGCGATGGAATCCGGGCCGAATCTATGGAACCATGAGTCGGATCCAGAATCAGGCCTGCCCCAACATTGGTATGCCAGGCACCACAAGGCGAAGTCCTTGAGCTCAGCACCACCGGAATCAATGAACTGTTCCAGCTGTCCAGCACGTTCCTGACTCAGCTCACCCTCGCCATAGATGATCCGCAAGGCTGCCTCTTTGCACTTCCAGCTATGATCCCTGTCAATTACGTCAGGATCGGCATCATCCATAGATACCTGCTTCAGGAGCGTGTGGATACGTTGCTTATCCCTTGGCGGCAGATTCTGATATTCGTCGATCAGCTCAGGTCGGATATAGAGGGGATTGATAAACACACGAGAGGATGGAAAATACGGCGAAGGCGTCATTGGAGGCACTGGCTCGGCGGCATGAATAGGATTTATCAACATGAAATCGGCCTTGGTCTTATCAGCGGCATCCACAAGAAGCCTACGTAAATCACCGAAATCGCCGACACCCCAGGATTGCGGCGAGCGCACCGAATACAGCTGAACCATCCAGCCCCATCGTGGATGCTCAGCAACCGCAGCCGGCAGATCAATATGTCCCGGCGCAGCAATCACCGTCGACACCGCGCTCCGCACGCCGTCCGATACGGTGAGCTTGTGGTACCCAATCGGAATCCTGCCATCCAAAACCAGAAAGAGGGGTCGACCGTCATCCGGGCCGCCTCCCGACGTGATCGCCAGCGACGATGATTGATCCGTTCCGTCCTCGAGTCTCAACGAAACTCGCACGGAACCTGCAGATGCACGAAGTGGCACCCTGACAGCATTGCCCACGGTCTGCACGATGGTCGGCGGACACAACTGTTCATTCTGTTCACGAAGTATGCGCTTCAGCGATAGACCGATCTGCGCATCGTCCTTGGCTGGAACACCCATTGCCCCCAGCACTCTGACGAGCACATCGTCATCTATATGCTGCAATTCGCCTTGCTGATCCTCATATTCAGCAGCAACACCGCACAAAGCGGCAAGACGTGCCAGTGCGCCCGTAGTGTCCGGCAATGACTGCAATGCTTTCGCACTCATGATTTGACCTCATTCCACCCTGCGCAACGTGTGCCTTCCTGGCATTCCAATGGCATTACCCCCGGACCATCGCCCCGTGACATAGTTGATCTCCTTTGCTTACTTTGGCAGCAAGTCGAATACCGGGAGCAATCGCACGAGGTTCAACAGCCACCAAGATTATTCTTGCAATCGTTGTCATTCCTTAATCAGCATTGCATCGCCTTTTCATTTACATCCGAGTCAATTTGATGGAATCGTATACATGCTTATGTCTATTGCGAATTGCCGGTCCGATACCTGTCAAGGGTGGGTTTCTGGATCGGCGTATGGAGCATGACAAGTGTTCCATACCCTAGAACCACGAGAAGGAAAAGCCCCTGGGGAAGGTGGAACCAGCAGACGGCCAAAAGCAGTAAATATGCCAAGTCCATGACGGCCAAAGCCGCTGTGCGCGGCCAATTGACAACGCCGATGACCAGTGCGTTCAGCATGGTCCGCAGAACAGTATTTTCAAAACCGGCTTGCAGCGACCAGACCCATTCGAAGACGATGGCCCATAGCAGCCCCAAGGCGAATCCGGGTATCAGCAAGAGGGGTACGCGCACCAGGAGCCATCCGCATATCAGCAGGCAGCCAATCGGGCACAATATCAGCCATATGCACGTGGACTGCACAAATTCCACTCGAAAGGCATGGAAAAAATCGGCAGTCACATGGCCTCGTCCCTGGAGGGACCTTCGAGCGGCATAATGTCCTGCCGACAAAGCCGCACCAATGGTAACCAAGGGCAGGCCCGTAACCAGCATGAGCATGTTGATCCAGATGGCATCCGCCAGATCCGACAATCCGCGCATCAACCCTGAATCGGGAGAGAGAAAACCCATCAAACCTCCATGCAATGATGCTCAGCACGGGAGCCCGCCAGGGAAGAAGATCCGGGCAGGCCCCCGTGTCTGAAACATCGGCCTACCCCTTCACTGCTCCGGCAAGCACACCTTTGATTATGTACTTCTGGCAAATCAGATAGAAGATAACAATCGGGATGATTGCCAACACCAGGCATCCCATCATGGCACCCATATCCACACTGCCATAACCGCCTTTTAGATACTGAATGGCTATGCTCATCGTTTTGAACCTGCGCATGTCCAAGGTCAAATAGGGCAAGAGGAAGTCATTCCATATCCACATAGCCTCGAGGATGGCCACTGATACAATCGAGGGCCGCATGATTGGCACCACGATTCCAAAGAAAGTACGTGGAATACTTGCTCCATCAATCATGGCTGACTCCTCCAGCTCCCGGGGTATGCCCTTGATGACGCCAGTGAAAATGAAAACAGCCAGACCAGCGCCGAATCCAAGATAGACAAGGCACAATCCCCAAGGTGTGTTAAGCCCCAGCATGTCCGCCAGCTTGGACAGCGTAAACATGACCATCTGGAAGGGCACGACCATGTTGAACAGGAACAGGACATACAAGGTTCTGGCCGCCCAATTATCGACGCGGACGATCCACCATGCGCACATGGAGGTGCAGAGCAGAATCAGCAGCACCGATCCAACCGTAATGAGCACCGTCCATCCGAAGCTGGCAATCAAGTCGGTCCGCTCGATGCCACGCCGGTAATTCTCCAAACCAACGAATGCCCTGCCTACAGGTATCGAGAAGGCATTGCGCGATATATATGCCTTGTTTTTGAAGGAATTGACCAGCACCAGCACCAGAGGGAACACCCACAGTATGGATACCAGAGTGAAAAAGACGCTCCATAAGCCGGATCTTTTGGTTTTCTCACTCATGCCGTTACCTCCTTGCTGGTGGTAAGCCGGTTCTGTATCAGCGCAATCAGCGCCACGATAACGAAGAACACCACTGCCTTCGCCTGCCCGACGCCCTCAAACCCGGTCCTGCCATAAAACGTCCGGTAAATGTTCAGCGCCAGGAGCTCAGAGGTGTTCGAAGGCGCGCCATTGGTCAATGCCAGGTTCTGATCGAACATCTTGAAGCCGTTGGTCACTGTCAGGAAAGTGCACACAGTTATCGACGGCATCATCAGGGGTAGCGTGATCATCATCAGCCTTTGCCGGCTATTGGCACCATCGACCGAGGCGGCTTCCAGCACATCACCGGGAAGAGCCTGCAGGCCGGCAATATAGATAATCATCATGTATCCGATTTGCTGCCAGCAGTACAGGAGCACCATTCCCCAGAATCCGTACATTCCCGAGTAAGTGATGGATCGGCCCCATCGGGAGAGCACGCCGTTGAGCAGCAGCAGCCAAATGTATCCAAGAACGATGCCGCCGATCAGGTTCGGCATGAAAAAGACAGAGCGAAACACATTCGCCCCTCGGATCGCCTTTGTCAGCATGTAGGCCACCGCGAATCCAGCTACGTTGACAACAACAGTCGTCACTATGGTAAAGGCGACGGTATAGACCAAAGCATGCCAGAATTCCCCGTCGGCCAGCGCTGCACGGTAATTGGCTAACCCGATGAATCGTGCATCAGTCACTGTCGTAAAACGACACAGGCTCAGCCACACACCCATAAGAAAGGGGACAATAAATCCGACTATGAAGGCCACCACTGTGGGCACGGTAAAAAGGACCCACCAACGCCGTATCGATCTGACTACCATGGGTCATCCATTCCTTCCCCGGCTCCATCCAAGCCCGCCATGACCATTCCTCACAAATTCGGACAAGTCCATGACGGGCAGCTGCTCATCTCAGCAAGCAGAATGGAAGAGCCGACGCTCTAAATATCAGGCCTGACGATTGACCTGATACTCCTTAGCCCAATTGTCTACGAACGCCGACTTGACCTTATCCCAGCTGCCGGTGCCCTGCGCGTACTCCAGAAGGGCGTTGCCCAGGTCATTCTTCCACTGCTCGGAGGGCATCATGGTGAAGTTCCAGCTAACCTGGGTCTTACCGGACTTGGAGTCTTTGACTGCCTCCTCAACAAGAGGATTGTCGGATTTTACATCGTCGAAGCTCTTGAAGGGGGTGGTAAAGCCCATATCGCTGCTCATGGCTTTCTTGCCCTTTTCGGACGTTATCATCCAAGCCAGGAATTTCTCCGTCGCCCGCTGATCATCCTTGGAGGCCTTCTTGTTGATGCACCAGTAATTCTCCGAACCTGTCGCCAGTCCCTGATCCTTCTCGCCGGGAGCGCCGATGTAGATGGGCATCATGCCGATCTGATCCTTGGACATACCTGCTTTCTCCAAATCAGTCCATGCCCAGGTTCCATTCTGATATAGAGCGGCCTCTCCAAGAGCAAATTCCGAATTGGCGTCATCGCCGGTCTTGGAGCTCAGCTGCTTGGGATCAGTGGTGGAATCCTTCAGATAAAGATCGAAGATTTGCTTGAATTGAGGCAAATAAGTTCCCTTGACGGATTCTGGCTGAGTGGTGATCTTATCTTCCTTGAGTTCGTAATAGAGAGGGATATTGGCCAAATGCGTCTTGAAGCGCCAATCGGAGCTAGAGTCGAACCCTGCCGAGGTAAAGGCACCCTTGACGCCAAGCTCATCCTTGTGCTGCTGAATGCCATCAGCAACCGCCTTGAGCTTGTCAAATGAATTTATATCCTTTACGGACTTGACCTTGGCATCAGACAACTTCATGTACTTGCCCATGATGTCCTTGTTATAAATCAGCCCATAGGTCTCCATGGCATAAGGAACTCCCAGGACCTGCTGACCGTCATCCGACTTGAGCGCCAGGTCTTGATTGGTCAGTTGACGATACACTTCGCTTTTGGACATGTCTGCCGTATAAGACTTCCAACTGGCTAGGCCCACGGGCCCATTCACCTGGAATAAGGTCGGAGCCTGCGATTTGGCCATCTCCGACTTCAGCGTCTGTTCGTATGTATTGGAGGCCGCCGTTTGCACATCAACCTTGACGCCGGTTTCCTTGGTATATTCTTCAGCGATCGCTTTCCACTGGTCCGCTGCTTCTGGTTTGAAATTCAGGAAGAAGACCTTGCCAGCGGCTGTCTTACCACCATCAGCCGATTGAGCCGATCCGCAGGCGCCCAAGGCTCCGACGGACAAAGTCAGAGCCGCCAATAGACCAATTCCCTTGGTTATCGTATGATTCATCATCGAACCTTTCTTTCTTGTTCAGTCGAATTCCTCGCTGTCACTTGTGTCCAGCCAGCGACTCGTACCGAACTGAAATTCGACCTACTTCTATTGTCCACAAAAAACGGAAAAATGCAAACGATAGCAATGAGGGATGGCGGAATGCGATTTGCTAAGTCATTTCATCGACATGTCCGTTCTATGATTCGGCTCAACATGACTCTTTTAAGCCCACAAGACTCAGGATTCTCTATAATTCAATCGTTGTCATCAATGCGTCAGCCTTTCACACGGTGGCATCAACAGCATTCGTGCGATCGATTTCAAAACCTATATAAAGACTGCAAACGCGCTACTTCCCGGATATAACATCTGCGACGGATTAGATCTGCATCCCAGGTTCTATAATAAAGATGAAGTAGATGAAGAAGGAAATTGCTATCGTTATCTATCAGATACGAGGGCAGGCTCCGTCACATCGAACTGGATCATGGAGGAGGATTCGAATGAGGTGCTGCACCATAACGGCATCCCCAGCGGACGTCTCCTCTTCGGCAATCGGAGGCACCCATTGAAATCCACCATCCAGGACGTTGCCAGGAAAGCCGGCGTATCAGTCTCCACCGTATCCCGGTCTTTCACTCGTCCACAGCTGGTTTCCGCGAAAACCCGCGCCAAAGTCCTCACAATTGCCCGTCAGTTGGACTTTAGCATATCAAGATCGGCAGCAGCGCTGAAGTCAGGACAATCCATGCGCATTGCCATGCTCATAAGCGACAGTGTGACCAAATGGTTCAACAGCCATGTCTTCGCGGGCCTCAATGATGTTCTTCAACAATCAGGCTACGATATCTCCATTTATACAATGAATACCTTTGAAGCACGCAGCCGGTTTTTTTCCGATTTGCCAGTTCGTCGGAACGCAGACGCGGTAGTGGTTTGCTCATTCAACATAGAGCCGGATGAAATCGCCAGGCTGGGGAACATGGATGTGCCTATCGTAGGCATCAACATCCCAGCCATCAAGGAATTTGACGCAGCCGTTTATATCGACGACCGCGACTCCATGCGTCTGGCTGTCAACCATCTGATCGGCCTAGGCCATCGACGAATAGCATTCATTAGGGCAGGGCACGGTTCACCCTTCCGCTATAGGGCTGACGAGCGGCTTGAAGGCTTTATGGATGCCTGTCGCAAGGCGGACATTCAGGATGAGGCCACTGCCATACAATGTCCTCTCGGGCAAGATGTCTACAACTCAGCCTTGTCCCAACTCCTGGCACTGGAACCAGCGCCGACAGCTGTATGCTTCCAAACTGATGAATTGGCTATACCAATTCTTTACCGTCTTCATCGCTATGGCCGAGAAGTCCCTGACGATCTATCCGTTATAGGTTTTGACGACAGCACCTACAGCGACGCAATCGGACTGACCACCATACAACAGGATCCTTACGCCATGGGCAGGGCGGCAGCAGACAAGATACTCAGCCTGATCACAGGAAAGGATGCGGGGGAACTTTACCAAATGTTCCCCACGCACCTGATCCTCAGGGATACAACCAAACCTCCCCGGTGACCTTCCTGCAATCGTCAGGCCCCGCTTATCTGCGTGTTCCTGGCATCCAAATCCGGGTCAGATAATCCTCTACCGCCCGATCGGAACTGAAAGAGCCGCATCGGGCGATATTGAGTATGGCTTTGCGAGCCCACTGATCGGGCTGTCTGTATGCTTGGTCAATCCTGCGCTGAGCATCCATGTAGGCTCCGAAGTCAGCCATGACCATGAATTGATCGTGCTTCAGCCAATCCTGGACAAGCTTGCGATAAGTATCACGATCACCATGCGAAAAGGCTCCTGATGCCACCATATCAATAGCAGCTCTCAGACGAGCATCCTTGTCATAATATGCCATAGGAGCATATCCCTCAGCATCCAAAGCATGCACCTGATCCACGTTCAGCCCGAAAGCAAAGAAGTTCTCTGCACCCACCTTCTCGCGTATCTCCACATTTGCCCCGTCCAAAGTTCCGACAGTCAGAGCCCCATTCAGCGCGAATTTCATGTTGCTTGTCCCGCTGGCCTCCTTGCCGGCCTGCGAAATCTGCTCATCAAGGTCCGTGGCGGGAATCAGGTGTTCCGCCATGCTGATGTTGTAGTTTGCCGGGAAATACACCTTAAGCAATCCATCGGTCCGTGGATCCGCATTGATGACTCTGGCCACATTGTTGATCAGCTGGATGGTCAGCTTGGCCATGGCATAACCAGGGGCGGCTTTTGCACCGAAAATAACCGTTCTTGGCTGCGCCCGATGATTGTCGGATCCTCCGGCGATTATATCGGAGTAATCAGCAATGACCGCCAGTATCTTCAATGACTGCCGCTTGTACTCATGCAGGCGCTTGACCATGACATCGAACATGGTTGAAGGGTCGGGGCTGAAGCCATACCGTCGTTGAGCGTAGAGAGCAAAATCCCTTTTATTGTCATCCTTGACGTGCATGAAGCGCGCCACGAAGCCGTCATCATCGGCCAGCGGTTCCAAACCAGACAGTTTGGAAAGGTCGGCAACCCAAGAATCAGTCCCCAAACCCTCCGTAATCAGATCCGAGAGCCGCGGATTTGCCAGTCTCATGAAGCGTCTAGGAGTCACTCCATTGGTTACGTTGGTGAACTTGCCAGGATAAACGGTGTGAAAGTCCCTGAGCGTGACCTCTTGCAGAAGTCTGGAATGCAGCTGTGCAACACCGTTGACCTTGGTGGATCCAACCGTAGCCAGATAAGCCATGCGAATTGTAGGATCCTCGCCTCGCGTGATGATACGCATGGCATCAATCCGCTCCTGGTCAACCTGTTCGTCCCTCAAATATCTGACAAAATCAGCATCGATGCGCTCGATGATCTCCATATGCCTGGGCAACAATTCCACAAAAAGCGAGCGCGGCCACTCCTCCAAAGCCTCTGGCAAGAGCGTATGGCAGGTATAGTTGAAAGTCCTCTGTGTGATCTCCCATGCCTGTGCCCATTCATAGCCGAAGTCATCCAAAAGGATGCGCATCAGTTCGGCGATCCCGATGACCGGATGCGTATCGTTCAACTGGAAACAAATATGATCAGGCAGAGCACTCAGATCAGGATGAGCCTGACCATGGTAGAAGGTCGCTATGGCATCGGCCAAGGATGCAGCGACAAAGAAATACTGCTGCTCCAATCTGAGACGCTTGCCGTCTGTATTGGAATCCTCGGGATAAAGGATCGCGCTGATGGTATTCGCTCGCACCTGAGCCTGTACCGCACCGCCATAGTCTGACTGGTTGAAGCGTTGCAGATCAAAGCCATCCAATGCTTCAGACTGCCAGAGACGAAGCGTATTTATACGCCCAGATGCATAACCAGGAATCGGATAGTCATAAGGAACCGCCTGAACCGACCAGGCCGGGTGCCAAACCCTATGGCCGCCCTGTTCCGTAACCTGACCTCCAAAAGCAACCCTTTGCGCTCTCTCCGTCTGTCGATATCCCCAGGCATCGCCGGCAGACAACCAGTCATCGGGTTTTTCCGACTGTCTGCCATTTGCGTCGAAGACCTGCTCGAATATGCCATAGCGGTACCGAATACCATACCCGATGGCCGGCAGATCAAGCGAGGCCAAAGAATCCATAAAGCAGGCTGCCAGTCTGCCCAATCCGCCGTTGCCCAAACCGGGCTCATGCTCTGCTTCGATGACGTCATCGGGGTCAAAACCCAATTCCCGCATGGCTTCATTAAATTGATCAGTCATCCCTGCGTCCAGAAGAGCATTGGGCAATTGCCGCCCCAGCAGATACTCTGCGCTCAAGTAGCCCACAGTCCTGGTCGTGCCTTCGGCCATGCGTCGATTGCTGCACTTCCAAGATGGCGCCATACGATCGCGTACCAGCTGAGAAGCTGCTTGATAAATCTGAACCGGCGATGCTGCAGCCTCATCGACTCCCCAGCGTTGAACCAGTCGTTTGCGAACCCCCTCAGCAAACTCGGCTGCTGATATTGATGCTCTTGGCTCAGTCAATTCCGTCATTGGGCAGTTCCTCCATTCTCGCCATTGATGCCAAACCTCGCCTCGGCCCGGTCTGCTTTGACAGTGGCCTTCCCCGTCCTTGCCCGGAAAGGCCATTACCAACACCGAATCGCCATCAATGGCATAGCGCCAAGCGGCTACTTGTATTGCACACGTTATCATAATAAGAAACTTGTCTGCCTGCAAATCATTACTCAGCCTTTACAATCACTGGAGAAACAGTAACTATCCTTCAATCTGCGGCAAGTCTTAGAGACGAAGAGATGACATACATTAATGACACCGTTTGCAATTCAAAATCAGCTCTACTTTCACAAAATCCTCCGATGATGCAGACAGGCAGACTGAGGCTCCTGCTCAGCACATACCGTCCGCGGTATTGCAACCAGGCTAGCCAAACAGCCTGTCGGAGGAATGAAAATGGTCCCCGGGCCTAAGAAAGCAGCCCAGGGACCATGGAGGAATTGCAGTTTCAGCCCTTTACAGCACCAGCCAATACTCCACTGATGATGTACTTCTGACAGATTACATAAAAAATGACTATGGGAATGATAGCCATGACAAGACAGCCCATCATCGCTCCCATATCGACAGTCCCGTAACCGCCTTTGAGATATTGCACTGCAATGCTGATGGTCCGATATTTTCGCAGATCCAAAGTCAAGTAGGGCAGCAGGAAGTCATTCCAGATTCCCATGGCTTCCAGAATCGCCACTGACACTATGGAGGGTTTCATGATGGGCACAACAATCTCAAAAAAGGTCCTGGGGACACTCGCCCCGTCAATCATGGCCGACTCCTCCAGCTCTTGGGGGATTCCCTTGACCACTCCGGTGAATATGAACACCGGAAGTCCGGAGCCGAACCCAAGATATATGATCCACAGTCCCCAAGGCGTGTTGAGCCCTATGATGTCGGCCATCTTGGACAGGGTGAACATCACCATCTGGAAGGGAACGATCATGTTGAAGAGGAAGACCAGATAAAGCGATTTTGCCGTACGATTGTTCACCCGGACGATCCACCAGGCACACATCGAGGTGCATAGCAGAATCAGTGCGACAGATCCTACCGTTACCACTACCGTCCATCCAAAACTGGCAAAGAAGTTGGTCTGTTCAATGCCCTTTCGGTAATTGTCGAGGCCCGCGAACATGTCGCCCAGCGGAATGGAGAAGGCATCATGAGTGATATAGACTTTGTCCTTGAAGGAATTGATACCAACCAGCACTATCGGGAATACCCACAGTAGGCACACCAGTGTGAAGAACAGTGTCCACCAGCCTGAATGTTTGGCCTTGGCACTCATGCGGTTACCTCCTTGCGAGCGGTAAGCCTGTTCTGCAGGATAGCGACAAGGGCCACGATGACGAAGAAAATAACCGCCTTGGCCTGGCCTGCTCCCTCGAACCCAGCCCGTCCGTAAAATGTCCTATAAATGTTCAACGCAACCAGTTCTGAAGAATTGGACGGTGCTCCATTGGTCAGAGCCAAATTCTGGTCAAACATTTTAAAGCCATTGGTGATCGACAAAAACGTACAAACGGTTATTGATGGCATCATCAGTGGAATGGTGATATGGAACAGGGTCTGGGCGCCGCTGGCTCCATCAACCGATGCAGCTTCGATGACATCACCGGGCAGGGTCTGCAACCCGGCGATGTAGATAATCATCATGTAACCAATCTGCTGCCAGCACATCAGCAATACCATTCCCCAGAATCCGTACGTACCTGAAAAGGTGATGGACTTACCCCAATGCTGGAGGACACCGTTGAGCAACAGCATCCAGATATAGCCGAGCACGATGCCACCTATTAAATTGGGCATGAAGAAGATCGACCGGAAAAGATTCGCTCCCCTTATCGCCTTCGTTAGCAGACTGGCGATCGCGAAGGCACACACATTGACGATTACCGTAGTGACCACTGTAAACAAGGCCGTGTACCACAAAGCATGCCAGAATTCAGGATCCGATATGGCTGCAGCGTAGTTTTTCGTTCCTATGAAATTGGCATCTGCGATAGTCGTGAAACGACATAGACTCAGCCAAATCCCCAATATGAAGGGGATGACGAATCCAATCACGAATGCCACAAACGTAGGCAAGACGAACAAGGCCCACCAACGGGAAATCGTCTTGCCAGCCATCGATATCATTATCAACCTCCGAGACAGAATCCAATGAATCATCCATACCGGTGCGCATACCGCCGAACATACTTCCCCGGGTTCGCGCGGCATGCGTACCGTGTATATCCTTTACTCATGCACAACCGCGCCGGTTCCACTCCGATTACGGCGCGGTCAAGCTTCCCTCACGACTTGTGAACCGTGTTGTACTCGGATGTCCACCCGTCGACGAAGGACGATTCAACCTTGGACCATGGCCCAGTCCCCTGGGCGTATTCCAACATCGCATCGGCCATGGTCAAAGCCCATTGAGCCGTGGGAAGCGGGCGGATGACCAAGTCATAGCAGTTCCGCTTGGCATAAACATCATTGGCACGCAGTATGGGATTCTTCGTTTTGAAACCCGCCTTGGCATAGGATTTGAAAGGAGTCTCGAAGCCCATGGTGTCAGTGACGATTTTTCTGGCTCCATCGTTATCGAGCATCCAGTCCAGAAACTTCTTGGTAGCGTCTTTATCTTTTTGCGAGGCTTTGCTGTTAATGGCGAAATAGTTGGAGCTGATCGTTAACCCGGAGTTTTCCTCACCTGGGATTCCCATATACAGCGGGAAAACGCCCATATCCTTATCCGAGACTTTCTTGCCGCGCAGCTGTGGATACGCCCATGATCCCATCTCGATGAAAGCCGCATCACCAAGCGCAAATTCCGAAATAGCATCGTCCAGGGTCGCGCCTGAAAGCTGTGTTGGCGCAACCGTCTCGTTTTTGATCATCAAATCGAATATCTTCTTGAGATTAGGCACATACTTGCCCGATACCTTTGAAGGAATCACCGTCGTGTTCTGATCTCGATATTCGTAAAACACCGGTATATGCGGCAACATGTCGCCGTACCTAGGCCGTGAACTGGCCTCGAATCCAGCAGAGGTGAATGCTCCTTTGATGCCTAGATCGCTTTTATGAGCCTGAATCTCTTCGACCATCTTCTTGAGAGCATCAAATCCTCGGACTTCCTGTTCGGAGTGAATGCTCGCCCAGTCCGCGGCAAAGTATTTTTTCAGAATCGCACGATTGTAGATGATGCCGTACCGGTCAAGCACAAAAGGAATAGCCTTGACCGTATCGCCATCTTTGAGCACATAGTCACGGTTTTGCAGATCCTTGTACATGCGCGTTCCGGAAAGATCATCGCAATAATCCACCCAGTTGGGAAAGTCATTGTTGTCCAGGCCGATAAGCGTCGGCGCATTGGTCTTGGCGAGTTCGCTTTTCAGGGTTTGCTCATAATTGCCTGGGGAAGCAGTCGTAATATCGAATGGTATGCCCGTATCCTTAGTGAACAGCTTTCCTAACTGAACGAACTGTTCATTGTTTTCGCCTTTCTGATTCATGTAGTAGACCCGACCTTGCGAGCTGCTACTAGCCCCTGTTCCTCCACAACCCGAGAGAACACCCATCGTGAGTACCGCGGCTGCGATTACGGCCGTCGTTTTCCTGACTGTATTCATGCCTTCCTCCATTGGAAGCCTTGACTCATCATCACATCCTGTATGTATGCCTAGCATAAGCGCTTAAGCAATTGCTGTCAGCCTCAACGATGTTCCCCGTCATCGCATAACGCCTTTATTGTTTTACAACTATCATCTCCTTACCGTATTTGATATCCAAGCATTCGAGAGTGTGAGGGAGCCGTCGGTTACGAACATGCCGACGGATCCACCGCCGGACCGATACATTCTGGTGCTCAAAGCCACCCCGTCAATGTATAAGGTGGCAATCGTATCGTCCACAACGACTTGCAAATGATGAGCACTGTCTGCATCCAGGCGCACAGGTCTGGTCAGGCCTATATTCATGGTGTTAAACCAAGGATAGTTCGGACTTCCCTCAAACGTGCATCGGTTGTCGTCAACCTTGCAAAGGAACTGATAGCCTGCTTCGGTATCCGGATCCTCCTCCAAGACGATCCCGAAGGAGCGAGTGGAAGGGGCGAATCTGACATCGGCTTCAAAGGCAAAAGGACTGCCAAGATGGTCGGCGATCCTATGTTGCACTCTGCCATCGTCACCTTGCACGGCAAAGTCATCGACGGGCTTCCGATCGATGAAACCGTCCCAGAGCGTATTGACTGGCTTAACGCCTAAAGTATGATCCGGCCGCTGGAAGATTTCATGAGGCACGAATGTGCCGCCCCATTCATAATTGCCAGTGTCCTGATCCCCTTCCTTGGTCCCAACCCAGCCGAACAGGATACGATGGCCGTTCAAGGCGAAGGTTCGTGCGGCATAATATGCGCTTCCTTCCAGACCGTCGTCCGGCGGCTGTAGCCAAGGCCCGTTCAAGCTCCTCGACATCCTATAGGTCATCCCGTGTCTGTCGCTGTACTCGGTGACTATGTGATACCACCAGTCTCCCATTTTGAACAGGTCCGGCATCTCGTGCATCGTATACAAGTCCGGGGCCCAAAAATCGCCCTCGAATTTCCAGTTCATGAAATCCGGCGATGAAAAGCATACTGTCCTGCCGGTTCGTTTTGTCTTTGGACCAGGCTGTCGAGCACCCAACAAAACCAGATACCGGTCTTGCTCATCATCCCTGGTCACCCAAGGATCTCTCCAATCAGAAGGGTCATACCCATCTTGAGGCAGGAAGGGCAATGGTTCGCCCACCTTTTGCCAGTGATACAGGTCGCTGCTGACAGCATGCATCGGAACCTGAGAAAGCCCTCCTTCGTTCTCGATATTTCTGTTGTAGCCGGTGTAAATGATGTGGTAGCGATCATCGACTTTGCAAACAGAGCCGGCATAAATGAACTGATCCTGATCACGCTCACCACCGTGTGGGATTACCACGCCATGGTCTTCATAATGGATGAAGTCCTTTGTCGTAACCAGGGACCACCCGAACGGCTTTCCTAACGGCTCAGGATCCCTATCGTCGCGTTGGTGGAAGATGTAAAAGGTGTCGCCCTCGCCGAAAGGCATACAATCCCCCACCCAATATCCCGGGGCTTGATAGTATAGCGTGTTCACTGAGTCAATCCAATCTGTTCTTGTCGTTTCGATCAGCCGTGATCGATGAATCTGCGATTATTCTCCCTTGTTTAATCGCTTAAGCACTATCCAGAATAGCTGCTTCCCTGTTTTTGTCAAATCACGGTCCAGCCTGTCGCAGGCGGATGTGTTGCTGAGCGCAAGGCCTACTTATTAAGTAAAACCGTCAGCGCGCCGGCACGGCAATAGAGCGCCTGACCACTGAGGGGCAAGAGACATGCACCGGCTGATATTCCTGCAAATCCTGGGGTCCCGGTCTTACAGCGGGGGCACTTTCCGCATCCTTTGAGTGTTTCCTGTCCGACGACGGCTCAAGCAGCATGCGCACTCCAAGTACACCGAGATCGTATTGGGGAAGAGCCACAGTTGTCAGGCCAGGATGAAGGTGGGCCGCAATCACTTCCTGGTTGTCGAACCCAACGACCGAAAGATGATCGGGAACACGCACTCCACGCTCCCTCAAAGCGTCGTACAGGCCCATGGCCGTTCTATCGTTATGGCAGAATACCGCAGTAGCCCCTGTCTTCATCAGCGCGTCCACCGCTCCATACCCACCCTCTTGATCGGCCTTGGCAAGAATCACCAAGGAGGGGTCGAAGGAAATCTGCGCCTGTTCCAATGCCTGACGATATCCCCGCAAACGCCCAACCGAAGCAGGTGAAGATTCCGACTGATTGATGAACGCTATCCGTTTATGACCCGCAGCAATGAGCAGATTGGTTGCGGTCAAACCACCCTGTACCTCATCTGGCACGACTGCCGGGTATGTACTGTCACGGTCATAGCAATTTACCAGAACCGAATTGACCTGCCTTAATTCTTTAGGAGGGACTACTTCGTGATGCACCCAACTGGAATAGACAATGCCTTCAACCTGCCTCTCCAGCATGAATGAAAGCGCGCTGTGCTCTATACGCGAATCGCCGTTGGTATCGACCACCAACAGTATTTTGCCATTGCGCCAAGCCTCATCCTGAGCACCGCGGATGACCTGACCTGCAAACGGAGAAGTAGCAACACCATCACTGATGAATCCGATTGAGTCGGACCGCCCGCGCGCCAAGCCGCTTGCCAGGGCGTTTCTTCTGTACCCCATGCTCTTCGCTATACGCCTTACGCGCTTCCTGGTCTCCTCAGGAATTCTGACATCCTTATTGTCATTGACAGCCCACGAAGCGGTCGCGATCGACACCCCTGCCGCGTGTGCGACATCTTGCAATGTAACCATCCCAGTCCATCCTAATGATCCTGTGCGGTCATAGGGCTCAATCGTCACAACAGCCGAAACATCAGTGGATGCATCAGCATACTCATATCATTGAATCGTTGAAGTTGCAATGATACCGGTCGATAGCGACGTCCGACCTGTCTTTCGTCCCCGCCCATCGATGACATGCCCTCGCACTGACAAGCTTATCGGGTTCTGTACACACCGCATCTATCTGGACAACACACCGGAAGCATTCAATGTTCGATAAAGTTCCATTCGGATAATGACTCACACATTCCACTGCCTGAGCACACGTTCACCCTGGTAGATGCCGAGAACACCGTAATGCGCCGTATTCATCCTGAGCAACTGGGCCTTGCTTGGATCTAAGGCTAGCCACTGCGTGGTCAGGATGCGCAGAATATGGGCGTGTGCCACCAGGAGCACATGCCGCCCCGCGCATACCTGGGGTTCAAGCCATCGGACTATCTCTCGCGCACGAGCGGCCACCTGATCCAGACTTTCACCGCGGGTCACGTGCACTGGAACACGGTTGCCCGAAGGCAGCACGACCACCCGGTCACCGGTCAGTTCATTGATGCCCAGGGCCTGTGGGCCGTCGACCCACAGTTTCCAGTCGCGGCCGAGACCAGCCACCACATCTTGAGGACGATGCCCTTCGGCCGGACCATAATCCCACTCCAGAATCTCATCCATCGGTGTCGGATCAGGAAAGCCGGCCAGCTCGGCTGTCTGCCTGGCACGTTGCAGGGGACTGGAAAAAACACAGCCGGCGTCAAACCCCTCGGGAAAGGCTTTGGCCAGCCGCCGACCGGCCTCTCTGGCCTGTTCACGTCCTTGGTCAGTCAAGGGAATATCAGTGCGTCCCGTATATTGCCCTGTTTTGCTCCAAATAGTCTGACCATGCCGTAACAACACGGCGTAGCCCTCACTCTCAGCCGAGGCATCATTGCCCGCCGCGTTTTTCACAGTATCCATGCATGGTATTTTAACCCCATGCGTGTGGGATAATGGACCTATGACGGACTCAGGACGGGAATCTGGCGGAATGGCCGACCAAGTGGTCGGCATGCTTCATCAGGTAGATGGCAAGGTGAATGACATGCGCAACTCGATTGAATCGGACCCGGACTCGCTGACAGACAAGCTGATCAAGTTTGCGCTTCCCAGCATCGCCGCACTGCTGGCGGGCAAACTCTTCCAGTCTTTCTGGAGCGGACTGGTCCGCAAGCGCAACGGAGGCATGGACAACCCCGAAGAGGAACAGGAGAGCGCTACCGCCGGCCTACTCTTCGGCGTTCTGTCGGCAGCCGTCACTGCCCTGGTCTCCGGCCTGTTCGAGCGTGGTTCCCAGGCTCTGATCGATCGCCGCCATCAGCGCTGAAAGCACAGGATGCTGACTGACACCAGGATGGGCCTGATAACGCTGATTGCGTGATTTTGACGACAAGGTCTTGCATTGGCAGGCGTTGGCGGCCAGAATGTCAAAATGACCTTATCAAATTCACAGAAAACCCCGGCCGCAAATCTGGCCGACAATCCCACCATACGGACCTTGCTTGAGCGACGCTCCATCCGCGGATTCACCGACGAACCGGTTGACGACCAGACCATCGCCCTGCTGGAGCAGGCGGCCCAACATGCTGCGACCAGCCGCTACTTCCACGAATGGTCGGCCATCAGGGTCACGGATCATGATGAGGCACTTGCCATTGCCGATATGGCCCATCAGCGCTATGTCGCCGAAGCCCCGTTGCTCTACATCTTCCTGGCAGACCAGCGCCGCAATGCCGACCTGGTCCGGCGATTCGCCGATGATCTGGACCCGGATACCACCCTGCTCAACACCGGTTATGTCTTCCTGCAATCGCAGAACGATGCGGTCCTGGCCCTGCACGCCATGGAGACCGCCGCCAACGCGCTGGGCCTGGGCGGAGTCATTCTGGGCAGCGTCATCAATGACACGAACAAATTGATCGATTTGCTGAAACTACCCAAACTGGTCTATCCGGTGCTGGGTCTTGCCATCGGACACCCGGCCCAGGATCCGGATCCCAAGCCAAGGATGCCTCGTCAGGCGCAAATCTTTACCAACACCTATCAGCGGGCCGATGATGATGCAGACATGAAGGATGCCCTGGCAGACTTCGACCAGACGGTTACCCGCTATTATCGCGACATCCGGCACATGGACGATCCCCACCGCTCATTCAGCGCCATAATGGCTGACAAGGTTCGTAACCCTGCCTCCGGCCATGAACCCATGCTGGATTCAATCCGCCGGCAGGGCTTCGACCCGGCCTGCTAGGCGACGAAATTCCTGCAAGCCAGACAAACCGTAGGAATCAGCAGATAAGTTCAACAGCCAAGTTCACCAGCCTTAGGCGAATAGACAGAGACGGATTGGCCCCAGGCAGCGAGATCGACGGAATCCGATCTTGCTGCCTGGGGCCGTCAGAAACAATCAGGATCGACTCGGTAACATCAAGCGCGCATGGGCTGCAGAGGCGATGACTGCCTCACCTGCGACGAGGCTTGTACCCACGTTTGCGGCTGTGTGGTTTCGAAGCTCGCGAGACCGCCCTCATACGCTGGTAGGAGCCCGGCTCATGGCTGGTCAGATGCCAGCTTCCGCAGTAATCACAGCGGTAGACCCATAGAAGAACGTCGCGTTCGACCATGCTGCGGTCGGCGGCCTGCTGGGCTTTGGCCCGATCGTGATACATGATCTTGGACGTAGCAGCGCAACGTCGTGGGGTGAAATAATGCATGACAGCGTACGACTACCTCGAAACCGATCCGACCATCCTCGATCTGACTATCCCTCTGCACTTCTTTTGCACTCATGGCGCCCGATGCCCGACCAGGCTGGCCCTGCCAGATGACGCAAGAACATTGATGCGAGATCAGACGGCGGGGCGCAATCCTTCATAACCTGAAGCGGGTAGAACCGGGCAGAAAACGGGCGGACGTGAACGGCCCTACAGCAGGAATCAGGGCAGGTCATGACCGGCGCTCAGGTAGAGGTCGTACCATTCCTGGGCAGTCAGATCCACATCCGCACCAGCGGCCATCTGGGTGATGCGTTCAGGGTTCATGGATCCCAGGAGCACCTGTATGCCGGCGGGATGCCGCAGAATCCAGGCCACTGCGATTGCACTCTTGGACACCCCGTGCTGCTTGGCCAGTTTGTCCAGCTCGGCATTGAGTTCGGGATAGCGTGGATTGTCCAGGAAGACCCCGTCGAAGTATCCGGTCTGGAAGGGGCTCCAGGCCTGAATGGTCATGGACTTGAGCCGCGAATAGGCCAGAAGACCGCCATCATGGTCCAGGCTGGGATCATCGCCCATATTGACGTGAATCTCCTGGTCGACCATGCCAGTGTGTCCCAGTCCGAATTGCAGCTGGTTGACCTCCAGGCGCTGGCTTACCGAGCTCTGCAGCAGCTCCACCTGCATGGGGTTGACATTGCTGACGCCGAAGTGCCGAACCTTCCCGCTGGACTGCAGTTCATTGAAGGCTTCAGCCAGATCGTCCAGGTCAACCAGGGTGTCGGGCCGGTGCAGCAGCACGAAGTCGACATGGTCGGTCTGCAGGTTGACCAGCTCCTCATCCAGGGCCTTCAGCAGATGATCCTTGGAGAAGTCATAGCGGGTGATCTGATCGCTGTCAGGGTTGCGGAAGATACCGAACTTGGTCTGGATGCCCACACTGTCCCGGTCTACGCTCAGATCCTTCAAAGCTTGTCCCAAGGCACGGCTACTGGCCCCTGCATGGTAGCAATCGGCTGTGTCGAAGAAGTCCACGCCCGCATTCATGGCCGTCTCCACAATGGTCCGCGCTTCCTCACGGCTCTTCTGATCGATCCGCATGACCCCCAGGGCCACACGGGAGGCCCGGAATCCCGACCGTCCTAAATTCATGTATCGCACAATGTCCTCCTCGTAATTGACGTCTAAGCTCGAGTCTACCCGTCCCAGCCACCTCCAGCCTTGCGCGGTTATTCCAACAGGTTGCTGCGCAGGGCCTCCACCTGGTCCGGTCCGAACCCTAGGGCCTGACGTGCATAGGCGAAGACATCACCATAGGCGTCGATCATGGTCTGTTGGGCATGGGCCAGGTATTCTTTCTTGACGCAGAGCGCAATCTCTAGTGCGTCCAGTGAATCCTGGTCGAAGCCCTTGGCGCGGAATTGGTCCAGCAGCTGATTGTTGGCCGCGACCCTCTCCTGGTTGGTCTTCAGGTAGTCCGCGAATATCCGGTCGTCGTCCACCTCCAGCAGCCAGAGCACCAGGGCCGCGGCGAACCCGGTCCTGTCCTTGCCGGCAAAGCAGTGGAAGAGCGTAGCCCCCTGGGTGTTGCCTACAACGATGCGCAGGAACTTCCCATAACCCTGCTGGGCCGCAGGGCTCATGACCAGGTCATGGTAGACATTCAACATGTGGCCGTTGACCTGATCCGCTAAACCCAGCGAGGCGAAATCGTCCAAGCTGGCGCCGTTGGTACCACTTTGCTCCAGCAAATCAATGTTGGTAAAGGTCACACCATCGATCTTGTCGTCCGGACTTTCCTGTCTCTCAAATGGCCGGCGGAAGTCCACGACCTGCGTCACCCGGTAGCGGTCGACCAGTTCCCTCTTCGTATCTTCGTCCAGGCCGACCAGCTGTCCTGATCGGATGAACTTATAGGGGCGGACCCGGCGGCCGTGGATTGTCCGAATGCCACCCAGATCCCGGAAATTGGTGATGTTCATTAACGACCTCCTTCGGTTGCGCCCAGTCCCCACGCCAACCCCACCTTCATAAAGGTCACTGGGACGCAATGCACCAGCGCGCGATCAACAGCAAGAACCAACAAGCAATGCAACCAAGGTACCATCACCGTTGCTGTACAGACACGCCATAGTCTCGCGGCAAAAGCTTCTTGTGGGGGCTTGGTCGGTTGGTGTTGTCACTGCTCTGCGGTCAGGGCCTGTTTGATTGGTGTGCCTCCCCCAATGATGTTGTAGATCCTGCCTGTGGTCTGTGGGAGGTCGACGCAGTCGGCCAGGCATTGTGCCACGTCGGGGATCGGTATGGGTCCAGGGCCGTCCGGCTCTACCTGGATGGCTCCTGTGCCGGTCTGTTCGGTCAGACTGCCTGGCTCGATGATGGTGTAATCCAGTCCTGAGCCGATCAGGTACTGGTCGGCCATGTTCTTGGTCACGTAGTAGTCGGCGAGGGCGTCGATGGCAGGTTTGACCTGGGGCTGCTCCCAGCGCAGCCAGTCTGCTGCATACATGGCTCCCAGCATGACGTACCTGGTGATGCCGACCGCCTTGGCGGCCTCTATGGTCTTCATGGCTCCCAAAGCGTCGATCTGGTTGATGTCCTTGCCGCGTGAGCCTGCAGTGAAGACAACGGCATCCGCATGCGTCCTGCGGAATGCGTCGGTTACCTGGGAGAGCGGGTCATGCAGATCCAAGGTCACGGGCTCCACCTGCTGCCTGGCGTGAATCTTCGAGGCCCCTCGTGCGCAAGCGACCACTTCGTGGCCGGCTTTGACCAGGTCCTCGCAGGTCAATGCACCAACCCTGCCGGTGGCCCCTACAAGAATGATTATTTTGCCCATGCTTATCCGCTTTCTTCGTATCCGTATTTGTGCGCCTGATTCGGCTGCTTTTCATTCTAGATGTCCTGAACCAGAAACGACAGGCAGCAAAGTGGGCGACGGTTTTGACATCAGTGCTCTCTAGGTTCAAATCGCAGACAGCGCAAGCGAAAGGCGACCTTTGGTATTCAGCCCAACTGCGTTTGATTGTTTCCCTCACGGCTTTGTGCAGGAGGACAGGAACAGCCAAGCATTGGTCTGAGCCGAATATGAAAAAGGGAGGCATCCTCAGGAATGTTCCCCCAAGGATGTCTCCCATATTCAAGTGTAATGGCGGCGGTGTGCTACTCTCCCACACTCTTCCGGGTGCAGTACCATTGCCGTGCTGGGTCTTAGCTTCCGGGTTCGGAATGGGACCGGGCGTCTCCCCCAGGCCATGACCGCCGCGAATCTTCAATTTCATCCATCCCCTTCATGCGAAGGGCATGGGGTCTTCTGGTGGTTCGGGGACCGGATGGTGGACGCGTGTTCCGTTGTCGATCGCCTGTGGCCGTCCGTGTTCATTGCCGCAGGCAGGATGCGCAGTAGGGGTTGATGCCGCCACCCCTCATGGGGGTGGGTGTTGTGTTGTCCTCGACCATTAGTGCCGGTCGGCTCCGCCCCTTGCGGGGTGTCCACGTCCGGTCTATCGACCATGTGTTCTGCATGGGGTCTTCAGAAGCCCGGAGGCTTCATGGAATCCTTATCTTGGAGGGGGCTTCCCGCTTAGATGCTTTCAGCGGTTATCCCATCCGAACGTAGCCAACCGGCC
>NZ_JAFNMH010000002.1:0-483860 GCF_026537385.1 Bifidobacterium sp. B4079 | reverse complement strand
CACCCTCCTGCAACACCACGGCCTACCCGAGAGCCACATGGGACGCGCCTGCGAATGGCACTGCTACATGAAAACCGACAACCCCGACCCCGCCAGCCTGATCAGGGACGAACACCACCAGCCACAACCAGCACCCAAACGGGAAACCAGACAGGAACAGGACGAGCCCGAACACTACGGCACCGCCATCAACTGGAACGAGTTCCACACACCAGTCAGATACCCCAACACCACACTCTGACCAACACACAACCAAACCCACACACAGAACCTAAAACAACGCGTTTAGTTCCTATAGGCCTATTTCATGCATCTATCGTTCAGGACAACTGTCTGGCCACCCAGTCGACGATGTAGGGCGCCGTGTGCTCGATCTGATCGATGGCCACCTCGAACTCATGGGGGCCGCCATACCAAGGGTCCACCAGATCGATTTGACTCTCCCGTCCCGGTGCCGGCTTGGGCAGGTCCGGGTCGAAGCTGCGGTACAGGTGAACAGCGGATCGCTTGCCGGAGGGCAGCAGACGGAGAAGGGCTCGCATATGGTCGGCCGTCATGGGCAGCAGCAGGTCGGCATCTTCGGCCTCCTCCCGGGTGATCCGGTGGGCGAAGTGGTCAGCCGGCACCTCATAGCCCCGCTCGCGCAGAACTTTCTGAGCACGTCGATCTATGGGGTTGCCGAACTCCTCGTCACTGACTCCGCTGGATTCCACCCTGACCTGATCCTCATCCAGTCCGCGATCTTGGAAGAACTTGCGCAGGATGACCTCAGCCATGGGCGACCGGCAGATGTTGCCGGTGCAGACGGTCATGACGTTGTAGGGACCCCGTGAGGCCTTTCCTTCAGAATCCTGACCCATCAACGCACCTTCCCATAGGTGACGTACCGGAACCGCGGGATGGCAGCCGCCTGGTCTGGTTTGGCCGGGGTCATCCACCGGGTCTTATCACGCACATGCCAGAACCGCTTGTTGACCAGCTCCTCCATATCGGGCACAAAGACGTCGGCCGGGGTCTGCAGGTCCAGGTCGGTCACGTAGGCCGCATCCGCCAACGGAAAGAAGGTGCTGAAGACCCCTGCCCCGCCGATGACCCATATTTCACTGCGATCCATCCCATCGTCGGGAATGGCTTCCTGCCTGGCCAGCTCCAGAGCATCGTCGGCCGCAGATACCACGGTAGCGCCGGGTGCATGGAACCCTGGATCGCTGGACAGGATGATGTTGTCCCTCTTGGGCAGGGGCCGCTTCCCCATGGACACCCAGGTCCGCCGCCCCATGATGACAGGATGGGATACGGTCAGCTCCTTGAAGTGCCGCATGTCCTCGCTCAAATGCCAAGGCAGGGCATTGTGGTAACCGATGGCGCCGCGCCGGCCGTCAGTGGCCCGCGCCTGCGCCCAGATCATATTGACCGATGAGCGGCGGCCTATCTCTTCTTCCTGATGCCGCCATTCCTCATCGCCTAGAAGCCCGGCCTGACCGGGCTCGGGTTCGTGATAGCCGCTGCGACTATTGTCATGCTCCATCTGTTGTGTTCACTCCTCATGGTGAGTAGATATACGAGTACATTCTAATCTTCGGATTCGACGGTGCCCGTATTCGGCCCAGCGCACCATCAGACCGCCACCGGGGCCTTGATGGCGGGATGGCACTGATAGTCCACCACCTCGAAGTCTTCGTACTGGTAGGAGAAGATGGAGTCGGCCTTGCGGATGCGCATGGTCGGGTAAGGATAAGGTTTGCGCGACAGCTGCTCCAGAACCTGCTCCACATGGTTGTCGTAGATGTGGCAGTCGCCGCCGGTCCAGACGAACTCCCCAGGCTCAAGATCGGCCTGCTGGGCCATCATCAGGGTCAGCAGGGCGTAGGAGGCGATGTTGAAAGGCACCCCCAGGAACATGTCGCAGGAGCGCTGATAGAGCTGGCAACTCAGCCTGCCGTCGGCCACATAGAACTGGAAGAGCGCATGGCAGGGCGGCAGGGCCATGCTGTCAACCTGGGCTGGATTCCAAGCAGTGACGATCATTCGGCGGGAGTCCGGGTGAGCGCGGATCAGATCCAGCACCTTGGCGATCTGGTCAATGGTGCGATGGGGGTCCTCAGGGGTCGGAGCGGGCCAGCTGCGCCACTGGACCCCATAGACCGGGCCCAGATCACCGGTTTCCGGATCGGCCCATTCGTCCCAGATATGCACGCGGTTCTCCTGCAACCAGCGCACGTTCTGCGACCCCTTGAGGAACCAAAGCAACTCGTAAGCGATGCCCCGGAAGTAGACCTTCTTGGTGGTGATCAGTGGGAAGGAACGGGACAGATCGAATCGCATCTGCCGCCCGAACAGGGATATGGTCCCGGTGCCCGTCCTGTCGGACTTCAGGGTGCCCTCCCGCAGGACAGTGCGCATCAGGTCCTCATAAGGGGTGGGGATGTCCGAGACGGGACGCTCGGGGATGCGTGTACGAATATGCTGCAGTTCTTCGGAAGTCAAGGCCATGCGGCCATACTATCAAGTCCTCGGTCAGCTGAGCGTGCCCCAGTGACGAAACACACAGTCTGGGTTAGATTGGAGGAGCAGGTCCGGCCACAGGCTCGGATCAGGATGACGCACCCGGCCGGGTGCCGGACAAGGAGGAACAGATGGGCAAAAGACTTTGGGTCGAACGCGACAAGGACGGCACCTGGAACGCCTATGGCGACAATGGGGCCCACATCACCTTCGGCAAGGGCGAGGGCCAATTCAACCCGGGCGACCTGATGAAGATCGCTCTGGCCGCCTGCGGAGCCCTTTCCAGCCAATTTGCTGTAGAGAGCGCCCTGGGCAAGGACAAGGGGGCGAAAATCGTGGTGGACGGCACCTATGATGCCGACGATGACGCCTACCTGAGCTTCGACGAGCAGGTGGACGTCGATGCCACTTCGGCCAAGCTGGCCCAGGATGATGCGGACAAGCTGGAGGAGCGAGTCCGCCGGCATATCGCCAAGTCCTGCACGGTGGCGCACACCTATCAGCGGGAGACCCCGGTCAGGATCTCCGTCAAGGTTCGCCACTGATCCGACAAGACAAGAGTAGAGGAGCGGGGGCCCCTAGGTTCATGGAACTTCTGGTGTCCCCGCTCCTCGTCGTTGCTTTTGTCGGATTGGCCTGCCCTTACTCCTCGTGTTCGGGGTCGATGGTCGACTCCAGGTCGGCTAGCTGCTCCGGTCTGGCCGAATCCACAGAGACCTGCTCCACGCCGGTGATCTCAGCCACATCGGTAGTTTCAGCAGCATCGGCTGCAGCCTTGAGTCCGGACTCCTCGGCCTCCACGTACTTGCGCGGCACCACGTAGACGGGACTGACGGCATGCTGCAGGAGCCCCTGGCTGGTCGATCCCAGCAGAAGCCCGGTGAAGCCGCCGCGACCACGCGAGCCGACCACAACTACGTCGTGTGTCTTGCTGGCCTGGGTCAGAGCCTCCACAGCCGATCCCGGCACCACGGTCTTGTTGATGCGCAGATCGGGATAGGCCTTCATGAGCGGAGTGATTCGGGTATTGAGATCATCCATATAAGAGTCCATGACGCTGCGCTCCTCGGCCGAACCCGTTCCGGTCAATCCGGAGATATTGGGCACTGCCGACATGACGTCCAGTTCGGCATTCCAGCTGTCAGCGAAGGCAGCGGCGATCTGCAGGGCCTTAAGACCCCACTTGGACTCGTCGGAACCCACGGCAACCCGCTTGATGTCGTTGCTCAAGTGCATCAGGTTGCCGTCGTCGTCGGTGTAAGGAACGACCACGATTGGGCAGTAGGCATAGGCAGGCAGGCTGGAACTGGTGGTGCCCAGCAGGCGCTCAGCCAAGCCGCCCTTGCCCCGGTTTCCGATGACAATCAGCCGGTAGTTGCGGCTCAACTCCACGAAGACCGATGAAGGATCCCCTGTCACAATCAGCGTGGCTGCACCGACACCCTGCTCATCGGCGATGGCCTTGGCCTTGGAGAGAATCTCCTGAGCGTCGTTGTGAGCCGCTACGTCGTCCCCCATGGTGGTGTATGTCGCATCAAAGGATACAGCCGCATACGAGGGAAGAGAATATGCGCAGACGATTTGCAGGGTCAGCCCCGCATGCTTAGCGTAATTGGCGGCCCACCACGCCGCCTTGTAGCTGGCGTCCGAGCCATCGACGCCTACTAGAACAGCCTTGTCGTTGCTCATCCGACGACCTCCTTTGGACTTGGCGATGACAAACCGACACCGCTCTTTCTGCCAGAATATCGCATGCAGACCTCTTCAATAAGTCGGCAGGGGCCGACACGCGAGGAACTTCGACTCTGAATATGCAAAACGCCCCCGTAGGGGCGTCGAGCCTGCACAAAAATATGGCCTTAGACCAGACGACGGTAGTTGAAGGTCTGATAGACCGCCTGAACCTTGACACTCTTGCCAGGGGACGGGGCGTGAATCATTCGTCCGCCGCCAACGTAAATGCCCACATGGCTGCCATCAGGGGCAACCATCAGGTCGCCAGGCGCCGGATCGGTGACCGGCACGCCAGCCGAACCCTGGGCGGCGGCTATGCGGGGCAGGCTGATGCCGAAGTGGGCGAACACATACTGGGTGAATCCAGAGCAGTCGAAGCCCGTAGCTGGATCGGTCCCGCCAAACACATAAGGAATCCCCTGGAACTGAAGGGCGTAGTTGACCACATCAGTACCCGTGCCGGAGACAGGTGCATCGATACCTGTACTGGTGGTGTTGGTGGTGCTGGTACGAGCAGCCGAACGACTGACCTGTTGCGAGGACTGGCGCCGACTTGCTGCAGCCTGGGCCTGCTCTTGAGCCTGCTGGGCCCTGACTTCGGCGTCCTTCTCGGCCTGAGACTTGGTGGCAGGAACATTCAAAGACTCAATGCCACCCCAGCTGCTGTCCTTTTCGACAGTGGTGGCCGTCGACTCGGTCAACAGGTCGGCACGCACCTTGCTGCCGGGAGTGAATGAACGCGACGAAGTAACTACGGCTTCACTGCCGTCGCTGGCCTGAGCCACGGCGGGTATACCGATGGAAAGCATGCCGCAGATTGCGACAGCTGCCATCATGCTCACAGACTTGTGTGTTTTTTTCATCGGGCACAATTCTATCACGTATTGGGAACAAGGACTAACTATACGAGGATACGATCTGCACAGCCAAGAATCAATAGTGGATATAGCTCAGAGCATGCACATTCGACAAGGTGCGAGAGTATGTCTTTCCGTTCATGACGGCACCACACTCAGAGGTGACGATGGAACCGTCGGGGTTGATCTTCTCGACGATGGCCACATGACCATAGGTGGGATCCGAACCTTCCTGACCGGCCTGAAAGACCACGATGTCACCGACATTGCGCGGCGTATTGTCCACCCAATAGCCCAAGGAGCCGGCAGAGCCGGACCAGTCCTTAGCATTGCCCATGTGCGAACCCACCGGCAGTCCCAGCTGGTGACGACGGACATAGGCCCACCAGGTGCACTGGCTGAACTCGTAGACATTGCCCGCATCACCAGTGGCATGGTTGGGATTGAACCCTGCCGGCAGGACTGATCGGTTGGCATCCATCAGCACAGCCACGACCGGATTGTTGGCCAGTGATTTGGACATCTGTCCGGCATCGAGTTCGGATTCGCCCAGCTCCCAGCTGCCCTCGTTGCGTTGTGAGGCCGTCGGCAGGGGCTGACGGTAATCAGATCGGGAGACTCTTGCGCCACCATTTGCGCTGGAGGAGCCAGCAGAGGATGAGGGAGTGACCAAATTGATGGCTACACTGTCGGCCAAAGGCAGGGACCAGTCGCCCCGAGCCTGACTGACGGCCATGGAGGAGGCGGCAGCACCGACCAAAACAGTCAGGGCCGAGCCGGTCATGATATGGGAGCGACGGGCTGAGGCCTTGGCCGCCAGACGAATGGAGCGACGGGTTCGAGGGGCCACCTCGTTGAGCTTGGCCGTCAGGGCATCATCAAGACCCTCAGTGCCCGCTGCCTGGGTTACGCCTGACGATCGGCCGGTCGACCAACTGCCGACACCTGCGCCTCGCCTGGCCGAAGCCCTGTGCGCAGCATGCTTCATCTAGAATCACTCCCGTTTATGTTCCGACGCGACTTTCGTGCCGTATCACGAACCATCACAAGGGAACACCATAACGCAAACGAGAACCCAGGCCAAATAACCTGAATTGTCCATACTGGTGTACTCAAGCATGGCTTCGGTGGTCGCTCATCTTCGACAACCACGGAATACGCTAGGATTATACGGACATGAGGCGGACATGAGCAAACCCAAATGCGTGCCGTCTGTCACGGCGTGTCCATCGGTTGTGAACCTTGCTTGGTCCACCCTGAGCGAACCAGGCTCATACGAGGTCAGACCGGGGTCGAAGCCAGAAGGAAGGACCCGCCGACATCGTCGGAATTTTCAGGCATGGCGATGTCGACACGGCCATCTTCGGAGGGAATGAAGAGGGCCTGTCCCTGATTCAGCACACATGATTGGTCAGCGGCTGCGCAACGGATCCGCCCATCTGTGCAGACGATGATGCGCGGTCCCCTTCGGGGAATCACCAGGCGGCGAGGCCCCAGACGCTCTATCAGATCCCCGTAGCGCCGCTGAAGCCTGTTAAGCAGAGGCCAGCTGGCGCCACCCTCCTCCACATGTCCGTAAACCAGCATGTACTCGTTGATTTTTGGCCGGTAGGTCACCATATTGTGCATGATCAAGGTGGCGATCATGGAGCTGGACGGATCGATGGGAGCTGAAGGCTGGCAGTCTAGGCTGTGCAGGAGGTTGGGAATGTCCCGATGCTTGGGGGTCATGCCGGCTCTGAGCACATTGTCGGAGTTGGTCATAATCTCTGCCGCAGTGCCATGGATGTATGCGTGAGGCGTCCCTGCGGGGATATAGACCGATTCGCCTTCCTCCAGGTCCACGGGGTTGAGCATGAGCAGACAGAGAACGGCGGGATCATCCGGAAAGGCCCGGGCGGCACACAGGGCATGGTCCAGCACAGCTCCCGCCCGTCTGGACCGCAGCCGCCCGACAGCAGCCTCCAAGGCTTCCTCCAGGCCTCGGGCCGCCTCTGGTTCGGCAGTCACGGCGGCATGGAAGGCCCGGAAGATACGTCGGCGGGAGTCCGGCCAGATCAAGGAGGAGACCGGCATCATGGCATCAGCCGAAGCGAAGCGGGCCGGAGGAACCCCCAAGTGGAAGGTGCGGGCGGTCAGAGCCTCGGTCATGAGCTCGGCCAGAGGGTGATCCACGGCGCGCAGGAGAGTCAGCTGCGTGGCGATGGTCGCGAAGCCTACACAGGCCTGAAAGGGCTCCAGGGCTACCACCATCTCGTTCTTGGCCAGCCTGTCGTGAAAGGAGCGGCTGGGATCGTCGTCAGGCACCCCCAGTGCATTCTCACGGTTGAAGCCGGCACGAGCCTCGAAATCGAGCGGATGCACCTGCAGGGATAGAGGGATGCGAGCTGAGATGATCTTGAACAGGTAGGGCAGGGTGGGACCGAAAAGGCGGGAGTCGCGCTCTCCCAGCATGGCCATGGGACTGTGGCGAATAGCCTCAGTCAACGGAATGAGCGAGCCATCGGGCAGGGTCAGGGTCGAGGGGGATTCGGTGTGCCCGCTGAACCACATTTCCGCCAAGGCATCCCCCTGGCGTTCGTCTGAATCATGCAGATGGAACATGCGCTGCAGTCGATCATGCGAGCCCCAGGCGTAGTGCTTCTCCACAGCTTGGATCGGATACACGCACTCCCCTTTCCACGGGAAATCCCTCCATGGGCCGGTGCATACGAACCCACCAATCCCCGTCATGATAAGACAAGGGCCGAGGCCTGGGCAAGGCGAGGGGTCGCCGCATGTCATTGCGAACGATACAGTGGGAGTATGAAGTTGGCTCCCATTTTCGACCCGGATGCCCGCAGACCATCGCCGCGGCCCGTGCAGGTGGACCTGCGGCGCATCTTCCTGCTCGGCACTGGCGCTTGGATTCTGGCCCTGGCCGTGGTGGGCATTCTGGCCCTGACCGGAATGACGGTCGCCAAGCCTCTGATTGTCTGCTTGTCTGGAATTGGCGTGGGCATTCTGCTGATGATCTGGGAGCATTTCAATCGCTGGGATTATCGTCGTCTTGCCCAGCAACCGGATCCTGAGCCAGAGGAAGCATCAGCGTAAATGTGCTCCCCTCTCCCGGCGCACTCCACACAGTGACCGAGCCATGGTGGGTCAGCGCCACATGCTTGACGATGGCCAGCCCCAGGCCGATGCCCACGGCAGTCTCTTCGTTCTGATTGTCGGCGCGGTAGAAGCGCTCAAAGATCCTGCCTTGGTCGGTCTTGGATATACCTCGGCCGCGATCGACCACTCTGATGATTCCGTAGTGCCCATCCTTGGAGGCCTGTGCCACCAGGGAGACGGTTGAGCCTGAAGGCGAATACGAGATAGCATTCTCCACCAGCTTGGCCAGGGCCACTCTGATCTGCTGCCCGTCGCCATGAATCGTCAGTGGCTGGTCGCATCGCCAGCGCAGGGTCACATGGGCCTGGTCGGCTCTATCCTGCTCGTCCTGCACCACCGCACTCATCTGCTCAGCCACATCAAGCACGTTCTCCCTGCTGGGTTTGATCCGTTCCTGAGCCCGGATCAGCAGAAGGAGATCCTTGAGCACGAGCCCCAGATAGGCGCTGTAGCGCTGGACCGAGGAGGCATCCTTGGAGACGCTGCGCAGATGGCTGCGAAGCAGGTCTGGGTCATCACCCTCCAGATGAGAAGTGGTTTTCAGCTGCGCCGCCAACTCCTCCAGGGCCTGGACCGGCTTAAGCATCTGCTCGGATACATTGGTCATAAAGGCATCCCTGGTCCGAACGAACCTGACCGAATCGCTCACATCATCGATAAGCACCACCACCAAGGACTGGTCGATGCGACCCAGGGTGATCTTGAGCCAGTTCCTTCTGGACACCGCCTGGGCCTGAACACGGGTCGCATCCCCAGGATTCTCGGCCTCGTCAATCTCCCAATCATCGGATTCCATGCTCTCAGCTGCAGCATCCAGAGCGAATTCAGTAGGCGTTCGCGTAATCAGATTAAGGCTGCGTCGGCCGCCCGAACGCCGTACTTGCGCAATGGCTTCGGTGATCTTCGGATTGGAGATCTCGTCATTGCTGACGATTCCCAGCCTGTAGGCATCCGGGCTGGAGCGAACGACTTCGTCATCGCCATCAACCACAACCGTGGCGGCGGGGATAAGCGCCAGCAAGGCCTGGGTCGAGCCCTCCAAAGCCTCGCCATCGGCCTGTTCACCATCCTTGCGCCGGTTGCCTATAAGGCTGCGCAGGCGGTCCATGAACCGTCTCATAAGGACTTCCCTCCAGTCCGGCGCCGACCCCGGACGCTGCGACATCAACCAAGTCTCATCGGCAGTTCCGGCTTTATTCTCGCATATCCGATTATTAATTGCCGCTTCAATGGCCCGACATTCTTCGGTTCTTGCTTTTTCTTGCCATCCCGGTCACATAGACTGGACTTATATCGTTGACCGATGCCGAAAGGGAATAACAATGCGCGTGATTTTCAACGAAGAGCTGGGGCTGGTGGCCGACGATCTCGATCGGATGGCCGCCAAGGTCCGCGATGCCATCAAAAAAGCCGGGCGCTCCCTGATGGACAGCGACGTAGAGACGGCCCAGCAAGTCATCGACGGGGATGCCGATATAGACAACCTCCAGTCCAGCATCATCGATCAATGCATCAGGCTCCTGGCCAAGCAGAGCCCAGTGGCCACTGATCTGCGGGTGGTGGTCTCTACGCTGAGCCTGTCAGCCACCTTTGAACGCATGGGAGACCTGGCCAGGCACATCGCCGAGACGGCAAGGCGCTCCTACCCCGAACCGACCCTGCCCGACGAGGTCATCCCCCTGTTCAAGCAGATGCAGGACTTTCTGGACGTCATGGCCGACCGTCTGGTCGAGATGCTCTCCGACAGGGACACGACCATAGCCGAGCAGATCATCGTCAGCGATGACAAGATGGACAAGCTCCACCAGCAGACATTCGGCTATGCCCTCTCAGACGACTGGAAGGGGACCAGGCAGCAGCTGATCGACCTGGTTCTGGTGGCACGGTTTATGGAGCGTCTGGGAGACCATGGCGTCTCGGCGGCCCGGCGCGTGGTCTACATCGTCTCGGGTTTCGACCCCTCCAAGGATCCCAAGGACCTCGACCTCGATCTGGACTGAATGAACGACAAAGGAACGACCTACTGCTTGACAGTTAATCGATCGGGTGGTGGGGCCGTTCCTCTTTTATGCTCGAGTGGTGTTGAACCCAGAGTCGCCTATTTTACAGAGCCGCGCACCACTCCGGAGATGACCCACCGCTGAGAGAATATATAAACGATCAGCAAGGGAGCCATAGCCATCAGGTAGGAAGCGAAGGCTACCGTGTAATTGGTGTTGTATTGCCCCTGAAATACATACTGAGCTAATGGCAGGGTCCTGGCACCAGGGTCCGTAAGTACCACCAACGGCATGATGAAGTCGTTCCATGCCCATACGCAGGTCAGAATTCCTACGGTTGCATTCATCGGCATGAGAAGCGGGAAAATAATCTGCCAGAACACCCTCCAAGTCGATGCCCCATCAACCCGAGCAGCCTCTTCCAACTCCATGGGAATGGAATGCAGGTAAGTCGTATACAGAAAGATGTTCATCGAGAACCCGTACAGCGTATACAGCACAATCAGCCCTGCTTGGTTATCAAGACCGAGCAATCCTGTTTCTTTGACAACCGGGAGCATCACGATAGGGAACGGGATGAACATGGCTGCCAAGAAGTAGTAGTAAGCGATCTTAAAAAAGGGCCTGTGCATATTCCGGGCTAGTGCGTAGGCCAAGACTGAGCTGGTCAGCAGAGTCAGCACAACTGAACACACCGTGATCATGGCCGTGTTCATAAGCGCCCTGGGGAAATTGGTTCGGACCCAGGCCTGCGCAAAATTGCCCCAATGCACTGGATTGGGCCATTCAAAGCCTGTCCCCTTAGCCAACTGTTCAGGGCTCTTAAGCGCGACCGCCACTGCAAAATACAGCGGTACAAGAACAGTCAATGAGCATACCGCCACCAGGGCTGTCAACCACCAATTGACCCTATGGAAATGCCTCCCATGACCGTTTTGTGTATGTGAATTCATGCCTGAAGACTTTGCCGGAATGGCATTCATAACTTGACTGGAGGTCATGGCGCTTAATCCTCCTTTGGATTAAGGTAACGAAGCTGTATGAGTGAAAGAAACGTGATGATCAGGAAGAGAATGGCTGCATCAGCGGACTGGTAGGCAAATTCGCCGCCCGTGAATCCACCCTGATAAATCTGCAGAGTCACCGATTCAGTAGCCATACCTGGCCCACCATCGGTCAAGGCCACTATCTGATCGAATGCCTGCATGAAGTTCTTGATATTGAGCACCACGTTTATGGTTACGTAGCCCATGATCAGCGGCAATGTAATGGACCTGAAGGCCTTAAACCCCGTGGCTCCATCAAGCGAAGCCGCCTCATAGATATCGACAGGAATAGTCTGCAGGCCAGCCAGGTAGATGATGATCGCAAAAGCGCAAGCCTGCCATACCGTCACGATAACGATAGGCACCCAGGCCCAGTGCTCATTGGTCAGGACGTTATCCCTGAGCAGAGGAACTGCTGAGAAAATCTTCGGTACTGACTTGGAGAAGAAGAATTGGAAGACATATCCGATGATTAGCATGGACAGCACGTAGGGAATGAAAAAGATGCCCCTGAACAGGTTCCTAGCCTTGATCCGGGCATTCAGGGCCAGCGCAATCGCCAAGGAAATGACATTGGTCAGGATTGTAGCCACCAGTGAAAAGAAAATTGTGAACAAATATGAGTGGAGAACCCTGTCATCCCCAAATAGATTGACGTAGTTCGAAAAACCTACCATGTGCCATTTTCCGTAACCGGCATAGTTGGTGAAGCTGAAGAAGATGCCGGCCAGCATGGGGATGGTGTGGAAGATGGCGAAAAGGATGATAAAAGGCCATACCATCCAGTAATAAGTGGTCTCAGCAAATCGACGATTCCGGTGAGTGCCTGTGGCCACTCTCGTCTGTGTCATAGTCATGCGTTTGTCTCCGATCACTCGATGGTTCTGGCCGCAACCTTGCCCCACTCTTTGTCGAGTGTGGTGAGGGCCGAGTCCAGGTCGCCGTCCAGCATGGCTTTATTCAATATCGGGTTGTAGCTGATGCTGGAGGGAATCTGGTGATCCGCGTATCCCTGGATCCTGCCAGAATCTATCCAATATTTGGCCGGCTTCATGGCCGGATTCTCGTCCACGGGAATAGACGAGAGCGAAGGAATAAGCTGTTGTGATTTGACGAAACGACGCTGAACTTCGTCCGAGTACAGATAGTTGATAAAGGCCATGGATTCCTTCTCATGCTTGGGATGTGCACCCATGGTGATCGCTACATCTCCGCCAGAGACGAGAATGGCTTTGTCGGCCTTGTCCGTGGGATAGGGGAAGAAGCCTACGTGCATCTTCGGATTGATCTGCAGGACCGGCGCCATTGACCAGTTCCCTGCCAGGAGCATGGCTCCCTTACCACGAGCGAAGGCGGAAGTTCCGTCCTCGTATGTCATGGTTCTCACGTCTTCAGTCGAATGTTGGTAAATCCAATAGAGCCGTTTCATCAAAGGTTTAAAGTTTTTCTGGAAGGAAACGGGCGAATCCGGCCCTACCTTTTTACCTTCGGCACGCATTTTGTCCCAGAACCCGTTGTTGTCGTAGTAAGGAGCCAGACCGTCGAAAGGCGTTGAAACGCGATTGGGGTCGCCCAATGTGCCAATGAAAGGGGCAACGCCGTCGGCTTCCAGAATGGCAACTGTCTGCTCAAGATCCTTCCAGGTCTTGGGCACCTTGATGCCATGCTGCTTGAACAAATCGATGTTATAAGTGATGCCGCATACGTTACCGGCATAAGGCACAATATTTATTTGCTTGCCGTCTCGTCCCAACCCATTGATCACAGATTGCATGACCGGGCGGATCCTGTGCCTTATAGGCGTGTCGCTAAAATCATAAAATACCCCTGCCTTGGCCATCTTTCCCATGCTTCCGTTGGGATTCAACGCTATGACATCAGGCGTGCGATCCTTGACCAGAAGAGCTCTCAAGGCTGTGTCGGCTGAAGAGACCTGATTCTGTACCACTTTGATATCCGGATGCAGTCTCTCGAAGTCCGCGATAATCCTGGAGTAGTCTTCCACTGCCTCTGGTTTGGTCTGAAAGAAGCTGAGCGTCGTCACATTGACGCCTCCGGATCCACCGCATGCCGACAGAGGTGCCAGAGCCACAACAGTAAGAACTGTCGCAAGCATGCGCACAAATGTGTTTCTCTTCATCTTCATTGACGTTTCTCCTCTGCCCCGTTCAAGCCGTCACGCTGCAATAAGACGGCTTGACCTGTGGTTAAACCAGTCAAAATGGGATATGCAGAAATCATCATTGACATTTCGGCCAGTTGATGTAAACGTTAGCACGCACGTTATCCCCCTGCAAGTTCTTTAATAACCCGGCCATTCAGCTAGCTTTCTTTATATTACGTTTAAACTTGGCTTTATAAACCTCGTACGAAACAAGTCTCTCTTGAAAAAATGGATAAATGATGTATACGTATCCATCATTTGAGCAGCTATGATAAAATCTTGCAGGCAAAAGCCCTAGCGAAAACAGGAGGGCACTGTGAGCGCATCCATTCAAGACGTAGCAAATCGTGCCGGGGTTTCAATAGCAACGGTGTCCCGTACTTTCACCCTCCCCGACAAGGTTCTCCCACAAACAAGGGAAAAAGTCCTCAAAGTCGCACAGGACCTGGACTACACCATTTCACGATCTGCTTCAGCGTTGAAATCAGGCAAGTCGGCACGAATCGCCTTCCTGACTGGCGGAGAATTGGACTCCTGGTATGACTCGCATGTTTTGGCTGGCCTCAATTCCGTCCTTCATGACGCAGGGTATGATATCGCTCTATACGCCGTTTCGGATGAGCAGGAACGCCATGCATTCTTTTCGGATATGTCTATCAAACGCAATGCTGATGCTGTGCTTGTGGTTTCTTTCCAAATACCATGCACAGAGGCCGACAAATTAGCCACGACAGGCATCCCGCTTATTGGGATCAACACTGAGCCAATTCCTGAATTTTCGGCAACCATAGGCATAGATGAGACCAGCTGCATGAAACTGGTCATCGACCATCTGGTCAACCTTGGGCATCGCAAAATCGCCTATGTCTGTCTGGATCCAGAGACTGAACATTTCAAATGGAACGGTCAGGCACGTCTGCAGGCATTCCGCTCTATATGTTCCGAGCTAGGAGATCGGGTGAACCCCACAGTCGTGTATGCTCCCAAGGACGACACCAGAGCGGATTTCGCCTTATCCCAGCTGTCCAGATTGGACCAGTGCCCAACAGCCATAATCTGCATGAATGACGAATACGCTCTTCCTCTGCTTTTCTGCATGCAGCGTTCGGGATACGCAATCCCCCGAGATGTTTCGATTGCAGGTTTCGACGATTCGACTTACGCCCATGAGATCGGGTTGACCACTATTCATCAGGATCCCTATGAGATGGGAAAGTCATCTGCTCACACGCTTCTCAAATTGCTAGAGGGCGAGAACCCTGACACGTGCGCGCAAATTCAGCCATCCTTCCTGGCCGTTCGCAGCACAACCGCCCCTCCGGAGCGCTGACTCTCAGCTGCCATATCAAGAGCCGACTTTTCATAGGCCCAATCCTCACATTCCAAACCATTCGAAGCACATGATGCGGCAGCAGGCTCATAAGGTCTTTGGCCTTTGCTGATGTATACGTTATCATATGCTTGGGAGCATGGATGTAACCATATGGACTCCATGAACATGGATGGGCCCTTGATCATGCTTATGAAGCGATACCCGCGTCCCGCAAACTTGCTGAAAGGAGCAGTTGATGCCGTTGCCAACCTCGGATCAACAAGAAACCAAAACAGAGAAAACCTTGATGGGATTCGATGCAAAGGGTGCCGCTGGCAACCGTGCAAGCTTCTTTGCCGCCGCAGGCCTCGAATGGCCTGACGATACAGTCATGGAGTACGACCTGGGCAGATACACTGATTATCCTTTCAGCGTCGACATCTCCAACAATCGTCTTCTGGCTGCCCTGGACAGGACTGGACAGGTGCGACGCGCGGTTGTTGCAGTAGGGCGCCAAGATATGCGAGGCAAGACCATTCCCGGTGTCTATGTGTACAAAAAGCTGGCATTCTGCCAAGGGCACATTGGAATGCAGATCAGATGCCTGAACCGTCAATGTCTATCACCGGCGCTTAGCTTCATAGACGACCTAGTACCAGTCTTCGATGCATCAATAAGCGATTTGCACAGCCAGACTATCGTCTTCGTGCCCCAGAAAGGCGCCAGCAGACCTTTGTGCCTGATTCAGCTTTGTCGGCTCATCAATAGGGGAACGACGTCTTTAGACGTAAACGTATTTAATCTGTCGTCAACGCGGGGCAAGGATGGCACAGATCTTTTACCCTTGAAATCCAATCTTCTGGGTGAATCAGACAGTCCTATCGCGCGCGACATATGCAAGGCCACGCTCCGGCTTGCTCCAGGAGAAAGTCGGAGCGTGGCCAGTGTCTTCGATTTTTCGGAGCAAGAGGATAACCTTCAGATATTTAACTCTATCCAGGAATGCCGGAAAGCTCTGAACGTTACCTTGAAAGCCCGTAAGGGCAGCTTAGGCAAGGTGCAGATTCTGGAAGACCCGTGGTATGGTGAGCTCATCACCCGGTCGGCGGAACTAGCCCGACAAAGCCTCCTCCTCCTGGCAGACGGCAAGGCGGCTGGCTCATTCTGGGGATCCAACGCCAACCCACTCCCCGACGTATGGACCAGAGACTTCGGTTACTGCGCCATGGGTCTGGTCGACAGCGACCCTGACCTGGCCAATCCCATGATCGAATTCCTTGCGCAGTATGGCATACCCGACCATGCTTGGGAACGCGAGTCCAGAATGCACCCCGAGGCCAGCGGATTCGAACACTCCTTGGGCAATTCCTGCCTCGCTGCAGTTCTGGCTTCCATGTTGGTTCATCGTCATGGCCGCAAGACATTCACCGTGGACCAAAGTACATTCACCCAATACGTTCGTAGGCTGGCCGCTGATCTTATCGCCGAACGACCTGAGCAAGGACAGCTTTATGAGACTCTTTACATTTCGGACGGGCCGTCACGCGGCGACTACCATACCGGGTCCAACATACTGGCCTGGAAGGCAGCCACGGTCATGGCCGAGGACTTCCCGGATCTTCTGGATGCCGATCAGACAAGACAGCTAAAACAGATAGCCGATGAACTTCGCCAGTCGCTTGACCAGAAATGCGTCTGCAGCATTGATGGCCGGCCCATGTATGTGGAAGGAGCCAATAGGGACGGGAGCATCATCGGCGTCCATGACGGAGAGGAAAGCGACTTGACCCTTGCCTCAGTTTATGGATTCACCAGCCGTGACGACGAGCGCATACGCAACCACGCCAGATGGGCCCACAGCATCAGAGACCCGTATTATGCCCCGATTACGGGCGGCATCGACTTCTGGGACTTTGACGACAGCAACGGAATTACCTATCCCGGCCAGATCCATGGCCTCTGCAGGGCGAATACTCGAGAAGAACTCAGAGATGCCTTGCTTGAGCTGCGTAGAACCACCGATCTGGAGGGGTCCTTCTGGTGGTGGCCCTTCGAGCATGCTGAGCAAGAACCTACCAAAGTGAAACGTGGCCTGGGCAAGTGCGGCTGGTGTGCGGGTGAATTCGTCAGTTTCTTCCTGCACGACATCATGGGAGTCGAATGCGACCAGGACGCCCGCAGCATCAGAATCGCTCCTTACACGCCCTGGCGCCGCTTTAGCTGGAAAGACCTGGCCTTCTGCGGCGGCCAGGTCGATTTCGAGCAAGAAGACGATACGCTTCGTTTCACGAACAGAACCGATGAACCCCTGCATGCCTATTTGCAAATTGCCATGCAACCGAACACCATGCTGGAAGATGTCACGCTCAACGGCCAGAGCAGACGATACCAAGCCAGCGTCATCCATCTTCACGATGGCTCCGCAGTCGGCGTGGAGGAGCAAGTCGAGCCTGGGCAAAGTATTGCCTTGGCCATAAAGACCAGATAGGCACCCGCACGCAGGAACGAGAGCATTGTTCCCGCCCTTTCCCGTCTCAAAAAGTATTAGGAACACGAAAAGGTGGCGCCCTCCACAAAAGGAGACGACGCCACCTCAATAACTTTGGATGCTCTGCATTCAAAGTCCGACTCACATCATCGGATAAATCTATCTAAAAGATCTCACTTCTGGCCCTGGGCCGCCACAGCAGCAGCACCGGCGGCGGCGGCCTCCGGATCCAGGTACTCGCCGCGAGGCTTGATGGGCTTGAAGTTCTCGTCCAGCTCGTAGACCAGGGGGATGGCCGTGGGGATGTTGACCTTGGCGATCTCGTCCTCAGTCAGGTTGTCGAGCATCTTGACGATGGCCCTCAGGGAATTGCCGTGGGCAGCGATCAGGACGGTCTTGCCGGTCTTGAGTTCCGGGACAATGTCACTCTCCCAGTAGGGGGTGACGCGCTTGACCACGTTGGCCAGCGCCTCGGCGCGAGGTACAAGCGCTCCAGCATACCGTGGGTCATGGGACTGCGAGTATTCGTCGTCAGGGTCGATCTCGGGCGGCGGGGTGGCATAGGAGCGACGCCAGAGCATGAACTTCTCGTCGCCGTACTTCTCGCGGATCTCGGTCTTGTTCTTACCCTGCAATGCTCCGTAGTGACGCTCGTTCAGCCTCCAGTCGCGCTTGACGGGGATCCAAAGGCGGTCTGCCTCGTCCAAGGCGATGTTGGCGGTGTTGATGGCGCGGCGCAGCAGTGAGGTGAAGACGATGTCGGGCAGAACACCCTTATCCTTGAGCAGCTTGCCGCCCTTACGAGCCTCCTGCTCGCCCTGCTCGGTCAGCGGGACGTCCACCCAGCCGGTGAATTGATTGGTGTTGTTCCATGCGCTCTGGCCATGCCTGAGCAATACTAGTTTGTAGGTCATACTAAGAATTCTAAGACCTAAGAGGGACTGTTTGGAGACCTACAGCTTCCCTTGCAGAGCGACCACTTAAAGCAGGCATACACCCAGCCAACAGAACCCTGTCAGCAGATCAGTATAGCCCGACAGCGCGAACGCCCTGCTGAAGCGGTTCCGGCAGCTGGCCACTGCGGTGGCAATGGCTAGGATCAGGATAGGCAGCAGGCAGAGCAGGCGGGGCCAGGCCTCTGCAAGAGGGCCGTCAGACAGGGACCATGACTCGAACACACCCAGGATCACAGCCAGGGCATAGCAGGACCCCATCAGAATCAGCGTGCCTTTAGCTCCGATGAATGAAGACAGCGTGTACTTGCCGGCCAGAGGGTCCGCGTCAATGTCCCGATAGTTGTTGATCTCCAGAACGGGGATGCAGACAAGACCGCCGACCAAGGCACCGATGAACCCGTGAGGATCGATGCCGCCGGTCTCCAAGTATTGGGTGGCCAGCACGCCCACCAGGCCGAAGAAGATCATGATGCTCAGTTCGCCCATGGCCCTATAGCCGTAGGGGTGTTTGCCTCCCGTGTAAAACCAGGCTCCCAGCAGACAGAAGATGCCGACCAGGATCATCCACCAGTGGCCAGTCACCCAGCAGAGAATCAGACCGGACAGGCAGGCCATAAGGATGTTGAGGTAGGCAGACAGCAGGACCTTGCGAGGCTCCACGCCACCAGCCACCCCTCTTCTGGGCAGATCCGGCACCGAGCCGTCAGCGCCTGCGGCCGAAAGGCTGCTCCGGCCCTCGTCAGTACCTCTGATGCCGTCGAAATAGTCATTGGCCAGATTGCAGGTGCTATGAATGAATACAGCAGTAAGACAGCATAAGAGGACGATCAGCCAGAAGCGCGCATCCGGCACCAGCCCTTGGTTGAACAGCTGCCGCAGTGCCACCGCCGTGCCGATCAGAACCGGCGTGGGCGAGCAGAGCAATGCCGAGGGCCGCAGTGCGTCCTTGTATTCATGAAGTGTGATAAACATGATTGCCTGATTATGCACTTAATCGCTCGAAAGTGGGGCTACTCTCCTACGAGAGGGCCAAGATTTCACAGCTGCAGGAGCAGTCCCGCCGACCAGCATAGGGCTGAGACCAGGGTACCCTTGCCTGCCATGCCGAAGGCCTTGGGCACCTGGCCACGGGCAAAGGCTCGGCAGATCAGCAGGAAGACAGCGGCCACTGGCAGGAGGACCAGCACAAGAGGAAAGCCGGGGAGGCCACGTCGCATGACAGCCGGAACGAACTGGATTAGGCCCAAAACCAAGCTCAGGATGTAGACCAAGTAAATGGAAACAGCCGCTGCGCGCGCTCCCACCAGAACCGCGTATGTGTGCTTGCCGGCACGACGGTCGTCATCCAGGTCCCGGTAATTGTTGAGCATGAGCAGGCCCACGGCATTGAGTCCGCAGGCGCAGGCGCCCAGGATGCCGGCGACATCAACCCTATTTATGAGAAAGTACTCAGTGCCCAGGGTGGCCACCAGACCGAAGAAGATGAAGACGCTGACCTCACCCAGCCCGTGGTAGCCGTATGGATGCGGGCCGCCCACGTAACACCAGCCGGCGACCAGGCAGCAGATCCCAACCAGAATCATCCACCAGTGACCGGTCAGCGCCATGACTGCCAGACCCATCAGACAGGTGAAGGCCGCCGAGATCATGGTGGCGTAAAGCACCTTCCTGGGCGGCACGCCGGCGGCCACCAAACGCCTCGGTCTGCCGGAGACGACCTCTTCGCCGCCACGACCGGAATCAGTGCCGCGAACACCATCGGCATAATCATTGGCAAAGTTGGCTGCAATCTGCATAGACAGGGCGAGCAGGACCAACAAGATAACGATCAAGGCCAACCGTCCCGGTGTGGCCGCCTTCAGGGCGGGGTCGACAGGCGTGGGCGAGCATGAGCTGGTGCACTGTTCCAGAAACCGTGACCGCTCCAAGAGTGCAGCCGAAGCGCCCACGCAGACAGGCGCCACCGAGGCAGGCAGCGTTCTGGGACGCATACCATCCACCCACAGCCTGATATTCATGACCGTCCCTCTCCTGCTATCATCTCAGGCTGGCTCAGATCAGCGGCTTGACCAGGGGGAAGGTGATGGTCTCGCGGATGGATGCGCCGGTAAGGGCGATCAGCAGACGATCAATGCCCATGCCCATGCCACCAGCGGGAGGCATGCCTACGCCCAGGGCCTCCAGGAAGTCCTCGTCAATGTCCATGGCCTCGACATCGCCGCGGCTGGCCATCTTGGCCTGCTCGACGAACCGCTGCCGCTGGACCACCGGATCGTTCAGCTCGGAGTAGCCCGTTGCTAGCTCGAACCCGCGAACATAAAGGTCCCACTTCTCAACGACACCCCGCTTGGTGCGGTGGGCCTTGACCAGGGGCGAGGTCTCGACAGGAAAATCACGCACGAAGGTCGGCTCGTACAGCTTGTCCTGCCAGAAGTGCTCCCAGAGGTGTTCGACAAGCTTGCCGTGGTTTTCAGCCGGCTCCTCCTCCAGGCCCAGTCTGTCAGCGATGGTCCGCAGATGGTCCACGCTGGTCTGCGGGGTGATCTCCTCGCCCAGGGACTCGGAAAGGGACTCATACATGCTGATCTGGCGCCAGTCCCCGCCGAAGTCGTACTGGCTGCCATCCTGCAGGGTCACCTTCAGCGATCCCGCCGTAGCCATGGCCGCCTTCTGGATCAGCTCCTTGGTCAGCTCTCCGATGGTGTCGTAGGTACCGTAGGCCTGATAGGCCTCCAACATGGTGAACTCCGGGGCATGGGTGGCATCCACGCCCTCATTGCGGAAGTCACGGTTGATCTCGAAGACCCGCTCAATGCCACCAACCACGCAGCGCTTGAGGAAGAGTTCAGGGGCGATGCGCAGGTAGAGGTCGATGTCGAAGGCGTTCATATGGGTGGTGAATGGCCGGGCCGCAGCGCCGCCATGCACAGTCTGAAGCATGGGGGTCTCGACCTCCATGAAGTCGTGGTCCTCAAAGGTACGCCTCAGGGAGGAGACGGCCTTGGAACGGCGGCGGACCATGGCCCGCACATCCTCATCGGCGATCATGGCCAGGTAGGGCTTGCGGGTACGCTGCTCCTCGGTCAGTTCCTTGTGAAGGGCAGGCAGTGGCTGCAGTGCCTTGGCTGCAATGTTCCACTCGGTGGCGAAGACGGAGAGCTCGCCGGTCTTGGAGGCGACCACGCGGCCGCGCAGGTATAGGTGATCGCCGAGGTCGACCAGCTGCTTGAACCGCTTCAGAGAATCAGCGCCAATCTCACGCTTGGAGATCATGCCCTGGATGCGGGTGCCGTCGCCCGCCGCCAGCTGAACGAAGCAGAGGCCGCCGCCGTTGCGCAGGAAGAGTACCCTGCCGGCGATGCCAACCACATCCTCGGTCTCCTGGCCTGGCTCCAGACGGTCCTGATACTTGCGGCGCACATCCTCGATGCGATCGGTTACATCCAGATGGACCGGGTAGGGTTCGACGCCCTCCTTGAGCATGAGCGCCCTCTTGGCCACGCGCATGCGCACCTGTTCGGGATGGCCTTCAGCACCGTCCGTCAAATTGTCGGGATCGATGGCGTCATCCAGCTGGGCGCCCTGATCGATCTTCTCCGTGATGGCCATATCCTGATCCAGCAGCACCTGAGCGCGTTCGACCGTCGTCAAACGAGGAGTTTCTTCCGATGAGTCATTCATAAGCCGCTATTTTACGCATGAGCCAGTACTTGGCCCAGGTACCGACGAAGGACAAGCGGTTGCACGGTCGCGCCGCGCAGGCAATGGCGTTTGGCCGACGGTACGTGTACTATATAGAACGTTGTTACGGGGTATAGCGCAGCTTGGTAGCGCGCTTCGTTCGGGACGAAGAGGCCGGGGGTTCAAATCCCCCTACCCCGACAAATACGATAAGAGGCCGGCAATATTTGTCGGCCTCTTCTTGACTCTCTCTATCCTTTTACTTCGTGTAATCACCAAGCTCCATAATGCAATGCTTGACCCACGTCAGCTCATATCGGCCAAGGTAGGGAAGACCTGATGGTTGCCGACACGACTGACCTTGATAGCCGCCGCCTTGTTGGCAAAATTCACTGCCTTCAAGAAATCACCATGCTGGGCATAATTGACAGCAAGGGCGCCGGCAAACACGTCACCGGCACAGACGGAGTCCAGTGCGTGCACCTTGACCGAATCGATTTCGTAAATCTCTCCCTCGTGCAAAACCACGCTCCCATGAGCGCCCAGCTTGGCAATGACAGTCTTCGGCCCCATGCCGGCTATGGCTTTGGCGGCCTTGACCGCCTCCACCTTGTCAGTCACATGAATGCCGGTAATCCGCTCGGTTTCCTGCTGGTTGGGCGTGACACAATCAGCATAAGCGAGCGCCTCTGGGAAGAAACCGTCAGCTGGAGCAGGATCTAGGATGATGTACATGCCCTTGCGCCTGCCGGCCTTCAAAGCAGCCACAACGGACTCGCGGCTGGTCTCCAGCTGCATAAGAAGGACCGGAGCCTCCATCTGATCCAAGGCTGTATCCACTTCTGCAGCCGTGATGGTGTCATTGGCGCCAAGCGTCCCCACCATGGTGTTCTCGGAAGTCTGATCCACCTGGACGATGAATGTTCCAGTCCCCTCATTGCCTTTGCGCATGACGAACTGGGTATCGACACTCCAATCGCTTAAATTGTCAAGCATCTGCCTGCCAGCGCCGTCCTCACCAACCGCGCCCAGCATAGCCACCTTACCGCCCAACTTGGCTGCAGCCACGGCCTGGTTCGAACCCTTCCCGCCTGGCAACATGGTAATGCTCTTTGCGGTAGCCGTATCCCCATGTCTGGGATAGCTGGCCACCAGGGCTTTGACATCCAGGTTGATGCTGCCCAGAACTATAACGTCATAATGCATGATGATCTCCTCAAAATTGGTACGAATTTGCCGCTATCAGGTAAGGCTCCACCTCACGCAGCGGCTCTCGGCCTTAGCGTGTGTGATTTCCGATTGGCATGGACTCAGCTGACAGGCATGAAGATGATGCGTAAAGATTGGCTCGTCAGCAAGCGCCCGAGCACGAGGAACGGACGTCAGACCTCTTGCGGGCCTGCCGCATCCTTGAAGAGTTCGCGCGTGGCACGAACATTTTCGGACAGGCTGTGACCTTCGCGGAATATGGCGCTGGTGCCGCCAATGAATTTGGTGGCTCCTCTGCGCACGCACTCAGGAATGGTTCGGCGGCCGATGTTCCCATCCACCTCAATGGGGATATTCATGCCCCGGTCGCGGATTCGATCGGCTAAATCGCTGATTTTGCCGTACATGGGTTCAATGAATTGCTGCCCTGCGAAGCCGGGGTTGACCGTCATCAGAATCACATAATCCGTTACGTCGTATACGTAGTCCAATACGTCCAGCGGCGTAGCCGGGCTGATGGCCACACCGGCCTTAAGGCCTGCCTTATGAATTGCCGTCAGAGTCCCCTGCAGGTTTCTGGTGGACTCTGCATGAATGGCGATTCCGGAAGCCCCGGCCAGAGCGAACATGTCAATGTAGCGTTCGGGCCGTTCCACCATCATGTGCAGATCCAGCGGCTTGTCGGTAATGGCCCGCACCTTGTGTACGAAGTCGGGACCAAGGGTGAAGTTCGGAACGAACGATCCGTCCATCACATCAATATGGTAGAAATCAACGCCCGCCGCATCAAGCTCCCTGACATCACGTTCCAGATTGCCCAGATCGGCGCACATGAGCGATGGCCCTATATCCAACATTACATCTCCTATTTACGCGCCCCTTGTCTGTGAGCTGTCACGAATGACAAGGTGCGGTTCGATTGAACGTTTCTGCGGCTTCCCCTTAGTGGACACTGTGCTTTCGAACAGATCCATGATCTGCTCGCCTATGTCCTCGGGAAGCTGATTGACCGTGCTCAGACGCGGCACGGAATATTCAGCCAGTTCAATGTCGTCATAGCCAAAGACCCGCATGTCCTGAGGTATCCGAATACCCAGGTCGGCACAGGCTCTCATAGCTCCGATGGCCATAATGTCATCAGAGCAGAAGATGCCATCCACGGACCCTGGGTGATCTTCAAGAAAACCCTTTGCTGCCTGGTATCCTCCGGCCAGGGAGAAGGAAGTTGTCAATTTGGCAACCGGCTTCACCCCTGCCTCGGTAATCGCCTTCAGGTAGCCGGCATACCGATCCTCGGAGCTTTTTTCCTGCTCAGGCCCTGATATGAACATGAGATGACTGCAGGAACCCTGTTGGATCAGATACCTGGTGGCCTTGTACCCTCCCGCCCGGTGGTCCACGTATAAGGCCGAGTACGGATGCGAGAAACATGCCCGGTCCATCGTGAGCGTGAAGATGCCTTGGTTGTTGAGCTTGGTCAGGTCTTCTTCATCAACGAATAAGGAGCTGATAATGGCCCCGCGGACTCGGATGTCCTCCATAAACCGCAGATAATAATTGACCTTATCGCGTTCATCCTTGCTGTTGCACAGATATATACGGAGTCCTCGCCGGTCTGCGGCCTGTTCTATTCTCCCTGATAAATCAACAAAGTAGGGGTTGCCCAGGTCGGGAACCAAGAGAGCGACCAAATCCGATGACTGCTCGGACAGGGTCCTTGCCACAAAGTTCGGCTGATATCCAAGCTTTTTGACTATGGCGTTGACCTTTCTTACCGTAGCATCGCTGGCCCCTCCTTTCCTGTTGAGAATGCGCGACACGGTTGCTGTGGAAACACCGCTCAGCTCCGCAATATCCCTAATCGTCACCATCAGTCGATCCTTAATATCTTTGCGATGGAGGGCCCTGCATGGGATAGATTCCCTGGGCCTAACCGGTTACTTCAGGTTAAACCGGAGACATGATTTCAGCGAGGTTTCCAGGACTTCTATAGACCGGAGGCATCACCCCCGACTCCAGCTCTGTCCGGCTCGCCCGAGCGCTTGCCGACAGGAGGTAAAGAAGATGATGCAGATTCCTGGTCTGTGGCGGATCCACTCTGCACAGAAACCGAACCAACCCCTGGTTCGGCATCGAGCTGGTCAACAGCTACCGGCGCGACGCTGGTCTCTGTCGCCGCCTCCCTGCGAAGCTTCCTGATATACCAGGCAAAAAGCGCAATGTAAGCCAGCATAGCCAGCAGAGCCAGACCGATGGTTTCCAAATCGAGGGTACGAACCGCATTGCCGATCAGCATGGCCAGCATCTTCTCCAATGGATCAGAGTCCACGGCCGAGAACATCTCGTTCTTGCCCAGCCCGGCCGGGAAGACTCCCATAGCCTTCGAAGTCTGGGTCAGGAAGGGCGAGATCAAACTTGCTGCCCAAAGGAAGAGGGGAATCATGATGGTTCCTATCAGGGTCATTCTCACCACCTTGCCCCTGGCCCCTATGAGGAGCGACGGCGCCAGTACGGTGAGGATGATCCCTCCGAGAGGCAGCACTGAGTTGCCTGGGAGAATCATGGCGATCAAGAGCAGAATGGGTGCCAGAATGTTGGCCACAGCCCAGAGCTCGGCCCGGGAGGCCAGGATGGGCCAATCGATGGCGATATACAGCTTGCGTCCCTTCATGCGACGCTCCATGAAAGAGGTGACCCCCTGAGATAGAGGACCAATGGCGGGAGCAAACCAGTCGCCTACGACTCCGAAAAGCTCCAAGCAGACACCAGAGGAGAATGCCAGCGTGCAGATATGGGCGGCATCCTGGCGACCCAGAAGACCCACGAATACGCCCAAATATGCGCCTATGGCCCCCTTGCTTCCCAGGAATCCGATCTTCTTGTTCAGAGTATCGGCATCGAAGTCGAATCTATCAATGAAAGGCAGGACCTTGCTGATCAGGCGATCGAGGAGGACAACCACTGGAGTGACAAGCAGCGCTGGGTGTGCCGTAGTGGTGATGTTGCCCTGATCGTAGCCAAGCAGATCATCAATGGTGGGCTTCATGGCATCAGCATTGAACAACATCAAGGCATAGATGAACACCACGAAAACGGACATGAGGAAAAAGTTCCCGCCGGCGCTCCAGTTGATGAGAAGACCGAGTATGGATACATTCCAAATGTTGAACAGATCGACGTTCAGGGTGTTGGTGAGCTTCAAGGCCAGCATGACCAGATTGGTCACAATGCAGATAAGAGCGAAATAGAGCGTGTACAGGGAGCTCCAGGTAATGACGGCGATAGGCGCCCATCCCAAATCCGTTACCGACAGATGAAGGCCGGTATAACGCACAAAGGACTTGAGAGCTGGACTGAAGGTGTTGGTCAACAGTCCAATGACCGCACTCATGCCGGTCAGGGCCATGGCCATTCTCAACCCACCCTCAAACGCCTTGGACAGCTTGACACGGAAAGCCAGTGACAACAGGGTGATGATGACAAACATCATGGCCGCGCCGCCCAGGCCTATGAACCAATTGAAACCGTGGTCCAGCGCCTGCACAACTGAATCGAAATTCATGGTGCTGCGATACCTCCTTGTATGACAACGATAAGTAACCGGTTACTTAAAGTCTTATACCATTTGTCACGATCGCGCAAGCGATTGCTAAGCAAAAACATCAATCAAAACAGGCTTATAGGTTGTTTTTCGTTGTTATAACAACGTTTTCAGATAAAGAGAAAATTGCAGCACCATTTGGGCAAACAGTCGATTCCGCCTTTGACTTCCTGGCTTATTCCACTAGATCACGAAACCGATTACTCTTCGTTGGTAAATAACTGCTGTCACTGACTGTGAGCAAACCGACCCAAACCCGCAGGTCCACGCAGAAGTTCAAGCCGTAGAATATATAAGAATTGACGCATCGTATGATCGCGTGCATCATGATTCCATCATTGATGACGAGCGGAGGCCACATGGACGAGGTCAGTCGGCAGGACAGCAAGCAGAAAGAGCCCCAACCGTCCTACATGCAACCGGACGGCAGCTTCGACACCCAGGCCTTCCTGGACGGACTGGATGTCATCTTCAACGCCGGCAAGGCCCGCGATCAGGCCGGACCCTACCTGCAGCAGGCGCTGGTGGATGCGGAGAATGCGGGCGATGACACCGGACTGCTGACCGTGCTGAACGAAACCATGGGCTTCTACCGGTCCCAGGGTCGCCACCAGGAGAATATGTGGATAATCCAGCGCACCATCGAGCTGGCCACACGCATGCGCATCGAAGGGTCCGAGGCCTGGACGACCACCCTGATCAATGCAGCCACAGGTCTGCGGGCAGCCAAGAAGTACGACCAAGCTGAAGACCTCTACCGGCAGGCGCTTGCCTCCGCAGCCAAAACTCTTGGGCCCAGGGACCGACGGCTGGCCGCCCTGCACAACAACCTGTCCATGCTCTACAGCGAAACCAAGCGGCCCGACAAGGCCGAGCAGGAGCTGCGCCGGGCCATGGACATCCTGGAGAATTCCAGTACTGATCCTTCCCGGGATCTGGATCTGGCCTCCACCCACACCAATCTTGCCCTCCTGCTCATGCAGAGCAAGGACAATCCGCAGGCTCTGCAAGAGGCTTGGAACCAGGCCCGCACCGCCCTTAGCATCTATCGAACCGGCCACCTGGAGAACAGCGCACACTATGCCTCGGCCCTGGCAGGCTTCGCCCAGGTCTGCTACATGACCGGTCGTTTCAGCCAGTCGGCAGACACCTACCGCAAGGCCCTGGCCATCATTGAGGACCGGTACGGCAAGGGCAGCGATTACTACCAGGTCACAAAGGCCAATCTGGACCAGGCCCAGTACGCAGCCGAAGAGGCCGGGGACAAAGATCTATCCGATCAGACTGGCGAAGCAGCATCCAGCCAGCCGGAGACCAGGTACCAGAACGATGACAACGATCGGCATGACTCCCGCCCGGATATTCAAGGGCTGGATCTGGCCAAGGCCTACTGGGAGCAGGTGGGTCGCCCCATGCTGGAGGAACGCTACCCTCAATATCGCGGCAGGATTGCCGTGGGCTTGATGGGCCATGGCTCGGACTGCTATGGGTTTGACGATGCCATCTCCCGAGACCATGATTTCGGCCCGGGCTTCTGTCTGTGGCTGACCAGCGAGGATTACCAAGCCATTGGCGGCCAGCTGCAGAAGGACTATGAGACCCTGCCCACTGAGTTCATGGGGTTCGGTGCGCGGACCGACAGCGTCAGAGCAAAAGGAAGCAACCGGCGCGTAGGCGTCTTCGAGATCGGCGCCTTCTTCGAATCCCTGACCGGCTACCGGCAGGCGCCCCCGGAGGATCACTCCCACGAGTGGCTGCTCCTGGACGAGGCGACGCTGGCGGCGGCCACCAACGGCAGGATTTTCGCAGATCCTCTGGGACAGATGCTGGCCACCCGGCAGGGGTTCAAGGCGATGCCCGACGATGTGCGATTCTGCCTAATCTCCCGTCGGCTGGGCATGATCGCCCAGGCAGGCCAGTACAACCTGCCGCGGAGTCTGCAACGGGGCGACGGGGCTGCAGTCATGCTGTCAATCAACGAATTCGTGCAGGCCTGTGCCTCCCTGATCTTCCTGATCAACAATCCGTTGACAGTCGGGTATCTGCCCTACTACAAGTGGACCTTCGCGGCCCTGCGGCGACTGAGCGGACGAATGGCCACCAGACTGTCCGATCTGACCGAGCAACTGGAAGACATCCTGCGCCTGGCTTCGGCTGCCTGCTACGGGGGGCAAGGCTTTGGCGAAGGCGGCAAGGGATCCCGACCGGCCGCCGAACGCGTCACCAAACTTGTGGAGTCCATCTGCGCAAGAATCGTAGAAGAGTTGCAAGCCGAAGGCTTGACCAACAGCCCGGAAACCTTCCTGGAATGGCAGCGCCCCTATGTCGAAGCCCACATCTCTAGCGAGGATCCGATTCTGCACAGCATCTGAAAGGAGCCGAGGATGGCAAACGACGAGCAATGCCAGGATGAGAGATCTCTGCGCGAGCGGATCGTCCACCACGAATGGGAACAGTTCCAGCAGGTCAACAATGAGGGAGGTCCGGCCAACTGTCAGGGCAACTGGCCCATGTTCCACCAGATGCGCCTGAGCCAGTTTCTGACCTGGCCGCATCCCCTGCTGTCCAGCTATGCGGACGACCTGGACCAGGCCGACAAAGAGGGGCGCAACCTGTTGACCGAGAAGTACGGTCGGATGATGGAATCCACAGCCCCGGACCAGTACCACGACACCATCGCCCCCTACCTGCCCAGGCTGGGCCTGGATCGCCAGGAGCAGCAGGAGCGCATCATCAACAAGCAGGTGGCCTGGGCCAAAAGCTTCAGCGAGCGTTACCCCCGCCTAGGTCAGGAGATGCGGGTCCTGCGCACCAGCGAAGACACGCCGGAGACCACCTCCTTCGAAACATACCTGCGTGGCGAACTCGGCACCTACTCGGCCCGAACACTGGACCTCTACCAGTCCATGGTGGCCCAGATCGAGGCCCGGGGCGGCAATCTCACCGAGGAAACCATTTTGGCCACGGTGCAGATGAACGGCTTTGAGACCCTGGACGAGGCCGAACAGGCCCAGGACCGACTACCTGAACCACGATCATAAGGTCCATCTCTGCAACCAGTCGAGCAGTCGGGTAGAGTTGACGGGTGCAAAAGCTGAAAAGGGCGGGCTTAACTGCCGCCTCCTTTGTGGTCATCCTGCTGGTCGTGCTTCTTTTGGGCCAAGCCATGACGCCGGACTGGCAGGTGGAACCCTACCGCGACCATCTGCATGTCTCGACCCGCTCCACTGCCGTCGCCTCGAGTTTGGGCCCCACTACCCCTGAGGGCACCCACCCAGTCAGGGAACGGAAGATCAGGATCACTTTGGATGGAGGAGTTCGTGTCCAAGCCATCGTCAGAGAGCCAAGCGACCGAAAGGGCACCGGACCAGCCTGTCTGTTCATCCATGGTGCCGGAACAGGCAAATCCTCCGAGGTGTATGGCGACCTGGCTTCAGCCATGGCCTCAGCCGGCATCACCACCCTGGTGCCCGACAAGCGCTTGGACACCTATACCGCTTTCCACCGTGATTATCAGGCCATGGCCGCAGACTACGGGCGTTCCCTTAGCCATCTGCGCTCTTGGCCAGGCGTAGATCCGACCAAAGTGGGCCTGTACGCCGAGTCCGAGGGCACTTGGATATCGACCATCATGACCGCCAAGGATCCCAGCATCGCCTTTTCCATCCTGACCTCGCCTCCCGTCTACCCGGGGCGGCGGCAGATGGCCATGGCGGCCACCAGCTACTTGGACCTGATTGACGCACCCAAGGGGATCCGCAACGTGATACCTAGGCTCATGGGCATGGACCTGTCCCTTCTGGGCCTGGAATACGCCGACTTCCCCTCCCTGCCCTATCTGGATAAGCTGCATATGCCGGTCATGATCAACTTCGGCACTATGGATGTCTCCATGCCGGTCGAGCAGGGGGCGCGCGAGATCATCCGCAGAACCCATGCAAGCGGCAACGACAACGTAACCCTGCGCTACTACCCCACCAACCATCAGATCCGCACCGGCAGCAGGCTGGCCAAGGCCGGGTTGCCCCTGGAACCTCGATATACCCATAATCTGGAAGACTGGATCAATGCTGTAGCACAGGGCACCCAGGCCGACCAGTGGTCCACTCCCATGATTGCCGGCAGCCAACCCCGCCAGCTCAATCGGGTACCTGATCGCACCGACGCCGGGCTCCTTTCCTCATTGACTGCCCTGTTGATGTTGATGGCCAGCGGCCCCTGTCTGCTGGCTGCCGCCCTGGTGTCTGCTCTAATCGGAGCTTTGAACTCACATCTGCGAGCGCGGCAGAATGACCGAGAACGGCCCGGTTTCAGCAAAGGCCTGACGGGACGGCTCTGGTCACTGGCCCTGCTCGCCGCAGGACTGATGACGGCCCTGCTGGCCTATGCCCTTACTACGGTCCGTCAGGCACTCGGCCTGGTCCATCTGTCCTCAGTAATGACATCCTGCTGGCCCTTCTTGTCGGTCCTCTGCCTGGTGCTCACCATGCTCTTGGCGAGCACCATGACTTCTATCGTCAGCCGATCCGACAAAGAGCCAGCTGTGGCCGGGGCTGGCCACTGGCTGACACTGGCTCTGACCCTGCTGGGGTCACTGGCCATCCTTGGCAGCTTGATCTTCTGGAACGTCCTGGCGGTTTGAATCCTGGCGGGTACGCTTTGATGATGCCAACCAGCACAATATGGCCACGCCAATCAGAACCACGCCCAGTCCGATCAGAATGAAAGGCAGAATCCGCTGCCAGGGTATGGTCATAGTCAGGTACGGACCGTAACGCAGAAAGACTAATCCCAAGGCCAGCATAGCCAGAGCCAGAAGTCCGACCAGGACACCCAAAATGATAGTGGGAACGCTGGGGCCGCTCGGACGGACCGGTTCCGGCGGCTGCATCCGGACTTGGTATATCGGCGGGGGCGTCTGCGTGTCATGCGCCTGTCCCGACTGGGAAGCGGTCGGCATGGCCGCGGTGTTCCGACCCTGAGGATCCAGCGGCTGGCTTTCTCCTAATTGTTGCTTGTCAGTCATCTTCCTGATCCTCCTCCTGCCACCAGGCGTGGTAGCCGTAATCCCAATATTCGCTGATTGGTCCGTTGTCGGCCTGCGCCCGCTCCGGCTGGGTGACGCTCCCGCGGGCTTGTACAGTTACCCGGCCACCCGTCAATAGACTGGCGTCGACGATCAACTCAGGCTGGTCAGGCATATGCTGCTGATCCTCCTGGGTGGCTCGCAGGTCTTCCTCCCAATCGCGTCGTTCAGCTGATGGCAACGAATCGCCCCACCACATCCAGCTTCCCCGATCAGTCTGGGTTATCCAGTCGCCCACGCCTGACCCAAAGACCCTGTAGAGGTCGGAATGCTCCCGGTAGAACAGGCTGCATCCTTTAGGAATGAGTAGACGGACATCAGCATAGACCACCGCCAGTCGGACTGTGCCGGTCGGGCAGCCTGAGACCGTACTCGCCGCATCAGCCATCACCTGGACCCGGTGGGTGCCGTGTTCGTGCTCGTAGCCAGTAAGGTCGATGACGGCGCTTCCCTGATCGTGCGGGTCGCCGACCAGCTTGATGCCACGGTGGTAACGCCTCATGTCGCTGCTACTTGCTCCCAGCGTGCGCCCATGATTGCCTCCGTTGACTCGAATAGCGGCATAGTCGGCCATGACCCTGCGGTTCTGTCTCTGCTCAATGCCTGCCACGGCCGAACCGATGCCCAGACTGATGACGACCAGGCATGCCACCAGAGCAATTGGTGTCAGCCCTCCCGCCCTGCGACCCATCAAGCCCAGGATCAGGATGACCACTCCCAGGATCAGCGTGACGCCTCCAGCCCATATCAGGGCATAGATCAAGGCCGCATTCACCCCGCGATAGGGATTCGTGGCCATCAACCAGACTGCCGCTCCAGAGACCAGGATCAGCCCCGACAACAGACTGACCAGCACAGGTCCGGCAGGGCGGCGCCGCACCCTGGGCGGAACTGACGGACCATTACCGACCATTCCTGGCCCAGCCGAGAATGATCCAGCTGCGCCATAGCCCGGCCAGGCGCCGAATCCGTCCGGCTGAATCATGTCCCCGGCGCGTTCTGCAGAACCGTCTGTCTCCATACAGCCTCCGGAAGGTGCACCGGCAATGGGATTCTCCCCACCCTGCGCATTATTCGAATCGCTGCCAGTGTTTGCCGAATCCTCTGTTCCGAAAAAAGGTCCAGAAGAGGTCACATCCCCTTGTTGTCCCCAAGTTCCATACGAATCGGAATGCTCTGGCTGGTCCTTGTATCCTTCCGAACCCGGATTGCTCGCTGACTGTGTATTGCTTTGTGTGCCTGTGTAATCCTGGTATCCCTCATACCCCGAAAAGCTCGGATACTCAGGCTGACTCGAATGCCATCGCGGATCCGCACCGCGCTGGCGTTGCGAATACTGCGGTCCCATCATCCAAGGATCACCCGAAACCGGTCTGTCTGCATTCGGCCCACTCCCGTAATCTCTTTGATGCTGCAGAGCCTTATTGCGGCTCCACCGGATAAGAAGAAACAGGATCAGCGCGCCCAAAGCCAAGGAAAAAAGTCCGACTCCAGGAATCAGAATGGCCAGCAGCCAATAAATGATGATACCCACCATGGAAGCGTGCCAAATCCCGTGAATCAACTCTTGGGCGATGATGACCCCACGCCGGTCCGGCAAGACGAACCAGGCAAAACCGTAAAAGGCGGCACCGGCGCCGAAGAGAAAGACCGCCAGAATCATCAGCGCTCTGACCAGGGTCACGCTCCAGCCCAGCCGACGGGCCAAGGCTACGCAGACACCGCCGATCCATCCTTGGTCGCGGATCAGATAGGACTCTCTACAGGCGCGGAAGAACCTGTCGGACTTCCACTGCCAACCATTATCGGGGCCATTGCCGTTCATCTCGCTACTCATATCTTCATTACAGCACCCAGCGAGCGCAAATCTTATGGGGGAACACCCTGATTGGACCCTGATTCCTTCCGCTTATTGCCCTATCGGTACCCTCGGGAAACAATAATGGAGGCATGAACGCACCCATGCAGGAAGAACAAACGTTGAGGGAACCACCTCCTCTGCACCCTGCACGCATGCCCCTGATGAGGCCGCATAAGGGCAGGATTCTATGCGGAGTCTGCAAGGGCATCAGCCTGCACCTGGGTATTCCCGTCTTCTGGGTCCGCCTGCTCATGGTGCTCCTGGCTCCCAAAATGATCACCTGCGTGGTTTACTGCTTTCTTTGGCTGACGCTGCCCCAGGGCGATCCCACCCAGGCAATCCAGTCGAATGACCCGCGGTCGGCCCCGCTGGCGCCCAGCATCCTGACTGAACAGTCAGGTCAAAAGGAGAATCGCAGCATCACCCCCGGGCGGATAACCAGATTGTTGGCAGGCCTGGGCATCATCCTCCTCCTGTCTGCGGTCATTCTGCTCAAGAGCGGCATGCGTCCCGCCTTGGTCGTCCCCTGCTTGCTTTTCTGTGCCGGACTGGTCCTGGCCTGGCTGAGGCCGGAAAACCAAGGAGCCGGCTACCACTTGTCGGCCCTGATCGGCAGCCTGGCTCTGATCCTGTCGGCAGCAGTGATCTTCCTGCTATCCACACAGGAATTGTCTTGGGCTCTGACTCTGATAGTCCTGGCCGGCCTGCTTCTTGTGGGCGTGACCGCAGTGGTCGTGCCCTGGATCGGCTCAATCCTCAGTCAGCTGGGCGACGAACGCGCCATGAAGGAGCGCGAGGAGGAGCGGGCCGATATGGCAGCCCACCTGCACGATGGCGTTCTGCAGACCCTGGCCCTGATTCAGCTGCATGCCGACGACCCGCATACCGTCTTCACCCTGGCTCGATCCCAGGAGCGCGATCTGCGCAACTGGCTCTATCAGGAACGCACTCCCTCGGATCGGTCAGTCAGCACAGGGCTGAGCCAGATAGCCGCGCAGGTGGAGGACGAATCCGGCAAGCCGATCGAGGTGGTCACCGTGGGCGATGCCATGCCCTGCGCCCAGACCGATGCCCTGCTTAACGCGGCCCGGCAGGCCCTGGTCAATGCCGTCACCCACGGTGGTGAACCCATCTCCGTGTATTGCGAGGCGCGCAGGAATCAGGTCGAAGTCTACGTGCGCGACCACGGTTCGGGCTTTGATATGGATGCGATTCCAGCTGATCGCCTGGGAATCCGAGAGTCCATCATCGGCCGGATTCGTCGGCGGGGCGGCAGGGTCGAGATCGTCTCCCGTCCTGGTTGGGGCACCGAGGTCAGGATGCACATGCCGCTGTCCGAAGCCAGCCAGCACCAGGAGGGCAAGGTTGGTCGAGCTGAAAAAGGGACTGATGCCGAGCAATGATAGGATGCATGGTGAACCATTCATTCACAGACGCATGCCGGTCCGATCCCACCCGTACTTGAGGACCCGCGTCGGGAAAGGCGGGCTGAACCACGCCCATGACCACGACTGCAGCAGAGCCCCATCAAGCCGAGGATGGGTCCGCAAACATTCGCGTAGCCGTCGTTGACGACCATGAGATGTTCCGTACCGGCGTCATCACCACCCTGCAGCCGCATTTTCACATCGTGGGTCAGGCGGCAGACGTGGAATCCTCCATCCTTATGGTCAGGCAGACCCGCCCCGATGTGGTTCTGCTGGATGTGCATGTGCCCGGTGGCCAGGGCGGCGGAGGCGCCGAAATCTTAAGCCGCTCCCACCCCCTCTCCCCGCAGTCGGTCTTTCTGGCACTTTCCGTATCCGACTCACCCAGGGACGTCGGCTCGGTCATCCGCGCCGGAGCCCGTGGTTACGTGACCAAGACAATCTCCGCCAAGGATCTGGTTTCTTCAATCCGCCAGGTGCACGAAGGATACGCCGTCTTCTCGCCCAAGCTGGCTGGATTCGTGCTCTCCGCCTTCCAGGAGGACGAGGCCGCAGATACCGGCCTGGCAGAAGACGACGAACTGGACCGGCTCTCCGCGCGCGAGCAGGAGGTCATGCGTCTTATCGCCCGGGGCTACACCTACCGCGAGGTGGCTTCAGAGCTTTTCATCTCCATCAAGACGGTTGAGACCCACGTCTCCAACGTCCTGCGCAAACTCCAGCTATCCAACCGAACCGAACTGACCCGCTGGGCTGCAGACCGCCGTATCGTCTGAAAGTCCGCTCAACAGGCCACGCCGTGCTGGCGAAGAAGCTGACGCAGACTGCTGATGTCACGGGCAACAATCCCTTCCATGCCCAGCCGGTCAGCCACAGCAACATGCACAGGGTCTGCATCAACGAAGATCGTATGCCCCGGGCTGATGGCGAAACGGCGCAGAGCTAGACGATAGAGGAGCGAATCGGAGAGGTCCAGATGCTCCTGGGATGAGATCAGGACACCTTTCAAGGCAGAGAGCGGTGAAAGCAGCTCGGATACCGACTCGATCAGCTGACCAGTGGATGCCGCCAGGCCCCAAAGGGCCAGGCCAGCTCGCCGCAGATCCTCCAGCAGCTCCGACGCTCCGGGAAGCAGGCCCTTCACTGCCAGGGCGTAGTTTTCCAGACAGACGCGAACCACCCAGGCGACTGCAGGCCCGTGAGTGGTTTCATAGTCGGCCAGTGCTTGCTGCGGGTCTACGCCCAGATTGATCTGTCTGCTGACACAGGCGAAGCCCCAAGGGTCCTTCGGGTCCAGCACCATATCGATCACACTGTCAGGGTACTGCCCGACCAGGGCCCGACGCGGATCCCAATCCACTAAGGTCCCGGGCAATGCGAAGAGGATGCTCCCACCTGGGGCCGCTGGATCGAAGCGGTCATCGCTGGATGTATCCTCACCTGGCAGGTCGTCCGATACGCCTTGACCAGATCCCTGCTGGAATTCCTGATGCTGCCTTGCCATGTCCCCAGAGTAGACATCTGGACCTACAGGGCCTAGGGCAGATTCCAGTCGACATGTTGTCAATCACTCAGCGGAGGTCGTTGCATGGATATATTGGGTTCAGCAACAATCGGATTTCATGCTTTGCCACCTGTCCAAGGCGGAAGTCCCGCCTGCTACGAAAGGAGCCGTCATGCGTCGGCTGCTGCTCACATCCTCGTTCCCCGCTACCGCTGACAGGTTGCCCACCTTCCTCGAGAGCTCCCCCAAGAACCATACGGTGGCCTTCATCCCAACGGCCAACCTTCCACAGCGTTCGGATGGTTATGTCCAGGAAGCTCGCAAGGCATTCACCGATATGGGATGCCGGATCGACGATCTGGAAGTCTCGACCGCCGATCCTGAGGCCATACGCCGGAGCCTGGAGGAGGATGATCTCATCTACCTGTCGGGCGGCAACACCTTCTTTCTGCTGCAGGAGCTGCGTCGCTCGGGAGCTGCTGACCTGATCAGGCAACAGGTGGATCAGGGCAAGCCCTACATCGGCGAATCGGCCGGCGCGGTCGTGGCCGGTCCCGATATCGGCTATCTGGATGCCATGGATCCACGCTCGGCCGCCCCGGATCTGGACTCCACGGCCGGCTTGGGGCTGGTGGACTTCCGCCTCCTCCCCCACCTGGATTCCGAGCCTTTCGCCGACGTGACCGGTCGCATTCTGAATCGCTACTGCGACGATCAACCTATGGTGGCCATCAGCAACACCCAGGCCGTGGCAATCCGCAGGCGATGCCTGACCATTCTTTAGGGAGAAGACCGCTCAGCGACAGAGGCCTTCCATGACCTGGCGGGCCTGATCCAGTCGATCGCCCGGACAGAGCAGGATGACGTCATCCCCAGCAAGCAGCCGCAGATCACCTGCAGGAATCAGCCTATGCTCGCCCCTGCGCAGACCGACGACGGCGCATCCGTTCGGCCAGGGGACCTGCCCCAGCAGACGACCAGCCGCCGGACTGCCATGCTCTATGGGAAACTCCACAGTGATCCTGTCAGGGACCTGGGCATCGGGAGCATGCCCTCGGCGGTAACGCTCCAACAGAGCCTCGTAAATAGGCTGGACACCCAGCAGATCAGACACCATCAGGGCTGTGAAGGCGCACAGAGCCACGGGGAGCATATGGACCAGAGAGCCGGACATCTCCACTGTCAGCAGGATGGAGGTTATTGGAGCTTTGACCGAGGCCGTCAGAGTGCCTGCCATGGCGCAGACCGCACAGACCGGAATGATCCGGACAGGCATTCCCAAGGCTGCCGCGCCCATCCCGCATAGGGATCCAGCCAGCGTACCGACTGCCAGGATGGGCATGAAGATGCCGCCAGGGGCGCCGCTGCCGAAGGAAGTGGCTGTAAAGAGCATCTTGACCAGCAGCAGAACCAGCAGGTTGATGGCCACCGACCAGGCCACCTCACGAACGCCTTCCGCCTTGCCTATCAAGTCCTCGCCACCACCCAGAACAGCAGGCAGCAGCAATCCGACCGGAAGGGCAAGGAAGAGGGAGATCACCGGTCCCAGCTTTGAGGGCAGATGGCTGTATAGGCTCTGCACAACCAACAGCAGGCGGTTCATGGCAACCCCCACCAGGCCGGCCATCAGCCCCAGGGGAATCATCAGCAGATACTGGGCGATGGTCAGCTGGGGCAACGCGGTGAAGTCCAGGACAGGACGCAGGCCGAAACGGTTCTTGGCGATAAAATCGGCGCTCAGGCAGGCCATGGCCGCCGACAGAAGGATCATGGGAGAGAAGGACCGGTGGATCTCCTCCAGAGCGAAGACCATCCCCGACAGCGGCGCATTGAATGCTGCAGACAGACCGGCAGCCGCGCCGGAGGTCACCAGGCAGGTCTCCTCCACACGATCTCGGCGCAATCCTCGGGAAACCAGCTGGGAACCAGCCGCCCCGATCTGCACCGAGGGGCCCTCGCGTCCCAACGACAGGCCGAACATGCCGCAGGCCAGACCACCCAGGAATCGTACGCCCAGCAGAGGCAGGGCGGGCATGCGCATGCCGTGGATGACCACCCCCTCCACCTGCGGAATGCCGGAGCCGGAGGCCATGGGAACCCGACCGACCATCCAGGCCAGGGCAAGACCTACCGCCAGGACGGCCAGCAGCCATGGAGGAATCATCAGAGGCTGGCCACGCATTTGCGCGTAGGCCCATCGAGCGAACCTGGTGCCATAGCCGATGCCCTGCCGGTAGAGCACCACCAGCACTCCCACCAACAGTCCGCAACAGGCCGCCCTGAACGCCACAAGCCACCGGCCTGCCCGACCTGGTCTGGTCACCCGCATCGGTCGGTGACGACAATCCTGATCCTCATTATCTGCCGACTTCCTTCTCCAAGGCAGATTCCGCCTCATCGGCCTGCTCCCTTCCTTCCCGCGTGCACGACAGCTTCCAGCTTCCTCCGGGGCGGAGACCCGAGGATGATTTCAGTCGACGACATCATTCATGGGGAGTATGAACACCCGAGAGACCAGCTTGCGGGCAAGGTCCGGCAGGCAGGAGCCAGGCAGGCAGATAGACACATCATCAGAGCCCAGCGGCAGCGCGGTCTGTTCATCAGTCGCCGTCAGATCACGGTCCAGGACGACGGTGTCCACCTGGCCTTGATGACCCACAAGATCCAGCAGCGAGACACGGCCCGGCATTGTATCCAGACATTTGCGCAAGGTGGCAGCCGAGGCCATGTGCAGCCTCCGGCATCCGACAAGTTCCCGCACCTGACGCAGATCAGGACGCCTTATGCCCTTGGCCACCATGAGCATCAGCAGCCCTCCGGCATCCTCCAGCAACAGGAACTTGGACAGGTTATCGGCAGACAGTCCCAGTATGTCGGCAATGCCCAGAGCCAAGCCCTGGTCAATGGTGTCCAAAGGGGGATGCTGAGCAAGGCGCCAACTCGCCCCTGAATCATCCAGAAGGGTTCGCACGTCCGCTGGCACAAGCTTTTCATTCAGATGAGCAACGCCGGGTTCGGGGGCTGACCATGATCCGCGGCCTCCCGTTTTCGCAAACGCCGTGTCATTCATCGATCACCTCCGAATCAGGCTTCAGCTCCTTTTCCTTCCGTCCGATGCGCTTCCGGTTGATGCGGTAATAGGCGTTGAACAGACCGCCGGCGGTCAGCGCAACAACCAGAAGGATCAGTAACCAAATGTTCTTTTCTATGTCAACGGTTTCAAGCAGTTCATAAGCAGATGAGATCATCTTCAGCCAGCCTGCAACTGACACGTAGTACCAGGCGGTCGCCTGATCAAGGAAGCTCAGGGCGCGTCGACGCTCGGACCTGGTTCTGGTAGCCTGGCGAAGAATTTCATACCCGCGTTGACGCTCCTGCTTGATCTTGACACTGGGGACCAGCCACCACCAGGGCGAGATTTTGCTCCAATTCTTGCTGATCTGGTCGAAGCCATCCAAAAGCTCCTGATATTCCCGCAGCTCCATCAGTCCTTGGAAAAGTGGGAAGCTGAAAAGCAACCAATCTCCGAGCAGCGAAACGATGGCGATGAATAGATGCACAGCCTGGCCTTTCCTCGCAAAGACGACGCACAACAGTCGGTTCCCATGACTGATCACGGGCCCTTTTATCATTGTAGACGCCAAAGTTCAGTCCGGACCGTCACCATGCCCATGCTTCTGCCCTGATGCCATGACAAATCGCAGCCATGGATGCGAGAATGCCCCGAGATCACTCTCAGGGCACTGATCAGGCGGACAGGGCGGGATTCGAACCCGCGGTGACTTGCGCCACAACGGTTTTCAAGACCGTCTCTTTCGACCGCTCAGACACCTGTCCATTAGGCGTGCCGATTAGGCACGCCATTTATCATACGGCATCAGACTCCATCAGACCACCGCCGGAATGTCGGCGAATCCTGACACAACGACTCAGCCCTCCCAGGCCCTGGGCTCAATGACCTCCTTGCCGCCCACATAGGAGCGCATGGCCTCAGGCACGACGATGGAGCCGTCGGCGTTCTGGTGGTTCTCCAGGATGGCGACCAGCCAGCGGGTGGTGGCCAGGGTCCCATTGAGCGTGCTGACAGGACGAGTGGAACCGTCCTCCAGCCGCTCACGCTCATTGAGGCGACGGGCCTGGAACTCGGTGCAGTTGGAGGTTGATGTCAGCTCACGATACCGACCCTGGGTGGGCACCCAGGCCTCGCAATCGAACTTGCGGGCTGCCGAGGATCCAAGGTCTCCTGCGGCAGTGTCGATGATCCTGTAGGGCACGTCCACCTTGGCCAGCATCTCCTGCTCCATGGCCAGCAGCTGCTTGTGCTGGTCGCGGGAGTCCTCCTGCTTGCAGTAAACGAACATCTCCACCTTGTCGAACTGGTGGACGCGGATGATGCCCATGGTGTCCTTGCCGGCGGAACCAGCCTCGCGCCGGTAGCAGCTGGACCAGCCGCAGTAGCGCAGCGGGCCCTTGCTCAGATCCAGGATCTCATCCTCATGCATGCCTGCCAGGGAGACTTCAGAGGTGCCTACCAGATACTGGTCGTCAGGCTCGCGCAGACGGTAGATCTCGTCAGCATGGGAATCGAGGAATCCGGTGCCGGCCATGATTTCGGGACGGACCAGAGTGGGTGTGATCGTAGGAATGAAGTTATGCTCCATGGCCTGATCCACGGCCATGGTCAGCATGGCTATCTCCAGCCGTGCCACATCGCCACGCAGGAAGTAGAAGCGGGAACCTGAGATCTTGACGCCCCTGCGCATGTCGATTCCAGCGACGCCCTCGCCCAGCTCCAGATGGTTCTTGGGCTGGAAGCCCTCCTTGGCGAAGTCACGTGGAGTGCCGACCTTCTTGACAACCACGTAGTCATCTTCGCCGCCCTCGGGAGCTTCGGGTTCTACCAGGTTGCTGAACTTCCACATGAGGTCGGTGTACTTGGCGTTGGCCTCATCAGAGGCTGACTTGCTGGCGTTCACCTTGTCCGACAGGCTCTTGGTCTGTGCCAACAGCTCGGCCTTGTCATCTGGGGAGGCCGACGCCACGCGCTTGCCAAGCGACTTCTGCTCGGCTCTGGAGCTCTCATAATCCTGGAGTGCGACTCTGCGCTCTTCGTCCGCCTTGAGCACCTCGTCGACGAGTTCGACGGATTCGCCACGCTTGCGCTGTGATTCACGGACCACATCCGGATGTTCCTGAATGAATCTAATATCTAACATATCTGAATTGTATTCCTTTCAAAGGACACGGGATCCGTCCGGACCCTTCCGGATCCTGCAACGCATCGAGAAAGCGGACGGATCCCGCAGCGCCTCACAACCTCACTCAGACGAACAAGTGAACAATATTGTAGAAGATTGCACTGACTGCGATCAAACCAATGACCACAATGAAGACGTTGCTGGCCTTGCCTGAATATTTCTTGAGCGAAGGCACTGTATGGATGGCATACATGGGCATGAGGAAGAGAACGAAGGCGATAATAGGGCCGATCATGGTTTCGATCATGTTCATGACTGAGAAGTTGGCCCAGGCCACCAGCCAAGCCACCAGAAGGATGAAGCCCTCCACCATGAACTGCATGGTCTTTTCAGGCACTCGACGGTCAGCCTTCTTGGCTACCTTCCTGATGATGCCGCTCAATCCCTCGCTGGTGCCCAGATAATGGCCCAGGAAGGATTTCGCGATGGCGACGAAGGCTATGAAGGGCGCTACATAGTTGATGATGGGATTGTTGAAGTGGTTGGCGATATAAGTCAGGATCGACACATTCTGAGCCTTTGCCTGGGCAAGGTCCGCCGGCGACAGCGAAAGCACGCAGCTGAAGACGAAGAACATGACCACGCTGACCATGAGCAGTTCAGCACGCTTGAGAATGCTGGTCACCTTGCCGTCGACATACTTGTCGCCGTATTCCTCTCGCTCGGCGACCGAGAAGGAGGAGATGATAGGCGAATGATTGAATGCGAAGACCATGACGGGAATGAGCAGCCAGAGGCTTTCCAGCAGGCCGGAAATGCTGAAACCACCTGCGCTGTTGCGAGGGAAGCTGGAGAAGATGGCGGTGTTCCAGTGAGGAATCAAATAGAGGGAGAAGAGCACCAGCACGGCAACGAAGGGATAGACAAGGATGCTCATCACCTTGGTGGTGACTGCGGTGCCCAGGCGGACAATGGCCATGAGCACGACGACAAGCACCAGGGATAGAAGCCACCGCGGAGGAGCCGACATGTGCATCTGGTTGACGATGAAGCTTTCAGCCGTGTTGGTGATGGAAATGCCGTAGACCAGCAGGATCGGGAAAATCGACAGGAAATAAATGATCGTGAAGATCAAGCCAAAACCGTAGCCGTAGTGCTCCTCCACCACGTCAGTGATGTCATCGCCCGGCTTATCGGCTGAGAGCACGAACCTGCTCATGGCTCTATGGGCGAAGAAAGTAGTCGGGAAGGCGATGATCAGCATGAAGATCAGCCCCATGATGCCGCCGCTGCCCGCATCGATAGGCAAGAAGAGCACTCCGGCTCCGATGGCGGTGCCGAACAGGCTCAGCATCCATACCGTATCGCCCTTATGCCATTTGGCAGCATATTCCTTGGTCCCCTTTGCCGCTTCAACGCGGGCAGTCGGGTTTTCCGCATTCGTCATACCGGAACCTTTCTTCTTTCTTCTTCAAACCTCTTCGTTACTTGTCGAACACGGTCCTGCGGAACCGCTTGCCGGTAGGGGTGCCCGCCAAACCGCCAATGCCCGTTTCCCGCAATGAGGAGGGCATGCTCTCGCCGATGGACTTCATTGCTCCAATAACCTCATCAGCTGGAATCCTGCTCACGCCGCCGGAGAGCGCAATATCGGCAGCTACAAGAGCGTTGGCAGTACCTATGGCGTTGCGCTTGACACAGGGGATCTCCACCAAACCAGCGACAGGATCACAGACCAGGCCCAGCAGGTTGCTCAATGCGATGGCGAAGGCCTGGGCACATGTGGAGGAATCCCCCCCGGCCCCCTCTACCGCCGCTGCGGCCGCCATGCCGGAAGCGCTGCCCACCTCGGCCTGGCAGCCGCCTGTGGCCCCGGCGATCATGGCCTGGTTGGCTGTGACAAGCCCAAAGGCGCCGGCAGTGAACAGACAACGAATCAGTTTATCATCATCTAATCCCAACCGGTTCTTGAGAACGGTGATCACACCAGGCAACGTGCCCGAAGAACCAGCGGTAGGGGTCGCGCAGATGATCCCCATGGCAGCATTGACCTCGTTTGTCGCCATTGCAGCCACGACGGCTTCCAGCATGGCATCGCCGCTCAGGCTGGTCCGCGTCTTCCTGTAATGCTCCAGCAGGGCTGCCTCGCCACCGGTCAAGCCGGTCTTGGAGAACACGCCCTTGCCTTGGGAGCCCCTGTCCACGGCTGATTTCATCGTTTGCAGATTCTTGGACATCTTCGCCCAAACTTCCTCGCGGGTCTCATGATATCGACGCATCTCCTCGTCAATCGCTATATCCGATATCGACAGGCCGCGATCTTGGGCCATACCCACCAATTCGGCGATCGAGCTGAACATTTCAATGCCTCCTAGTCGATGTAGATCATCCGGGACGAGTGACCGGCGATCTCTTGCTGCATCTGTGCCGACAATGGGTTGTCCAGATCGAAGTCATAGAGCGTCATGCCAGGCCGATCCCCGGACTCGTACCGGGTCTGTTTCGTCACGCCTGCTTCTTGAAGCCGGTCCTGCATCTGCTCCAACCAACCGCCACCGTCATTTTCGGACTGATCGCGTTCCACCAAAAGAATGGGCAGAAGCCCGGAGGGGGTGATAGCGCATCCGTCCAATCTGATGCGACGCACCTCAATGGTCCCGCCCCCGATGGAACAGGCCGCATAAGTCACCCGGCCGCCGTCACCAAGCAGATCAACAACTGCAGTATTGGGGTGGCCTATGGGACTGGGCCCTTCTTCCTCGTGAAAAGCCAGCGTCATACCCTGTTTTTGGGCGATCTCGACAGCTTCGGGAACACGGGTGTCGTCAGGCGCAAAACCGAGCAAACCGCCAACTATGGCGTAGTCAGTGCCGTGCCCCTTGTGGGTTTGCGCGAAGGAATCATAATAGTGGATATCGGCTCGACGCGGCGCCCCTCCTATAAGGATATGGCCGACCCGTCCGATAGCCACCGCTCCAGCCGTATGCGAACTTGAAGGACCTATCATAATGGGGCCGATGATGTCAAATACGCTTTTGTATTTACCCATGCCTACTTCCTCTTCCCGTTCCGCCAGGCGTTGAAGTTTCATGCTTTGCGATTACCGCTGCTGCACCATACTGACGGGTCCGAGCGGACTACATTCATCCTACATTTGCAATTTTCATATCACAAATCAAAAAATTTATCATAAGTCTCGGAAGTGTTACATCAGCGGATGTTGCCCCCCCCCCCCCCATACGTAGAGGGTTCGTTCACGTCGGACACGCCCAAGGGCTTCGGGTCGGCACCGCGCGCACAATGGAGTCATGCCAATTCCAGCGATCGTCATCCTCGGCATCCTGGCGGTGGCGGCCATTGTCGTCACGGCGGTGGTGCTGGTTTTTCGCGTCCAAAGGCGGCATAGGTTCGCCATGCAGATCCTGGCCCGGGACGACGACCAGCTCAGCTACGCTTTCGTCATCAACCCCTCCAAGCCACAGGCGGCTGCCGCCCGCGAGCGCATCCAGCAATACTGCCGCGACAAGGGCATCCGCGAATTCAGCTTCATCGAAACCCGGCTGGATCGGGACGGGAGGGCCTGCGCCCGCATGGCACTGGACCGCGGGGCCAATGTAGTCGTTGCCGTGGGCGGGGACGGAACCGTACGCACCGTGGCCAGCGCCATGGCATCCAGCGATCATGTCATGGGCATCATCCCCATCGGGACCGGCAACCTCTTCGCTCGGAACATGGGCATTCCCGTAGGCGATCTGGATGCCGCCCTGGCCGTGGCTACCTCGCACGGATCCACCCAGGTCGACGTAGGGCGCATGGCTCTGCTGGACCAGGAGGATCAGGAGCGACGACGGGGCCATGCCTTCCTGATCATCGCCGGCATCGGATTTGATGCCTTGATGATCGACGACACCGACCCCAATCTGAAGAAGACGGTCAGCTGGCTGGCATACTTCATCAGCGGCGCTAAGCATCTGTTCGCACCCAAGTACACGGCCGACATCGCCATCACACGGCCCGACCAGGTCACGCAGACCAATACCTCGGTTACCTTCCGCACCTTCATGGCTGGCAACTGCGGGGAGATTCCCGGATTCTCCCTCATGCCCGCCGCCTCCTATGAGGACGGCATCCTGGACTTCGAGATCATCGACACCTCAGCTGGCCTGATCGGCTGGGCCAACCTCTTTGGAGATGTCATGCATCAGACCATCACCCGCAAAGCCAGCCAGAGCCCCCTATCCACCAACTCCACCATCGTCCAGCTGCAAGGATCCAAGGCCGAGATCCGCCTGGAGAAGCCCGCTTTGGCCCAAGTGGACGGCGACATTCTGGGCGAGACACGCCATATTGCGCTCAGCGTGGAGCACCGGGCCCTGAACGTGCGGGTGCCCCGGTCCGACTGAGACTGGGAGAGCCTGTTACCCCTCTGTCCGCTTTCTCATGCCGGGGTGGCATGATGGGAGCCATGACAGCACAGAACGCAGGCAGGCCTGCCAGCCCAGAAGATCTGATCAACGTCGACGATCTGATTGGCAGGTACTACGATCTCATCCCCGACCCTTCCATCCCCTCCCAGCGCGTGTCCTTCGGCACCTCCGGGCATCGTGGCTCCGCCCTGACAACCTCCTTCAACGAGGCCCACATCGTGGCCATCAGCCAGGCCATAGCCGAACAGCGAGCCAAGGACGGGGCCACCGGACCGCTCTACCTGGGCCGCGACACCCACGCCCTCTCCCTGCCCGCCTGGAAGACGGCCATCGAGGTCCTGACAGCAAACAGGGTACGGGTGCGCATTGACGCCAATGATGACTACACGCCCACACCCACCGTCTCCCAGGCCATCCTGACGCACAACCGGGCGGCCGACGGCACCCAACGCTTCTCCGGCAAGGATTTGGCTGACGGCATCGTGGTCACCCCCTCTCATAACCCACCCGCTGACGGTGGATTCAAGTATGACCCGCCCACAGGCGGTCCGGCTCCGGCCGAAACCACCAACGCCATAGCGCAACGCGCCAATGAGCTTCTGGGCGACTACAAGCGGGTCAAGCGGATTCCCTTTGAGGATGCCATTAAATCCGACCTCGTGGAGCGCTTCGACTACCGGGAACACTACGTGGCTGACCTGGGCAATGTCATCGACTTTGATCTGCTCAGATCTTCCGGGGTGCGTCTGGGCATCGATCCGCTGGGCGGCGCCTCGGTCAACTACTGGCCGCTGATCAATGAAAAGTACGGCCTGAACATCGGCATCGTCAACCCAGAGGTTGATCCGACCTGGCGGTTCATGACCATTGACCACGATGGGAAAATCCGCATGGATCCCAGCTCACCCTATGCCATGAAGGGTCTGGTTGATCGCCTCAACGCCGGGGCCTGGGACTCCTACGACCTGGTGGGCGGCACCGATCCGGATGCCGATCGGCATGGCATCGTCTGTCCAGGAACCGGTGTTATGAACCCCAACCACTACATCGCCGTCTGCGCGGAATACCTCTTCTCGGGCAACCGACCCGGATGGCCCCAAGGCGCCGGCATCGGCAAGACCCTGGTCTCCTCCTCCCTGATCGACCGCGTGGCTGCCTCCATCGGCGCCAGGCTGATCGAGGTGCCTGTAGGCTTCAAGTGGTTTGTCAACCCTCTCTTCAAGGGCGAGGTGGCCTTCGGCGGCGAGGAGAGCTCCGGGATGAGCTTCCTGCGCCGGGACGGCCGTGTCTGGACAACGGACAAGGACGGGCTGATCCCTGACCTCCTGGCTGCCGAAATCACAGCCAAGACCGGAAAGAATCCGGCCCAGCTCCACCAGGAGCAGGTGGAACGCTTCGGCCAAAGCTGGTACAAGCGAGTGGACACCCCTGCCACGTTGGAGCAGAAGCAGAAGTTTGCTCAGTTGAACGGCGACGATGTGACGGCTTCCACCCTGGCGGGCGAGCCCATCACTGCCAAGCTGACCGAGGCCCCGGGCAATGGGGCCAAAATCGGAGGCATCAAGGTAACCACCGAGAACAACTGGTTCGCCGCCCGCCCCTCCGGCACCGAGAACATCTACAAGGTCTACGCCGAATCCTTCGTTTCCCCTAAGACCCTGGATCAGGTTCTGGACGATGCCGACCAGGTGGTCACCAAAGCTCTGGGCTGAGCTTCAGACAAGACCCCTGCCCTCCTCCGCGACAGTCATCGCTGGGGCGGGGGTTCTCTATTTTCCTGTTTAAACTGAAACTATGACCAATGACAAGAATCTGGTCGTCTCCACCGACGGCAGTGCACTGAGCAATCCCAATGGCCCCATGGGTTGGGCTTGGGCCGATCACCAGGGCGGCGACGCAGATGCAGGCGGCGCCAGCAACGGCACCAATCAGATTGGCGAACTGTGCGCCGTGCTGCAGGCCCTGCGCGCCCACCCAGGCGAGCGCCCGCTGGTCATCGAAACCGACTCCCAATACGCCATCAACTGCTCCACCACCTGGGTGCCCGGGTGGAGGAAGAAAGGGTGGAAGAACTCCCAGGGCAAGCCGGTCAAGAACCGCCCGCTTATTGAAGCCATCGACCAGGCGATCCAGGCACGGGCGGGATCGGTCAGGTTTGTCTGGGTCAAGGGCCACGCCGGCAACACATTCAACGAAAAAGTGGACACCCTGGCCCGCGGCTACGCCACAGCTGCAGGCAAGGGCGACCGGGAAGGCTGTCTTCCTATCGAAGGCTGGCGTTCGCTGCTGGCCTCCCCCTATGCCAAAGGCACGCAGGTACCGCCCGCAGTCAAGGAGGAGCTGGACGCAGGACCCCGTGTTCTGGACGAGCTGGGCCGCAAGAAGGTTCGTCTGGACCAGGAAGAGCAGAAAGATCTAGCCGAAACCGCCGTCGAGTCCCAGGCTGTGGATCCCGAGCAGGCCGAATCTGTAGAAGCAACAGCTGATGCAGACGATGATGCGAAGCCCGAGGCCATCAATGGCATGCCCGACCCCGACTTAACCGATGGTCAGGAAGACGAACTCGGGCCGGCTTTCAAGGGCACCTCGGACGCCGATGCAGTTGACCAGGAGACCAAGGACTCCGGGGCCCGGGGACTGAGAGCCAGCGGTCGCATCCGCATCACGCCGCCTCCTTCCGGCAGCAGCATGTTCACGGGACAGGACCTGCATATCGTCGGCAGCATCGATATAGATGCGGACATTGACCCTGACGGCTTCGTGACCATCCAGGAGGCGCCTTTCCGCCTGCATGCCATCGAAGTGGAGGATTAAGCGGCTTCTGGACCGTCAGGGGCCATCGTCTAAACTGGAGTGAACCTGAACCAACAAGACCCGCAGACATCAGCTGTTAAGCGCATGCGGGCATGAAGGAGCGTGTATGGACAAGACCGAGCAGGACAGACTGAAGAAGGCCGCCGGCATCGAAGCAGCCAAGCTGGTCGAGAACGGCATGACCGCCGGGCTGGGCACCGGATCCACGGTTCGGTTCTTCGTGGATGAACTGGGACGGCGCGTCAAGGAAGAGGGTTTGGAGTTCACCGGCGTGACCACCTCCCGGCGGACCAAGGAACAGGCTGAAGGCTATGGAATCCGCATCGTCGACATCGACCAGGTGGATCACATCGATGTCACCATCGACGGGGCCGACGAGGTCGACAGGGACTTCAACGGCATCAAGGGCGGCGGCGCAGCCCTGCTCTGGGAGAAAATCGTGGCCGTCAACTCTCGAAGGATCGTCTGGATCGTGGACGAGTCCAAGGTGGTCGACACCATCGGCCGCTTCCCCCTGCCCGTGGAGGTCATCCCCTTCGGCGAGCGCCACGTCCTGGATCGCTTTAAGGAACGCGGCTATAACCCTGTCCTGCGGATGGACGGCCAAGGGCAGCCGGTTCTGACAGACGAGCACAACCACATCATTGATCTGCATCTGGAGCGGATTGATCACCCACAGGATCTGGCCCAAGACCTGATCACCACCGTGGGAGTCGTTGAACACGGCCTCTTCCTCAACATGGTCGACACGGTCATCGTGGGCGATCCCAACGGGCCCCGGGTCATGACCAACGCCAACAAGTGAGCATCAGCTATCATCCCGCATCCTGGCTGGAAGTATCCGGCTGGGCACGATGACCGGCGATGATATGCATGAAGCCCCCTGCGTCCATTCGATGCGGGGGGCTTCGTCGGCCCTGAGGGCCAAAGTCATAAAGCTACTTGCGCTGGTGACGAGTCTTGCGCAGCAGTTTGCGGTGCTTCTTCTTGCTCATCCGCTTGCGGCGCTTCTTGATGACAGAACCCATCCGAGCCTCCGATCCTTAGTTACCTGGAAGTGTCCAACTTGCTTATCCTACACCGCTTACGGGACGACTAGAGCGGGAAGGCCTTGTAGAAAGCCTCCAGTGCAGCCCGCTGGCCCTGAGCGCGGAAGACCACCGTATCATTCTGCCAGATGACCAATGCCTTGTGCTCGTCGCTGCCATCCGCCTTCTCCAGGTAGGATCCGGTGACCGTGCCGCCGCTGCGAACATTGCCCGAGGCCAGCTCCTTGCCGGACATGCCCGTGGACTGGCTGTCATAGAGCGCCTTGGCATCTTCGCTCCTGGACCACTGAGCCAGGTGGAGGCTCACATCCCCGCCCGACCTGCCGGTGGAGTAGACCAGGTTGTACTCCTCGATAGGCGTACGGGTGCTCCATTCGCTGTCAGAATCCGCTTTGACGCGGGCGAACTCGCCCACCGTATCAGGCATGGCCTTGAGCAACTCGGAAGCCGAATCAGGAAGGGGCGCCGCCGTGGCCTTGGGGCTGCTGGCTTGCGGGGGTTGAGAGGAAGCGGAAGCCGAGTCCTGGGCGACGGACTCTTGGCTGCGCACCGCCCAGTGAGGCCAGACGAAGGCCGATAGAAGCACTAGGACGACCACCGCTGCAAGGGCGATGACCAGACCGATCCGTCGACGGCGCTGCCTGGCATGCGCGGAGGAGTCAGAGGAAGAGGACACGGATGCAGAAGGATTGTCAGCCATGTCTCCATTCTCTCATGGGCAGGGTGTCGGCACTGCGAAGATGCCGTAAAAGCCCAGCTCATCGTCAATGAATCCCGATAGCGTGCAAGTATGGCCAAGACGACGACGCAATATGTGTGCACGGAGTGCGGATGGACCGGCGGCAAATGGTTCGGACGCTGCCCGGAATGCGGCCAGTGGGGAACGATCGAGGAATTCCATGAAGCCCGTCTCGTAGGTGCGGGCGGGGGTCTGTCCACCTCCGGCGGCAGCCATACGGCACCTGCGCCCCCGAAGAACGGCCTGGCCCGGCCCATCACCCGGGTAGGCACGGACCAGGTAAAGCGCATTCCCACAGGATTCGAGGAATTCGACCGGGTCCTGGGCGGAGGCATCGTGCCCGGGTCAGTCATCCTCTTGGCCGGCGAGCCGGGCATAGGCAAGTCCACCCTCCTGCTGGAGACCGCCGGCCGCGTGGCCGACCGGGGAGGCGGAAAAGGCAAGGTGCTCTATCTGTCAGGCGAGGAGTCCCAGGCCCAGGTGCGGATGCGGGCCAGTCGGGTGGGAGCGCTCAAGGACCCACTATTGCTGGCTTCGACGACCGACCTTGCCACGGTGCTTGGGCTGATCGAGCGCGAGAAGCCGACACTGGCCATTGTGGACTCCGCCCAGACCATCGTCTCCAGCCAGGTTGACGGCATCTCCGGGGGCTCCACCCAGGTACGCGAGGTGGCCATCAGCCTGATCGGCATGGCCAAATCGCACGACATCCCCATCCTCCTGGTTGGCCACGTGACCAAGGACGGCTCCATCGCCGGGCCGCGGACCCTGGAGCATCTGGTCGATGTGGTCTGCCAGTTCGAGGGCGATTCCCAGACCGCGTTACGCCTGTTGAGAGCCGTCAAGAACCGTTTCGGCCCCACCGACGAGGTTGGCTGCTTCGACATGGGCGAGCAGGGCATTGAGGAGGTCAGCGATCCCACTGGGCTCTTCCTGTCCACGACCGGGCAAGAGGTTGAGGGCACCTGTGTGACCTTCACCTTGGACGGCCACCGCAGCCTGCCCATCGAGATCCAGGCCTTGGTTACTTCGTCTGTCCTGCCCACGCCCAGGCGCAACACCAACGGGATCGACGCCAACCGTCTGGCCATGCTAGCTGCGGTGCTCTACCGCCACGGTCGCGTCAACCTGCTGACACGGGACCTGTATGTGTCCACCATCGCCGGCGGGCTGGCCAAGGAACCCGGATGTGATCTGGCCATCGTGGCCGCCCTGGCCAGTGCAGCCAAGTCCCGACCCATCCAGCGCACGACCTGTGCCATGGGTGAGATATCGCTGACCGGGCAGGTCAGGCCAGTGCCTCAACTCAATCACCGGCTGCAGGAGGCCACTCGACTGGGATTCACCCGGGCACTGGTCCCGCCCGACCGGCATTCAGGAGCCCGAAAGCCCATCCAGGGACTGGAAGTGGTCGAGGTTAACTATCTGGCCGAGGCACTGGACGCTCTGGGGCTGGTCTGAGCCTGGTGGCCGCAGGGCCCTATCGCACCCTATGGCGCTCACCTGCCGACTCGTTAACCTGCCAGACTAGGATGGAGTCGCTGGAAGACCGACACCCATCATCACGAGGAGTAGATCAGCATGACCATCTTCACCAGGAAAACCTTACGCAGGCTGACGGCGGCCGTACTCACGACAGTCACGCTCATGGTCGGCGCGGCCTGCGGCTCCTCGTCGAGCAGCAGTGGGCAGTCAGCGGCTAAGCAGGACATCACCCAGCAAACCATCAAACCTGGCACCCTGACCATTGCCACTGGAGACCCGGCCTACGCCCCCTACGTGCAGGACAACAAGCCCGAATCCGGCAAGGGCTACGAGGCAGCCGTTGCCTATGCAGTAGCAGAGAAAATGGGATTCGACAAGGCGCACGTCACCTGGACCAGGACCACCTTCGATGCCGCCATCGCCCCGGGAAGCAAGGACTACGACCTGAACATCCAGCAGTTCTCCATCACCCCGGAACGTCGACAGGCTGTGGACTTCACTCCCAGCTACTACAACTCCACCCAGTCGCTGGTGGTCAGAAACGACTCCTCATACGCTTCCGCCACCTCCCTCGCCCAAATCAAGGACGCCAAGATAGGAGCCATGGTCGGCTCCACCTCCTATGAGATGGCCCACAAGCTTGTCAAGCCTGACATCGATACCTTCAACGACGATGTGGCCTCGTCCCAGGCCTTGGACACCAACCAGATCGACGCGCTTGTCGTGGACACCCCCTCAGCTGTGACCATGGTCGATTCCGGGCAGGTCAAGAACGCCAAGATCCTCGGGCAGATCAAGGGTTCGCAGGACCCGGAGGGCATGGGCATAGTCCTGCCCAAAGGCTCCACACTGACCCCGGTTGCTTCCAAGGCTGTCACCACCCTGAAGAAGGATGGAACCTTGGACAAGCTGCAGAACCAGTGGCTGCATGTCTACACCTCCCTGCCTACCCTGGGCTGAGAGAAGAAAGGAAACCTAGTCGTTCATGGCCACCTCGGCACAAGACGCGGTCAGCGATATTCAACGGGAACGGGAACGCTACGGTCGTCGGCAGAATCTGCGCTCAGTGGCGGTCAGCATCGCCAGCACGCTTGTACTGGCCCTGCTGATTGCTCTGGGGCTGCACGCCTCACCTGGCTGGCCCCGGGTCAAGCAGTCGTTTTTCTCCGGCGCTTACTTCGCCCAAGCCTTCCCCAAGGTCCTTCGGGGACTCTGGCTCAATCTGGAGGTCCTCTTCTTCGCGGTCATCGGCGTGGCCTTGCTGGGCACCCTGCTGGCCATGATCCGCACCAGCCGGAACCCGCTGCTCTTCCCCCTACGGGTGCTGGCCCAGGTCTACACCACGATCATGAGGGGGATCCCCATGATCGTGGTCCTCTACCTGATCGGCTTCGGCATCCCTGGTCTGGCCATCTTCAACCGGATCCCGGCAGCCCTGCTGGGCACCGTGGCGATCATCCTCTCCTATTCGGCCTACATCGCCGAGGTCCTGAGGGCCGGCTTCCAGGACGTCGGCCCCTCCCAGAGGGCCTCGGCGCGTTCACTGGGCTTGACCTCGGGACAGACCATGCGTCTGGTAGTCATCCCCCAGGCCCTGCGCAAGGTGGCTCCGGCACTGATGAACGACTTCATCTCCATGCAGAAGGACGTGGGGCTGATTTCAGTTCTAGGAGCGGTCGACGCGGTCAGGGCGGCCCAGATCATCGTGGCCACCTCCTACAACTTCACCCCCTACGTGGTGGCCTCGGTGCTCTTCATCGCCACCTCGGTCCCCTTCATTCTTCTCAACGACTGGTATTCCAACCGGCTGCGCAAGCGCGAACAGAGCGGAGGCATGGTATGAGCGAACAGGCAGGCGCCGATCAGGACCAGCCAGTGCTCCGTTTGGAGGATGTACGTAAGACCTACCCTGGGGGCAACAAGGTTCTGCGCGGCATCTCCATGACCATCATGCCTCATGAGACCGTGGCCCTGCTGGGCCCCTCGGGGTCAGGCAAGTCCACTCTGATGAAGTGCATCAACCTGCTGGAGACCGTCAACGACGGCAGGATCTGGCTGGGCGGCACCGACATCACCGATCCCAGGATCGACCAAGATGCCTGCCGTGCCAGAATCGGCGTGGTCTTCCAGCAATTCAACCTCTTCCCCCACATGAACGTCCTGAAAAATGTGACTCTGGGAGCCGTCAAGGTCCACGGCATGCCCAAGGACCAGGCCAGGGAGCGGGCCCTAGAACTGCTGGACCGGATCGGCATGAGGAAGAAGGCCGGAGCATACCCCGACCAGCTCTCCGGCGGCCAGCAGCAGCGGGTGGCCATCGTCCGGGCCCTGATGACCGACCCGGAACTGCTCCTGCTGGATGAGATCACCTCAGCCTTGGACCCCATGCTGGTGGGCGAGGTCCTGGCCATGGTCTCGGAGCTGACCGCCGGTGGCACCACCATACTCATGGCCACCCACGAAATGAGTTTCGCCCATCACGCAGCCAACCGAGTGGTTCTGCTGCTGGACGGTGTCATCGCTGAGAACGGAACGCCGCAAGAGGTGATGGACGAGTCGGAGAATCCGCGCACCAGGGAGTTCTTCAGCCACTTCCGAGGGCTGTGAGTTCCCGAGTACCTTCAGCTTTCAATTGGCGGAAAACACCTTTCCTGAAGCCTTGGTCAGCTCCAGGGTGCGATCGGCGTCCAAGACCAGCTGTCGTTTGAGCGGCTCCTCGCCCGCATACCGTCTCTGACCGCGCAGACGGCTGAGGAACTCCACTCGTACCCGGTGACCGTACAGGTCCACCCAATCCGGCCGGACGGCATTGGCCTCCAGGATTCTCGGCATCTGCTCGCCTGGGGCCAGGAAGGTCTCCTTGGTGCCGATGGAGATGGCGGCGGGCATCCGCCAAGGCGAGCCCTGAGCCAGCCGACCCTCCCGGCACTCCGAGGTCGCCATGGGATCCGTAGGCAGACCCAGGTCGACCAACCAGCCTGCATAGACTCCATCTGCGGGCATCATCCCCTGGCTGTCGGGAGCAAGGTTGGCAGTCGGGAAGCCCAAGCGGCGACCACGCTGCTCCCCATGGACCACCGTGCCTTGGACCATGTGCGGCCGGCCCAGAATATCCAGGGCCGCATCCACATCGCCGTCAAGGATCAACTGCCGAAGGTGGGAGCTGCTCCAGGCTCTTGCCCGATGTCGCTCCAGGCTGTCAGCGTTAGACAGGGTGCAGTCGCCTGGACCCTGGTCGTCCACGACTTCCAAATCGAACAGTCCTGTGTCCGCCAGGTCGCCAATGGCCTTGATATCGCCGATTCGCCCTGCGCCCATCTGCGCATCGCGGCCCAGGACCAACGTGCGCATGGCCAGCTGTTCGGTAAGCTGCTTGAGGAAGAACCGATAGGATTTGGCAGCGAAGGCCAGCGTGTACCGCACCACCACAGCCTGTTCCAGCCCCAGCTGGGCCATCAGCCGCAAGCGCTCATCTAGCGGCATGATCTGGTCAGGGTCATGGTGAACCAGGCTTAAAGATGGTTCAGTCATGTCATGGCTGTCAGCATAGCTGTGGACCAGTTTGGGACTGGGGTCGAAGACCAGAGCCATAGGCCAATCCTGGCCCTTGGCAGCGAACTCTACCACCCGGCGCAGGAGGGCCTGATGACCCCGATGCATGCCATCGAAGACACCGATAGTGACCACGCTGGGCCGGGTCCCCAAGGTTCCCGGCCACCTGACGATTCCCGACTCATCCGGGCTGACCTGGCTGACCTTCATCCGCTTCCCATCACTTAGTCATGGCGGCCCCCGAACCCGGGCACCGATAATTCCTTAAGCACTGTATTCCCGCCGTCGCACCCTGACAAGACCCTTGGGCTAAATCCGAGCCTGCACACTCAGGCCTCGGGGTGGAAGACCGCATCCGGCTTGGCCCCGCCTCGTGAACTGGGCGCTAGGATGGCAGCCAAGCGTTGCCTGCCCTCAGGTCCGGCCAGGGCGGCCGTGGGCCCGGCGACAGGCAGATCCAAAAATCCTCCGTTAGCCACCCTGGCTGCCTGATTGGCATCCAGGTTCAGGACAGGCATGCTCATGCGTGCCGCCTGCGCCAGACTTAGAGAGCCATCCAACATCCCCTGCCGGTCGCGGTCCGGAACCATACGACTGTGAACAACCGTCTGACCTTGTCGGTTCCGGTAGGTGTGAGGGACCACCTGACCGCCCAAAACCCTGGACGCCAGGTCGGGATCCTCCAAGTCGAACGGGCCCACACGAACCCTTCTTAGGGCGATCAGGTAGCCGCCCAGATCCAGCCGCTCGCCCAGGTCACGAGCCAGGGCCCTGATGTAGGTGCCACTGGAGCAGGTCACCTCCACATCCGCATCGACCACCCTGGCGCCCTGGTCGGGCAGATCTACACGGCGAAAACCAAGCAGACGGAAGGATACGATCCGAATGCGGCGGGGCTCCAGCCTGACCTCCTGGCCTGCGCGAGCCAGGTCATAGGCCCGTCTGCCCTTGACCTTGATGGCGGAGAAGGCATCTGGCACCTGGTCGATCCAGCCGGTGAAGCAATGGTCAATCAAATCCTGCAGACCCTGGGCTGTCAGTTCGTCGACCTTCTGCGCAGCTCCAGGACGCGCCGGCAGCAAATCCCCGTCCGCATCGTCCGTGTTGGTGCCCAGTCCCAGGCGCATGGTGGCACGGTAGGTTTTGTCATGGCCGACGATGACCGTCAGCAGCCGCGTAGCCTGGCCGAACCCTACGACCAGGAGGCCAGTAGCCATAGGATCCAAGGTCCCGGCATGGCCCACGCGACGCATGCCAAGGCCAGAGCGGACGGCTGCCACCACATCATGGCTGGTTACACCGCTCGGCTTGTCAACAAGGATGATGCCCGAGGTCGGTTCATCATGGCCAGAATCCATCACGTCCGACGACTCAGCGGTCGGCTTCATCCGCATCCCCTGCCGCAGGTTCGTCAGGGACGGAGCCTGACTCATCGGTCTTTTCTTCATCGTCATGCCTATATGGATCGGGGTCGCCGGCATAGCTGGCATTGACTCGCGCCTTGGCCATGGCCTCGTCCCGATGACGGGCCGCGGTCAGCACATCCTCAATCTCGGTAGCCTCGGCAGGCACCTCATCGTAGATGAAGCGCAAGGTAGGCGTCAGCCGCAGACCGGCCCGAGCACCGACAAGGGTGCGCAGCCTGCCGGAGGCCTGCCTCAGGGCCTGCTGGGCACGCTTGCGTTCCCCGGCCTCGTGCCCGGACCGGCCCAGCTGAGTCCAGTAGATCTTGGCTATCTGCAGATCGTTGGTGACCCGAACCTCAGTGACGGTGACCCCTGCCAGGCGCTTGTCGTGCATCTGGGACTCCAGCGCAGAGGCCACAACCCGTTGTATCAGGGCTGCTATGCGTACAGCGCGGGGATTTCCAGCCATCATGATTCCTTTCTCGAACCGTCCATGACCAATCTTTGCATTCATGGACATCCGCCCCGGCCGGGGAGTACCCGGACCGGGGCGGATCGCCATGGACCCTCCGACATGTGGTCGGATGGTCAACAGGTCCTACTTACGTTCCACTTCCTGCATCTCGTAAGTCTCGATGATGTCGCCCACCTCGATGTCGTTGAAGGAGCCCAGGTTGATACCAGCCTCGTAGCCTTCGGACACCTCGTTGACGTCGTCTTTGAACCGACGCAGGGAGGAGATCTCCAGGTCGTTGATGGTGACCACCCCGTTGCGGGCAATGCGAGCCTTGGTGCCCCGCTTGACGGTGCCGTCCTGGACCATGACGCCCGCGATGTTGCCGAACTTGGAGGAGCGGAAGATCTTGCGGATCTCGGAGTGGGAGGTGGTGACCTCCTCGTACTCCGGCTTGAGCATGCCCTTGAGCGCAGCCTCGATGTCTTCGATGGCATTGTAGATGACCGAGTAGTACTTGATCTCCACACCCTCGCGGTCGGCCAGGTCCTGGACCTGCCTGTTGGGCCGGACGTTGAAGCCGATGATGACGGCCTTGTCGACCGTAGCCAGGTTGACATCGTTCTGGGTGATAGCGCCCACGCCCCGGTGGATGACCTGGATCCCGACCTCGTCGGAGACCTCGATCTTCATCAGGGAGTCTTCCAGGGCCTCGACCGAGCCGGAGGAGTCGCCCTTGATGACAATGTTGAGCATGTCCACCTCGGACTTGGCGAACTGCTCCTTCAGGCTCTCCAGAGAGACCACCTTGCGGCGCTTGGCAAGCTGGGCGGCACGGGCCGAAGCCTCACGCTTCTCGGCAATCTGACGAGCAGTGCGGTCGTCGGGAGCGACCAGGAAGAGGTCGCCGGCGGTAGGCACCGAGGTAAGACCCAGCACCTGGACGGGCGTGGAAGGACCGGCAGCATCCATCTGCCGGCCGTTCTCGTCCAGCATGGCGCGCACACGGCCATAGGCCGATCCAGCCACAATGGCATCGCCCACATGCAAGGTCCCCTGCTGGACCAGCACAGTGGCCACAGCTCCACGTCCCTTGTCCAGACGGGCCTCGACCGTGGCGCCGCGAGCGTCCATGTCAGGGTTGGCCCGAAGGTCAAGGTCTGCATCGGCAGTCAGCAGGACGGCCTCCAGGAGCTTGTCCACATTGGTGCCCAGCTTGGCAGAGATGTCGACGAACATGGTGTCGCCACCGTACTCTTCGGATACCAGCCCGAACTCAGTCAGCTGGCCACGCACCTTCTGGGGGTTGGCTCCCTCGACATCAATCTTGTTGACAGCCACCACGATGGGTACATGGGCGGCCTGTGCATGGTTGATGGCCTCCACGGTCTGCGGCATAACGCCGTCGTCCGCAGCCACCACCAGGATAGCCACATCGGTCAGCTCAGCACCACGGGCACGCATGGCCGTAAAGGCCTCGTGGCCAGGGGTGTCCAGGAAGGTGATCTTGCGATCCTCCCCGTCCAGGGTGACTGTGGCCTGGTAGGCCCCGATGCGCTGGGTGATGCCCCCAGCCTCCTTGGTGGTCGTGTTGGTCTTGCGAATGGTGTCCAGCAGCCGGGTCTTGCCGTGGTCGACATGGCCCATGACCGTGACCACCGGGGGCCTGGGCTGCAGGTTCTTGTCATCCTGGTCCTCACGTTCTTCGTCCAGGTTGATGTCGAACTGCTGAAGGAGCTCCTTGTCCTCCTCCTCGGCGGAGACGATGCGGATCTTCCACCCGATCTCGTCGCCCAGAATCTGGAATGTGGCCTCATCCAGGGACTGGGTGGCCGTAGCCATCTCGCCCAGGTGGAAGAGCACCGTGACCAAGGCAGCAGGGTTGACATTGATCTTGTCGGCCAGGTCAGCCAAGGTCGCGCCCTGACGAAGTTTGACGGTACGTCCATTGCCCGCGGGGATGCGCACACCGCCGATGACGGGTGCCTTCATCTCCTGGAATTCATGCCTCTTGGCCATCCGATTCTTGCGGGCCTTGGAGGACTTGCCTCCCTGGCGACCGAATGCTCCAGCAGCGCCGCCGCGACCGCGACCACCACGGCCTGAACCGCCGCGGAAGCCGCCTGAGGGCGCCGACGAAGCGCCGCCGAAACGACCGCCGCCGCCCTGATGTGTCTGCTGACCTGGACGGCTATGGCCCCACTGCCCTGGACGGGCACCCTGTCCGGATCGGCCACCACGACCGTTGCGGAATCCACCCCGGCCCCTGCGGGAGTCGTTGACGGTTGGCCTGGCCATAGGATGCGGCCTGGGAATGTCCGAAGGCATAGGGGCCTTCATCCCCTGCTTGCGGCTGAAAGGATTGTTGCCTGGACGAGGCGTGGATGCCCCCGGCCTTGCGCCATGCCGCATCGCCGCAGCGTTGGAACCGCCGGAACGTCCGTTGTTGCGCGAGCCCTGGGGGCCGGGCCTGCCCATGGCTGAAGGCTTGGGCCCACGGGACTGGTTGCGTCGCTCATGCTCGTTGCGGCTGCCCTGGGAGGCACCGGGCTTGGGGAAGCGGCCACCAGGACGCTGCTGACCCCGTGGCGCCTCGCCGTCGTCCGAGGGCCGGTGGTTCTGTCCGGGCTTGGGCCCAGGTGTGGACTGCTGGGTGCCGCCGGACTGCGAACGGCCATGCAGACCCTGGCCGCCTCCATGATCAGGGCTGCCGGGGCGGGCATTTCGTGCAGCGGCCTGACCAGCGTCGCCCTGTCCCTTCTGAGGGAAAGCGTTCTTGAGTCGACGAACCACAGGGGCCTCGACAGTAGAGGATGCGGACTTGACGAACTCGCCCATGTCCTTCAATTTCGCCAGAACAGTCTTGCTGTCTACGCCAAATTCCTTGGCCAGCTCATACACGCGTGCTTTGGGCACTTACTTTCTCCTTACCGGACCGCGCGTATGACCGGCGCGATCACTCTTTGATGACGGCGAACATATCCTGTCTCATCGTGCGACCATGATCGTGTTACCTCGTCTCTGTGCCGGGGCCGACAACATGAACCACCGGACTCGGAATACTGGGTCCAGCATACTCGCGTCGTCGGATGTTTGCTCTCAGGCGTCTTCTCCAGCAGCCGAAGCCGTTTGCGCCTGCAGCTCACGCAATTTTTGCTGGTGGGCCTCCTCGGACTCGATGCCAATCTTCCAGCCGGTCAGCTTGGCGGCCAGACGGGCATTCTGGCCCTCTTTGCCAATGGCCAGGGAGAGCTGGGCGTCCTTGATGAAGGCAATGGCCGTGCGGTTGGACTCGCTGACGATCTGCACCTGGCGGACCACAGCCGGAGACAAGGCCGCAGCCACAAACTCGGCAGGATCCTTGGACCAGTCCACAATGTCGATCTTCTCAGGTCCAAGATTCTCCATGACGGCACGGACGCGAGCGCCCGCCGGGCCGATCAGCGCGCCCTTGGGATTGACCCCCTTGGTGTTGGCACGGACCGCGATCTTGGTTCTGGCCCCGGCTTCACGAGCAATGGCCATGATGGAGACCGCACCGGAGACCAGCTCAGGCACCTCCCGCTCAAAGAGGCGGCGAACCAGCTCCGGGTGGGAACGCGACACGATGATTTCCGGCCCCTTGAGCCCACGGGAGACATTGACCACGTAGACGCGAATCCGCTGGCCGTGCCGGTAATGCTCTCCAGGCACCTGCTCGCGGCGGGGCAGAATGGCCTCGACATTATCTACAGCCACATGCACATTGCCAGGATCGCTGGCATCCTGCTGCACGACTCCGGTGATCAGATGGCCCTTCTGACCCGAGAAAGCCCCGAAGACCCGCTCGTCATCGGCCTGGCGGAAGAGCTGGCGGATGACCTGGCGGGCTGTGGAGGCCGCCAGCCGATCGAAGTCCTTCGGTGTGTCGTCGTATTCCTCGCCCAGATCATATCCTGGTTCGGACTCTTCGGGGGTGGCCTCACGAGGAATTTCATCCTGTGCCCAGATGGTAAAAGTACCCGCACGTTCGTCCAGCTCCACCCGTGCATGTTTGGCTGCGTGAGGCGACTTCTGGTAGGCCAGAAGAAGAGCCTCGCTCAGTGCTTGATCCAAGGTCTCGGCATCAATCCCTTGTTCGTGTGCCAGCTGATGAATTTCAGCCAGGTCCAGTTCCATGTCAAGACCTCCTATGAAGTTATTCAGGCCGCGCTTCTTTTAGTCTGCAATGCCTACTATTCTAGCCTTTCATGCAGACACAGCCGGTTCCTGAATACCAAGGGTGGGCGAGTCGTAGGCCAGCGATCCTGGCACGACGGATGAGAGCCGGCATCACAGTGCTTCTGCTGGCTGTCACAATCTCAGGATGCACACCCTCAGCCGTGCACGTCAGTCAGCACGATCCCAATAATCTCCGTCCTACTGCCTGCGAACAGGCATGGACGCAAGCCAAGCAGCCAGAACGACTTCAAAAGAACAAGGCCGACAACCGAGCCCAGGCCTGGATCAAAGCGGCCCGCGAGTGCCCTGCCAGGCTGGATGAAGCCACAGTGCACGCAGCCCAGGCTTTGACGGCATCCCAAGGCGGGCAGGCCAATCGTCAAACGGCTATGCTCAGACTGGTCCAGGCTGCACAACGGTTGGATCCGCTGTCCAAGGCGCTACCCGTCGAATTGGCCGATCAGGCCATCACAGGCGAAGACCGTTCCGGATTCGAACTTTCGGTCCTCGCGGCCCGTAAGACGGATGCCGCATGGATGCTCACCCTAGCCGATGCGCACACTGCGGCCGCGCAGATTCTGGTCGGCCACACCAAGCACGATCCTCGACAGGGGGTGTACCCCACCACTGATCTGCTGGCTCACCCTGACGAGTCCATCGACCCCGCCAACGGAATACAGACGCCTACCCCTGCCCTGATCGAGATGGATACGGCCCGGACCCTTCTGGCCGTGGGGAGGAAACTGAACGGCTCCTCAGGCACCATACGGACTGATGCCAGCCAGAACGCGAAAAGCCGCCAGCAGGCCGCATCGGCCCTGGTCGATATGATCGTAGCCCACTTGTTCATGGCCATGAACCTCGGCTACCCGGCTACTTCGTCAGCCCTGCTGCAGGCACCAAAACACTGACTTCTAGGACAGGCCGGCCCACCCATGGGTTGCGCTGATCGCACTCGCAAGCTTTCTCATCTGCATATACGAGCAACCCGGCAAGTCATGCCCAAACCTGTCCAATGGCGAAGACGACCATCCAACAGAACTAATTCACCATCGCTTACTGCAGATTTCACAAAACTGTGCGGGTGACGTCAAAGGCTCGGGTGGTGATATTATAGAACGTGTTCTATAGGAGCATTCCTTAGGAACGCGGGGGGTATAAACCCGTGCAATGTAGGAGGCGACTGGTGTTGACCACCATATCGCCTTCTGCATTGGACGGTCTTTTATTTGCTCAGCATCAAAGCTCGTGGCCATGCCAGACTGCCTGCGGTATTACGTCGCGTGGCCAGTCGCATTGCATGTCCGGCAACCGCTACAACTTTGCCGGAAATGCATCGCTAATTATGCCAGGCACCCGACTCAGCCGGCAAACCGGCATCGAGCTGAAAAGATGCGGCCGTCCTTGTTCAATCTGCTGACAGAACCAGACGCCCGTTCCAGGAAGGCTTCCACTCGCCCACCCCCAGGCAGCCAGTGAATTCCCGCCCGTCCGAGGAAGTAATAGTTACTGCACTTCCCGAGCGTTCCGCCTGAAAAACAAGGCTGCTTCCATCTTCCTCGCTTACCGTCGCAGTGGCTCTTCCGTCGTGAGCAAGGAAAACTGAGACCTGGGAATCGGTTCCATATGCATATTCGGTCGATTCCTGTCCCTGGCGAGTGACCAAAACAGTGCCATCACGCACCCAGAGCGGAACCGTGTCGAAGCCATGCTTTTCTTGCATCCACTGGCCGGACTGTCGGCAGTCCACCTGGCGACCGGTGAACCAATCCGTCCATACCCCCTGGGGCAGGTAGTATTCCACATCACCCGTGTACGAGAAGACCGGCGCCACCAAAAGCGATGGCCCCAGCATATACTGTCGGTCGCAATCCAGCGCCGTCTTGTCGTCAGGGAACTCCATGAACATGGAACGCATGACCGGGACGCCGTGCTCGTGTGCACCAAGTCCGACCTGGTACAGGTACGGCATCATGGATATCTTCAACCTGGTGAACTTTCTCAGCACGTTCACTGCGGTCTGCTCAGGGGGATTGACTACTCCCCTGCGCTCATCCTCCTCATCGAAGAGCCAAGGGACTCTGTAGACGGTAGAGCCGTGCAGCCTGGAGTGAGAGGAGAGCAGGCCGAAAGCTATCCACCGTTTATAAACAGCAGGGTCAGGTCTCGCTCCTTCAAAACCGCCGATATCGTGGCTCCAGAAACCAAAACCGGAACTTGCCAGCGACAGGCCAGCCCGCAAAGTCTGTGCCATGCCATTGAAGGTGGACTCACAGTCACCACCCCAATGAACGGGTTGCTGTTGGCCTCCCACCGTGGCAGATCGGGCATACAGGCAGGCCTGCCCCTTTCCGTACACCTCTTCGATGGCCTGGAAGACGGTCTGATTATATAGTTGCGTATACCAGTTATGCATGCTGGCAGGATCCGAACCATCAGACCAAACCACATCAGCAGGAATGCGTTCACCGAAATCAGTCTTGATGGCATCTACGCCTTGCTTGAGCAGATGCTTGACTTTCTCTTTGAACCACTTGCAGGCGTCTGGATTGGTGAAATCCACCAACCCCATGCCAGCTTGCCAAAGATCGGTCTGCCATATGTCCCCGTTGGGCTTGCGAACCAAGTAGCCCTTGTCTGCGGCCTGATCAAAGAGGGCGCTTTCCTGCCCGATGTATGGATTGATCCAGACACAAACATGCAGCCCCTTCTCGCGATGGAGACGTCCCAGTGTCCCCTCTATATCAGGGAAGAAGCGTCGATCCCATTGGAGGTCGGTCCAGTGGAATTCCCTCATCCAATAGCAGTCGTAGTGAAATACGCTCAGGGGAATATGCCGCTGAGCCATGCCGTCAATCATGGATGTGACGGTCTTCTCGTCATATTTTGTGGTGAAGGATGTGGTCAGCCAGAGTCCATATGACCAGGCAGGGACCATGGCCGGACAACCCACCAAGGCCGTGTATCGTTCCAGGATTCGTTCGGGATTCGGCCCAGCAATCAGATAGAAGTCCAGAGCCTCGCCGGGCACGCTAAACTGCACGGTCTCCGTGTTCTCCGTGGCCACTTCGAAGGAGACATGTCCGCGGTTGTTGACCAGAACACCATAACCTTTGCTGGTCATGTAGAAGGGAATGTCCTTGTAGCCTTGTTCGCTGGCTGTGCCCCCATCTTCATTCCAGATGTCTATACTCTGCCCGTTCTTCAGATATGGGCCAAACCTTTCGCCAAAGCCGTAGACTCTTTCCCCGACCGACAGTCCAAGCTGAATGGCAGTGAAAACCGGAGATTCATCATAGGCCCTGGCCGTGGGCGCTACGCCGAACTCCCCCGCCGGTTGCGTACTTACGGCAGCGTCGGGAGCCAAAGCGAACCTTGCCAGAGACTTGCCCCTGGCATGGGTGAGCTCCTTGCCCTCACATGCAAAAGCCATATCGAAGACAGGTCCCTTGGTCATGGTCAGACTCAGATTGCTCGAAGCCAGAGTCACCGAAGCCCCATCTTCTCCGACCTCCCCGTCGCCAGCGCCTTGGGCACTAGCCTTCACGAATCCGGAACTCGAATCCTGTTCGTGAACAGGGAAGCCCGGACAGGTCCTGGTCCCCTTCCAATGGGTTGCCTGCACCCGGATAATTCCTTCAGCAGGCGAAGTGGCATGGATTCTGAAGGTCGGCAGATTCAAAGTGTCGGCCCGGCCGGCCACAACCCTGGTCGCAGCCAGGACATCGATGCTCCTCCCATCTGGCCTCACCGATAATTCATAGGGAGAACGTGCGTAGAGAGCCTCGACGCCTGGCCGAGTCAGCCAATATCCATCGGTGAACTTCATGCTATTTCACAGCTCCTGTAGTAATGCCCTTGGAAAGGGTTCTTTGGAAGATCAGATAGAAGATCAGCGTCGGTACGATGCTGATCAGCGAGGCCGCAGCGGTGGTGGTCACATCCATCAGCCTGTCTCCAGTCAACGACGCGATGGCGATGGGCACCGTCTGCTTGGAATTATCGATTAGGAAGGCCATGGGAATCATGTACTCATTCCAGGTCCAGATGAAGAAGAAGACCAGCATGACATTCAGCGTGGGTTTGGAGATGGGGAAGACGATGTCTTTGAGAATTCTCCACCGACTGGCCCCATCTATGGCAGCAGCTTCCAGAATGGCCTTGGGGAAGGTTCCGTAGACGCTGGACAGAAGATAGGTGCCGAACGCGCTCTGGATGACCGTAAATATGATTACGATCGACCATTGCGAGTTGTACAGGCCCATGGCCTTGAACATGATATAGAGCGGATAGAGCAGGGCTTCCTGCGGCATCATATTGGCCAACATAATCAGCAGGACGATCCAGCGCCTGCCCTTGACGCGGCCGATGCCCAGGGCGAAGGAGTTCAGTACCGACAGTCCAACAGCCAGGAATGCCACCAGCGTGCAAATCCACATGCTGTTCCAAACTTTCTGTGGGAATCGGACTCTGGTCCAGAATTTCACTAGTCCGACAGCGCTGAATTCGTGCGGCCAGGAAAGAGGACCTGAGGCATTGTAGTCCGCCGTGGTTTTGAAGGCGTTCAGCAGAAGAACAAAAAACGGAAAGAGCATGATCAGTCCGCCGACAATCAGGAAGGCCAGGATTACCCAATCTCCTGTCGTCCGATTTTTCCGTGCTTTGGGAATCTTGCTTACAGCTGTCATGGTGCTACTCCTCGTCCTCTTGCTCGACCCGTTGCTGGACGTTGGTGAAAACGACAGAGATCACGATGATGACGATGGTCAGAGCCGTGGATATGGCCGCGCCATAGCCGACCTGTTGAGATTGGAAGAACTGTGTGTACGAATAGTAAGAAGGTACGATAGTGCTGTCGCCAGGCCCTCCCTTGGTCAGCATGTACACCGGAGCAAAGACCTTCAAGGCCGCAATGGTGCAAGTCAGAGCCACCACAAAGATTTCCGGCTTGATGGCTGGCAGGGTGATGACTCTGAACCGCTGCCACCAATTTGCCCCGTCCAAACTCGCCGCCTCGTAAAGCTCAGGATCGACACGCTGCAGTCCGGACATGAATATGACCAGGGGATAACCCAGCTGAATCCAAATCATGATGATCATCAGGAATACCAAGGCGGTGTCGGGCGAGCCCAGCCAGTTGTGCTGAAAACGTCCCAGCCCTAGTCCTTTGAGTATGGCATTCAGCGCGCCATTCTCGGGGCGGAATATCCAACCCATGACCAGAGCCGCCACCGAGATGGGCAGGAGCTGAGGGAAGTAGTAAACTGCGCGCATGGTTGACGCTGTCTTGGCTCCGAACCGTTTTTGGACCACATCGAAGACCAGGGAGGCCAAGACCAGACCGATCAGGATGGGGATGACGACCATGGCCACGATCATCCATATGGAGTTGCGGAAGGAGGCCCAGAACGTGGCATCCTTGACCAGCCGCGACCAGTTGTCAATGCCGGTCCACCGTGGAGGCCGTATCCCGCGGTAGTTGGTGAAGCTCAGATAGATGTTCCAGATTGCCGGCACGATGATGATCCATAAAAGAACCAGTAACCCCGGTATCAGATACCACCAGAATCGATTGGAGGGATTGCCTGGTATCCTGGACATCCCTCGTTCCTGATCGGTCTTGGCAGCGATCGGTGCAGGATTTGCACTTCGAGACCCCATTGTTCGTTTCTCCTCAGCCTGAAAATATGTCTATCAGGGTCCGCTGCAGATAGCAGCGGAGCGGAGGCCGACGGCTGCCTGATCAAGTGCGCAACCGTCGGCCTATGGTTTGACTACTTCCTGAGACCCGATGTCTCGACGCCTTTGTCATACTTGCCCTGAAGCTCAGTAAGCACAGCCTTGGTGTCCTTGGTCCCGTTGACCAATTCCTGCAGGCCTGCATTGAGCTCGTCATAGAAGGTCGAGGTCGGCCAATCCGGATAGTAGCCCAGACGATCATCCTTGATGACCTGGTTGAAACCGGCGATCAGCTCCTTGCTCTTAGGGTCGCTTATCTGGGCAGGATCAGCCGCAATGGGCAATCCGCCGGAGTTTCCCATCAGGTTCTGATTTTCTTTGCTCAACGTCATGTCAATGAACTTCGCAGCAGCGTCCTTTTTCTTGGAACGCTCGGGAATCACCCAGATGTTGCCGGACCCGCCAGGGATCTTCTTGGTTTCAGGGAAGAGACCGACCTCCCAATTGACGTTGGGAATGTCGCTTTGGAAACGGCCGAACCACCAAGAGCCCGAGAACAGCATGGGGTAGGTCCCCTTCATGAAGTTCTGTCCGGCATCCTCAGCTTTCAGGCCCGTCGAGTCTTTGCTGATGTATCCCTTGTCCACCCAGTCCTTAATGGTTTCAGTGGCATAGGTCATGGCAGGGCCTTGCCAGTCCACCTTGCCGTCGTAGCGCTGATAGGCGTTGATTAACCGCTGATCGGCTTTTTGAAGGACCAATTGCCACCAGAGATGTTGGAGCGGGTATTCAGCCACACCCTCGGACAGGGCCGTGACACCGTTGTCCTTGAACTTTTGCATGGCCTGTTCCAATTCAGGCATAGTCTTTGGTATGGCTATGCCGTACTTGTCGAACATGTCCTTGTTGTAGTACATCATCACCTCTTCGCCATAGGTGGTGATGCCATACCAGTCGCCGGATCCCATGACGCCCTTTTCGTCGTATCGGCCCGGGACAGCCAAAGATCCAGTGATCTTCTTGTTCCAGTGGTATTTCTTGACATAGTCGTTAAGGTTGGATAGCAAACCCTGGCTTGAGAGCAAACCTGCAGTAGCATTGCCCTTGTTGTATTCCATTACATCCGGGGCGTCATCAGAGTTGAGGATCTGGCTGGCGTTTTGCCTGATTTGCTCGAAGGTCTTCTTCTCGAAGTTGACCTTGATACCGGTCTTCTTCTGAAAATCAGCAATGGCCTGCTTCCAGGCCTTGCCCTGGGCGCCGTTATCCTCCTCGTAGTACCAGATCTTGATGGAATCGGGATGCTCCTCTTGGGCGCTGTCGCTGCCGCCGCATCCGGATAAGGCCATGATGCCCGCCAGACTTGCCACAGCCGTAACAGCTGCCATGATTTTCCGGGGAAACTTCATCACTCCTCTTTTCCTAGCTTCATCGCTTGACTGTCTCTTTACTGGACAACCATTCTTAATTTAATGATTTGACTATACTTGGCATAGTATTTCGACGTTTTTCGATAACCTATGGCGCTAGATGACAGCTGGTATCAGCCTTGTGCGACAGTGCACGAAGAATCACAGCTTGCAGTTCTCAGCTATGCAGCCGGACCGGGCCAACAGATCCCCTGCGCTTATAGTCGGAATGAATCAGCTCCACTGTCCCCGGCTTTTCCCCCACGCCTTCCAAACACTCCATCAGCATGTCCACCCCGCGAGAGCATGTTTCATGTGGCCTCATGGGAATCTCATCAAGAGGACGTTCAAGAACAGAGGCATTGCCAAAAGTGCTTAACGCCAGCATGGAAATATCCTTTGGAATCGAAAGGCCCTGTTTTGAAAGAGCAACGATGATGTTGTTCATGTGACTGATGCTGGTCTGGGCCATGATTGCCGTAATCTCGGGATCCAGCTGAAAAGCCCGGCCAATCAATTGACCGACATGCCTGGCATCGTCACCGATGGAGCATAGAAAAGTCATCTTCATACCCAGCACCCGGGCCCTGTCTATGGCAGCCTTTTTGGTCCGAACCAGAAAGTTGGATCCTTTCTCATAGGACTGACTGTTGGCCCCCACCATGAGCAGATGTCGATGGCCCATCCGATAAAGCTCATCGACAGCGCGTCGGCCCATGGCATGAAAATCAACGTCAACGGAAATCAGATTGGCTGGATTCCTGGCATAGCCGATAGAGACATAGGGCACTAGGGAGGTATGAGCCTGGGCTACACGCGGATCCTCCATGGTCACATCCAACAGAAGAACGCCATCGATCATTCCGCTGTATGACATTCGCAGGAGTTCGTCCGTGTCATCTTTATCCATTAAAAGCACCACGTTGTAGTGGTAGTGTCTAGCCCTGGCGACCACGGCAAAGAAAAAGGTAGCATAGTTCGAATAGTCGGTATAAGGATGCATGGGCGAGCTCAACACGATCAGATGTGTTCTGCGCTCCCTTCGGAGCATAGCGGCTCCTGATCCTGGATGATAATCCAATTGCTGGGCTGCCTTGAGAACCCTGATCTTTGTCGCATCGCTTACAGGTCGCTTGCCCGAGAATACATAGGAAACAGTACTTATGGAAATTCCCGCCAAAGCGGCAACATCCTTGATACCGGCCAAAGGACCTCCTTTAGCAGGAAGGCATAAGATGCCCTATCTTAAGATTCGGTCTTGCACTCCAGGGCTCAAGCGCATGCCCTCACCAGAAAGTATATGAAAAAGGTCCCGGCCGTCGGGCCGGGACCAATGGGGCGGTTGAGGCGAGATTCGAACTCGCGGAGGGAGTTGCCCTCACACGCTTTCGAGGCGTGCTCCTTAGACCGCTCGGACACTCAACCATGGTCGTTGCCCGACACTGCCGAACAACAACTTTTCTATTATGCCACAGAGTCCCTACCTGGCAAACGGCGTGGCGCAGTCAACCGGCACAAAAACAACCCTGACGTCAAAGTGTACGGCGGGCTCGGATGGCCTGCGCCCGTTCAGCAAGCCGGGCATCAGGCGGGTAGGCCACATGTTCCAGGGTCAGACCTCGAGCATCTATGGGACCGGTGGAACCTTCGCGCAGGGGGTAGGCCACCTTGTCGGCAAACCATTGCACGGACCGGCGTCCCCGACCCACCTGAATGCAGGCCGCGACCAGTGAGCGGACCATGTTATGGGCAAATGCATCGGCAACAATCCGAAAGACGGTAATCCCAGACTCCATGAAGGACGGAATATATCCTACGGCACTCTGCCCCGGAGCAACTTCTAACAGATTCACGGCCGGGACCAGTTCCCAATGCGCGGCCAGGACCTTGCGTATAGTCGTGCCGCCGGGGTTTGGCCGGGCGAAGGAGCCGAAGTCATGCAGGCCGATGCACTTCGCTGCAGCCTCATTCATAGCCTGCAGATCCAGGCTTCCCTCCAGGTTCAGCACATAGCCCCGCATGCGCGGATCCTCTGGCTGACCCCCCTGGCTGACCCGATAGACATAGGTGCGTTCCAGGGCGGAGAAGCGGGCATCGAAGCCTGTGGGAGCGGCTCTGAGTCCAAGTAGAGCAATGTCAGCCGGCAACAGGTGCCGAAGACGGCGTTCCAAGGCCGAAGCACCATCGACCCCCATATGCCCCTTACAGGATTCAAGCACAGCGTCGGGAACGTCCAGGTGTGCCACCTGGTGAGATGCGTGGACCCCAGTGTCGGTCCTACCAGCCACAACCAGCCTTGGTTCCCAGACGTCTTGGCTATGGGAAACCTCACCATTCGATCTGCGGGCTCCAGTGATCAGAGACAGGGCATGCTCGATGCAGCCCTGGACCGTGCGCAGCCCAGGCTGCCGGGCCCAGCCATGGAAGCCGCCGCCGTCGTAGGCCAGGTCCATGCGCAGTCTGACAAGGGACATCTCCCCTTCCCGATCTTCCATCACGACCTCCCCGGCACCAATGACAAACGAGGCCAGAGAGCCACGCTCCCCGACCCCGTCATCAGATGCAAAGACCGATTACTCGGCGGCCTTCTCGGCATCCTCAGCCACGTCGGCATCTTCCTCAGCCTGAGCTTCCGCCTGATCTGCCTTGTTAGCGGTCTGCTCCAGATCCTCGGCGGCCTGGTCAGCCTGAGCCACGTCCTGATCGGACTCGTTGGCCTCGACGGCCTGGTCGACCGCATCCTTGGCAGCGCCTTCGGCGACGGCGGCATCAGTGGCTGCTGCCACCTCGGCATTGTCGTCCTTGGCAGCCACCTTGGCTGCGGACTCAGCCTCCTTGACAACGGCCTTCTTGGCCGACAGGGGCTCGGTGACCAGCTCGATCACAGCCTGCGGGGAGTTGTCTCCTCGGCGGGGCGCGATCTTAGTAATGCGGGTGTAACCACCCTCACGCTGCTGCATCTGCTCGGCAATCTGCGTGAACAGGCTATGGACCACAGACTTATCGCGAATGACGCGCATGACGCGGCGACGGGCGGGCAGATCCCCGCGCTTGGCGAAGGTGATCAGCCGCTCAGCCAGCGGACGCAGACGCTTGGCCTTGGGCAGGGTGGTCGTGATACGGCCGTTGGCGAAGAGGCTGGTGGCCATGTTCGCCAGCATAAGCCGCTCGTGCGCCGGACTAGAGGCCAGACGTGGGCCCTTGCTAGGTTTTGGCATTGGATTATCTCCTTACGGCCCGGGAGGACAGGTGGGCATACGCCCGAACATCCGACTTCCCGGAATTGCTGTCAGCAGGCGACGGAACCCTTCCCCTCGCCTGCTCATACGAAGGCTGCGATCCTTCACTCGTCGTCAGGCGAGAAGAAGGTGCCTCCCTCGAGATTATTAGTGTCGAAGCCCAGCGGGGAGGCCTTCAACGACAGCCCCATGCCCTCAAGCTTCTCCTTGACCTCGTCGATGGACTTCATGCCGAAGTTGCGGATGTCCAGCAGATCCTGCTCAGTATGCGAGACCAGCTCACCGATGGTGTGGATTCCTTCGCGCTTGAGGCAGTTGTAGGAACGCTGCGTCAGGTTCAGATCCTCAATCGGCACGGACATCTGCGGATCGGCCTCTTCCACCACAGGCTCGGGTCCGACCTCCACGCCCTCAGCCTGGGTGTTGAGTTCACGGCAGAGGCCGAAGAGCTCGACCAGGGTCGACCCAGCGGATGCCACCGCGTCACGCGGCGAAATGGCAGGCTTGGTCTCCACATCCAGGATCAGCTTGTCGAAATCCGTGCGCTGTTCGACACGGGTGGCCTCGACCTTGTAGCTGACCTTGAGCACAGGAGAGTATATGGAATCGACCGGGATGCGGCCAATCTCATCGTTGTCCTGCTTGTTGAGCTGGGCCTGGACGTATCCACGCCCGCGCTCCACCGTGAACTCGATCTCCAGCTCGCCATCCTCAGCCAGGGTCGCGATATGCAGATCAGGATTGGCCACGGTGACGCCGGCCGGCGGGGTGATGTCCCCGGCGGTGGCCTCGCCCTTGCCGCTCTTGCGCAAATACATGACCACGGGCTCGTCGTACTCGCTGGTCAGCACGATTCCTTTGATGTTGAGCAGGATCTCAGTGACGTCCTCCTCCACACCTGGCAACGTGGTGAACTCGTGCAGGGCACCCGAGATGCGGACCGAGGTCACAGCCGCACCGGGTATGGAGCTCAGCAGGGTACGACGCAGGGAGTTGCCCAAGGTGTACCCAAATCCCGGCTCCAACGGCTCGATAGTGAAACGGGAGCGCTGGGCATTGACGACTTCTTCAGTAAGAGTCGGACGCTGTGCAATAAGCACTGTTGCTATCCTTTCAGCTCCGACCGGTGGTGCACTCACCAGTCTTCGCGGGTGGATTCATGGGTTTTCTAGTGCTCAGACGCGACGGCGCTTGGGAGGACGAACGCCATTGTGTGCCTGTGGGGTCACATCGGAGATGGAACCGACCTCCAGGCCTGCGGACTGCAGGGAACGGATGGCGGTCTCACGGCCCGAGCCCGGGCCCTTGACGAAGACATCCACCTTTTTGACCCCGTGCTCCATAGCCTTGCGGGCTGCGGATTCGGCGGCCATGCCTGCTGCGTAAGGAGTAGACTTGCGGGAGCCCTTGAAGCCTACATCGCCGCCAGAAGCCCAGGCTACTACAGCACCGGAAGGATCGGTGATGGAGATGATGGTGTTGTTGAATGTTGACTTGATATGCGCCTGCCCGACCGGAACCGACTTGCGATCCCGACGACGAGGCTTGCGCGCGGCCTGCTTTGCTGCTGCCATTGATCCTCGTTTCCTTGTCACGAATAACTGATTGCTAGTGCGAACCATCGGGGACCCTCATCCCTGCTTCGCATACGGCCTTACTTGGTCGCCTTCTTCTTTCCGGCGACGGTGCGCTTGGGTCCCTTGCGGGTGCGGGCGTTGGTCTTGGTCCGCTGACCGCGCACAGGCAGGCCCCGGCGGTGGCGCTGGCCCTGATAGCAATTGATCTGGATCTTACGGCGAATATCAGCGTCGATCTCACGACGCAGATCACCCTCGATCTTGTAGTTTCCCTCGAGGTAATCACGCAGCGTAATGAGCTGCTCGTCCGTGAGATCCTTGACGCGGGTGTCCGGATTCACTCCGGTCGCGGCAAGTGTTTCCTTGGCGCGAGTACGCCCCACACCGAAGATGTAGGTGAGGGCTATCTCTATGCGCTTCTCGTTGGGGATGTCGACTCCGGCAAGACGTGCCATTGCGATTCCTTTTTTGCTCTACGCAGGTCGTGCACCGAGTCTTCCGGTCTCCCGGCCCGGGCCTGCGCACCCGGGGTTCAGCCTATCGGCTGTGACTCAGCGCCTTTGGTGTTCGTTGCCGCTGGGAATCCGCTCAGCCCTGGCGCTGCTTGTGGCGTGGGTTTTTGCAGATCACCATGACGCGGCCGTGACGACGAATCACGCGGCAGTTCTCGCAGATTCTCTTCACACTAGGGCTGACCTTCATGGTTTTCCTTTGCTTGTGTACCTTGTTACTTGTACCGGTACGTAATCCGTCCGCGGTTCAGATCATAGGGGCTCATTTCGAGCACCACCCGATCCTGGGGCAGAATGCGGATGTAGTTCTTGCGCATCTTGCCGGAAATGGTGGCCAGCACCAGGTGCTTGTTCTCGAGCTCGACGCGGAACATCGCATTCGGCAGGGCCTCAACCACACGCCCTTCCACCTCGATCACACCATCTTTTGCCATAAGCCTTCTATCCGATCCTCGGCTGGTTACACAGCGCGCCGAAAGACACGCCAAATGATAAGTATAGCATTGATGGACCCAAAACTGGGCAATAGCGTGTTGACACGACAAAAGGGCCGTCTGAACGGCTGTCGCTCAATCAGTATAGCAGTCGTTCAGGCGGTCCGATAAGGACCGGAATTCCTCAGTCCTCAATAGCGATGTTCTGCGTGTTGTCAGCCGGCTCGATGCTAGTCTTGGGCAGGGTCACCTCCAGAGTGCCGTTGGCATAGTGGGCATGGATGTCCTCCTGGCGAACCTTGTCGCCCACGTAGAAGCTACGGGAGCAGGACCCGGTGTAGCGCTCACGCCGAATCCACCGTCCCTGGTCGTCCTTGTCGCCCTGATCACCGTTCTTCTGGGCAGAGACAATCAGGTAGCCATCTTCCAGCCGCAGGCCGATGTCCTTCTTGTCGAAGCCGGGCATGTCGATGGAAAGCTGGTACTGTCCATCCTTCTCACGCACATCCGTGCTCATCAAGGGGCTGTTCAGTGCGTTCTTTGCGCCCTGTCCCTGCCGACGCCCGTCGCGCCAGTTGTTGAAGAAGGGATCGTCGAAGAAATCGCCGAAAATCGAATTGTTCATCAATGCGGGAAACATAGCCATAATCGCATCTCCTGATTCTCTAAGTCAATAGTTTTTGCGGACCGGAACCCCAGGCGGACATCCTAACTTGTCCTCCCGGGCTCCCTGCCCTTCACTTTGTCCAAACTGCGGACCCTTGGTTCCATGCCCAATGTTCACCCAAAGAATAAAAGTTGAGTCTTAGTAACTCAACTTTGACAAAAGCTTTGTTTTGTCTTTGCTCTCTCACTCTTCGGCTTTGAATGACCACATATCAGACATTAGTGGCCAAAATTCTTGTGACACGACTTTGAAACATTTAACATAAAATGAGATTCCGCCAGCCCCCGTAGGCTCTTGAGGGCGGACCCAATCGTACGCGGACCGGACGGACCGGCCATTCCTAGTCAAAGGAGCTCAGATGCTCACCAACGAATACATCAAGCGCGTATACCAGCAGGTCGAGAAGCGTGACGGCGACCAGCCGGAATTCCTGCAGGCTGTGCGTGAAGTTTTCTCCAGCCTGGAGCCCGTGGTGGAGCGGCATCCCGAGTATGAGGCCAACGGCGTGCTGGAGCGCTTGGTTGAGCCCGAGCGTGCAATCAAGTTCCGTGTGGCATGGACCGATGACCAAGGCCATGTCCAAGTCAACCGCGGCTACCGGATCCAATTCAATTCGGCGATCGGCCCCTACAAGGGCGGCCTGCGCTTCCACCCGACCGTGACCGAGTCGGTCATCAAATTCCTGGGCTTCGAGCAGATTCTGAAGAATTCGCTGACTGGACTGCCCATGGGCGGCGCCAAGGGAGGATCCGACTTCGACCCCAAGGGCCGCTCGGATGCCGAGGTCATGCGCTTCTGCCAGGCCTTCATGACTGAGCTGCAGCGCCACATCGGACAATTCACCGACGTGCCCGCCGGCGACATCAACGTAGGGTCCCGCGAAATCGGTTACCTGTTCGGCCAGTACAAGAGAGTGCGCGATGAGTACTCGGGTGTTCTGACCGGCAAGGACATGACCTTCGGCGGCTCCCTGGCCAGGACCGAGGCCACAGGCTACGGCCTGTGCTACTACACCCAGGAAGCCCTGCAGACGCTGCGCAAGGATTCCTTCCAGGGCAAGACCGTCGTTATCTCCGGTTCGGGCAACGTGGCCATCTTCGCCACCGAAAAGGCCCAACAACTGGGCGCCAAGGTGGTAACGGCATCCGACTCCAACGGATACGTCTACGATCCCAACGGGATTGACCTCGACGTCGTCAAGGACATCAAGCTGGGTCACCGCGGCCGAATTCGCGAGTATGCGGACCGAGTTGATTCCGCTGAGTACCACGAGGGCTGCAAGGGTGTCTGGACTGTACACTGCGACATAGCCCTGCCCTGCGCCACGCAGAACGAAATCGACGAGGAATCCGCAAAGACCCTGATCGCCAACGGATGCACCGTGATCTGCGAGGGCGCCAACATGCCCTCCACCCCCGAGGCCATCCAGGTCTACCAGGATAACAAGGCGCTCTACGGGCCCGCCAAGGCCGCCAATGCCGGCGGCGTGGCAGTCTCCGGTCTGGAGATGAGCCAGAACTCGCTTCGCCTGCAGTGGACCTTCGATGAGGTGGACCAGCGCCTGAAGGACATTATGACTGGAATCTTCCAGAAGTCTTACCAGGCATCCAAGGAATACGGGCATGAGGGCGACCTGATGCTGGGCGCCAACGTGGCCGGCTTCGCCAAGGTGGCCGATGCCATGGTGGCCCAGGGCATCCTATGAGCTAGGACTTAGCCCATCTGAACAGAGGGGGTCCGATTTGCAGAAATTGCGGGTCGGACCCCCTATTGTGCTCAGTGGACTGATAAACTCATGCGACCAGCTGGTCGATGACCTCGGGATCGATCCTCTGGCGCGGGTCGAAGTCCTTGGAGCCCAGATACCGGTATATGCTCGCCTGCAGGGCCCGAGCCTCCGGATATTCGTTCAGATTCTGCAGGCCCATGGAGGAGAGCAGAAGCCGCCCCCTCCCGCAACGGCATTCCAGCAGCTGCGTCATGGGTCGCAGATAGGCGTAGCTGTCCATCTCAGTGACAATGGACTGATAGCGTTCGGGCAGGATGATGGCCCGCTGGGAGGCCATGGGCCACCACTGCCAGTCAGTGTGCGAGTCAGTCGGGAAATCGGAGAAAACAGGGTGGTCAGCCTGAATGTACTGCCCCATGGTGCCGCTCTGGTCCTTGAATGTACCCACTGACCAGAAGTCCGTGGAGAAGTGGGCCTGAACGGATCTGGGCAGGGACTGGGCTGTGGAGTCGGGACTCAGATAGACCGTGCCACCCTGGTCCAGGACCCGACGTGCCTGCTGGTCGAACCTTCTGGTCTGGTACAGACCGTCGGGCTGGTCAGACTGGCTGTCCTGGTAGACCCAGACCGGATAGACGTTGGTCACACCGTCGATCTCCAGACTCAGACGGCAGCGCTGGTTACCATGAATGCCGTCCAGAGGCAGTTCGAAGGTTCCTAAATCAGTTAGCTTGCCCATCAGGCAGGTGACCTGACAAAAGACATGTTCCAGATCAACCCCCTGGCCCTGCAACCGCAGATGCAGATCACCCCGCAGCGTGCGTCGGCCGTAGTTGGCCACCTTGACCGTCCCTGAGAGCTTCTCCCGACTGGTATAGGCATAGCGGTCCATGACGGCCAGCGGCAACTGGTCGGTGAAGAAGGACCGAAAACGCTCAGGGCGGGCGAAGGGAAAGCGCTTGGGTTGCAGATGGGCGTCCATCATGCCCACCAGAGCCGTACCCTGTCCAGGAAAGTCCTGAAGACCCAGCAGCGAAAGCCCCGACATGGAGGGGGTCCGCAGAACGGACTCCACCTCCTCCCGGTAGCAGATCCGTGACAACTCGCCTGTAGCGGCCACCCAATCCAGCCAGGTGCGCTGGTCCAGGCCCGATTCACGGACCCTGTCACCGATCATTGCGTAATTGTCAGGACGGGTGACTCCGGTGAACTCTTCAATCTCACGGAAGTCGGGCAGCACCTCATACTGCCCTACCTCGAATCCATAGACCGGCACCGTGCACTCTTTGCGGACTGCCTGCATGGAGTCCTCGAAATTGTGGGCAGTGCCCGGATGAACCGCGTTGGTGGACCCACGCATGTTGACGAAGCAGCAGCGCAGGTCATGGCCCTTGTAGGACTCGGAGGTATAGACCTCGTTGCAGTCGTCGCTGCCCAGCTGACCATAGTGCGGGTTGGAGGAATTGGCATAGAGCCGGGTGCCGTCAATGCTCCGGGCATCCTTGATAAGCTGAGCCATGCGCTGGTGGCCGGTCTCATCCGCAGACAGCTCGTTGCCCAGGGTAAGCATGACGAAGGAGGGGTGGTTGGCCAGGAAGAGCAGTGTCTGCTCCAGTTCGGTGCGATAGTAGCGATAACTGGTATCCTCCTGAAAGGCATGATAGTGGTCCCAGTGGGAGAGCTCGGGCTGCATCATCATCCCCATCCGGTCCGCCGCGATAAAGGCTGCCTCGGGCGGGCAGTGCGAGTGGAAGCGGACCACATTCACTCCGTATGACCGATAGGTCTCCAGAATACGAATCCAGGAGCCCACGTCCATGGGCGGGAAGCCGGTCTGCGGAAACTCGGCGCAATTGGCCTCGCCACGCAGGAAGAAGGCTCTGCCATTCAAAGCCAGTCTCCCCTGCCCATCGGCTGCGAAGTCACGGATGCCGAAGTCCGTGCTGACCCGCGATATCACCCTGGATCCGTCCGGCGGCAGGAGCTCGATTGTCATGCTATGCAGACACCCCTGGTATTCGTCCCAGCGATCCGCCTGGGCGTCAAGCTGCAGATCGGACCAGGTCAGTGTTCGCCGTCCAGGTTCCAGGTTTGCGGCGACCTCCAGAGGCTGGGCCAGCGCATCGGAAGAAAGCCTCAAGCGACCATGGAATCCTTGGCGCGAGTCCACATCGGCCTCTACTGTCAGCACATCGCCATGGGGATAGGCACGAACGCCATCTACAAAGGTGTCCTCCTCCACACGCAGGCCGATATTGCCCAGAAGCCCGTTCCAGTTGGTCTGGGTGTGGTCGGTGGCGGTCGAGGAATCCAGGATGGCGTCGCGGGGCATGCCTTGGTAGGCGTTGTCGGAATCCACCTGCAGCAGGTCATCGCCCGTCAGCAGCCCAGTCAGCTCGAAGACCTGCGGAGTATTCAAGGTCTGAGGGCGAGATGGCTCAGCCAGGCGTTCACCGACCCTGACCTCCAGGCGGCGAGCGCGCTCCACCTCGAAGAAGACCCTCCGCTCCGGCTGCGGGGTCCATCGAATCTGTCGGGACAGCTTGACTGTCCCCTCGAAGGTGTGCCGCCTGGTCAGCCGAGAGCCAATGGGGTCGGGCTTGCCGCTGCCATAGTCAGCAGACAGCTCCTGATCATCATGTCCGAGTCCGTTGGTGTCAAGCGTGCCTGGCAACAGAACGGTTCCCTGCAACTCAGGCGGGGACTGAACCTGCCAGGCTCCAACCAATGCAATCTTGGTCATGCCTTCCTCCCGATGAGAATTGCCCTGTGGTCCAATTCATCAGTAAACAGCCCGGTCTGAATATGGCCGGCATCCAGTTCCAGCACCTGCTTCAGGTACTCCCGAACCTGGTTGATCCGCCCTGTGCCGATGCGTGCCAGGGCCATCAGATAGAGGCAACGGACCCGATTCATGCGGGCATAGCCCGCATCGAAAGTCAAGAGGTCGGGCAGGAAGACTGCAAAGCAACCCGTTCCCACATGGTCGTCCAAGTGCTGCTCGCCTGCGGCGAAGTCGCCGCATCGAAGCAGAAGTCGGCCGCAGGCGTTGCTGATGCACGCATCGCCCGGGTCACGCTTGAGCCTCTCCAGGTAGTAGGGGTCAGGCCGGTAAGTGGCATAGCGGTAATGTTCCAGACGCAGACCGGTCAGCAGCAGTTCCTCGTTGGCGGCGAAACGCTCCGACCGATCGGCGCCCTGCCACTGGTAAGGGATGGATCCATCGTCTGCAACGAGCTGGACACGTGCGTTTTCTTGAACCCGAGTAGCGTAGACGGTGACTCGCCCTTGCCCGGCCTTCAACCCCTGGGCCTCGATCCCTTCATGCTCGCCAGCAGCTCCGAAGATCTGCTCGGGCCCAACTTCCAGGCTTAGGGCCGTATCCGCGCTGACGTTCCTGACCAGCCCCACCTGTTTGCAGGGCTTGAGCCAGGTGAAGCCAGGCTGGTTTTCGGTGAAGACCCCGGTCATCAGCTCCACGTAGAGGCCGACGGCATCATGGCAGACCACCGCCTTGCCACCGTCCGGTAGGCCCTTGAACGTGCAGTCCACCGAAAGGAAAGTGCTGGGTCGGTGGTGTTGCGGCCAGTCGAACTCAATGCCGCTGGAAATCCAAAGGCCGGTCAGGCCTACCAGGGCAGGCTTGATGACCCGGTTGCGGTAGACGAAGTCATAGTCGCCGGTCTTGTCCCTGGCATACTGACCGCCCGGCTCAGGCGGGACGGTCACCTCAAGATATTGGCTCTTCAGGATGACCGACTTGTAGTCTTGATCCTTGCATTCATCCGAGATGGTCTCGATGACCACGTAGGGATAGACGCGTCCCGAAGAGCCCTGGTAGACTCGATTTTCAATAAATTGCGGATTTTTATCCGGTTTTCCTACCCCATTGGTCGAAATCGTAAGCTCTGTGACTTTCACTGTGACACCCATGGTCATCAGCCCCTTGTCGGCTCAGCAAAACTGTATATATCTGCTCTCAGTCTATAGTCGGAATCAGCCCTCAGAACTGCACAAATTGTTTAAAGATATTAACAAATTGCTACTAGGTCATAATGACTTCCCAGTACTTGTCGAGCTCGGGGCGACTTCTGAAAATGGGTGGGGGGGGGGGGATGCATACACATGAAAGGGAGTCGGCCCATCAAGGACCGACCCCCTATGCTGGCGTTCGCCTAATGCCGGTTCATGCCTTTCGGCATCTTCCCCCGGCTTCGGCAATCCCGGAGAGCCCTACTCCAATTCCAGGGCCCCAGTGTAAAGCTGGTAGTACTCGCCGTGCCTGGCTATCAGCTCATCGTGATTGCCGCGCTCGATGATTCGCCCGTGGTCCAAGACCATAATTACATCGGAGTTGCGAACCGTGGAGAGCCTATGGGCGATGACGAAGACTGTCCGGCCGCGCATCAGCGCGTCCATGCCCTGCTGAACCACCTCCTCGGTCCTGGTATCGATTGAGGAAGTGGCTTCGTCCAGGATCATGGCCGGAGGATCCTCCACCGCCGCCCTGGCAATGGAAATCAGCTGGCGCTGACCCTGAGACAGTCCGCTTCCGTCTCCCTCAAGAACGGTCTGATAACCCTGGGGAAGCATACGGATGAAGCTGTCGGCGTTGGTCATCCTGGCAGCTTCGATGCACTCCTCGTCCGTGGCATCCAGGCGCCCATAGCGTATGTTGTCCAAGACGGTGCCCGTAAAGAGGTTGACATCCTGAAGGACGATGCCCAGGGAGCGACGGAGGTCAGGCTTGCGGATGTTCCTCACATCGATCCCGTCATAGAGGATCTGGCCCTGCTGGATTTCGTAGAAACGGTTGATCAGATTGGTGATCGTGGTCTTGCCAGCACCGGTGGCGCCAACCAGCGCCACCTTCTGCCCGGGCTTGGCGAACCAGGTGATGTCATGCAGGACAGGCTTGCTCGGGTCGTACCCGAAGCTGACATCAGTGAATCGCACATCCCCCTGGAGAAGGGTGTATCGCCCATCAGGGGACGTGATGGCCTGATCCTTGGCCTTCAGGGCCACGTCCCGGGCATCGCCTGGAAGCTTCATGGCGGCCTCCAGCGAGCGCCGGCCGTCGTCATCGGCCTCACGCTTCCAGGCCCAGTGCCCTGTTTCATGGTCGACGGGGGTCATGGTCCGGCCGTCCGAGCCCAGTTCGACGCTGACCAATCTGACCGTGCCTTGGTCGGACTCGACAGGCTGGTCCATCAGGTCGAAGATCCTGGAAGCGCCTGCCAGGGCCATCATGACCATGTTGAACTGCATGGAGACCTGGCCGATGGGGTTGATGAAGGAGCGGGAAAGGGTCAGGAGGGAGACGATGGTTCCCAGGGTCAGCGGCCCTGCCCCGGTCAGTCCTGCATTGCCCATCCCTGCGATACCGGCCAGCCCGCCGACGATGGCCAGGATGACATAGAGCAAGTAGCCCATGTTGCCCACGACCGGCATGGTGACGTTGCCATAGGTGTTGGCCTGGGCCGAGGCCTGGAAGAGCTCCTCGTTCCTCTCCTCGAAAACCTCAGCGGTGGCATCCTCGTGGTTGAAGACCTTGATGACCTTCTGCCCGTTGACGGCCTCTTCAACGAAGGCGTTCACCCGGCCCAGATAGCGCTGCTGGTGAACGAAGTACCGACCGCTTCGAGTGACCAGAACCCTGACCACCACAATCAGGACCGCCGCGAAAACCAGGGTCAGGACGGTGAAAGGGATGGAGAGCCAAAGCATGGAGATCAGGGCCGCCAGGGCGGACAGGACCGAGGAGACCATCTGCGGAAAGGACTGGGAGATGGCCTGACGGAGGGTATCTGTGTCGTTGGTGTAGCGGCTCATGGTGTCGCCGTGCTCATGGGTGTCGAAGAAGCCGATGGGCAGCTCCTGCTGGTGGGCGAACATCTGGTCGCGAATGGTCTTCAGGGTGCCCTGCTCCACCTTGACGATCAGCCAGTTCCAGAACCAGGAGCAGAAGGTCCCGACCGCATAGAGGCAGCCCATCAGGATCAGGGTCCTCATCAGCGGTCCCCAGTCAGGGTCGGCGGCCCCGACCAGCGGCAGGATGTAGTGGTCGATCAGCGGCTGGAGGAAGAAGGCCGACGCCGCCTGGGCCCCGGCGCTGATGATGATGCAGACCACGATCACCGCCAGCTGCCAGCGGTAGGCCAACAAGTAGCTCAGGATGCGACGGGTTGTTCCCGGCGCGGCCTTGTCCAGGCGGGGCTTGCGGTCCTTGAATGATCCGTCACTCATGGTCCTCGTCCTCCTCGCTCCGATTCCTGGTCTGTGATTCGTAAATAGACCGATACTCCTGACATGTTCGCAGGAGCTCTTGGTGGGTGCCCTTGTCGAGAATCCTGCCCTCTTCCAAAACCATGATCATGTCGGCGTCCTCCACAGAGGCCAGGCGCTGGGAGATGATGATCTTGGTGGTATCGGGAATTTCTTGACTGAAGGCGCGGCGGATCAGCTGGTCGGTTTTGGTGTCCACAGCGCTGGTTGAGTCATCCAGAATCAGGATGTCAGGCTTCTTCAGAAGGGCCCGTGCTATGCACAGACGTTGTCGCTGGCCGCCGGAGAGGTTGGTGCCGCCCTCGTCCAGGTAGGTCTGATACCCATCGGGAAACTCCCGCACGAAACCGTCAGCCTGGGCCAGGGTGCAGGCGCGCACCAGCTCTTCGTCCGTGGCCTCAGGGTTGCCCCAGCGCAGGTTTTCGGCGATGGTCCCGGTGAAGAGGACGTTCTTCTGCAACACCATGGCCACATGGTCGCGCAGGACGGTCAGATCGTACTGACGCACATCCACTCCGCCCACCTGGAGGGACCCTTCGGTCACGTCGTAGAGACGGGGAATGAGCTGGACCAGGCTGGATTTGGAGGAGCCAGTCCCGCCCACGATGCCCAGGGTGGAACCCGAAGGAACGTCCAGGTTGATGTGGCTCAAAACGGGACGTTCGGACCGGCCCGAGTAGCGGAAGGTCACATCCTGGAAGCTGATGGACCCGTCGGCCACCCTCATGACCGGCTTGGCGGGATCGTGCACGGTGCTGACCTCCTTCAGTACCTGGCAGATGCGCTCGGCCGAGGCCTGGGAGATGACGACCATGACCACGATCATAGAGACCATGTTCATGGCCATCATGATCTGAATAGCATAGGTGACCAAGGCGGTCAGATCGCCCGTGGTCAGCCCCAGAGCGGCATTGTTCCCGGAGGCCACAATCTGGGAGGCGCCCATCCAGGATATAACCAGCATAGAAGCGTAGATACAGAAGTTCAACAACGCCGGATTCAAGCTCATAATCCGCTCGGCCTTGCAGAAGGCACGGTAGATAGCCAAAGAAATACGGTTGAATTTACGCTCCTCGTAGTCCTCCCGGTTGTAGGACTTGACAACCCTGATGCCCTGAAGATTCTCGTCCACGACGTTGTTGAGGTGGTCGTAGGTGTGGAAGACCCGCTCAAAAATGGGGTGAACCAGCAGGGACAGGCCTATCAGCCCGAAGCCCAGGATGGGAATGGCGATCAGGAAGACCAGCGATATGGGCCTGGAGATCTTATAAGAAAAGAGCCAGGCCACGATGACCATGATCGGCGCCCTGACCCCGACCCTGATGACCATCTGATAGGCGTTCTGCAGATTGGTCACATCGGTGGTAAGCCTGGTAATGATGGATCCGGTGGAGAAACGGTCGATGTTTGTGAAGCTGAAGGACTGCACTTTGGCGAACAGATCACTGCGGACATTCTTGGCCAGGCCGGAAGACGCGATGGCCGCATACCGTCCGGACATGAACCCGGAGAACAGGGAGACGGCCGAACAAGCCAGCAGGATCAGCCCGAATTTGAAGATGGCCGGCATGGACCTCCCCGAAACGCCTTGGTCGATCAGGGAGGCCATGATGGTCGGAATCACAATCTCTAGAAGGCTTTCAAGAAAGACGAAAGCCGGAGCCAGAAAGCTGGCCTTTCGGTATTCCCGCAGGGAGCGCAGGATGGTTCGGATGGTGTGCCGCGGACGCGCTGGTTCCTGTTTATCCGATCTGACCACGGATGCCCTAGACCCCTTCAAATGGACCTCTTCTGTTTCTGTACTGGTTTCTCTATCTTTTACGGCCAATCACCGACATGCAAGACCCTCGAAAGAGAGTCCGAATGCACCTAGGCTATCATCCTGTCCGCCAGGCTTGGGCGGACGCGCTCGGATTTCCGCCCTCTACAAAAAGAAGCTGTCACGCCCCTCGGGGTCATGCAGCTTCTAAGCTTCAGTGAGTCCTGTCAGCAAGTCTTACCTGTGTGTCCTGAACATGGCATTCATACAGCTGATTCAGCTGACGACAGGACTCTCGCTTGACAGGCTATGAATTAGCGCTTGTCCAGCTGGGCGATAATCTCCTTGGAGATCTGGTCGACCTCGCCCTGGCCATCCACCGCGACCAGAAGGCTGCGGGACTTATAGGTATTCAACAGGGGGGCTGTCTCCTTGGCATAGATATCCAGACGCTTGGCAATGGCCTCGGGAGTATCATCCGCTCGCCCTTCTTCCTTGGCCCGCTTGGCGATGCGCTGCATGAGCACATCATGGTCGGCATCCAGGGCCACCACAGCCGTCAGCGGAGTGCCCAGCTCGTTAAGCATCTTGTCCAGGGCCTCGACCTGGGAGGCCGAACGAGGGTAGCCGTCCAGAATCCAGCCATGGGCAGCATCGTCCATGCCCAGACGGTCCTTGACAATCTTGTTGGTCAGCTCGTCTGGAACCAGCTCACCCTTGTCAGTGTAGGCCTTGGCCTGCTTGCCCAGTTCGGTTCCGTTCTTGAGGTTGTAGCGGAAAATGTCGCCGGTGGAGATGGCCGGAATCCCGTAATGCTTGCTGAGCAAGGCCGCTTGCGTGCCCTTGCCAACACCTTGAGGTCCCATGATCAACAGTCGCTGTACCATTCCCTATCCTTTGCTCGATGTTCTATTGCTCTTAGCCTTACGGCCCCGGACGGTATTAACAGTCTAAGCCGCGCAGGACCCTCATTTACGTATGCTAGCGGCTGCCTGGCCCGACGCAGGTTCCACTCGCCAAACCCATGCAAACAGTCTTCCAAATATTACAGGGTCCGGCCCCAGGCCACCAAGGGCCAGGGCCGGACCTTCATCCGTTTTGGCTTGACACCGCTTGCAAGCGTCTGACCGGAAGGTCAGCCCTCCTTGTGTTCGCCCTCCAGCAGGAAGCCGGTGTACTGGAACTGCTCGGTCTGAGCCCTTGCTTGTCGCAGAGTGTCCAGGCCGACACCGGCGATGATCAGGATGGTGGTGCCGCCGAAGGGCAGCTTGGAGTTGATCTTCAGCAGCATGATCAGCACCGTGGGGATCAAAGCCACGAAGAGCAGATAGACGGCGCCCACCGTGTTCAGCCGATTCATCACGTATGAAAGGTACCGGCTGGTGGCCCGTCCGGCCCTGATGCCCGGAATGAAGCCGCCGTATTCTTTCATGTTGTCGGCTGTCTCGTCAGGATTGAAGGTGATGGAAGTGTAGAAGAAGCAGAAGAAGACAATCATGACCGAGTAGAGCACGATGTACCAGACCGAAGTCGTGTTGGCCATGTTGGCATCGATCCACTTGACCCAGCTCTGATCGGATTTGCCGAACTGGGCAACAAGGGTCGGAATGGCCAAAATGGAGGATGCAAAGATTGGGGGAATCACGCCTGACATATTGATCTTGAGCGGCAGATAGGTGGAAGATCCGCCGTACATCTTGCGGCCAATCATCCTGCGGGTGTACTGGACGGGAATACGGCGTTGGGCCAGCTCGACGTAGTCGACCAGAATCAGAATGACCAACAGAACGGTAACAACTATGCCGAACTTGACCCAGTCGCCGTTCTTGCCATTGGTCCCCCATCCGATGTTCCAGAGCTGGGGCAGGAAGCCAGAGCAGATGGAGATGAAGATCAGGACGGACATGCCGTTACCGATTCCCTTGTCGGTGATCAGTTCGGCCATCCACATAATCAGACCGGTGCCGCCGGTCATGATCAGAACCATGACCCCCATATTCCACCAAGAGCTGTCAGGGATGACTTGCTGTTGGCAGGCACCACCGAAGAGCGCACCCTTGTTGGCCGTAACCAGAATGGTCGTGGATTGCAGCACCGCCAGGCCGATGGTCAGATACCTGGTGTACTCAGTCAGCTTGGCCTCGCCTGACTGGCCCTCCTTGTGCAGCGCCTCGAAGCGGGGAATGACCACGCGCAGCAACTGCACCACAATGGATGCAGTGATGTAGGGCATGATGCCCAGTGCGAAGATGGACAACTGCAGCAGGGCTCCGCCCGAGAACAGGTTCACCAGGCCGATGAAGTCCTCATTGCCAGCCGTGGAGATGCACTTCTGCACGGCGGGATAATCCACGCCTGGAGTAGGTATAAACGACCCGATGCGATAGATGATGATGATGCCAAGAACGAAGAAGATTTTCTTCCTCAACTCCTTGGTCTTGAAGGCCTGGATTAACGTCCTCACCTAAGTTCCCTCCCTACGCGCCCGCGCGCTGGTCCCGGTGCATCGCACCCTCTTGCTCCGACCAGCTTAGCCGATGGCTCCGTCAAACCCGACGGCAACCAGGCCGGAACGAGTTCCGGCCCCCGCCCGCTTGGAGCGGGGAGGGCCGGAAACATCTGCCTTGCGGTCTGTCCCCTGTGAGTATCAGTCCTCGGAGACGGATCCGCCTGCGGCTTCTATCTTGCTTTTGGCCGAGGCCGAAGCCTTGACGCCTTTGAGGGTGAAAGCTGCCTTGACATCACCATCACCCAGGACCTTGACGGGGTGGCCCTTGCGGACCGCTCCCTTGTCGACCAGATCCTCGACGGTGACTTCGCCGCCCTTGGGGAAGAGCTCTTCCAGAGCACCCAGGTTGACCACCTGGTACTCCTTCTTGAAGGGGCTCCTGAACCCGCGCAGCTTTGGCAACCGCATGTACAGGGGCAGCTGGCCGCCTTCAAAGCCCGGGCGGACCTGGTAGCGGGCCTTGGTGCCCTTGGTGCCACGACCAGAGGTCTTGCCCTTTGATCCCTCACCACGACCCACACGAATGCGGTCGCGCTTGGCGCCCGGAGCCGGACGCAAGTCATGCATCTGCAGGATGGTGGGCTCTTGCTTGTCGCTGGCCATAATCAGTCTGCCTCCTCTACGCTCACCAGGTGGCGGACCTTGTCGGCCATCCCCCGGTAGACGGGGGTGTCCTCACGCAGGACTGACTGGCCGATCTTGTGAAGGCCCAGAGACCTGACGTTCTCCTTCTGGCGGTCAGTGGCATGAGCCACGCCCTTGACCAGGGTGATCTTGATCTGCTTGGTCATCACTCACCTGCCTTCGACTGCTCGTCAGCCTTGGCCTTAGCCTCTTCACGCTCTTTGCGCTCGTCGGCGATGCCGGCGGCACGTGCACGCAGGAGGGAGTCGGGGGCGACCTCCTCCAGGGGCAGACCGCGGCGTGCCGCGATCTCCTCGGGCTCCTCCAGCTGCTTCAAAGCGGCTACAGTGGCCCGCACCATGTTGACAGCAGTGGCCGATCCCATGGACTTGCTCAGGATGTCGGTGATGCCGGCGCACTCCAGGACGGCGCGGACCGGGCCGCCAGCGATAACGCCGGTTCCAGGGGCTGCTGGCCGCAGGAGAACCGTACCGGCCGCATCGTGGCCAATCACCGGGTGGGTGACAGTGCCACGGATGCGGGGGACGGTGAACATGTGCTTCTTGGCATCCAGCTGACCCTTGGAGATGGCTGCGGGGACCTCACGGGACTTGCCATAGCCAACGCCCACGGTGCCCTTGCCGTCGCCCACGACCACCAGAGCCGCGAAGCTGAAGGTACGGCCTCCCTTGTGGACCTTGGAGACGCGATTGATGGTCACGACTCTGTCGAGCATGTCGTCACGCTCGTCGCGATCGCGACGGCCACGACGGCCATCCCTGCGGCCATCACGGGAACCTCCCCGACGACCGCCGCGGCGATCATCGTTCCGATCCCTTCTGCCACCCTGGCTGGACTGAGCGTTTGTGGAATCTTCAGTCACCTGGGTTGTTTCCTTTGTCGTTTCGTTGTCGCTCACAGTGCCAATCCTCCCTCACGGGCGCCTTCCGCAACCGCTGCGACCCTTCCGTGGTACTTGTTGCCGCCGCGGTCGAAGACCACGGCAGTAATGCCAGCCTTCTTGGCCTTGGCTGCAATCTGCTCGCCCACCTTGCGGGCGGCCTCGGTCTTGGTGCCCTTGAAGGAGCCGTAGTCCGAAGCCATAGTCGACTCGCTGACCAGGGTGACGCCCTTGGTGTCGTCGACAATCTGGGCAATCATGTTGCGATTGGTCCGTGTGACCACCAGACGGGGGCGCTCTGCCGTGCCGGAGACGTGCTTGCGAAGACGGGCATGGCGGCGCAGACGGGCGATCTTCTTGCCTTTGCCTAGTATCGAGACCGTCATATCACTTACCAGCCTTTCCAGCTTTGCGCAGGATGTGCTCGTCGGCGTACTTGATGCCCTTGCCCTTGTAAGGCTCAGGCGCACGCAGGGCGCGGATGTTGGCCGCAGCCTGGCCGACGGCCTGCTTGTCGATGCCGGAGACGACCACTTCGTTGGCGTTCGGCGTCTCGAAGGTGATGCCCTCCGGGGGGTCGACAGTGATGGTGTGCGAATAGCCCAGCGAGAACTCCAGGGACTTGCCCTTTGCGACCACGCGGTAGCCGGTGCCGACGATCTGCAGGTGCTTGCTGTAGCCCTTGGAGACGCCTTCAACCATGGAAGCCACGATGGAGCGGCTCAGTCCGTGCTTGGCCTTGGTGGTGCGGTCCTCGTCGGCGGGGGTCATGATGATTTCATTGCCCTCGACCTTGCCGGTGATGCCCTCGGGCAGCGTGCATCCGTCCGAGCCCTTGGGACCCTTGGCGGTGAATTCCTGGCCCTTGAAGGCCACCTCCACACCTGCCGGAACGGCGATGGGGAGCTTACCAATATGCGATGCCATGTTCAGCTCTCCTTTCTCACCATACGTAGGCGACTATTTCGCCGCCGATGCCCCTGTCGAGGCATTCTTTCTGGGTCATCAGTCCCGAGCTGGTCGAGATGATGGCGATTCCCAGCCCGCCCAAGGGCATAGGCAGGGAATCCGACTTGGTGTACCGACGCAGACCGGGCTTGGAGACACGCTTGATTCCCTGAATGGACTGGCGCCCATCGGGACCGTACTTGAGCGTGATCTCCAGATCCTGCCCGACGCGCGCCTCCTTGGCACGGTAATCGGCGATGAAGCCTTCGCGCTTGAGGATCTGCGCGATGTTCGCCTTGAACTTGGAGTACGGCATATCGACTGTTTCATGCTTGGCCGCACTCGCATTACGCAGACGTGTCAGCATGTCTGCGATGGGATCTGTCATTGTCATGTGGGCTTATGCCCTTCCTCGCCGTGGTTTCCACCGCCGGGCAGCAATCTGCCGCGACCGCGGACCTTCAGCGTCGATCTTTACCAACTGGACTTCGTCACACCCGGCAGCTCGCCGCGATGAGCCTTCTCACGAAGGCAGATGCGGCACAGGCCGAACTTGCGATAGACGGAATGAGGACGACCGCAGACCTGGCAGCGCGTGTATCCACGCACCTTGAACTTCGGCTTGCGTGCCGCCTTGTTTCTCAGAGCGGTTTTTGCCATATCAGTTCTCCTTGAAGGGGAAGCCCAGCTGCTTGAGGAGCGCCCGGGCTTCCTGATCGTTCTTGGTGGAGGTCACCACGGTGATATCCATACCACGCTGGTGATCGATCTGATCAGGATCGATCTCGTGGAACATAGACTGCTCCGTGAGACCGAAGTTGTAGTTGCCCTGGCCGTCGAACTGACGGTCGCTGATGCCGCGGAAGTCACGGATGCGGGGCAGAGCCAGGGTCAGCAGACGATCCAGGAACTCCCACATGCGCACGCCGCGCAGGGTGGCGAAGGCACCGATGGCTTGTCCCTCACGCAGGTGGAACTGCGCCACGGACTTCTTAGCCTTGGTGATCTTGGGCTTCTGGCCGGTGATGGCCGTCAGATCCTTGATCGCGCCCTCGATCAGCTTGGAGTCGCGTGCCGCGGCACCCACACCCATAGAGACCACGACCTTCTCGATCCTGGGCACCTGCATGGGGTTGGAGAACTTGAATTCCTTCTCCAGCTCGGGCACAATGCTCTCGCGGTACTGCTGCAGCAAACGAGGGACTGCCGGTGCTTCAACGGTGGTATCGCTCATGACAGCTCCTTGCCTGACTTCTTGGCGAAGCGGGTGCGCACGACCTTGACCTTGCCGTCACGCGCCTCCTCCTTGATGTTCACGCCGATGCGAGTCGGCTTCTTGGTCTCCGGGTCAATGACCATCACGTTGGAGCGATGGATGGGCGCCTCGGTCGGGACGATGCCCGACTCCTGACCCTGCTGGGTGGCCCGCACATGCTTCTTGACGATCTGAATACCCTCGACGATCAGGCGGTCATTGGGCAGAATCCGCAGAACCTTGCCCTCCTTGCCGCGATCCTTGCCGCGGATGACCTTGACCTGGTCGCCTGTCTTGATCTTGGCTACCACTTCAGATCACCTCCGGTGCCAGGGACACGATCTTCATGAAGCGCTTGTCGCGCAGCTCACGACCGACCGGTCCGAAGATACGAGTGCCGCGGGGTTCACGGCCGGTGCCGAGGATGACTGCCGCGTTCTCGTCGAACTTGATGTAGGAGCCGTCGTGACGACGATGCTCCTTGACCGTACGGACGACGACCGCCTTCACGACCTCGCCCTTCTTGACCGACCCGCCGGGAATGGCATCCTTGACGGTGGCGACGATCACATCGCCAATGCCGGCATAGCGTCGCTTCGACCCGCCGAGCACGCGGATGGCCAGGATCTCCTTGGCACCCGTGTTGTCGGCGACCTGAAGCCGCGATTCCTGCTGAATCATTGATTCTCCTTAGCCGCGCTGGTTCTCCGCAGACACCCCGTACCAGGGCGGGATGAGATGCGGAGCCTGGCCGAACTTGTTACTTGGCGCGCTCGACGATGGAGTCGAGACGCCAGCGCTTGGTCTTGCTCAGAGGACGGGTCTCCATGATACTCACGAAGTCGCCCACATGGGCCTCATTCTTCTCATCATGGGCCTTGACCTTGCGGTTGCTGCGGACGACCTTGCCGTACAGGGGGTGGGTCGAACGCTGCTCCAGCTCAACGGTGATGGTCTTGTCCATCTTGTCGGACACGACGTAGCCGCTGCGAACCTTGCGGAAGTTGCGCTCCTGCTTGTCAGCCATGCTTACTTCTCCTCAGCTTTGCTCTCGGCCTTTGCTTCGGCGGGCTCCTGGCTGATGCCCAGCTCGCGCTCGCGCAGGACGGTGTACATCCTGGCGATGTCGTGCTTGACGGCCTTGAGGCGGGAGGTGTTCTCCAGCTGACCGGTGGCCGACTGGAAGCGCAGGTTGAACAGCTCTTCCTTGGACTTCTTCAGGAAATCCTCGATCTCCGCATTGGTCTTTTCATTCAGATTCTTGATGGAATACTCGGCTGTTCCGACTGACATCAGATGTCACCGCCTTCACGTGCAATAATCCGGCACTTCATGGGAAGCTTGTCAGTAGCGCGGCGAAGTGCCTCGCGGGCCACATCCTCGCTCACGCCGCCGATCTCGAAAAGCACCCGACCAGGACGGACGTTGGCCACCCAGAACTCAGGTGCCCCCTTGCCGGAACCCATTCGGGATCCCAGGGCATGCTTGGTCAGGGGACGATCCGGGAAGACCGTGATCCAGACGCGGCCACCACGCTTGATATACCGGGTCATGGCGATACGGGCCGCCTCGATCTGCCGGTTGGTCAGGTAGGCCGGAGCCAGGGCCTGAATGCCGTAATCGCCAAAAGCGATCTCGTTGCCGCCCTTGGACATGCCCGAACGACCCGGACGATGCTGCTTGCGGTATTTAGTCCTCTTTGGGATAAGCACGGCTCACTCCTTTGCTTCGGTTGCGACGGGGGCCGAAGCGGTATGCTCCTGAGCCGACGCCGGCGGCGCGGCCACACCGCTGTTCTGCTTGGCTGCATCCTGCTCGCGGCGGGTGCGCCCCTCGGAGGGACGGACGCCACGACGGGGACGACGATCCCCGCGCCGACCGGGGCGGTTGTTCTGCTGAGCCTGCTGCTCCTCGAACTGACGCTCGGTCATGTCGCCCTTGTAGATCCAAACCTTGACGCCAATGCGGCCGTAGGTCGTCCTGGCCTCGAAGAAGCCGTAGTCAATCAGGGCGCGCAGAGTCTGCAGGGGCACACGGCCCTCGCGGTAGAACTCCGAACGGCTCATCTCAGCTCCGCCCAGTCGGCCGGACAGCTTGATCCTGATGCCCTTGGCGCCGGCCCGCATGGCATCCTGCTGAGCCTTGCGCATGGCCCGGCGGAAGGTGACGCGGTTGGTCAGCTGCTCAGCGATTCCCTGAGCCACCAGCTGAGCATCGATGGAGGCGTTCTTGACCTCGAAGATGTTCAGCTGGACCTGCTTGCCGGTGATCTTCTCCAGCTTGGCGCGCACACGCTCAGCCTCGGCTCCGCGACGGCCGATGACGATGCCCGGCCGAGCGGTGTGAATGTCGACGCGCACACGGTCACGGGTCCGCTCGATAACGATCTTGGAAACGCCTGCGCGCTCCAGATCCTTGTTCATCTCCTTGCGGATCTTGTCGTCCTCAAGAACGAAGTCGCTGTAACGCTCCCCCGTCTTGTTGGAGTCGGAGTACCACTTGCTGCGGTGCTCCTCGGTGATGCCGAGTCGGTACCCAAACGGGTTGATCTTCTGCCCCATTATCGGGCTCCTTCCTTGTCGGCCACCACGACAGTGATGTGGCTGGTCCGCTTGTTGATGCGGGCCGCACGACCCTGAGCGCGGGCGCGGAACCGCTTCAGGGTGGTGCCCTCGTCCACGTAGGTCTCCCGAACCATCAGTTCGTTCTCGCGGAAGGGCTGGTTGGCCTTGTCCGCCTTGACACGCGCGTTGGCGATGGCGCTCTCCAGGCATTTGCGGACCGGAACGGCCGCGTCCTGGGGGGCAAACTTCAGTATGGTCACGGCCTCGGTCGCCTGCTTGCCTCGGATGAGGTCGACGACGCGGCGAGCCTTGCGAGGCGTCACGCGAACGTGACGTGCAATTGCCTTAGCTTCCATGTGTCTCTACTCTCCCTCGCCTCAGCGGCGTGCTTTCTTGTCGTCCTTCACATGACCCCTGAAGGTCCGGGTGGGGGCGAATTCGCCGAGCTTGTGGCCGACCATGGCCTCGGTGACGAAGACCGGGACATGCTTGCGGCCATCGTGCACAGCAAAAGTGTGCCCGATGAAGTCCGGGGTGATCATGGAACGACGGGACCAGGTCTTGATGACGTTCTTGGTGCCCTTTTCGTTCTGCTCGTCGACTTTCTTCTGCAAGTGGGCGTCGACGAATGGGCCCTTCTTGATGCTACGAGTCATCTTTCCGACACTCCCTTACTTGCGGTTCTTACCATTTGGACGACGACGCACAATCATCTTGTTGGAGGCCTTCTTGGGCCTGCGGGTGCGGACCTCGCCCTTGCCCCAGGGAGACACTGGCGGCTTGCCGCCACGAGTGCGTCCGCCATGCGGGTGGTCGACCGGGTTCATGGATTCACCGCGGGTGATGGGCCTGCGTCCCATCCAGCGTGCACGTCCCGCCTTGCCTAGCTGGACATTGGCGTGGTCGTTGTTGCCGACCTCGCCCACTGTTGCGCGGCAACGGGAATCGACATTGCGGATTTCGCCGGAGGGCATACGCAGCTGGGCGTAGGCACCGTCCTTGGCCACCAACTGGACGGCAGCACCGGCCGAGCGTGCGATCTTGGCGCCGCCCAGGGGCCGCAGCTCAATGGCGTGGACGATGGTGCCGGTGGGGATATTGCGCAGGGGCAGGTTGTTGCCGGGCTTGATGTCGGCCTGGGGACCGGTCTCGATGACGTCACCCTGCTTGATGCCCTGCGGGGCGATGATGTAGCGCTTCTCACCGTCTGCGAAGTGCAGAAGGGCGATGCGGGCCGAGCGGTTGGGATCGTATTCGATCTCAGCCACCTTGGCGGGCACACCGTCCTTGTCCCAGCGACGGAAGTCAATGAGGCGGTACTGGCGCTTGTGTCCGCCGCCCCGATGGCGACTGGTGACACGGCCGTAGGAGTTGCGCCCGCCGGTCTTGCTCAGCTTGCGAACCAGCGACTTCTCGGGCTTGGAGCGCGTGATTTCGGCGAAGTCCGAAACCGAGGCGTTGCGACGGCCCGCGGTCGTCGGCTTGTATGTACGGATAGCCATAATCTAGTTCTTCCTTAACTTTTCTCGGCTAGCCTTCAGTTTTTGGTACCGAAGACATCGATCGACTGGCCCTCGGCCACCTTGACGATGGCGCGTTTCTCGGCGGCACGACGACCCCAGCCCGTACGGGTCCGGGTCCTCTTACCCTGCCGGTTGAGGGTGTTGACCGATGTGACCTTCACGTTGAAGATCTGCTCGATGGCCTGCTTGATGGCGACCTTGTTGGCTTCAGGGTCCACCACGAATGTGTACTGGCCTCGGTCCGAGTTGGCGTAGCTCTTCTCGGAGACGACCGGGCGCAGAATGATGTCGTGTGCTGGCTTGTGAATAGCTGCCATGAAAATCAGGCCTCCTTGACGGTCTTGGACTTGGCGCCGCCCTTGACAGCCAGGAAGGCATCGAAGCCGTCCTTGCTGAAGACGACATCCTCGGCCGTGACCACATCGTAGGTGTTGAGCTGATCGGCGAAGAGGACATGGACGGTGGGCAGGTTCCTGACGGAGAGCCACTCGTTGATGTTCTCACGGGACAGCACGACGGTGGTGAATCTACTGTCGACCAGGGGCAACAGGGCTGCCTTGGCTGCCTTGGTGGACGGAGTCTCGCCAATGCCGAAGTCGACCACGTGCACGCGTCCGGCGTTGACCCGGTCGGACAGGACGTAGCGCAAAGCTGCGGCCTTCATCTTCTTGGGGGTGCGCTGGGAGTAGTCGCGCGGCTGCGGGCCGTGGACAATGGCGCCACCGGTCCACTGGGGAGCGCGAATGGAGCCCTGACGAGCACGTCCAGTGCCCTTCTGCTTCCAAGGCTTGCGGCCGCCACCTGAGACGGTGGACCGGGTCTTGACCGAGTGTGTCCCCTGACGGGCTGCAGCCAGCTGGGCGACAACCACCTGATGGATCAGCGGCACGTGTGAGCGAATATCCTCTTCTGCAATGCCGAAGATCTGCTCGGGTGCATCCACAGTTCCGGTGTTCTTGCCCTGGGCGTCGGTGATGTTCAGAGTCAACTTAGCCATGGTTTCAGGCTCCCTTCACTGCCGAACGAACCAGGACGATGGCGCCGCGGGGCCCGGGCAGGGCACCCTTGATGGCGATGACGCCCTTCTCGGCATCTGCGGAGACAATGGTCAGATTCTGGACGGTCGAGGTGTCGTGACCCATGCGGCCGGCCATCCGCTTGCCCTTGAGGATGCGGCTAGGCGTGGCGCAGGCGCCCACTGAACCAGGACGGCGCTCGTTCTTGTGCGAACCGTGGGTGCGGCGGTAGGACTTGAAGCCCCAGCGCTTGATGGTGCCGGCGAAGCCCTTGCCCTTGGTTGTTCCGGTCACGTCGACCTCGCTGCCCTCGGGCAGCAGGTCCAGGCCCAGCTCCTGGCCGGGCTGATAGCTGTCGGCATCAGCGGTGCGGACCTCGACCAAGTGGCGACGCGGGGTCACTCCAGCCTTGGCGAAGTGGCCAGCCAGCGGCTTGGTCACCTTGGTGGGATCGATCTGCCCGTAGCCGATCTGGATGGCCTGATAGCCGTCCTTCTCCTGGTTCTTGACCGCGGTCACCACGTTGGTGGACACGTCCACCAGGGTCACCGGGACGAAGAAGCCGTTCTCGTCCCAGACCTGGGACATGCCCAGCTTGCGGCCCAGGAGAGCCTTGCGGTTCCTCTGCTCTTCAGCCATGCGGTTTCCTCCTCCCCTACAGCTTGATCTCGATGTTGACGTCCGCCGGCAGATCGATGTGCATCAACGAATCCACCGCCTTGGGCGTGGGATCCACGATGTCGATCAGGCGCTTGTGGGTGCGCATCTCGAAGTGCTCGCGGGAGTCCTTGTACTTATGAGGAGAACGGATGACGACATACACGTTCTTCTCAGTCGGCAGCGGAACGGGGCCAACCACAGTTGCGCCCGCGTTCGTCACCGTCTCGACGATCTTCTTCGCCGATTGGTCGATGACCTCATGGTCATAGGACTTTAGCCTGATGCGGATTTTCTGTCCCGCCATTGCCGTCCGCCCTTTCTAGCGATCTATGAACTGATTACCCAGTCTGTTTCGAGGGCACGAAACGACGGCCGCAAGGAGACATTCCTCCCGACAGGCCTCAGCCGGATCCATGCGCAGCCGTGGAGAACCGTGGGGATGGGACTCCTCGCTGCACCCGCTATTGTGATTGACAAAATGCGAGCCCAAAACAGGCAACTTTCTTATTAAAGCACGAGGGTCCCCCTAGAAGAATCCGGGCGTGTCGCGCCGCTTCCAGGGGGATCCTCGACTGGATTCCGGCCTTGTCAGGCCCGCTGGGAGGCCTCTTGCACCTCATCCTCGCCCTGGCGGGCAACCCGCATCCGATGGCCCTCCCCCTGGCTGACCCCATAGTAGGCGGCCACAGCGATGTCTTTCATGTCCTCAATCATCGGAATGCGAGGATTGGCCGGCGTGCATTGGTCCTCGTAGGCGCGCATGCCGATCTGATCCAAGGACTGCCAGTAGAGGTCCTCGTCCACTCCGGCAGCCTGGAAGGAGGCATCCATGCCCAGACGCTCGTCCCTGTAGGATTCCACAGCACGGGCCAAGAGCTCCACGCCCTCCTCGGCAGTAGCGGATTCGATGCCCAGCACATGGGCCATCTGCCTGTAGCGCTCCGGGGCCACATACTCGCTGTATTTGGGCCAGCTGGTCGGCTCGTCCGGGATGCATCCGTTGTAGCGGATCACATAGGGCAAAAGGATGGAATTGGCACGCCCATGGGCCACATGGCAGAGGGCTCCGATGGTATGTGCCATGCCGTGGCACATGCCCAGGAAGGCCGAGCCGAAGGCCATGCCTGCCATGGTCGCCGCATTGTGCATCTTCTCCTGGGCGCGTACCTTGGCCTCACCGCCGGCAGTGCTCACAGCAGGCTCCAGGTTGTCCCAGATCAGTTTGGCCGCATGCAGGGCCATGGCGTCGGTGTAGTCATTGGCATAGACCGAGACAAAAGCCTCCATGCAGTGGGTCAGGGCATCGAAGCCCGAGTCGCAGGCCAGCCTCTTGGGCTGGGTACGGGCCAGGACCGGATCCACGATGGCCACGCTGGGGGTCAGGGCGTAATCGGTGATGGGGTACTTGTATCCGGTCTTATGGTCGGTGATGACCGCGAATGGGGTGACCTCCGAACCCGTGCCCGATGACGTGGGAATACAGACCAGCCTGGCCTTGGTGCCCAGGGGCGGAATCTTGAAGGCGCGCTTGCGGATATCGAAGAACTTCTCACGGACATCAGCGAAGGAGATCTCCGGGTGCTCATAGAGAAGCCACATGATCTTGGCAGCGTCCATGGGGCTGCCCCCGCCTACGGCGATGATGGTGTCGGGGCCGAACTCGTTGCGCATCATGGCCGCCCCCCGCTGCACCGTCTCCACGCTGGGTTCAGGCTCGACATAGTCGATGATGCGGAAGGTGACCGGCTCGGAACGGGCCCGCAGCTGATCGATGATCTTGTCGATGACCCCCAGCTGCTCCATGACCTTGTCACAGACGATCACGGCCCGGCGAATGCCGAACATGTCGCGCAGATAGCGCACGGAATTGGGCTCGAAGTAGGTCTTGGGCGGCACCTTGAACCACTGCATGTTGTTGTTCCTCCGGGCTATCCTCTTGACATTGATCAGATTGACCGCCTGAACGTTGCCCGAGACCGAATTGCCGCCGTAGGAGCCGCAACCCAGCGTCAGGGAGGGGGCTATGGCATTGTAGATGTCGCCGATGCCGCCCAGTGAGCTGGGCTGGTTCCAGACGATCCTGCAGGCGTGCATGCGCTGGCCATACTCCCGCACCAACTTCTCGTTGTCCGTGTGTATGGCCGCCGTATGTCCGGCCCCGTAGCGCAGCATCTGCTCGCAGAGGGCGAAGCCCTCCTCCTTGTTCCGGGCCTTGAGCACAGCTTGGACCGGAGCCAGCTTTTCCATGGTCAGTGGCTCCATGGGGCCGACTTGGTCGCATTCGGCAGCCAGGATGGTTGCATCCTCGGGAATCTCAAAACCAGCCTGACGGGCGATGAACTGCGGGGACTTGCCGGGAACCACCGAATTGAGCCTGGGCTGGGGGGCGTCTGCTCCGGCATGGGACCTCACCCCGAACATGTACTCCTCCAGCTTGGCCTTCTCCTCGGCATTGACGAAGTACGCCTTGCGCCGCTTCATCTCCTTGATCATTCGGTCGTACACATCCTGATGGGCGATGACGGCCTGCTCCGTGGCGCAGATCATGCCATAGTCGAAGTGCTTGGACAAGATCAGATCGTTGACGGCCCGAGCAACGTTGACCTTGCAGTCCACATAGGCCGGGGCATTGCCGGCGCCCACCCCCAGGGCCGGCTTACCCGAGGAGTATGCGGCCTTGACCATGCCCGGGCCGCCGGTGGCCAGGATGGTGGCTACGCCTGGGTGCCGCATCAGCGCGCCCGTGGCCTCAACAGAGGGGTGTTCGATCCACTGGATGCAATCCTGCGGAGCGCCTGCTTCAATAGCGGCGTCACGGACGATCCGGGCCGCCTCTACCGAGCAGCGCTGGGCATAGGGATGGAAGCCGAAGACGATGGGGCAACGGGTCTTCAAGGCCAGCAGGGACTTGAATATGGCGGTCGAAGTGGGGTTGGTCACTGGGGTCACGCCGGCCACGACCCCCACCGGCTCGGCAACCTCGATGATGCCGTCCACCTCGTTCTCGCTGATGATGCCCACGGTGCGCTGTTTAGCCAGGTAGTTGGTCACGTGCTCGCAGGCGAAGATGTTCTTGGTGGCCTTGTCCTCCACCAGTCCGCGTCCTGTCTCCTGAACGGCCATCTGGGCCAGGGCCAGATGCTTGTTCAGGGCCGCGATGGAGGCCTTGGCCACGATCCTGTCCACCTGCTCCTGGTTGAGCTCCTCGAAGGTCCTCAGAGCGGTCTGCGCTCTGGCGACCAGGGCATCCACCTCCTTGCGGGCCAGCTCGGTTCGATCCTGCTCCGCTCTTTTGCTTCCGGCGGCTGATCCTGTCGCCCGATTCCTGTGTCCTTGCGTACGCGTTTCAGCCAAGATCCCGGTCCTCCTTGTGTGCTTGCTCGGACTCCGCCGAGGACCGGGAGGCAGTACTGGACCGCGCCAGCCCTCGAAAGGCAAAGGCCATAAGGTGACGAATATCACAATATAACCGGTCACAATATAACCGAGGAGAAGAACCATTGAGCCCCAGGCGGAGCGAACGTTCACTTGCAGCGTGTCGTGTGGGAATCCGTAGGTTTCCTGGTCACTTGTCAAACAGAAAAGTGCTCTTTGCCGTTCGTTTTTCGGCAGAGGCGGTCCAAGCATGAAAAATCCCCGAGGTTCATGAACCTCGGGGATGGAAGGACTGCGAACGTCAACGCTTGGAGAACTGCGGCGCGCGACGGGCCTTGTGCAGACCCGCCTTCTTGCGCTCCACCACGCGGGCGTCGCGGGTCAGGAACCCGGCCTTCTTCAGGGCAGGACGGTTGGCGTCCCGATCGATGGCGTTCAGGGCGCGTGCGACGCCCAGACGGACTGCGCCGGCCTGGCCGGTCACGCCGCCGCCCTCGACGCGCACAACCACGTCGAACTTGTTCTCGAGCTTGAGCAACACGATGGGCGAGTTGACCTCCCGCTGGTGCAGCTTGCTCGGGAAGTACTCCTCCAAGGTGTGCCCATTGATGCTCCACTTGCCGGAGCCCGGGATCAGACGGACGCGGGCGACTGCCTCCTTACGGCGACCGGTGCCGTAGCCTGGCTCGATGGCGGAGGTGCCGGTGCCCGCACCGGCATTAGTCTCGGAAGTGTAGGAAGCGCTGGTCTCCTCGGCCTCAAGAACCGCGGAGCTGTTGTTGTTGTCAGCCATGGTGATTATCTCCTCTGGTCCTACTTGGCCTGCTGGGCGACCTGGTGGATCTTGTACTCAATGGGCTGCTGTGAGGTGTGAGGATGCTCCTCGCCTGCGAAGACCCGCAGCCTGGTCAGCTGGACCTTGGCCAGCTTGTTCTTGGGCAACATGCCCTTGACCGCCGTCATGATGATGCGCTCGGGATTGTGCTCCATCAACTGCCCGTAGGAGTCGCGACGCAGACCGCCGGGACGACCGGAGTGGGTGTAGAGCACCTTGTCGTTCTTGTTGCCCGTGAGCACCATCTTGGAGGCGTTGATGACGATGACGTTGTTGCCAGAGTCGGCGTAGGGCGCATAGGTGGGCTTGTTCTTGCCACGCAGCAGATCGGCCACCTGGGCTGCCAGACGCCCCAGCACCACACCGGAGGCGTCGACGATATACCAGTCATGTGTCAGATCGGCTGGTTTCGGGGTGAAAGTCTTCACGATTCAACCTTTTCCTTGCATTGTGTTTCGGGCTCCCCGCGCCACATGCTGCCATGCTGGCCGAAAGCCGTGTATTCCGTGGGCTCCCTGAAAGTCCTAGACGGCGAGTGGGAAAAGCGCTTTGAGGACCCCTTAGGGAAACACAACAATCCATTATTGTAACGCCTGAGCGCCGTTCGTCAAAATTCGCGTCGGCCCCAGTCTCATTGGGAGGCCGCCGCCCGTGCCACCTGCCCGTCCAGGTCCTTGCGCAGGGCATCAAGGGTGGCCTGCCCGGTGTTGGGATTCAGGGCCACGGCTCGGCGCACCATGGCGGCCAGCACATGTGGGGCATCCTGCTCATCGCGAGTGCCGAGAGCTCCTAGAAAGTCCAGGGTGTCAGCGTCGGTGCGCTCGTCCTGTGCACCTTCCAGTCGCATCTTCCAGGATGTCATGGGGTTGGTCAGCGCTGCAGCCCTGACTCCGGCGTCCTCGTCCTTGGTGAGCAGACCGGCCAGCCAGTTTTTGTCGTCCTTGTTGGCGGCCACCGCCCGACGGACCTCTGCGTTGGAATCCTGGGAGAGCTTAACCAAAATATTGGGGAAGGGCATGGTCTGCGCCAGGTAGACCCTGTCCTCCACCGGCGTGTGCTCGTTACCGGCCACAGCCTCCAGCAGTGCCGTAAAGCGGGAGAAGGCGGCCTGGTCGGACCTGTCGGGCAGGGGGCTGCGGGCGAATTCGTGCAGCTCAGCTGTATCCGTAGAGTGCCTGAGCCGTTCATAGAAAACGGTCAGAGCCTCGTAGGGCTTGCCGGCTGACGATGATTCGGTTTCCGGTTGGTCCTGGGGATTGGTCATGCGGCCAGCTTAGGCCGCCTCCCCGATTTCAGACTAGGCCCGGCATCCCCTCTAGCATGGAGATAGCGCGGAAATTGAGGAGACGATAGTCATAGGAGGCAAGCCGATTTGCTCACCATACTGGATACGCCGCAGAAACCAGCCACAGGCTCACTGACCGAGCGCAAGTCCGAGTTCATCGGTCAGGCCTGCCATGTGGAGGACCAGGAGGCGGCCATTGCCTTCGTCCAGGAGGTCCGCTCGCAACACCCCAAGGCCCGGCACATCTGTCACTGCGCCATCTGGGGACCCGAGGGCCGCACCAGCGAGCGTATGAGCGATGACGGGGAGCCCTCCGGAACAGCCGGCAAGCCCATACTTGAAGTCATGCGGCGGCAGGGGCTGACCGACTGCGTCCTGACGGTGACCCGATACTTCGGGGGGATCCTTCTCGGGTCAGGGGGGTTGATCCGGGCCTATTCCTCAGCAGCCTCCCTGGCGCTCAAGGCGGCGAGATCAGCACGCGTACTCCCGACGCAACGCTTCACGATCACTCTGGGCTATCCAGAGTACGACTCCCTCCGCCGTCTGATCCGCGCCTCTGGTGGGCACGTGGAGACCGAGGACTTCACTGATCGGGTCCGATTGACCTACGACTTGGAGCCCGCAGCCGTGCCGGCCTTTCACGGCCGACTGGACGACCTTCTGCAGGGCCGGGCCCAGCCCATTGCGCTTGGCGAAGGCCGAAGCCTGATACCCCTGTCCGGGAGCCAGGCTTCGCCTGCCTCATGACAGCCAAGGCAAGCCATACTGCCAGTGCCTGGCTGCGGTCTGCCTGCCAGACAGACAGGCTCATGCCAAGCACCACCGGTCCTCTGCCGCGCAAACTAGGACTCTGCCAGGCCGAGGCTTGAAAAAGAATATAGGCGAATAAAGCCCGTGGGAAATGGATAAGACCGGCAATCGTGCACAATCAGCGATCACCGGTCATCAGGCGGAGACGAGGAGATTCGAACTCCTGGACCGCTTGCGCAGTCAACACCTTAGCAGGGTGCCCCTTTCGGCCACTCAGGCACGTCTCCATGCAAGCTCCCGAGCCAGGACCTGAGCCCCAAAGTTTCGAGAACAAGACAATAGAATACCATGATTGACAGACCTGACTCGCCGGGGCGACAAGAAGCAATGCGGCAGAGAACAGATTCACTCGGTTTCATAGATAAAAACATGAAAGTGAATCTTTTCCAGGCATCTTGGTTTGAGAATAATTTATCGCACATTCCTCCGAGACCCCCTTCTATCATGGAGCCATGAGCACCGCACCAAGGCTTGCAGCCGCCAAGAAGGACTGGGGACATGACGAGACCGGCTGCACGGTGCTGCACATAGACATGGATGCCTTCTACGCCTCCTGCGAAGTCGCTCGACACCCGCAATTGCAAGGCCGACCGGTCATCATCGGCACCGGACGTCGTTCGGTGGTCTCCGCAGCCAGCTACGAGGCCAGGGCCTTCGGCATCAATTCGGCCATGCCCCTGGCGCGCGCCAGGCGACTGTGCCCGCAGGGGATCTTCCTCCCGGTTGACATGGCCTATTACCGGGGCATTTCACGACGGATATTTGATACGGTTTTCTCACGAATCACCGATCAGATCGAACAGGTCTCTGTGGACGAATGCTACTTGGACGCCTCCGGGGCGCTCATGCGCTGGGGCATGCCCACGGCCATCGCCCAATGGATCCGAGCCAGCGTGGCCCGCCAATTCCATGTGACCTGCTCGGTAGGCATCGCCACCAACAAGCTAGTGGCCAAGATGGCCTCCACCAACGCCAAACCTGACGGGATGCTGCTGATCCCCAAGGCCCGGCAGGCCGAATTCGTCCAGTTGATGCCCCTGCGTGGCATTCCCGGAATCGGACCGGCCTTGGAGAAGCGGCTCAACGCCTGGGCCATCAAGGATGTGGCCGACCTGGCCACCATGAGCGAGCAGGATCTGGCTCGGGCCACAGGCTCGAGCCTTACAGCCAGGAAGCTGGCACAGGCCTCCCACGGACTGGACGACGATCCAGTCCAGCCACGAGCGCCGGAGAAGTCCCTGGGCGCGGAACGCACCTTTCTGCACGACACCACCAGCATGAAGCAGGTCTGTGACCTCCTGCGCATCTGCAGCAACGAGGTCGCCACCGGACTGCGATCGCACGGCCTGATCGCCCGGACCATCACTGTCAAACTGCGCTTTGATGATCTGCGCTATATGACCAAGGCCCACACCCTGGAAACCCCGGTCAACTCAGCCAACCGCATCTATCCGCAAGCAGTCGGCCTGCTCAAGGCCATGCTGGGGCTGCCCGATGGCGCGCCCATGGACACACCCCTTCCCCGTCTGATCCGTCTGGCCGGTGTCAGCGCATCCGGCCTGAGCCGGGTGGAGGACACTCCCATCCAGCCTTCCTTGGACGACATTCTCCACGAGAGCCAACGCAGCGCCGGCAGCGAGGCCCAGCGCCTGGATCAGGCAGAGGCCACCATGGACTCCATCAGGAGCCGCTATGGCAAGGGTTCAGTCAGTATGGGCCTCTAAGCAGCACTCCGCAGACGCGCCGAGGCCAGCTCCAGCTGCCCGTCAGTTATGGTTGACGAGAACCGCAGATGATGGCCATCCCCGTAGAACTCCCCGGGACTGGCCAGAATGCCCAGACGGGACAGGTCTGCCATATCGGCCCAACAGTCTCCCGAGCGGGCTCGTGCCCAGATATAAAGACCTCCCTGAGGCATGAAGGCATCGTATCCGTAGGATCTAAGAGCTTCAGCCAGGGCTTGCAGGCGACGGGCGTACACCTCGCGCTGAGCCTTCACACCCTCGCTGTCCTCCAGAGCGGCCCGCATGGCCCGCTGCACCGGACCTGGCACAATCAGTCCCACCTGCTTGCGGTAGGCGGTCATGGCCTCCACCAGATGAGCATCTCCGGCCACCAGCGCCGCCCTGTACCCAGCCATATTGGACTGCTTGCTCATTGAGTACAGGCAGAGTATCCCTCTGGCATCGCCGTCACAAACTTGGGGCTCCAGGATACAGGGCGAGGCGGGGATCGGCGCATCCTGCCCGGCTTGGGCGGGCCCTGACCAATCCAGCAGGGCATAGCACTCGTCACTCAGGACCGTCACCCCTATCGAACGGGCCGCCCGCACGATCTTAGCCAGCCCGGCTTGGCCGATGACCCGCCCACTGGGGTTGCCTGGCGAATTGATCCATATTGCTCGCACATCGGGCAGATTCACCCATGAATCCGTATCAGTCGGATCGTCCACGGTCGTCACCTGGGCCCCGGCCAGCTGGGTTCCGATGGCGTAGGTGGGATAGGATATCGTCGGCTGCACCACCCGGTCCCCCGGTCCCAGATGCAGAAGGGAGGCCATGAGCGCCACCGCCTCCTTGGACCCAACCGTGGGCACCAGATCCGCGCCTAGGGCATTCAGGTCTACCCCGCGGCGACGACGGAACCAGTCGGCCGCGGCCTGCCTCAGGGAACCATCACCGGCAGTTTTGGGATAGCCTCGCGCTTGGCCATCATCCGCAGCCGCAGCCAAGGCGTCCCTGACCGATCTGGGTACAGGATCCACCGGCGAACCTACCGACAGGTCGACCAGACCGCCGGGACACTGCTCAGCACGCCGCCGGTAAGAGTCAATCCTTGACCAGTCGTAGGGAGATTCGAAAGGATGAAAACCCATGGCCCGCCTTTCTTTTATGAATAAGCCGCGGAGGGATGGCTCCCATCCGCGGCTTGTCAGCCTTAATCGACTACTTGTTGGGTGGCAAGGCTGCCACACCCTCCGGATCGTGATCGTAGGGGCCGACCGCAGCAGCACCGCCGGCATCCCCCACCTGGGCGAAGAAATCAGTCGCCGCGTCCTTGTACCAGGTCCACTCCTCGGGCAGGTCGTCCTCGTAGAAGATGGCCTCCACCGGGCAGACCGGTTCGCAAGCGCCGCAGTCCACGCACTCGTTGGGGTTGATATAGAGCGAACGGACGCCCTCGTAGATGCAGTCCACCGGGCATTCGTCCACACAGGCCTTGTCCTTGACGTCCACGCAGGGCTGAGCGATGACGTAGGTCATGGGTTACCTCCTGAGTATGCGAGCATTCACTCTACACTGCAGCGCCGACGCTCCAGGTCAGTCCAGACCGGCCTGGGTGGCCTGGGATATCTTCTCGCTGAGCTGATGACGACCGAGCAGGGAGTGCCGGTAGGAATAGCAGAAATAGATGGCCAGGCCTGCAGCCAGCCAGACCACGAATCGAATCCAGGTCAGCACGGTCAGGTTGAGCATGAGCCAGAGGCAGGCCAGGGCTATCAGAATGGGCACCCAGGGATTGCCTGGCATCTTGAAGGACCGGGGCAGATCCGGCCGGCGCTTGCGCATGATGGGCAGTGAAATGGCCACCAGCAGGAAGGCTGAAAGCGTGCCGATGTTGACCATGTCGGACAAGACGTCTATAGGGAAGCAAGAGGCGACCACGGCCACCACGATGCCGCCCAGAATCTGAATGCGGGCCGGCGTGCCATAACGGCCAGTGCGAGACAGGCCACGTGGAAGAAGCCCGTCGCGGCTCATGGCGAAGACGATGCGGGTCAGCCCCAGCAGGAGCACCATGACCACGGTGGTCAGCCCCACCACGATGCCGAAGGAGATGATCTTGGCGGCCCAAGGAGCCCCCACCATCTCGAAGCCGGTAGCCAGAGAGGGGTTCTTGGCCTTTGCCAGATCCTTGTAGGAGACCATGCCGGTGGTAACGATGGCGACCAGGATGTACAAAGTGATGACGATCAGCATGCCCAGGCCGATTCCACGGGGAATGGTCTTGTGGGGCTCCTTGGCCTCCTCGGAGGTGGTGGCGACGATGTCGAAGCCCACGAAAGCGAAGAAGACCAGGGCAGCGCCTGAGAGGATGCCGGGAATGCCGTAGATGGTGGGCTGCATGCCTGAGACCCACTGCCAGAGCGGCTGGCCCATGATTCCCTGCACACTGGCTCCCGGAACGGCCGAGGCAGGTTCGGAAGGCGGAATGAAGGGCCGGTAGTTGTCCAACTTGACGTAGAAGAAGCCCACCACGATGACGAAGACCACGATGCCGATCTTGAGGACGGTCAGGGCGCCGTCGAACCGGGCGGAAAGCTTGGTGCCCAGGACCAGAAGGACCGTGAAGAGGGCGACGACCGCCAGCGGGGCCAGGTCCACATCTAGGCCGCCCATATGGAAGCTGGAACTGAAGGAGGTGCCGCCCATCAGATGGATGAAGTCATTCAGGTAGACGCCCCAGTACTTGGAGATGACCGAAGCGGCCATGAGCATCTCCAGAATCAGGTCCCAGCCGATGATCCAAGCCACCAGTTCGCCCATGGTGTTGTAGGTGAAGGTGTAGGCCGAGCCTGAAACCGGGATCATGGAGGCGAACTCCGCGTAGCACATGACGGCCGCCGCACAGACGATGCCTGCTATGACGAAGGAGATGATGACGGCCGGGCCCGCATGGAAGGCCGCCGCCTGGGCACCCACCGAGAAGATGCCGGCGCCCACGGCCACTGCAACGGCCATGATGGCCAGGTCCCAGGTGGTCAGCGTCCGCTTGAGCGACCTGCCCTCCTCCCCGGTCTCTGCCAGGGTCTGTTCAACCGATTTCTTCCTGAATAATTCCATCCTGCTCCCAATCGAGACGCATTGTGTCACAAACCTATCCGGCCCACAACTATAGAGGATGGGGACACGCAACTCCGGACTGTGTTCATTTCGGAATATTACCTGTTGGGAGATCTTCCGGACACGGCAACTCGAACAGGGCGCACCAATCCGCCAATGCACAGCAAAGCGCCCCAGATGCTCCGACCAGGATGCCCATAGGGTGCAGCCCGCACTCTATTCAGTCGGGCCATCCTTGAATATGGCAATGTCCTGCATGCCGTTACGCTCATTGCAGGTCTGCTCACCGTTGACCACGGCAAGGACTTTCTTACGAAAATCGTTGAAAACCTGATCTCCGGGCTCATCCAGAAGACGTCCGGCGTCGAAGTCGATCCAACGGTGTTTCTTGGTGGCCAGGGGCGTGTTGGTAGCTACTTTCACCGTAGGCACGAAAGTTCCGAAAGGAGTACCCCGGCCAGTAGTGAAGAGGACCACTTGCGCTCCTGCTGCAGCCATTCCCGTACTGGAGACGAGGTCGTTGCCTGGCGTCTGCAGCAGAGAGAGCCCGGGTCTGGAGATATGGTCGCCATAGTTGAGCACATCCTCGACCTCGCAACGGCCGCCTTTGCGGATGCAGCCCAAGGATTTATCCTCCAGAGTCGTGATTCCGCCCTTCTTGTTGCCTGGAGAGGGATTGTCGGATATGACTTCGCCGTATTTACGGAAGAATCCCTTGAAATTATTGATAAGATTGACGACATCATGGAAGACCTGCTCGTCGCGTGCCTGGCTCATCAGGACCTGTTCTGCCCCGAACATTTCAGGGACCTCGGCCAGGACCACGGACCCGCCCTGGGCGACCACCCATTCAGCGAACCGGCCGACCAGCGGATTGGCCGTGATGCCTGACATTCCGTCGGACCCACCGCACTTGACGCTGACCTTGAGTTCGGACAGGGGCGTCTCTTCACGACGGTCATCGTTTGCAGCCTCGTTGATCTGATCCAGGAGGGCATCGGCCTCATCCAGCTCGTCCTCCACTTCCTGGCATATAATCCAACGAATTCGGTTCGTGTCATACTCGCCCAGGGTGCTCAGCATGTCCTCCATCTGATTGTTTTCACACCCCAGGCCAACGAGAAGAACACCCCCGGCGTTAGGATGGGTGGCGATGTCCTGAAGGCAACGCCTGGTGTAGACCAGATCGCCTCCGAGTTGGGAGCATCCATAAGGGTGGCGCGCCACAACCACCGAGTCAAAAGATCCGTTGCCAGGATGGCGGGCTGAGAAAGACCGCGCCATGGCGTCGCACAGACTGTTGATGCAACCTACGGTCGGGACGATGTAGAGATCGTTGCGGATGCCTACCTTGCCCGTCGAGCGCCTGTACCCTTGGAAAGTCCCGGTCGGGCTGCCCGGCTTGACCGTGTCGGCAACCGGCTGATAACGGTAGTTCAGGTCGGCGCCCAGGTTGGTGGCCAGATTGTGCGTGTGGACCCATTGCCCCCTACTGATAGCCTCCTTGGCGTGGCCGATGGCATAGCCATACTTGATGACGTCCTCGCCCTTGGAAATGTTCTGAAGCGCGAGTTTGTGCCCTCGGGGAACTCGTCCGAGCACCGTCACCTCGCCACGACCCTCGACCATGACTCTTTCGCCGGGCTCCAGATTCCTGGCAGCGACAGCCACCATATCCGCCGGATTGAGCAGAATCGTGTCCTGGCCGGTCCGAGCCGGTATGTCCTCAAGATAATCGTGATCCAAACCGACGGCTTGGCCCCCACCACAGGTGGGGACGAATCCTGTGGAACCGCCTTCTGGGATCATGCAATGCCTCTTCGCCTCACTCATGCTTCCAAGCTAACGGGCGCTCCAGGATCCATCTCACTTTGTTGCCAGTCTTTGCGCGGGAAAAGGCCCGGGCCCCAAATCTTCGAGGAGGGGCCCGCGGCCATAACGGACTAGCGGCCCGACCGGGGATGCCAAGCAATCCCGATGAGGGCGACAAGACCCATGAGGATTCCCGCAGCCGAAGCCAGAACCAGCTGGACCACACCAGAACCGGTATTGGCGAGGGAGGACCCGGCATCCCTCGACTCTGCGGGGAGCCTGCCCAACCTTCCGCCATCCGCCTTCCCGAGCGGCTGGCCGGGCACGGGCTCGCCCCCTGCAGCTGCGCCGGCACTGATTGCGCCCGGGTGAGCCGAGCCGGAATCGGCCGCCCCCGTCCCGTTGGCTCCGTTGGCGTCGTCCGTCCCGGCAGAACCGGAATCTGAACCAGGCCTGACCGTGATCGCATAGGTGGATACATTGGAAGCAACAGCCCCGTTGAAGGCCTGGAAGGTGAACCGATCGCTCCCGCTGAATCCTGGCTGAGGGGTATAGGAGAAGGCGCCGTCCTCACGCATGGTAAGCAGCCCGTGCTGAGGCTGATCCTTGACCTTGAAGGAGAGATTGGCCTCATCCTCGCTCTGGGCATAAGGCGCCAGAGTCGCGTTCAGCGTAACGCCTTGGTCAGTGGAACCCTGAGCAGCCACAGTGATCGGCGTGGCCGGCGATGGGGTGGGCGAGACCATCTTCGTGGGGTCCCAGTCATCGACTGCATTGATGCCTGCAGAGCGCGCGAGGACCCGTTGAATCGTATAGTCGGAGACCTCTTGCTCCGATAGGGTTTTCGCCCACGGGACGCGACTGGGTTTGACGTCGTTCTCATAGGTGGATCCATATTCGGAGAATCTCGCAGTTGACTGGTTGGATGTCTTCCCCCAATCATTCCATCCTTCAGACAGGATGTGCCGCGCCATACTGGTATCGATGAAAGCCACGCTTGCATACGGTCTCCAAGGACGGCCCAGGTAGGTTTTGAGGGAACCGCTGTAGGGGTTCTCGGCAGTCAGCTTGCTATGCAGGAAGACGAAGCCGTATTTCTGTTCCTTCGGCGTGCTGGCAGCAGTCACATAGCCATTCAGAACGGAATGCAAATCGCAATGATCGAAAACCGCGATGGCTGATCCGAAAACGAAGTCCACCGACCCCGCAATAGTCGAATTCCTGAAATACATTCTGTTGGTCTGCACAGTTGGCTGATCCGGAGGATTGCTGCTGGCGGTCTCATCCGTACGGTTCTGCAAGTACAGGGTGTCCTGGTAACCCAGGATCCGGCAATTGTCGAAGGAGGCATGATCCGCGTTCACATCCAGGGCAACTGCCTGGCCGACAGTAGAACCAGCCAGCGTCTGTATGGCAATGTCCCTGGCCACGAAATCCCCGCCGGTAATTTTGACGGCATAGTCGCCATAAGTACCCAGGGGATTGCCGTCAGGGCCCCGATCATTGGGCTTGTCATCGTAAGTCAGGACGGTACCATCTGGATCCTGACCCTGGATGGTCACATAGGGACGGTCGATAAGCAGCTTCTCCCGATAGATCCCATGCTTGATGAAAATCACCCTTCGCTGGGCGTTCCTCTCCGGAATCGAAGCTAGGGCCTCCCCAACGGATCGGAAGTCACCACGCCCATCAGCCGAAACCACGGTGGGGGTGACCCCCTCCTTGTTGGCCGGAAGGACCAGGACCCTGGCCACGGCTTTGACGCCAGTGCCGGAAACAGTCCCCCGCACATCGAAGCCATCAATATTCTGGCTGGCATAGCGAGAAGGCTCGACCGTATCCCAGTCAACCGGCAGTATCCTTCTGCTTCCGTCATTGAGGACGGCCTTGACCGCGATGGGCATGACCAGTCTGCCAGGGGTGGTTTTGACGATGCTGTCGTCGATCGAAGCTATCGCCACCTTGGAAACGCGAACAGAGGCCGTGACCCTGTCGCCCCCGGAACTTCCGGCAACCTGGAAGTCGCCCTCGCGGCTATAGGAGTCAGCGCTGATAGCCCCCCATGTAGCCTTGGCAGGTATGGCGCTTCCGTCGTCCAATGTGCGATAGATGGTCGTCGGCATGACCGGAGCCACGCCCACCGTAGTCATCACTTCAATCGGGACATATCCGGTTTGCACCTGCTGATTGGTGATCAGCACCGGCAGTATGCCTTGAATGCCCGAGCCATCCGTGGCTGTAGCCGTAACGAGCACAGTGCCGTTGGACTCGGCCTGGAGGAGACCGTTCTGATCAATCACAGCAGCACTGGTCTGTCCCAAATCAGGACGAAGGACCTGCCAGGTCACAGCATCCGAACGGTCGGGGCCGATCAGTCGTGCAGCGACCTGGAGGGATCCGCCTCTGCGATTGATAACGCCAGCCGGAGCTGTCAGCTCTATGCCTTGGAGACCGGCACCTGCGGCGGCATCGGACTCGACGACCAGATCATCCAAGGCCATGCAGGCCTCCTGGGTGTTGGAATTGGCCATGTGCACTTCGAGCGCAGCCACCCCGGCGGCCTTGGTGTCGCTCAACGGCGCCTGAGTGACCGAACCTTGTCCGGCGACAGAGGCATCGATCTTCTTGGCATCGGTGTCCATGTGAATGTCAAGGGTGTACCAGGTGCCAGCCTCCAACTCATTGACGAGGGTCCGATCGCCTGATTTTCCAGTCAGAACCAACTTGGACCGCCGGAGGACGAAAGAAGCCGCAGCCTTGCCATTGCTGTCCTTGTAGGCGAGAACGGCATTGGAAGCCTTGGCAGGATCATCGGGAAACATAAACGAGAGGGAGGATTTGACCCGCCCCTGCTGCTGGCTGAAGACACGCTCAATGGTCTCATAGCCAGGGCCCTTGTCGTCCAGGAGGAGGTATCCCCTCCCGTCCTCGTGGCGTACAACCGCACCGCCGCCGGTCTGGGAATCCTTGGTCTTCCAACCCTTGGGCAAGGATGCGCCCTCGGCCTCGAAATCGTCATGGATCGGGAACCCGTCATCCTTGTAGACCTTGCCGTCGCGGGTAACATTGACGGAGCGGGAAGCCGAGAGGCCATCGGTCAGGCTGGAATCGGCAAAGGACACATTCTGGGTTGTGTCCAGGAAGGCGCCATGGAATCGGCAATCGTCGAAACGGATGTCCTTGAGGTACTTGACCAGTCCGTGCCCGAAGTTGGAGCCGCTGATATCGATGACGTTGTCCTTGCCGGCAGGCTTGTCCCAGTTGGGCGCCGTGATATGGGAGAACTTGAAATTCTCGGTCTGCGGCAGGGGGGTCCGTGAATCCAGATCATCGACCGAAGTCCGGTCATAGTTGGTGATGACGCTGATCTTGTTGATCACACTGTCGCGCACCTGGATATTGCGCACGTATCCGCCTCGCTTGGGGCTGACCTTTACTCTGATACCGGGGTTGACCGCACCCGAAGTAAGGTCGACCGGGACGATGGTAGAATCCTCCACGAAGACGTTGCGGACTCCTCCTGACATCTCGCTGCCGATGGTCACACCGCCATGGCCGGAGTTGAAAACGTCACCGCGGAAATAGATGTTTTCAGATGGGCGAGCTATGGCAATGCCTTCGGCATCCTTCCCGGACTTGATGGCACTGCAATCATCGCCGGTAGAGAAGGATGCGCCAAGGATCCAGACGTTCGATGAGGAGTTGGGATCGAAACCGTCGCCATTATGGACCGAGGTGACCAATTGGAGGCCATACGCCGTAATGTCCTGGCTGTAGATGGGAACCACGGTCCACATCATCCCGTTGCGGATATGAATGCCATCCAGGTAGATGCCACCCACGTTCTTCATGCTGATCAGGCTGCCGCCGCCCACATGCTGGCCAGGCTGGTAGATATTTGAAGGTATATCCAGATTCCCGCCATTGCCGTTGTGGGTGAAGTCATCGTAGGCCTTGCGCAGGAGCATGCCATTGGCCTCATCGCCGATAGTCCCCGGACCCATGATTTTGATGTTCCTGGTGGTCACTCCCGCCTTGCTGTCCATCTCACCGGCGTTGAGAAGACTGGAATAGGCGGGGTTGCGACCCATCACGTCCTCGATGTCGTGCCGTGCGGAGGTAAACGGATAGTCAGCCAGTTCCGCACTGGGCTTGAGCTGGGCGCCAGCATCAACAAAGAAGCTCATGTCGCTGTGCAGGTTCAGCGCCCCGGAAAGGTAGGTGCCGGCAGGCAGATACACCTGGCAGTTCTTCTCTTTGCAGGCATCAATGGCCTTTTGGATGGCTGCCGTATCCTTCGTGCTGCCGTCGCCCAAGGCGCCGAAATCACGCACGTTATAGCGCTTTGGAGTAGCCATCGTGGTCAGGTGAAGCTTGGCTGACTGGTACGACAGCGTACCGTCAGCGCCAACCGCTCGAACCGTGAAGTCGTAGCCATGCTCTGGCTGCAAACCCAGGACCTTGAAATAAGTCATGGAGGTGATCCCCACCTCCTTGCCGTCACGGTAAATCCGGTACCCGGTGATCTTGTCGTACCCGGCAGGCTTGCTCCAGGTGAGCACCACCGACTGGTCGGTCAGCGATGCCGGCGCCTGAGCCAGGGCCGATGGCGTCTCAACTGCGATCGGATCGGTCTCACCCGCCCAGGCGTTCTGGGCTCCGGCAATCCCCGTGGATTCCACGCCCACCAACATAGCCACTGCGGCTATGCCGGCCCAAACGGCTGCAATTCGCTTTCGAATCATCAGTTTTCCTCCTTGAAAACCGTTGTTGGCCCCCGGGCAATGTTCAACGCATGGCGGGCACAGGGAACCGCAAGCCTTGCGAACCGTGCGCTTCCCGCCGATCCAGCGTGCCGCCTAAGCCGAATGGCCTTGCGGCACCTCTCCATCGCATGCCCGGTGGGCCTATTTATCGCTGGTGATCTTGTTGATCTTTTGCCACCTCCTGATAGTCGAAACCATTGAAGTCTGCATATGAACGGTGGGCATCCATATCCTGAGCACAGATGCCGACCATGGCTCCGGAGAAGACGGTCTTCCCCCGGAGCGCTCCTACGTGGTCATCGCTGAGATGATTGGCTGGCAGAGTGCCCCCCAAAGGCCGGAGATTGTCGCGTTCACCTCGGAGGCTGTCCTGGTCCTGGCTGAAATAGAAGCGGGCCCTCGATCCCCGAACCTTCACTGCAAGGCCCACGCCCATGCCAGCCTGAAGAGGCAGCAAGTCGCTCCCGAAACTGAAGCGATCCCCTTCGTTGATGAGGATGCGGGCCACCGGGCAGTCGCGCTCTTCCTCCTGTGCTGTGACGTAAGCGTACATCCAGTTGGCAGTATCGTAGAAGAGGACCAGGCCGGCGGTCTGCTGGAAGTTGGCGGGTTCGAACTCCATCCAGGTAAAGGCATCAAAGTTGAAGGCCTGCCAGCGACGGGCCAGCAGGGTTTGCCTGTGCAGGCTGGACAGGCTCTGGCCGCCATGGAGCCGCAGCCATCCCGGACGCTCCTTCAGGGAGTAATCAACCTCAGGACGCAAGGGACCACGAAGAGTCTTGAAGGAGGCAGGCAGGTCGCTGGTCGGCGTAAATCGGACGGATTCGGAACGATCCACAACCTGTTTGGCCGTACTTTCCCTGACCTCCACATGAAGAGACGGATTATGGCCGCCATTGGCCAGGAGCGGCCAGTCGTCCTGATCCCAGACGATGGGATCCAGGCTGGTCTCCCTGCCCAGAACGCAATCCCCCCTATGGCCCAGAGGACGTGAGCAGAGATAGGCTATGTACCATTGGCCTTTGTATTCCAAAAGGCTGCAGTGCCCTGCTTTCTGGATGGGCCCGTCCGGATCGTCCTTGGAAGTGATCAAAGGCGTATGGGGGGATTCCTCCCAAGGTCCTGTCAGCTTGCGTGAACGCACCACCGTGGCTGCATGATTCCACTCGGTCCCACCAGCTGCGCATACCAGATAGTAGTAGCCGTGACGGCGATAGATCTGCGGTCCCTCACAGACCCCCAGGCTCGTGCCTCGAAAGATGTGGCGGCGAGGTCCGACCAGACGCTTGGCGCCGGCATCAAACTCCTGGATGACCACGCCAGCGAAACGCTCATGGTCCATTCGCCAGTCATAGAGCATATTGACGAACCATGAACGCCCATCCTCATCATGGAAGAGGGAGGGGTCGAAGCCGGAAGCCGTTACAAAAACAGGATCGGACCAAGGTCCGGTAATGGAAGGGGCAGTGACGATGTAGTTCAGCGTGTCCTTGTATATGGTCGCGGTCTTCACATCGGTGAAGACGAGCCAGTACAACCCCTTGGCATAGGAGAGGTGAGGCGCCCAGATAGCTCCGGCATTCGGATCCCCCATCAGGTCGGCCTGGCTGGTCCGGGTCAGGGGCGAGCACACCCACTCCCAGTTCACCAGATCTGTCGAGTGATAGATGTCGACCCCTGGCCACCATTCGAAAGTGGAGTTGGCTATGTAATAGTCCTCCCCCACTTGAAGGGCGGACGGGTCGGGATGGAATCCCGGGATGATGGGATTGGTCAGACTGCTCATAACGTTCCTCACTGCTTGACCGCGCCGGCCGAAAGACCGGATTGCCAGTACCGCTGCAGGAAGAGGAAGGCGATAATCAACGGCACGATGGCTATCAGCGACCCGGTCAGAATCATATTGTTGGGCACCACATGGTAGGTAGCGTCGCCTCCCATCTTCATCCAGACGTTCAGGCCCACAGTAAGCGGGTAGTCTTTGACGTCGGAGAGCATGATCAAAGGCAGGAAGTAGTTGTTCCAGACACTGACCAAGGCGAAGAGGAGCGTGGTGACGAAACCTGGAGCAAGCAGAGGCATGGCGATCTTCCAGAATATGGTCCAGGTGTTGGCGCCATCGATCCTTGCAGCCTCCACCAGTGATATAGGGATGGAAGTCTGGGCATAGATGATCATCAAGTACAGACCAAAGGGGTTGGACAGCTGAGGAATGATGACGGCCCATGGTGTATTGGTCATGCCTATCTTCGAGTACAGGAGGAAGAGGGGAACCGTGATGACCGTGGAAGGTATCGACATGAAGATCAGCGTGACCCAAAGCAGCGCTTTACGTCCGTGGAACTTCATTGTGGCAATGGCATACCCGGCGAAAGTGGCGAAGAGCGTGGCTCCCAAGCCGGCTACGATTGCATAGACCAGGGTGTTGATCAGCCAACGGCCGTAAGTTCCATTCTGAAAAACGAACACGTCATGGATGTTCTGGAAGAAAGCGTTTTGGTCAGAGAACCAAAGCCCGGGGGAACTGTAGAGTCCCTCATTGGTCTTAGTCGAAGAGAAGACCAGCCAGATCAGGGGAATCAGACAGTAAATGACCATGATCAGCATGATCAGGTGCAGGAGGATATCCATGACCTTCTGCGCTGGGGTCAGACGGACCGGGACGCCACTGCCGCCAGAGGCCTTTCGCAGCCTTATGGCATGATCTTTCCGCGCTAATTGAGCATCGCGCCTGCTCAGTGATGCAGGACGCTTTGGGGCCTGTATGGGTTGGGATTCGGTTTGCGCACTGGACATGGTTTACCTCCCCTCCCAGCGGTTGCCCAGGGTCTTGACAACAGTGATGATGATCATGGTGAAGAGGCCGACAACCAGAGAGACGGCAGCCGCGTAATTCAGATCATTGCCACTGAAAGCCAAGGAATAGGTGTACAGGTTTGGCGTGTAGTAGCTGGTCACGACCTCAGGCGCAATGGTCTGCATCATGCTGGGGGTGTTGAACAGCTGCAGCGCATAGATGATGTTGAAGAGCAGGGTCATGACCACCGAGGAACGAATCTGCGGAATCTTGACTGACCAAGCGATTCTGAACTCGGATGCTCCATCCACCCTGGCCGATTCATAGAGCTCCTCGGGCAGGGCCTTTAAGGACGAATAGTAAATCAGGGTGTTGTACCCCATGGATACCCAGATGCTGATGTTGATCATGGCGAAGATCATCAGTTCCTTGGACATCATGTTGGGTGCATGCGCGTTGAAGAGTCTGAAGAACTGCCCAATCAGGCCATAGTCGGTGCCATAGATGTAGCTCCACATCAGAGCGGCGATGACATTGGGAACAGCATAGGGCAGGAAGAGCAGGATGCGCGGGATGGCCACATGCCGGATCCTCTGGGAATCCAGCATCAAGGCCGCCAGGAGGGCGAGGAAGGTCATGAGCGGCACTTCAATGATCGCAAATACGGCAACCCGCTTGAAACCGTCCCAAAGCAGGGGGTCCTTCAGGGCCCTGATGTAATTGGCGAAGCCTGTGAACTGCTCGCCGCCTATCATCTGCTGCTTGAACAGGCCCAGATAAAACGCATAGACCATCGGGATTATCGTCCCGCCGAGAAAGACGATCACGTAGGGCAGGCACCACAACATTCCAATGTGCTGGAGCCGCTCCTTGCGCGATTCCGCCCGGGATCCGGGCCCGGCGGATACACTCACTGCGCTCATGGCGCTTTCCTTTCTTGAAAATCTAAAGTGGAAGCCCCGAGGCCATGCCGGCCTGCGGGGCGATATCCGCTGCTACTTGACGGTGATCTTGAAGCCCTGCCCATCGGCATAGGTCTTCAAGGAAGACTGCCACTTGGAGAAGGAGCCAAACAGGTCTCCGCCTTTCTTCATTTGAGGCACGACGATATCCTTGAAGTCCGTGGCGTACTGTGAGTTGAAGGGAAGAACCGACCAGTTGGCATTGAGAGCATCAGCCGACTTGAAATAGACCGAATTGACCTTTTGACCGCCAAAGTAGTCGTTGGGCGCATTGGCAGCGTCCTTGTCCGTTTGGAAGGATTTGGCCGCGTTGAAGAAGCTTCCCGTCTTCTGGAAAAGGTCGATGGACTGCTTATCCGAACCCATCCAGTTGATGAAGGCGACGGCTGCGGCCTGTTTCTCCTTGGCGCACTTTGAAGTTACGGAGAGCAGCGATCCGCCTATCTCGCTGGTCTTGAGACCAGCGGATCCATCGCCCCAGGCCGGCGGGAGGGCCACTTCAAACTTCCCCTTGAGGGAGGGCTGCTGCTGGACGAAAGAGGTGCCCTTCCAGCAACCATCAAACTGGATGCCCCAACGGCCCTGGGCGAATCCGCGGTTGTACTGATCGCTCTTATTGGCTACCGGCTCAAGCACATCCTCATCAATCAGCTTTTGAATGAAATCGGCGGCCTCCTTGACCTTGGCATTGGTCATGTCAAGAGTCACATCCTGAACACCCTTGACGGTCCAGGGTTTGGCGCCGGACTGACGGACAATGGAAGCCATGTAGCGAACATCAGTGGTGTCGACGAAGCTCATGTACCTGTTGGGGTCAGCCTTGTGCAGGGCGATGCCCTCTTCCTCGAATTCCTTCCAGGTGGTGGGCACCTTCAGACCGAACTGATCCAAAACGTCGTGACGGACAAACATGACCTCGGGTCCCTGATCCAACGGGGTGCCATACAGTCCGTCAGCTACATGGACATTTTTCCAGGCTGCGTCATTATATAGTTTGCCCATGTCGGACTCAATGCTCTTGTCCGCGAAGTTCAGGAGCGAATTCGTCACTGCGAACTGGGGCAGGTAGTCGTACTCCAGCTGGACGATGTCAGGAACATCCTTGCCTGACTTCAATATGTTCTGAAACTTCGTGTAGTGATCGGATGAAGCACCCGTTTGAGTCACATTGACCTTGATGTTGGGGTACTTGGCCTGGAAGGCATCGATGTTGGCCTGCTCGATGTCATAACGCCAGGTCCAGAAGTTCAGCGTCACCTTCTTGTCGGACTTGAGCGCCTGGTTCACGTCGCTCATCGTCATGCCGTCGCTGTCCTTGCCGGCCTTCGGCGAGGATGAATCGCCGCTGCCTCCGCAGGCCGTCAACCCGATGATCATAGCCAGCCCGGCACATACGCTCAGGGCCTGTCTTCCCTTTGTTCTCCAGCTCATACCAGTTGCCTTTCGATAATCTTCATTGATTTTGCGATTATTATTATCGCTGTTTTCGATAGTAGTTGTGATGTCAATCACAGTCAAATCGTCTAACTATTACTATTTTATACGCGATTGCCGCGATACTTTCATGTCTTTTGCCTGTATATCCCAAAACCGATGTCACCGATTTTACGAATACGTCACATTTTCAGACCATAATTATCGAAACATTTCGGTATACTGATCCTATTCAAACATGAGATGCTAGGGGGAACCATGAGTTCAAGCTCGTCGTCCAGCAATGGCAAGAATCCAACCTTAGCCGACGTCGCATGCCGGGCCGGGGTCTCCATCGCCACCGTATCCAAGGTGATAAACGGAAAGAGCGATGTGGCCGAAAAGACTCGCGAACGGGTCGAACAGGCCATCGATCAGCTCGGATACTTCAGGTCAGGCAGGACCGGAGCCTCTTCCAACCTGATCGAATTGGCCCTGCAACATCTGGACAATCCATGGACCCTGAATCTTCTGGACGGGGCTGCCGAAGTAACTTCCAGCCGCGGAATCCGGCTGGTTCTGAGCGAAATCAACGATCCCCGTCTTCTGGCCACGAGGTGGCTGGACGAGGTTTTGGCCCGCCGGCCCCTGGGTGCCATCCTGATCTTCTCCAACCCATCGGCCGATCTGGCCAGACGGTTCGCGTCACGCCGCATACCAGCGGTCTTCGTTGACCCGTGGGGGAACCCGATTCTGGGAACCATGTCGGTTCAATCCGACAACTGGTCCGGCGGGCTCTTCGCCACCCGCCATTTAGTCGAACTGGGCCATCAGCGTATTGGCACCATCACAGGACCCGATGGGGTCATGTGCTCCATAGCCCGCCTAGACGGCTACCGAACCGCCTTGCACGAGGCTGGCCTGGGATTTGACCCGAGACTGATCCGCCAAGGGCGATTCAGCGTGGCGGACGGCGAACGATTCGCCATGGAGTTGCTGAACCTCGACGATCGCCCCACCGCCATCTTCGCCCAGAGCGACTTTCTGGCCATGGGAGTCTACAAAGCTGCCAAACGCCTAGGCATCCGCATTCCTGAGGAACTCTCGGTAGTCGGCTTTGACGACATACAGACAGCAGGATTCATGGGACCCGCGCTGACCACCATCCATCAGCCCCTGATGGAAATGGCAGCCAGGGCGGCGACGATGATCCTGGATGCCAGATCGGGCAAGACCGTCGACCCCAGAGCCATCCTGCCCAACACCCTTGTCGTCCGGGAATCGACCTGCCCGCCGCCGAAACACGCGGACCACAGGCAGGCAGGAGCCCTATAAGGCGCCACTCTTCGATTGACTGCGCATCAGCTGCTTGCAAAAAGAGACAGCGCGTTCTCATAGGAGACCGCACGCACCAGAGGAGCAAGATGCTCCTTGTCATCAGGGATGATGCCCTGAGCGGCCCAGTCGCCCAAGAGCCCGCAGAGCACCCTGCGGAAGAGCTCGTGTCTGGGGAAAGACAGGAAACTGCGGGAGTCCGTAGTCATTCCCACCGCATTGCCCAGGAGTGAGGTTTCAGCCAAAACTTCGAGCTGCCGACGCATCCCGGAGACGGTGTCGTTGAACCACCAGGCGTTGCCCAACTGAAGCTGGCCCTGATCATCGCCTCCGAAGCAGCCCAAATCAGTGGCTATGGCCATATAGTCGTTGGGGTTGAGGGAATAGACAATGGTTCTGGGCAAGATATTCGAGCTCTGCGCCTGGTCAAGGAGGGCGGCGAGAGGGGCAGCAACCGAATTGTCAGCCATGGAATCGTAACCCGTGTCGGCTCCAAGCTTCCCAAAAGCCGTCGAGTTGTTGTTGCGTCTGGCCTGGAGGTGAAGCTGCATGGTCCAGCCCCTATCCTTGTAGATTCGCATCAGCTCAAGAAGGAGGGCCGCACGATATTGGGCCTGTTCCTGCCTATCAAGACCTAGACCTGCCCTGGCCTTGCTGAAAATGGCATCCAGATTTTCGACAGTCGACGGAGCGAACTCGACCACATCGACAGCATGGTCGGAGAGTCTGGAGCCATGCTGGTGGAAGTAATCAACCCGATCGCGCAGAGCGTCAACCAGTTCGCTGAAGTCATTGATCGGCTTGCCGCAGACCGACTCCATTGTGCCGATCCAATCGCCATATCCATTAGCGGTCGGATTCAGGGCGACATCGGGGCGGAAGGCGGGAACCATCCTAAAGGGCTCCCCCTCCTTGGCGAATTGATCGTGATACTCCAGATTATCCTCAGGGGAATCCGTGGTGCAGACGATCTTGACGTTCATGCGACGCAGAAGCGCTCTTCGCGAGAAGTCCGGGGTGGCCAGCTGCTCATTCGTCTGATCAAAGATGGACTTGGCGGTCTTGGTGGTCAGGGGTTCGCAAATGCCGAAGTATCTCCGCAGCTCCATGTGCGTCCACAGATAGACCGGACTGCCTACAGCCTGTTCCATGGTCTGGGCGTAAGCCATAAATTTCTCCCAAGGGCCCCCGTCTCCGGTGATCAGCCGTTCCGGAATGCCATTGGCCCTCTCCAGCCGCCATTTATAGTGATCTCCATAATTGCGGCCATCTGTCAGCCAGGCATCGACAATATTATCGAAGTTGGGATCCTCGTAGATCTCCTTGGCGTGCAAATGGCAATGATAATCCACCAGAGGAAGATTCTCAGCTACGTCATGGAACAAGTCCCGAGACAACTGCGTCCCGAGGAGAAAATCGTCATCCAGGAAAGCCACTACAAACTCCTTAGTCGAAAACAGCAAGTCCAGCATTCGAATTTCCGCAATGCCCAAAATTCTTCTGTACAGACCAACGGACAGGCGAAACAGTCACGCGATCGGAACTCGCATATGCTATTGGTCAGCCTATGCGCGCCTGAAGAGGCAGAGCATGATGTTGCCATGATTTGTCGGAACCTCCCCTGATCAGGAACCCGACGCAGCCTTCCCCGTGCTCTCCCGGACGATCAGGCGGGAAGGGATCATGATGCTCTGAGGCAGATCAGTTCGGCCATTCAGCCGATCCAAAAGGATGCAGGCTGCTGTCTTGCCCAGTTTCGGCGGGGTGTTGCCCACGCTGGACAATGGCGGATCACTGACCTGCGCCATAGTGTCATTGTCGAATCCGATGATCACGTAGTCGTCCGGACAACGAATCCCCTGACGACGCACAGCCGCCATGAAGCCCAGGGCCATCAGGTCGTTGTGAGCAATGACGGCGCCTGTGGGATCATTCAGATACTGCTTCGCCAGGGCATACCCCCCGACGAAGGTGGGAAGACCCGGCCAAATTCGTCGAACAGTCACCCCACGCTTGCGGAACTCTTCGTAAGTGTGATTCCACCTGACTCCCACCGACCATGAGGAAGAAGGTCCATCGAGATAGGTCACTCGTGAGTAACCCATGGAAACCAGTAGTTCAGCGGCCTGACGGATACCAGTCCCAATATCGATGGCCACGCTGGGCACCCCACGCACGGTCCGGTTAACCACGACGATGGGCCTGGTCTGGGCGCACTTGCGGATCATGGCATCAGGCATTCTCGATGAGGTCAGAATTACCCCGTCCACATAGGCGGCGATCTTGTTGAAGGCCTCCCGCTCTCTGGTGGCGCTTTCCTCGGATTCAGCGACGATAAGGGCAAATCCAGCCAGGTTGAACTCGTGCTGTACGGAACGAATGATGTCAGAAAAGAACTGGTTGGCGATATCCGGAACGATGATGGCGATCATGCCCCGCAGCGTCCTGGACGGAACCGTATCGACCGGCTCCGTATAGTACCCCAGTGCGTCGGCTACAGCGAATATCCGCTTGGTTGTAGCCGCACTGACCCTGTCAGGCCGGGAGAATGCTCTTGATACCGTGGAGGGGGAGACGCCGGCCTTGTCAGCCACCTCTCTGATCGTCACGCGCCTGGAACGGTTATGACAGCTCATGACCGAAATTCCTTCTCTGCCCCGTTTCGATCCAAGGGCTTGCTCGGCCTGGCACCCGTGCTCTGCCTGATGATCAGACGGGCCGGAACCGTCGGGGCTACAGACAGGTTGGCTCCGGAAAGACGCTGCATAAGTAGATCGGCAGCCCCCTGCCCAAGGGCTGAAAGGGACATATGAATGGTGGTCAGAGGCGGACTGCTCACCATGGACATGGTGTCGTTGTCGAACCCGATGACGGAGATATCACGAGGGCACTCGCAGCCGAGCCGTCTGAGGGCCACGATCAGGCCGATCGCCATCAGATCGTTGTGGGCGATGACCGCTCCTGTGGGGTCGTCCATATACTTCTCTGCGAAGGAATAGCCCCCGTAAAAGGTAGGAGCGCAAGGCAGCGAGCGCTTGACGCTTATCCCCTTGGCGTCGCATTCATTGAAGATATGCCGCCACCGGATGCCTCCTGACCATGAGGCAGCCGGACCATCCAAATACGTCAGGCTCCGGCAGCCCAATGCGTACAGGTAATCGACGGCCTGGCACGCCCCCTTGGACACATCGATGCTGATGCTGGAGACGCCCCGGACATCACGGTTGACGCTGACCAGGGGGCGCAGCTGGGCGCACTTGCGGATCATGGCATCGGGCATCCTAGGGGAAACCAGGATGATTCCCGAGACCACAGGAGCGACAGTATCCACGATCCGGCGCTCCCTGGCGATGGACTCCCTAGTATCAAGAATCAGAGTCTCGAAGCGTGAGCGCTCGCACTCGTCCTGGACACTGCGAACGACACCAGTGAAAAACTGATTGCCCAGGTCGGGCACAATGACCGCAACCAGTCCCCTGCCCTGCGAACTTGACCGGCTATCGACAATATCGCTGTGGTATCCCAGTGCATCAGCGACCCGTTGAACCATTCGAGCCGTCGAAATACTGACCCGATCCGGACGCGAGAAGGTACGCGAGACCGTTGAAGGGGACACTCCGGCCTGGCGAGCCACATCATATATGGTGATACGGCGGTTGTCCGTAGAGGAATCGCCACCCGAACCTGCTCCGGTCTTCATCTATTCGTATCAGCCTTCCTCGTCTGCCCCATATCGCATGAAATACACGCCAACGGCGCCGAGCACTTCTAGCTTTTAGCTTCTAGCTTCCAAGTATATGCGGCTTCCCGGTCCCATAGCAGCCGACAGCAGCCTGATGAGAAACAAACGGCAACTCCGGAAGCACATGGGCACCGACTTGGTAGGTTCGGAGTCAGGATGGGCAAGCGGGTACGCCTGGTCTCCGCGATATGGTTCTCTTGGTAAAGGAAGACACTGATGCTTCACCTTAGCGGCGATATACATAATGAGGCTGCAGCCTGGCAGAAGGCCGGCGTGACTCTGCCAACCTACGACATCAAGGCCATGCGCCAGGCCACCAAGCGCTTGCCTGCCTGGGTCCACTTTGGGGCCGGCAATCTCTTCAGAGCAGTTCACGCCCCCATTGCCCAAAAACTTCTGGATTCAGGCGCCACCGACCAAGGCATATTGGTGACCGAATCCTACGATCCAGCCATCATCGACCAGGCCTACACTCCCTTTGACGACCGCTATCTTCAGGCCATCCTGAAAGCGGACGGATCTATGAAGACCTCGTTGGTCGCCTCAGTTGCAGGCACCTACCCTCTGGGTGAAGATCCGAAGCCCCTGCATGATCTGAAGCTGGTCTTCCGCAATCCCGGCCTGCAGATGGTCACCACGACCATCACCGAGAAAGGCTATGCCTTGGTCGACTCCCAAGGGCGGCCGCTGCCATGGATCGCTCCGGAATTCGGGGGCGGACCTGATAAAGCCAAGAGCGCCATCGCAGTCATCACGGCCCTCCTGCTGGAGCGCTTCCAGGCCGGTGCCCTCCCCCTGGCCCTGGTCAGCACCGACAACTTCTCACAAAACGGGAAGCGGTTCGGCCAAGCCGTCAGGCAGATGGCTGACGAGTGGATAGGGAGGGGCCTGGCAGAAAAAGGCTTCGGCGACTACCTCAGAGACAAGAGCAAGATCACCTTCCCGCTGACCATGATTGACAGAATCACTCCCAACCCTGACAAGGAGGTGGGTCGCCGCCTCAAGGCTCTGGGCATCGCTGACGCGGAACCCTTCCGGACCAGGGGCGGAACCACTATGGCCCCATACGCCAATACTGAGGAAACCTGGTATTGGGTGGTTGAGGACGACTTCCCTGCAGGCCGCCCGCCTCTGGAGAAAGCAGGGGTCTACATGGCCGACAAGGATACGGTCAACGCCGCCGACCAGATGAAGGTCACCACCTGCCTGAACCCCCTGCACACGGCTCTGGCTGTCTTCGGGATGCTCCTAGGGTATCCGACCATGTCAAGGACCATCGCTGACCCAGACCTCAAGGCCTTGGTCACCCGCCTGGGGTATGCGGAAGGACTGCCTGTGGTCGAGGACCCGGGCATCTTCTCCCCAAAGGAGTTCCTCCGCCAAGTCATCGAGATCAGGATTCCCAATCCTGGTCTGCCCGATACACCGGCGCGCATCTGCACCGACACCTCACAGAAAATCCCAGTCAGGTACGGAATCACCATCAGCAGGTACATCCGATCCCAGGATCTTGACACAGCCGATCTGGAAGCCATCCCGCTGATCATTGCCGCATGGCTGCGGCTGCTGATCGGTTCGGATGGCCATGGAACCGACGACGCCGGACGGCTGGTCAAGCTGAGCCCGGACCCGCGTCTGGAGGAGCTTCAAAGGATTCTGGCCGACATCCCACTCAATGGGTCAGCCAAGAAGGAGACTCTGGCGGCGACCATCAAATCCATCCTGGCCGATGCCTCCATCTTCGGAACCGATCTGAACGCCACACCACTGGCCGACAGAATCGAGACCTCACTGGCCGCCATGTGCCAGGGCAATGGCTCCGTCGCGAACACCCTTCACAAAGCTGCAAGCGCCTGGTGACGTCGGCCGTCTGCTGACTGGACAAGGCACGAAATAACCGGGCCCGCCCGATTCGAATGTAAGGAGAGAGCATCATGCACATGGGATTCCGCTGGTATGGAGAGGGCAACGACACCGTCAGCCTGGATGATATTCGTCAGATTCCGGGGGTGGAGACCATTGTCTGGTCCCTCCACCATAAACAGGCCGGCGAGGTTTGGCAGCCGGACGAAATCGAAGATGCCATGGCGGCAATCACCGAGTTGTCCGCCAGGGATCGGGCGGCAGGCATAACCAAAACCTTCAACGCCGACGTGGTTGAGTCGGTCAACGTTCACGAATCCATCAAGACCGGTTCGACAGTCCTCAGGATGAGCCGCGATCAGGCCATTGACGCCTATATCGAGACCGTAGCCAACCTGGGCAAGGCCGGTGTCAAAGTCGTCACCTACAACTTCATGCCGGTCTTCGACTGGCTGCGTACGGAGATGTTCCACCCCTGCCCAGATGGGTCCACCGCTCTCTACTACAACCAGCACCAAGTGGACCAGCTCAGCCCACAGGGCATCATCGACGAAACCTTGAAAGGGGCCGGATCCCTGACTGTGCCCGGCTGGGAACCCCAACGGCTTGCTCATCTGCCTGAACTGATGGATGCCTATCAGGGAATGGGCCACGAGCAGATGTACGCCAACTACAAGTACTTCCTGGATGCCGTGATCCCCACCTGCGAGCGCTACGGGGTCAAGTTGGCCGTCCACCCCGACGACCCTGCCTTCGACTTGTTCGGCTGGCCGCGCGTGGTCTCCAGCAAGGAGGGGATTCAACGGGTGCTGGATCTGAATCCCAGCCCCTGCAACGGACTGTGCCTGTGTCTGGGATCCTTCTCATCCAGAAGAGGCAACGACGCAGTGGATGCAGTCAAGACCTTCATGGGCAGGATCTACTTCAGCCACGTGCGCAACATCCGATTCACCGACGAGCAGGGCTCATTCTACGAGGTAGGTCACCGCGCCAACGAGGGGGACGTGGACACCGTCGGCATCATGAAGGCCTACGCCGAGGCCGATTACCAGGGCTACATCCGCCCCGACCACGGACGGCATTTATGGAGCGAAAACACGGAAGCCGGCAGACCGCGGCCAGGCTACGGCCTTTATGACCGCGCCATGGGCATCCAATATCTGCTTGGAGCCTGGGACGCTTACCGCTACAACCGTCGATACTGATTCCTCGTTCGCACTGTTGGCTCATGCCAATCGGTCTATCAGGGGCTGGACACCCTGGTCGGCCAAATCGTCCAAGTCCTTCTGGACAGCCTCCGCTAGCCCTGCGATCCTGGTCAGGTCATGGCCCCAAACGGAGGCATCAGAAAGAATCCGGTTGACGAAATCATCCTGACCAGCAGCCTTGTGGAAGGCATCGATAACCTTCTGATCATCCTGAATCTTCACAGCATCACCGGCCTTGCCGCCATAATTCCACAACAGGCAGGACAGCGTCAGGACGATGCGTTCCGGAAGCCCACACCCCTGCTCCGCGTTGGCCGTAACCAGCGGGAGAAGGCGTGAGACGAATTTGGAGACCGAGTTCAACCCTATGGAATCCAAAGAATGCTGGACAAAGGGGTTGCCGAACCGCTCGCGAACCGCAGCAGCGAAGCTCTCCAGCTCCTCCTTGGGCAGTGTCTGGACGGGGATGATCTCCTCTTCCATCTCACGGGTAATGAAAGAACGCATGGTCCTATCGCCCATGACCTGTCCTACAGTCTTGAATCCGGCCAACCGGGCCACTTGGGCCATAGTGGTATGAGGACCGTTGAGCAGATAAACCTTGCGCTCACGGTAGGGCTGTACAGCATCGCAGGTCACCAGGTCGATTCCGGCCTTCCGCGCGGGAAGCAGCTCATCGACCTTGCGCTGGGCGGTCTGGTCGCCAGCTACGACCCAGAGCAGGAAGGGCTCGGCCTTGACCATGTTCTGGTCCTCGTAACCCAGCTTCTCCCAAAGCTCCTGGGCATCTTCGCGCGGGTAGCCAGGAACTATGCGATCCACGAGAGTGGATACGAAGGTGTTCTCCCGATCAAGCCAGTCGATGAAATCCTTACCCCATCCAAACCGTTCAGCGACATTTATCAGAGCATGATGCAGGGCCGGACCGTTGTCGGCGATAAGCTCGCAAGGCATAATCAGGAAGCCTGGCATGGACCTGTCGAACCTACGCTTGAGCAGATGAGCCAACTTCGCCGGATATCCCGCTGGCGGACGGTCTGTGACCTTATCCCCATCATTGACGGCAATGCCCGCTTCGGTGGTATTGGAGATGATGATCTGCGTATCAGGATCATCAGCTAGAGCCAGAAACCCATCCCAGTCCTGGTAGGGGTCGACTGTCTTGCCGATAGAGTCAATCAGCTCATGGCTGCGGACGGGCTTTCCATCCTTGAGACCTTCCAGAATGACTGTATAAAGCCGCTCCTGGTCCTCCAAGACTTGGACTCTGCCCTTTTCAAGGGGCTGAACAACTGCTGCGTTCCCCCCGAACAAGCCCTTATTGTTGAGCTGCTGGACTATCCAATCAACGAATGCTCTGAGAAAATTTCCCTCACCGAACTGGATGATCCTGATGGGTCGTTGAGCTGCCTCTGTACTAGTCAGCCCCAGATGCACGGCCACTGCTTCCCGTAATCTTTCCACAATGCTTCCTTTCCGTCCGCTCGCATCCCGCCCATACGGGGGATCCGACCAGATCATCGGACCTGGCGACCGATGACCAGCCCGGGACTCTGGCGCTCAGCCTTGCACCACCTGCCTGGCCTTCGCGCAGGCATCAGCAACGGCTTTCCAATCGCCTCGGCGCTGGGCCTGGGACGGTACAGGGAAACTCCCGCCCACAGCAAAGACGTTGGGCAGGTCGATGTATTCGCGAGCGTTCCCGAACCCAACTCCTCCGGTGGGCAAGAAGCTCATCTCTGCAAAGGGGCCGGAGAGTGCCTTCAAGGTCTTGATGCCACCGTAAGCCTCGGCTGGGAAGAACTTAGTAAAACGCAGACCAAGATCATAGGCTTTCTCAATGTCGCTGGGAGTCGCCGTTCCAGGCAAGACCGGGATCCGGGAGCCCGTGCACCAGTCGACCACAGCATCGTTGAAGGCCGGGGAGACGATACCCTTGCAACCTGCCTGCACTGCCTGGCGTGCCTGGTCGACCGTGTGCACAGTTCCTGCCACCAGGGTCACCTCAGGCACCTGGTCATAAATAGCCCGCATCCCGTCCAGGGCGGCAGCCGATCGGAAGGTGACCTCCGCGATGGGCACTCCACCGGAAGCCAGGGCCCTAGCCAGAGGAACCGCTTCCTCGGGTGAATGCAGGGTCACCAGGGGGACCACTTTGATTGTTCTGATCAGATCAATCAATCCGATCCGCTCCTCCGGTACGTCCGTCTTGCCAAACTCGCTCATGCCTGCTTCCTTCTCTTGTGGAATTGAACTTGTTGAATCGAATCCATCGCCTGTCTATGGAGGGCTTCTGATCGTCGCCCGGATAAACCGGCTCAGCCAACCTGTCTGACCGCAGCCCGCTGGCGTCCGGCAATAAAGTCATTCAACCGGGCCTTTGTGGGCAAGCCTTCGTTGTCGGATACCACCTGGGTCTGCATGGCACCGACGGCACACCCACGCTCCAACGCTTCGGACATGGGCCGACCCTCAAGCAGAGCCGACAACACGCCGGCCGCGAAACCGTCGCCGGCGCCGACTGTGTCCACCACCGCATCAACCTTGAAACCCGGAACGTAGACACCATCATGACCGTCCGTCGCGTAGGCTCCATCGGGCCCGTCCTTGACCACCGCATAACGGGCGCCATTGTCAATGAAGGCCTGACCGATATCGTGGACGCTGTCCAGCCCGAACAGATGCCTGCCCTCGGAAATGCCTGGAAGGACCAGATCAGCCTCGGCGCTTAAGGACAGGAGCGTCTGCTTCATATGTCTGTCGCTCTTCCAGAGAGCGGGACGTTCGTTGGGATCAAAGGAAACGAAGACCTGATTGGCCCGTGACAGCTCAACCAGCGCTTTGCTGGCTTCCAGGGTGCTTGCCGAAAGCGCCGGGAGGATTCCGGTCATATGCATCAGCGAGATTCCGCTGCAGTCGATGGCCTTGACATCGGCCGGGCCCAGGGCCGAAGCCGCCGATCCTTTGCGAAAGTAGTAAGTCTTGGGGTCTCCCTGCTCTACCTTGGACTTCATCATAAAGCCAGTGGAACGAGTGGCATCCTCGACGACCAAGGAGGTGTCCAGGTTGTTCTGCCGCATGAAGCACAGGATTCGTTCGCCTATCGGATCCTGGCCTATGCGAGTCATATAGACCGGATGTTGGCCAAGCCGCTCCAGGCCGATGGCTACGTTGAGCTCCGCACCTGCCACCGAGGCACTGAAGGACCCGACCTCACTGCAGGGTCCCTCCTCGCCAGCCGCGAAGAGCCCCATACCCTCGCCAACCAGGAGAACGCTGCCAGGACGGATGCCGCTGACCGCTATGTCGTGGGAAACCGCCATACCTTTCCTTCCATAACCAGGACTGATGGATCCGACAGGTTTGTTTCAACCCGCGTCAACGCGGGTGACGGTCCGATTCGTCCTCTGATGTTTTCAAGCTATGTGATAGAGGGATGGCGGAGGAATATGTTGCCAGCTGTTGCTTGTACCAGCATTTTTGATATGCACTTTGTAAAAAACAGACCCTCAGACCTTTGAATCGATCTGAGGGTCAGAAGAAACGGATCCTTGAGCAGGGGCTACCAGGCCAAGTCGATGCCCGGGGTGACAGGTTCGGGAATCAGATGGATGCCAAAGGTGGAATCCACGCCTTTCTGTATGGCATGTGCCAGGGCCGCCATGTCGTCTGAGCCGGCGCCTCCCCGGTTGGTCAAGGCCAGTGTGTGCACATCGGACAGGGCGGCTGCCGACCCTTGCTTTAAAGCGAAGCCCTTGTGAAAGCCCGAATGATCGATCAGCCAAGCCGCTGAGGTCTTGACCAATGCCGAGCCCTCGACAGGATAACGTGGGGCATCCGATGGCAGGGCATCCGCGGCCTTACGACTGATGATCGGATTGGTGAAGAAACTCCCGCAGCTGTGGCGGTCAAGCAGCACTCGTTCGCCCCTGGGGCCGTGAAGATCATCCTGGACTGCCTCCAGAGCCTCTTCCAGGTCGGAGGTTCGACGGCATGATCCCATCCAATCGGTCAGGTACCGGTAGGGATCCTCCAGCATCCCCTTGCCCGCTCTGACGGTCAGAACCGCCTGTCGAATCCGATCCAGGGGAAGCGTTGCTCCCGGTTCCACGCCCAGGGCCTTGGCAAGCTGGGCCGAACCCACCTGAACTTCAGACCCATGTCGCAGAACCAGGGTGACCGAAAGCACCACGTAGCGGGGCGTAGGGAAGAACCGTGCTTCGGGCACAGCCGGCGCCTGGTACATGGTCTGCTTGAGCAGGGAGGTCCTGTATCCGAAATCGAGGTCAGAGGCCCGCAGATAGGCTGTGACCTTGTCCTGACGGTCCCATACCTCGACCGAATCGACAAGGTGCCCGACCTCCTGGCCGTAGGCGCCGATGTTCTGGACCACCGAGGCCCCGACAGTCCCGGGGATGCCGGATAGGCCCTCTATTCCGATCAGGTGCATGCGCACGCAGTAGGAGACCAGATCATCCCAGTTGGTCCCAGCCGTAGCGTTGATGTGAACGACGGGAAAGCCGCTCTCGGGCGGAGCCACCTCGTCAGGCACGCTGATGTCCTGACGGGTGTCGCGCACGACTACGCCAGGAAAGTCCTGGTCAGAGGCGAGCAGGTTGGATCCCCCGCCAATCAGGCAGAGGGGCAGCCCCTTGGAATCCGCCCCCTCCACAGCCTCGATCAGCCCGACCCTGTCATGTGGCTGGACAAAGGCCGCAATACGTCCTCCCACGCCCATGGTGGTGATATCAGCAAATGTCGGAGTTGAGATGTTGACCGTGGCTGCTTCTGACATGTCTTTCACTGTATCATCGCAGGTGACAGGGCTGATCTAGAGCCCTTCTAGCCTACCGGCCCTCTGATCTGCTGTCTTGATCCGCCTTCTCGACCCACTGGCTCGATTCGATGAATTACGGCAGGCAAACGCAAAATACAGAGCCACACATGGGCAGGTTCTCTTGATTTAGCCCCGGTCAGCCGTAGCACCGACAAGGACGGCAGGGGGGTGAATAACCCCTTATAAGGAACGCCTATAGAGGCACTGTTGTCTCAGCATCTGAAAAAGGGTTTGATGATCCGTGAAGCACGCGAGCATCTAGGCCACATTCAGAGGAGCGGGCCGTCATGAGCAAAGGATTCGCGACAAAAGCCGTCCATAACGGCTATGACTGTCAAGGACAGGGCGGAGGCGCGGCCAGCGTCCCCATCTACCAGTCGGCCGCCTTTGACATGGTCACCGCCGACCGGGGAGACGCCCTGGCCGCCGGCGAAATTCAAGGGTTCTCTTACTCACGCTTGGCCAACCCCACGGTCAAGGTCCTGGAGGACCGCCTTGCTGGCCTGGAGAGGGGCAAGGGGGCCGTGGCCATGGCCTCAGGGATGGCCGCTGTATCGTCAGCTCTCATGTGTGCCGCCGAGGGCGGTGGGAGACTAATTTCCCCGGTCGATCTTTATGGAACCACGGTGGACGCCATGAAGACTTTCTTCCCCAACTTTGGCATCGAAACGGATTTCGTGGACGACATCAACGACCTTGATGCAGTGGAACCCCTGATCCAGGACAACACCAGGGCCATCTTCGCCGAATCCGTGGCCAATCCGTCCACAGCCATCGCCGACATCCCCGGCCTGGCCGACTTGGCCCACCGGCATGGGCTGGCCCTGATCATCGACAATACGGTGCCCACGCCGTACCTGCTCAACCCGATCGACTTCGGTGCCGACATCGTCGTCCATTCGACCACCAAGGGGATCAGCGGCCATGGCAACGCCCTGGGCGGGGTCATCGTGGATGCAGGCCGATTCGACTGGGGCAACGGCCGCTTCCCGCAGATGAGCCAGCCCGAACTGATCATCAGCGACGAGCGGCACGGATCCATGGTCAGCTTTCTGGATGCCTTCGGCAAGATGGCCTTCCTCCACAGGGTCCACACCAAGTACCTGCACACCTTCGGGGCGGTCATGAGCCCCTTCGCAGCCTACCTGCAGCTGACAGGCCTTGAGACCCTGCCACAGCGGGTCGCCACCGAGGTGAAGACTGCAGCAATCCTGGCCCGCCACCTGCTGACCATTCCCCAGGTGGAGCAGGTCAACTACTCGGGAATTCGCGAGAGTCACCACCAGGGCTATGCGGACCAGCAGGACCGCCTGGCATCGACCCTGCTGCCCAAGGGCGTCGGCACGATCCTCTCCTTCAAGGTCCAAGGGGACTATGAGCAGGTCAAGCGCATCGTAGACTCGGTGCATCTCATGAGCTACATGCCCAACATCGGCGACTGCCGCACTCTGATTGTCGACCCGGCCAGGATCACCCACAGGGAGGTTCCAGGCCCCTACCGCCTCAGCGCCGGTGTAGGCGACGATCTGATTCGAATCTCCGTGGGCCTGGAGGACCCGGGGGACCTGATCGCCGATCTGGATCAGGCCTTTGAGGCCGCCTACCAGGTCAATCTCTGAAGGCTGAGCCCCCACTATCGCAAAACCCGTATGCACGGCAGGCATATAGGCAGATCTGCGTGAGGAAGCGCCTGCGTATAAAAAGAACCCGGCCGAATGGTCGGGTTCCGATGAAGCCAAAGGACGGGAAGAACTCAGCGGGTCTCCCGGTGCAGGGTATGCTTGCCGCAACGGGGGCAGAACTTCTTGAGCTCCAGACGGTCAGGAGTGTTACGACGGTTCTTGGTCGTAATGTAATTACGCTCCTTGCACACGGTGCACGCCAGCGTAATGCCAGGACGGATATCTGCGGCTTTTGCCATGGTTCACCTCTATAGTCGTTGCACGACCGACGTATGTCGGCCACAGTAGCGAGGAAGAGACTCGAACTCTTGACCTTACGATTATGAGTCGTACGCTCTAGCCAGCTGAGCTACCCCGCCAGAGAGCCTCGGGTGAGAATCGGACTCACGACCTCTTCCTTACCAAGGAAGTGCTCTGCCACTGAGCTACCGAGGCGTGGCGGATAGAGGATTCGAACCTCTGAAGCATTACGCGGCTGATTTACAGTCAGCTCCCTTTGACCGCTTGGGAAATCCGCCATGCCGCACTAGAACCGAAGCTCTGTACGGCAACTTGCCTATAATGACATGTTTTTCCATTTTCCGCAAGTCACGCTCCAACGTCGTGTCTTCCACGTCAGAGCGGGACGGACGGGTCAGAAATCCCAGTCGTCGTCGTCCGTCTCCACGGCCTTGCCCATGACGTAGGAGGAGCCCGAGCCGGAGAAGAAATCGTGGTTCTCGTCGGCGTTGGGGCTCAGCGATGCGATGATGGCCGGATTCACGTCGGTGGTGTCCGAGGGGAAGAGGGCCGGATAACCCAGGTTCATCAGCGCCTTGTTGCCGTTGTAACGCAGGAACTTGGTGACATCCTCCACCAGGCCCACCCCCGAGTACAGGCTCTCGGTGTATTCCACCTCGTTGTCGTACAGGTCGCCCAGGAGCTCGTAGGTGTAGTCGCTCATGGCCTGACGCTCGGAGTCGGAGACCCTGGCCAGCCCCTTCTGGTACTTGTAGCCGATGTAGTAGCCATGCACGGCCTCGTCACGGATGATCAGGCGGATCAGATCGGCTGTGTTGGTCAGCTTGGCATGGCTGGAGAAGTACATGGGCAGGTAGAAGCCCGAGTAGAAGAGGAAGGACTCCAGCAGGGTGGAGGCCACCTTGCGCTTCAGGGGGTTGTCGCCCTCGTAGTAGTCCAGGACGATCTGGGCCTTGCGCTGGAGGAACTCATTGTGTTCGCTCCACTCGAAGGCAGCGTCGATCTGAGGGGTGGAAGCCAGGGTGGAGAAGATGGAGGAGTAGGACTTGGCATGGACCGACTCCATGAAGGCGATATTGGTGTAAACAGCCTCCTCATGGGGGGTCAGCGCATCCGGAATCAGGCTGACGGCGCCCACGGTCCCCTGGATGGTGTCCAGAAGGGTCAGCCCGGTGAAGACCCGCATGGTCAGGGTGTGCTCCTCCTCGCTCATGGCCTGCCAGGAGGGCAGGTCATTGCTGACGGGAACTTTCTCGGGCAGCCAGAAGTTGCCAGTCAGACGGTCCCAGACCTCAAGGTCCTTCTCGTCCTCCAGACGGTTCCAGTTGATGGCGGAGACCCGGTCAATCAGCTTCAGCGGCTGCCGGGGAATGGAAATGGGTGGGACCATGGTTGATTGCTCCTTGTTGGATAAGTGTTCGACAGTGCGACGCGGATCACGACAGGACCGTCAGTCTACCGCATGGACGGACCTGACCCGTGGACGTGGCGACCGGTGACTGCATATGACTCTTAGGACAGGTGCCTTAAAGCATGCAGCTGACGCAGCCCTCGACCTCGGTGCCCTCCAGGGCCTGTTGGCGGATCCTGATGTAGTAGAGGGTCTTGATCCCCTTGCGCCAGGCGTAAATCTGAGCCTTGTTGAGGTCGCGGGTGGTGGCCGTGTCAGGGAAGAAGAGGGTCAGCGAGAGCCCCTGATCCACATGCTGAGTGGCCTCGGCGTAGGTGTCCACGATCTTCTTCCAGCCGATCTCGTAGGCGTCCTCAAAGTAATCCAGGTTCTCGTTGGTCATGTAGGGAGCCGGGTAGTAGACGCGCCCGATCTTGCCCTCCTTGCGGATCTCGATCTTGGAGGCAATCGGATGGATGGAGCTGGTGGAGTGGTTGATGTAGGAGATGGACCCGGTCGGTGGGACAGCCTGAAGGTTCTGGTTGTAGATGCCCTCCTTGAGGATGGCCGCCTGGAGTTCCTTCCAATCCTCCACAGTGGGGATATGGACCCGGTACTGGTCGAAGAGGTCCTTGATCCACTGGGTCCTAGGCTCCAAGGAACGGCTGCCCTCGGTGTACTTGTCGAAGTAGTTCCCCTGCCCTGCCGGCTTGGCATAATCGGACTTGGCGAAGGAGGCGAAGGCCTTCCCCCGCTCCACGGCCAGGGCATGAGAGGCCCTGTAGGCGTGGTAGGCCACGGTCATGAAGTACATGTCGGTGAAGTCCAGCCCCTCCTCGGATCCGTAGTGGATGCCCTCGCGGGCCAGGAAACCGTGGAGGTTCATCTGACCCAGGCCGATGGCATGGCCCTCGTCGTTGCCCCGCTTGATGGAGGGGACGGCCTCGATGTTGGTATGGTCAGAGACGGAGGTCAGGGCCCGCACCGAGGTTTCGACCGTGTCGGCCAGGCCGCCGTCCATGGCCTTGGCGATGTTGAGGGACCCCAGGTTGCATGAGATGTCACGGCCGATATGGTCGTAGTTCAGGTTCTCGGAGTAGGTGCTGGGCTCCTGGACCTGCAGGATCTCCGAGCAGAGGTTGGACATGGTGATCCGGCCGTCGATGGGGTTGGCCTTGTTGACCGTGTCCTCGAAGAGGATGTAGGGGTAGCCGGACTCGAACTGAATCTCGGCCAGGGTCATGAAGAAGTCACGGGCATCGATGTACTTCTTGTGAATCCGCTTGTCCTTGACCATCTCCTCGTAGTGCTCAGTGATGGGAATGTCAGCGAAGGGCTTGCCGTAGACCCGCTCCACATCATAAGGCGAGAAGAGGGCCATGGGCTCCTTGCGTTTGGCCAGCTCGAAGGTGATGTCAGGGATGACCACGCCCAGGGCCAGGGACTTGATGCGGATCTTCTCATCCGCGTTCTCCCGCTTGGTGTCCAGGAAGCGCATGATGTCAGGGTGGTGGGCCGACAGGTAGACGGCGCCGGCACCCTGGCGGGCGCCCAGCTGGTTGGCGTAGGAGAAGGAATCCTCCAGGAGCTTCATGACCGGGACCACGCCGCTGGACTGGTTCTCGATGTGCTTGATGGGTGCGCCCATTTCGCGCAGATTGCTGAGCAGCAGGGCCACGCCGCCGCCCCTCTTGGACAGCTGCAGGGCCGCGTTGACCCCTCGGGAGATGGACTCCATGTTGTCTTCTATGCGCACCAGGAAGCAGGAGACCGGCTCGCCGCGCTGGGCCTTGCCCAGGTTCAGGAAGGTGGGGGTGGCGGGTTGGAAGCGGCCGGAGATGATCTCATCCGCGTACTTCATGGCGGCCTGCTCGTCCCCGTCGGCCAGCTCCAAGGCCACGGCTACACAACGCTGGGGGAAGTCCTCCAGGTAGCGCTTGCCGTCGAAGGTTTTCAGCGCATAAGAGGTGTAGAACTTGAAGGCACCCAGGAAGGTCTCGAATTCGAAGCCGCTTTCGGCCGCATGCTTATAGATCTTGTCCAGAAACTCCGGGGCGTAGCGTTCAAAGACCTTCCGGTCGTAGTACTCCTGATCCAGGAGGTAGGCGATCCGCTCGGCCGTGGAGGGGAAGGTCATGGTGTTGGGCCCTACGTGCCGGTCCATGTACTGGCGCTCGGCCTCGTGGTCCTTGTCGAATTGAATCCTTCCGTCCTTGTCGTACAGGTTCAGCATGGCATTCAGGGCATGGTAGTCGTGAGCCGGATCGAAGGTCTCCTCATCCTCGGATGCGGTCCTGTCCAGGCCCAGGGATGTATCCTCGTTTGCTCCCATCGGGTGTCCTTTCATGAGTATGGCGGTGATGATATGCGTAATGAAATTGGCTCAGGGCTCGGGGTTGTTGCGGAAGAAATCCACGACCCCGCGGCGGACCTTGTTTTGGTCCTCTTTGGTGCCCATGAGCTCGAAATAGTAGAGGAATGGCACATTGCACTTGCGGGAGATGATGTCTCCCGCCATGCAGAAGGCCTCCCCGAAGTTGGTGTTGCCCGAGGCGATGACCCCGCGGATGCCGGCCCGGTTGGCTGGGTCGTTCAAGAAACGCTTGATCTGCGGCATGACCGCCTTCTTGGCTGATCCGCCCCCATAGGTGGGGACGATCAGGATGTAGGGCTGGCGAATGTTGAGCGGCGGGTCCTTGGGCCTCAAGGGGATGCGGAAGACGTCGATCCCCTCGTCATCCAAATGGCAGTTGGCGATGAACCGGGCGGTATTGCGCGAGGCCGACGAGAAGTAGACCACGGCCCCCAGACGCTGACCCTGGGCGGCGAACTCGGGAGCGCTGAGCTCCGAATCAATTCCGGCGGTCTGCTGTTGCTCCATGCTTCCTCCTGATCAGGCCACCAGAGCCTGTCTTGACGGTGATGCCCGCCCTGAGGACGGGCCGATCAGTACCCGCCCAGCGCGAGCCTGAATTACTATATGTGCTATCGATATCGAAAACGGTGAGCATATATAGGGTTTTCTGTGCCTAATATCACACCGGTTCCGACTGGCCTAGAAGTCCCAGTCGTCGTCGTCCGTGGACTCGGAGTGCCCCATGACGTAGGAGGAGCCCGAGCCCGAGAAGAAATCATGGTTCTCGTTGGCAGAGGGCGACAGGGCCGCCAGGATCTCCGAGCTGACATCGGTCTGGCCGGCCACGAACCGGGCCGGGTAGCCCAGGTTCATCAGCGCCTTGTTGGCATTGTAGCGAACGAAGGCGAAGACATCCTCGACAAAGGGGAATCCCTCATAGATCTGCCCTGAATAGACCATCTCCAGGTCGTAGAGCTTATCCAGCAAATCATTGGTGAACTTCTCCAGCATGGCCTGGTCAGCCTGGGTCCTCTCCTCCAGACCCCGCTGATACTTGTAGCCCGAGTAATAGCCGTGGATGGCCTTGTCGCGCAGGATCAGCCGAATCATGTCAGCCGTGTTCATCAGCCTGGCATGGCTGGAGAAGTAGAGGGGCAGGTAGAAGCCAGCATAGAGCATGAGAGAGGAGAGCATGGTGGAGGCCACCTTGCGCTTGAGGGGATCCTCGCTGACATACTCGTGCAGGACCGTGTGGACGCGCTCCTGGAGGATGTCGTTGGCCACAGCCCACCGGTAGGCCCTGTCGATCTCCTCGCTGGAGCAAAGGGTGGAGAAAACCGAAGAATAGGAGCGAGCGTGGACCGACTGCATGAAGGCGATGTTGGTATAGATGGCCTGCTCCTGCTCGGTACGGGCGTGATCGATCTGCACCAGCTCGCCGATGGTGGCCTGGGTGGTGTCCAGCATGGTCAGTCCGGTGAAGACGCGGACCGTGGTCTGGCGCTCATGATCGGTCAGCGTGTTCCAGGATGGGATGTCGTTGGACAGGGGCACCTTCTCAGGCAGCCAGAAGTTGGAGACCAGCCGGTTCCAGACCTCCAGATCCTTCTCGTCGGTGACGTTGTTCCAGTTGACCGGGCGAATCCTGGCCTCAGGGGTGACTCGGTACTGGGGCGGGGTGATGGATTGGCGCATCATCTCGTCGTCGGCGTAGACGCCGACCTCTGACTTAGCGCTTTCTTGCGTGCCTTCCTGCCGGCTCATGACAAAACCGACTTTCGTGAATCAGTCGACTGCTGTTGGAGCCGCACTCCCATTCCGGCCAGAATGGCCCTTACCGCCCGGACGTCCGCCGCAGTGCCCAGGAGCTCGAAGCGATAGAGCTCAGGGACGCCGCACCGAAGGGCAATCTGCGGTCCGGCTGCACAATAGGCGCTGCCGAAGTTCCTGTTGCCCGAGGTGACCACCCCGCGGATTAGTCCGCGGTTGACCGGATTGTTCAGGAAGTGGATGACCTGCTTGGGCACGGCTCCCCTGGCTGACCCGCCGCCATAGGTGGGCACCAGCAGAAGGTAGGGCGTATCCATGACGAGCATGGGCTGTCGCCGCTCGTACAGGGGGATACGGAGAGGCTCCTCCACGCCCAACCGCTGCACAAAGCGGTGGGTGTTGTTGGAGACACTGGAGAAATACACCAGCCTGGAGGCATCACCCAGAGGATCATGCCGATCTACATCTACTAAGGGCATAGGGACCGCTGCTCCTTGATAAACACTATATATTGGATTAACTTGGCTAGCTGACCACAATATATAGGTTCATCCAAGACGACACAAGTTCATAGGAGCAAAATTGGCCCCGCTGTGACATTCCATACAAGAACTGAGACGTCAAGCATTTACATTTACGCTCGCGTTACAGCGACCTTAGTCAGGAATCGGATCCTGCGGCAAACCCTGTCGACGCAGGTCGGCGCATACCTCCAGAACCCGGTCGTTGGCCTCCCGCTCCCCCACAGTGATGCGAATGCCCTCGCCAGGGAAGGTTCTGACCGACAGGCCTACGTCACGGAAACGCTGATCAGCCTGCGCGGCGGCCTGGCCCAGAGGCAGCCAGTAGTAGTTGGCGCGAGGTTCAGGGATCCTCCACCCTTGCTCTTGCAAACCAGCCAGGATTCTGGCCCGTTCCTGCTTGAGTGCCTGGACCCGTTCGGCCAGGCGATCCTGTGCGTCCAGGCTGGCCATTGCCGCCGTCTGGGCCACATCGGTGACGCCGAAGGGCAGGGCCACCTTGTTCATGCCGGCAATGATCGGCTCGGCAGCCACGGCGTATCCGATCCGCAGACCGGCCAGTCCATAGGCCTTGGAGAAAGTCCGGGCCGCTATCACATTGGGATGCTCACGCATGAGCGACAAACCGTCGGCTCTATCAGGGTCGTCATTGAACTGTACATACGCCTCGTCAAAGAGCACCGGCAGATCGGCGGGCAGGGCTTGTAAAAGCCGTTCGGCCTGGTCGCGATCGACGCTGGTCGCAGTCGGATTGTTGGGGTTGTTGACAATGACCAATCTGGTGTAGTCGTTGACCGCGGCGATCATGGCCTCGATGTCATGGCGTCCCTGCCTATCCAGAGGCACGGGCACCCCGGTGGCGCCGGCCATGGTGATGATGATGGGATAGGCCTCGAAACTGCGCCAGGGGTAGACCACCTGATCGCCATGACCAGCCACCAGATCAACCAGCTGGGTGATGACCTCCGTGGACCCGCATCCCAGCTGAATGCATGCTGGCTCCACCCCGTGCAGCTTAGCCAGCCGCTCCACCAGACGGGTGCCATGCATGTCCGGATAGCGGTTCAGGTGGCCCAGGGCCTGCTCGGAGATGGTCTGGAGCACGCCTGGCAGGGGCGGGTATGGGTTCTCATTGCTGGAGATCTTGTAGCTGGTCAACCCGGGAACGGCTGGTGCAGGGCTGCCCTGCCGGTATCCGGGCAGGGAATCAATGCTGACGCGATGACGATAGTACATGGGCACCATGCTAGTGGCCGCCATATGTCCCTGGGGCATCTGTTCCGCTGCACGGTCCCGACAAGACGCGAATGGCCCCTGGTCCTTGCGCAGGACCAGGGGCCACTATCACCGCCTCTTTACTTGAGGATGGCCAGAACGTCGCGCGCGGACACGATCAGGTAGTCCTCGCCGCCATAGTTGACCTCGGTGCCGCCGTACTTGGAGTACAGAACCTTGTCGCCAACCTTGACATCCATGGGGATGCGCTCGCCCTTGTCGTCGCGACGGCCGGGGCCTGCAGCCAGCACCTCGCCCTGCTGGGGCTTCTCCTTGGCGGTATCGGGGATGACCAACCCGGAAGCGGTCTTGGTCTCCGCCTCAGCCTGCTTGATGACGATCTTGTCTTCCAACGGTGTGAGTGAAATCGACACTGTGGACCTCCTACATCTTGTGAGAACAGCCAATGAACCCACGCCGGAACGTCGATGAGAGGCTGACGAACACTCACCACGCATTCCTTTGCGCTACAAGTCATAGTAGCGCGAAATTAGCACTCTGCCAACTTGAGTGCTAACGCTAGTGGTGAAAGAAGGTTCGCCGATTTGTCCTCAGGACTTGGCTGTCGGACGACGCCGGGCCAATATAGCCTCCACGCCGATGGACAGGGAGTCCTCGCTGCGATCGGGCGCCTCGACCTGGGCCTGCATCTCCCGCTTGTGGAAGTCGTCGGGTCGGCCATCGGCCTTCTTATGAGCCTTCTTCTGACCTGGCTGCTTCTTTTCGGGAGGACGGGCCACGGAGACCTGACGGGTGGACTTGATCTCCAGGCTGTGAGGAGCCTCGTCTTCGCTGTTCTTGCCGTCCTTGCCTGATCCCTCGTCACGGGCCGATCCCAAGGAGAAGGAGATCAGATCCTGTCCAGCCGCCGTGCCGAAGGCATCCAAGGCCGGAGAAGGGCTGATGCGCTCGAGCTCATTGGTGGCGTCGTCCTGGGCCTTAGCCAAAGACGACGAAGATGGACGCTTTTTGCCAGCAGACGCAGAGGCCGATCCGGACTTGTCTGTATGGGCAATGGCGGATTGAGCAGGCGTCGACTGCGGGGAAGCCGAGTGGATTGCAGGCTTGGAGGCAGTCTTTTGGGCCTTTGAAGACTTGGTGGTTGCCGGTTTGGAAGCCGTCGGCCCAGAAGCTGCTTGTTTGGCCGGGGTCCGTTCAGAGGCCTTCTCGGCGACGGATGGCCTGTTCGACGTATGCCCGGTCTTGGCAGCGGCCTTCTCGGTCGACGTGAGGGACCCGGCCGAACCCTTGGCCTTGCTGCTGTCGGCAGCCGGCTTGACAGGCTTGGCAGCATTGTGCCGTCTGGCCTTGAGGGCTGCCTGTTGATCAGCCTTAGCCTGGGTCAACGTCCGACGAATCTCATCCTGGTCAAGCACATCCGTAGCAGTTTCCGTGCGACCCTCATTCTTGGTCTGCACGGGCTTGCTGGCGGTCTTGCTCTTAGTCAGACTGGCCACCTGCTGACGACGCTGCCGGGCACGCCGCTGGGCTAAATTTCGCTCCCAGGCACGAGCCTGGGCTGAAGCATGCGCGCCGGCGGCCAACACCACTATCACCAACGCCAGAGGAATCAAAGTGAACCATGGGCTGTAGCCCAAGGAGAAAGAGAGCCCAGCCACCAGCAGGGTGACAGCCAAGAGGACAAGGACCAGGATGCGACGACGGCGTATGGCCGCGCGGCGCAACTGTCTGATCTGCTTGATGCGCTGGGCCTGACTGCGCCGGTTGCCATCCTGCTGCCCTTGCTGCATGACCAACCCTTTCACCGTCCTCGACTGCCTGTCGCAGAACCTCATGCCGTCTTCCCGCCCCACCATGTGCAGGGAGGTGGAAAGCCTGTCCTGGCGATGCTCCGAGGCCCGCTTCATACCCTTGACGGTGCGAAACGGCAGCCAACCCAGCACCAGAATCACCGCAATCACCAAAACCACGATGCTGCTGAGTGATTCATAAACCATAAGTACTACGTTAGTTGACGGTATGCCCCAAACAGCAAGTCAAACCCAGCGTGTCGACCATGTCCGCCCCAGAGTCTCATAGACGAGCCGGCAGATCGGGATCGAATTGGTCGCCAATCCAGGCAAAGGTCAGGTGGTCCCGCCACTGCCCGTTTACGTACATGTAGCTGCGGCGCAGCCCCTCCGGCTCCATGCCCAGCTTTTGGACTACACGCAGGGATCGCTGGTTCTCAGGCAGAATTGCCACCTCCAGACGGTGCAGATGGGGTCCCCTCCCGTCTCTGAAAGCCCAGTTCGCCAGCATGGCCAGGGCCAGGGGCGCGAATCCGTGACCGATCCAATCCTGGTCCACCCAGTAGCCCACTGTCGCTGTGCGCATGGACCCATAGCGGATGGCGCCTAGAGAAATCTGCCCAACGATGCTCTGATGAAACTCCATAAGAAAGACCGCTGAAGTGCCCTCCTGCCGGGAACGATCCAACTCCTGCATCCACTGGGCATAGGTCATGCCGGGTCCGTGGCTGGGATCCCCTGATTCCCACGGGGCTAGCCAATCGCGATTCCTCCATCGGACCGCGTTCCAGGCTGCCTGGTCACCCTCGCGGATGGGCCTCAGCAGGAAGTCCCCATGTCCTGGGGGCGAAGTCAGACGATCAGGCAGATCCAGGGCATGGTCCGAACGGGCTCGGGAACCCTGCCAGACTTGGCGGAAGGTGTGCAGAACCGACATGACTCCATGTTCTCACCAAACGGCCATGGAGGCAGGCATGCGTCCATTAGGGAGAGCCCATGCTGGTAGAACTGAGGGCATGAACGAGCAGGAACGCATCGATAAGGACAAGCAGGATTGGCGCGGCCGGCTGCTTGAAGCCCGACGGCGCATCGACCCAGCCCAATGCCGTGACGCAGGCCACAAGCTGGCTGGTCTGCTGACCGGCCGACTGCTTGCCAAGGTCGAGCGCTCCCGCAGCGACCAGAGCCTGACCGTGGCTGCTTTTTCCTCCATTCGGGGGGAGATAGCCATGGACCCAAGCCTGAACCTCCTGCTGGGCCGGGGCTACCAAGTGCTCGTCCCCATGCTTGGCACGGGCACCCAAATAGGTTGGGGACGCCTGCAATCAGAGCAGGATCTGAATGACATGAAGCGGATTCCCGGCTGGCGGCCGGACGAACCCGATATGCCAGCCCTGCCAGCGCAGGCCTTGAATCAGGCCGATCTGATCCTGGTGCCTGCACTGGCCATCGACCATGCCGGCATTCGTCTGGGTCGGGGCGGAGGCTGGTATGACAGGGCTTTGGAGCTGCGAGCAGAACAAACTCCAGTGGTGGGCATCTGCTGGCCCGGCGAATTCGTGGAAGTCCCTTTGCCCCATCTGAACCATGATCTTCCTGTGGATGCCGTCCTGACACCCGAAGGTTTCACGCCCACAGCCGCAGGTCTGTCACGAAGGCCCAGAGGGGACCATAATGGTGACGAACAAGATTGACGAGAGGCCCGGTGCCGATTCTTCTGGTCGAAGCCACCACTAGGATATTGGGTGTTGAACCAATCGTCGCGCGAACCGACCATCAGCGGAGGGAAAGAACGGTGCCCACCTATCATTATCGTTGCAAGAACTGCGGATACGACTTTACCAAGGAGCAGTCTTTCGACGACGAGTCAATCACCATCTGCCCCAAGTGCGGGCAGCAGCAGGTCCGCAAGGTCTTCTCCGCAGTGCCCATCGAGTTCAAGGGCCATGGTTTCTACCGGACCGACGGAGTCTCATCTTCCTCCTCTACAAGCTCCACAAGCGGCAAGTAAGTAGACCGAAAGGCACATTCGACCACATCGACCATGTGGACCCATGGGTCGGCCAAGATTCTGGCAGGCTGGGGGCATGGTCGATTTTTCTATCTTTACCAATAAGGACAAGCCCTCGGCTGCCGCTGGTCCCCTGACCCGCCGACGGCGGCTTTTTAAGCTGCGACGTGTGGGAGCTGCCCTGGCATTGGGGCTGGCAGTCTTCTGCGCCCTGCAGATCCTGGTCCAGGCCCAGGGCCGCCTGTCTATACTGGTCGCCTCGCGGCCTATTGCACGGGGATCAGCCATCGAGCCTGGCATGGTTGAAACGCGAATCCTGCATGGCAGGGAACGGCTGCCCGGCCTGATGTCCTCCTTTGGGCAAGTACGTGGGCGGCGGCTGATGATCAGCCTCCACACGGGGCAACCGCTGACCACGGCCATGATCAGCGTCAGACCGTCACAGCCACCCGGGACCACTCCGGTGACCATCCGCCTGGCCGACGATCCAGGGGACCTGCAGGCTGGCGACAAGGTGAATTTACTGGCCTCGGGAGACTGCCCAGCCGGTGCCGGCACGCATTCTGCGCAGCCGAGTTCTCTGCCGCCCTCCTCCGCGCGAGATCAGCCTGGCGCTGACAGGGAATCTGAGTTTCCCCATGTCCAGCAAGTCAACGGCCTGCAGACACCGACTCCCGGGCAGGCCCCAGGCGGCGGACGCTGCATGATAGCCGAGCACGCACTGGCTCTACAACCGGCACAGACCATCGCCAGGGATCGATCCGATCTTGAAGGACGGGAGGGCAGCCAGGTCCGGCAAGGGTCCCAGGCCGTCTTCGCCCTGGATGCCAGTCAGGCTCTGCTCTTGTTATCTCTGGATCCATCCACCCCGGTCATTGCCATCCGACCCGACAGAACTTCTGCATCGACACCCTCCAGCCATGTCGGAAAACCGAAACAATCCTGGGCCCGCGATAATGGAGGTGGAAGCAGCAGGCATGGGCGCTCTATGCCTCATATCAACCACGGAAGGATGCAGAATGGCCTCGATCAACCAGGTGGCGGCCAAGGATACCGCCGAAGCAGTCCACAAAATCTCGCAGATCAGCAACAAGGGCGTGCTGGGCGAATTCAAGCAGTTCATCTCGCGTGGATCCATGGTGGATATGGCCGTGGGCGTGGTTATGGGTTCAGCGGTGACCAGCGTGGTCAACGCCATCGTCAACAATCTGATCAGCCCCCTGATCGCCATGATCTTCGGCAAACCAGACCTGTCCGGACTCCTGACCATCACCTATCGGAACGCTACCATCTCCTTCGGCGCCATTCTGACGGCACTGCTCAACTTCCTCTTGATCGCCATCGCCGTCTACTTCTGCATCATCATGCCCATCAACAAGCTGCGGCAGCTGAGCCGGGCGGCCTCGGGCATCAAGGACCAGCCCAACGCTCCCAGCCCCCAGGACCAGAGCCTGCAGCTGCTACGCCAGATCGCCGATGACATCCACCAGTCAACGAGCGCAGACAACCAACAGGCTGGAACCGGACTGCCCAAGAGTCAGGACTAGGACCGACAGTCAGTCGCCGCGCTCATTAGGGAAGAGCCCCCAGTGAGGCGGCAGCTCGCCCAGAATCCTTCGATCTTCCTCGTCAAGGCGATCCTGTTTGCAGACCCGGTCCTGGGGATCCTCCTCTGTGCCATCAACATCGAACCGTTCCTTGCCCGGACGAACCACCCGCCGATGGCGACGCCGACGCGGAGCTGCAGGCCCACCGGACTGATTTCCGCAGTCCAGCTGATCGTCTTCCATCAACGCGCCTGCTGGTAGATATCGGCAAGACGGGCGACGATCCTGTCGGCTTCCTTGTCGGGGTTGACAAAGGCCGAAACGCTCCAGACGGTCATGACCGACCAGCCCAGATACTGCAAGTCCTCGGTGGTGAACCGGTGGCGCTCCCGGGTGGACTGGGTGTGCATGAACTCGGCATCGTCGGTCAGCACGGCCAGAGCATAGGGCTTGTTCTTGAGCCCCACCACCAGAGGAATTCTGGGCGCCTGGTCGTACCCATAATCCAAGGCCACATCCAGTCCCCGTGTCCGCAGCCGCTGGGCCAGATCCCTGAAGAGCACATTGGCGGACTGTTCGGCTTGCTCGGGCCGGGCAGATTCAGCGTCGGGATGCTCAACCCAGGTCAACAGATCCTTGAGCAGACGCGGCCCGGGCTGGTGAATGCGATCGTCCTCCAGGTCATCAGCCGAGAATGCCGCGACGATGTCCAGATTCCGATCCGGCAGGACCAGAGCATCCAACAGCATGCCCTTGCCCCCTTCGCCCTCCAGATCACCGAACTGCTGCAGAAGACGGCCGTGGGTGGTCTTGGCAAAGCCAAGAGTAAGGATCACGTCTGTAGCCCGGGCGCCGCAGACCTCATCAATGCCGACTATCCGTACATGCCGCAGGAATCTGGCGAAAACCCTGTCCTTGGCCGCTGCCGACTTGAGCTCGGCGCCCAGCCTGGAGCGGTGGGCTGCCGACAGGGTGACTACAGTCAGCAGATAACTGTTCGGCACCAGGGAGAAGGATCCGGCCTTGCGCTTGAGCATATCGACAACGGCAGCCACCTCCTGTTGACTGGACTCGACCAGCCCAGTGGCCATGACAGGGACGCCAGCGCCCTCTACCCTGGTCAGGGTTACCCTGCCAGGCTCCAGGCAATCGGGGACAGGCGCCGACAGATCCCCATAGCCATGATCCTTCAGGAAGGCATCCAACCGAATCGAACGTCGCGAGGGCCGGGCTTTGACGGTGACCGGGACCAGGTGGTCCACCAGCTGCAAGAGGCCATCCGAGGTGATGGTAGGCCGGTGGGCGATGACTGCCACCTGCCGGGCACGAGCCAGCACGGTCAGCACCTGGATGGAAGGCATGTGGGCTCCAGCATCAATGATGACCGTGTCGGCCAGCTGTGTCGGATTAGTCCTGGTCGCCAGCGTGGCCGGAGTCGCGATGATGATGGGCTTGGCCGCCGACAGGATGCCGGGGTGAGCCTGCTGGAAGACCGCAAGGGAGGCACCAGGGTTGCCGGCCAGCATGGTGTGCAGCTGATTGGCCTCCTGGGTGCGGGAGAAGAGCAGCTCAGACAGGCGCTTTTCGCTCTCCTGGGCAACCATGGGCCCAACGCTGGCCACGTGCTGGGCATCCACTTGACTGAAGCGGTCGGCCGCGTTGGACAGGGCGGAACCGTCCTGGTTGGAGATGATCTGCGAGGAGCGCATGATGTCGTCGAAGACCGTGGTCCACCAGGCCAGCTGCAGCTCGGCCCGCACCGCCTTGCCCTCGACCTGGCGGTTGCGCAGGTCCTGGACCAGGTCCTGCAGCCCTGCCTTGTTGAATTCGCCCTCCAGGGCGCAGCGCTCAGGCAAGGTATCCAGGGCTGTATGGTCGTCAAAGAGCGCCTTGAGCCGCTCCTCTACCTTGTTCAAGTCCATGGTCTCCAGATCGCCTCCAGCCGGAGTCGAAGCCAGGACGGTGTCCAGAGCCGTCATGTCGCGGATCAGGGATTCCTGAGTGTCGATGATGACGTCCAGCTTCGGTGGCAGGACCGGCCAGCCGCCGTGGGGGACGAAGGTCCGCCATTGCTCAGCCTGCTTGGAGACCACCACCAGCGACTCATGCAGATCCTCGACCTGGGCACCGGGCCTGAGCAGGCTCTTGGCCTCCTTGACCAGACGTCGGCGTTCCCAGAATCCCAGATTAGTGCCATTGGCCTTGCGATCAGCCTTGGACTTGGTGGCCTCGATCATGGCAGGAATGTCACGCTCGAAGATGGAAGGCTGGAAGACGTCCAGAACCCGGCGCAGGTTCTTGAGGACCACCACCTGCCGTCCCCAATCCTTGACGGTGGCCGGCACGGGGAATCCGCAGGTCTCCACAGTGGATTTGACTTGTTCGCGGGTGTCCGGCAGAAGCCGCTGCAGGAGGCGAACCACACGGGAGTATGCGTCCACGGCCTCGTTCTCGTTGACCAGGGTGGCCCCGAACCAAGGCGTGTCCTGGGGGCCAATGACGAATTCGCCCAGCTCGGCAGCCCTCTCCAGCTTGTCTGCCCAGGCATCCAGCTCGGGCTGCAGGTTGTGGGCCGTGGCCGCGCCCAGACGGACACGGGTGGCAGGGTGCGTAGGCATATTGGCGATGTTGGCCAGATTCTGAATGGTCTGGTAGGCCGAAACCCCCCAGCTGGAATCCACCCCATGCAGATCACCCAGGTAACGGGTCAGCCGGGAGCGGACGCCTACAAGCTCGTCAGCCACCTGATCGAAGTGTTCGCTGGCCTTGCCGGGTTTGAACCCCACTGCATCGATCAGCCGCTGGTCCAGGATCCGGCCAAGCTGATCGTCAGTCAGGTCAAGAGCCATGTCCGCCATCCCGGCGGCATCCAGACGATGCTGGAAGCGTCGCTTCTCCTCCACCACGCAGGGCACATAGAGCACGGTTCTTCCAGCAGTGACACAGCGCGAGGCAACGGCCAAGGCATCGTCGGCGCTGTGGCGGCCGGTCTGTTCATCCACAAGCACACTGTGCCCGGTCGCCACCAGCTGGGCGGCATAACGGACCCGGTTGTCCACATCCCCGGCCTCGAACTCGCTGTGAGGGTCTGCATCGAAGGGGCTGTAGTCGGGCACAGGTCCGCCCTTGAGCCGCTCGGAAGCTGCCTGGTCGCCAGCCAAGGCATCCAGCAGATCGTTGCCGGTGGACCCGGCGGCCATCCGGTCCAGAATCCGAAGGCTTTCGCCCAGCAACTGGGCCGATGGCTCGATGAAGCATCCCAGAACGATTTTCCGTTCAATAGCGAAGTCGCTGATATGCGGCGTGATCAGGGCCGTCATGTCCTTGAACAGGGACGAAGTTTCGGGGGTGCCGCCCTGATAGTGGGAGGCAGAAAACAGACGGTCCGGATCCAGGGTGATGCCCCGCTCACGCATGGCCGAGATCAAGGCAGGATTAAGGTCCACTTTGCCTGTGAATCTGATGGATGCCCTGGAAACCCCCTGCGTGCTCTCGTCGATACGCACGGGATAGAGCAGTACGGGCATGTCGCGCCCCTGCCAGGCAGCCACCCCCACCACCATGGAGAGCTGGGCGAAACCGCTGGCACGCTCCTTGGCAGCCTGATCGTCCAGAACCCGCTCCATTCGCCGGTGGGCCGCACGCAGCATGCCGCGGTCGCGGAAGAGCGCATCCAGATGGACCTGGCCGCTGGCGAAGAGCTGGGCGATGCCTGAAGGATGCGCATGCGTCAGATCCATCTGCGCCGCCAGTTGCGACACATTCTCCAAGGGGGTCAGACCCACCTGGTTCTGATAGTCCTGGCGCCATCCCCGGATTCGCTCCAGTGGAGTCAACGGGGCCTTGACCTCTTCTGCCGTGCGGTCGGAGGAAGAGCCAGCCGTTGACGCCTGTGCATCTTCAGCCCGTTTGTCCTCTTCCGATCCCCCGGTGCTCATTACCGTCTCGCTCATCCGTCCACTCACTTCCGCACGGCGTTCAGATATTCGTGATACCCGTCATTGTTGCGCAGGGCCGCATCGATGTCCTGGTCGCCCTGAGCCTCCAACCAGGCGTACAGATCATCATAGAGGGCCGGGTTCATCGCCAGAAAAGGCAGCAGCTGCCGATGCTTGGCCATGGCGAACTGCAGGGCGAAATCCTCGGTACGCTTGGCATCGTCGGAGCTCATCCCATCCACCACAATGGCCTCCTGACCACGGTCATAGTCACCCTTGGAGACCCGCTCAAAGACGGATCCGGGCTCGAAGGCCGGCTGATAACGCTGGCCATCACCCTGCTCATCTGCTGGCTGGGGACGCCGGGCTTGATCCGATTCCTTCTTAGACAGGCGGGCCAGCTCTACAGCTCCCAGCGGAGTGAACCCTTGGGCCGAGTCCGCTTCGCCCCTGCGGACGGAAGCTGGGCGATCGTCACGATGACCACGGGCGTCACGGGCATCGCCAGCATCCTGGTCGTAGCGATTCTGATCAGAAGCGGATTCAGCGAAACGGGAACGGCGAGCATCTGCGAAAAGGTCGCGGTCGACAGGCTGGCTGTCCTCCTCCTGGGTGCCGACCAGCGGCAGACCCTGCTCAGATTCGTGCTCCTGCCATGGCAGAGGCCGACGTGCTTCGCCACGAGCGCTCTGGGCCTGGAAGCCATCTGCGCGCCGGTCACCCTGGTCGGCATAAAACCTGCGACGGTCCGATTCCTGACCATCTGCTGAGCCTGCGTCGGCCGGCCCCCTGTTAGCCTGGCCACGCTCGGCTGAACCAGAATCGTCGGAGTACCGAGCTCGTGAGCCTCGCGAATCTGCGGACGCGGCTCCATCGGAGAAAGGCTGCGACGGATTGTCCTGCGAGTCACGAGCGACAGGGGCAGACCTGGGACGATCTTGTGAAACGCTGTCGGCCTCTTGGGAGGAATCGGCTGTTTTGGCGGCGCCCAGGGCCATATCGTGAAGGGCAGTGACTCGGTTGCGGACCCCGTCGGCCTTGAATATGCCAGTGGGCTCGCCGGCGCGCATGTCCAGAATGTCATCGACGGACATCTCAGCTGCATCAGGCTCCACCATGCCTCGGGGCTGTGTGGAGTATGAGAAGAGGTCGGGCACACGGGTCGAAGGTTCAGTCTTATCCTCTTCAGGATTGCTGATGCGCACAAAGTCGACGGGGACATCGCCGAATTGGAAACGAGCTGAGCTGCTGGACAGGGGGAAGGCGGCATCCACAGGCAGCCTGACCAGCGATCCGTCGGACTGGATCAGATAGGACCCGTTGGTGGAGCCCATGTCGCGCAGGGTTGCCAGACCGTCCTGGTCGACGGCGAAAATGGCATGTCGTTTGGACATGGATTTAGTTTGATCGGGCACCTCCAGACGACGCCGACCGTCATCGGCCAACGGACGCAGAGGCTTGCGGCCGATCTCGACGGTCTCGCCAGGCTTGAGCCGGGTCTCTTCCGCCCCATTGAACTTGATTATCCACACCTGCCCCGGTCGCCGATCGTCACTCACGTTTTCGACCTCCCAAATCTGCAGCCGCCTTCACTCGGTACTACCGCCTATTCTGTCATGAAACCCAGAGATAGGATTGATTGCGTGCCGAATTAACTGATAAAGGACACATGAAAGACTGACAGGCATGCCAGTGCAGCGAACCTCCCCTGCAGACAGGGCTTTGACAACGAAGCGATTGACCCGATCGACACGAAACGGCTGTCGCTCTTGCTCTGGATGCAACCGTCAGAGTCAATCAGCGGCCGCCGTCATCGGATCAGTCCTGGCCGTCCTCTCGCTCGTCGTGGTCGTCGGCGGGGTGTGGAGTCATATGGACGATGAATCGGTCATCCTCGGGCACCATGCTGCGGTTGAGGCGGTCGGAGTCTGACATGTGGCAGGAGACCGTCCCGAAAGCCGGTACGCTCACCGGTCGCCAGCAGGCGCCCCAACCGTTGACAGTCATGGCCGCCCGGATGGGCTCTCCTGTCGGATTATAGAGGATGGCGCTGAGCTCACCGTCGTCGCGAACGAAGGCGACCGAGCCCATACCGCCGGTCCGGCCGTCACATGTATGGCTAGTGGAGGCCACCCTGTGAGCGCCTACCGGCACGTCCTGCCCGAAATTGCGGAGCATGAAATATTCCAGATTGCGTTTGACCCCGCCAGTTCGGGAATCGACGGTGATGACCCCACGCCGGCCCATGGTTCGTGCCCAGCTGGGCAGACCCTGCTCATCCAGGGCCAGATTCCACAGATCGATCATGCCCACGCCCTGGCGGACCAGTCCGATGCCGATCTCTCCGAACATGACATGGCTGGCCTCGTCCACCCGCTCGTCCAGCATGCAGCGGCGCTCACTCATGACCGAACGCCATCCGGGGAACTGCCTGGTGGCGTTCACGACCCACTTGGGCAGGCCGGAATATGTGTGCATGGCCGTCCCGGCGAAGCTCAGGGCCTCGACAGGGGTCATGTAATCGCTGACTGGGCGGCTGAAGAACCTCAGGCCGTCATCGCCGAAGAAGATCTCCACCTCGGGAAAGCTGCGGTCCAGTGCCGGACGCAAATAGTCTACGCCCCAGCGCGCCAGCTCCTCGGGGGTCCAGGTCGTCATGGGCCAGGGCGGAGTGTTGGAGGGTTCGTTCTGCATGGTCACTGCTGCGATGGGAATCCCCAGCTTCTGGTAGGCCTCGATGAACCGCACGAAATAGCGGGCATAGGCCGCATCGACCGTGTCACGTGAACGGTAGCCGTTGCCGCAGTATTGCCCCAGCCGCAGACGCCCAGCCCCGTCCAGCCGACCGCTGTCCTTCATCCAGGCGGGCGCGCTCCAAGGCGAGGCCAGAATCCGCACGCCCGGGTTGACGGCCATGATCTCCTGAAGGACGGGGACCACGTACTTCATGTCCCTGGTGGCTTCGGGCGAGCCCGGCTTCCCCTGCCCAATGGAGAAGTAGGCCATATCCGGATCAGACAGCACCCCCTCGGGAAGATCATCATAAGAGTAGTAGCGCTGACTGGAGAAGTCGCAGGACCCCATGGAGATCCTCAAGGCGGAAAAGCCCGCCTGGGCCGGATCGAAGAGCTCGCTCAGAATCCGATGACGTTGGTCGGCATCCATGGCTGTCATGAACAGGTAGGCACTGGAGTCCGTCAGGGCAGCTCCGGCCCCCTCCCAGTACTGGTAGCGTCTGGTTGGATCAATGACAATGGGGACGGCTGCGCCGGGGCCATTCGTCGTCCCCGGAATTGTTATCGGCTCTCGCCGCTGGGACAGATCCCCTGCCGTCGCGGTCCAGATCTCCTTCATGTCCGTGCGTCTCCTTCCGCCGGCTTCCTTCCCGGCATCACCAATCCGGCCTTCAGTCCTGCCCGGGAGCCTTGTCATCCACAGTGTGCTCAGGCAGCTGCAGGGCGAAGTCCTCATCATCGGGCACGGCAGAATCGTTGATCCGCTCGCCCGTCGTCGCGTGCATGGTCACGGTCCCCCAGGCGGGCACGGTCACACACTGCCAGCGGTCCCCCCAGCCGTTGATGGTGACAGCCGCCTTGACTGGCTTGCCCGTGGGGTTGTAGATATGAGCAGCGATGGATCCGTCCGGCGCCAGGAAGGCCACGGATCCCAGAGAGCCGCTCCAGCCGTCCGGGGTGTAGTTGCTGGAGTCGATCACCACCGAACCGGGCTCCACGTCCTGGCCGAAGCTGCGGAGCATGAAATACTCCAGATTCCTACGGACCTTGCCGCTGCCATGATCGATGGTGACCACCCCGCGTCTGCCGTCGGCGCCGATCTGGTTGGGCAGTCCCCGCTCGTCCAGGGCCATGTTCCACAGGGCGATAAAGGAAGAGCCATGGCGGACCAGCCAGTTGCCGATGACACCGGACATGATGTGAGCAGCATCCTCAGGGGTCTGGTCCAGCATGCAGCGGCGCTCGGTCATGCCGTAGATCCACTGTGGATAGACCCGGTTGGCATAGTCCAGATTCGGATAGTCGTTGTCATAGGTATGCAGGGTCAGACCGTCGATGGAGCGGGCCTGCTCGGCGGTGACATCCTTGTCGACCGGTCCGGTCAGGCAGTGCCCCGAGTCATCGTTGATGAAAATGCGCACCTGGGAGTGCCGCCGATCAAGCGCAGGCCGCAGGAAGCGGTGCGCAAAGTCGGCCTGCTGGGCCAGAGTCCAGGTCATGGCTGGCCAGGGGGCGGCGTTTGAGGGTTCGTTCTGCACAGTTACCGCCCAGATAGGGATGCCTATGGCTTCCATCTCATCGATGTAGCGGGCGAAGTAACGGGCATAGACCCCCTCTATGGAGTCCTCGAGCGGATCATAGCCGTTGCCGGTCCAATCCCCGAAACGCAGGTGACCACCCATGCACAGGTGGCCGGTGTTCTTCATCCAGGCCGGGGCGCTCCAGGGCGAAGCGATGATCTTCAGCGCAGGATTGATGGACAGGATTTCCTGGACGACAGGGATGATGTACTTGTAGTCCTTGGTGGCGCCCGGAGCACCCGGCTCGCCCTCGCCCAGGGAGAACCTGACAAGGTCCCTGTCATGCTCGCCGCAGGGAATGTCGTCGTAGGTGTAGTAGGGCTGGGAAGACGGCTCGCAGGAGCCCAGCGGGATGCGGATGACCGAAAAACCGCCCCTGCCGGGGTTGAACATATCGTCCAGAAGGGCATGTCTTTGCTGCGCGGATTGGCTGCCCCAGATCAATGAGGCCGCGGCATCGGTGATGGCGGCTCCAGCCCCGATCCAGGGCTGATGGCGCTGGCAGGGATCAATGACGATGGGCTTGGCGTCCCTAGGCTTCTCCCCTATTGGAGGGGCTTGCAGAGGCCTGCGTCGATCGGTCAGATCTCCGGAGGTCACGGTCCAGAACTGGTTGGTGAAGGTGGTGGTCATGATTGCTCTCTCATTGTCATATCTGGGCATCGGCGTCACGGTCGATAGGACAGGGTCCAGTCTAGCAGCGAATCCAATCATGAACAAACCATTTCGATCAACTTCGATCATTGCGATTGCGAGTTCATACTAGGGCCACGACTGCAGAGCGCATGTGCCGACACATAGCGCAATCACCCCGCGCGCACGGTCGACAAGATGCATAAGGAAAAGCCCCGCACCGTAATTAACGGTTTGGGGCTTTTCAGCATACAAAGGCTCAGAAGAGCCGATGACTACTTGAGCTCGACGGTCGCGCCGGCCTCTTCCAGCTGGGCCTTGGCCTTGTCGGCATCCTCCTTCTTGGCACCTTCCAGAACGGTCTTGGGGGCGCCGTCGACCAGAGCCTTGGCGTCGGCCAGGCCCAGGTTGGTGATGGCCTTGACAGCCTTGATGACCTGGATCTTCTTGTCGCCGATGGCGGAGAGCACGACGTCGAACTCGGTCTTCTCCTCCTCGGCCGGAGCAGCAGCACCGGGGGCAGCAGCGGCCACAGCCACAGGGGCGGAGGCCTCGACGTCGAACTCGTCCTCGAACTTCTTGACGAAGTCGGACAGCTCGACCAGAGTCATTTCCTTGAACGCGTCGATGAGCTCGTCAGCGGAGAGCTTGGCCATAATGGCTTCCTTTCATTTGTGGCGACCGGCATTCTGGTAGACCGATCACCGAACATCTTTTTATGCTTACCGTATGAATCCGGGCCAATGGCCGTGGACTCAGGCGGCCTTTTCCTGCTTCTCGCGCAGGGCGTCGAACGTGCGCACGGCCTTGGTAGGCACAGCGACGAACAGGTTGGCGGCCTTGGACATGGTGCCCTTGAGCGCGCCGGCCATCCGGGAGAGCAGAACATCGCGGGATTCCAGATCCGCGATTTTCTCCATGGCATCCGCGTCAGCGACAGCTCCATCAATGAAGCCGCCCTTGACAATCAGTGCCGGGTTGTCCTTGGCGAAATCACGCAACGTCTTGGCGGCATCGACGTAATCACCTTTGACGAAGGTGATGGCGCAGGGGCCGGCAAGCATCTCATCGAGACCCTTGATTCCAGCCTCTTTGGCCGCAATCCGGGCTAGCGTGTTCTTCGCCACGTTGTAGGAAGTATCGCGGCCTAGCTTGTTTCGCAGATCGGCGACCTGCGGAACACTGAGCCCGCGGTACTCGGTGAGGATGATGGCATCGGCGTCACGGAACTTGTCCGTCAGCCTGGCGACAGCCTCTTCCTTTTCGGGCCTTTTCATGGCGTTCCTTCCTAGACAGACCTCTGGAGGGAGCCGGACGACTGAGCATGACAGGCAAATAGAAAGCCCTGCCGACAGGCAGAGCAGAAAACAAGTCATAAGGACCGATTTGAAACTCAACCTGTGCTGGCTCGATCAACCGAACTTAGGAGACCCAAGGGTCCCGACCAACGGTCTTTGGTATGCAACGGCTAACACTACACAGATCAGAAAAGACTGTCAAGCTTGCGCTCGCGGCAGCACCAGATGGTGATGGCCGCAGGGCAGCGCATCCGCAAGCAACGATCCCGCTCTGCAACGAATGCCGGCCACCCGACTGTCGGCATCCAGGGCCTTCAGCATGGTTGGCGACCCGTCCAGTAAGGCCTCGATCTGACCCCCTGGTCTGACACCACCCATAGGCGGAAGGACCAAATGACCCCGACAGCCCTGTGGCACCACCAAGTCCAGATCGATATCCGGCAGGAGGACAAACCCTGGCCTGCTATCCGCTTTTCCTGTGATCTTATAGGAGATATGGATGTCCCCAGTGGGCACGGGCACGGTCAGCTCAGCCCTGCCCATACCTCCAGGCTGAAGCGCGGCAACGAATTCTCGGTACCCGGGCTTCAAAGGCCGCAGCCCCATCAGCCCGCTGGAAATCAGCCAGACAGGCGAGGCCCCCCAAGGGTGCGAATAAGTGGTGTTGGATTTGATCGATGGGTCCCAAGCCTCCATGGTGCCTCCAGCGCCCTGGTCCAGCATGTGCTTCCAGGTGCGCATGCCCTCCCCTGCCGACAGAAGAGCCAGAGCATCAGCCCCTAGACCTGATCGATAAAGTCCATCCAGAAGCACGGCGGCCGAGTAGGCGCTGCAGGCCATCCCCTTACGACGCAGATAGGTACCAATTGCTTCCAGACGTGCAGGATCCGAAGGAGGCGCAAAAGCCAGCACGAAGGCCGAGGCATGTATGGCGCAGTGATTGATGGCCGGGCCGTCAGGACCGTCTAGCAGACCATCCCGGTAGGCGCCGACCTCTGGATTGTAGAGCCGCTCATCCAAGGCCTCTTGCATTTTTCGGGACACCCCTGCCAGACGGGCAGCTCTGCTACGACGGCCCAACGCCCGTGACAGACGAGCCATGGCTTTATAGGCGGCACTGGCCAGTGCGTTGATAACCGTGTTGACACGACCGAAGACATACCCATCGCGTTCAACAGGCGGCCAGTCGACCAGGTCGCCATCCATCTGGCTGGAAGTGCCGGGGTCCTTGACGATCAACCCGCTGTCCTGGTCCAGATATCTGTCCGGCAGCAGTCCCATCAGCCGGTCGTACTGGGCCGCCGCCTGAGTCAGATCTCCGGTGTGCATCCAGGCATCGTGCACAGCCAGAATGCTGTAGAGAGGCCACTCAGTGGGCCAGGTCCTGTTGGCGATCAGATAGTCCACACTATAACGGCCCAGGGCAGGCGCATCATCCAGCACCATATGAGCCCGCTGCTGGATCCAGGCATCAGCCTCATAGGGGGCTCGCTCCCTGGTCCAGGAATCGACGTAGATGTCAGCGTTGAGCCCTCTGATAGTGTTCCGCCCCAGCTGCCAGATCCGCTCCAGCAGAGGCTTGTCGCAATGAAACCTGGCGTGGTCGTCATATATGGGAGCCTCAAGGCACTCCGCCCACAGGCCCCCGCCAGACAGGCTCGCCAGCAGCTCTTCAGGGCCAGATTCCGCAGACCATGTCAGCTCCAGATATCGAAAGACCCGGATCCCCCAAGTCTGGGCCCGGTTGCTGCCAGCCTGCAGCTGCCAGCGATCCTGATAGACGTTGGAGGTGGCCAAACGGTAGCGAACGCATCCTTGGCCGTCCAGGACCTCCCCGTAGCGGACGGTCAAGTCCAAATGTTGCGACAGATTCACCCGCAGCCCGATGCCGCCCAACCGCACGGAGCCGAAGTCCAGCAGAAGATGGCCAGGAGCAGCCTCCAAAACCCGATGAATATCCACCCGGCTCAGTCTGGTGCCGTCTGCCGGAGCCGCCAGACACTTGGAGAATGAAGGCCGAATCCGAACCTTGGGCCAGGCAGAGTCGTCAAAGCCCAGGCTGGGAAACCCCCAAGGATATCGGGACAGGTCGATGTCCTCAGCTGGAGCCTGATAGTAGGTTGTACCGATGGATGCGCTGTCAGGAAAGATCTCAGCACCATTGATGGCTCTCCATTCGGCATCCGTGCCGTAGTGCTCCACACTGCCATCAGGCCGGCCAACATCCATCTGAGCCTGGAATCGTCGGCCTTCCATGGCATAGGCCACCACACCCAGAACATTATCCGCCCCTGGACGCAAGAGGCCGGTGACCTCGTAGCCCCTGTAACGATCCTCTCCGTCCAAGGGGAATACCGGTCCGCAGCCCAAAAAGCGCCCATTGAGCCATAGTCGGTAAACAAACTGCCGCGCAGGTACAGTGCTGTCAGCAGTTGCGTACAGACTAGCCCAGAGAATCGGACCCGGGGGCAACCGGACCACACCACGCATCAGCGCCCATCCCTGGGCATTGCCCTGGGATCCTGAGGAGTTTTTTCCCTCCTCTGCGGACCAAATGGCTTGAACGTGCCAGACCAGACCAGGCCCCGTACCAAAGGTGATGGGTTCAGACCCTATCAGCCGACGGCCCTGTGCATCCAGCAGAACAACGGTCAGCCAATACCGTTGTGAAGGATCCATGTCAGGTCCAGGCAGACGGCTGCCATTGAGTTCGTCCGCAGGTTGGATGCCGGTGTCTGCAAGTATCCGCCCCTTAGGCTGTTCCCAAACTCGCACCCTGGCCAAACGGACCCTACCCGCCCAAGATGGCAAAGGGTCCAGCCTCCACCTGACCGCGGGTCTGGTTCCTGGTTCGATATCCACAGGACGATCCCGGTCCTCGATCAACACCTGCAAAGGTCCACAGCCCATTCCAGCAAATCCTCCTTGAGTCTGCTCTTAAATACGGCTCCTCTTTATGAACCGCTACTGCCGGTAGTCCCGCAGGGCGGTGAAGGAGGAGCCTTTGGCTCCAGTATCAGGCAGTCCATACATGGCCTGGACACCTGGGTCCCTGCTTTCACGGGCCATCTGCCGGAAGAAGGGATCGGCCTGCCACCGCACAGCTGCCCAGACCAGATACCAAATCAGACCAGTGGCCAGAAGGGCCACCAGGATGGGCGAGCGCATCAGCCCCCAGGCATACCCAGCCAGGACCGCCAGTGACAGAACCAGCATGTACCAACGGCGCACCGACAGGAGGAGGCCATTGACCAGCACCTTGCGGATGCGCGCCCGAGGGTATTCCACCAGTAGCACCAGAGAAGCCAAGGCGGTCTGCGCCAGAAGCAGCAGACATACCAGGATGGGAAAGAACATGATCCAGCCCCATGAGAGCTGCGATGCAATCTGCAGGTCATAAATCAGCGCGAAGGCGACAATCCCCAGGGGCAGCCAAGTCGCCCATGACCTCAGGGCCAGAACCTTGTAGGCCCGCCAGTATGCGCAGAAGAATCCATAGACCGTCCCCGAATCCACATAGGATTTCGCTATCCAATCCGGCAGAGACTGCCCACGCTCTGTCATGGAATCCACAGCTTGCCGCCTGGCACGGGCAGAAGCCGAGGACAGGCCTGGATGATCCCGATAGATAGCGAAGAGGGCCGCCAGACCAGGTGCAGACAGCACAGCTGCCAGCAGATAGGTTGGGAAGTACTGCGGATCCCGCAGAAAGATAAGTACAGCAACCAAAGGCAGCATCCCTAACAGGGAGCAACATCCAGCCCCCAGCACCACAGCAATGGAGTTGGCAATCCCCAAGAGGGCCCGCATGGCGTAGCCCTTGGCGGGATGCCCCTGGTCGTCCTCGCTTCCAGCCACGATTCAGCCCTTCATGCCGGATGTCGCAATGCCAGCGATGAACTGCTTCTGACCGATGAGGAAGACAATCAGAATGGGCAGGACCGAAAGAACAGAGCCGGTCATGATCATGGCAAAATCAGCATTGTACTGGGAAATAAATAGCTTGAGGCCCAGCTGAATCGTGTAGAGCTTCTGGGAACGCAGATAGATCAGCGGACCCATGTAGTCGTTCCACGTATTAGTGAAGGTGATGATGGCCAAGGCCGCCAAAGATGGCCCAGACAGGGGTAGCATGATGCGCCAGTAGATGCCGAACTCGCTCAGGCCATCCAATCGGCCCGCCTCGGACAGATCCTCAGGTATGGTGTCGTAGAACTGTTTCATCATGAAAACACCGAAGGCCCCAAAAGCCTGCAGGAGGATGATGGACCACCTGGTATCGGAGAGGCCGACGGCGGAGACCAGCTTGAACTGCGGAATCATGTAGGCCTGCCAGGGAACGGCCATGGTGGCGATGTAGATCAGGAAGAGGGTGGTACGCCCCCTGAAGGGGATCTTCGAGAAGCCATAGGCGGCGAAGGACCCGGTGAAGACCTGCAGGAGGGTCACAATCACAGCGAAGAAAATGGTGTTGAGCAGCCATGTCGTCATATCCGACTTGGTCCAGATGGCAATGTAGTTCTCCCAATGCCAGACCGATGGGAGCCACTTGATAGGGATGGCGTAGACCTCGTTGTTGGGTTTCAGAGAAGAGAGAAACATCCAGAAGAAGGGCAGGAGCACGAACGCGGAGACGGCAATCATGGCCAGATACCCGATGACAGTACCGACGATCTTGGCCGGGGAGACCTGCTTCTTGTTCCAGGGGATGTCTGCAGAGACTGTATTGGTGGACATGATCTCAGTCCTCCTTCAGGTTGTTGTACCAGAACTGGAAGAGCGTGACTACCATGCATATGGCCAAAAGAACCAGGGAGACGGTCGAAGCATAGCCGAAGTCACCACGCTCGAAAGCCACACGGTAGATGTACTGCGCCAGAACCAAGGTGCTGGTGCCGGGTCCGCCATCGGTCATGACCAGTGTCAGATCAAGAACCTTGAAGGATCCGATGGTCAGGGTGACCATGACGAAGAAAAGCGTGGGGCGCATCATGGGAACGGTCACATGCCAGAAGCGCTGCCATCCGTTTGTGCCATCGAGCTCAGCGGCCTCATAGAGCTCGGAGGGGATGGTCTGCAGACCTGCCAGGAGCAGGATCATATAGTAGCCGACCTCACGCCAGGTACCCACGACGATGACCGCAGGCATGGCCCAGGCCGTCGAGCCCAGCCACCCGGGGGGATTACTGATAAAAAGCCGCAGGAAAGAGTTTATAGGGCCGGACTTGGGGTCGAAGAGCATGCCCCAAACCTGGGCTGCAGCCACTATGGATGTGATGTAAGGGAAGAAGGCCACCGTCCTGAAGAAAGCGCGTCCGCGCAGCTTGGAATTGAGCAGGACAGCCAGGGCGAAGGCCAGGACCAGGGTGAGGGGGATGTGGACTATCGAGTAGTATATGGTGTTCCACACCGAGGTCATGAAGATCCTGTCATGGGATAGCCTGACCCAGTTCTTCACGCCGTTCAAGACGGGGTTGCCAAAGGCCGACCACTTGGTAAAAGCTATATAAAAGAGCGTCAGCGTGGGCAGAAGAGTCAGGCAGATAAAACCTATGAAATTCGGCGATATGAATATCAAACCATTGCGCAGGTTCCTTCGCGAAATCGCCTTGGCATTGAACTTGCCCTGCTTAGTCCTCGGAGCTCGCCGCCCGCCGCCGGGCCCATGAGACCCCGTTTTGCGATCAGCGGCCGGCTGTAGGTCGTCGATCACGCCGATTTCTTCTGACATCTGTGCCTCTCCTTACTTCCATCGCGTGTCATGGGTTTGGGAAGTCCCCTGTCGCCCTTGTCCCGACTAGCTCAGCGGGAGGTTTCAGGACATATATGCGTCCTGAAACCTTCCGTCATAGCCGGGAACTGCTACTCGTCCAGCACACCCTGGTCTTTGACGTTCTGGGTCGCTTCCTTGAGCGCATCGGATGGAGACTTGGCGCCGGTCATGATCGAAGAGTGAGCGTCCTTAAGAATGGAATTAATGGTATCCGTAGCTTTGGCCACAGGAGCTTCCATCTTCATGTCGTGCTTGCTCCAGGCATCCTTGGAGGCCTGGTCGGAGGCCATGCCTTCCGGGGAGAAGAAAGTCTCGGTCACCTTGTCGTCGATGTAGGCGGGAGTGGTGGAGAGCTTGGCCAGCTCGATGGCGCCGCCTTGGCCGACGGCCCACTTGACGAACTCCTTGGCTGCGGCCAGCTTCTGGCCGGAGGACTTGGAGGAGATTGCCAGGCTGGTGGGGCTGCCGAAGGTGATCGGGGTCTTAGGCAGCTTCTTGTCGGGATTCTGTGGAGCCGGAGCCATGCCCCAGCTGAACTTCTGGGCCTCGCCTGTTTGCTGCTGGTTCAGAAGGGCCGCAGCAAACCAAGTGCCCATGGGCATCATTGCGGTCTTCTGGGTGCCGAACTGCGCCTGGTACTGAACCTTGTTGGTGAATGAGGTATTCCAGTCGATTGTATACTTGTCTTTCTGCCACTCCAAGGCCCTCTTATAGAAGGGCTCCATGTATGAGAAGTCGGCCTTGAGGAAGGTGCTGTCGGCCGGCTTGCCGGACTGCGCCAGCGCGAAGGACTGCACCACGGACTGCCAGTTGTGCATGTACATGGGGTAGACGCTGTTGGCATCGTAACCCGCTGCCGGCAGCTTCTCTTTGAGTTCCTTGGCGGCCTTGGTGTAGTCATCCCATGTCCACTTGGCGTTCGGCTCTTCAACACCGGCCTTCTTGAACATGTCCTTGTTGTAGAAAAGCACCCAGGTATCGCTGCGATAGGGCAAAGCGAAATACTTGCCGTCGTGTTCATAGCCGTTCAGATCAATGTGCTTGTTGCCCTGGAAACCCTTGGCGATGTCGGAGATATCCGCCAGCCCCTGCGAGTCCGCATAGGTGATGTACTTGATCATGTTCTTGACGGGAAAGACATCGGGCTGGGCGCCAGAGGAGATGTCCGCCGTCAGCTGCTTGTCATAGTCATCAGCGGAATACTGCTTGACGCTGACAGTCACATTGGGGTGGGTTTTATGGAAGCCGTCAGCCAGAGTCTTGAACTCGGGGGTCATGTCCAAAGACCACCCTGCCAAGGTGATGGTTGTTTTGGCTTTGCTGTCAAAGCCGTCACTGCCTGAGGAGGCCTGCTTGCTTGAGCCACCGCCGCAGCCAGCCAGCAGCAAGATGCCCGCAGTAGTCACCGCCAGAGCCTTGGTTACAGTTTTCACGTTCATGATCATCCCTTTCCTTCGGCGACAATGCCAGGGAAGAGGCCGGATATAGCCGACCCCTCTCTCGCTCCAGATTCATCACAGTCCCTAGGCGAACCCCTGTTGGCTTACCTGCCCATGATGATTCCGAACGAACAAATCCAGACTAATTGGTCGGAAAATGACCTGAAGAGTTTGTTGCAGTCTGTTTCCATCGCTTTTAAGCTGTAACTCTGGTATACACTTTGAAAGCTAGGGATGTTGGCCGTCGTTACTGCCCTCATCAGCATAGTTGTAATAAAGCATCGAGGCCGGAGCATGAGTCAAAGAGCATCAGGGACAAGAAGCAAAAGACAAGACCCCGCTGATGGGTCCTTCCCAAAGCCCCCAACGGCAGGATGGCTCCCGGCTCAGAGACGAGAGCTGATCCTCAACGCGCTTCTCAGAGAGAGCGTAGTCAGAGTGCCTTACCTGGCCCGGATGATGGGCACCACTGAAATAACAGTACGAAGAGATTTGAATAATTTGGCCAGAGCTGGTCTCGTCAGACGGGTGCGTGGGGGCGCCCTGGCAGTCAAATCCTTGGATTCCCAAGGCCAATCTGTTGAATCGTCCTCAGTCTCTTCCCCCAACAGCTCTGATCCAACCTTGGCTAAGATACCAAGGGCATCGGTGAGAACGAATGCTTCCTCGGAAAAGAAGGCCGGAAGAAAGGGCAACCTGGATCGAGCCAGCAGCGGCGGAGACACCCACTCCAGAACTAGTTCTGGAGTGTCAAGCCCCGCCATGGATAAAGCCTCCAGCCAGGATAGGGCAGCTGTCGTTCGTAGAAACCGAATCGGGGTAGCTCTGCCCGAGCCCAGCTTCATCTGGCCCTCAGTGACCGAAGCCATCAGACGCATGGCGGCCGAACAATTCGGCCTGGATATTGTGGCCGAGGAAACCTCCTATGAGACCTTTCCTGAGGTAGATATCCTTGAAGATCTGGCCACTGATCCACAGATGCTTGGACTGATCGTGGCCCCAAGCATTGAACCGGATGTCGCATCGGAAACCTGGCAATGGCTGACCGAGTGTCAACTGCCAGTAACCATTCTGGAACGTCATCCGCCACAGTGGCTGCCCGGATTCTTCGACTCGGTTCATACCGACCATCCAGCCGGAGTCCGCCGGGGACTGCAACACTTCCGTCAGCACGGCCACCATCGGGTGGGACTGGCTCTGGGAAGCACCCCCACCGCGGGCGATATCGAGCTGGGCTGGCAGCTGATGATGCGAGAAGGGGACGGGCTTGAACAGACCTTCCTGCTCAAGGACAAGCAGCCGTATGCGGCCGAGGATGTCGAGCAGGTCGTCCAGACGATTCTGGAGACGCACACCACTGCTGTCCTGGTCCATCCAGACTATCTGTCCATCGCTCTGGTCCAGGCCCTGGAAAGACGGGGGTGCCGCATTCCCAACGATCTATCCATGATCACCATCGACGGTTACACCAAGCGCCTGACCGTCATGCGATCCTCGGCCCAGGACCTGGCGTCCGCCGCCCTGCGCCTCCAGGTGCGGCGGATACAAGACCCGGACCAGCGCATCGAGCACGTCTGCATAGAGCCCGCACTCATTGACAGAGGTTCTGTTGCCGATATGGCTGAGAAGTAGACTGCCTCTATCTAGGGCCTGCATGGAGCAACTGACAACCAGCTGGTCCAGAAACCGGTCAAGGCCAGAGTGGCTGCAACAACCATTCAGTTGATGAATAATTAGCCAATGAATACGCAAGCGAAGGCTTCCAACCGGCAAAATGCACTCAAGCGGGAAATCCTTCCCGGTCAGCGGTCAGAGCTCGCGCACGATGCCCAGCACCAGCCTGGCGGCCGTGTCGGCATATTCGGAGATGTCGAACTCGCGGAAGACCTCATAGTCTGTATCGGCGTTGTCGCTCAGAGCACGGATGACCAGGGCCGGAACCTTGTTGCGGGCCGCCACGTGGCAGACGGCTGCCCCTTCCATCTCGACCGCATCGGCCCTGGTCTGCTCCTTGACCTGGGCGATCTTCTCCGGGCTGTCCACAAAGTAGTTGCCTGTGGCAATGGTGCCGACGATGTGCTTGATTCCCATGGAGTCCAAGGTCCGGCTTGCCAGATCCAGCAGGTGAGGGTCCGAATGGAACTCCTCGGTGCCGGGGGCCGACTGGGCCACCAATCGCATGTCGGTGTCCAAATAACGCAGGGTGCCTCCAAGGACCACGTCGTTGATATGCAGATCCTTGTTCAGGTTGCCGGCAATGCCGGAGAAGATGACGGCCTTGGGATGGAAGGCATCGATCAGATACTGTGTGGTGGCGGCGATGTTGACAGTGCCCATGCCGCCCACGGTGGCGGCCAGCCGAACCGGGCCCTGCGACCCATCAAGAGTGCCGCATATGACTTTCAGCCCGGCATCACTGGCGCGGGGATCCTGATCCGCCTGCTTCAGACCTTGGCCGATCAGGGCCACCTCCTCGTCCATGGCTCCTATGACGACAACCGGCTGTCGATCTTCGCCCTCCTGGGAACCGTCTGTTTCGCACATGCCTGACTCCTTATCTATGATTTCACCCGCGACTGCGGCCCGACCAGCCTACTGCAGGCCATATGTCAACGAGCCGTGCTGCGACGACGGTCCACTGCCTGTGCCAGCTCCTCCAGCAGATCCTGAGTATCGGGCCAGGAGATACAGCGGTCAGTAATCGAACATCCATAAACCAGTTGGTCCAGCGGGGCCGGCTTCTGATTGCCGCCACGTATGAAACTCTCCATCATCAGCCCGGTAAAGCCCTCCTCGCCCTCGCCTATCCGCTGGGCCAACTCATGGACGACCTGGATCTGACGCCGCTCGTCCTTGCCGGAATTCCCGTGGGAGGCATCGATGAGCAGCCCGTGGGCAGCCGCGCTGTCCTTGTGCATGCGCTGGCGAAGCACGGCAAGGGCCGCCCGCACCGAGTCCTGATCGTAGTTGGGGCCGGACTTGGAGCCACGAAGCACCAGATGGCAGTCGGGATTGCCCATGGTAGCGACAGCTGCGGCCTGGCCCTCGTGGTCTATGCCGAAGAAGGTGTGACGTTGAGAGGCCGCGTAGCAGGAGTCAATGGCCACATCCACGCTGCCGTCCGTGGCGTTCTTGAAGCCGATGGGCATGGACATGCCGCTGGCCAGCTGCCGATGGACCTGGCTCTCCGTGTTCCGAGCGCCAATGGCCCCCCAGCTGACCGCATCAGAAATGTACTGGGGCGATGTGGGCTCAAGGAATTCCGTGGCCGCTGGAAGCCCGGCCTCCAGCACACCCAGCAGAATGCGCCGTGCCAGAACCAGACCTTTCTGGATGTTGTGGCTGCCGTCCAGGTCGGGGTCGTTGATCAGGCCCTTCCAGCCGACCGTGGTCCTGGGCTTTTCGAAGTAGACCCGCATGACAATCAGCAGCCGATCCTTCAACCGCTCATTGACGGCCGACAGACGACGGGCATAGTCCAGAGCAGCCTCCGGGTCATGGATGGAACAGGGGCCCACAATGACCAGCAGCCTGTCGTCCCGCCCATGCAGGCAGTCCACGACTTCCTGCCGGGAGCGGATGACCAGATCCTTGGCCGGTCCATCCAAGGGGTATCGGGTCAGCATCTGCGCAGGGGAAGGCAGGCGGTCAAGCTCAAAGACCCGCCTGTTGACGATCCGTCCTACGCCTACCTCGTCCTCCCACCTGGGCAGGTTCCCCGACTGCAGGGGGTTGACACCGGCAGCCAGCGCCTTGTGCACCAGTTCAACCTCGTAGGCCTTGCTGGGTCGGGGCAGGCGCTCCTGTGGCTCATCCATCCCACTCATGCCTTCATCCTTTCCCGACGGGCTTGTACGGCTTCGGCCAGGATCTGCAGCAGCTCCTCGGTCCTGTCCCAGGCAATGCAGGCATCAGTGACGGACCGGCCGAAGACCAGCTGATCCAGTGGGGCCGGCTTCTGGTGACCGCCCTTAAGGAAACTCTCCATCATGATGCCCGACAGGCCCTGCTCGCCCTTGGCGAGACGGTCTGCCAACTCCTCGACCACCTGGGCCTCACGTACGGGGTCCTTGCCGCAGTTGCCATGGGCTGCGTCCACAATCAGACCTCGGCAGGCACCAGGACCCAGCGGCGCCTGATGCATGAACTTCAGGGCGGACCGGACGGATTCCGGATCGTAATTGGGACCATGACTGGAACCGCGCAGAATAATATGGCAATCAGGGTTGCCCTTGGTCTCGGCAGCGATGACATGGCCATCCAGGTTGATGGACAGGAAGTGATGCTCGGATGCCGCTGCCAAGCAGGAATCAACTGCAGCCTCTACGCTGCCCTCGGTCGAGTTCTTGAAGCCCATGGGCATGGACATGCCGCTGGCCAGCTCTCTATGGACCTGGCTCTCCGTGTTCCGAGCGCCTATGGCCCCCCAGCTGACTTCATCAGAAAGATACTGCGGGGTGATGGGATCCAGCCATTCTGTGGCAGCCGGAATCCCCTGACCCAAGACCTGCCAGAGGATCTGACGGGCCAGGCGAATCCCCTTGCGAATGTTGAATGTTCCATCCAGGTCAGGGTCGTTGATCAGGCCCTTCCAGCCGACCGTGGTCCTGGGCTTTTCGAAGTAGACCCGCATGACAATCAGCAGCCGATCCTTCAACCGCTCATTGACGGCCGACAGACGACGGGCGTACTCCAGAGCAGCCTCCGGATCATGGATGGAGCAGGGGCCGGCGATGACCAGCAGCCTGTCGTCCCGCCCATGCAATACATCGCGAATGGCCTGGCGGGAGTCCCGAACCAGCTCCATACGCTTCGAATCCAGCGGCCGCGAGCGCAGAAAGACCCTGGGTGCCGGGATGGGATCCAGCTGACGAATGTTGACGTCCACTGTTTCGGGAAAGACGGCCGTATCGGCAAAATACTGCCGCTCCTCTTCCGGGATGATATCCGGTTCCTTGACGAATGCCACGGTCGCTCTCCTCTCTGTCGCGCTACGACGATCATGCCCGAATTGCTTATGACCGCCCACACCCGGGCCAATGTGAACAGTCCGTCCCGAGACCCTCATAGACCACGGGAACGAACAGTTAGGTAAGCTCAGGCCAAGGCGCCCATGGGGTCCCAAGCGGGCAGCATGACGGCCTCCTGATCGAAGGCCTGGCGATACTCCTCGGACAGCATGGACTTAGGCACGGCCACCTCATAGACATACTGGCTGAACCAGTCGTCGCTCATGGTGAAGTAGCCCTTGTTGGCAATGTCCCCGCCCCAGGAGTTCTCCACCCGCCAGCGGTTGGTGGTCCGGCCGTCATCGGCCACATCCACACCCACGAATGCCATGGCATGGTTCTGGGCGGAATCGCCGAAGCGCACCCGCTGCTCCTTGTCCATGTCAAAGTCCACACCGTAAACCCGGCCATACTCGAACAGGTCGGTGGCCCACTGACCGGCCTTGCGGTCCATCATGGGGTGGCAGTCGGCGCCGAACCAGACCGGCAGACCCTGCTCGCTCATCAGACGACGAGCACAGTCCTTCATGACCTCCACCGGGACGTTCAGATACTCGGTGGGATCGCCGCCAGCCACGTTGCCCAGGTGCTCAATGCCGATCTTGCGGCCCTTGGGGTGCTCGGGGCGCGGATCGTCGACCAGGCAGACATAGTCCTCAAGCCCGGCATTCACGTAGCGCTTCCAGAACTCCTGCGGGGTGATCCGCCCATCCCGGTGGAAGACGCCGTCCTTGTCGGTCCACTCCCAGTCAAAGCTGGTGGGCGGAGTGCCCAGATGAATGGTCAGGATACGGTGACCGGCCTCCAGGGTCCGATCGATGATCTCGTCGATCCCCTCCGGGTTGGCCACCATGTGAGCCGTGGCCTGATGGAGCAGGCGACGCAGCTGATCGTTCATCTGGCTTGTGTTCTGGGAGGAGGCTGTCTCGGGATAGAACTGCTTGGGCACTGCGCCATACTTCTTATAGATGTTCATGGCCATGATCCACTGGCCGCCATCGCCCATGACATCGCCCATCAGGAAGCGCATGAGCTGGGAGTCGACAGGCTCGCCGGCACGCAACAGAGCCGCCACGTCGCGCAGGAAGTAGTTGACGCGCTCAAGCTTGTCATAGTACATGGCGTAGTTCTGGGACAGCTCGAAGTCGCCCATGGGGTTGGCGGTGCTTTCGCCATCAATGTTCAGAGCCTTGCGGGCCACGAACCGGGCTACATTCAGCGAGCTGAAAAGCCAGCAACGACCGGAGTGCGCCTGCGAGGTGACCGTGCCATTGTCGATGCTGACCGAAAATCGGTGCTGGAGCAGGCGGGAGCGATTATAGTTGTGGGCCACCTCGTCAATGCCTACCTGAGTGACGGCGTTCATGGCGACGTGGTTGGCCTCACGCTCATCGAAGGCGTTGCGCAGGCCCTCCAAGCGGGTCTGATCCAATGGTGTCAGTGCTGATGTCATACGGTCTGTCCTTGTTTCCTTTCATGCGGATGTATCTGCATCCCTGCATCCAGCATAGCGGGAATCGGTCATCGAGGGTTCGTCCGGGGGAGGATGTGGGCAACTGCACTGTCAAGCCAGGGAGAAGCGCTGGGCTGCATTGACCACTGCCAGGACTACCAGGACAGCCAGCCCCAGGGAGATCCAGCCCTTGTAGGTTCCGGGGCGTGAACGATAGGCGCGCAGACGGTCCGCCAGCTGTCCACGAATCAGCCAGAGGACGACCAGCCCCCCAACCAGGCCCAGAAGAACCATACCCTGGTTGATCATCATGCCGGTGCGGGCCGGCACCTTCTGGGTCAGCCACATCATGGCGTCAGCCAGGACCAAGTTGTTGAAAATATGCAGAGCCATGGACCAGATGATGGAGTATTTCATGGCGATGAAACCCAAGACCAGACCCAGCAGGAAGGTGAACAGGCTCTGGGTGATGTCTCCGTGCAGACAGGCGAAGATAAAGGAGGAGGTGACGATGGCGAAGGTCCGTCCATAGGGTCTGAGCCTGCCCATGACCACGCCGCGCAACAGGAACTCCTCGACGACGGGGACCAGGATAGCCGTGTCCAGGGGCGACAGGAACCCGTGCTGGCCCGCCGCAATCTGGGATGTGGTGGAACGGTAGACCAGTCCCAGGGCCTGGGATCCCTGATTGACCACCCAGGTGAAGCCCGTCTCGATGCTGCTGGCCAGCATGATCAGCAGGATGGCCCCAATCAGCACGGCCGGGCCGGGATTGGTCCGAGCCTTGTACTGTACAGGGTTGGATCCGCGGCCGAGAAGATCCTGGCCGCGGGTGCCGAAAAGGAAGACCAGCATGACCAGATCGCCCAGCAGATCGGCCAGCCCCGGCTGGCGTGCAATGCCCAGGGTTGTGGCCACCGAGGGCAGATTCAGAACTCCCGCAATCAGGTTGGCCACCACCAAATACACCAGGGCGTAGAGGGATTGCAGGTCCACTCCACGACGAACCTGGGCGCTCCATGAGCGTGCAGGTCCTGGAGATGCGCCCGGTTCTCCATGTCTGCCCGCATCCGCCTTGATCGAATCCGTCGCGGACGAATCTGATGATGAATGATTCGGTAGCTGCATGATGCTCTCCCAACCCTGTGACCCTCGGCATGCACCTCTTCACCATCGACTCTAGGCCAGAGCAAGGGTTGGAATCGAGATTGACGCCCACGCCGGTTTCGGCATGCGGCCAGGCAACCTCCAGGCAGAATAGAGGCCGGATTGCAGACCATGCCTGCAATCCAGCCCTGATGAATACTGACCTTCCCTGATCAGTCCCGATCAGTCGGGGTCATGTCATCGTTGATGGGTGGAATGACCGTAGTCTCCTGGTCAGCGACCACCTTCTCCGCCTGTCCATCCTCGGCCTGGGCTGGCGCATCATCGGACTGGACGGAAGCACCGGGCAGGACCTGAGTCGGCATATTGGCCGAGGACCGGACAGCCACGGCCGCGCTGGCATCGTCCCCTGAATCGTTGGCGGAATCAGCTGCCGCGTCATCAGCTACCAGATCATCGGCCGGCTGGCTCGCTGCGACCGGATCGATCGAAGTCTGAGCGGCTTCCTCCTGGGTATCGGTGACGGACTGGCCGGCACCTTCATCCTCGTCTTCGGCCTTCTGCGCTGGAGCCGGCAGCGGGTCTGCGGCAGGCACGGCGTTGACCACGGGCACGCTGGGAGCCTGCCCCTCGTCCTGGTCATTGACCACAGCCTCATCGTGGAAACCATCGAAGTTGCCGAAGGACTTGGAGAAGATGTTCCGCAACTCGTCGACCCGGGAGGTGATGGTGGCTTCCCGGTGCTGCAGCTTGGTGATGTGGTCCTTGAGCCCGTCAAGCTCAGCCTGGGCGGCCTTGCGATGGGCCTCGACTTCGTCCTTGGCGCGCTGCTTGGCCTCCTCCAGCAGCTGGCTGGCCTTGCGCTCGGACTCCTCACGCTTGAAGGAGGCGAACGAGTCAGCATCCTTGCGGGTGGCCTTGGCCTGATCAATCAGTTCCTGGGTCTCCTTTTCGGTCTTGACCCGCCGTTCCTCCAGGCTCTTGAGCAGCTCGCTCACCTTCTTGGTGGCATCCTCCTGCTGGGCTGCGATATCGGAGCGGACCTGTTCGGCCTCAGCATTGACCTTGGCCATGGTCTCGGCGCTGGTGACCTTGGACTCGTCCACAATCTGCTGGGCCTCGGACTTGGCCTTGTCGGTGATCTCCGAAGCCTGCCTGCGGGCGTCATTCAGGCTCTTGGAGACCTGCTCGCGCACGTCGGCCAGCTTCTTGTTGGCCTCAGCCAGGGCCTTCTGAATCTGATCGTTGGCATCCTTCTTGAGCTTGGCGATCTCCTCGTCGCTCTTGCGCCGCTTGTCGGCGATCTCCTTGGCGGCCTTGGCCTTCTGCTCGGACAGCTCCTTGTCCTGGGTGGCCTTGCTGGTGGCCAGCCGCTTCTCGTGCTCCTCGCGGGAGTTCTGAAGCTCCAGGTCCAGGGCCTGGCGACGTTCGGCCACAACCTTGTCAGCTGCGGACTTGCTCTGCTCGCTCTGCTGCTTGGCGGTGGTGGTGACGGTCCTGGCTTCGTCGTTGGCGGCCTCGACGATGGACTTGGCCTTGGCGTTGGCCTCGTCCACGATGTGCTTGGCTTCAAGCTGGGCCTCGTTGACCAGGGTCGTCGCCTTCTCCTGGGCGGAAGTCTTAGTGGATGCCGCATCCTGCTTGGCGCGGTTGAGCAGCTCGGTGCTGGTCTGCTCGGCCGAGGCCAGCAGCTGCTGGGCGTTGGCTCCCAGGGAGGCGAATGAGTTGCGCGGCTGTTCGACCTTGCGTGACTTGGCCTCCTGGAGTTCCGCCTCCAGCTTCAGAATGCGATCGTCATCGGCCTTGATCTGCTGACGCAACCGGGCCAGATTGCTCCGCGAGGCCGCCAGGGCCTGGTCGACCCGCTCCTTGTCATAGCCTCGAAGGACAACGGGAAACTGATCTTCGGCCATGGAAACACTCCTCTTCGCCACCAGGACATGCCGGCCCGTGACAAAGATGTCTTCGGTCCGGTGGATTTACCTCGACTCTACCCCATGACAGGCCGAAATTTGCCGTCTGACAAGCTGCCGACACATTGACCTTACATACGGGGGCTCAGGCAATGAGAATGGGGCTGGAGGAGGGCCTCCGATAGTAGCGAATGGTCTCATTGACCACCTCGCGTACAGCCTGTATCTGCTGATCCAGGGGCAGGCCGCACTCCTGTCCGCCGCTTTCGTTGACCAGGGGAAGGCTGACGAACCCGGCCAGGACATCCTTGTGTCCTGCAGCCCATGCCAACAGGTTGTAGAAAAGCGCGTTGCAGACATAGGTGCCCGCGTCCGAGCTGAGTGTGGCCGGAATGCCGCAGGTGCCAAAGTCGTGCAGGATGGCTCTCAGCGGCAGCCGGGTCCAGTAGGCAGCCGGACCTTGGGGATCTATGGGCTGGCTACTGGTCTTGCGGACGGGATTGCGAGGCTCCTGCTCCCCTGAGTTTTCATGGTCGTCAGCGTCGTCCTCCTTGAGGTTGACGGCGCAGCGCTCCATGGCGATGCCACGAGCCCGACGCTTAAGCCCCGTGGCGATGATGATATCGGGGTGCACCCGCTCTATGGCCTCATGCAGCATAGGCCAGGCCTTGGCGAAGCTGACAGGCATGGTGACGGATGAAATAGCCAGATCCACGCCCTCCAAAGGATCCTCCTCAGTGGGACCGGCAGGGCGCATGCCCTCCATGCCATGCTCGGCCAGGGCCCGGGAAACCTGGCTTGAGGGGTTGACGTCAACACCCTTGTAATGGTCGTATCCGGCGACGATGACCTTGATCTGCTCCATGTGCCCCATGGTACACAGGACTTCACCCGGCCAGGGAGCGCGCTATCCATTCAGCCATGGGCACGTCCGATGGCAGGGTGATCTTCATGTTGGTCACGCTGCCGGCCACAATGGCCACCGGCTCCTCAGGCAGACGGTCCACCACGACCCTGGTGTCATCAGTGGGATGGAAATCGGGGTCCGCAGCGGCCAGTTCGTAGGCCTTGCGGAGGGTGCCGAAGCGGAAGGCCTGCGGGGTCTGAGCCCGGAACATGTTGTCACGATTGGGCACCTGGCGCACCACCTTGCGCTCGCCCAGGTCGCCGGCCATCAGCATGGTGTCGGTCGAGGCCACGGCCACAGTTGCGGCGTTGAATGCATCCAAGGCATCGATGCAGCCATCGATCGATTCCTGGCTGACGAAAGGGCGTACCGCATCGTGGATGAGCAGCTTGGCATCCTGGGGGATCTCCGCATCAGCCAGGGTCTGCAGGGCAGCCTCGGTGCTGTCCATGCGCTCGATGCCGCCCTGGATGACCGTGCGGACCTTGTCATAGGTGTCATCGCCCACGATAGCCTCGACAGCCTCCCGCACGCGATCATTGACCACGACCAGGATGTCGGTGACGCGGGCATTGAGCTGGAAGGCGTCAATTGACCAAGTGATAATGGGTTTGCCGCCCACCTGCACCAGCTGCTTAGGGTTGTTCTCGTCGAATCGAACGCCCAGCCCAGCCGCCAGAATCACCGCCACAACTGGCTGAATCTGCTCCTCCGGCTCTGCGCTATCCTGACTGGCCTCGGACGGGGCTGCTGATGCTCTGCTCTCACTCATAGATTCAACGGTACTCATACGAAAACAGAGAAAGATACAGACCCGGCGCTATCTGCACCGAACATCTGCACCCGAGGCCTGCTCCAGCTGCTGGAGCAGGGTCAATCAACCTACAGCTTCAGTTATCAGCCAGAATAAGGGCCAGCATGCGCCCCTCCCCAACCTTGTTGGAGAGCGAAGCCCGGCGGTGGGAATACCAGAGCGGATTCTCCAGCGTGCACAGCGGTCGGCGCAGATCCTCAAGACGCTTCAATAGGGAAGGACCTTCACTGTCCTGACTGCACAGCTCTTCCAGGTCTGGGTCCTGACGCAGGTAGCTGGTGGCGGCACCGACCCGGGGAGCGGAGTCTGCGATATTGGTCACTCCTGCCGCCTTCAGTTCCATTCTGGCTGCAGCGGCGATATCGATGGCGGTTCCGCCGAATCGGCATGGTCCGGATGCGCCGGGGAAACGCTTCTCGAAGTCATCGGCCAGGTCCGAACCCACCTGATAGCAGTCTGCGCAGATACGAGGTCCCAGGGTTGCCACGATCCTGGACGGGTTGGCGCCCTTGTCGACCATGGCCTGAACTGTGGCCGAAATGACTCCGGCAACCAGACCACGGCGGCCGCAGTGGGCCGCCCCCATCACGCCGGCCTGAGGGTCGGCCAGAAGCACGGGAAGGCAATCCGCGGCGAAAATGCCTAGGGCCAAGTCACGACGGGTGGTCACCTGAGCATCAGCCTCGCAACGTCCCTGGGGCTGGCCCTGGTCGGCATCCCAGACCTGGGCTGAGTGAACCTGGTCGACTAGGATCACAGGACGGTTCAGCTGGCGACCCAGAGCCTGACGGTTGGCAGCAACTGCCTGCGGGTCATCGCCTCCCTTGCCGCCTAGATTCAGCTGGGCATAATCGCCTGAGGAGACCCCGCCCAGCCTGGTGGTGTAGGCCACCCTGACCCCTGGCACCAAGGCTATGGGAATAGTGACTGGTATCGGCCGACCTTGATTGTCCACTGACGACAGGGGGCTGCTGTCTAGCAGGGTCCGTTCCCGATCCCAAGCTTCTCTTTGAACGCTCTGGGCATCCTGCTCGTTTGGTTGAGGCTTGAGACTCATGCAGTCGCCGCCCGGTTCAGGCGGTCCATCTCCTCTTCGCTCAGCTCCATGTCGGCCGCCTGCAAGGAGTCCAGAATGGTGGCCGCCCTGTGAGCCCCGGGAACCACGAAGACATTGCGGTTCTGGGACAGCTCCCAGGCCAGGACCACGCGCTGGTGGGAAACACCGCGCTCCTGAGCCACCTGCCGGAAGGGGTCATAACGGGTTTCGTCCTTGGGCTGACGGAAACCTCCCAAGGGGCTCCAGCAGACGAAGGCCAGACCCAGTTCGGCCGCATGATCCAACTCCTGGCGGGAACTGGTGAAAGTGGGCGAGAACTGGTTCTGCACGGCCACGAGGTTATCACCCAGAATCTCACGAGCCAGGTCCATCCGCTCAATATCTACATTGGAGACGCCTAAGGTCCGGGCCACGCCCTGCTTGGCCAACTCGGCCATGGCCTCCAGGGACTCCTGGTAGGGCACCTGCGGATCAGGCCGGTGCATGTAGAGCAGATCGATGGTGTCCACGCCCAAGGCCTGAGCGGACTCCTTGGCATGCCGGATCAGGCTCTCCGGCCGACCGTCCACAGCCCAGGTGGGCCGCCCGTCGGTGAAGTTGCGATAGTGCCCAACCTTTGTGGCCACCAGCACATCCTGACGGGGTCCCTGCCAGGAGTCCAAAGCCTGGCGGACCAGTCGCTCGTTGGTCTGTTCGGGACCGCCCGATTCGTAGTAGGACCAGGCGGTATCCAGATGTCGACAACCGGCATCCAAGGCCTGGTGGATGACGTCGAGGGCCCTTGCCTGGTCCGGCTTGCCCTCAATGGACAATCCCATACAGCCCAGTCCGACCGCTGTCGTAGTAAAGGGCCCCAAGGCCCGCATCGACGATGTCATGCATGTACTCCCGTCTTGTAGATTCAGCCCGGCTTCTACCGGGCGGCTTCCCATCGAGCTTAGCTGGCGGCCCGGTCTCAGCGGCCGCCGAAGGAACCACCACCGGAACCACCACCGGAACCGCCAAAGGAACCGCCACCGCTGCCAAACCCACCAACGCTACTGCCAGGACCATTACCGCTGACCTGGCCGATCATGCTGCCGATCTGTTCGAGTCCCTGGGTCAACTGAGTACCCAGATCAATCACCCCGCCTTGGTCAAACATTGCATTGGCGGCGAACTGTCCCGTGCCGTCCGGGGAGGAAGCCGCCGGAACATTCTGGCTGTAAGGCAGGAAGGTCCAGTAGAGCAGGCTGCCGCGCGCATTGTCATTCAACCAGCCGGAGTCGGTCAGTTCAGGGCTGTCCTGTGCCAGCTGAGCGACGACCCGGTCACTTATGCCGAAGGCCGTGGCGTAAACCAGGTAGCGGTCCCAGAGCACCAGATCCTCCACGCCCCGGTGGCTAAAATCGCTGAAGTCCAGCAGATAGCGCCGAAGCCCTGACACCTGGCCGGCCATGATTTGTCCATTGCTGCTGAGCACTTGCGAACTACCATAGCGCATGGAGAATGCTGCCACAGCCACCAGAAGAACGGCCAAGGGCGCACGTACCAGCACGGTGCCCGGCAGGAATCCAGCCAGTAGGATGAAAGCGGCCAAGAGCAGGGCCAAGAAGGCCAATACCCCTAGACCATGGCGATAGGCGCGGAGGTCGGCATTGTTGGTCTCATACTTGACGGCCTTGTCGAAAGCCTCCAGATAGACCTTGCCATGATTGGCTTCGGTGCTGGAAAAGAGAGCAATCATCTCATTCAGGTCGAAACGTTTATCCTCAGAGCCCATCATAGCGGGGGCACCTTCCAGCATGGCCAGGCAGGCTTCCTCGCTGAAGGACAGGGCCAGGGAGGCTCGATCCTGACTGCAGACCGGATTGATGACCACCTCCATGGACTGCTGTCTGCCTCTATGGAGCAACGAGCGCATCACCTTGGTCGCTGATCCTCCGCCGGAATTCGCCCGTCCCTCATACTTGACCGGAATCAGAGCGATGGCCCGCTTGGAGGCCAAGGAGAGAATGGTGGCTGACAATTGTCTGCCAATGGAGGATTCCCGGGTCAGCATCAGATCGTTGATAACGGCGGCCACGGCAGGTGACAGATCAGGAGGCTCACGGTAGTAGATAATATCGCCCCGGTACTGGGAGTCCCCATAGGTGCGGAAGGCCTGCCAAAGCATCACTGCAATCAGCGCGATAGCAGCAAAGACGGCCAGTACGCCAGCTAAAAGTCCGATCCGCGCCCATCTGGTCTGCTCGGCGTGCCAGTGCTCATACTGCTGGCGTTCCTGCTCGACGATACGGACACGCGCCGGTCGGGAATCGGTCCTGACCACCGAGGAAACCCTCCCCGCATCGAAGAGAACCACCAAATCCAGATGCTGACCCGGCTCAATACGGTCAGCAGAGAATCGGATACGGCTGTCATCCCCCACCTGGTAGGAACCTCTGCCAGCGAAGTGCAGCCAGGCCTTGGCATCCTTGTCTTTCTCTGTCCCTACCCACTTGGGAAGCTTAACTTCAGCGCTCATATGCTCAACGGGAATCTGGTTGGTGTCGCCCACGGGCTCCCATTGGAATTCGGCCACATCGGGATGGGCAGTGGTCACCCCGTGGAAGGTCATGTCAATGCGGAAGCGCCGTCCTGAATCCTTGGCAGTCTGCGGAATGTTCCAGCCCAGTTCCACCTGGCACTGGTTCCCTTGATCGCCGCAGGCGAACCCCTGGTTCGAGCCGCCCGGCTTGTAGAATTGCAGTCCTGAGTCCGAGACCGTGCCCATATACCAGGTGCCAGCCATGGTCTTGTCCCAGTCGGGAATCTGATCGAGGTTATCAGGATCCTTCGGCGGGTCGGCTTGCCTATATCTGGAGCCATTAGTCAGGTCAGTCACGCTTATGTCGCTTATGCCGGTCAGCCGGTCAGGCTTGATCTGATAGCGCTGGTAGAGCTCCCGCCAAGGGCGTTTGTTGCCGTTGTCGTCCTCGCGGGAATTCATAGTGATGGTCAGGTTCTGACTGATATGCAAATCGCCATTATCCAGGACCTGGACATCGTAATCGACTGAATCGTATACCAGGTCAGGCCGATTCCTATTGAAGACAAGCAGTGCAGTGACTAAGCACGTCACCAAGGCTGCCACCAGGGCCAGCGCCAGTGCTCGGAAAAAGCGGGAGGTGCTCCAGGAGGAATGGCCTGAGACCGACTTTCCGGAGGATGCCGCTGGGGCGTTCACTGTCCGAAGTCCACTACGGGCGCCTGTCGGCTGCCCTCGTCAGCCTGGAAATACTGGGCCTGACGGAAGTGGAAGAGGGATGCGATGATGTTGGAGGGAACCGTCTCGATGCGGGTGTTGAACTTCTGGACCACGTCGTTGTAGAACTGCCTGGCATAGGCAATCTTGTCCTCCAGGTCCTTGAGCTGACGCTGCAAGTCCAAGAAGTTCTGGTTGGCCTTGAGCTCGGGGTAGGCCTCCGCCCGAGCCATCAGGGTGACCAGGGATTGGCCCAGCCGCTGCTCGGCATCGGCACGGGCCTGCATCTGATCCCCTCCAGCCGTCTGGACCTGGGCCACATCGGCGCGGGCTTTGGTGACCTCCTCCAGGACGGTGGACTCGTGTGAGGCGTAGCCCTTAACCGTCTGGACCAGGTTGGGCACCAGGTCGGCACGCTGCTTGAGCTGAACGTCGATCTGCGCCCAGCCATTGGCCACTCGGTTACGCAGACCGACCAGGCCGTTATAAGCCCTGATGCCCCAGATGACCAGCAACACGACCAGCAGGACAATGACGATAAGCACGATCAGTGATACGGACATGTTTCCCATTCTCTCACGGGAGGGTCTGCAGACAAAACAGGACCCCGTCCAACAGACGGGGTCCTGTCATCAGCGGGAATCAGTCCTCACTGTCGAAGGGATCGAAGTCCCTGCGCACCCGACGACGGGGACGCTCGGAACGCTCCTCCCGGTCAGCACGGTACTCGTCGTAGTGCTCGTCGGCCGCATAGCGCGGGTTCTCCCTGCGGCCACGATAGCCGCCACGTCCGGAGGAGCGACGCTCATGACGACCGCCACGATCACTGCGGCCATCACGCTCGGAACGGCTGCTGCGGCCGCGACGCTCGCCACGGCCCCGGCCGCCACGATCCTCGTCATCATCGCGGGAGACTCGACGGCGAGCACGACGGGAGCCACGGTCTTCATCCTCGAACCAGTCACCGTCATCCTCATAGTCGCGGTCGCGGCTCTGACGATGGTGCCGGGGACGGTCCTCCTGGTCCTCGTCATCGTAGTAGCGATCATCACGCTCGGAACGGGAGCGACGCGGGGCCTCATACCGATCCTCGCGCTCGGAGGAACGGCTGCGGCGATCACGACGATCGCGGTCACCACGGCCGCCGCGCTCGTGACGGTCTCCACGGCCGCCACGGTCACGGCCTCCTGCAGACTCCTGGTCCTCGAAGCCTGGGATTGCCAAGGAGATTTTGCCTCGGTCATCCACACCCTGGACGATGACCTCGACGGTGTCGCCCTCCTTGAGAACATCCTCCACGGAGTCAATGCGCTCGCCGTTGGCCAGGTTGCGAATCTGCGAGATGTGCAGAAGTCCGTCGGTGCCCGGTGTCAGGTTGACGAAGGCGCCAAAGCTGGTGATCTTGACCACCTTGCCGTTGAAGGTCTCCCCCGCCTCGGGCACGTGCGGGTTGGCGATCTGGTCGATGACCTCCTTGGCCTTGGCCGCTGCCTCGCCGCCCTCGGAGGCGATGTAGACCGTGCCGTCGTCCTCGATGGAGACGTCGGCGCCGGTGTCCTCCTGGATCTGGTTGATCATCTTGCCCTTGGGACCGATGACCTCGCCGATCTTGTCAACCGGGACCTGGGTGGTGATGATGCGCGGCGCATAGGGGCTCATCTCGGCAGGCCCGTCGATGCACTCGTTGATCACGTCGAGGATGGTGGCCCGGGCCTCCTTGGCCTGCTGCAGGGCGGCAGCCAGGATGTCGGCGGGGATGCCGTCCAGCTTGGTGTCCAGCTGCAGGGAAGTGATGAACTCGGAGGTGCCAGCCACTTTGAAGTCCATGTCGCCGAAGGCATCCTCGGCGCCCAGAATGTCGGTCAGGGTCTTGTAGGTGGGCCGACCGTCGACCTCGCCTGTGACCAGGCCCATGGCGATGCCCGCCACAGGAGCCCTCAGGGGCACGCCGGCAGCCAGCAGGGACAGGGTGGAGGCGCAGACGGAGCCCATGGAGGTGGACCCGTTGGAGCCGATGGCCTCAGAGACCTGACGGATGGCGTATGGGAACTCTTCGCGGCTGGGCAGAACCGGGATCAGGGCGCGCTCGGCCAGGTTGCCATGACCCACCTCGCGACGCTTGGGCGAACCCACACGGCCGGTCTCGCCGGTCGAATAGGGTGGCATCTCGTAGTTGTGCATGTAGCGCTTGGTGGTGGGGCCAGACAGGGCGTCGATGGTCTGCTCCATCTTCAGCATATTCAGGGTCGTGATGCCCAGCACCTGGGTCTCACCACGCTGGAAGAGGGCGGAACCGTGCACTCGGGGCACCACGTCCACCTCAGCGGACAGGGTGCGGATGTCGCGCAGGCCACGGCCATCGATGCGGTAGTCCTGGGTCAGGATGCGGCGGCGGACGATCTGGCGCTGGAGCTCCTTGAAGGCATTGCCCAGCTCCTTGTCCTTCTCGGCCTCGTCCATGTCGGTGAACTCGTCAGCCAGAGCCTCGCGGACCTTCTCCTTGATCTCGTGAATGCGATCCTGGCGGGGCAACTTCTCCGCGATGGACAGGGCCTGGTCCAGGTCGGCATGAGCCACCTGGTCGATGCGAGCATAAAGCTCGTCGGTGTACTCAGGGAAGAGCTGGAAGTCCTTGGTGGGCTTGGCGGCCTTGGCCTTGAGCTCGCTCTGGGCCTCGCACAGCACCTTGATGAAGGGCTTGGCAGCCTCAAGGCCCTGGGCGACCACCTCTTCGTCGGGCTTGATCTGGCCCTCGTCATAGATCAGGCTCCAGGCGTTCTTGCCGGCGCCTGCCTCGATCATGGCGATGGCGACATCCCCGCCATCGACCACACGACCGGCTACGACCAGCTCGAAGACGGCACGCTCGCGCTCGCTCCAGCGCGGGAAGGCCACCCACTGACCATCGATCAGGGCAAGGCGCAGACCCGAAACCGGACCCTCGAAGGGCAGACCTGAAATCAGGGTAGAGGCGGATGCCGCGTTCAGAGCTAGCACGTCGTAGGCATCCTCGGGGTTGACAGCCAGGATGGTCTCCACGACCTGAACCTCGTTGCGCAGAGTGTGCGGGAAGAGGGGGCGCAGGGGGCGGTCAATCAGCCGGCAGGCCAGAATGGCCTCGTTTGAGGGTCGGCCCTCGCGGCGGAAGAAGGACCCGGGGATCTTGCCCGCGGCGTACATCTTCTCTTCCACATCGACGGTCAGCGGGAAGAAGTCGTAGTTCTCCTTGGGGCTGGACCCGGCGGTGGTGGTGGACAGCACCATGGAATCGTCATCAAGATAGGCGGCTACTGCCCCATCCGCCTGCTGGGCGAGACGACCCGTCTCGAAGCGCACCGTGCGCTTGCCATATGATCCGTTATCGATCGTGGCTTCTACAGCCGTGATTTCGGGACCCTCCATAGGGTTCCTCCTTTTGTTTACTGCTTGTTTACTACCTGATGTCAGGATGCTCGGCATCACTTAACTGCCGGAGATCCGTGTACTTCGGCCTGGCCCTGCCGAACCCCGTGTCCGGCTATCTTCATGCCTTGCGAACCAGCCTTGCATTTCAATTCGGCACCATCTTCTGTAACCCCATCCCGGGGTCGACGGCGCCTGGTTCAGTCATGCAAAAGCGCCCGAGCGCTAGGCCCGGGCGAAAGCATGCATATTAGTGGCGCAGTCCAAGACGCTCCACCAAGGAACGGTAGCGGTTGATATCCACCTTCTTAAGGTAGTCCAGCAACCGGCGACGATGGCCGACCATGAGCAGGAGGCCGCGGCGCGAATGATGGTCGTGCTGGTGCTCCTTGAGGTGCTCAGTCAGGTCGGAGATGCGCTTGCTCAGCAAGGCCACCTGGACCTCGGGGGAACCCGTATCGCCCTCGTGCGTCGCATATTCCTTGACGATTGCCTGCTTCTGCTCAGTCGTAAGAGCCACGGCTCCTCCTCTGTTTCTTTCCGTTACGCGGTGCACCGGCCCAATGCCGAAGCGCTCTGGTTCCGCGGGCGAAACACGCCAAAGAACTATTATACACATTTTGCGGACCAAGCAAACAGTGACGGAATCAGCAAAATGGAGGAAGTCAGTACTACGTGAATACACATGTGCCACTCCGCCAATTTCCCTGCTCGACCATGACGAATCAACACAATCGATTCCTTTCCCCAACTATGGCACCGCTGCCTTGAACGTGGTTATTGCTTGCACCGTAGCGAAGATGTTGTATTGTGTTACATGAGTCGACCGTGATGTACTGCGTAGTACCGCCATAGGTTGTTAGAGAAGTTGAAGGAATGTACCTTCATCCATCCATCAAAATCCATCAAAGAAGAGCACCCAATGAAACAATCCGATCAGAACTCCATCAAATCAGAAGATACCATTCTTCCTTTGGGATCCGTGGTTAGGACCAAAAGAGACCCGGGTACCCTGCTGGTTATCATCGCCCGCGCTCCGTTAACAGTCATGAATGGAACAACGGGTTACTTTGATTATGGTGCCGTACAATTTCCGTATGGCATGACCGATCCGGCCAAGACGATTTTCTTCAACCGTCCAGACGTGACGGAAATAGTGTTCATGGGATACATCAACGCCGAGGAACAATCCTATGAACGAACATTTGATGAAGTCACCAAATCAACCGACTACCCCCACCTTCATCTCTGATTTAGTTACCGGCCGCATAGGACATACTTGATAAAAGGGAGAGACGGGAGAAGACCATGGCGGACTTTTCCGTGGATTACGGTCAGCTTGCCGACATGAGCAGAACCTTGAATCAAGCCGACAAAAATTGGGAGTACGAAGTAAACACCATTAACGTCGACAGCGTTCAGGGTGAAGACGGATTAGGGGACGACTCAGTAGCCGACAGCACGAATCGGGTCAATGACAACCTAAAACAGCGTATGTTGAACCTTCAGCAATCTGTTCACGTTCTTAATCAGTTCATTGAATCGGTAACCATGCAGACAAGCAATGTCGATGACAAGCTGAGCGTTGAAGTCAAAAAGCGCAAATAAAAAAATCACAACTTTTGATATTTGCATTGAACGGGATGACACTACTTAAGGATACGACATCATGGGCGCTTCAGATTTGGATTGGTCGGCTCTAGACGTATCAAAAAACCCTGTACCAGGAGGAAAGAGCACAATCGACGCACTGGCCTCGCAGTTTTCCGAGAACGGTAAACGTTGCCAGGAAGTGAGTAACTCCATAACCAGCGCTTGCGGAAAGGCACCTGATTTCAAAGGCGATTCAGCAAAACAGCTCCAACAGTCCCTTTCTCAAGTGGCACAGTTTGCCGGACGCCTTTCAGAGGTCTACGAGAACATCGACCAAGCATTAAGAAGCTGGGGGTCTGCAGTCGACACGAGCCAAGATACCGCATACAGAGATTGCCGAAAGGCAATGAACCTTCGCGACTCAACCGCGAAGAATCGGAAGAAAATCGACCAGGCGAAGCAGTCACTGAAAAGAACCAGCGATAATCTGGAGAGGGTCAGGCAAACCAACGGGGACAGCATGTCGCGGGATACCAATCGTCTGCTTGGTATCATTGATTCGACAAACGAGAACATAACTCGTCACCAAGGGCAAATTGCCGACGACAATGCCGAAATCAATCGGTTGAAGCTTGAAGTCAGCCAGGCCAGGGAACAATACAAGGACGCTGCCAGGAAAACCACAAACGACCTTGACAGATGCGTTGATGAAGTAACCGCTAAGGCCATGCAACTGAGCACATTGAACCGCTCTTTCACGGTCGGCAGTGTCCTCTCAGGCGGTTTTGAAGCACTGAGCGGAATAGCTGAACTTATGAAAGCTGATCCAGCCCTGATTGAGGGGCTAAAGACCGCAGGACTCATTGGAGAAGGATTATCAGGGAATTGGTATGCTCCTATCGTCGGTGGACTCGTTGAGGGCGGTGATCTTATTGCACCAGCATCTAAAACAACCGGAAATATATTTAAAGCTGCAGGCAAAGCTGCAAACAAAGCTGGAAAGATAAGCGGTTTTGGCAGCTTGGTCGGCGGAGTGGCTGACGCTTCCGGTACTTACTTTGAGCGGAAAGAAGTCTATGGAGAGCAGGCCGCAACTCAAGATGCTCTTGTTCATGGAGCTATCACCACAGCGGGAGGAATTAGCGGGGCCGCAACCGGCGCTTATATAGGCGCTCTTATCGGTTCCGCCGTCCCCGGAGCCGGCACAATAGCAGGTGCGATAGTTGGCTTAATACTTGGCGTTGCAATACCGGCATTTGGAAACGGCATTTACGACAATTCTGTCAAACGCGGCCAGGGAGATGGATTGGGGGACCATATTCGGGATAACGTTTGGTGAATGCCGGAGAAAGCAATTCTTGGAATTAAGGCTTACAAAAGGATTTTCATGTTGTATTTGATGGTCGGTTTACTGCTCTTCGGTGCGGTGCTGGTCTGGTTGTTTGCCGTGGTGTCGTTCAATGCGTGGAGGTCGAGGCGGCTGATGGACCGTGTTCTGGCGCCCTACCTCCTGGCGCGGGGCCTGTGCCTGCAGACCTACCAGGGGCACGTGTGGCGGCGGCGCGGCAGGATCGGCCGGCCCCGACCCGGGCAGGTCCTGCCCCTGGGATCGCTGGTCGTCCTGGCCGACGGGCCCGCAACTGTATCCGGGGCCTGCAGGGGCGCCGGATGGTTCGACGGGCTGGGAGAGGACGGGCTGGTGGTCCGCCTGGTCGGCCAATACGTGCAGCCACCCGAACAGGCCACCGGCCCATGGTACGCGGGCAGGATCTGCTCCGTGGGCGGCGCCGCCTGCGGCCCCGGCGTGGTCCCCGGCGGCGACGTCCCCCTGCCCGAGGTCGGCGTCGGCCACACTCCCGACCCTGACTTGGTCACCTTCACCCAGGACCAGGTCAGCCTCCTGGTCTGGAAGGGGCCCGGCAACCCCGTCACCAGGCTCCTGCGCGCCCGCCGGGTCCGCGCCCTCGCCCACGACCACCAGCGGGAGGACCCCGTCCGCCGCAAGACACGGCCGACACCGCACTGGCAGGCCCGCCGCCCCGCATGGTGGCGCTACGAAGCCATCGGCTACCTGCCCGACCGGTTCACCCGCGTCTACTGGGACCGCGTCCGCAACCAGCCCCTCAAAGCCCCCATGCGCTACCGGACCCCGGAAGCCAGGGAATACAACAGACAACACTACGCCGCCCCCATATGCACCACCGCGCTGATCGTCACCATCCTCCTGGTCGCCTTCAGAATAGCCCGCGCATGGCACCGCTCCAGACCGCACCGTCCCCTTAAGGGCGGTGAGGTCCTCCTGGGCATGCCCCCGCTGACCTCTGAGATCGTCTGCTGCGTCCTGGGCCTCGCCCTCGGCATCGGCACATGGGCCTGGGCCACCCACCGGCAATTCTCCCCACGCCTCATGACCCCGGCCAGCAGCCGCGAACTCCAAACCGCCCTCGACAACTTCAACATCGGCATGCGGTACATCACCGGGACCACCATTCCCTACACCATCCACGTCCTCGCCTACACCGCACTCGTCCTGACGATGGCCTACCCCTTCATGGACGACTTCTTCATCCACGGTTTCGACAACTTCCCCGACTGGTTTAAGGCCTATTTGTTCTGGCCCACCTTCATTCTCGCGGGGATCGGCTTGATCATATCCACCATAGACGTCTTCTACGCTGGTTGGATAGCCAACCGTCTGGATCGGGAATTAGCAGAATAGAATCACATACAATAGCCCATCCTCAACGGTCAAATGCTCTGCAGCAATCAATGGGACAAAGCATCTTGGTCTTACAACCACGTCTATTGCCGTGCGCAGACGAAAACCAACCCGAAAACTCCAACTCGTCTGTTACAGCATATCGGGCGACCTATTTCTTACGAATTAGCTACCCTACGAATCAAACCGCGGTGATGAGGCCACCGAAGAGGACAATGGCTATGGCAATCAGCTCAATGATGAAGAACATGGACAGGGCCGACCAGCTGTGGGTCAATGCGTTCCAGGGGGAATCCTTCTTGACACAGACCAGGATGGCCACAAAGAGGATGGCGAAGACCGCCACTCCCAGTCCGGCCGCGATGATGCCCAGGTTGGCCGCATTGGCCAGGATGGCCTGATGCTGGTAGACCACGAAGGTGCTGTACCAGAAATTCATCTTGAGCAGGCAGAGGCCGGCGATCAGCTGCTCTGCGGCTAGTCCCAGCACGAAGACCACCCGCCAGAACCAGGAGGACGACTCAATGATGGACATGGCGATACCCATAAAGGTCAGCACGGTCACCGTCCAGGCAATCAGAGCTATGCCTCGCGGATCCAGGACCGAGGCATAGTGGAGTACGCCCTGGGTATGGTTGATGGCCAGCGAGCGACCGTATCCGTAAGGAATGACAATGGCCACGAGGACTGCCAGCGCGAAGACGACCCAGCGGACCGGACGGGCACGGCGCTGCTCGATCTCAGCCAGTGAGTATTCCGAATCTGGAATAGTGGCCTCAGGATGGGCTGAAACCCTGTTCACAGCAGTCGCTTCATCCGTGTGCGTCGGCACGGCTACGGAACCAGCTGCATCGCCTCTGGCGGATTCCGTACCATTCGTATCGTCGAATTGTTCCATCGGCGACCACACCTCCAAGTCCGCCACTCATGAACACATCGCCTACAGCTTATACCGGGCAGCGCACTCGTGCCCAGAAACGCAAAAGTCATCGCATAGACCTGATGCAGCTGACCATCCACTTCAGTTGCCATATCCCCCTGCCGCTCGTTTTCATCACTAGACGACTAAGACACACATGCACATGCATCGAAAAGTCAAATCCTGTTCAGAAAGCCCCAAAACTAAGAACAGACAAACCATCGACCACTGAGGTTTGGGAACGGATCCACGAATTATCAATTTGCCATGGATGTCCGTTCTCATACCTTCTTTATTCTTGTTTACAATCGCATCATCCTGTTCTTGCTCCCTGCTGTTAATCTGCCTGCCTCCGCAAAATTTTGCCAGCAAACACAGCAGTCGCATCTTCCTTCAAGGCGAGTGCTCTGTCTATATCGCGCGCTTCACCTGGATCCCAGCTTGAATGATCTGTTAGCAGAACACATCGATATCCAAAGATCCTGCCTCCTCGATCAGGAGCATCAGTTTTTCTGTGGTCGGATCCCCGTCGATGGTATTCATATAATCATCAAAAAATATGAGCGCTCGGGAGGCTCTCCCCCTTTGCGCATTGTGCATACCTGCAGCACGTAAGGTTCTAGCCCAGCTAATCATTTATCCAGTGTTTTTAGCCCTATTATGATTACAAAGCATGAATCTCTTCGATTATTCGAATTTCTGATATTGACCTTTACAGGCGATACAACACAAACCGGAAAGGCTGGATATTAATTCCGGTCTACTGAATATGCCGTGCTGCTGCAAGGATGTCAACCTGTCGGAAGAAAGAGGTTGCAGTCAACTGTGTATTTCCGCCAGCAAGGAAAGCTCAATGGATACGAAGGCTCTCAAACATTTGAGGGCGCTACTCGATAGCCCGATGCCAAGAACGAGTCATCCGAGCTTACTACTCCCCACCTTAAAGAACCCAGCTAGAAGTTCACGCCTTCACAAATTTGAGCTATGGCCACGAACAGCATATAAAGGACAAGACCGAAGGATCTTGGTCTGCGTTCCGAACCACAGCGAAACGCAGACAACGAGTCACCACGTTCGGATGCGGGAAGCATGGCCTAGCAGGCAGGGACACTGAAAGGAGGACATGGATGACTGACATCAGCTTTGATGCCATGATGGCAGTTGCCCGACAAAGCCTGGACATACATCGAGGACGACGCGGAGGATGCTCTCACAGCAGGTGAGTCGCCGGCAGCCATCGAGAGCGTGCTCGACGCCGTATGCGGTCACCCCAAGCTGATGCGGCTTTCCCCAGCCCAAGTAAGGAAGATGGCCAACGACCACGAGTTTATTGATCTTGAACCCTTCAGGGAGTATCTGAACACATGAGCACCAACCAACCTACCTGTACCTAATAAACATCGGGAAGTTCCCATTGGTCTTTTCACATTCACAGCGCTGGCATAAAGAAACAACCACGGCAACCGCAAAGCCGATCGCACACAAGCAGCATCCAGCAGAACGCGTGCAGAATGCCAATAAGAAGGAACAATGGAAGCACGGTGAAAATCAAGAATTATTTATCATCACAAATGCGAGAAGCACTTATATCTCCCGTGAGTGCTGGGGCTTAGAATTATCTCTGCCAATGCATGGAGCATGGAAAGCTGGCGCGGTCCAGACCCTAGTACACTGGATCATCCCCGCGGATGCGAGGAGCACTGCAGTGCGGTGCACTGTCTGGTAGCAGCGCTGAGATCATCGCTGCGGATGTGAAAAGCACGATATGCAGTAGACACACGTAAGCCTGACTCTGGGATCATCCCCGCGTATGCGGAGAGCACTGTCCCCCGTTATAAGCTCCATAGGCACGAAACGGATCATCCCCGCGTATGCGGGGAGCACCCGATCCGGTTTCCGACCCGCTGGATGAGATGGGGATCATCCCCGCGTATGCGGGGAGCACCTCACGATCAATGAGAAACAGCTGGCATATGCAGGATCATCCCCGCGTATGCGGGGAGCACGATCTGGCTGACTGGTATTTGGGTCTCGTTCCAGGATCATCCCCGCGTATGCGGGGAGCACTACAAGGTGTGGAAGCTGGGCATCATCGACGACGGATCATCCCCGCGTATGCGGGGAGCACTGAAGCTGATCATGCCGGTGATTACTGAAGCTGATCATGCCGGTGATTGTTGTTGCCAGGATCATCCCCGCGTATGCGGGGAGCACGCCGGAAGAGCCGGAAACCGGGTTTTGAGGCAGGGATCATCCCCGCGTATGCGGGGAGCACGCCTCATCTTTTGCCCGTATGAACTCCCACTCCGGATCATCCCCGCGTATGCGGGGAGCACTAGCCGCGAGGCATGGCGTGCCCATGTCGTCCGGGATCATCCCCGCGTATGCGGGGAGCACCCTTCAGGAAGCTGAATGGTGAGGTTGTGACGGGGATCATCCCCGCGTATGCGGGGAGCACGCCGGGCCGATGCCGAATTCCTTTTCATACCAGGGATCATCCCCGCGTATGCGGGGAGCACAAGAGCAGGGGCGAGGCATGGCGGGTCGACCGGGGATCATCCCCGCGTATGCGGGGAGCACATAGCACCACCCGCCATAATAAGCCTGCCTAAGGGATCATCCCCGCGTATGCGGGGAGCACTACACACTCAGACCATATCCACAGGATACGAGAGGGTCATCCCCGCGTATGCGGGGAGCACTCGCCCGCCGTGGGGATGGTGACGCTGCCGATGGGATCATCCCCGTGTATGCGGGGAGCACCATACTTGTCGACTTTTATCCCTTGGGCAGGGCGGATCATCCCCGCGTATGCGGGGAGCACGCCTACAACGAGATCAGCGGCACAACGGCGAAGGGATCATCCCCGCGTATGCGGGGAGCACAGGCCTAGAACTGCGCCAGTGTCGTCCGAGCCAGGATCATCCCCGCGTATGCGGGGAGCACTCCTGCGATCCATGGGCAAGGAGCTTCTTCTGGGGATCATCCCCGCGTATGCGGGGAGCACCGGGGTGTCCATCAACGGCGTGAGTTTGAGCAAGGATCATCCCCGCGTATGCGGGGAGCACAAGCTGTCGGTGTATGTAGTGCTGGTCATGATCGGATCATCCCCGCGTATGCGGGGAGCACCTGCACATACGAATCGATCGAGCCTTTGTCGCCGGATCATCCCCGCGTATGCGGGGAGCACCCCGCACCAGTCACAGTAAGCTGAACAGACTGGGGATCATCCCCGCGTATGCGGGGAGCACACAGCCATGTTCAGATCCTCACCGCCAGCATAAGGATCATCCCCGCGTATGCGGGGAGCACAGGCGTTCATCGACGGCGTAGGCGGAAAAGGAAGGATCATCCCCGCGTATGCGGGGAGCACGCGCAGCTGCGACACGCCCGAAAATAGCATGAGGGATCATCCCCGCGTATGCGGGGAGCACAATCGACATGCAACCGTCGGATCTTGCGGATAGGGATCATCCCCGCGTATGCGGGGAGCACCACTTGGTGTGCCCAAGAGGAGACTGGGCGAACGGATCATCCCCGTGTATGCGGGGAGCACTAGTCGCCGCGGATGACCGCAGTGGCGATGCTGGGATCATCCCCGCGTATGCGGGGAGCACGGACTGACCGCCGTCAACTGCCTTTGCCGCCTAGGATCATCCCCGCGTATGCGGGGAGCACGGATGAAGGAATGGCAAGGAAGGGTGCGACCTAGGATCATCCCCGCGTATGCGGGGAGCACAATTACAGAGACGAAGCGACAGCCTGCGGAACAGGATCATCCCCGCGTATGCGGGGAGCACCATGTCGGCTCCGTTGGATGCGGCTGGGGGGCCGGATCATCCCCGCGTATGCGGGGAGCACACACTTAAAGATCCTTGCAATCCCAACAATATGATAGACAAGATCTCTGATTTTTAATCAGTTTACATTTCGACCCCCCTCTTTTTCCCGTCTCAGCCATTGCAATTTAGACCATCCGCACTCAGCTCCTTAGCCATGCACCTACACAGTAGCCAGTGCTTGGCCCTCATCGGCAAAGCTCATTTGAAAAGTACAGGCCCGGTTGCATTCAGCCAGAACGAGAACGTCTGAACTTTGCCGCACGTCTGTACTTGCTGGCATTGCTCCAACCAGTCCGACGGTATCGGTTTCCCCCACCTGCAAATCTGCCGTCGCCGCCATCAGCAGGCTTCTCCATAAGAGCCAATCCTTCACAGTCAACTGGGTCCCAATCCGAGCGATGCACCTTGAAGCCCAGATGCTGCTCATTACGGGCGGAATAGACCATAATTGCTTTGCCAGTTCGGATCTGCCCCGTGATGCGTTCCCAAAGTCGATCCCGAACTCTAGCGGTGACGTGGCCCACGAAAACCCCGGATGCTATTTCTAGGAGCCATCGAGTCAAATCCCCGCGCAGACCCACTGGGCATGCTGTCAAAACGACGACTACCATCAGCTCATCCCCTTCTCTTCATCTGCATAGGATCTCCCAGCTGGGACTCCGCCGACCCTCTCATCCCAGAGCTCCAAGGTCCCGTCATCTTCATCAGAAGACAAAGAGACAGGCGCTCCAAGCAGTCTTGGAATATCACAAGCCATCCGTCGCATGAGCGAAAGGTCATAGACAGCATCACGCATGGCATGCCGCGTCGCTGACCCGATGTCGTCGGGTTGCTTTGCAGCGGTTTTAAAGGCTACGGGAATCGATATCTCAGCCTTGTACAGATCAGCCACGTCATAGACAAAGGAGCGCTCATGGCCTACATGAACGAATCCCAGGCCTGGCGAACACCCAAGGGCCACAATCACTGAATGAGCGATTCCGTACAAGCAGGTATGAGCAGCCGACAAGGCCTTGTTGATCTCGTTGCCGGCATCGAAATCCTCATGATCATAGGTTCGCTTGTCCCACGGGACACCAGTCAGCTCCGACCAGTGACGGTAGACCTGTCGAACTCGGGCACCTTCACGTCCACGCAGCTGCTGCATGGTACAAGAACTGACATCTTCGTTGAGGAAGCGCATCTGGTACATAGCCCTCGCCACAGCCAAACGCTTGCGGGTGTTGGAGACCAGAGCCGCCTGCCTTTGCAGAAGAGCCGCCGAATGCGTCAGAGGACGGCCGAACGCGTACATCCTCACACCGCGCTCCCCCACCCATACCACACTGGCACCGTTGTCACCAATAACCACCATGGCCTGATGACTGACGGTGGTGCCGGGACCCAGCATGAGCACACCTAGATTGGCAGCAGGCAGCCGTATAGTCCCGGTATCTCTGGTGACCGCGATGGCATTGTCATCGCGGCTGATAACGCAGTGCTCGAAATAGGCAAAGGAGAGTCTATCCTCGGCCCGCACCAATTCACCCAATTCAGGAGGGGGACTGCCGGGAACCTCGGTTCTCACGGCAGACCCCATGGACTGATCCTTAGTCATCGGATCGGAGCCACCGTCAGCAATCCGCAGCCGAAGCTCTTAGCCCTGCCGATGCCCTGCCGTAGGCAACGTTGGAAAGCTTGCGCATCGGTTACCCGGAGCTGTCCATCGAACTGGGCTGTAATCAAGGTGATCTTGCTGCCTCCGTGGTCGAACTGCTTCTTGCGGCGCTCTGAAACAACACAGGCCGGCCCATGACTCTCATCCGAGCTGCCCAGAAGGACAAACCCGTTGCGTTCACTACGCTTCTCCAGCCAAGACAGCTGATAATCCGTAGTGACATGGCCCATCACCTTGCCGGCTACTGCATGATCGGACCGTCGCCCCTTGTCCATATAGACCTGTCTGGCAGGATTCGCCCGAAGCCTGAAGGCCCACTCCTGTCCCTTGGCTATATGAGTGATCAAGGGTTCGTAATCCTTCACCTCCCACTCGGCGCGGGTCGGCCAACCGGCCTGCTCGACGATATGTGTGAAGTCAGGGCGCTCGGGGCTAACCACATACAGCCAGGTCGAATCTCCATCACGAGAGAAATCCAATCGCCACAAGATACGTCCCCCATCGCCACTGCGTACAGCATCCGGCGGAAAGGACTTCTCGACGGCGGCATGAAGACGGTAAGGCGAGGCTATCAGTTGCTTAGCCGCATACCGCACAGCATTCAACGGCATTCTGGATATATACATGCCTGCCTCCTAGAAAAATGACATTGGATCATGATCCAGGACAACTTCAGCAGCTTTCTCGTCAGGATCCGGACCATCCGGGTTGGAAATCTTATAGCGATTGACTGTACGGACCGCGTACTTGCGAGCGGATCCGAAACTCACCGGAATGTCGGTCTGGGAAGAAATCAACCCGTTACCTACATCAGGGGCGCAGCCCTTATCGCAAACCACTTCCAGCTGACGGCCCTTATGGCGCTTTTTGTACCAATCCGCCGCTATCCATGGGTAAGTGCGCAATGCCTGATCTACATGCTCTTCCTGCACCAAACCAAGCGATACAGGGTAATCCGGAGGGCAAGCCCTGCGGCCCAAATACAAAGACCACCGAGGATGACGCAAGGCCTGGTCTAAACCTTCCAGAAGTGCAGAATCAGCACCTAGAGCCACTAGAAATTTGGCATCCGATAAGTAGTACCGATGAGTAACTAATCTGTCGCTCTTATGTCTCCTAGTTTTTTTCTTACACTTGAAGCTCCCTTCTTCCTCGCTCACTTCAATTTTGACAACATGATTATTGGTAATTTGATGTTTCTGCTCTGCCGTCTGCATATCATTAACCAACCTTCCCGGTTGATCGATACGCACTCCAAAATGCAAATGCAGCAAATCTTCGATTTCGTCGCCACGAAGTCGGCCTTGTGCTGAAGCCAGTAAACCGATTACTGCACTTTTTGTGGGCTCTGTACCGGTATGCCGAACCTCAAAACGCGATGAACTCCCCCACGATTGCAGTGGACCAGACAGGCGCAATAACAATACGCTCATAGCTATCCTAGCGATTCTGCTCGCATTGTTTCAGCTCATTCTTCGTTTCAGCACCGACTTGATTGATCAAAGTCGTCAAACTAACGAACTGCTCATTCGACTCCAAATCATCAGATGAAACAATGGTGCTGGTAACCCAAGCGTGTTCGGGCTTCTCATCATAAGTCTTTTCGATCCTATGCAACTCTCCAATCAGTCGGAGACTGGCTATCTGCGATATTGATTTGTCTTCGCTAGCCTTCACAGGCTTTTCAAAGGCCTCTACTGCATTGATGGGCTGATTGTCTCGGAAGACAACTATGCATGTCTCAGGCAGAGTCCTGTTGCCATACGAATTCTGCTTACCGGACGGCATCGATCGAATGAAGGCCTCCACAAAAACTGAGGCCGCTTTTGATGCAACTTCTATATCATCAAGCTGTTCTCGCAATGCGGTAAGATTCACATTCGCATAACGGTAAAGGGTAGATGAGTTGAATCCCACTGAATCCATCATGGCCGCTCCCGCGTTATCGTTTTTGGAGCAATCATCTCTGGCAGTAAAAAAGTCATACTCTGGCCTGATTGCATCTACAGAAATGGCATGGGCAACTTGAGCGCTGGCATCTGTATTCAAATCGGGAGCCTCTGCCAGCATGCGACCGAACAGGGCAATGTCTACTGCCTGCTCATTATGAAATATATCCTCCACTTTATTTTGCATATCGGAATCTGGTTTCTGTGCAGTTTTCTTGCCCTGATCCATCCATTCCAAAGCGAGTAAAGCTAATTGGTCTATTTCAGTATTAGCAAGGAAAATCAGATAATCGGTCACTGGTTTGCCGCTTGCTGTACCGGCCCTCTTAGAGGGTTTCGTTTTGACGCCTATAGCTTTGAATATCAGAGTCGCGTATTTGAAAGCCTTTTCTTCATCGCAATCAGGGCGTTGATTGAGCATTGCAGTCACAATTAACTGAACAGCATTTTTGGTGCGCTTCCCTACATGGTTCTTGCCCATACGTACACAAAATGTGCGTCGCATAGCCTGTTTCCAAGATTGACTGGAAACACGGGAACGCAGGAATCCCCCATACAAAGCGGTTTTAGGATTGCCTGTCTCATCTCGATTGATGTTGCTCGGAGGTACGTTCTGAATTACATAAATATCCATGTACATGGCATCTTCTCCTTATTCTTGTTCTATCTATCAGCTTTGTCTTCAGCCCTTTGAGCTCTAATATGAGAACATATAGTTGAACTGCATTTGTTATATGGCAGCGATTATTTTTCTAAGGCCTGATCCTTAGCATCCGTCTGATTTATCTGAGCAGTGAAGTACTCGCGAGCCCACCTGTCAAAGACCGAAGAACAGCTATTAGGAAATTGCAAATCGTACAGATCGCGAGCAAAGCTGCTGTAATCTAGAGAAACACTTTGGCCCCGCATCATTCGTATCAATGAATATAAATGATGCCTAATATTATCAAAATTGGGAAAATCCTCCATGGACTGCAATTGTTTGAGGATTGGTGTGACATTCGACCCTAAGTCGTCTTGTTTTCCATCTATTTCATAGCAGGCATGACCAAAACTATGTAAATATCGCTGGACAACATTGTTGGCCTGCTCAGACATGGCTCCGGTTGCATCTATACGGCCGGGCATCCATGCCATGGCTTCAGATTTTGATTGCTGATGCAGCGCATACATCTGCAGTGAAGTAGCGATGGCTCTGATTTCAGGTTGTATATAATAGTCGCTTTCATTGATAGGATCACCCAAAGTACCTCGCGGCCAATCGCTGTATAAATCAATCCCCACACTTAACCAGCGTATCGCTCCGGTATTCAGGCCTTTCCTTAATAAAGCCATGCGGCCCCTGGCATCAGAACTGGAACCCGAGATATATGCGGACTGCAGTCTTCCGATTTTCTGATTGACATATTTACCTAATGCCCTCCGTCGATCACTGCGAATCAAGACAGATGCAGCACTTCTACTAGTGTTCGATTGCGCCATAATCATCCCTCCGTTTTTTCTTAAGAGTGCTATGCCTATCACTTGGAAGAGATCCCAAATAATCATTCAGTATGTGTTTGAATCGCATGTAAAGAACAGCCGCTGACAAACTTTCAGACTTATTCTTGCGTTCGCCTTCGGTCGTCTTCGACGAATTCCGGATATATCTCGAAGCAAACGACGGAGCTGAAGCATTTTTGCGACATTCCCAGCCGATTTCAATCAAATTACGATGTATTGCGTCGTACCATTCTTGTCTGTAATCTTCAATATCCATCACCGGGGTGTAATCACTGATTCGCTCACGGAATAAAGAATCCAATGACTCATATGCTCTCTCTTTAACAGCTTCGGAAGCTATTTTGTATCTATTTTGCTGAGACTTAGTCACCGAATCCTCATTAGCCTGATTCCCGGACGATTCTTCCAAACAACCAGCCATTTCCGCCAATGCCTCGACTGACTTCTCAGTTTGCTCAACTACGTTCACGATTACATCTACTGCTGCGGAATCTAATCGGAACAACTGCACACTAGCATCAAGATAATCGTCGACTGAATCGACATAATTTGCGCGATGTTGTCCATAGATCATAGCTTGAGTGTGAATGCGGGCCAACTTAAGAACGCTCCCAGAAGCTTCATCGCCGAGACAGCCGTTCACCAGCAGATCTTCCAGCCATTTAATAACTCCGGGGCGAGTGTCCTCGCTTTCACCTGCACCGTTATTACCGACACTGATCAATGGTTGCAACTGTCTCCATATAGCTTTGTCGGCTGTAAACGTTACTGGAACACGCGGCAAAGCCGGCAACTGTAACTCTTTGCGTTTTTTCTCGGTTCCATATCCCCAAGCAGACATAGGTTCCAGCGAATCCAAGTTGTGCGCTTGTATGACATCACCGTAACAACTGATGACCCCGACTACATTCCGACCGGAGTGATCTGGTATCAAGCGAACTCGGCGAGATTGAAGCGTAAGTAAATCAACTATTCCAGTAAGACGATAATGGTCATTCAAGTCAGGACCGGCGGGTTCTCTCTCCCAAGCCGGACGATCTTGAGGATTACCAAACCAGATATCTCCACTTGTTCTTCTGTATGGATTGAACAGGCACCAATTCAACATAAGTGTACGAAACAAGGAATCTTGCTCAAGGTAAACACAGCCCAAAGCACCCAACCACCCTGTTTGAACCTTAGACTTAGGGGCGACTACTTTCCCACTCGTGACATGCGTCTCTCCAACTACCGGAGATTTGTTACCCGCTATGTCATATGCTTGGAAAAATAGCAGCCAGCGCGCTGCTTCTGCTGAAGACAGCTTATCCAAATCGTTTCGAGGACGCATAGAAAACACAAATTTAGCAGCCTTGGGTACGTCACCCTCAAGCTCACCCACACTATCATATTTCTTTTTCTCAGCCGGATATGATAATTCTGGTGTTTGATAAAAGGGATATTTTGCATCAAATAAATTGAAGTGATTGTAGAATTGATTAAAATAATCTAGAATGATTTGCGAATTAAAATGTCCTGTCTGCCACTCTTTTTTCCACAGTTTTCGAAGGGCCGGTATACTAACTTCTCCAGATTCAAGATCATAATTTCGACCATAAGCTCGATACAGTATTGCCACAAGAAGTCTCAGCAAAGGCAAATCCTGGTTAGGCATATCATTCGCAAACTTCCTGATCTTATGAGCATTGACCAGAACATCACGGAGAGAAACCGCACTAGCACAACCATCTGTATCAACGACGTTTATCCATGGTTCTTCCAAGAGATTGTACTGTGGCCTTCCTTCCTCTGCCACTTCACCAATATCATGCATTGTGATGCATACCTCCTTTGATAAATTTCATCCATATGTCAGCTAGCGCAACTGTGGACTTCGAAGGTTGACATAAGTTAGCTCCCTTCACCACTATCAACAGCCGCCGTGGTGAGCCCTTCTTCTCGTGAATATCCGATCTGAAAACCACCTATCGTCGCGGTGTACAACATATTATCTGAACCATTCACACTCACTTCTTTGAGAACCAATGGATGACACCCAAATAACCAAGTTGAACTACGCCAAGCTCCAGTTAGGTTTCCGGCACGTTTATCTAGTTCTATGACTAGATCACTTGCCTTTCCACAAACAAATGGCGGAAGTCTGACTGCAGATTGCAGTATCAGTTGCGCTAGGGAACTGCTCGGCTCGTTATTAGCAGGCACAGGAGCTCCACATCGTACTGCTTCATTCCCCACCCAAGGCAATAAAGCAATTCCATCGCCGCATTGACGCAAAAGAACCACCTCCACAGAATCCTTCGTATCCCTCACGGCTCGTTGAGCTTCCTCATCAATCTGAGAATCTACGGTTTTGTTAAATAAATCAACCAAACTTCTCGTCTCATCATTGACTGCAAAAGCCGAATCTGCGATTAGATAGACGTTAGCCTTATCAATCTCTTCTTTTTCATTCTCTGCACGTCGTTTTACATCAAGGTAATACTGCTGTCGCCATTGCTGAGGTATTTTCTGCGCAACTCTTTCCTGTTTATAGGCAGTCCGCACCAATAAGGCAACATCACCAGGAAGATGCAACTGACGATAGGCACCATTCGCATGCAAGCACAGCACAGCGAGGCTTTCGAGCAGAGAAGCCGGCTGATAGACGCGATCCACACCGTCAGAGAATATCGGTCCGCCAGTGGTCCAGGAACTAATGCCGCGCAGATAGCAGGAGGCCCTCTGTAGACCAGCTGGGCGGCCCCTCTCCCCTTTTCCGCGATGATGCCGATGCAGACGGCCCATACGTTGTAGAAGGGAATCAATTGGAGCCACATCTGTTACCATGAGGTCGAAGTCAATGTCCAAGGATTGCTCCAAGACCTGAGTGCCCACTACGACTAGCCTGCTTGGACGTCTGCCATTTGCCAGAGTCGCATACGGTCCCAAATCCTCCCGCAAACTCTGCTCATTATCCATACGATCCCGATCAATGAAGCGTGCGTGCGTCAATCTGACCTCAGTTGGATCGAATACCTTAGCCAAGGCAGCAGCAGTCCGCTGAGCACGCCTCACAGTGTCACAGATCACGGCCGCGCAGCCCCCACCGGTTAGCTTCTCCTGTAGCAAGTTCGCCAAATGTTCAATATTGTCATCAATAACCTTGCAGTCAATGTCAACCGAACGGCCCGAAGGTCGTGCCTTGCAAATTCGTCGATTTGTCCCAGATGTATACGTAATAAGCGGATAAGCATTCATATCGGCCGAGTCGACCGATTTGTTAACTGCTAACTTCTGCTCATGAGAAATACGCGAGTTAGCAGGATTGTCCTCAACAGTAATTGTCGATTGGTGAAGAGCGCATCCACTCTTGCTTTGGAAACAACAAGAAGCGCCCTTGATGGATCGGACAACCTTATTGCCTGAATCGTTGATTACAGACGCATAACCTTTCAGATAAACGTCGACCAGCTCTTTGCGCAGCGATGTGGGCAGTGTCGCCGATAGAAGAATAACCGGAGAATGGAATCCTCCCAGCCACTCCAGTGTTCGTTTAAGATATTCACGCATGTATGTGTCGTAGGCGTGGCATTCATCGATAATCACGACTTTGTTGGCTAGAGCCAGTTGACGTAGACTTATATGCTTCATCTCTAGTGCAGCCATAAGGACCTGGTCTACGGTGCAAATCAGGAAATTTGCTAGAACCCCTCTCTTCCTCCCATGGAACCAATCATTCACTACCGCCTCAGGATAAGGAGATCGACACGAAGGTCGCTGAACAGCGGAATTAGAAACCAGAGGGTTGTCATCGTCAAAAACTGACGAGGTGGCAGTGCTTGCAACTGAAGTCCCCATCGACACAAATTCCTTATTGAGAGCTGCCTTGCTATGCCTGAGCGAAGTGGATTTTTCAGAACGACCCACAGGCTGCGGTAAGAGGTCAATCCAGCTCTTACAGCGTGAGAACATGGCATCGGTGGTGGCCATAGTAGGCAGAGCCACACATACACCTCCTCTGCCTGTCCTTTCCGCCAAGATTTCTGCACAGGCCAATGCTGCCTCAGTTTTACCCTCGCCCATGGGAGCCTCAATAACCATGATTCCCGGTTGCGGAGTCGTTTCCGCCAGATGCACAGCCTGCTCCTGCACTGGCCGCGGATGAGCACCGGATGGCAGTTCGAATCTAGATGCGAACCGCTCTTTGGTGCCGATCTGATCGTGAACTGGCTCCCACTTCGGCGTCAGCTTGAGATTTCGCCAACCTCGCTCCTGTCGAGCCTGCAAACCAGCCTTGGTGCGCACTGAATTAGCCAACTCCTGAGCCTGCGCATCATAGTTCCAAGGATTAAGCGGAACCAAGGGGAATAGTTCTTCGTTGCAGTTGCTGGCAATCCAGTCGGACATGATGACCAACCCCTCAAGCACTGACTCAGCATAAATTTTTAATCTATGTCCGGCTAACCTGGCAAAGTCGTCGTCGGTTAACCTGCACTGGTTTGCGATGAACTCAATCAATTCGCGCTGAACTGCCACCCAGTCCTCGTAACCTTTGGCAACTCCTATTCGCACATCCTCATCAGACTTGCACAAAGCCCGCAACTTGGGAGGTTGACCATGGTGGCCCCCGACGACACAGGCGTAGGATCTGGCCACGGCCTGGTCCCAATGATGCACCTTGGCCAAATACGACTCCAAAATCCTTTGGCCTGCTATGGAGTGGGTTGGTCTATTCAATTCTGTCAGGGGACGATTCGGAAATTTCAGCCCTGCTTGTTGGGGTTCCTGCTGTAACGAGAGTCCTCGCATACCCGATGTGTGCGTCAAAGGCTTGCTCTGAAAAACTGGAGTCGCCTTGCCGATATCATGAACACCAGTGATAAACATACTGACTTTACGTGCCAGTTCAGGATCACCGACATCACGAATGATGATCTCCTTGGTGCCAGAAGGCACCCATTCAAGCCAGAGACGTTCAGCAACCGCAGCGGAGTCACTCAGATGCACGAAAAGCTGCAACCAGAAACTATTATCCTTCCGGTTCGTCTTACCCCAGAGTGACATGGCCTTGACGCTCAAGCCCAAATCCGAAGGTATCAATTCAATCAACGCCCCCGCCATTTATGTTTCAGTGACCTCATTCATCGAGATACATCATTGAAGTACCGATTCAAGTTTACAACCATAAACGAGCGGGGTTCATAGGGACATAATGTTTCGGAACTTCATCCTACCAGTTATATGCTGTCCTTCTATTTAGGAGATACTTGGAGCCATCGTGAGTGCATAGGGTTGTTTATGTTTGCGGACAGCAGCGAACTTAAAGGCTGGTTCTTTTTCATAGGCATCGTACATATTGAAAAGTCATTTTCATCGTTGGGAAGAAGATACATCCCTTGGGGGGAGGGGGGGGGGGTAGTTGCTCTAACTGCCACTGCGACAAAAACTGCGGTTACCATATCCGCAATAAAACTGGCATGGGAGTATATCTCTCAGCCACCATGCTGACTGACTTGATAATCACGATGGGACAAAGCAACTTCATAAAGATCATGGCCTATACACTGATGGCTTCCACTTAAACTGGTCACCGAATTCACCAATGCACAATTCAATACCGTCTCCGGCTGCTAGTCTCGGATTTAGACGCACCCGCACAAAAGCACGATCGCCGAAGCCACCGGCCCATCATGACTGAGAGCGATGTGCCAACACAACTGCACCCGGCCGAGCTGACCATCGGTTAGAGGCAAGGAATCGTAAAGCCTGACTTCCACGGAAGACTCTAAGTTGACGCTCGGCCGACCCCGACCGTCGTCCGGAATCTCCACCCCCCTCCACGAAAAATCATCCAAGACATAGGGCGACGTCTCAGGCCCCAGCGCCTGAGACCAAGCCTTGAGCACCGACTCCTTGCCGGCCCAGCGCACCGCCAAGTGCGCCACTGTGCCGTCATGCTTGAGCAGGGTCCGCTACTGGGCCTGCCGCCGCTCCCGCAGCGAAAAACAAGCTCGTGATGCGCGTGCCCGGCATGAACAGCTGCCGACCGAACTTCTTCAGGTCGACCATCATGCCCCAACCCCGGCTTCTTCCATATGCCTGAGTATGTCCCTCATTGGCCTCTACAGCAAATTATCCAGTCAGAAATTGAAGACTCCGCAACTCCTCCCCTCCCCCGACTGCGTCATTGGTAGCTATGTTCCGCAAAAGAGAAAAAATAAAGGAGATTCCGCCATATCAGCAGCAGGAGTAACAACACTAGCATGACGCCGTTGACCAGTCCTATGGCCACTACCGTCCAGCAGTCTCAGCCGTGTGCCCTAATTGACCTAAAGTGCCGAATACTGGGGAAAATCTCGCTCAGTCAGGCTCGATTCTGACCGCTCCAACTTGTTGGAAAACACGCAGGGAATGGCGGAATATCAAAGATTGCCATGGAGCGGGCGACGGGAATCGAACCCGCGTAATCAGTTTGGAAGACTGAGGCTCTACCATTGAGCTACGCCCGCAAAGCCGTTGGCTCGGTAAAGAGCTTACCACAGGGTGCGACATCTCGACTGCCAGTGCCTGTCATCCTGGATGCGATCGCATTGAGGCCACCAAATGGATCCGCGGGCTCCCCGACCCCGCATGGCAGAAAAGCCATTGAAGCCGGTACCGGGGGATTCGTTGTGAAGACGGACCCATCGAAAGAGATCATCCTTTCCAAGAAGTCGTAGTCTGGCATCTCTTCCTGCCTTGCTGGGAATCCACGCGTCGCGCAAGAGTCGCGACATACGGATCCCAGGTAGGCGGTGGACATAAAAACAGGTTGACATCCCGGATTCAGATCGCCGCCGTTTTCCGAAGTTCAGGGGGTGAACAGCAGAGGCGTTCAGCTCACGACAAGAGCCGTTCCAGTATGACAACCGCGGAAGCCAGTCCTGCGTCGTGGGTGAGGGAAATATGCCATGCCAGCCGATCGTTTCCATCAGCGCCCAGGGAATCAGACAGAGCCAGTTGCAGATCTTGCGCCAAATAGACACCAGGTCTGCCCCGGCTATCATCCAGGATCTCAATTGCACCCCAAGGGAAGTCATCCAGGCCATAGGGGGCACCCCTCTCTTCAAGCGCCTCAGACCAGGCCTTCAGAACAGCCTCCTTGCCGGCCCAACGGACTGCCAGGTGCGATTCGGAATCATCGCCCTTGACCCGGGCCCGCTCTTGGGACTGCCGTCGCTCACGGACTGAAAACAAACTGCTCATCCGAGTACCTGGCATGGCCAACCGCTCGGCGAAATCGGCTATGAAGACCAGATCATGCCCCAGTCCCAACACAGTTTTCTCACCCGAAAAACCCATGATATGAGTATGCCCTTGATGGAAGGCCATCGGCAAGTCCTGGGTCGCCAGTCAAAAGCAGGGATTGGAGGCCAGCTTAGACATACACCTGGTGGGACCAGCCCTTCCTACTGCCTTCGCGACCAGACCCGTACGGCCCATTCAAGCGCCATCCCCAGCTTCAGGCGGTCGCTCTACATATAGCAGGCATTCGGCTCCATGGCGCATAAGGCATCTGGCGGCAATACGGTCGGACATGGCATCTCAATCCGGATTCCAATCCTGTTTCATGGCTGCCGTGCCATATCTCCGGACACGTCGCAGCCATCAGGAAGCAGGTTCGAACAGGGCCAGCAACCTTGTCCCCTCGTTCTGGGTGCAGGCGAGCTGATGATTGCCGCCGACGATCGAGGACTCGGCAAAGGCAAAGAAATTCTTCCCCTGTCCTGCGGGGTAATTGAGGTTTGAAGAGGAGGACCGCATTGTTTTGCCGTCGACAGTGCACCGCCCGGCATCCACCTTGCGCAGGTCCGGCCTCATCGCGAGGAGGTAGACGGTACCCTGCTTCTTGGCGGAAATAGTCACTTTGCCGCCATCCCCGGTCAGGTCGTATGTCTTCATTGCGGCGAATCTGCCGCTGACATCTTCCAGGCTCGGCTCCGAGCGGGCGGAACCCCCGCACCCAGCAAGGGAAACAGCCCCGGACATAATCGTCAGAACCAATGCCAGCAGTCTTGTCTTCATGGCTTCCCCTATCAGGATTGAACCATGCAATGCCCGCCACACTACGGGTATTACCCAGTTGAGACAAACACTACCAGACATTCCATCTCAGCACCAGAGACCCTTGATGGCTCGTCCGGAGTCCGGAACCACTGGTCATCCCCATTGTCAAGGGCCGCCCAAGCCCCGGTTCAGAATTGACTTTGATCCCAGGCTGCCGACGGATCAGAACCGGAAGGTCGGCATGACGAAGGGCTGGCTGATCCCGCCATGCATGAAGAAGGCAATGACGATGGCCAGCAGGCTCATCACCAGGCCGAAGATGACCATGACCTTCCCCTTGTGCCGACCGCCGCTCCGAGCGAAGAAGAACCCCAGCAGGGAGCAGATGACCCCGAGGCCGCCCAGGCAGAGGGCCACCAGATCAATCTCTTTGAAGAAAGAGGCCAGCAGGGCGACGATTCCCAACACCAGGCTGACGATGGCCATGGAGCTGACCGGGCGGCTGTCCGGACCATCGGCCTTCATCTCGCCATGATTATCCAACTGACTACTGCCTTGGTCCCGGTTATCCTGATCAACCATTGTCCGACCTCTTCCCTTCTGGTTGCAAAGAAGGCCATCCGGTCCTCATATCCATCATGGTATGAGCCAGGCGGACTCCGTTGAGAACGCGAATCACCTACCCCGTTACCATCTACACAGAATCCACCATTATCAGCCTCTGCAACCACCTGCCTGACGCCCAGACGAACAAATCAACCACTGCCAGACAAGAAAACGGCCTGTTCCGGCCCGGCATAAACCGAGCAGGAGCAGGCCGTCGCAGGCCGTCAGGTTCAGGATCGGTCGTAGTATCCGTCAGCACCAAGGCGGGCATTCGGATCCAGGAGCATGGCCTTTTCGACCTCGTGGCCGACGTAGCCGTGGCCGTCCTCGTGGAAACGACGATTGTCAATAAACTCGTAGAGCGGGACCCGGCCCATGCGCCCCTCCTCCAGGCGGCGCTGTCCAGAGGCCAAGCGGTCGTTGGCCCGGTGACGCCAAGCATCAAGGGCCTGCCGACCGAAAGCCTTGAGCACTGCCGCCTCGAAGGCTCCAGGGCTGACGATGACCCCGATGCCGGAGACGTGGCCGAAGCCCAGGGAGGTGACCAGCCCGGCCTTGACCTTGCCCACCTTGAGGGGCTGCTCCAGCCAGACCAGATGGTCGTCACGCTTTAGGACCGGATCCACGCAGTCCAGGGAGGCGTTGGCCGGAATGACCCCAGACCGGAAGAGCTGGGTGAGTCCATTGATCTGGAAGATGCAGGCACCGCCCTTGGCGTGGCCGGTCAGGCTCTTCTGGGAGATGACGTAGAGCGGGTTCCCGTCCGTCCGTCCGATGGCGTGGGCCAGGGTGTTGTGCAGCTCGGACTCGTTGGGGTCGTTGGCGTTGGTGGAGGTGTCATGCTTGGAGACCACCGCAATGTCGTCAGGGGCCACGCCCAGCTTGGCCAGCGAGCGCACCAGATCCGAGTCCTTGCCGCCCATGCCGGCGGCCAGAGCCCCCAGCCCAGGTGCGGGGATGGAGGTGTGAGCGCCGTCCGCGAAGGAGTGGATGTATCCAACTACGCCAGCCACGGGCAAACCCATGCGCAGTGCGATGTCTCCCCTGGTCAGGAGGATCGTTCCGCCGCCCTGGGACTCCAGGAAGCCGCCGCGCCGACGGTCGTTGGCCCGGGAGAAGAACCGGGGCTGGATGCCCTTGGCGTACATCTCGGCGGAATTGGCGGTGGCGTTCATGTTGCCGAAGCCGATGACCGACTCCACGCCGATGTCGTCGATGGCACCCGTGACCACGAAATCCGCCTTGCCAAGGGCGATCTTGTCGGCGCCCTCCTCGAGGGAAACAGCAGCCGTGGCGCAGGCCGAAACCGGCTGGACCATGTTGCCATAGCCGCCGATGTAGGACTGCATGACGTGCGCGGCCACCACGTTGGGCAGCGCCTCCTGGAGGATGTCCGTGGGGATCTCCTTGCCCAGGAAGCGGTCCAGGTAAAGCTTGCGCATGGAGGCCATGCCGCCGAAGCCGGTCCCCTGAGTGGAGGCCACCTTGGAGGGGTGCACCGCCTGGAGGATCTCCACTGGGGTGAAGCCGGCCGACAGGTAGGCGTCCACGGTGGTCACAATGTTCCAGAGGGCGATCTCGTCCACATCCCCGACCATTGAGGCCGGAATGCCCCACTTGACCGGATCGAAGCCTTGGGGGAACTGACCGCCCACAGTCCTGGACATGGTGGCCCGACGTGGTACGCGGATGCGGGATCCAGGCAGACGGGTGACGGTCCACTCGCCGGACTGCTCGTCGCGGGCGACGCTGGTGTGGTCCGGATCCTGGGCCACATACTCCTCGGCCATGTCCTTGGTGGGCACCGAGAAGGCCACATCGTGATCCAGGAAGACGTCGACTTCCTCTTCGTCGGTGCCCTGGCGGTAGTCGGAACCCATCCCATCATCGAATGGACGGATGCCGGAGCGGGCCACCACCTGGTCGTGGTAACGCTCGGCGATGTCCTGCTCGGGCACCAGCTCGCCGTCAGTGTCGTACCAGCCCGGCTTGGGGCTGTCCTGCCACTCGACCAGACCCATGTTCCAGGCCAGTTCGAGGACGGCGGCGGCGCTCAGGTCGACTTGGCCGTCCGAATGGATACCCATCTCGGCCTCGAAGCGGGTGCGGCCGGAACCCCAGGGGCCCATCTCGCCGATGGATACGATAACGATCTGATCCTCGGGCCGAGCGGTCACGCCCTGCCAATCCTGCAGGTCTACCGGAGCCTGAGCAGGCACCCGGGGTGTGGGTAGGGCCTTGATGACCCGGTCCGGATCCCTTTCGGCATCTGCAAGCGCATCCCCGGGCTTTCCGGCTGGAGTCGGCGTCGACGAATCGTCGTCCTGGGCAGCCTCGGCCTTCAGGGCCTTAAGATCTAGCGGGCTGGAGCCCAGGCCGCCGGTAAGGTCGGCCTGAAGCGGGGTCTGAAGAGCCTGCTGGCGAGCCTGGACAGTGCACAGCTCCAACAGAGAATCAGCCATCTGCTCGGTGGAGTAGGTGCGGATGCCATGGCGCTCCACGACTTGGACCAGCGGATCATTGCCGCCCATGAGTCCGGTGCCACGGACCCAGCCGATCAGCGGGTGGGCGAAGGTGACCCGGCCGGACCAGTCCTGCTCGGAGCGGGACCGGTTGACGATGGCGTCCAGGGCGGCCTTGACCTCCCCGTAAGCTCCGTCGCCGCCGAACATGCCACGGTTGGGCGAGCCGGGCAGAACCACATGCAGACGGTGGTCGACATCGGTGTCCGCCCCGATGCTGGCGAACCCGGCGATCTGGCGTTCCAGGCTCCAGAGCATGAGCCGGGCCTGGGATTCGAAGAGCCGGCCCGAGTCGGCCATGGTCCCGTGCATGGCGGGGGCTGCGAAAGGCAGCAGCAGGGTGGGCTCGTAGGCAGGCTTGAGCACGGTGGTCGTAGCACCCGTGGTCTTGCGCTGCTCATTGCCGACCCAGTCGACCAGGGCATCCACATCCCGGTAGCTGGACAGGTTGGCGGGCACGATCCAGAGACGGGCACCGCCCACGGCATGGCGACGGTAGAGGTCGCGTGCCCAGATGACGGTCTGCGGCTTCAGGGAGTGGCAGACGGCGATGACCGTCGCACCGCCCTCCAGGAGGCCGGCAGTCAGAGATCCCGCGATGGATTTGGATGCCACGCCGGTGACCACGGCCACGTCCTTAGCGAATCGTGCGGCAGTCTGGTCCGAGTCGGCAGGGGTCATGGCCTGGTCGGCGATTCCGCTGAAGACCCGGGCCAGATCCTGCTCGCCGCGTTTGCCTGCCTGCTTGGCGTACCAGACGGCCTGATCATGCACCTCGCGCCCGGCTCCTACGAAGCTCAGGCGGCTGCGGTCATCATCATGCTCGTGGTAGATGTGAGCCAGATCCTCGCGAGCGCTGGCCCAGCGATCGTCGAAGAGGACGGCGCGTGAAGCCTCGAACCGTGGCGCCACCTGCTCGGGCCAGTCGCTGCCCAGCTCGGCATCAACGGCGGCCACGACGGCTGCATCCTCATTCTCGCCGGGCTGGACGGTCGGGGGCTTAAGCCCCAGCTTGTCTAGGAGGAAGCGGGCGGTGGAGGCCAGCACACCCTCAGAGCCAGTCACCTGGGCCGCGAAGGCATCCAAGGCGGCGGAGTCAACCACGGCACCGCCAGCGGCACCACCTGCAGAGGGCATGGAGACCGTGACGCCGTGACGCTGGGCCACCTGCTGAACGGCCTGGTCGATCAGAGCATTGGCCGCAGCCACAGTGGAGACGGCTTCAGTAGGCAGGAGGGCCAGGTCGCCGCCACGCGAAGAGGCACCCTCGCGGGTATCCAGGACCAGGCTGGCTACAGTGGCCGAGACCCAGCCAGCACCCAGCTGCCAGACATCGGTGACCCGCTGCTCAACCTGCTGCAGCTTGATGCCTGATGGGCCGAAGAGGTCACGGATGCGCTCACGCACGATGTCGGAGAGCACCGGGCCGAAGGGCCGATAGTTGGGGGCCACCTTGTTCACCAGGGCGCTCAGGTCAGTCATGCTGGCCTCGGCCGCACCGTCCACGCTGGCCACGCCCAGCTCGGAGCTGATGTCCATCAGCAGCTGGTTGCGTCTGGAGGAGACGCCGTTGGTCAGGGTGTCGGTGGTGTCGGTCTGCCCGATCTGCTCGGGGCGAATCTTGGTGGAGTAGGCCAGCAGTACAGCGATGGCATCCGAGGCCCTGAAGGGCAGGTCGGCTATATCGGCGCCCGATGGACCGCCGGTCGCCTGACCCGGAGCCGAGCCGTCTCCAGCAGGGGCCGGGGCTGGAGCCGACTCAGGGGCAGCCGTTGGTGCCGGAGCTGGATCAGGGATGGAGTCCTGGACCGGAGCAGCCGTGATCTCCTCCTCCACCGGTGCCATGGGATCGGTGTCGGTCAGATAGACCCGGCTCTCGTCCCTACCCAGGTTGTAGACGCTCACATGACGCTCGCGGAAGTCGGGCAGCTTCAGGGTCTTGGTAGCCAAGTTGGCCAGGGTGGGCGAATGGCCCAGCCCTACCTCGATCAGCTGCTCCACGCCCAGACCGCCCTGCTCGGGGGCGTCAAACATGATCGCCTGGGTCTCGATCCAGCGCACAGGGGAGGCGAACTGCCAGGAGAGCAGCTCGGTCAGCAGCAGGCGGCCAAGTTTCTGGTCGTCGGCAGCATACTGGTCCCAGACCTGGGGATCGTCCAGAGCCTGCTTGATGCGTTCGGAGGGAACCGCCTCCAGGATGGAGGCCGCAAACTCCTTGGTCATCTGGAAGGGCCGTGCAACCAGGTTGGGTATGTAGCGACCCTCCAGGCGTGAATAGTCGATGTGTTCGGGCAGCAGGGCATCCAGGGTGTCGCGGAACTCAGGCACCCCCTTGCGCAGCAGGGTGGAGTGGAAGGGCACGTCGATGCCGGGCACATACATGAAGGCCGGCTTGCCGCCCGCCTCCTTGGCCCGGCGGTTGGCATCTGCCCGCAGGTATTCCAGGCCGGCGATGGTCCCGGCCACGGCGTACTGCTGACCAGCCAGATTATAATTGACGATCTCAAGGAATTCACCGGACTCCTTGGACACGGACTCCACATACTGCTTGACACCGGAGTCGCCCACACCGAACTGGTTGGGACGCAGGGCGCCCATCCGGTAGTTGCTGCGCCCCTGCTCGTCGCGTTCGATCAGGGAGTGCATGGTGGACCCGCGGTGGAAGACCAGCTCCAGGACCGTCTCCAGGGACATGACCCCGGCGAAGGAGCTCAGAGCGTTGTACTCGCCCAGGGAGTGACCGGCGAAGTAGGCGGGCCAGATGTCCATGCCGGACTCGCGCAGGCGTGCGGTCTGTGCGAAGGCCACGGTTGCCAGGGCCACCTGGGTGAACTGGGTCAGGTTGAGCAGCCCCTCCGGATGGTGGTAGGTGACTCCCTTGGCCGTCAGGGTATGCGGGTTGTCACGCACCACAGCCAGGATGGAGAACCCCAGCTTGCTGCGGGTCAGGGCATCGGCCCGTTCCCAGGTCTCACGGGCGGCCGGAGACTTGGCCCGCTCGTCAAGAACCATGCCCTGCTGCTGGATTCCCTGGCCAGGATAGACGTAGGCGGTCCGTGGTGCTCGGGCGATTGCCGTGCCGCGGGAGACCAGCTGGCCGTCGATCCTGCAGGTGACCTCCAGGACCAGGCCGCCATGGCGGACCTTGCCCACACGCTCCAGGCTGATCTCCACCCTGTCGCCCAGCTGGACCATGCCGTACATGTTGTAGGTCCATCCGGCGATCTCGTAGTGGATGCCCTGCTCGTCGGTGGCTTGCGCCGCGTACTGGGCGGTGGCCGACAGCCACATGCCGTGCACCAGCGGCGCAGACAGGCCGGAGACAGCAGCGCCTCGTTTGGAGGTGTGGATGGGATTGAAGTCCCCGGAGGTGCGCGCGAAGGCGGTCATGTCCTTGGGGGCGGTGACGGTGACACGGCGCAGCAGCCTGCGGGGTGTATCCACGGTGTCGGCACGGATGCCGCCGTACTCGGGGGCCTCCTGAGGCAGCTGGTTGCTGTAGGCGCGGCCACGGATGGCGAAACGCTCGACCTCGCGGGCCAGCACGGTCCCGTCCTGGGCGGCGTGGACCACGTGGATGGTCACCACCCGGCCGGAGGCGGACTCCTGGTAGGGCTCGGCCCAGCTGGTCAGTTCGATCCGCTGGCCGGTGTACTGCAGCAGGCGCTCCTCGCTGACCTCCAGCTCGATCAGGTGATCCAAATGGACCGCGTTGAGCAGGCCCTCGATGATGGGGAAGCCATCCACATAGACGGATCCCAGGGCTGCGTAGATGGCCGGCCAGGCCGGACCTACCAGGGCGTCAGGGGCGAAGCCGGAGGGGATCAGCGCATCGGGCAGGGCGCCTCCGGTGGCCGCCTCATGGTCGAAGCCCAGGTTGGATGCCAGGGTGTAGCCGCTGTGGGCCAGACCGAAGGGGTGGTCAGGGTCGTCATCGTCCCTCTCGATGACAGGCATGGCCTCCAGCCTGTCGCCGGTGATGGTGGTGTTGCCGATGCCGGCTGTATCGGCCAGCATGGCGTAGACGTCCTTGGGCAGGCGGCTGCGGTCGACCACAGGGAAGAGTCCGACCTGGTCGCTCTTGAGGGTCAGCGGCACGACGATGTCGCGCACCGCATGCCGGTCCAGACCGCCGTCAGGGTCGTCATCCCAGTAGGTGTCCAGATGGATGTCCAGGTCGTAGTGCTCGCCCTGGTCGTCCTGGCCGGTGGCGGTGATTGTGTAGTTGGGGTCGTCCATGGCCGTCCCGTAAGCCGGATTGGCCATCAGGTGGCCCACCCAGGAGATATTGGGGCTGCGGCGGATGAACTCCTGCGCGTCAGCGGCGCCTGCCAGCTGGCTGTAAGCCTTGGCTGGGCCCTTGCCCAGATCGCGCACCCGGTCTATGGCCGCCTGCTCGAACCGTCCCAGAATGGAGGCCACCGGCTCGTCCACCGTGGTGATGCCCGCCACGGAGATGGGCCCGGGGATGGCCCTGACCGAGTCGGCGCCGTAGCGGGGGTCCTCTGACTGCCAGAGCTGATCCTGACCCCACCAGCGCAGCAGATCGTTGTCGATGACCGGCACGAAGGGCATGGGCTTGGGGTACTCGCGCACCAGGGCGGGGAACCAGGCCACGTCGGTGGGCACCACCTTGAGCTCTGCTGCCTGAGGGTAGGCCTCATGCAGCCGACGAAGCGCCTGCTCGGGCTCGGCCACATCCTGCCTGGAGACGAAGATGGAGTCGAACTCGCCGCTCTGGCGCTCGCAGACACGGGCCTCGATGCGCCGCAGCAGGTGCAGGAAGCGGTCGATGTAGGTGTCATCGGCCCAGGGGCAGGCCAGGTCGGCGAAGCGCTGGGCCCAGTCCTGGTAGGTCATGGTCTCCAGATCGCCAAAGTAGGGCTTGGCGGTCTTATTCAGAGCCTCGATGATCTCTCCACGGCGGGTCTCCAGCTCCTCGGGGTGCTTCATGACTCGGACCAGCAGGCGGCCGCATTCGGCGGAGGAGTTCTCCATCTCGTAGATGTCGGCGTGCAGATGGCTCAGGCCGGAGCCTACGCCTCCCACAGACTTGCCGCTGGGCACCCACTTCTCGCCCATGGGGGCGAAGGGGTCCGGATCCGGAGTCGAGCTGTCGATGCCGGGAGTGGCTACCAGAGCCCGCTTGATCTCGGGATTGGTATGGGCCTCCTTGGCGGTCATGGCCGCTGTGCCGATCATGACGCCGTCCACGGGCATGTCCGGCAGGTTGTAGGCGCGGGACCACTGGCCGCTGATGTAGTCGGCCGCCCGCTCAGGGGTGCCGATGCCGCCGCCGGCCACCAGGACAATGTTGGGGCAGGCGCGAACCTCGGCGTAGGTGGTCGAAAGCAGGTCGTCCAGGGACTCCCATGAATGGTGGCCGCCGGCGGCCCCTCCCTCGACCTCCATCAGAATGGGGGTGGGGGCGACCTTGCGGGCGATGGCCACAACCTGACGGATCTGGTCTACCGTGCCGGGCTTGAAGGCCACATAGGGGAAACCCTCCTCGTTGAGCTGACGGATCAGGGTCACGGCCTCGTCCAGCTCGGGGATGCCGGCAGAGATGACCACCCCGTCGATGGGGGTGCCGGAGGCACGTTTCTTGGGCACGATATGTTGGCTGCCGAACTGGAGGTTCCACAAATATCGGTCCATGAACATGGCGTTGAACTCGACCGTGCGGCCCTCCTGCAACTGGTCCTCCAACTGGGACACATGGCGGTCGAAGACCTCGGCGGTCACCTGGCCGCCACCGGCCAGCTCGGCCCAGTAGCCGGCGTTGGCGGCCGCAGCCACAATCTCGGGCTCCACGGTGGTCGGGGTCATGCCGGCCAGCATGACCGGGGGCTTGCCGGTCAACCGGCTGAAGGCGGTCTCCACTCGAGGGCCAGCCGGGGTCTCAAGCAGGCGTGGGGCCAGCTTGGACCAGTCCTGGGTTCTGGCCGGGTCCTCCTCCATGGTGGACAGCTGCGCGCGCCGGGCCTGGTTGGAGGCCTCGACCACGCCCACACCGGTGCCCTGGACCAGGTTGTCCACCAGCTTGCCCAGGGTCTCGCCCGGACCCAGATCCACCAGCCAGAGGGAGGCGGCATCCTGCTGGTCCATGACCTCGGCGATCCGGCCTGCCCAGTCGGCATGGTTGAGCAGGACTTCCTCGGCCAGGACCCGGGCGCGCTCGGTGTCCAGACCGCAGCGGGAGGCCCAGTCCACGCTCAGATCTACAGCCTCCTTCATGAGCGGCGAGTGGAAGGGCAGGGTCACATCCAGGTACTCCAGAACCGGAGAGAAGGCGGTTCCGCCACGGACCTTGTCTTCGCGCAGCTGGAGCTGGTGCTCGCTCTCCTTGCTCGCCTCGATGGCGAAGGCGGCCAGATCCTCCGGGTAGCCGGACAGGACCAGGTTGCGATCCGAGTTGGTCACGGCCACGCTGATGGGGCCGCGAGCGCCAGGCACCCGGTCGACCAGGACCTCCACCTGACGGCGGGTGGCGCCGCGCACCGAGAGCATAGGCGTGGCTTCACCCTGGCGATGGATGCCCAGACGACGGGCCTGGCGGGTTCCGGCCGCGCCGATCAGCATGGCGGTGGCCAGAATCTGGTCGATGGCGCCCTGGGCGGCCTTGAGGGACCCTGCAGCCTGGGTCTCCTGGACCATGTGGACGCCGATGATGCCCTGGGAGTGTCCCAGCAGGGCCACGGGACGGGCCTGGGCCGCGTCATAGCCCAGCTGATCCATATCCATGAGGGCGCCCAGCTGCACCAGGGCGATGCCGGGCACGCTGACGGCCGCGTCGGCGGCCGGCCCCAGCCTGACCGGGTCGGGCTTGTAGCCAAACAGGTCCAGCTGACGACCGTTGGTGGCCAGCAGGTCGGGCTTGACCGCCCTGAGCAGGCCGATGGCCGCCGCCATCCGCTCCCTCAGGGCCTTGTCGATGTCGGGATCGCCCTGCAGATCGGCCAGGGCCACGGTCCAAGGGTTGGACTGTCCGGCGAACATGAGCGCGTGCGGCTGCTCGGCGAGACGGTTGATGAAGAATGTACTGGTCATGATGTCCTATTCATAGAGAGTTGGGGATTGCTGATAATGACGAGGAAGATCACAGAGGCTGATTGCCGTGGTGCTTGTCGTTGACCCTGACGCGCTGCTTGTCTGCCAGGAGGTCCATGGCCTGGATCAGGACCGGTCTGGTCTGCTCCGGGTCGATCATGCCGTCCAGCTCGCCCATCTCCAGGGAGAGGTTGGCGTTGACGGTGCTGGTTTCGTACTCCTGGGCCAGCCGGCTGCGCAGCTCATCCACGTCCCGGCCGGCCTCCTTGGCCTCCTGCAGGTCGCGCCGGTGGATGATGTTGACCGCTCCCTGGGCTCCCAGCACGGCGATCTGCGAGGAGGGCCAGGCGTAGTTGAGGTCCGCGCCGATGGCCTTGGAGCCCATGACGATGTAGGAGCCGCCGAAGGCCTTGCGCAGCACAATGGTGACCATGGGCACCTGGGCGTTGGCGTAGGAGTAGATGACCTTGGCCCCACGACGGATGATGCCAGCGTGCTCCTGGTCCGAGCCCGGCTTGTAGCCAGGGGTGTCCACCAGGGTGATGACCGGCAGGTTGAAGGCGTCGCAGAGTCGGACGAAGCGGGCCAGCTTCTCAGAGGATTCCGCATCCAGGCTGCCCGCGTCCACCATGGGCTGGTTGGCCACGATCCCCACCGGCCGGCCCTCCAGGCAGGCGAAGCCCACCACGATGGACCGGGCATAGAGCTCCTGGACCTGGACCAGCTCGCCGTAGTCGACGATGGCGTGGATGACGTCCAGCACATCGTAGGGCTGCCGGTCGTTCTCAGGGATGACCGTGGCCAGGCGTTTGGCGGCCTGGCGCTCGGCATGGCCGGAGATGAAGGCGTAGCGGGGAGGCTCCTGTCCGCTGTTGGCAGGCAGGTAGGCCAGCACGGTCCGAGTATAGTCGATGGCGTCGGCCTCGTCCTCACCCAGATAGTGGGCCACGCCGGAACGGGTGTTGTGCACGTAGCCGCCGCCCAGCTGGTCCATGCTGATGGTCTCGCCGGTGGCCGCCTTGACCACGTCGGGACCGGTGACAAACATGTCCGAGTTCTCCTTGGTCATGATGATCAGGTCGGTCAGGGCCGGGCAGTAGACGGCACCGCCGGCGCAGGGCCCCAGGATCAGGGAGATCTGCGGGACGAATCCGCTGGCCTGGCAGGTCTTGCGGAAGATGTGGCCGTACTGGGTCAGGGCGGCCACACCCTCCTGGATGCGGGCGCCTCCCGAGTCGATCATGGCTACGATGGGGACCTTGATCCGCAGGGCCATATCCATGAGCCGGCGAATCTTCTCGCCCTCTGCCCGGCCCAAGGTGCCGCCTCGAACAGAGAAGTCCTGAGCGTAGACGCCGACCTTGCGCCCGTAGACCAGGCCGAAGCCGGTGATGACTGCGGAGCCCGCCCGATCCCCGGCGATGTCGCCGCCGGCGAAGCGGCCCACCTCCTCGAAGGTGTCCTTGTCGAAGAGCAGGTCCAAACGTTCCCGGGCGGTCTGCTTGCCCCTGGCATGCTGACGGTCGCGGGCATGTTCCTCGGCCTGTTTGGCCAGGGCTGCGGCCCGATGGATGCCCTGGCGCACCGGCTGGGAGCCCAAGGTGGATTCGGTGGCGCTCATGCCTGTTCCTCCCCTCCCAGATCCAGGGTGACCAGGGTCTGGCCCGGATCCACCCCCTGGGCCACGGACACATCGATGGTCTTCACGCGACCCTTGGCCGGGGCATAGACGTAGTTCTCCATCTTCATGGACTCCAGCACCACCAGCAGGTCGCCCTTGTCCACCTCCTGGTCGGGGGCCACGTTGATGCGGGTGACCACCGCCTGCATGGTGGCCACTATAACGCCGGACCGGGCCGCGTCCTGCCGGGGTGCGCCGGGCTCCTGATCTCGCAGCCCGCGCCCGCGCAGGGGCTGCCTGGGCCTGGAAATGCCGCCATAGCCCCCGACGCCGCCCATGCCTCCCAGCAGTGAATGGGGCAGGGACAGCTTGACCCGCTTGTCGTCAATCTCCACGTTGTAGGTCTCCATGGGATCGCTGTCCCGGTCCTGTTCCTGGACGGAGGCGCTGGAGACCGAGGCGGGCTGGCCGCTGCCGTTGGAGGCAGGCTCCACGTTCAGGTAGACCCGTTCCAGCCACTTGGTGGACACATCGAAGGAGTGCCCATCCTCGGCAGTGAACTCAGGATTGGTGAAGATCTTCTGGAAGAGGCCGGCCGGGGTGGGGACCCCGCTGATGCTCATCTCGCGCAGGGCCCGACGAACCCTGGCCACAGCCGCCGGACGGTCCTGGGCGGTCACGATCAGCTTGCCCATCATGGAGTCGTCCCTGGGTGAGACCGTGTCGCCCACCTCGACGCCCGAGTCCACGCGGATGCCGGGGCCGGAGGGCCACTGAATCGACTCGATGGTCCCTGAGCTGGGGGTCAGGTTGGTGGCCGGATCCTCGCTGGTGATGCGCAGCTCGAAGCTGTGGCCGCGGGGCGGAGGCGCCACGTTCAGGGAGCCGCCGTCAGCGATCCGCAGCTGCTCGCGGACCAGGTCCAGTCCGCAGACCTGCTCGCTGACCGTATGTTCCACCTGCAGCCGGGGGTTGACCTCCATGAAGTAAACGTCGTCCCTGGGTGTGACCAGAAACTCGCATGTGCCCAAGCCCACGTAGCCCACCGTGTCGAACAGGCGGCGGGAGAATCCCTCCAGCTGGGCGATCACGTCGTCGGACAGGAAGGGGGCCGGGGCCTCCTCCACCAGCTTCTGGTTGCGTCGCTGGACCGAGCAGTCCCTGGTGGAGTAGACGGTGAACTGGCCGTGGCTGTCCCTGCCGGATTGGGTCTCCACGTGCCGGGCCCGGTCCACGAACTTCTCGATGAAGTAGTCGCCCAGGTCGCCGCCCTGAAGGGCATCATGGTTCATGTAGAAGGTGCGCAGCTCATCGCTGTCGTTGATCAGGGTGATTCCTCGGCCGCCGCCGCCGTCAGCCTTCTTCATCATGACCGGATAGCCATGCTCGTCGGCGAAGTCCAGCAGGGGACGCATGTCGGTGACGGGCTCGCTCAGGCCCGGCACCACGGGCACCCGGGCCCGCTCGGCCACCTTGCAGGCGGTGATCTTGTCACCCAGCTCGTCCAGGACCTCCGGATCCGGCCCCACCCAGGTGATGCCTGCCTCAATCACCTTCCGCGCGAAGGAGGAGAACTCGGACAGGAAGCCGTAGCCCGAGTGGAGGGCATCAACGCCGGCCCGGCGGGCGATGGAGACGATCAGATCCTCGTTCAGATAGGTCTCCATGTTGGTGTCCCCAGGCAAGAGGTAGGCCTCGTCCGCCATCTGGGCATAGGGGGCATCACGATCCTGGTCGGCGTAGACGGCCACAGTGGCGATGCCCATCTCCTGGGCGGTGCGCACAACCCGCAGGGCTATCTCGCCGCGGTTGGCGATCAGCAGTTTTTTCATTCCCTTCTCCTCACTGGTTGCACAAGGGTGATTGGACTGGCGGAAAACATGAACAGGCTGGGGATTAGGAACCCACAGCGGCCACTTCAGGCAGGACGCCCACGTCGGCGGTGGACACGTCAACTCGGCTGCCGTCGGGCAACCGCACACGCAGGGAGGCGTCCGGATTGATCTCCAGGGCACGGCCTTCCACGGGCTCACCGGCCACGGGAACGACCCTGACCCACCTGCCCAATGTCCAGCTGAGCGTGGCAATCCGCGAGCGCAGCCCCTGGGGCCCGTTCAAGGACCTGTCCAGCGACCCGTCAACGCCGAGGGGGGCCATCTCCCCGCTCAGGCGCCAGCTGATGGCGTCGACCAGGTCGTCGCGCAGGGTCTGGTAGTCGGGCAAGTCCTGGTAGTGGAGCTGCAGGGAGGTGGACTCCACAATAGGCAGCGCCTGCCGAGGCAGGAACAGGTTGATGCCAACGCCGACAGCCAGGGCCGACCAGTCCTGATCCACCCGGACCAGCTCACAGAGGATGCCTCCCAGCTTGGCCCCGCGGCAGAACAGATCGTTGGGCCACTTGAGCATCAGGACCTCTTCAGGGTCGCCGCCGTCAGCCAGCAGGCAACGGTGGTACCCAAGCACGTCCTGCAGGCCTTCCAGAGCGGTTAACCCCGCCACCATGGGCATCCATCCGCCAAAGGGTCCAGCCAGCAGGCTGGTGGGCAGCGGCAAGGCCCAAGTGGCCAGCAAGGAACGTCGGGGCTGATTGACCCAGGTTCGGGCAAGACGACCGCGGCACCGGGACTGCGCATCGGCAACCGCTACGCTCAGCGGCATGGTGCTCCCCCCGGCGCCCGGCCATCGCCGAATACCTTTACTTGCGACTCTTCCCTCGTACCGTGTAGTCGTAGAAACACCCTGACAGGCATTTTTTCGAGGCGTATCTTCGGCTTTTCCCCTTGTGCCAGAGGCCAGTCCCTTCACGGTCTCCGTGCTCGTTGTCGATTCACTGCCCCCAAACAGCCGCTCGACCCGGTCGCGCGCATCCGAATACGTCGAGGCCTCCAGAGCATGAGCCACGAGCGTATTGGTCGAATCGACGGTGTCGAGCACCACGATCGAGGAGAGTACGCCACTGTCCAGCGATGCCGATGGCTGCCACTTGATATTCTGGTGAGGCACGCGTTCCACTATACGGCACAAGGGGTCAGCCCCGGTAGCGGACCACCCACAAAAGCGACGGCCGGTTTTTGTATCTTTTCACAGGAGATCCGTGGACATCTCTGAGCGCATCCTCGGGCAGGCACTGGATAAAATGGGGAAGCCGTCCACCAGGCATGACCCGCGAAAGGGGTTCTTTTGAACGCAGAAAGCGGAAGGGCGCAACCGAGAGAGACGGGCGAGCAACCTGTACAGACGTCGGCCTTGCAGACCGGAAGGCCTGGTTCCCGTGCATCCCGGACCGTCGGCCTGGTCCTGGCCCTGCTGGCCTGCCTCTGGATTGCCTGCTGCACCGGTCTGGGCCCCCTCTACCGTCAGCAGGGTTCGCTGACACAGGTGGGCCTGCCCCAGATGCTGATCATGCTGGGGACCCTGGCCGTCTGCCTGATCCTGGTCCTGGCCTGCCGCCGGATTTCACTGGGTTGCGAACCCCCCCGGATGCCACAGCGCTTGACCGCCCTGGCACAGCGCCCGCGGATGCGTGCCTACGCGGCCTTCATCACCAGACAAACCAGCGGCTGGCGACCCATCATGCGTCTGCTCCTGCTGGGCTGGGCCTGGGCCTTCCTTACCCTGCTGGCCGCCTACGGGGCCGACCTGTACGCGCAGGCCCAGGAATGCGCCAACTTCCTAGCCCAGCTGCAGGGCGATCAGCCCCCCTACGGCGGCAATGCCTTCACCCAGATGGACGTCTATCCCATCGGCCACTACCTGTGGCCAGGGCACCCCGCCTTCCTGACCGACCAGCACAACATGGTGCTGACCTTGTTCTACGGAATGACCATCATGGCCTCCAACCATCTGACCGGATCCTATGATGCGGGCATCGTGCTCCTGGCAGGGCTGCAGGTTGTCTTCGCGGCCTTCTGCTGCGCCGTCACAGCCGATCGCTTCCTGCGCGGCGACAAAACTGAACATGTCGGTGCCCTGGCCCGCACCCTGGTCATGCTCTTCTTCCTCTTCTCCCCCTTCGTGGTCTTCAGCACCTTCAGCCTGACCAAGTCCCCCCTCTTCGCCTTCGCCTTCATCTGGTGGTTCGGCATCTGGCACCAGCTGGAGTCAGGAGGCAAGAACTCGCCACTCCATACCAGCCAAGCGGCCCGGTTGCTGCCCGGCCTCGCCTTGAGCACCCTGATTATGCTGATCAGCGCCAAGTATGCCCTCTACATCATTCTGGCCCAGCTGGTCCTGGCCCTGATCATCCACCGCCGCCAGTGGGCCACCATCCTAATAGGACTCCTGCTGCCCCTGGTCCTGTTCACAGGGGTGACCGGGGCCCTGACGGCCACAGGGACAGTCATCCAGGGTGACCCTGTAGAGAGCCGCAGCATCCAGCTGCAGCAAATCGCCCGGGTTGCCAAGCTCAACCCCCGAGGGGTTCCGGCCCAGGCAAGGGCCGACCTTGAGCCCATCATGGACCTGGATAATGCCGCCATCCAATACACCCCCTGGGAGGCCGACCGGGTCAAGTCCTCGGGCAACCAACCCAAACTGATCGTCTATCGCTGGAGGACCGTCACGCCCGAGCAGTTGTCCCGGCTGAACCGAGCCTGGCTTCAGGTGGGACTGCGCAACCCGGTGATTTACCTGGATGCCTTCATGGCCGAGTCCTACGGCTACTTCGACCCCGGCGACCCTGCCTACGTGGCCATGTCCTACTATCTGAACAACGGCTACGTGCAGAATTCAGGCTCCTGGCTGGCGGCCTGGTGCCACAACTGGCGCAACGGGGTGACTGGATTCGTCAGAACCTGGGCCGACACCCCCCTGCTGGGCCTGGTGGCACGGGCCAACTTCTGGGTGGTGGCCGCCCTGCTGCTGATCATGGCCCGTCTGGCTGCCGGCCGCTGGCGCGGGGCCCTGTGCTGGTTCCCTCTCCTGTTGATCATGGGGGTCATGATCACCGCCCCCGCCAACAACTTCGAACGGCACATGCTGCCGGTGGACATGGTGGTGCCCTTCCTGATCCTGGACATGGTCCGGCAGAGCCGTCGTGCCCGCGTCGAAAACCCGACGGACCGGCCGACATGATCGGCCAGTCGAAGCGGTCCAGGCCGCAGGACGACGACCCTGCAGAAGCGCAGCAAGGTCACCAAGCACCTGACGCCTCCGATGCCGCCGTGGAGCAGATTCTGCGGAAGACACTGGACCATCTGGAGGAGGCGCTGCCCTGGGCCAGGTCCCTGCCCGCCGATGGCCGCAGAACCTTGGAGGGGGCCATACGAACAGCTCTGGACGACCTGCTCTCCCGACTTGACACCCCAGGCACAGAAGGCAGCGAAATCCCCTCCCCCGTACCAGCCGAGCTTTCCCGGAGCCTGGGCTCGCACCGGGCCATGGAGCTGACCCGACTCATTCTGGACACGCTTGAGGAGGCCGGCCGGACCATGGGTGCCGAGGGGGAGCGGTCCACGCTGATCTACACCCGTCGTGCCGCCACCTCAGCAGCCGCTCTCTACGCCGATCTGGCCGAGGCAAGGAACGGGCGCAATGCCGCAACGGAGTCCAGGATCATCCGGCATGTGACTGAGAAAGCGGCGGACACACGCACTGTTGACGATTTGGCCCGGCTGGGCTGGCCGACCGAATTCGACTGCTTCGCCGTCGCTGGCGAGGCCCGGTGCAACGATGAGGGACAGGGCATGGAGAACGCACGCCAGCCCATACACACCACGGTGGCCCGTCAAGGCGGCAGGGCTCTGGTGGGCGAGAGCGAGGGGCTCATGGTGGTCCTGATCGACCCCAACCGCTCGGGCACACCGACCGACTTCTGCGCGTCCATCCTGCGCTTCTTCGCCGACGAGTCAGCTGTCTGCATGGGGCCCCTGAACCATGGGATCTCCGGTGCGGGAGCCTCCATCCGAGCCGCCCTGAGCACGCACGCGGCGGCCCCGGCAGTGGCCGACCCCATCACCGCCGCCCTGCCTAGGCCACTGCACGCCGACGACCTGCTGCCCGAACGAGCCCTCAACGGGGACACAGACGCTGCCGACCAGCTTTACCAGGAAGTCTATCTGAGCCTGGCCGGACAGGATCCGGACGGGCCTCTGCCGATCACCCTGCTCACCTTCCTGCGCTCTGGCAACTCGCTGGAGCTCACCGCAAAGAAGCTGGGCATCCATCCCAACACCGTGCGCTACCGGCTCAGGCGCTGCGTGGAGGTGACCGGCTGGGACGCCATGGACCCACGGGAATCCTTCGTCCTCCAGGCGGCCCTGATCATCGGCAGAATCCGCAGATCGCATCCGCGCGCCGACTGACTGCTGCCGGACCGACTGTCGCCAGACCAAGATATAAAAAGGGCGGGGACCCGGAGGTCTCCCGCCCTGGAAGCTTACAGCAGAACCGGCTCAGAGCACCGCGATGTCCAGGGGAACGCCCGGACCCATGGTGGTGGTGACGGTGGCCTTGGTGATGTAGCGGCCCTTCACCGTGGCCGGCTTCAGGCGCTTGATCTCCTCATCGACCGCGTGGAAGTTCTCCTCCAGAGCTTGCTGCTCAAAGGAGACCTTGCCCACGGGGAAGCTCAGGTTGCCGTTCTTATCCACACGGAACTCGATACGTCCAGCCTTGATCTCGGTGACCGCCTTGGCCACATCCATGGTCACGGTGCCGGTCTTGGGGTTGGGCATGAGGCCACGGGGACCCAGCACGCGGCCCAGACGGCCGACCTTGCCCATCATGTCGGGGGTAGCCACCACGGCATCGAAGTCCAGGTAGCCGCCGGCGACCCTAGTCACCAGCTCGTCGTCGCCCACCTCGTCGGCTCCGGCCTCGGCGGCTGCAGTCGCCTGGGGACCACGAGCGAAGACCAGAACGCGCACGGTCTTGCCAGTGCCGTTGGGCAGGCTGACGGTGCCGCGGACCAGCTGGTCGGCCTTACGGGGATCCACGTTCAGACGGTAGACGGCCTCTACGGTCTCGTCAAACTCGCGCTTGGGCATGCTCTTGAGCAGGGCGATGCCCTCCTCAGGGGTGTACAGATTGGTGCGATCGACCTTCTCAGCCGCCTCGCGGTACTTCTTGGAACGCTTGGTCATCTGCTTCTCCTATCAGCAGTCGCGGTGCGGGCAAGCGTATGCCCTACCGCTCACAACAAAAATTTCAGTCGGTGACGGTGATGCCCATGGAACGGGCGGTGCCTTCGATGATCTTCATCCCGGCCTCGACGTCGCGAGCCGACAGATCCTCCATCTTGGTCTGGGCGATCTCGCGGATCTGAGCCTTGGTGACGGATCCCACCTTGGTGGTCAGCGGGTTGCCGGCACCCTTGGAGACACCGGCCGCCTTGCGCAACAGATCGGCTGCCGGCGGAGTCTTGGTGATGAAGGTGAAGGAACGATCCTCGTAGACGGTGATGATGCAGGGGATGACCTGGCCCATCTTGTCCTTGGTGGCATCGTTGTACTGCTTGCAGAAGTCCATGATGTTCACGCCGTGGGAACCCAGTGCCGGGCCCAGAGGGGGCGCGGGGTTGGCCTTGCCGGCCTCTATCTGCACCTTGATCAGCGCGGTGACTTTCTTCTTTGCAGCCATATGCTGGTTCTTCTTTCTACGAAGCGGTGATGTCGGAGACCATAGGTCCCCTCCCGCAACCTGTTCTTTCCAAATGCGCTCCACAGGGGGCACAAGCTTGACGATTATCGCATCGACCGGGGACCGGCCGACGGCGCTCAGACGATCTTCTCGACCTGGTCGAAGCCCAGCTCCACAGGAGTGTCCCTGCCGAAGATGGAGACCAGAACGGTCAACTTCTGCGTGGTGGGCTCCACATCGGAAACCACGGCGGCCATGGTGGCGAAGGGCCCTTCGGTGACAGTGACCTGATCGCCAACGGCATAGGAGACCTCCACCGTGCGCTTCTTGGCAGCTTCAGGCTTGTCCCCAGCGGCCTTCAGCGCTTCGGAGGCGATCATGGGAGCCATCATCTGGACGACCTCCTTGCGGGTCAGCGGAGCCGGCTCCTTGCTGGGGCCGACGAACCCGGTGACGCCCTCGGTGTCGCGAATGATGCGGCGGGCGTTCTCGTCGGGCCACATGCGAATCAGCACATAGCCAGGCACACGCACGCGGGTGACGACCTTCTTGCCCTTGTCGGTGTGCTTCTCGACCTCTTCCATGGGGATCTCCACCTGGAAGACCTTGTCCTCCAGACCGAAGGAGGCCACGCGGGACTCCACATTGGCCTTGACGCGCTTCTCGTAGCCTGAGTAGGTATGCAGAACGTACCACTTGCCCTCAAGAGTGCGCAGCTTCTTGGAGAACTCGTCCACGGCACGCTGACCGGGGTCCTCCTGGTCGATCTGGTCGTCGGAGTCGGAGGAATCGACCGGGGTGGCCTCGGCCTGGGCAGACTCAACTGGTGTGCTGTCCTGCTCAGCCTGTTCAGAAGAGGACCCGAGAGGCTGATCCTGGACCTGGGCATCCTCCTGCGTGGGGACATCGTCGGACGCCGACGGGACCGGCTCTGCGGCCTGATCGGGGTCCAATCCCTCTCTGGTCAGATCATCACTCATGGATCACTCCACCTTCTACCTTGTCACGGCTCAGCCAAATATCAGGAAGGCCAGTTTTCCCAGCCCGAAGTCCATCACGGTCACGAAGACCATCAGCAGCAACACAAAGATGAAGACGGCCACGGACCAGCCCACCAGTTCCTTGCCCGTAGGGGTCACGACCTTGCGGATCTCATCGATGACCTGCTTGATGAAGAGCCCGATACGCATGAAGAAGTTCGGCTTGGCTTCCTCAGCCCCATCCTTCTGTGCCATGGTCATCCGTCCTTCGTTTGTTCTGCATCATCTGCTGCAAGCCTTGGCAGGGAAGGCGGGACTCGAACCCACAACCTACGGTTTTGGAGACCGTTGCGCTACCAATTGCGCCACTTCCCTATCGGAACTTCCCACCAGCCTACTCGGCAGGGAGGAAAAACCGCCAAATCGCAAGTCTAGCCTAAAGGGTGGATTGCGTCCAACCGTGTTGTCCCGAGAGCATTTTGCCCAGAAGCCGGATCAGGCGCTGACCCAGTCCCCAAGGCGCCGCATGCCCTCGGCCAGATCATCGTCGGCCAAAGCATAGGAAAAGCGCAGGCAGCCGGGCGCGCCGAAGGCCTCACCAGGCACGGCCGCCACCTGAATCTGCTCCAGGATGGCCTCGGCCAGCTCACCCGAAGTAGAGCAGACCATGCCTTCCGGACCCACTGGCCTATTCAGCAGGGCGGTCACGTCGGCAAAGGCGTAGAAGGCGCCCAGGGGTTCTGGGCAGGTCACCCCTTCCATAGCGTTCAGGGCATCCACGATAGCCCGCCGACGCAGGGCGAAGGCCGACCGCATGGCCTCAACGTCTTTCAGGCCACCGGTTAGAGCTGCCAGGGCCGCCTGCTGGGATACGTTGGCCACGTTGGAGGTCATATGCCCCTGAAGCTTGGCAGCCGCCTGGGCCACTTGCAGGGGTGCAACCAGCCAGCCCACCCGCCAGCCGGTCATGGCATAGGTCTTGGCCACACCGTTGACCGCGATCAGCTGATCGCGCACCTGGGGCACCAGAGCGCCCGGATAGGGGGTGCTCGCCCCCTGGTAGGTCAGATGCTCATAGATTTCGTCACTGATCACCCAGATCTGGTTCTCCATGGCCCAGCGGTCCACGGCGGCCACCAGGTCGTCGTCCCAGACCGCTCCGGTAGGATTGGCAGGCAGGTTGAGAACGATGGCACGTGTACGCTCGGTTCGGGCCGCCTCCAGCTGCTCCAGGCTGGGGATATAGCCCTGGTCGACTCCACTGAGCACCGGAACCGGCCGACCGCCAGCGAGCAGAACCATCTGGGGATAGCTGGTCCAGTAGGGTGCGGGAATGATGACCTCATCGCCGGGGTTCAAGAGGATCTGGAAGGTCTCGTAGACGGCCTGCTTGCCGCCGTTGGTGACCACCACCTGATCCGGGTCGATTTGATAGCCCGAGTCGCGCATGGTCTTGTCGGCGATGGCCTGTCTGAGCTGGGGCAGGCCTGCTGTGGGCGTATAGCGGTGATTTCGCGGATCCAGACAGGCGCGGGCCGCCGCCTGCACGATATGGTCAGGCGTGGGAAAGTTGGGCTCGCCGGCGCCGAAGCTGATCACATTCATGCCTTGGGCCTTCATGGCCTTGGCTTTTGAATCCACGGCCAGAGTGGCACTGGGGGCCACTGCATCTATGCGTCTGCTCAGGGTCTGCCATTGCGCCATAGTCATGTTGCTATGGTACTGCCTGGCACCCCCAGGGCTGTGCTCAGACCAGGACCAGAGAGTCCCGATGCACCAGCGGATGGGCATAGTGGGCGCCCAGTCGGCGGCGGAGCTCCTTGGTGTTTAGGCCCAGCATGTCCTGGGCCTCCTCGGAATCGTAGCCGGACAGGCCCTTGGCCACCTGGCGGCCAGACGCATCGTGGATCCAGACAGGATCCCCGGCCGAAAACTCGCCCTGGACCGATCTGGCGCCAGCTGCCAGCAGGCTGGCCCGGCCGCCGCGCAGGGCTTTGACAGCCCCCTGATCCACCAAATAGCCGCCTCGGGGACGGGAGGCGAACTTGATCCAGAGCCGATGCAAAGAGCCCCGGGGATGAATGGGGGCGAAGAGGGTGCCCACCTGATCGCCGGCCAGGGCAGGGCCTGCGAGGTCGGCGCAGGTCAGGACCACGGGCATGCCGGAGGCCGCAGCAATGCGGGCCGCCTCCAGCTTGGTGGACATGCCCCCGGTCCCCAGCCCGGAGACGGACCCCTGAGCATCCACCTGGTCCTTGATCGCTGCCACATCGGGCACGAAACCGATCCTGCGCGCCCCTGTCCTGGATGGGGGTTCGGTGTAGAGGGCATCCACGTCAGTCAGCAGGACCAGGGCATCGGCACTGACGATGTTGGCGATCAAGGCCGAAAGGTGGTCGTTGTCGCCGAAGCGAATCTCGTTGCTGGCCAGGGCATCGTTCTCGTTGACGATGGGGATGGCCCCCAGATCCAGCAGACGGCAGAGGGTGCGTCGGGCGTTGCGGTACTGGACAGCATGAGTGGTGTCACGGGCGGTGATCAGAATCTGGCCAACACGCAGGCCATAGCGGGCGAAGGCTATCTCGTACTGGGCCATGAGCAGACCCTGGCCCACCGAGGCCGTAGCCTGCTGGGTGGCCACGTCACCAGGGCGTTCGTCGAATCCCAGGGCGCCGAAACCAGCTGCGATGGCCCCGGAGGTGACCAAGACCAGGCGAGCGCCGTTGACGGCCGCAGAGGCCAGGGCGCCCACCACCGAACGCAGGCGGCCAAGGTCCAGGTGCCCATGGGGATCGGTCAGGGAGCTGGATCCTACCTTGACCACCATGGTGCGGGCCTGGGCCACCCGGGAACGGACCGCGGCCTCGTCGGATCCCTCCCCTCCGGTCATTGCCCAGCCTCCTCCGAACCGGCGGCTTCCGCTTCTCCGCGCCCTAGCAGGCCCTGCCTGTCGTGGGGATCGTCGTCCACGGAGGGGTCGGCCCAGTGCCCCTGGCGCCGCTCTTGCTCCATGACCTGACGCACCGCCTGTCGGGCGTCCATCATCTGGTGGTACTGGCGACGGCGTTCGCTGTTGGTGCGGCGGCGGTTGAGCCCCTGGCTCTCCTCCAGACGCAGGTCACGGCCCCGGGCCACCTGGGGGGTGCCATCCAGCATTTCGGCGCCGGCCGCCACACTCGGATCCCAGTCGAAGGCCACCGCATCGTCGCCCGGACCGATGCGCACCTCGTCCCCAGGTCTGGCTCCGGCCTTGCGCAGGGCATCCTCCACGCCCATCCGAGCCAGGCAGTCAGCCAAATAGCCCACGGCCTCCTCGTTGTCAAAGTTGGTCTGGCGAACCCAGCGCTCGGGCTTGGCTCCGCAGACCCTGAACCAGGTCTGTCCGGACCGGGTCTGATGCCGCTCAAGAGTGAAGTCCCCGGACTGGTCGGCATTCCTGCGCCGACGCTCCAGGGGGCGGATGACCACGCGCTCCTCATGCCTGGCCTCCTCTTGCTCACGCAGCTGCCTGCGCAGGCGGTCCACCAGACCAGCCAAGTAGTACCCTAGTTCCTTGAGCCCCTGATGCGAGGCTGTGGAGACTATGAAGACCTTGAGACCCAGAGCCTCGAAGTCAGGACGCACGAATTCGGCCAATTCGCGAGCCTCCGGCAGGTCGGCCTTGTTGAGGATGATCACCCTGGGCCGTTCGGCCATGGGGATGACCCCCAGCGGAAGCTCCAGACGGTCGGCATAGCGGGAAAGCTCCTCCTCCAGGGCCCGATAGTCGCTCATGGGGTCCCGATCAGGCTCCAGGGTGGCGCAATCGATGACGTGGGCGATGATTTCGGTGCGCTCGATGTGCCTCAGGAACTCCAGCCCCAGGCCCTTGCCCTGGGAGGCCCCCGGAATCAGCCCTGGCACGTCGGCCATGGTAAAGCGGCCCTCCCCTGCCTGGACCACGCCCAGGTTGGGCACCAGAGTAGTAAACGGGTAGTCGGCGATCTTGGGCCTGGCCGCGCTTATGGCCGCCACCAGGCTGGACTTGCCTGCGCTGGGGAAACCCACCAGGGCCACGTCGGCGATGGATTTGAGTTCCAGCACCAGGTCGCGTTCCTGCCCGGGATCTCCCAGCAGCGCGAAGCCGGGAGCCCGCCTGGCCTTGGTGGCCAGGGAGCGGTTGCCCAATCCGCCCACGCCACCTTGGGCCGCCACGAACCGGTCCCCCACATGAGCCAGGTCAGCCAGGCGCTCGCCCGGCTGCTTGCGCTGACCTTGGCCTCCCTTGGCGGTGAAGACCACAGTGCCCACGGGCACTGGCAGAATCAGATCCTGGCCGCGGCTGCCGTCCTTGTCGCCGCCCAGACCCATGGTGCCCGATTCAGCCTGGCGGTGCGGCAGGAAGCGGTAGTCCAGCAGGCTGGTGGCGTTGGCGTCGGCCTGAAAAATGACCGAGCCGCCCTGACCGCCGTCGCCACCATCGGGCCCAGCCAGGGGCTTGTACTTCTCGCGGCGGATGGAGGACGCCCCATTGCCACCGTCGCCACCCTTGACATGGACGGTGACCTGATCCACAAATGCACTCATAGGGGCCCATGGTACTCAATCCTGTCTGACATGCGGCCCCTGAGAGCTGAATGCCCGGCATCCCCATACATTATGCAAAAGGCCACCCCTATGGCAGGGATGGCCCTTGGCCGATACCGATCAATCAGGCGGTAAGCACGTCAACAACCTTGCGGTCACGCCGGTTGGCGAACCGAACGGTTCCGTCCGCAAGGGCGAAAAGGGTGTGGTCCTTGCCCAGGCCGACGTTCTGGCCGGGATGGAACTTGGTGCCACGCTGGCGAACGATGATGTTGCCGGCCACTACGGCCTCGCCACCGAACTTCTTGACGCCCAGGTACTGTGCATTCGAATCGCGCCCGTTGCGTGAGCTGGACGCGCCCTTCTTATGTGCCATGTCTGGTTCCTTTCCTACCTCGAGCTAGGCCCTCAGGCGATGGCCGTGATCTTGACCACGGTCTGCTTCTGGCGGTGGCCCTTGCGGCGCGCCACACCGGTCTTGTTCTTGAACTTCTGGATGTTGATCTTGGGGCCCTTGGCCTCGTCATCCACGACCTCGCCCTTGACGGAGATCTTGGCCAGATCCTTGGCGGCCATGGTCACCTTGGATCCATCGACGACCAGCGCGACCGGAAACTCGACCGACTCGCCCTTCCTGGCAGCCAGACGGTTGACCGTGATCTGGTCACCGACCTCGACCTTCTCCTGATGGCCTCCGGCCTTCACAATCGCGTACATAGCCCTACCTTGCCTATTGTCCAAAGCTGTATGCGTCCGGCATCCGAGCCCTGCCATGAGATTGACGGACCCGTCCAAACACCAGCTAACCAGTATAGAAGCAAACACACCGCGTCGTCAAATGCGCCTGCCCCGCCGACAAAACGGAATTCAGTCTATGACTCCTTGGCGACATCCGCCGCCCCAGCCTGGGCATCGTCCTCGTCCGATGCCGCCTGGGCCGCCGCAGCGATCCTGGCCAGCTTGGCCTTGACTGCAGGTGTCGAGCCTGTGGACAAGGTCTCCTTGGAAGAGGAGCCATGCCCATGCTTGTTGGTCTTGACGAAGGGGTCGCCGCCCTTGACCGCGTATGGATCGGCATAGGAGGCGGAGATGGTCGGCTTGTCGTGGAGGATGAAGCCTCGGCCATGGCAGGTGGGGCACTCCTCGGAGAAGGCCTCGACCAGACCCTGGCCCACCCGCTTGCGCGTCATCTGGACCAGACCCAGGGAGGTGACCTCGGCCACCTGATGCTTGGTGCGGTCCCGGGCCAGGCACTCCACCAGGCGGCGCAGAACCAGGTCACGGTTGGCCGGCATGACCATATCCACATAGTCGATCATGATCATGCCGCCTATGTCGCGCAGACGCAGCTGCCTGGCGATCTCCTCGGAGGCTTCCAGGTTGCAGCGGGTCACCGTCTCCTCCAGGGATTTGCCCTTGCCGATGAAGCGACCCGTGTTCACATCGATGGTCGTCATGGCCTCGGTGCGGTCGATGACCAGGGATCCGCCGGAGGGCAGGTAGACCTGACGCTCCATGCCCTTGCGCAGCTGGCTGTCGATGCTCCAGCGGTCGAAGACGTCCTTGCCCTGATGCTCGGCAGGATCCCAGTGCTCGAGCTTCTCCTCCAGATCGGGGGCCATGGTCTCCAGGTAGTTGCGGACCCTCTCATAGACCCCCTGGCCCTGGACCACGAGCTTGGCGAAGTCGTCGTTGAAGATGTCACGAACCACGCGGATGGCCACGTCCGGCTCGCCCTGCAGGAGCTTGGGGCGCTTGCCGTGCAGGAACTCCTTGCGCTTGTCCTCGATCTTGCTCCACTGACGCTGCAGGTTCTCCAGATCCTTGGTCAGGGCCTCCTCACTGGCTCCCTCGGCCGCAGTTCGGATGATGACGCCCATATCCTTGGGAGCCACCCTGGAGACGATGCTTTTGAGGCGGGAACGCTCACGGTCGGGCAACTTGCGGCTGACGCCGGTCATACCGCCCGAGGGCACCAAGACCAGGAAACGGCCAGCCAGCGTGACCTGCGAGGTCAGGCGGGCACCCTTGTGGCCTATGGGATCCTTGGTGACCTGGACCAGCACGGGATCGCCGGACTTGAAGGCCAGCTCAATCCGGCGTGGCTGGCCCTCCAGACGGGTGGAGTCCCAGTTGACCTCGCCGGCGTAGAGCACGCCGTTGCGGGCCTGGCCAATGTCCACGAAGGCGGCCTCCATGCTGGGCAGGACATTCTGGACCCGGCCCAGGTAGATGTTGCCGACAGTGGAGACCTCCTGGATGTCGGAGACGTAATGCTCGACCAGGATGTCGTCCTCAATGACCGAGATCTGGGTATGGTGCTCCTTCTCGCGCACCACCATCAGACGGTTGACGTTTTCGCGGCGGGCCAGAAAGTCCTGCTCGACCAGCTGGGACTGACGTGAGCGCTCGCGGCGGTTGTCCCGCCGACGCTGTTTTTTGGCCTCCAGGCGGGTGGAGCCCTCCACGTCGGTGATTTCGTCGATATATTGCTGCTTGCGGGAACGGCGGGCGCTGGGCTCCTCTGACTCGCCCTCGGCAGACTTGGAACCCCTGCGCCGGCGACGACGACGGGTCAGCGGGGCCTCGTCCTCGTCATCCTTGTCCTTCTCCTGCTCGTGCCCGCGACGGCGGCGGCGAGTCAAAACGGACTTTTCAGAGTCCTCATCATCGCCCTTGGAACGGCGACGACGACGGGTGCGGGTGCCGGGCTCCTGCTGATCCTCGTCCTGCTCCTGATCCTCGTCGACCACGAAAGTGATGCCCTCGTGGCCCAGATCCTCCTCGATGCGCTCAACCTCGTCAGCGGCCCGGCGCTCCTCGGCGTTGAGCCTTCGGGAACGGCGTGAACCGCCCTCCGAAATGCTCCTGGACCTGCTGCGGCGGGAGGTCTTGGGCGATTGCTCGGCATCCTCGTCTTCGTCATCCCGTTCCTCACGTTCATCCTGCTCAGGCCGGGAGACGGGTATGACGGGCTCCTGGAAGAGCAGGGATGTCATAGGACGGGGGCGGGAGGCGCGCGGGCGCTCATCCTGCTCCTCGGCCTTCCGGCCTGCCCTCTGGCTGCGGCCCGAGGTCAGTGCCTCCACAGCCTCAAGGGCACGCTCCTGACGCTCCTGATCAGGTTCACCCTCCTGGGCATGCTCCTCGGTGCGTCGACGGGCAGCAGTTCGGGTACGACGACGAGTGGTCGTCCTAGTCGGCTTGGACTCGCTCTCATCCACCTGAGCGTCCTGACCGGAGTGATCCTGCACGCTCTGATCGGCCGCCTGATCCTCCTTGGGCTTTCGGGTGCGACGACGACGGACGGCGGAGGGCTTGCGCTTCTCGGCCTCGACTTTCACGGGCACGTCAGCACCGGCAGCGCCAGCCACCCTGACCACACGCCGTCCAGTGCGGCGACGGGTGCTGGAACTGGTGGTCTCCTCGACCGGCCGCTCCTGTCCATCGCTGATGGTGGATCTATTATCCTGGGTATCCTCGGTATTCGTTTTTTCGGGCACAATGCTCCTTGCGGCACGCCGCCTCGCGCCGCTCTCACGGTCTCGATCCGTCCTCACGCTGCACTCTCACTGCAACCGCGCACCTGCGTACGCCCGATCGAAACGCCTTGGCAAAAAGTCTTCCTGACGCAGGCGGACACCGACGCCCGTACGGATCACTGGGTCTCCATCCGGGGGGATCAACGCCTACGCTGCAAGTGGTCAGGCAGAACCACCGTTCTCTAGTATGGCACAGATCAGCGGCCTCCAGGTCCATTGAGCCACTCGACCAGTACCGACTCCAGCCGAACCAGGTCATCCAGGGGCACCTGTTCGTCGGCCTTGTGGGCCAGTAAGGGGTTTCCTGCACCCAGGTTGACGGCTGGTAGGCCAAGGGCTGAAAACCGCGCCACATCGGTCCACCCCAGCTTGGCGCGAGGCTGATGGCCCGTGGTCCGGGCGACCAGGTCCGCCAACGAACGTGCCCAAGGCGAATCAAGGCCTGGACGGGCGGCGGGCGATTCATCGCACATGCGCACCGAGAATCCCTGGAAGACCCCGCCCAGAGCCATATGCTCGCCATTGCCCAGCTCAGCGCCCGTCCCCTGACCCATCATCAGCTCCTTGGCCTGGGCCAGACTCTTGTCGGGTGCAAACCGGTAGTTGACGTGCACCCGGCAGCGGTCGGGAATGACGTTGGTGCCCAGGCCGCCCTCGATCATGGTGGCGTTGAGCCCCTCCCGATAGTCCAGGCCGTCCACTTGCACCGTGGCCGGACGGTACTGCTCCAGTCGGTCCAGAATGGGCGCGGCAGCGTGGATGGCATTGCTGCCCATCCAGGCCCGGGCGGAGTGGGCCGTCGTGCCGTGGGTGATCAGATCGAAACGCATGGTTCCGTTGCAGCCGGCCTCGATGGCGCAGTCGGTGGGCTCGCCGATGATGGCGAAATCCCCGCGTACCCAGTCAGGATGGGCAGCCACCACCCGGCCCAGCCCGTTCAGATCGGCCTGAACCTCCTCATGGTCGTAGAAGACGAAGGTCAGGTCATAGACCGGCTCCTGCAGAGTGAGCGCAAGGTGGAGGAAGACGGCATCCGAGGCCTTCATGTCGGCGGTGCCCCGGCCGTACAGCACCCGGGAACCGGGGTGGGCGGCGGCCAGGTCAGCGCGGATGTCCGGAGCGCCGGGCTCCAGCCAGCGCGGGGGCAGGTTCCCATCCACGGGCACGGTGTCCAGATGCCCGGCAAGGACGATCCGGTGGGGACGACCCAGCTGTGTGGAGGCCACCACCGTGTCGCCCAGCCGTCGGACCAAGAGATCAGCCCGTGAGGACAGGGCCCTTTGGACGGCATCGGCCAGGGGGCCCTCCTGACCGCTGACCGAGGGCAGGGCGGTCATGGACTCCAGTATTCTTGCCAGGGCCTGGGCAGGTTCGGCCCCTCGGACGCCGGAGAGAAGATCAATATCCGTCTGTACGTTCTTGGCCATAGTGCCATGCTAGCGGGCCGAAGGAGCGCGGATGGACCTACAGCCGCAAGCATGATGCCCGGGTGGCACAATGGGGACGACGGAAGCGGTGGCCCTCCGCCTGGGAGTCCGCCGTCCACCATGCGAGACGAGGAGGATGCCGGAGTGCCTGGACTGCTCAGTGCCATGGAGGGGTTCTTCATCATCGGTGTGGTCATAGCCGTGGGTTATGTGGCCGCCCGCTTCGGTGTTGGCGGTCCCACGGCCCAGTTGGTGCTCAACAAATACTCATTCTTTGTGTCAACGCCCTGCCTGATGTTCGCCATCCTCTCCAAGCAGAAGCTGTCGATAATCTTCCACCCCAGCATCATCGTGGCTTTCCTGTCGGCGGCGGCTGTGGGACTGCTCTTCGTGGCCCTGAACGCAGCCAGCTTCCACCTGCCGGCTGCAGAAGCCACCATCGGCGCCCTGGACTCCCTCTATTTGAACTCCAACAACATCGGGCTGCCTGTAGCCACCTATATTCTGGGCAATCCCTCACTGGTGGCACCCATCCTGGTCATGCAGCAAGCCCTGTTCACCCCAATCGGGCTGACCGTCCTGGACGCGACCACCTCTGGCAAGCTCTCGGTCAAAACCATACTCAAGCAGCCCCTGAAGCAGCCCATCCTCATCGGCTCCATAGGCGGCATAGTGGTCTCGGCCATCAGCGCCCAAGCCGGTCGTTTCATCATCCCCGACTTCGTCTACAAGCCCATCGACATGATCGGACAGTCGGCCGTGCCCATGATCCTCATGGCTTTTGGCATGTCACTGCGGGGTTCACGGCCCATGGGCCGGGGCGCCGACCGTCGTGCCACCCTCTGCGCGGTGATCCTGAAGAATCTGGTCATGCCCATAATCGCCTACCTGCTGGCCCGGTTCATGATGGGCTTCAGCGGAGCGGAACTGTACGGGTGTGTGGTTCTTGCGGCCCTGCCTACAGGCCAGAACGTCTACAACTACGCGGCCCGCTACGAGGTGGGAACCACCTTCGCCAGGGACGGCATCCTGCTGAGCACGATCAGCTCGCCCGTGGTCATCGCCTTGGTTGCCCTGCTTCTGAGCTGACACGCCGGACCAGGCCTTCTGCTCAGCCTTCGGCCGCCAGGGTCTCCAAGCGTTGCCGGAAGTGCGGCCAGTCCCGTCCGAAGGCCTTCAGAAGGGGCAGGCCGGTGACCTTGTCCAGATCCACCCATTCCAGGGCAATGCTCTCATCGTCATTCATGCGAGGCTCTACCTGGTGGCCGGGACGCTCGAAAGCCAGGATGGTCGTGTAGCCCCAGGGGCCGTGGTCCTCCAGGTAGGAGCCCACAACCTGAATGTCCTCCGGGCGGATGTTGGCCTCCTCATAGCTCTCGCGCAGGCCGCCCTCCAGGGGATTCTCCCCGTCGGAGATGGCACCGCCAGGCACACCCCAGGTGCCTCCCTCGGCGCTCCAGCGGGCCCGGTGCTGCAGAAGCACGCTGACCGGCGCACCCGTGCGGGCATCAAGCCGGGCCAGCAAGACTCCGGCAGCCCCGTTGAGCCCCCAGTGCCGCTTGCCGCAGGCGCAGTTCACCCATCCATCGCCAGGCTGATGGACGTTTTCCACGGGGGCGACCAGGCCTTCAGGACCACGCGTCGATCCGTCTGCCCCCTGCCGCTTGGGCAGGACCCATCGGGCCCACAGGTCAGGCCAGGAGACGCCCAGCTCTTGGGCCAGGGCGCGCAGAGTGGGCATGCTCAATCCCATCACCCCGCTGGGATCGCCCTGGATGCCTTGGATGAAGGCGCTGCCCAATCCTTCCAGGGTGAAGGATCCGGCCACCTCAAGGGGCTCGCCGGTGGCTGTATAGGCCTGCATGGATGCCCGGTCATAGTCTCCGAAGGTCACTTGAGCGCTGCTGACCGCTCGGGCCCGTCGGCCGGTGGCCAGATCAATCAGACAGTGGCCGGTGACCAGGGTGCCGGTTCGGCCACGCATGGCCATCAGCCGCTTTAGAGCACGCTCCGGCTGGTGAGGCTTGCCCATGACGGCGCCGTCCATGCTGAAAAGCGAGTCACAACCCAACAGGAGAGGTCCGCGTCCGGCGCCGAACATCCCGCCCCAGGACCCGATGACCTGGCCCATGGGATCCTTGGAGGATGCATCCGGATCATTCTGTCTCAGAGGCCTGAACGTGACCAGATCGCCCCGCGAGCGCCTCTCGGCATCCTTGACGGCATCCATGGTGCCTTGGACAGCCGAAGCCTTGGCCTCAGCCAAGACGCTGACCCGTTCGCGCACATCCAGGTCATCCGGGCGACAACCCAGTTTACGAGCCCGTTTCGCCAGCACAGCCGGCTCATCCACCTTTGAGGGTCGGATGATGGGGTCAATGCCCGCCTGGATCAGGAGCCGATGCCTGGAGGGAGAGGATGAGGCCAGGATGAGCGGGATATGCCTGTCTTCAACGTTCACGATTGCCTTCCTGATCCCGTTCCACCTGGACCCCCCTGCGATCAACGTCCAAGGATAGGATCCGCCAACGGCCGGAATCCAAATAGTCCTTGGCAAGGGTCCGCAGCTCATTGTCAGCATCCCCGTAATGCAGGACGATAATGCAGGGCCCGGCTCCAGAGACCGCCGCCGCATAACCCTGACGACGCAGGAGCTGCAGTAGCTTGGTTGAGGAGGGCATGAGCCCGGCCCGGTATGGCTGATGGAGCCGGTCCTGGGTGGCTACGAAGAGCAGCGCATTGGCCTTTGCGGCCTGTTGGGCTGCGTCAGTTCCCAAGTCATCCAGTGACCCAGGGTTCAGAGCGCCGGGAATCAGGGCAGCCCGTGACAGGTTGTGAACGGCATCCGCATAGGGCACCTGGTTGGGCAGGGCCTGTCGGGCCTTCTGTGTAGACAGATGGGCGCCGGGAACAAAAACCGTGGCTTTGACGGCTGGGGCCACCTTGTAGCGCAGGGTGTGGTAGCCGCCCTCCAAGGGCGCGCCCCCGGCGATGGGCAGGGAACCCACCCCCTCGCCCGTGGCCAGATCATAGGAGACGGTCAGCCCCCCGTAGACAGCTGGCGCCACGTTGTCGGGATGCCCCTCGATCTGGGCGGCCAGCGCAAAGACGGCATCACGGCGCAGGGGACCGGCATGGGCGAAGGCCGCAGCCGCAGCGATCCCGGCCACGATGGCCTCGGCGCTGGATCCCAAACCCCTGGCCTGGGGAATCCGGTTGACGGCGCGCATGATGAAGCCGAACCTTGGCAGCCCGAAGACCTGGCAGGCCCGCCTGAAAGCGGAGACGACCAAATGGGTCTCATCTCGGGGCAGGGTCCGCTCCCCCTCCCCCTTGATGACCACATAGGCGGTGGTGTCGCCCGTGTCCACGGAACGGGTGAAGACGATCTCGTCATGGTAGTCCAGCGCCAGGCCAACCGCATCGAAACCTGAGCCCAAGTTGGCGCTGGTGGCTGGCACACGCACCCGAACAGTAGACGGGCCCTCAACGGCTGCGGCCATCATTGGGCCTGCCGATCGAAGACGCGCAGGATGGACGCCTGCCCGGTGACCGAGCCGAAGGCGGAGATCCGTTCGACCACCCGCCGCAGAGTCACCTCGTCGCACAGGTGCGTGACCACGCGCAGTTGCTGAATTTCGCCGCTGTAGCCCGGGTCATGCAGGGTGGGCTTGATGTCCTGGTTGACTCCATTGATGGAGATGCCCGCCTCGGAAAAGACCTGGGCGATGGCCGCCAGCACGCCGGGCTTGTCGTGAATCAGAAAACGGACGGCGAAGGCGGCACGGGATGAATTCAACGGAGCCATGGGGATATTCGCGTACATGGGAACCCGCGGGCCCATGCCATGCTGGAATATGTGGCGAGCCTCGGTGACTACGTCCCCCACAACCGCTGATGCCGTGGGCGCCCCGCCGGCACCCCGACCATAGAACATGAGGTCGTCAGCGGCCTTGGCGGTGACGAAGACCGCGTTGAAACTACCATGGACCGAGGCCAGAGGGTGGCTGTCGGGGATCAACGCCGGGTAGACCCGGGCGGAGATGCCCTGTTTGCTGCGTTCGGCCACGGCCAGAAGCTTGATGACCCGGTGCTCGGTCCGTGCGGCCGCGATATCGTCAGCGGTGATGGCGCGGATACCCTCCACGGGAACATCATCCAGGCGCACATCGGTGTGGAAGGCCAGCGTGGCCATGATGGCAGCCTTGGCGGCTGCATCCAGCCCGTCCACATCGGCAGTGGGGTCCGCCTCAGCAAAGCCCTTGTCCTGGGCATCGCGCAAGGCCTGGTCGAATTGAAGACCCTTGGTGGTCATCTCATCCAGAATGTAGTTGGTGGTCCCGTTGACGATGCCCACCAGGCTGGTGATGACGTCGCCCACCAAGGACTCGCGCAAGGGCCGCACAATGGGGATGGCCCCGCCCACGGCCGCCTCGAAGTAGATGTCGACGCCCCGCTTCTCGGCAGCCTGGTAGAGCTCAGGGCCGTGCTGGGCAAGCAGGGCCTTGTTGGCGGTGACCACGCTGGCGCCAGACTCGATGGCCTTGAGCAGCAGGGTGCGGGCCGGCTCAATGCCGCCGATCAGCTCGATGACGATGTCCGCCCGGGTGACCAAGTCCGCTGAGTCTGTGGTCAGCAGGGACGGATCGATCCAATCAGCCTTGACCTTGTCAGGATTGAGGACAGCGATACCCACCAACTCCAGGGGACGACCCACTCGGCTGGCCAGGTCCTGGCTCTGCTCCACCAGGAGGCGAGCGGTCTGGGAACCCACGGTCCCTGCCCCTAGAAGTGCTATGCGGATAGGCCTGAGGGCCTCCTGCTGTTGCGCATTCTTGGGCATATGGATCCTCCATCCGCCCCAACGGGGCCGGTCACCGTGTGTTGCTCCATCTTAGAAAGCCAATCCGACACCCGTATCCACACCAACGGCCGCTTTCATCCGAAGCGGGATTCATCCTTGGTCCAAGGCCAGCAAGTCATCCATGGTTTGCCGCCGCAACATCAGATGGGCGCCGGACTGGTCCAGGCCCACCACAGGAGGGATCAGGGCCTGGTTGTAGTTGCTGGCCATGGTTCGCCCGTAGGCGCCGGTCACCGGCACCAGGAGCAGGTCACCCCGGCGGATGTCCGCCGGCAGAGGCACATCCTGCACCAGGATGTCCCCCGATTCACAGTGCTTGCCCACCACACGGACCTGGATCCGGTCCCCGCTGCCATGCCTGTTGGCCAGGACAGCGGTGTATTCGGCCCCGTAGAGGGCCGGACGAATGTTGTCGCTCATGCCTCCGTCAACTGAAACGTAGGTGCGCACGCTTCCGTCAGACAGGGGGACGGGCTTGACGGTGCCCACCCGGTACAGGCTCATGCCGCAGGGTGCCACAATCCAGCGGCCGGGCTCGAAGGCAATGACTGGCATGGGCATGCCCAGACGACGGTTGATGGCGACCATGTCGGCTCCCAGACTGGTCAGGGTCTGGTCCAGATCCATTCGATCCTCATCCGGAGTGTAGGGCACGAAGAAGCCTCCCCCCAGATCCACCTCGGGCATCAGGTATCCGTCGGTGGCCCAGAAGGTGTGCCGCAGCAGCATCATGCGCCGGGCGGCCTCGATGAAGGCCGAGGAATCATGGATCTGGGACCCGATATGAGTATGGATGCCCACCAGTTCCAGTTCCCGCTCGTGGGAGCGAATCTCCTTGAGCATCGCGATGGCCGGTCCGTCAGCCAGGACGGACATGGCCTTGATCCGGGCGGGATCAGCCGGTTCAGCGGTCCCGTCGGCAACCGAATACAGGGCTGAAGAGGAGGGCGAGAGCACGGAATCGCCAGGAGCCGAGGAGCCGTTCCCTTTCGTGGCCGCCGAAATCGCTGCCCCAGCCCGTTCGGAGGAACCAGGCTCAGGCCCAAGGTCCAGCAGGCCTACGTCGGTGCCCTGGGGCAACAGAGGGATGCCGAACTTCTGATCCTCGTGGGCAGTGGAAATATATTCGTGACCGCCGGCATGCACGCCCACAGTCACCCGGAGCATGACCTTGGCGCGACGCCCCTGGGCCCTTGCAGCAGCGGCAATCCGGGCAGGCTCGTCAGGCGCATCGATGACGATGGCCCTGTAGCCCTCCCTTACAGCCAGGTCGATCTCTTGATCGGACTTGTTGTTGCCGTGCAGGACCAGGCGGCGGCCAGGTGCGCCGGCAGCACGAGCGATCAGCATCTCGCCCAGGGAGCAGGTGTCGATATCCAGCCCCTGGCGCAGCATGATTCGCACGGTCTCCTTGCTGAGGAAGGCCTTGCCGGCGTAGCTGACCCTGGTGGTCGCACCACCCAGGTCGCGCAGAACCGCCTGGCGGAAGGCCGAGGCCCGTTCCGCCATCATCGCGGTGTCCATCAAATAGATGGGAGTGCCGTAGAGCTTGGCCAAATCACCCATGGAGCACCCGTGTATGGTCAGCATGCCCTGGCTGTCCCGCTTCAGAGCTCCGGGCCAGAACCCTTCGGGCCCCAGCCCGCACATCCCTGTTTCCATCGACGACCTTCCAGTGACCTTGAGGGTTTACATACGGTCCGGGGCCTGCACGCCCAGCAGACCCAGACCATTGGCGATGACCTGCTGCACGGCGTCATTGAGCCGCAGACGCGCCGCCGCACGAGCTGGCTGCGGGTTCCTGTCCTCATCCTTGTCCAAATCCGCGCGGCCATCAGGCTCCATGGGCACCACGCGCTCCAGGTTGTACCAACGGTGATAGACCCCAGCCAGCTGCTCCAGGTAGTGGGCCACCCGATGGGGCGCCTTCTGATCGCCGGCAGTCTGAACCACATTGGGATAAAGGGCCAGGACACCCAGGACATCATTGTCGGCGGCAGTGTCCAGCAGCGACAGATCGGCCCCGGATCGGTCGATGCCCGCCTGGGCTGCGTTCCGATCCACATTCCTGGAGCGGGCGTGCGCGTACTGCACGTAGTAGACGGGGTTGTCGTTGGTGTGTGAGGCCAGCAGGTCCAAGTCGATGTCCACGCTCTGGTTGTAGTCGGTGCGGGCCAGGGAATACCGGGCAGCATCCACGCCCACGGCATCCACCAGGTCGTCGATGGTGACCACGTTGCCTGCCCGCTTGCTCATGCGCACGGCCTGACCATCCTTGATGACGTTGACCATCTGGCCGATCAAGATCTGCATGTTCACGCCTGGAGTATCACCGAAGGCCGCGCAGATGGCCATCATCCTGCCGATGTAGCCGTGATGGTCGGCACCCAGCATGTAAATGGCTTCATCGCAGGGATCCTTGGCCCTGCGCCGCTTGTCCAGGTAGTATGCGATGTCGGCCGCCACATAGGCTGCGTGGCCGTCGGACTTGATGATCACCCGGTCCTTGTCGTCGCCGTAGGTAGTGGAGCGGAACCAGGTGGCCCCGTCCTTCTCGAAAATGTCGCCCTTGGCCCGCAGCTCGTCAATGGCCCGGTCCACCTGGCCGGACTCATACAGGCTGTTCTCATGAAACCAGACATCGAAATTGACCCGGAAGTCGCGCATGGACTGCTGGATTTCGGCGAACATCATGGGCACAGCCCGGGTGCGGAAGGCCTCGCGCTGGGGGCTGTCACCCTCGGCACCGTCCTCGTCGCGCACTCTGGGCATGGCCAGGATGTCCTGCCCTTCGTCGGCAGCCTCCTTGACCACTCGAGAGGCAATCTCCTCAATATACGAACCCTTGTAGCCGTCAGCAGGCACAGGTTCGCCGTGGGCCGCCGCCACCAGCGAGCGGGAGAAACGGTCGATCTGCGTGCCATGGTCGTTGAAGTAGTACTCCCTGACCACCTTGGCTCCATTGGCCTCCAGGACACGGGCCATGGAGTCGCCCACAGCCGCCCACCGTGTGCCGCCGATATGGATGGGACCCGTGGGGTTGGCCGAGACGAATTCCAGATTGAGCGTGCGCCCGTTCAGGTGATCGTTGCTCCCATAGGCTGGGCCCGCCTCCAGGACTGCATCGACCACAGCGGCCGCCGAAGCCGAATCCAGGGTTATGTTGATGAAGCCGGGGCTGGCCACATCCACCTGGGCGATCCCCTCGGCCTCTCGCAGTGCCTCAGCCAGAGCCTGACCCAGTTCGGCAGGCCTCATGCCAGCCTTCTTGGCCAGCTGCATGGCGATGTTGGTGGACCAGTCCCCGTGGGAACGGTCCTTGGGGCGCATGACCGCCAGATGGTCGGCGTCAGGAACCATGTCGGGCTCCAGGCTTCCCAGGCGGCCTGACTGGGCCATCTGGACGGCGGTCGAAGAGATGATACGGGCAAGTGCTTCAGGACTCATGACCCCAAGTCTAGCGACATCGGAGACCAGTAGCCGGCCTGTCTCAGGCCAGAGCCACGACCTCGATCTCGACCAGGGCCCCTTTAGGGATGTCCGCACCGCCAAAAGCCACGCGGGCCGGCCGCATCGAGCCGATGAAAACCTGGGAGTAGGCCTGGTCCACCTGGGTGAAATCCTCCACCCGCCGCATAAGAATGGTGGCCTTGACCACCTTCTCCATGCCGGTGCCGGCTGCATCCAGGATGTTCTTGACGTTCTTCAGGGCCTGGGTGGCTTGGTCAGCCGCAGTGCCCTCCACCAGCTCGCCGGTGTCCGGGTCGATGCCCAGCTGTCCGGAGACAAAGACAAAGCCCCCGGCCTTCACAGCCTGGCTGTAAGCCCCCAAGGCCCGGGGCGCATATGGCGTGCCTATCTCTTCCGGTCCGTCTTCCATGAGTCCGTCCTTTCTTCAGGTCCGCCGCACCCATGCCGGGCCGAAGCCCCGGGGGACACCGTCCACTATAGGAGTCCCCGCCCGGCAGAAGCGGCACCAGTCTCAGCCCTTGCGAGCCTCCTGACCCATCCAGTAGGCCAGGGAGCGCAGATCGCCGGCCTCGTAGGTCTTGACGAATTGCTCGACCTGGTCCGGATCCGAGCAGGTCTCCGGGAACCGCATGTAGCGGGTATCCAAAGGGCTGGCTCCTGTCAGCTTGACGTCAATGACCGAAGATCTGTCGGCCTTGCGAGCCTCGGAGAAGGCGTGGCGGGCATCGGCCACCGTGCGCACTGTAAAGCCCAAAGCGCCCATGCCCTCACCGACCTTGGCCCAGTCACTGTCGGGCAGATCCACTCCGCTCAGGGGCTGGTGGCTGTCGTCGCGCTGCTCGGCCTCGATGTAGCCCAGAGAACGGTTGGAGAAGACCACGTTGATGACCGGGGCATTGTATTTGAGCTGGGCCAACACCTCCTCGCCGAGCATGGCGAATCCGCCGTCGCCGCTCAGGGAGTAGACGGTCGATTCCGGATGCTCCAGCTTGGCAGCCAAGGCAGCCGGCACGGCGTAGCCCATGGTGGCATGCTTGCCGGAGACGGTCCAGCGGTTGGTCGGCTTCAGATGCAGTAGACGCAGGAAGTCAATGTCCACATTGCCCACGTCAGGGATGACAATGTCATTGTCCTCAAGCTGCTGATCGATGACGTGGTAGACAGGCTCGGGCCGCAGGGGTGTGCGGGTGTCTTCGTTAAAGGAGGCCAGCCACTGGTCCCAGTTCTCCTTGCTGCGCAGGCAGGCCCTGTAAAATACGGACTCCTCTTGGTCCTGGCCAGCGGCGGTTATTGCCTTGAGGGCCTCGCGGGCATCGGCTTGGATGGCCAAGACTACGTTGGCCTGGAAGCGCTTGCCCAGCTTGACCGGGTTCAGGTCGATCTGGATGACCTTGGTGCTGGGAGTGACGAACATGGACCCGAAGGGGTTGTCCGAACCCACCCAGACCGTCAGATCAGAAGTGTAGATGGCCTCCGTAGCGGTCTTGGTGGCCACACGGCCGGCCGACTGCAGATAGGCAGGATAGGTGTCCTCCACAATCCCCTTGCCCGGGAAGGTGGAGACCATGGGCATCTTGAAACGCTCGGACATGGCGACCAACTCATCGCGGGCCCCGGCAGCGCCTTGGCCAAAGTAGAGCAACGGAGCCTTGGCGGACTGAATGATCTCCACCGCCTTGCCGACCTGGTCGGCCGCGGGCTTCAGAGGCTCTGGCTTGCGGAAGTTAGGCGCAGATGCCACCGGTCGGTCGTCAATCTCGGCCCAAGCCAGGTCCTTGGGAATGATGACCACGGAGACCCCGTGGCTGGCGTAGGCGCGGCGGATGGCCTCGTCTACTAGGGCCGGCAGCCCCTGAGCGTTGGTGGCGGCCCGAGCGAATACGGCCACATCGGTAAAGATAGGCACCTCATCCATGGCTTGGAAGAAGTCCATGTTCATAAAGGCCTGGGGCACCTCGCCCACCAGGGCCAGCACCGGCACGCCGTCCTCACGAGCATCATAGAGGCCGTTGAGCAGGTGGACAGCCCCTGGGCCAGACGAGCCGAAGCAGACACCAATCCGGCCGGTCAGCTTGGCTTCGCCGGCAGCAGCCAAGGCTCCAGCCTCCTCATGACGGACCTGGATAAAGTCGATGCGCTCGCGCTCGTTGTGGATGGCATTCATCATGGAGTCGAAGGAACCGCCGGGCAGGCCATAGATGCGCGGCACCCCCCACTGCTCCAGGACGTGAAGGACAGCATCCCCTGCATTGATTCGATTGGCCATGTGAACTCCTTTGCTTCACTGCGGAAAGGAGGCTTCCGCCACAACGCGGAAGCGTCGGTCCTCCCCAGCGTTCGGTCTTACTCTTTCACTATGGCACCTGAGAACGAGGATACAAGCAGGCCAAGGGCCATGTTCCTCAAAAGCTTAGTGATTCACCACACATATCGTGGCGCATAGCGTACGCTTATTTCATCCAGCAAACGCCATGATCATGATCCCGGGCTCAAGGACAGCCGGGAACCGTATAAAGAAACCCCGGCGCTCTTCCTTGCCGCAGAGGTTTCGCCTTGGTGGGCTCGAAGGGATTCGAACCCTCGACCTTCTGTTCCGGAGTTAGATGGTAGACTGTTTTTCATGGGCGGAAGCAAGCCAATCTCAGGTTCAGAAACGTTGGAATAACGCCATTTTCAGAAGAATCAGTATCCAATCGGTACCCAGTCAGTGTACGATTGGATACCGTACACATACCGTACACAGGCAGGATACGAGGATGGGACGAAGCTCCACAGGCAGATACCGGGCACGCGCATACAAAGACAGACATGGACAGACAAGATACAGAGCAGTAGTCCCCATCGGCTACTACCCAAGCGGCAAGCCCAAAAGCAAGACCGTCACCGCCACCACATACAGGGCATGCCAGACCAAGCTCAATTCTCTCCTCAAGGAGATACAGCAGCACGGGGCACCGACCGATTCGCGTATCAGGCTTGGAGAGTATGCATCCAAGTGGCTTGACCAGCGCCACCATGAGGTGGACCCCAAGACCTACGCCGAGTATCAGACCGTAATCACCCGGCACCTCAAAGACTATGCCTACCTGCAGATGTCATCCATCGTGCCCAGCACCATCCACGACATCCTCAACAACGCCAATGCTTATACGCAGAAGGGCGAGATCAAAGGGCCTGCGGGGGTCAGTCTGAAGAAGCAGATACGCACCTGCCTGAACCAGATCATGCAGGGTGCGGTGGCCGACCGTCTTATCCCAAGCAACCCCGTCATCGCCGTCAAGCCGCCCACCAACAAGGACGCAGTAGATAAGCGCGGAGCCTTCAGCGTGCCCGAGATCAAAGCCATGCTGGACGCAGCGTCACATATGGGCGTCACCGAGGGGGCGATCTGGTGGTGGAGGCTCCTTACCGGCATGAGGCAAGGCGAGATACTCGGAGCCACCTGGGCAGACTATAATCGGCGTACCAATATATATACGGTGTCGTGGAAACTCCAGACCGTCCCTAGGGACCACGGTTGCGGAGACCCCATCGACGGTGAGTATCCCTGTGGGAAACACAAGGGAGGATTGTGCCCGCAGGCTCGATGGCGTATCCCGGACGGGTATGACATGCGTCACCTGTCAGGCTCCTACGCGCTCACCAGACCGAAGAGCCAGACCGGTAGGGGCGTGCCCATCGTGCCCCCGCTCCAAGAGGTCATGAGCCGATACCGTAAAGCCACAGCCACACGTCCAAACCCTTATGACCTCATCTTCTGCCACCCAGATGGGTCGCCTATCGGCTCCAAGGAGGACATGGCTGCATTCCGGGTCCTCATGCGTCTTGCCGGCATCAATCCCGCTGAGCATACTGGTCATGAGACCAGGCACAGCGTGGTCACGCTCCTGGCAAGCCAGGGCGTGGACTTCCAACTCATCAAGGAGATTGTCGGCCACTCCTCCGACGCGATGGTAGAGCACTACCGGCATGCGGATGATGCCGAGCGGCTAAAAGCCATGGAGACGCTGGACGAGAGCCTGGGACTGGAACAGATCGAGTTTAACTGACCCTAGTTCTGCAGCCGGTCGCGCACATCATCCAATCGAATGTTGAGATCCATGCAATCGGCAATGAACTTCTGCATTTCTTCGCGGGTGATGATGTGCTGCTTATCGCCGTTGGCAAGGTCATTTTTACGGTGCTTTGTTTTCGTGCCCAGGACCTGCTCGCCGCTATAAGTGGCCGCGAATCCGTGGACGATACGGTTTCTTTCGTCGATCAATCGGTCGAATCGGCCTGCTATGTCCGTGCCAAGTTTACAATCAATATGTTCTCCGATTAGGTTAACGTAGCTGCGCTGCCCGGCATCAATTAAGTGGTACCAGTCGTATTTCCCCGTCAGGCCCGCGTGGCCAAGATTCTCGACAACAAAAGTATTGACTCTTTCAAAAACAAACAGGCTCGCTCCCAGCAGATACGTATAGTCGTCTTTGGGGAGGATCCTTCTCGTCCTGTCCGCTATTTCTAAGTCAAAACTTACATGTCTGTCCATAAACAATAAGCATAGTCACCTGCGCCGGTGCCTGAGTTCGATTTCTCTGACGGTTTTCTCTGTGGCTCCGTACCTGATGGTGGCCATGTCGGTCCTGATCTGCTGGTGGAGTCCTGCGAGTCTCCGCCTCTCCTGTGGGCTGATGCCTGGCTGCTGCTCCTGGTCGATGACCTGGTCGAGCCGCTTGTGCAGGAGGATGGTGAGACGCTCACGCCGGTCCTCCGGTGCGGAGATGTAGCCGGGGTGGTTGTCGGGCATCTGGGAGACATCATCGGGGATATAGGGCATACCTGGATGATACGGCCGGATGGGTCAGGCCGTCTGCATCCTTATATGAGCAGGGCCGGGAGGTTGCCCCTCTCGGCCCTAAACTCAAAGGTTACTCTGAATAACCAGAAAACCATTTCAATCCCACTCCCCATGAGGGAGACATTGCCGACTATTGCGCCGACAGCTCCACCCTACCACGGCCGAAGACTGCGCGACACGCCCGGACTCTCCCATCTTGCATTACATCTCTAGAGATGTATTATAGGTATCAGCAAGGGATACACAAGGAGGACAAGATGGCACAGTACGGGATCACCTACAGGTGCGGACACACGGACACAGTGCAGATCTACGGCACCAACATCCACGGGGAGCGGGAGCGCACAGCCGCCGCATACGGCTACAGGGACTGCCCTGCATGCCAGGCCGCCAAGGCAGCGCAGGCCAACGAGGACGCCGGCCTTGCCGCGCTTGAGGGCAGCGGCAAGCAGGTCGCCTGGGCCGAGGAGATCCGCGGCAAGTACATGCCCAAGTACGCGCAGGAGCGGCAGGAGTGGGCCGACCACGGGGCCACCGACGAGCAGCTGGCCAAGGTCGACAAGGTCCTCGCCTGGCTCAAAAACCAGACCTCGGCAGCCTGGTGGATCGACAACCGCTTCTCCTCATCCGCGGCCCTGCGCACCGCCACCAAGGCGGTCGACAAGAAGGAGGCCTGACATGGCCATGATCCCCATCACGCAGTATGCTGCCATGCACGGCAAGGCCGAGGTGACCGCCCGGCAGATGGCCCGGAGGGGCGGCCTGCGCACCGCCCGCAAACAGGGACGCGACTGGATGGTCGACTCCGAGGAGCCCTACCCCGACCGCCGCCGGCGCATGGGCGAGGCCCTCACCAGGGAGGGCCGGGAAAGCCTGGACGCGGACCAGCGTCGGCACGAGCTCAGGATCGCCCAAGCCAAACAGTACAGCCGGATCGGCTGCTTCAGCGACACCTTCAACGCCAACCTGAAAAGGATCCCGGCCGGCCTGGCCGACCTGCTCACCCCCGAGCAGCTGGGCTGGATGGTGGACCTGCTGTACGACGCCTACACGGACGGGCAACGACACCCGGACTACGAGTGGCTCGCAACCGACGAGGAGTGACCCAACCAAGCTCCTACGACTGGTCAGCCCTGCCCGACCATGACTCCAGGGTCCAAGAGATTGGTCACCCGCCACACGGCACGATAAGACTAGTGTGCTTTGTATGCTGATTCCATGGCACAAGGGCACAGAAGAGTCACAGCAATTACATACTTCCGCTTTGACAGAGATTATCTGCATGACTATAAGCGCAACTTGCGCAGGCTATGCGATGATTTTCTCATCGTCGAGGATACTGAGGGCGGCTTGATGCACTCGGAAGGAGAGTACCGTCAGCGTTTATACAGGAAAGCCTTGGACCAAGGTTCGAAATGGGCAGTTGTCCTTGATCCAGATGAGCGTATTGAGCTAAGAGGAATACGGAAGCTGAGCCACCTCATGGCGAAGGCAGAGCAAGATGGCATCCCCACCGTTTTCCGCTTCGACTACCGTGAGCTCTATACCCCGACGCAGTATCGCAGTGATGGGATATGGGGGCATAAAGAGCGCATGGCGGTTTTCCCCCTCTTAGAGGGTAACGTGTATTCTGATGCTGATCTGCATATGCCTAAGCAGCCTCTTAACGCCGACTATCGGATCGTGGACACAGGCATTAACATTTACCATCTGAAGCACATTAATCCGGCGTTGCGCGCGCAACGCCGTGACCTGTACGAACACTTGGACCCTAATCACAAGTACCAGTCGATCGGTTATGACTATCTGACCGATGAGACTGGCCTTGCGCTGTCCAAGATACCTTTGAGCAGGATGTACTGGCCCCTGTACCACGAGTACCACATGGACGATGCAATCTTCGAAACAGAACAGATATAATCGTCACAACGCGAAAATCGCCCCTGCTCCGGTCTCCCGGAACAGGGGCGAAATGCTGATTGGTGTTATTTGCTTGTGGTTGTTTTTGCTTGGCTGACGCCGATGCAAGCTGCGATGAGCAAGCCCAAGGCGTTGAGCGTGGTTACGATCGCGTCCACATGGGGCAGGCCAAGGGTCGGGCCGACCGTGTTGACGAAGACTGCCAGTGCGGGCAGGAGCACCAGGGCGGCCCATTTGAGCGCATGGTACACCTTGTCGGGCAGCAGGTAGCCGTGATCCTGGTCCTCTTGTGTCGTATCGGGCATGATTTTCACCTCCTTAATATGAGAGGACCTCACCCGGATAGATGAGGCCCGGGTTGCCGGACCGGTAGCCTTGCAACCGGCTTTGGGGTATGCCGAGTCGGGCTGCAATGCCGGAGAGCGTGTCACCCCGGCGTACGGTCACGGACCTGCCGCCGCCATGGCCTCCCCCGGTGGAGAGGCGCTGGCCGGGTCGGATCACGTACGGTGCCCGGATGCCGTTGATCCGTGCCACGGTGGGCCAGGAGCCGCCGAAAACGGCGCTCAGACTGTCGCCGGGGCGCACCACGTACACTCCGGAACCCGTGCCGCCATGGCCTCGCAGCCGCTCGTTGACCACGGCCATGACCTCCGCGTATCGGTCGCCCAGGAGGGCATGCCGCTGCGGATTATTGCCGTAATCGCCGCGAATCACCGCAGTGGCGATGCTCGACGCATCGCCTACAGGAGCACCCTGAGCCGGCGTTGGAGCCGGAGAGACGGGGTTGGGCTGTGTGCCAATGGGTGCGTTCGCATACTTGGCCCAGGTGCCGGCATCCCCGTACCACCAGTTGACGTCCACGGCGGTGCCCACGCCAGGCACGTGCCCAGTGGAGGAGTACTGCCAGGCGGCGGCGAACGGCCAGGGTGCCACCGAGTAGGGCGGGACTCCCGGGTCGCGCAGCCGCTCCCCCTGGTAGCCTCGCGGATAGCCGGCCACCCACAGCCCGTAGTCGGCTCCCGCCACAGCCCTCCAGTCGCCTGCCGTGATGTTGGATGCCTGCATGTAGATGATCGGCTTGGTGCCCCAGTAGGCGGACACCCGGTCCAGCCACCGCTTCGCCCAGTTCGTGTCCCGGTTGTGAGGGGCTGGCGGCTCCCAGTCCAGGAAGGGGATCACCCCCGCGTGCACCAGGCCCCGAGCCTGGGCTTGAGCGTTGAAGAAGTCAGCCTCCGCCTCCGGGCTGTTGCCCTTCTCAGGCCGCGCGTACCCGTAGGCACCGATCCGCAGGCCCGCCGCGCGGTTAGCCTGAAGCTGGCAGTCGGCTGCCGGGTTGACGTAATGCGTGCCCTCAGTGATCTTGGTGATCGAGAACGAGGCTCCCGAGGCTTTGGCTGTCTGCGCGTTGTAGCAGCCCTGATAGCTTGCATTGTCGAATCCGGCGTCCGCCCAGGCGGCTCCAGGCGTGAGAATGGCCAGTGCGGCCACCACCCCGATGCCGATACGAGCGTACCGGGGCTTGGCCCGCGCATGGCGGGCATGAGATAAACGCATGCATATCCTCCTCTTGTTGTGTTTGGGCATGAAAAAAGCCACCCAGTATGGATGGCAGAACAAAAACAAAGCCGGGCTTGAGCGCGTCTACCGCATATCGTCATCACGGTCCGCGTACGCGTCCAGACGCATGATCTGCTCGTGCATCATGGTCCCGGTCCCGTTGCCTCCAAGCCCGTGATAGGCGCGGTAAACGCGGTCGGCCTCATCCTGGATGGACACGCTGATCGGCTCGTGATGCACCACATGCCTGGTATGGATCTCCAAAAGCTCGGCCCGCAGGAGCGTGCGCAAGCCCGTTTCCATGGCCTGGTCCTTGGCCTCCTCCTTGCGGTGGCTTTTCAACAGCCAGCCGCAGGCTCCGCCGATCCCGGTCAGCAGCATGGGGATCACGGCCTCCACCAGGGTCATCACTACGTCGGTCACTGCTCATGCCTTTCCCGGGTCGGGCCAGAACATCTGGCCCGAGAAGAAGTTGGCGGTCGTGTCCTTGGTGCCGATGCTGATCGTGCCCTGCGGCTGGCTCTCACCCGGCCCGAAGACGTGGAAGCGGCCCACCGCGTAGCTGGTGCCGTAGGCGAGCACGTCCAGACTGTGGTCAGGCATGATCGACTCGGCCAGCCGCACCACGGGGATCGTCTGCATCGATAGGATCATCCCTTGCTTGATCTGGACGTTCAGCTCCAGGAAGTACACGCCCGCCCGCTTGTACAGCCGGGTCGCGTGATTGTAGTCCTGGAAGCTGGCCGACCAGCCCATCCAGGCCGCAGGATCAAAATCGGCGAAGCCGGCGGCGATGCCCCGCACGAGCACAGTCTCGGCGTCCACGGACACGGCGCTCCCGCTGATGTCCACCCTGTTGGCCGTCAGGCCGACAGCGTTGCGCCCCTGCTGGTCCCTCCTGATGGCGATCTCCGGCTGCTGGGTGCTGGTGCCCATCATCAGCCGGCTGGCCGTCCCGCCCTCGTCATGGTCGCCCCAGATCAGCCAGTACGGGGTCTCCGGATCATCGCCGATGCCTTGCAGGCCGCCTGTCATGCTCCCCTGGATCAGGGTCTGGCTCAGCTGGATCCTGTCCCCGCTGGACGCGGTCTGAACCCCGCCCACCGCCTGCACGCCGTCCTGGGACGCGCGGAACAGAACCCTGCCCTGCTGATCCTTGGCCCAGAAGCCCGACGAGTCGAAGCCCACCAATCCGTCCGAGGTGGAGAAACTGCCCGACTTGACGATGGCGGCGGCCAGGAGCCCCACGTCGATCTCGTCCGCCTTGATCCTCCTGACCAGGAGCTTCTCCAACAAAGCCTCGCTGGCGGTGATCTTGCCGGCGGTGACCGCCCCGTCCGCCAGGCTGATGGTGCCCACGCTGCCCGCCACCAGCACCTGCTGGGCCAGAAGCACGTAATCAGTGAAGGCCTTGCCGTTCCACACTTGGATGCCCGACACGTGATCCGCCTGGTCCAGCTGCATCCACAGGTCCCCCAAAACCAGGTCACCGTGCGCCGGCTCGGCAGCAGACGCGATGATCCGGTTCTTCCCGTCCGCCGTGGCCTGCGCCTGCCTGGCCTGGTCCTTGGCTTCCTGGCTGTCGGTCACGTCCCTGACGGTCAGGCCGGTGATCCACCAGCCCGTCGCAGCATCCCCGTACCCGGCGATGTTCAGCCACACGCTCATGCTATGGTCAGTGTCGGTCCACTGGTCGGGCGTGCTGGCTACAGCCTCCCGCCACACCCAGGAGGATGCTTCCTCCTGCTTGACAGTGACCGCCTCATCCCAATGCGTTCCCGAGACGGTATATCTCCATCCGATCCGCAGATCCTCGCGGCCCTTGCCGTCGCAAATGCACCAAAACCCGAACCGGTACCTGCGATCACGGTCGAGGGGGAAGCGCCAGGAGCTGAAGTAATCACGCTGCGTGAGCGCGCCATAAGTCGTATACGGTGACGGGGGCGCGGACGGAGCGCCAGAAGAGCCCATGCCCAGTCCGAAGCCGTCCGAATCCCCTAAAGCTGGGTCGAAGGCCGGATTGCGGACCAGCTCCACGCCCCGCGACAAGGCCGTATCAGCCTTGTTTGAGGCCGCAGTGGCCGCAGCCGCAGCCGTGTCGGCCTTGCTGGAGGCCGCGCCGGCCAGCCCGGAGGCCGCGTCTGCGGCCTGCTTGGCTTGGGCCGAGGCGACTGAGGCGGCCTGCGCGTCCTTGGACGCCTGCTGCACATCCCTGCCTACACCCGCAGCCTTGTCCAAAGCCTCCTGAGCTTTGTCCTGAGCCGCCTGGACCTGGCTGGCGTCCACGACGCTCCTGACCGTCACCGAAACCGGGTTGGTCGGATCGGACCCGTTGGGGGCAGGACTGCCATCCTCCGCATGCGCATCATCCCAGGCCCGGGCGGTCACATTGTGGACGCTGTCCGCCTCATACGGGCCCAGGGCGGCCGTCCCCCTGACCCGCAGCTGGCCAGCGTCCACACCATCCACCAGGATCTGGACATGATCAAAATCCGCAGGCACACCCCCCTCCAGGCTCCCATCCCAGGAGACCAGGATCATGCCCGCAGACGAATCCACGCTGATGCCGGTCGGCATGCCAGGCGCAGTCGTATCCCCCACCCAAGGGGCGATGCCGGACGAGCCAGCATCGGGGCCGATCACTGTCCTGGTGTCGTTCGCGTTATGCCAGGTGGCGCTGCCGGATTTGCGGGTCTGCTGCTTTTTGGCCTTTGACAGGGCGAGTCGCGCGAGACTGGCGGCGGTATCCTCCCTGCTCCTCGGGGTGATGTCGGCATGAAAAACCATTGGAGCTCCTATTTATTACTGGAATGGCGCGTCGAGAACGTCAAATTTGCACATGGCTTTGCTGGTTTGGTCGCCGCTCATCTCCATGAGCCGCAGCTCGTAGCGGCCATCGGGGAGGGTCGGAAATCCGGCCACGTCAAGGTCGACTCTCTCGCCCGGCCAGAGTGATCCGCACGGGTGGATGGGCATGCCTCGGGCATCTGCGTCATTGAAGTCGATGCTGCCGGTCATTTGCATGAGCCTCCCGGCTGTGGCCACTCCTGACAAGTGCTCCTTGAGCAGGGCAAGGTTGTCGGCGTCGGTATCCCCGTAGACCGCTTCACGGAGTATGGGCGGGTCCTGCGTATGGGTGATCTCGTCCATCTGCTCCCAGTAGGCGGTGATGGTGCTCTCGTCCTGCCCGGCCCCGGTCCCGTACCACCGCTGGTAGCCGTCCTGGTAGTCGATGGTCAGTCCTTCCAGGCTTCCGGCCCCGGCGTAAGAGGACAGCGTGATCGGAAGGTGGTCCATGTCCAGGTACACGTCCGCGTCGCTGCCTGCCAGAAAACGCACCCGAGCATGGCTGGGGTCGGACCAGTAGGGTCTGAATGCCACGTCGGGGCCGCCTTTGGAATTGGCGATGTTCGTGATCAGCTGGGAGACTGCCAGGTTCTGCACGTTCCAGGCTTGATAACGGGTACGCTGGTGGGCTCCGGCCTCGCCCAGATAGGTCCAGTCGATGGGCAGTCCGCCGCCTTGCTTGGCGTCGGTGGCGATCCTGCCCAGTTCGCTGCAGATGCCCCTGAAGCTGAGACTGTCGAAGCTGATGGTGTCCGTGCTTGTCCCGTCCTTGAAGGCACCATCCCTGATTGCATAGCGTGACTGGAGGATGGCCATAGGACTCTCCAGGCTGAAGGTGGTGTCTAGGAGCGTGTCCTCCCTGCTGCCGATCTTGCCCCACATGATGGGCACGCCCATGTCCTCGGGGTCTTGCGGATCTCGCACCCAGCATGTGAGGATGCCGCGTCTGCGTGAGTCCAGGAGGCTGTCACGCCCGGATGGCGTGTGAGCGTCCAGAGCGGTCCAGGGGATGGTCAGGCTGCTCTCGTCGGCCTTTCCTGCTCCCTTGTCAGTGGTCTGAAATCCGAAATCCGAGATGCTCAGGTCCCAGGCAAATGAGGGGATATCGATGGGGGCGATGATCCGCCCGTCCCGGGCGTCCATGATCCATGTGCGCCACATCAGACGGTCACGCTCCCGTCAACGACCTCCAGGCTGCGGAAGCCTTGCCACTGCCACCGTGGGCGGACCGTAGCCGGCTTTATAGCCACGCTGACCGTGTGCACAGCCTGCCCCGACAGGGCCACCCCGCTCCACCGCAGCTGCTGGCGCGCCCACGGCTCGAACACGGGACATTCGTCCAAGCCGTCGCTCACCCGCTGCCCATCCACATACAAGAAAGCGATGAAGCTGCCCACCCCTGAGGATGTCGATGCCCGGTACGTCCACACCACGTCCACGCGACGGTCCGTGGGCACATACCTGGTCGTCAAGGACAACTGGGGCTGCTCCGCAGACTGCCAGGTCGGCCCGCCCGCAGTGCGGCTCTCCGCATAGCCCAGCGATCCCAGGCCCGCACCATAGGGCACCGCATAAGCCACTTCGCCCCACCGGGAGGCGGCCGCTGTGCTCGTCGCCCCCGCCGGCAGCATCATATACGCGAGCACCTGCCCGCCAGCCTCCACCCGGGGTTCTGCAGGGGATGCGGATGGTGTTCCCTGAGCGACTTTTACATGCACCAGATTATCCGGCGACCCGGTGTGGGAGATGATGTAGACCGCGTCTATCCTCGGGTACGCCGAGTCCCCAGCATCCACAGTGTTCTCCGTGCACGGGCTGCCAGCCCCATCCCACCAGGCGATGCTCATCCCGTCCGCATCCCCCATCGAACACACCGCTGCGCCCGGCCTCACCCCGTAGCGCAGATCCTGACGGCCCGACACCTCCAAGCCTGTGATGATCCCAGTGTTCTCCCACTGGCTGGCAATCACCCTCCGGTGGGTCATCGCGTCGCACCCTTGTCCCGACGAGTCGGGAGCCACACCAAAAGCCGTAGACATCACAATCCTCCTATAAATACGTATCCCTGACGCTGATGGTCACCCAGCCGGTCCCTGGGCTCATCAGCTGCTCCGACAAGGACCCGCCAGGCGGCACCGAAAGAAACCCCCTGCGGATCAGCGACCGGCTCACATCCACGCCCCCCATCGACGCGGTCTGCGTACGACAATCCAGGACCAGAGGAGTCAGCCCCACGCTCCCCGACCACTGCAAAGCCCTGCCATCAGAGCCCACCAAGAGCACACCCTCAGGCATCGGCCCCGTCACCGTGATCACCGGATAAGCTGTCGCGCTTCCCGCATTGCGCAGCAATGCCACGCTCTGCGGGGAGCCAGCATCAGCACCGTAGGAGAGCGGGTAGGCCAGCCCCAATACCTGGTCTCCGTAAAAAAGCCCTCCAGACATGGAGGACACTGGGTGCACCTGCACGTCCGTGGACCGCCAGGACAGGCGTTCGGGCCGAGGGCAGACGACGGTAAGCGTGCCGGACATGCGTCCCTCGTGCCATGCTGCATCGCCGGATACGGTCGCATACCCGGTCACGTAGGTGTCGTCCGGCCCGTCCACCAGGCGCAGGCGGATCATCTCCCCTGCGGTGGAGAGGAGCAGGTTGAGCGAGGCGATCACCGCATCGTGCTGCTCGGCCAGAGCCACCCAGTGGATGGTGATGGTCCTGGCTGAGTAGAGGATGTCAGACGTCGAGATGTCGTGCGCCCCGTTGCCTGATGCACGCTCGGTCAGCGTGACCTTGGCTTCCGGGGTGCTGCGCCAGCCTTCTACGCCCCCCGTGGTGATGCCGAGCCCGTCGGGCCGCTCCTGCCGTTTGCTGCCGGCCAGCTGGACTGTTTTGTCGCGGTAGTGGATCTCCGCGTAGGCAGGCATGCAGCTCATGATTCTCCCATCGCCGATTGCAGGAGCGCGTGGGCGGCTGTCCTGCCGTCGATGGTGCCCTGCACGTAGGGGTCCTTGACCCCGTAGTTGTTGATGATCACCTGCATGGGAGGCAGTTTCTCGGCCCGCGACTCCTGGCGGCTCTGGTCTTTTGCGAAGAGGGCTCGCTGCTGGTCGCCGGTGAGCACCAGCTCCGGGTCGCTGGTCTGGTTGCTGACGACGGTCACACCGGGAGACAAGTAGCCTCCTTTGTCGTACAGTCTTGGCACGATGCCGCCGTCGGCGTACCCGCCTGCCCGGTTCAGGGCCGAAAGGCTCCCGTACCGGTGCAGCGCGTAGTTGAGCCCAGCGTAGATGTTGGCTAGCGGGTCGGTGATCGGCCGACCTGCGAAAGGCCCTGAGTAGGCGGCGAATGTGGGTGGGATCACCTGCATGAGCCCTTGGGAGGGGATGCCGGCTTTCGCGTTGCTGTCCCAGTTGTTGATGGCGGCTGGGTTACCTCCGCTCTCCTGGTTCATGCGCTTGAGCACCGTGTCGGCCCAGCTGTCGGGCTGGCCGAGCATGTGCAGGGCCTGGACTACCAGTCCCCGCCAGCGTTGCACGCCCGATCCGCCGGATCCTGCGCTGGACATGCTGGCGACCAGGTTCTTGGCCTTGTCGACCAGCCCCTGCATGACCTTGACCGGCAACTGGGCGATCAGCCTCCCCCAGTCGCCTGCGCCGATGCCTCCCAGCAGCCTTTTGACCGGGTCCACGATCAGTCGGGAGATGGACCCGCCGGGATCGCTGATAAAATCTGCAACGCTTCTGGCTGCATTGGAAATCCATTTTTCAGCGTTCTGGGCGATGCCTCCCAGGTCAAAGCTCGGCACGATCCCGCCTGCGGCGAAGCCCATGTCGGCGCGTACGGCCGCTGGCCCGCCCTGGCGTGCCAGGCGGTTCCACCGGTAGATGTTGTCCGCGCCTACGGCGCGCACCCATTCGGGCACCATCCAGGCCTCGCCCGGGGAGGTCATCGCCAGGATCGTGTCCTGGCCCGGCGCATACCCGGGGTTGATGCCGCCCTCCGCGAAGTGCACGTCCGGCAGATTCAGGTGCAATCCGACCGCGCCGGCCACCTTGTTCCATACAGCCTGGATGCCGTTGGTGTACACGGTGTCGACCACCCAGCGGACCGGCTTGGCTGCCGCATCCCTGATCTGGTCCCAGGAGCGTCCGATCCAGTCCTTGGTCGTCTCGAAAGCCTGGCCGATGGCATGGATGCCGTTTTTGAAAGGCGCGAAAACATTGGCGCTGATCCAGTTCCACGCATCCCGGCATTTGGCCACAATCCAGTCCCAGACGGGGCGGATATGGCTGTCGTAAAAGGCGTTCCAGGTGTTTCCCAGATCCTGCATGCCCTTGTTCCATGCGTCGATCACATGGGCCTTGATCCAATTCCACGAGTCACGGAATTTCGCCGTGATCCAGTCCCAGACGGGGCGGATGACGTGCGTGCAGAAGTAATCCCACGCATCCCCCAAGGCCTTGACACCTCCCTTGAACGGGGTGAACACGTGCGTGTTGATCCAGTTCCACGCAATGCCCATGGTCTGTGCGATCCCGTTGAAGGCTGGCTGGATGACCTTGTGCCATAAGTCCTCCACCGGTTTCTTGAGCAGGTTGAAGGCAATCACCCAGGGTGTGAGGAACACCGTCAGGACGAAGGTGATGAGGAATTTGAACACCTGGCTTATCCCGTGCCCTACGGCTTTCAGCACGGTCCAGGCGGCCGCCGCCGCTGAGGTGACCTTGCCCCATGCGTTTTTGAAGAAGTCCACGAACGGCCCGGAGAACCACTTGCCGACAGCTTCAGCGGTATTCTTCAGGCCTTTCATCATCCCGTCAACGGCATCGTGGAAAGGCTTGCACTTGTTGTATGCCAGGACGAAGGCCCCTACGAGGAGACCGATCACCATGACGACCCTGCCGACGGGGCTTTGGACGAAGACGGTGTTCAGAAGCTTGAAGGCGGTCTTGAAGGCGGATACGGCTTTGCTGGCGGCAAGGGTAGCGACCACCACGCCGCCGACTCCGCCGACGACTCCCAGCAGGACCTTGATCAGGGTCTTGTGGCTGTCCGTGAACGCCTTGACCGACAGCGCACCGTCGGTCATGCCCCTCATGCTGCCGGTGATGGCGGGCAGGAACTTGGACGCAAGCGTGATGCGGGAGGTCTCCAGCACCTGGTTGAAGCGTTCGGTCTGCACGCGGGCGGTGTTCTGCGTCTCCTGCCACGTGGAGATGTCCTTGCCGTTCTCCTTGGCGGCGGCGCTGATGGACTTCACATTGTTGGCGAAGGCTCTCGTGCTGCCGCCGGAGAGCATCAGGGCGGTGTTCATTCCGGTGGCTCCGCCCATGATCTTCTTCAGGGCTTCCGTGTAGGTCTGTGCCTGCGGGGAGCCTTGCTTCAATTGGTCGTTGAAGCCCTTGCTCTTGGTGTACATCTGCTCCCACTGGCGTACCAGAGCAGCCTGCTGGTCAGGGAGCGCTTTAAGCCCCTGCCGGTAGTCGTTAAGGGTCACGGACCCGTCCATGACGCCCTTGGCGAGCTCTTTGGCCTTTCCGGTGAGCTTGCCGAACATGGTGGCCGCGTCTTCGGCGGCAAATTTGGATTGGTTGAAAGCGTCGAGCAGGATAGTGCCGGACGGGCCCATGTGTTTGAGGATGGTTTCTGACAGGTAGCTGATCGTGCCGGTCAGGCCGCGCTTGCCCAGGTTCTGGGCCACGTCCACGCTGCTGATGCCGAACTGTTGCATCTCCTTGACGGCCACCTGGTTCGGTGCCTGGAGGGCGCGGATCGTGTTGGCCAGCTCCTGGGTGGACTCCTGCGCGCTGGTGCCGTGCGAGGTCAGGGTAGCCTCAGCGCCGCCGACCTCGGCGAAGCTGATGCCGGCCGCCGAGGCGACCGGGAGGACCGTGGACAGGGAGCCGGCGAACTCCTGCATGCTGGTCTTCGCGGCACCGCTGGCGGCGACCAGCTGGTTGGTGACGCTGGAGGCCTTGCTGGCGGGGATGTTGTAGGAACGCATGATGGAGGTCAGAGCGTTGGTCATGACCCCCAGGTCGACCTGCTCGTCGGTGGCTCCCTGGGCTGCTGCTTTGAGGACCTTGAGCCCGTTGGCCCCGCGGATCTGGGCCTTCTCCATGGTGTACATGCCTTCGGCGAGCTGGCTGGTGCTGATGCCGGTCTGCACCGCTATGTCCTTGATGCCCTCCTCCACGCCATGCAGGTTTTTGGTGGACTCGCCTCCGGCGGTGACCAGGAGGTTCATCTGCTTCTGGAAGTTTTCGGCTGCGTCGGCGCTGGTTTTCATCCACTGCGCGATGCCGACAGCCCCCAGACCGACGCCCAGCAGGCTGAGGCTGGTCCTGGTCTTGTCCCAGATGCCTTTGAGCTTGCTGGACTTGCTGCCGACCCCTTCCAGGGACTGGCCGAAGTTGGCCCACTTGGAGGGTTGCTCGTCGGTTGTTTTGGCGAGTTCCTTGTTGGCCTTTGCCAGCTGTTCGGTGGTCGTCTTGCTCTGCTTGTGGGCGGCTGCGATGGCTTTTTCGGAGCGCTCCACCTGGTCGTCGGCCTGCCGGGTCCTGCTCCTGGCGGCCTCCAGTTGCGCTTCGGCCTTGATGGCCTGGGAGGAGCCTGCCCCATATTTGCTTATCTGCTCGGAGAGGCGCTTCTCCGCCGCCTCCTCGTTCTTGGCGGCGACGGAGGCCCGGTCGCGTGCCTTGGCGATATCCCTGGTCGCGTCATTCACTGCGCGCTTGGCCTTGGACTCGGCGTCCTGGAGGGCCGCCACCTGCTGCTTGAGCACATCCTGTTTGGAGGCCGCTGCCATGGACTGCGACCAGGCCCGTCCGGCGGCCTGCCCGGCCTGCCCGGCGGCTTCGGTGGTTCCGGTCGTCAGCAGGCTGGCGAAGCCAGCCAGGTTCGGCAGGACGTCGATAAAGACGGGCTTGGTCGCCATGTCAGCCTCCAGGGGTGATACGGGACGCGATGGCGTCCAGTTCGGTCCGTGCCTGCTCATCCAGGTCATCTTCGGGCCGGTGCTGTTTTTGCTTCTCCTGCCGCTCCTTGGCCAGCGCCAGTGAGAGCGGGTTGAAGGGTTTGAGCCCGCGCACGAGGACGGCGAGGGCTCTCAGGGTTATGTCTCCGCGCCAGTACTCCGCGATCGGGTCACGGGGGCTGTACTGCTCGCACAGGGCGGCTTCCAGCTCCTCCGGGTGACCGTCTGCGTCGAGGAGATCTAGCGCTGTGTAGGGACCCCTTCCGGGGTCGTTCCCTCCATCTGTTCGCCGATCTGGTTCATGAGCAGCATCACGTCGGACACCTGCCCGCCGTCGGCGATGAAGTCATCCCACTGGTCGCCGAGCACGGCCTTGACCATGTCGATGTCGGTGGTAGCGGCGGTGACCGCCTCCTTGGTCTTGTTGGACTGAAGCAGCGGGTGCTCGATGTGGTAGACGCGCGCATCCTTACCGTCCTTGACGGTGAAGTCGATCGTGTCGGTGACCCCCGGGTGGGTCTCCTTGTACTTCTGGCGGATGGCATGCAGGGAATAGTGTGTGGACATTGTTTTTCTCCTTTATGGTTTTTGGTGTCTGGCTGTCTGTAGGAGGGTCAGGCGGTCTTCCTGACGCTGGAGGCCTTGTCGTACTGCTTGCCGCTCTTCTCGTCGGTGAGCACGTCGAAGGTGAAGCCGATGTCCTCGGTGTCGGCACGGTCCAGGGTGCGGTCGCCGAATCCGCTGATGGTGACTTTGTAGGCGAATTCGACGCGGTAGACGGCATCTGCGCCGACGCCGTCCTGGGTGAGCAGGTAGATGCGGTACAGGGGCAGCTGGCTCATGCCCTTCTCCGTGTAAGACCAGGCCTTGGAGTCCTTGCTCTCCGGCCAGGCGGACACCGGCAGTCCGGCCCTCAGCGCCTGCGTGTAAGCGTTCGCCTCGCCGAAGGTGACGTCGATCTGGCGGGTGGAGGAGCTCAGGTCGGAGCGGACCGGCTCCAAGTCTTGCAGCATGGTGGTGTCGTCGGTCTTCACGCTGCGCTTCTCGACTACGCCCTTGGTGGTTACGTACCCCATCTGCTTGTAGCCTGCGGGTAGGCTGCAGGGCAGTCCGTCGTCGCCGAAGAACTTGTCTGGCGCTACGGTCGAGTAGTCGGCGATGGCGAAGATCATGGTGCCGTGCTTGCGGACGTTGCCCGGGTTGTTGTTCATGTAGTCCTGCAGGTCGCTGATGGTGGGGGCTGTGGTCCCGGACCCGTCCCTGGGTGTGATGCCGGTGGGGATGCTGGGGGTTGTGAGGTCGGTCATGTGTTCTCCTTGTGCATATGCAAAAGGCCACCCCGGTGTGGAGTGGCCCAAGATTGTTGGTTTGTACTGTGTCAGTGTGCGGCCGGCCGCATGACCAGCGTGAATGTGGCGGTGCAGCGCAGTATCGCGGGGTCGCCGAAGGGGACATCGCTGAAGGCCGTGCCGGATACGTCGTCCACATAGCCGTACTGGTTGCCGTTGCCGGCCAGAGAGGCCATGCATGAGTCCAAGGTCTGGATCAGCGGGGTCATGTCCTTCCACGACTTGGCCAGCAGGTCGATGTCCAGGGATGCCGTGCGTTCCACGGCTCCCAGCGAGCCGGAAGGGCTCGGGCTGGTCCGGACTGCCGGCAGGCGGGTGAGCAGGTCGTCGAGGGCTGGCAGGGTCATGTACGGCGTGTACCCGGTCCGGTCCTTGATCCACTGGTTGGCCAGGCGCAGGTACTGGGGCCATTTGACGGGGTCCATGTGGTCCTCCTACAGCTGTGCGGATGCGCGGTTCATGAAGTTGTGGCGCGGGTACCGCAGGGAGCCGTGTTCCTGCTCGCCCGCATCCTCGCTGCCTGCGATCACGCGCGCGTAGGGGCGTTTTATTCCCGTCGGGGACTTCGTCCCCGGTCTGGTTCCCGTTTCGACGCGCAGGGAGTCGGCGAATTCGGGGCAACCCTCCTGCAGGGCGAGACGCTGGCAGATGGGGAGCAGTCTTCGTGCGGTGTCGCTCAGTGCCTGTCTGACCTCCTGGTTCTGTAGGACGTTCTTGCCTATCCAGTCGTCGTCGACGATCGCCCCGCTGCTCATCTGTGGTCCTCCATCATGTACAGCTCGCTGTGGGATCCGAGCCCGTCCGCCGGCATGTACTCCTGCACCGCGCTTGATAGCCGGTATGCCTTGCCCCGCCAGCGGATCGTGTCATCGCCGTCTATCAGGTCGGAGAGGATTACCCCTTTCGGCCCGATGACCCGCCACCTGCCGAGGATGATGTCCTGCTCGAAGAGCACGTCCCCCGCATGGGTGACGGGCTGCACGCTGCAACCCTCCACCGTGTAGGTCGTGGTGCTTTCCTGCGGCTGGCCGTCCACGTCCGGCTCGCCCATGGTGCGGTGGATGATGCTGATCGCATCCCCGTGCAGGCCGGTCATAGGATGCCTCCGATCCGGTACTTGGCGACGGCTGCGCTCCATGCGGCGCTGGTGCCAACGGATTGGGCGACGCTGTACGTGCGCGACTCCTCGCCGGTGGTCCAGGATGCGAGTCCGGGCATGACCTGGTAGATGGCCGCGGCCTGTTCTAGGACCACGTCGGCCACGTCCCCGGGGATGGGGTCGTACCCGTGCGTGTAGGTGACCTGGATGCTCCTCCACCCCTCCACGGGGTCGGGGAAGCGGAGCAGCCCGTCCGCCGACCATTCTGGTGTGGCCGTCCGGCCGTGGCATTGGACGTCCTTCACGTCCTGGACGGGGTAGACGGGGAGACGTATTGTCCTCCCCCCGGTCCCGTCGAGGGTGATGGTGTCCGTGGCCTTGCGGATGGGGTTGCGGCACTGGCCGGTGAACCGGTCGGAGGCAAGCCGCAGGCACAGAGTCAGCTTTGGGTCGTCGGGCTTGCATCCGAGACGCTGCGCCAGATCGTCCGGCGAGGCCAAGGGAGCCTGCGGGTCCTGTCCCTCGCTCATGCCTGCCTCCTTCTGCCTGTTACTTGGATGCAGGGGTGGTGCCGGCGATGGTGGCCACGGCGATCCGCTTGGGTTCGCGGATCATGAGCATGTCCTCCTCCTCGGCGCGCACGTAGGTGAGGTTGTGCCGGGCGTCGTCCTCGTTCTGGTTGAAGGCGAGGATGGACAGCGGGGTCTTGCGCAGCAGCTGCACCGAGTGGAAGTCGCCGACCAGGGCCTTGCCCTGGGGGACGATGCTGGACGTGATCCGGGGCACGCCGAACAGGGTGAATGGCCCGGTGGCGAAGGGCGCGTTGGACAGGTACCGGTCGTTCTTGTCCTGCATGAGGTTGAGCGCCTCGTTGTCGGCGGGGTTCAGGACGATGGCCTGGATGCTGATGCCGGGCACCAGCTGCTGGAGCTTGGTGATGGCATGGGACACGGTGTGCACGATGTCCTTGTCGTAGGCGACGGACAGGGTGCCTGGCGTGTTCAGGATGCCGGTGGGCTGGTCGGACCCGCCGGCCCCGTTAAGGACCATGTTCTCCTTGTAGGAGTCCAGGTTGCGGGTGAGGACCGTGTCGATCAGGGAGCGGATGATCCCATCGTCGGCCAGCTCCTGGTTGGTGACCTTCACGCCGTCGGCGAGGGTGAAAGCGTGTGCCTCCGCCACATCCGTGGACAGTGTGCTCAGTGGTTTCAGGTCGCCTTCCTTGACCTTGGCGGCGTTGTTGGTGACGGCTACCAGCTGGCGGTACTGCACGTATGAGCTGGAGGTGGTGCCCATGCTGATCAGAGAGAGGAAGGTGTTGGGCTGCGGATAGGTCAGGTCCGTGTACCCGGGCAGCATCTGCGGGACGATGGCCCCGGGAAGCGCGGTGGACAGGGGTGCCGGGTCGGCCTTGACGTGCAGATGGCGGGCGGTGATGTTCACCGGCGTGCCATGCGGCTGGTCGGCTTTGAAGGCCTCGTAGGCCTTGGACTTGACGAATGCCTCGCCATAGGACTTGGCGGCGGTCACCGGCTTGGGTTCGACCGGCGAGGCGGCCTTCCCCTCCTCCTTGGGCCCGGCGAGCGCCTTGAAGGCGGCCTGGGCCTCGTCGGCCTTCCTGATCTGCTCGCGCAGGTCGTCGGCCTTCTTCTTCAAGTCGAGGATCGTGGTGTTCTCCTCGTCGGTGAAGTCGCGCTTCTCGTCCTGCGCCTTCGTCGCCAGCGTGTTGGCCTGGGCGAGGACGTCCTTGAGTTGGTCTTTGAGACTCATAGTGTTCCTTCCATGAGGTTGATCTCGTTTTCCGTTGCCCAGGCGGTCAGTTCGGGCACTGTGCAGGCTTTCGCGGTCTGGTCCGCGTCATCCTGCTGCTCCCCGCCCGCCTGAGCGGATCGGGAGGCAAGTTCTTCCTGTACGGTCCTGCGCACCAGCTCCTGCAGTCCCTCATTGGACTGTTCTTGCTCCGCGCTCTCGTCGGGGTCGTCGGTTCCTTCCGTGTCTGGTCCTTCCTCCGTACCGTCCATGTCGGTCGTAGCGGCCTTCGTGGATAGGAGCATGGTCGCGGGATTGGCCCCCTTCAGGCATGGGCCGAGCTCGATCAGGTCGACCTTGCCGACCTGGATGATGGTCCTGCCGTCCGGTCCGTCCACGACGTTGAAGTCGGACTCCTCGCCGGCGTAGGAGAATTCCTTGACCCTGCGGTCCTTGAGGAGTTTGAAGACCTGCACGGCGGTGGGGTTGCTCATGTCCAGCTGGGCGGTCACCTCGAGCCCCTGCGTGGTCTCCCTGGCTTCCAACACCTCGCCGATGTGGGCCATCGGGTCGCTCCACTGGTGGGACCAGACCACGGGGATGGGGTCCCCTTTGGCCTGCCATGAGGCCAGGGTCTCGCGGAAAGCGCCAGGCATGACCACCTCGTCGAGGCTGTCGACGTTTCCGAAGACGCTCACCAGGGCCGTGAACTGGCCCTTGCCGAGGCTGCCTTCGTCGCCCACGCTCTTTAATGTGGCGCTGGTGGCTCTTTTCATGGTGTGCGGTTTCATTCGCTGCCTCCGATGTTCTGCGACCCCGAATCGGTCGGGTCGGCCTGCGTCCCGCCGCCCCGCTTCGTGTTCAGCAGGTCGAGGACCTTGTCGTATTCAGGTCCGAGTGAGGGGTGTCCCAGCTCCTTGCGGCCTTCGTTGATGCTCATGTAGGGTCCGCCGACGGCCTTCTGCAGGATCTCGGCCTGCTCCTGGAAGCTGCCGCGCAGGGCCGCGTTGAGGTCGAACTCCACGTATTCGCGCGGGTCGTCGGCCACCAGGGGGACGATCTGCGCGTTGAAGGCCTGCTCCAGCTGGGTGAAGATGGGCCCGAGGGTCTCCTTGTACAGGGAGTCGCGAAACGCTTGGGTGGAGGAGTAGTTGGCCTCCCTGGCACCCACCATCTCGGGAGGCACATGGTAGGCGGACGCCACCTCGATGTCGGCGAGGGTGCGCCCCTCGACCTCCTGCGCGTCCTTGGGACTGAACGCTTCGACCTTCTCCCAGTGGATGCCCTGCAGGACCGGCGAGCGGCCCTCCTTGCCGCCATGCTCCAGATAGTCCGAAATGTCCTCTTCCAGGCGTTTCTGCGCTTCAGGCTTCAACGGCTCCATGTCGGCGTCCATGGCGAAGATGCCAGGAATGCGGGCCCCGTTCTTCCAGATGGCCTCACGCCATTTGACCGACTGTGCATACTCGCGCAGCGTCTGGCTGAGGGTCTGCATGGGGCTGACCCCGTTGGCGCTGCCGTACCCCTTGTCCCACAGGACGCCATCCAGGCCTATTGTGTTGCTTCCGGAGTCCGCCGTGGACAGCTGGATGCCGTGCACGTCCTCGTAGCCGGTCCAGGTGAACCGCCAGGTGTAGGCGGGCAGCCGGTACAGCTCCCATCCGCTTCTGGACGTGGTGGACGGCAGGAGCTTGACCGCGAACCGGTCGTAGACGAGCATGTCGCAAATCACGTCATACCAAAACCGGTAGGCTCCGTGATACACGGTGGGGTATTTGACCAGGTCGTAGAGCGGGCCTTGGCTGACCACGGGCCTGTCGTTGTCCCCGTCTCGCCGGTACACCTTCATCGGTATCCTGGCCGCGTTCCTTGCGATGAACTCGACGGTCTTGCGCACGGAAGGCTGGGTGGCGAACACGCTCATGGCCTCCGTGTTCGCCGACAGGGGCATGCCGGGGTCGACCACGTACCATCTGCCCCGTACGGTGCCGGACTGGAAGTCCTGGACGGACTTTTCGACGTGCTTATGCCGGTCAAATGGCCAGATCATGCCGTCCTCCTTCTACACGTACAGCCCGTGCGAGGCGTAGGGGTTGGGTTTCACGCTTTTCCTGCGGGTCATGGCCTCGGAGAGCGCGTCGCAGATGGCCGCCACCCCGTCGATCTTGTCCCTGCTGTCATGCTTGTTCGGCTGCACGTTGCCGTTCTCGTCGCTTTTCACGGCCAAATTGTCCACGTTCCATCTAAGGACCGGGTTGCCGCCGTGCTGGAAGAGCGGATGCTCCTCGGAGCCGGTCAGGAGGAGCCGTTGCAGCTCCTTGAGCACAGGGCTCAGGGTCTTGAACCCCTGCCTGACCGGCGTCAGACGGTCCACGGACAGGCCCTGCTCCTCCAGGTCGTTGACCACCTGGGTGGCGTTCCACGGGTCATAACCGATGGTCTGGATCTCATAAGCCTCCAAGTCGGCGCGGATCTGCTGCTCGATGTACGAGTAGTCGGTCACGTCTCCCGGTGTGGGCACCAGGTAGCCGTCACGCACCCACACGCTGGCATTGCCGGAGGTCCTGCGGTCCAAGTCGTCCACCACCGCCTCGGGGCACCAGAAACGCATCCGGCAGGTGTACCCCTCCCCCTCCGGGAAGAGCAGGCACCATGCCGTCAGGTCGGACACGGACCCCAGGTCCCACCCCCCGTAGCATTCCCGGCCCGACAGAGCCGACTCGTCGACCTTGCCCGCGTTGCGGTCCCAGGACTTCAGGGTGATGAAGCGGGTCTCCTGCTTCGTGCGGATGCCCAGATGCAGACGCATGTAGTTGGCCAGCTCCGCAGGAGAGTTGCGGGCATGGTTGGCTGCTTTCTCCAGGTAGTCGGCGGAGGGGCTGACCCCGTATCCCGGGTTGGCTTTCATGAGGGTCTCCACGGCGAAGGGGTCGTCGTCCTCGCTGGCACCCCACACGACCCCATACCAGGATCGGTCGGTGATCGTGCCGGCGGCCAGCTGTTCGACGTAATGGCGGGTCTCGTCGTATATGGTGCCCGACTTGCCGGCGTCCGGGGTGGTAATCCTGACACCCAAGGGCTGGGTCCTGGAACCACGGCCCGTCTCCAGGGTGCGGACCAGGTCCGGCGACTTGTACACGTGCAGCTCGTCACAGATGAAACAATGCAGGTTCATGCCGTGCGCCGCGTCGGCTGCCGAGCTGATGACCTCCATGTAGCTGCCGGACGCCTGATGGACGATGCGCTTCTGGTGAGCCTTCATGACGCCCTTCAGGGCTGGGGTCTTCTCGACCAGCTGCTTGACCGGCTGGAACACGAAGCCGGCCTGGTGTTCGGTCGAGGCGGCGCACACCACCTGCGCGCCCTCCTCACCGTCGGCCCCCAGCATGTACACGGCGATGCCGCCGGACAGGGTGGATTTGCCGTTCTTCCTGGGCACATCCACATACAGGTCGCTGATGACGCGGACGACCTGTCCGTCCTCGTTCTCATGCACCCAGCCGAAGACCGGGGCGAGAACCCACGCGATCTGCCAGGAGGCAGGGTCCAGATGGTGACCGGCCCACTTGCCCTGCGTGTGACGCAGCACGTGGAAGGACATCAGCACCCTGTCGACCCTGGCCGGATCGAAGTAGGCACCCTCCATGTCCCTGGGTTCGGCGGTCTTGATCTTCGGGGTCTGCCACTCCTTCGGCAGGGGGATGCCACGAGAGAGCATGTACCATGCGACCTCCGGCGACAGCTTCAGATGCCGGAGCCTGTCCTCCGACGGCATCTCGAAGTCATCGGTCATCCTGTACGGACTAGGCAGGCATGGCGAAGGGGTTCGCTTCCTGGTCGCCATCATCATCACCCAATCCCGCTATGTCACCTTCCGCCGCAGGGTTCAGCCCGAAGTCACGGGCGAACGTATGGATGTCGGAACGGGCCGCCTTCAACGCGCTCACCGCAGGATGGGGCTTGGGCACCCCGCTGTCGGTCACCACCGAAAGGCCACCGTTCGCCTGCAACTCCTTCACCGCCTCACGCATCTGCCATACGGCGGTGCAGTAAGCCTCAAGACTCGGCCCGTCGACCTTCTTCAGTATCCCCAGCCGGTCCAGCGCCTCGACCACCTGCTTCCAGGTGCTCTTCGCGGCGCTCGGCATGTAGGACGGCATCTTCGGACGCTCACGGGCGAACTCGGGACCTTTCCCGACCTTTCGCCCACCCGAATCACGACCCTCTCCCCTGCCATTGATCAATTTCAGCTTCACCGGAGTTGGTGATGGTCCTCGACGGCCCATAATCCCTCCAATCAAGCCAAAACAAGCCAAAAACGAAAACGAAAACTTGAGACGCGAAAATCCGAGTTTCGGCGGCGCTCAAGGTGATGGACTTTGTCCATGATTCAGACCCCCTACCCCTGTGGGTGATCACTGGTCGAGATGGTAGAAGATCCTTGCCGCTAATCCGGGACCATGGTCGGCACCGTGCCGTTTGCGCCGGCTGCTGATGGTCTTGGCGTGGTGGCAGTCGTGGCACAGGCTTTGCAGGTTGGCGAGGTCGTAGAGGCTGCCGCCGTCGGCTATCTCCCAGATGTGGTCGACTTCGGTGGCAGGCCTGCCGCATCTGACGCACCGGTGTCGGTCACGGTCGAGGGCGAGGGCCCTGGCCTGTCTCCATGCGGTGGGGTCGGTCCGTCTGGTGTGGGCTGATGGCGTGCTCCATGCTGGCCTTTGGTGGTCGGCGCATCTGCCGTCCTTGACGGCTTTGGCTGTGCAGCCCTGCCTGGTGCAGCGTCCCTGTGGTCTGGTGGGCATCAGAGCAGCTCGATGCCGAGGGTCTGCAATGCACTAAGGTATTCGTCCTCGTACATGCGTAGCGGCCATGCTTTGAGCGCATCCTCGCGTGTGACCTGCATGCCTTGGCCTTGCATGGTGTCGGCGATGCGGGTGAGCTGGTGTGCGATGGCGTGCAGGTCGCCCGCCTGCTCACGCTCTTGAGGTTGTTCGGTCATGTGATGGTGGACGTTATTTTCCCGCATGGTTCCGCCTTTCTTGGCGTGTCGCACTTCGGGCAGGCATGAGAAAGGGCCGGACATCTCTGCCCGGCCCTTACATTAAACTTCAGCTATAACATATAGTAGCGGCAAAGCCGGATATGTCAAGCCGCGCTCGCTGGTGTGTCTTTCTCGATCATGGCGATGATGTCCCCAACCCGGTACACGTCGAGCCCTTGGCTGCCTTCCTGCCGGCTGATGTAGCCGTTCTGCGCCCAGTAGCGGATGGTGCGTGCGCTGACTTTGTACCCGCATTGGGTGAGCAGTTGCGCTATCTCGCCTGACGTGCCTTCCTGGTAGGAGTCCATGAGCCAGTCCTTCTGGGCTTGCCGGGTTTCGGACAGGTCGTTCACTTGGCCGCATTGCGGGCAGATGGCGTATTGGGACTTGTCGAGCACCCAGAGGATGGCGCTGCATGCCTGGCACCAGCCTCCGCGCCGCTTCTCGGCCTCCCAGTCGAAGATGCGCTTTACCGAGTCAGCGGCCTGGCGTATCTGGCGTTGGATTGACGGGGCGGACCGGTTGCGAGCGAGTGAGGGCACGCCTTCCAGGAGCAGGGTCCTGCCAGTCTGCCTGGGTGTGCCTGCCGGCACAAGGGCCGTGTAGAACTGGCGGAAAAACTGGTAATACCCCCATGCGTCCTCCCTGAGCGGGTCGGGGTTGGTGGCTCGTGGACCGATGCTTCCTTTGGCGAGCTGTTTGGGTCCGGGCTTGGCCTGCCTGGTGGCGACCTGGTAGAGGTCGTCCATCCGGTCGCACAGGTAGCCGAGGTCGGCTGCGAGGACTCGCTGACAATCCTTGCAGATCCGCTCCCCGTCAGCCATTGCAGCCCCGTCGTTCGGGCATTCACTTACCACTGCCGCTCCTTTCGAGGATGATCTTGTCTGCCAGTATGGTGAGCCGGAGTCTTGGGGTGCCCATGCCTTCTCCCGGGTGGATTACTCTGACCGATCCCGCTTCCACGCAGTTGCTCAAGTCCACGCCGTTTATGGATACCCCCTTTTCGGTGATGTGTATGTCTGCTCCATGCCATTCGCTCATCGCGTGCCCTCCTTCCGGGTTGTCTCTGAGAACCCTTTGAAGAACTCGCCGACCCCGTTCGGACCGCCAGTGCTGGTAGTAGTCTTCCTCCCAGCCGAGCCATGTTCGGCTGATTGCGGCCCGGCTGTCCTCGCATGGGGCGACATGCTGGTATTCGGCTTTGATTCGCCTGTTCTCCGCTGGCCTGCTGATATTCATCGTTTTCCTTCCCTGATCACCCATTTGAGGATGGCTTTGGGGTTCTGCGTAATTGTCCTGATGACTGCCTGGACTGCGTACGCCAAGCGCCTTATAGCAAATTTGACGATCTCTTGTGAGTGGTCCTTCTCTTGATCCCAATCAATCAGAATGCCAGCGACGAGCATCATGAACGCCAAGACCACTAACGTGAGTATATTTTCCGCGAATTCACTCAAAATTCTGGTCCTCCTTGGCTTTCAACCATTCCTGGACTCCCTTTTCAGGGAAAACAAACTTGTTGTATCCGAGCTTGATGGCTTTTGGACCTTTGCCTCTGCGCCTCCACTCACCCAGCGTGCGGGGTGAGATGCGGAGCGTGGCAGCCACTTCCTTGACGGTCATCATGGCCGGTTCTTCGGGTTTCTTGTCGTTCAAAATTCTGGTCCTTCCTGGCGTGCTGCTTCATGGCTGATGGTGGTGCGCATGGCTTGGATGACCGCCTGCGGATAGCCGTATCGGCGGCGTATCTGCTCATCGTCGGCCCCCTCGCGGATCGCCTGCAGAGCCTTAGCCTGCCGTGTGGCGCGAGTCATGCTTCCTCCTCCGGCTCGGGCCCTGGGGCTCGTCCGTGCTCGTCGTCCCAGTGCCAGTGCTTCGGGCAGTAGTCCTTTCCGTCCGTGTGCAGCCATTCGCCGCCGTTGTCCGGGTCGGCGAACACGGTCACGGCGCTGTCGTAGCTTTCCCACGAGCTGTACCCGTCTTGATGGGCGGTCTCTTCGCATTCGGGCCAGTCGCAGGCCAGCGTGTGCGCGGGGAAAGCCATGTCGCTCATGGCTGCTCCTTCGGATCGGGGCCAGGCACGCGGTGCGGCCACTTTTTGCAGTGCCAGTCATAGTGCCAGTGGTAGGGGCAGTAGTCTTTGCCCGTGGCTGGATCATGCAGGAAATTTTTGTCGGAAAAATCATCGTACTGCTCATCGGGCAGGTAGGCCCACTCGCTGACGGCTTGCTCATAGGTGGCGCTGCCGTCGTACAGGTCGTCCTGGGCGGTCTCCTCGCAGTCCGGCCAGTCGCAGGCCAGCCGGTGGCAGGTAATCACTCTGTCGCTCATGCTTCCTCCTCCTCTCTGACCGCTTCAAGGAGGGTTTCCGCCACTGCGGCGGCCTCTGCTCTGGTCATGTCCATGGCCAGTCCCTCATCTTTGGGGTCTTCCTCGCGTTTTCCCGTCTCATCCTCACTCCAAGCTAGGGTCAGGGTCTTTAAGGCCGTCAGGAGGCTGTTTCTCTTCGTCGGCACAGTCAATCAGCCACCGGCCGATCCGCCTCGCCATGCCCGGGCTGAGGGTCTTGCCCACGAAGTCACGCCCCTCGCTGATGGTGAGGCGAATGCCGCCATCCACTGCGACCAGGGACATCTCACGTGTGCCGTACCCGTCGCGGATGCCGAGATCATACCTGCCCTCGGACGGCTGCTCTTCGGGCGGCCATTCGGCCCAGTCCTCCGGCCCTTCAAACCCGCTCATGCTGCCTCCTTGGTTTCTTTCGCCCACCGTGCGTACTCGTCACAGCAGGGCTTCTTCATCCGCTCGCACTTGTCGCACACCACCGCGTCGCATAGCGGGCATCTCGGGTGAGACTTGTCGGGCTCAAGCGACCCACGGCAGATAGAGCACCTACTGGGGTACACATCACCGGCATACTGTTGCTCCGTGCGGCCCTTGTACCGGTACGAAGTGATCGAAGGGTCCCAGTCGACCGTGTAGGTGAAATCGCGCCCGCAATGCGAACACTTCTGCGAGTAGGGACCATCACCATGCAGATCCGTCAACTCAAATGGGTCACATTCCCCGCAGTACGGGCAGACGATTTTGTCGCCCCCGTAAACCCACTTCTCGCCTTCGTAATTCATGCTGCTCCTCCGATCATGTCTTCCAATCGCATGGCTCCTGCTTTCGCCTGCCCGTGGCCGATGAAATGCCGGACGGACCTGCGCTTGGGCTTCGGCTTGGGTGCCTCGATGATCAGCCGCTGTGAGGCTTCCACCGCGATGGCGTGGGCCTGCTCCAATGGGATGCCTTGCCCTGTGTCGTGGACCAGCTTGCGCCGGTAGACGGTCGCATGGTCCGAGTCGATGCCCGCCTGGTCCATGAGCCGCTCGATCTCCGCGTTCTCAGGGACCCGCTTGGCGCGCATCCGCTTGGTGAGGATGTTCACGTCACCAGACCGCATCCAGTCTGTGCCAGGGTGCGAGCCGTAGAACTTTTCGACAGCCGCGTTCGCGTCCACCAGGTTCACAGCGTCGTCCAGCTCATGCCAGAACTGCTGGGCGTCGTTCTTCTCGAAAGGCATGTTCCCGTGGTGAGTCATGATCTTGGCGTAGACCAGGGCCGCTTCCGCCTGTGTGATCTGCTTGCTCATGCCGTCAGCTCCTTCCTGGCCTGTGGCTGTCTCGTTGCCGCCTGCTCCTGGGCGATCTCCTCCACCACCTGGCGGTTGTGGTCGAGGTTCTGCTGCGACTTGCTCATGCCCGATGACGCAGGTGCCCTCGGTTTGGGTTTGTTCTTCCAGCCGCCTTTCCGCAGCCAGTTGCCCAAGGTCGGCACGTAACGCGGATCCCTGTGCTCATTGGCCAGGATCTGGGCCCCGGCCAGGAGAGCAGCGAAGCTGGTGTGCGGGCTCTTACGGTGCAGAACCCGCTTGAGCTCGCGGAGGCCATCGTCGGGATTGTCATGGTTCGGGTAGATAGCCATCAGCTGCTCGAACTGGAGCGTGGATTCCGAGGAGGGCTGACGCGATTCGGATTCGAATTCTCTCTGCCCCCCTTGGGGGGCTATAGGGGGTATATATCCCCTGTTCCCCTGTTCCCCTGTTCCCCTGTTCCAGGCAAGAGACTCTCCAGAGGGTCTCTTGAGAGTCTCGGTAAACAGAGTGAGAGGAGGCTCGGAACCCTTGTCTGGCAACGGGTATCGTGCTTTCGCCGGATGATTGATCACCTGATGGTCGGACCAGTGCGTGACATGCAGATAATCCTTGTCATCGACCCGATACACCTCGATCAGACCATGCCGGGAAAGCGTTCTCAAACCTTCCGAGACTCTCTGGAGAGTCTCTTGAGAGTCTCTGGTCATATCCCCCGCGAACAGGTCGCCGACGATATCCTTGAGGCTGCAAAGCCCCACGCCGTTATCATCCACGTACGACCACAAACCAATGAACAGCAGCCGGTCAGGTATGGACAGGGCATCTATGTCATCGCTCCGCCAGAATTCAGGCTTGATGCTCCTGATCCGCATGGTCCCCACCTTTCTTCCTCTCGTTGATCTGCTGGGCGAGTCTGAGGCTGTGCTCTCTGGCCAGGCATCCGCATGAGCGCGTATGCCCCTTAACCAGGTTGGCTGCCCTGACGGTGACGCTCCTGCCGCAGTCGCACCGGCACACCCAGGTGAGCACCCTGCCCCGCCTGCCGCCGAACCCGGTCACGGTCAACCGCCCGTACCGGTTGCCCCTCAGGTCGGTGATGCGCCTCCGGCAGCCGGGGAAGAGCACCTGCTCGCGTGGCGTCTCATGCAGCAGGTACATGTCCTCCCTGGACCGGTGCCCGCCATGCACGGGATCAAGCTCGTGCAAACGGCGCGTGTACCGGCGTCTGCTGGCCGGCTCGCGCAGTTGCCGGGCGATCATGAGAGCCTTATGGTCAAGCCACGTCATGAGACCACCTCCAAAGCCCCCTGGGCGAGCCTGGTCTTAAGGCTCAGGTCCAGGTAGTCGCGGCTGATATCGATGCCCACGTACCTGCACCCCGCCTTGAGAGCCGCAAGGCCTGTCGTGCCCGACCCGCTGAACGGGTCAAGCACTGTTCCTCCAGGTCGGCAGCCGGCCTGAATGCAGGTGGCGGGCAGGGCTTCCGGGAAGGTGGCGAAATGAGCGCCCGTGAACGGGGTCGTGTTGATGTCCCACACGTCCCGCAGGTTCCTGCCCCGCATCGAGCCCACGGCCTTCATTGGGCCGTTGGTCTTGCCCGGGACCCTGCTACTGCCCGGCTGAGAGTCCACGTCCTGCCTGAGCCTGCGCACACTCGACTCGGCCAGAGGCTGACGGACCGCGTCCGCGTCATAGTAGTAGCGGCCATTGCGGGCGAGCAGGAACACACTCTCATGCGCCCTAGTGGGACGGTCGGTCACGCTCTCAGGCAGTTTGTTGCTGGCATGCCAGATGATCTCACTGCGCAGTATCCACCCGTCATCCTGAAGAGCGAAAGCCACCCGCCACGGGATGCCGAGCAGATTCTTCACCGGACGGTCGAACCTCCTGTGATAGGCCGCTGCGGTGATCTGCACCTGGTCGTGCTTACGCCCGCGAAGCTGGGAGTGACCGCCACGGCCCCACGAGGGATGGGAAGCATATGAGTCGGCCAAATTCAGCCACAAGGTCCCATCGGCTTTGAGCACTCGAACAGCCTCGTGAAAGACGCTGACGAGACGGTCCACATACTCCTGTGGGGTCTCCTCAAGGCCTATTTGCCCGACCACCCCGTAGTCGCGCAGGCCGTAGTAGGGCGGGGACGTCACGATGCAGTCCACACTGTCCTTGGGCATCTGTGCCAGCACCTGCTTGGCATCGCCCAGCCACAGGGTCACCGAAGAGTCACGATAGTACGGCTCACTCATGAGATGCCTCCTCCGCTTGCTGGATGCGCCGCCCGATCCAAGCCATGACCGGCTCGGCCATGGAATTGCCGAGGGTCTTGTATCTGGGACTGTCGGGAGCGTGATCCTTGCCCTTGTACCGCACGTCGGTCCACCCATCCGGGAAGCCTTGCAATCGCTCGCACTCCACGGGCATGAGCCGGCGCACCATGCCACCGCCTGACACGGCGGGCTGCTTGGTCACGGACAGAGTGGGACTCGTCTCCCGACTGATGCTCAGACCAGCCGTAGCCGCGTTTTTGGGGGAGAACACGTAGCCTGCGTTTATGGATGAGCGCAAGCCGCGGTTGCTGGCGCACAGCACCGCAGGATTGTGCTCGGTCTTGAGCGTGGGACTCAGCTCCCGTTCGTAGGAGATCGATCCGGCCTTGCCGCCAGCATTAGGCAGGAAGGCCGTTACCTCCTGTATGAGGGGCACCTGGTTGCCGCCCGTGCCCATGCGCGCGGTCAGGGTCTGGCTGACATCCTCATCCGCATACCGGAGCCGGGCGGCGGTCGGGTTGAAGTCCAAGACCACCGCCCTGCCATCCCCGCCGCTGCGCTCCCTCGTATCCAAGGTCGGCCAGCAGCCATCCTGGTCGTAAACGCGCCTGGACTGCGAGTCCCACGGGGTCAGGCAGCCCGTGTCTGCATCTGGGCCACGAGCGCTGTCTCCAGCGGCTTTGGCAAGGGTCTGCCTCTTTGCCCTGCCCGTCGGATGATCCCAGCGCAGGCTTTCGGGCTCAAAAAGTACTTCGCAGGCGCGTGTGCTTCCAAGACTGCCGACAAGGAACACACGTCTGCGGCGCTGGGCCACTCCGAAGTACTGCGCATCCAAAATTCGCCATGCCAGACCATACCCGAGCCCATCCAAGGCTCGCAGCAAGCATCGGAAATCCTCCCCTCCCGAGCTGCTGAGCGCTCCCGGCACGTTCTCCCAGACAAGCCACTGAGGACGGATAGCCTGTACTGCTCGTACATACTCCCACATGAGCCCGGAGGCTCCCTCAAGACCCTCCCGCCGTCCTGCGACGCTGAAACTCTGGCAGGGGCTTCCCCCGACCACAAGGTCGGCTGTAGTGCAGTCACTGTGTACTCTCCAATCAATCTTCGTGATGTCCCCGAGATTCGGCACCCGTGGATACCGTGCCGCGAGGACGGCGCTCGGGAATGGCTCAATCTCGCTGAAAGCCACCGGATCCCAGCCAAGAGGACGCCAAGCCACCGACGCCGCCTCAATGCCGCTGAAGATGCTCAGATACCTCATGACGTGGCCTCCGCATCGGGCCCCAATGGCTCCCCGTGGTTGAGGAGCAGCGCATACTGCTCCAAGGTCATGTAGACCAGCTGCTGGCCCACCGTCTCCCTTGAATCGATCCCGATTCCGGCACGCTTCTGCACGACGGCCCAGAATGTAGCGCCATCGTTCATGGCCTCCTTCTGCGCCTGGTCAAGATGCTTGGGGATGTCCATGCGGGCCGTGTTCTTGCATTCGATGACCACCCGATGCTGGTCATGCATGATGCCATTGATGTCTCCCCGGTCCTGGGACCCGGACAGGTGGCGTCTCTCCACCCTCGGATCATCAAGACCCCAGGCCAGATAAGATGCCGTAGCGGTCTCCATATCCGCACCAGCACGCTTGGCGCTCTTGCGGTTACGGCTCATGCGACCGCCTCCAATGAGGGCCACCCGCACCCCAGGCAGAAGCCTGCCGGGCTTACCCCTCCCCCGCAGATCGGGCACGTATGGTCAGGCTCAAGCGGAGCCTCCACACCCGCATAAGGGTCAAAAGACCGGATCATCATTGCCGGCACCTCCCCACGGGTCCTGCGGCCGGGCAGCGGGAGCCTGGGCCTGCTGGCCGCCCCACCGCTGGGGACCGCCCCCCCCACTGCTGTGACTGTTGCGGAGCCTGCTGCTGACCATTGCCGTTCCTGGCCACCTGGGCAGTGTTCCTTGTCAGCGCTGGCCCGATCTCGTCCAGGCGCATCTCCACGACCGTGCGCTTGTTGCCATCCCGGTCCTGATAGGAGCGCTGCTCCAAGCGTCCACGGGCGATGACCCGCATGCCCTTGGCCAGGCTGGCCTGGATGTTCGAGGCCATGGGACTGTAAGTGGAATCCCAGGCGGAGCAGCGCATGAACAGCGTCTCCCCGTCCTCCCACTGGCCCGAATCCCGGTCGAATAGCCTCGGCGTGGACGCGATCGTCAGGTTCGCCACCGTGCCACCGTTGGACGTGGTCCGCATCTCAGGATCGGCAGTCAAATTACCGATTATTGTTAGATAAGTCTCTCCGGCCATTTAGGCCCTCCTTAAAGCGTCTTGCAGATTCTTGGGGATGCGCATCTTAGGGCACGGGTACTTCGCGTCGATGGCGTGAGGGCACTTATCAAAGCCCACGTCAGGACGGTGGCAGTACTCGCACAGGCGTACAACGCCGTGCAGCAGCGGGATATCAGCGGTCACACCCGCTCACCCCGATCCAGGCACCAGCCGAAACCAGCCAAGGCAGCCAGATCGACTAGACCCAGCTGCGGGTGGACCAAGGTCCAGCAGGTTGAGAAGAAAGCCGCCGCGCCGCATACGGCTGCGGCACACAGCCACAGCAGGTCAATGGGAGGCATCAGGAGCCTCCTGGCTTGGGGGTTGCATGATCGCTCTGATCCGCTGGTCCAGCACGTCAGTGTTGGCAAGATAGTCCTCGGCCTCCAGCAGGGTCAGGTCATCCGTATGCTGCACCTCAGGCCTGCCGGTCAACCCTTGCAGGATCCTGGCCGCGTCAGCCTTGTCTGTCACCCCGCACCGGATCAGCGCCGCACTGATGGCCTTGCACTGCTCCTTGGACGGCGACGGGTCCACAGCCGGCTCCTCAGCAGGCTGCGCATCAGGCTCCTCGCGCTCGGAGACGACAGGCATGTCATCCAGCTCGTCAGGCGAGTACGCCACCCCAAACAGAGCCTCCGGGCACGCCTCCCGCGCCACAGCCGTGATGGCACGCCATTTCAGCATCGTCATCGGCTGCTTGCGGTAATTGTCCCTCGAAGCGAGCCCCATATTCTGCGCCCACTGCCTGTCCCGAACTTCTGAAAACTCAAAGTCCGGGTCGTCCTTGCGGATAATGACCGCCTTGACGCTCTCATGCTGCTCGTCCTTGTAGATGCGCAGCCTGTGGCCGGCCTTGCGCACCTGGCTGGCGATCAGCTCCGCGCTCATGGTCGGCTTGCCCTGGATCACGTTGATCCGGTACAGACTGTCCGCATAGGACAGGCCCATGGCCGCGCCGAAGCCAATGGCCACCAGGATGTTCGCCGGCTTGCCCTTGTACGCATCAGGGATGATGTCGCCCTGGGAGGCAAGCTTCGCCCACTGTATCTGTGTCCTGATCTCCGTTGACGCGCCCTGCGTCTGCTCTAGATCCTGTCCCATGGGTTCTCCTCCTCGTCCGCATCATCCTTGATCTCGCCCAAGCCGCTCGTAATGCCGAGCAGCTGCCGCGCCTGCGCCTGGGCCTTCTGATCGTCGAAGATCTGCGCCCAGTCCTTGACCCTGCTGACCGCCACCGTGTCACCCGAACCGCGCGAAAGCTCCACGCCCGCAGGCTGCTCGCCGCCGAACTGACCGACCAGATGCTCTATCGCGTCAGGCTTGGCCGCGAACTCCTTCGGATACGGCACCTGCTCGACGCTCTCCTCCTCGCCATGCTCCTTGAGCCACTGGGCGAACGCCACAGGATCCTTCACCCGCCAACGGGGCTCGCTGCCCCGCTTCGCGGTCACCGTCCCCAGGTCGGTCGTCAGATGCTCCCTGGAATCCATCCGGTCGGTCAGAAACTCCTTGAGCGCATCGATCTGCGTCTTCAAACGCTTCTGCATCGAATGCGCCAAAGCCAACTGGCCAGCCGCCTCGAACGTGGTCAGCTCACCATCAGCAAGCATGTCAGCAATATCCTTCGCCATCACTCGGCCCTCCCTGAAATGCACTTGAGCGGCATGCGTTCCGCCACCGAATCAGCCTCAATAAATTCGCAGCCCTTCACCGGGCCGAAGTCAGTCATGAAAAGGTCGCAGACATGCAACCACTCGCCTTCGCCGGTCTCAAAACGGATCAGCAGATCGCCGTCAGCAGCCTCATAGACTCCCACTTCGCTTGGAATCAACGCCATCACTCGGCCCTCCCGTCCAAGAAATGCACAGGAGTCAAAGGCAGATACTTTCTGGCCACCTCGTCACCGACGTAAGCGCCGTCCTCCAAAAAATCCTTTGACACGTACATCCATATGTCTGCTTCCAGCAGTGATTTAAGCCGGATCAGCAGCGTCCCATCAGCACCCCGATAAATGCCCGGCTCGGTCGGCAGCTTGGCCTTGTGCCGTAAAGCACACGAGACGAAAGGAACCGGGACGGGGTCACGATCCCCCACCAGGAACGCATTGCGCATGACACGGGTGACCTGCAAAAAACGGCCATTGACCACTATCGCGTCGGCCTTTCTGTACTCAGCGGGTCCGAGCTCCTGCCAGTCGCGCTCATCCCACACCATGGACACCGACTCCACACCGACAGCTCGCGTCCATGTGCTGTCTTTGTTCCAGTCAAGAATTTGAACATGTTTCAGGCCAACGTCCGTTTCCCAATACACAATTTGCCCAAGAAGGTTCAAACTGCCTTCCATCGTCCCGTTTGAAAACAAGACATGCACGTGCTTGCCCTCCAGCTCATAACGGGACAGATTTGTATACCATTCCTTGTCACTCATTTGTTTTCCCTTACTACGATTGGCTTTTCATTGATCCGTGCCGGCGACCAGGGCACCCGCGCCCGAAGCCGCTCACACTGCTGTTTCAGCGCTGATATCGTCAGCGCACACTCGTCCAGTAGGTCATCCACTTCATCCGTGTCATAGCCTTCACGCCAGCGGGTCACCGTCAACGGCTTGTGCCGGATATCATCAGGAGTCAACAGGGGCATCACACCCACTCCCAAGGCCCAGACGAGCACGAGTCCCAGGATCAAGACGCTCCAACTCAAGCGCAGCCAACTGTTCGGCCGTCATGATGCCTGCTCCGATTTCGACCGCATCTTCCAACGCTCGACCTCACCCTGCAGATCAGTGGCAAGATAACCGCCAGGATTGCCGTCAGGGTCATACCGGTACAAGCCCCCGAATACTTTCTTGAACTTTTCCTTGCCGAATGGCGTACGCGCACGAGCCTGCTCCTCATTCAGCAGCTCGAATATCACCGGAGCGCCAGCAGCCACACGCCCGCTCATGCCGCCACCCCCATGTCCTTGTCGTCAAGGAACTGGCTGATGAAGTACGCCTGCCCCTTCCCCGTCACCTTCGGTGTCTTGTTGATCGTCGTATGCCCATCAGCGTGAACGACCGTGGTCTCCTTCACATGGAAGAGCCCTAGTTCCATGGCACGCTGGGTCGGCATGTTCTTCGCACTGCCGGCCTTCATCAGATAGCCATGCTCACGCATCCACGCGAACAGCCTGGTGCCGCCGGTATCCACGCCATTGCCCTTGAGGATCTTCGCCAGATCACCGACCAGGATGTCCGTATGCGCCGCACTCACCGCGTCAGCAAACAGGACCTTCGGCTTCTGCACCTCCAGCCGCCGTTCAGCCTTAAACCGGGCGGCCCGATCCTCCTTGAGCTGTGTAGCCAGCCGGATCAGATAATCAGGATCAGCCAACGTGCGCTCAACCACAGCCTCGGACATGTACGCGCCATGTCGACGGATCGAAGGAAGAACATCATGAGTCACCCAACGCTGAAACTCACGAGCCTCCGGCTTATCAGACCTGAGCACAATCCGGTAAAGCCCGGTCTCGTTGACGATGTTGGCCTGACCGGACAAGCCCCCTAGATTGAATCTAGTCACCTCATCCCGGTCCAAACGCTTCGCAACATCCGTCGCATTCCGAATACCAAGGACCTCGCACACGTCCTTAAGCACCCACCAGGTCTGACCCGTCTCAAAAGTCAGAGTCCTCACCTTATAGTCCTTGAAAACAAAGGGCTGTACAATGTCAGTTGACATCAGATATCTACCTACTTTCTTTTGTCACTGCCGCAGCGGCCACTGCGGCATTCTTCTTATATGGGAGAAAGTTGATTATGTTCATTAGGGCAAGAGACAGATTCAAGAAATGGGAACTCGCTCTACTCAATAGGCGAATTTCAAAATTGAATAACAGAAACTGGATACTGCCATACAGAGATGTGTATGGGAGACCCACAAGCTGTGTTTCCAGAAAACCGCTCTTCTTCACCGATGCAACATCATTCAAATCGTTCATCGATTCGGTTGCGCATAGTGGAACCAGTGCAGAATGCTCGGTCTCGCTAAATCTCTCCTCAAACGAGAGAAGATCCTCTGATGCGCAAATTGATTGGTTTATCAACGCGGCACCCGGCGAAAGAACCACTCTCACGATTACATTTGAATCTGCTGATTCAAGTTCCACTATCGCATTTAATTCCAAGACCGGTTCGCAAAAAGCAAGAACTGAGATACTTGGCTCACATTCAAATAATGACCAGCTGTTATTAAACATCATGGCTGCTTGCGACCGATACGCTAAGCCAATGGGGCTGATCCAACGGCACCGCACAATGCCCCTGGTCGAACCGATAAGCTCGCAGGAAGAATCCGATAGAAGGAATCGCTGGGAAACCAACTGGAAGAACATCCTCGTGTCAGCCATCACAGGTCTCCTCGCAGGAATCGTTCCCCTGATTGTCAAAACCGCTCTGCATCTTTGACAATCTCCCCTGGAGGAAGCTCAGCAAACGCGGATGCTTTGGACCGAGCTGCTCTTCAACGACAGACTCGACGACATGACCCACAGTCACCTGCTCAAGGTAAGGACTCTCATCAGTCAGCCCCATCACCAGGCTCCGAGCCTTATCCGGCTTCACTCCGCCATAAACGGCAAAACCCTCCATCATGACCAGCATCTTCCACGACAAGGAATCACAGCAACGCGCGTGCCAGAGCAAGAACCACAACATACGAAACTTGCCCATCTCACGCCGCCAGCCGCTGATTCTCTGACTTATCGGTAAGGAGAAGAATCGGATCGCAACTTATGACTTCTGCGATGCGGAAAACCTCTTCCACTGTGAACGGCGTATAAGCCCGGAGTTTTGAATTGAGAGTGCTGCTTGGCATCCCGGTCTTTTCGGATAAGGCGACTTTCTTGATTCCTGACGCCTCGATTGCTGCATTGACCCTGCTCGCAATCCTTTGATTGATATCGCTATACCTCATATGACTAACGGTAATGGTTCATAATGAACATGTCAAACTCGATTGTGCTTGATTTGGCTAACGCTATTTCTCAAAACTGTTGTATAGTACTTCTATGACCAATATCATTCAGGACAGGGCGTTGCTCTTCAGCAAATACATCGGTGCCGAGTTAAAAGGTGCCATCGCCTCACACGGATATAGCCAAGGCAAGGTAGCCGACGCACTAGGCCACGCAAGATCGGCAATGTCGAACTGGCTGAACGCCAAACCCCCGATTGATGTCGCAGTCGCAAACAAAATCTGCGATTACATCGGGATGGACTTTACAGTGGTCGTCAAAAGAGCCGAGCAGCGCGTGACCGATGATCTTGGACCCTACCCGCCACTTGAGGTCGATCTGTCGCAGCTTCCCGAGGATGAGAAGATCCAGTACGTGCTGGACAAGATCAAGGCCGGCGACCAGACCCTGGTCGCATCCACCGACCCCTACAAGGAGCAGGAGAAAGAAGGTGGCGATGGACGCTGACCCGCACTATCTGAAGGGGATCAAGTCAAGGACGACATACGGGCAGATGCGCAGGCAGGCCGACAACCTCGACGTGACCATAGCCAGCGCGCACCTGCCGGGAGACATGGAAGGATGCTACGACCAGCATGCCAACATGATCCTCATCGACCGGAGCATGACCTACACGCAGAAACGGTGCACGCTTCTGCACGAGCTCATCCACTGGGCGCACAAGGACACATCAAAAAGAGGCGTCTACGGCACCCGCATCGAACACCGCACCAGGAGGGAGACCGCGCTGAAGCTGATCGACCCTCTCGAATACCAGACCGCAGAAGCCATGTACGAGGGAGACACGTACCAGATCGCCTGCGAACTCGACGTCACCCTCCAAGTGATACAGGACTATCAGCGACTGCTCGATTCAAGCCTGGCTGCTCCGATCAGATCCGCAGAGCCGTTAATCGCATGACAGGCAGGCAGGTCCTCCCGATAGGCTGACTCGAGTCACAGAAGACATGAAAAAGGGGCAAGACATGATGACCGGCAACAAGCCCTACGGGCACCAATGCTTCAACAACCATGATTATCGTATAGAAGGTCTAGTAGTCTGCTGATAGTCATAGAAGACCGGAGGAAGGACTGAAGATGAAGAGGAAAGGCGTGATGGCAGCCGCTATCGCAATACTACTCACACTCGCGGGGTGCGGAAGCCAGGGTTCGGACGCCTCGGGGCATAAGCCTGACCCAGGAGGAGCGAAGACTGCACAGACAACGCCGACGAAAAAGGGGCCCACAATCAACTCCAGAGGCGACATCGTCAAGCATGTCAACGAGAAGGCCGGGGCTTTCGCCGCTGATGGCAAGACCGAGGTGGCCAACTGGACTGTGACAGGCATCACCAAGGATTTCGCATGCACCAAGCCTAACCCGCAGGCATCAATGCAAGGGCATTTTGTGGCACTGGATGCCACGGTGAACACCACTCCAGCCCTCAAGGGCGACTTTGGATTCGGCAACGGGAGCACCTGGCAGTACGTAAAGAAGGACGGGAGCGTGTGGAATGAGGACCCTGAGTCGATTCCCAGCGCCAACTGCGTCCCCGACGCGGATCATCTGCCCGCCAACATGGGGCCAGGCCTTAAAGCCACAGGAAAGATCATCTTCGACCTGCCCGACACCGATGGCTATTTGGTGTTCCCCTATACGGGCGAAGACGGTCTGAGAACAACTTGGGAGTATCCTCTGTCTTGATGTCTTGAGTTCAACTAAGCACAGGCCCCGCTTCGGCGGGGCTATGTTTTAGCATGTTATCGGATAGTAAAAGTCGTGTTCAGCGGTGATTGCCTTTTGCTGCCGACAAGGTGAGGAGAAAGGACTCCATTCCCCATGGATGAGGAAACCCAGGTAATGCCAAGCATCCAGACCGACACCCCGGAGCAGGAGGAACCGCCGATGCCTCCTCCCACGGACAACGGCAACAAGCCCAGGCATTCGGGGCAGTCCGGGAGGAAATTCCTCTGGCTGGTCGCAATCATCGCGTTTCTTTTAGGCATCGGCATGGCTTCATGCGGTGATCATGGTCCGAAGGAATCACAGGAGTACAAGGATCTGGCCGCGAAATACTCCGAAACAGCAGACGACCTCAAGAGAACCCGCAAGGAGCTCGACCGGACTGAAAAGGACCTGAAAACAGCAACCAAGAAAGCCGATCAGTGGGATAAGGAGCAGGCAGATAAGAAAGCGGCTGAAGAGAAAGCCGCCAAGGACAGGGCAGACCAGGAACAAGCGCAACAACAAGCCCAACAACAAGCCGCCCAGCAGGCACAACAACGAGCCGCCCAACAGGCGCAACAGCAGGCAACCAAACAACAACCCGCCACGGCACCTGTCGCGCCTGAGCCGCGCTCCGGAGGCGGCCCTACGGTTCACAGGGGGGCTTTCTGCACCCCAGCCGGGGCCACAGGTCATTCAGATCGCGACAGCAACATCCTCACATGCAGAACCGCCCGTGATGGTCGGCTCCGCTGGATGAACTAGGAAAGAAAGAAAACACCATGAAATTCGGCATGCGCAAACCCAGCATAAAAAGGTCCATCAGCGCCAGGACCACAGGCAAGTGGAAAAGGCAGGCGAAGAAAGCCCTCATCCCCGGATACGGCAGAAAAGGCATGGGCTGGGTCAGGAACCCCAGAAAAGCCGCCTACAACAAAATCTACAGGAAAACGACATTCAGCCTGTGGGATCTCTTCAGATAGGAAGCCGTCAAGCCCCGCTTCGGCGGGGCTTTTCCATGAGTGCGCCGAAATGGGCGTTTTCGGGGGTCTAATCCTTGATTAGCGTTGGCATTGCAACGATTAGGCAATCGTGCCACTCCTGTCGGGCTTCGAACGCCTCCGGATTGCATTTTACCGTACACATACCGTACACAGGAGGGTTTTTGAGTGGTTTCAGGAGGTATGAGAAAACCCCCGCAACCGTTGCAGTTGCAGGGGTTTCGCCTTGGTGGGCTCGAAGGGATTCGAACCCTCGACCTTCTGTTCCGGAGACAGACGCTCTATCCGCTGAGCTACGAACCCGACAGCCACTTTCCAGTGGACAACAGAAACCATATTAGGACACTTTGCGCATTTTCGCACCCTTGCGCGTCCTGACGTGTCAGTCCAGTTCCAGCCACTCCCGGCGTGTTGCCGCACGATTCCGGGCAATTCATAGGTATCGTGATGGCATGGCTTCGTGTCACCGCCCCGGTTGCGCCATTGCATCCTCATGCGGTGGCGCGAAGCCGCCAACATTCCCGGATGATCTTCTCTCGGGATAAGCTCCACTGTAGTTCCTTCACTCGGCCATCACAAGCGGCCTTCACATACTTGTACAACTCGAATGGGTCGTGAACAGCAAACGGTGGCTGCAACCGGCCTACCGTACCATGGGAAGCATGGCCATGAATGAGGACGAGGACGATTTCGAGTTCGAGCGCAGATTCTTCTGCCAGGACCTCCCCCAGGAGCTGCTCGGGGAGAGTCGGCCGACCCTGATTGTGCAGAGCTACTACGTGCATGAAGACAACTTCGCCCTGCGGGTTCGCCTTCAGGGGCAGATGGACCCGGAGGTGCCCATGACGGCCCGAACCGATGCCCTTCACACCCTGCTTGAGAAAGGCGACCACTTCGAGGCTGCCTCAATGACGGCCAAGGGCCCCTCTGTCGGCGGCACCCGCTACGAGGCCGAACGGGCCATAGACCCGGGCATCGCCCTCGAGCTGGTTCTGCGCGGCGGCATCCCCATTGTGAAGAACCGATATGGAGTCTGGTTGGACGAGGACTGGTGGAACCTGGATGTCTTTGGGAACGGCAATGCCCCCCTGGTGGTGGCCGAAGTGGAGCGGACCGGGCCGGTGACCGACCTGACCATCCCCGACTTCTGCGCCACGGAGATCACCGACGATCCGCGGTTCTCCAACGATGGGCTGGCCAACCGCCCCTTTGGCGACTGGGCGACCGACTTCGACCGGGAACTGAAGACCAGCGGACCGCGCTTTCTGACCAACTTCGACGGGAATCGCGAGTCCTGACCCAGGACCGGTTCAGTACATCAACGTGGACAGACGGCGACGTGCCTTGGCCAACCGAGGATCAGTCGGTTCAGGAATAACGAAGTACTCCAGCAGACGACGGCGGACGGGATCGGTCTGATCCCGGTGCCCGGCCAAAAAGTCCAGTAGACGATCGAAAGCATCCTGAATGTGGCCACCGATCATATCCACATCGGCCACATCCAACTGGGCCTGCAAGTCATCAGGAGCATCGGCAGCCGCCTGACGGACCTTGCGGACATCGGCCTTGGCCGAACGGGTCATTAGCAAGCACTTGGCCTGTTCACGCTTGGCCAGATCGTCGGTCGAGTCGGCCTGAACCAGCTTGCCGTAGGCCTCGGCTGCAGCTGCATAGTCGCCCTCCTGGGCCAGCCGGTGGGCCTCTTGATGGGCAGGCGGGATGGCATCAGCCGCTGACTGGCTGCTCTGCTCGTCCTGTCCCTGGTCGTTGGTCTCCTGGTAGGGGGCGCTACCGGTGATGCCGGCCTTCTGCGCCATCTGAATCACCTGGGGAATGAGCTGATCGGTGATCTGGTTCATCTCCTCATCCGAGGGCAGTCCCTGCAGAATAGGCATGGGTCTGCCGGCCAGCAGGGCAAAGAGGGCCGGGGCGCCCTGCACCTGGAAGGTCTGGGCGATCTGCGGATTGGATGCAATGTCGATGCGGGAGAGCTGAATACGCCCCTCCTGGGCGTTGACGGCCTGGGCCAGACGGGTGGCCAGAGGGAAGAGGCGGTCGTCGGTGGGCACCCAGAGCAGGATCAGAATAGGGAAGGTAGAAGAGGTCTGGACCATGGCCTGGAAACTGGCCTCGGTGGTATCGATCACGTAGCCGCCTGCAGCGGGCGCGCCTCCCTGCTGGCCTGGCTCAGCATCAACCTGGTGCTTGAGCGCGCCCAGGTCAACCGCTCCCGCCAGCGAGACGCCCGGATGCCCCTGCACGTTCTTGTTAGCCATGTCAGTCCTCCTTAACCTTGCGGCCGCCGACTGCAGCTTCGGCCCGCCCTCGAATGCAAACTCCTGGAAGCCAATCTAGTCCAAGGCCCGGGCGTTCACCCAGCGCAATCCCGCCGTTCAGACAGCTTCCACCTTGACGGGCTCACGCTCGGCGCCCACGGCCCTGATGGGCTCATGCGAGTCCGCCGAAGGCACGTAGAGGGCAATCACGTTGACGTAGGTGACCTTCATGGTACTGGTGGGCTTGCCCTGCCCAAAGAGGGCCGTTTCGGCATCCGAGGCAGGCGAGGATTCACGGCCCTCACCTGCCTGCCTGGTCCAGACCGAATCGATTCGGGCCACAACCAAGTCGCCTCCATCAGAGGAGTGCATGACCCGCAGCTGCCCCTGTGCCGGGGTGAAGGTCTGCGATTGGCTGCCCTTGTTGGCTTCGATCCCCTGCTGAACCACCTGAGTCAACGTGCCCAGGGAGTTGCGGAAGTCATCCTGGGCGAACTCCTTGGCATACTTGCTGCCCTGGGAATTCTGCAGGAGATCGGCATATTGACGCACGGCCTCCACCGGCGTAGCCTTGAGCCCCTGATCGTCGCCCTGCCCCATCCTGGCGCCGATGGTGGCCACCGGGAACTTGGGCAACTGGGCTCCTTGGAAAAGCCTGGCCACGCCCCAAAGCTTGTAGTTCTCATGGGCGGACTCCTGATCCAGAACCAAGAGGCGTTTGGACTGCTGATCCTGCGTGGTAGTGGTAATGGAAAAGACCGAGCGTGGCCACCCCGGATCGCCAGGGATGACCGTCTGAGCGATGGTGGTAGGGATGGTCGTCTTGGGGTCCAGCTGCCCGGTAGCCCGGGCTATGGTCAGCTCGCTGGTGCGGATCTCCAGCTGGGGGCCGCTGACTCGCTGGTCCAGCCCGGCAGGATCCTTGGCCTCATTGGCCTGGTCCAAAACAGCCCCGATGCTCTTGCGGATACGGGCTTCCTGTGCCGGGGTCAGGTTGGGCGCAGGAGCAGTGGTTGCAGTGCTCTGTGGCTCTGTCCGGCGGGCCTGCGGAACCTGCCCTTCGCAGGCGGACAACCCAGGCAGAAGGGCCAGGGACAAGGTCAACGCCGCTGCAGCCGCCACCTTGTTCATCGGCTTGTTCGTACTCATCGGCGCTCTTCCTCCCCCTCGTGGGCAAGCCTGGCCAGGTAGGAGGCCATCTCCTGTCTGCTGATGACCCTGGTGGACGACACATCGTCGGCCTCCCGATCGCCGCTGACGGTGCGGCCGTCGCCATCCTCCTGTTGGTCAGCGACCAGGTTCCGATTGCGCGGATCAATCACCACAGGCGGCCTGGGTGGAGGTCCCGGGTCCCCCTGCCGCGCCTGGCCACGAGCGTGGCGCCGACGCCGGCCTGAAGCCGGGCTATGCCGGTTCCCCAAACCAGGCAGAATGGCGTTGCCCAGGGCCTGGGCCACGCTGACCTCGGGAGGCTCCTCAGTCTCCTGTTCAGGTTCGGCCTGCTTACGGCGCTTGGCCGGATCCATGGCGAAGACCGTAGCCGAAAGAACAGCCAGCAGGGCCAGAAGCCCGCCGGCAAAGTAGAAGGGCATGGCGAAGTCGGGCAACTTGTCACGTTGCCAGAGCATCTCCAACCCCAGGGAATGGGCGCCCTGGGGAACCGCCACCAGTAGGACGGCCTGCGGATCTTCGGTCTTCAGGGACATGGAGACGCTGCTGTCGGAGCAGGTGACCTGTTGCCACATATCCGAATCCTGAAAGGCCACGCCCTGATCACCTTTGACAGCCTTGCCTGGACTGGTGTCCCGGCCGACGGACAGGGTCTGCCAATCGTCCAGGCCGCGCACCCGGGCCACATCATGCCCGGCCGTCCAACCAGCTGCATCCTTGGCCGTGGTCAGGGCCATACAGACAGTAGGCTTCTGTGAATTCTGATCTGCTGACACGGAAGTCCCAGTCGATGCCGCATCCACTCGCATGGTCACTTTGCTGTCCACCAGGGGAAGCACACCTGGATCGGTCACCACATAAGCTGCCTTGGTGCGCGCATGCGCATCCACATGAGCCGAAGGCTTCCAGACCGTGGCGTTGAGAATACCCAGCACAATGGCCGTTACAGCCAGCAGTCCGAAGATGGGGGTGACGATGCCGCGCATGATCATGCTGTGACGCGAGGGCTTGCCAGGCCGCGTCATCTCATCTTTTTCCTCGGGTACTTGCTCCATATTATCGACATTCTACCGTCGGCCCCCTATGAGATGGTTTCCAGCACCGGGAAATCATCCATAAGCCCTAAACTGGTCTTCTATGACCATCATTGCAAGAAAATCAGGCAGCAAGCGTCTGCTGGGCGCCATGACCGCTCTTGTCCTATGTCTTGGGCTGTCAGCCTGCAGGGGGAAATCCGACGGGGGCGGGCACCCGGGCGACACCATGCAAGGCGTATCAGCCAGCGGCAAACTTGGCAGCAAGCCCGACATCAGCTTCAAGACCCCTTTCAAGGTCGAGAACCAGACCCATCAGGTCATCCAGGAGGGCAACGGCGAGGTCATCCGCGACGGGGACCGCGTATGCACAAGGAGCCTGGCCCTGGATGCCAAGACCGGCAAAGTGATCAACTCCACCTGGGACAAGAGCAGTCCGGAGTGCTCCATCGTCATCAGCAAGAAAACCATTCCAGCCTACTATGACACCTTTAAAGGCCTTAAGGTCAACTCCACCGTGGCCGTAGGCATCGATGAGTCGGGCTCTGGCAGCAGCAAGACGACTGAGTCCTATATCATGACCCTGACCTTCGTCTCCCGGTCCAAGAACCTGGCCCGCGCCCAGGGACAGAAGGTGACCAACCTGCCCAGCGACCTGCCCAAGATCAGTCTGGACGACAAGGGCAAGCCCTCCTTGGATCTCAACGGCTATAAGCCCAAGGGAGGACTGGTCATCCAGCCCCTGATCAAGGGCGAGGGGTCCAAGGTCGGCGAGCATCAGAGCGTCAGCGCCAACTACACCGGTTGGCTGGCCTCCGACGGCAAGCAGTTTGACTCCTCTTGGGACCGGGGTCAGGCCAGCGACTTCAGCCTGGACCAAGTGGTCAAGGGCTGGCAGCAGGGTCTGGCCGGCCAGACAGTGGGCTCTCAGGTTCTTCTGGTAGTTCCGCCTGACCTGGGCTATGGCAGCCAGAAACAGCAAAGCATCCCAGCCAATTCGACCCTGATTTTTGTGGTCGACATCCTGGCCGCCTACTGATCCGGCAATCCTCCAACAGACAGGGGACCGTACCCATCCAGTCGCATTCGGAAGGGTACGGTCCCCTGTCGCAAGTCACGCTGCCAGCTCAGGCCTTGCCGCCCTCGACCACGATCTCGTCGGGGTTGGCCGCACTGCCGTAGACTGGCTCCAGGGTCTTGCGGTAGTCCTCATGGAAGAACCGCTCCTGGCCCAGCTTGACCAGCTCCTTATTGATGTAGTCCAGCAGGGGCTTGTTCCCCTTGCGAACGGCCGGGGCGATGACTGCCTCGTCCCCGAGCTTGGTGATGCCCACCGAGAAGCCCTTATTGGCCTTGGCCCAGGCCAGCACCTCGGTGTTGTCGGTGCTCATGGCATCGCCGCGGTGGTCCAGCAGGGCGTTGTAGGCATCGGCGTACTGGTCGTACTTCTGCAGCTTGACCTCTGGGTGATGTTGCTCAAAGTATGGTTCAGCCGTGGTGCCTTTGGCTATGATCAGAGTCTTGCCATTCAGTTCCTTCACGTCTTTGATCGGTGCCGAATCCGGGGAGACCACACCCAGGAAAACCTTCATATAGGGCCTGGCGAAGTCCACCTTGCGAGCGCGCTCATCGGTGACAGTGAAGTTGGCCAAGGTCACGTCCACCTTGTTGCTGGACAGCACATCCACGCGGGCGGCCGGGTCCACCGAGGTGTATTCGGGCTTGACGCCCAAATCCTTGGCCAGGCGCTCGGCCAGGACCACGTCGTAGCCCCGGTTCTTGCCGTCCTTGTCCACGTAGCCGAAGGGGGCCTTGTCGGTGAAGACCGCCACCTTGAGCTTCCCGGACTTGGTGATCTGCTCCGGGGTGCGCGCAGACCCGGATGCCGCCGAGGAGCCGGAACTGCCCCCCGAGCCGCTTCCAGCATCACTGGGGGTGGCCGCAGAAGGACCGCAGGCCGCCATGGAAGCCATCATCGCGATCGTCGCCCCCGTGGCCAGCGTCGCCCGTATCAATCGGTTCATTACCCTTGCGGTCATGATCCCTCTTTTCCTGCTCTCTTTCCTATGGCCGCCCCTGGGGACGGTTCCGGCGAAGGCCGCCGGACGAATATGCGGAGCCCTCATTGGGACTCCTGATCCTGGTCCTGATCCCGCCTTCGCTCATAAGTGAAAGTGGACAGGAAGCGCTGTGCCCGGTCAGTGGCCGGGTGGGTGAAGAAGGCCTCCGGGTCGTCGGACTGCTCGACCAGGGTGCCTCCATCCAAAAGGACGATGTGGTCGGCAATGCCCCTGGCGAAGGCCATCTCGTGGGTGACAATCATCATGGTCATTCCCTGGTCGGCCAGCTCCAGAATGACCTGGAGGACCTCGCGGACCATCTCAGGATCCAGAGCTGCGGTCACCTCGTCGAAGAGCATGATCTCGGGGTGGAGGATGAGCGCCCGGCAGATGGCCACCCTTTGCCGCTGGCCGCCCGAGAGCTGGCTGGGCCAAGCATCCCGACGGTCGGCCAGACCCACCCGGTCCAGCAGTTCCAGAGCCTCCTGACGTGCCTGGTCCCGCTTGCGCTTCTGTACCAGGATGGGCGCCAGGGTCACGTTATCCAGAACGGTCCTGTTGGGGAAGAGGTCGTAGCTCTGGAAGACCATGCCGATCCTGGTCCGCAGGTCAGAGCTGCGGCTGCCCGACATAAGGCCGCCAGGACCTCCGCTGTGCTTGCCCAGGGGATGGCCGGTCTCCACCACCTGACCATCCAGAAGGATGCGGCCGCCCTGTATGGGCTCCAGTCCGGCTATGGTCCGCAACAGGGTGGACTTGCCCGAGCCAGAGGGGCCCAGGACCACAAAGACCTTGCCCTTGGGCACCTGGAAGGAGATGTCGTTGAGCACAGGGCTCTGCGCATGCGGATACTGCTTGACCAGATGCTCGACAGTCAGTACCGCCCGATCCTCTTGTTCGTCCCGCGGCTGGTTCGCCATCGTTTGCCCCTTAGTCATGGGCCCACCTCTTTTCCAGATGCCGTGCCACCAGGGACAGGGGCCAGCAGATGAAGAAATACATGAAGAAGATCACCCCGTAGATCCACAGGGTCGCCTGCGGATAAGCGAATCGGTTGGCATCAATGATCTGCTGGCCGACCTTGATGACCTCGATGACGCCCAACAGGGCTGCCAGAGAGGTGGTCTTGACGATCCTGGTGGCCAAGTTGACGCCCGCCGGCAGCAGTCGGCGCAGGGCCTGGGGAAGGATGATCCTGGAGAAGGTCTGCCAGGACCCCAGTCCCAGCACGTAGGCCGACTCCACCTGGGTGTGGGGTATGGATTCCAAGGCCCCGCGGACCAGATCGCCCAGCTCGGCCCCGCCCCAGAGCACGAAGACCAGCAGGCAGGCGCCGGTGGCGTCAAGATTCAGATTCCATGCCTTGGACAACCCATAGAAGGCGATAAAAAGCAGAGCCAGTTGGGGCATGATGCGGATGAAATCCAGGTAGACCCTCATCAGGAAGCGAATCGGACGGTTGCGCAGGGCCATCAGCCATCCGACCACCAACCCCAAGGGCAGGGAGAGCAGGACCGAGACGCCGGCTATCCAGACGGTCACCCAGAGCCCCTGGAAAAGCCTGGGCATGACCCCTGGTTGGAAAAGCACCTCAACGCCGTGCATAGTCGAACCTCCGCTCAAGAATGGTTCCGATGACGGAGATGGGCAGCAGAATGACCAGATAGGTAACGATAAGCAGGGTCAGGGACTCGTAGGTGTCGTAGGAGGTGCCCATCAGGTCCTTGGTGACATACATGACGTCCGCCAGAGCGATGGCCGAGACCACCGAGGACTCCTTGATCAGGAAGATGATGTTGGCCACCACGCCCGGTATGGCGCTGCTCAGAGCCTGGGGCAGCACGATTCTGGACAGGGTCTGGGCTCCTGTGAATCCCAGAACGCGGGCTGACTCGATCTGCACCCGAGGCACTGCTTCCAGTCCCCCACGCATGGCCTCGGCCATATAGGAGCCGCCCAGGAAGGCCAACCCAACGATGGCGCAGGTCTGGGCGCTCCAGTTGATCCCAAGCTTGGGCAACCCGAAATAAAGGAAATAGAGCTGAACCAGGAGCGGGGTGTTTCTTGACAGCTCGATGTACACTCTGGCCACCTGCGAGAACAGGGGAATTCTGAAGGCCTCCAGCCCGGCGCAGACCAGCCCGATCAGCATGGAAAACACCACGCCAAAGAAGGAGATGAAGACCGTCACATAGGCCGCATTGACGAAGAAATGCAGGTTCTGCGCCATGAAGGTCCAATTCACGCCCCCACCTCCTTACTTGCTCGCATCTTGTTCATCGTCTCCTCTTCACCGCTTCCCGTCGACTGCGGCATATAGTCGACAATCCTAGAGAAGACGAACCGCTTCCTTTTGCTTTTCGATATACGAATACCGGATACCGCGTTATCATCCACGCTCACAGCAACCTGAACGGCGATTCGTATTCGCGCCGAGGCCATCCTGGCTGCCAGACAATCCATACAGCCATTGGACAGTACGAATAAAATGACCCTAGCCAGCAAAAACTGACCGACATCTGCTGATCGTGCCTGCCGAAAACTGGCATGCAGACTCCACGTTTTTGATTAACCCTACTGCTCGCCAAGCTATGAAAAACCCGGTCCACATATTCGTGAACCGGGCTCCGAGTGCTTTGATCAGGCGAAGACTTTGGCGCTCTGTGCTATCTTCCTGATCAGATCGGGGCGATACCCGCTCCACGTCTCCTGGTCAGTGACTACAATGGGGGTCTGCTTGAATCCCCGGGCGATGAACTGGTCGATCAAGGTCTGGTCCTCGGTCAAATCCACCTGCTCGAACCCAAGCCCCTGCTTGGTCAACTGACGCTTGGTGGCATCACACTGGGGACAGTGCGCCTTGGTGTAGACCATGATGGACATAATCGCCTCTCCCTTAAATGTAGCCGTGACGTTCCAAGCTTTATAGCTCTGCTTGAAACCTGTTGATTGCACTCTACACACTCCCAGGCACAAGCACAATACCACCTGTAGTGGCGTGTCAAACCGTAAACCCCAATATCTAGTAGCTTTTCGAGTCTTATAGAACCAACTGAGAATCTATGTGAACTGCCTGACATATTGACCATGCAAGACCATACAGGACTGAAAACCGCCTCAGAAGAGGGTCAGTTCGTCGCTGTCAGCGCCCTTCATGGCCTCATAGTCCAGGATCAAGCATTCGAATCCCCTGTCCTCGGCAAGGACCCTGGCCTGAGGTGTGATGGTCTGGGCCGCAAAGATCCCGCGGACAGGTGCCAGCAAAGGGTCCCGGTTGAGCAGACTGCAGTAGCGTGTCAGCTGTTCAACCCCGTCAATGCCGCCATGCCGCTTGATCTCGATGGCCACATGCCGGCCCTGGCCGTCTACCGCCATGATATCCACAGGGCCGATGGGCGTGGGATACTCCCGGCGCACCAGGGTGGCCCCCGGGCCGATGCGGTCGATCTGTTCGGCCAGATAACGCTGCAGGTGCGCTTCCACGCCGTCCTTGACCAATCCCGGATCCGTCCCCAGGTCGTAGCTGTCGTCGGCATAGACCTGGTAGAGCCTGATGGTGAGCACATCACTGGATTTCACGGCCGAAACACGCAGAACCCTACGGACAGGCCGAGTCTGGTCCTGATCCTGCTCCTGGACGATCAGCGCATCGGGCGCGGCAGCTTCGACTACCTCGTCCGGCCCGGTTCCAGCCACGGAATCAGCCTTGAAGCCCGCGCCGTCTTTGCTCGTCTCCTCGGGTTCGATCTCCCTGATGGTGCAGGGGGCGCACATCCAGTTCAGGGGCTTGTAGGAACCCAGCTCCGAAAAAATCAGACAGCTCATGTCGGCCTTGATCAGCAGAACGCGCCTGGCCGGCGGCAGGCTGGCATTGAGACGCCCGGAGTATTCGGCGGAGCAGTCGGCAACAATGATTCGCACAGGTGCCAATATATCAGTCGCTGTTCCGTGGCGGGAAAGAAAAACCCGGCCGGGGCAAGTGCACCGGCCGGGTGGAAAAGGAGAGGAAGTCAGGACTGCTGTCCCTGATCGGCATCCTCCAGGTAGTGATCCACGGCCACAGTCAGCTTGTTGCTGTCGAAGGAGACGAATCCGCTGTCCACATGGAAGGACTGACGACCGCCGTCGGTGGCCTGAACCCGGATGTTGCCCTCCTGTAGCAGGGCCAGCACCGGCTCGTGGTCGGGCATGATGCCCATGGAACCCTTGGTGCCGGGCACAGTGACCGACCGCGCCTGACCCGACCAGATGGGCCTGTCCGCCGAGACGATGTTGACCTGCATGGAGGCCTTGCCTGTGTCCGCCATGACTACCGGTATTCCTTCTGCATATCGTGCCACTTGTGCTCCAGGTCGTCGATGCCGCCGATGCCGGAGAATGCCTGCTCAGGCACGTCGTCGTAGGCGCCGTCGCAGATGCGGGTGAAGGCCTCAATGGTCTCGTCCGCAGGCACGTAGGAACCCTTGCGGCCGGTGAACTTCTCGGCCACATAGAAGTTCTGGCCCAGGAACTGCTCAATCTTGCGCGCGCGGTTGACGGTGGTCTTGTCTTCCTCGCCCAGCTCGTCGATGCCGATCAGAGCGATGATGTCCTGGAGCTCCTTGTTCCTCTGCAGGATTGCCTTGACCCGGTTGGCGCAGTCGTAGTGGGCCTGCCCCACATAGCGCGGGTCCAGAATCCTGGAGGTGGATGCCAGCGGATCCACAGCCGGATAGATGCCCTGGGAGGCGATGTCACGGCTGAGCTCGGTGGTGGCGTCCAGGTGGGCGAAGGTGGTGGCCGGGGCCGGGTCGGTGTAATCATCGGCCGGCACATAGATGGCCTGCAAGGAGGTGATCGAATGGCCACGAGTTGAGGTGATTCTCTCCTGCAAAGCACCCATCTCGTCGGCTAGGTTGGGCTGGTAGCCCACGGCCGAGGGCATGCGGCCCAGCAGGGTGGAGACCTCGGAGCCGGCCTGAGTGAATCGGAAGATGTTGTCGATGAAGAGCAACACATCCTGGTTCTCCACGTCGCGGAAGTACTCCGACATGGTCAGGGCGGTCAGTGGCACACGCAGACGGGTCCCCGGGGGCTCGTCCATCTGGCCGAAGACCAGCGCGGTCTTCTCCAGCACGCCGGCCTCTTCCATCTCGCCGATCAGGTCGTTGCCCTCACGGGTGCGTTCACCCACGCCCGCAAAGACGGAGACGCCGCCGTGGTTCTGCGCCACGCGCTGGATCATCTCCTGGATGAGCACGGTCTTGCCCACACCTGCGCCGCCGAACAGGCCGATCTTGCCGCCCTCAACGTAGGGAGTCAGCAGATCGATGACCTTGATGCCGGTTTCGAACATCTGAGTCTTGGACTCCAGCTGATCGAAAGCAGGAGGGTTGCGATGGATGGGCCACCGTTCGGTGACCTTGATCTGCTCACCCTGCTTCTTGTTGAGGATGTTGCCGGCCACGTCGAAGACGTGCCCCTTGGTCACATCCCCTACGGGCACCTCGATGGGGCCTCCCGTATCGGTGACCGTGGCACCACGGACCAGACCATCCGTGGGCTTCAGGGCCACCGTACGCACGGTGGAATCACCCAGGTGCTGCTCCACCTCCAGCATGATGGTGGTCAGCGACTCGCCCTCGGTGTCCGAGGACTTGTTCAGATTCACAGTCAGGGCATTGTAGATGTCCGGCAGGTGACCTGCCGGGAACTCCACATCTATGACCGAACCCTGGACTCGGGTGACGCGCCCCTTGGAGGCCGAATCCGGCTTGTGGCTCGCTGTGGTCGGCTGTTCTTGCTGTGCAACCATTGGCGTTCCTACTCTTCCTCTTTGTTGAGCGCATCGGCGCTGCCGACGATCTCGGTAAGTTCCTGCGTGATGGCCGCCTGGCGGCTGGCATTGAGCCTGCGGGTCAGGTCGTCGATCAGCCCCTTGGCGTTATCAGTGGCGGTGTGCATGGCGTTCTGCCTGCTGGCGGTCTCCGAGGCGGCCGAGGTGAGCAGGCATTCATGGATACGCGACTGAATGTACTTGGGCAGAACGGCATCCAGCACCTCCTGCGGGCTTGGCTCAAAGTCGTAGAGGCCCGCATAGCGGTCACCCTGGCTTCCATGCTCGTCGTTCGGCACGGGGGCATCAATAGCCTCCTCAGGCTGCTCCTGGTCCGGCCTGATCAGCTCCAGAGGCAGCATGCGCAGCACCCGAACCTTCTGCACCACCATGTTGATGAATTCAGTGAAGACGATGTAGAGCTCGGAGACGCCCCCCTTGGCCGCTGGAGTCATGTAGGTTTCCAGCAGTGCCTGGGAGATCTCCCTGGCCACATCCACGCCGGGCCGATCGCTGTTGCCTTCCCAGGTTTTGACGATGCTGCGGTTACGGTAGCGGTAGTAAGAGACGCCACGACGACCATAGACGAAGAGCTGGGGCTGTCGGCCTTGCTGGTCCAGTCGGGTCAGCAGAGACTCCGTCTCGCGGATGACCGAGGAGGTATAGGCCCCGGCCATGCCACGGTCGGCCGTCAGAGCCAGCACAGCCACGCGTGGGTTCTTCTCGTCCTTCCTGACAATGGGATGGCGGATGTCGTCCGTGTGGGCCACCAGGGCCTGGACTGCATCGAAGATCGCATCGGAGTAAGGCTTCGCTTCCAGGGCCACAGTTCTGGCCTTGGCGATATGCGAGGAGGCTATCATCTCCTGGGCATTGAAGATCTTCTCCAATGCCGAAGTGGAGGCGATCCTTGACTTGAATGCGAGTTGTGAGGCCATGGTCTACCGCTTCCTGGCCTTGCTGCCGCTCTTGCCATCGGCTACCAGCTTCTCCTGCTGGACGGCCACCGGCTGCTCCTGATCCTGATCGGCCTCGTGACCGTCCAGAGTCTGGCCTTTGTGAGTCACGAAGGTCTTGGCGAACTCATCCACGGCCTTGTCCAGGGCCTTCTCGGTATCGTCTGTGAAGTCCTCCGTGTCGCGGATGGTCTTGAGGATGTCGGTGTTGTGGTCCAGGTAGTCCAGGAGCCCGGATTCGAAGGGCAGCACGTCCTCCAGGTCCAAATCATCCAGCTTGCCGTGGGTGCCTACCCAGACGGAGACGACCTGCTTCTCCATGGAATAAGGCGTGAACTGAGGCTGCTTGAGCAGCTCGGTCAGCCTGGCACCACGGGTCAGCTGGGCCTTGGAGGCCGCATCCAGATCAGAGGCGAACATGGCGAAGGACTGCAGAGAGCGGTACTGGGCCAGCGAAATCTTCAGGGTCGAGGAGACCTTCTTGAGAGCCTTGGTCTGTGCGGCGCCACCCACGCGGGAGACGGAGATGCCCACGTCCACAGCGGGACGCTGGTTGGCATTGAACAGATCGGACTGCAGGAAGATCTGGCCGTCGGTGATGGAGATCACATTGGTCGGAATGTAGGCCGAAACGTCGTTGGCCTTGGTCTCGATGATGGGCAGACCGGTCATGGATCCGCCTCCCAGGTCATCGGAGAGCTTCGCGCAGCGCTCCAGCAGACGCGAATGCAGGTAGAAGACATCGCCAGGATAAGCCTCGCGCCCCGGCGGACGACGCAGCAGCAGGGAGATGGACCGGTAGGCCTCAGCCTGCTTGCTCAGGTCGTCGAAGACAATCAGGACGTGCTTGCCGCCGTACATCCAGTGCTGTCCAATGGCCGAACCGGTGTAGGGGGCTATGTACTTGAAGCCTGCGGAGTCGGAAGCCGGGGAGGCCACGATGGTGGTGTACTCCATGGCGCCGGCCTCTTCCAGAGAGGAACGGACCGAGGCGATGGTGGTGCCCTTCTGACCGATGGCCACGTAAATGCACCGGACCTGCTTCTTGGGGTCTCCTGACTCCCAGTTGCGCTTCTGGTTGATGATGGTGTCGATGGCGATGGCCGTCTTGCCGGTCTGCCGGTCGCCGATGATCAGCTGGCGCTGACCGCGGCCGATAGGTGTCATGGCGTCAATGGCCTTGATGCCGGTAGCCAGGGGCTCGTCAACGGGATGCCGATGCATGACATCAGGAGCCTGAGCCTCCAGGATTCTGCGGCCCTCGCTCTTGATTTCGCCCAGGCCGTCGATGGGCTCGCCCAGGGGGTTGACCGTACGCCCCAGATAGCCGTCGCCGACGGGCACCGAAAGCACCTCGCCGGTCCTGTGGACTTCCTGGCCCTCTTCGACACCTGCGAAGTCGCCCAGGATGACCACGCCGATCTCTCGGGCGTCCAGGTTGAAAGCCAGACCAAGCGTGCCGTCCTCGAAGGTCAGCAGCTCGTTGGCCATGCAACCAGGCAGTCCCACCACATGCGCAATGCCGTCACCGGCCGTACGAACGTAACCCACCTCCTGGGTGGGGGTGTCCGTCGGCTTGTAGGACTCGACAAATTGGTCGAGTGCCTTGCGCACCACGGCGGGATCAATGGTCATTTCTGCCATGATCACTCCTTATTTCTGTTCTTGTTCAAGTCTGTTGATCCCCTGCTCATCCTGCCACGGCCATCCGCCGCTTCAGGTGCTTCAGCTGGGTGGCCACCGTTCCGTCGGTGGAGACCGAGCCGTACTGAACCTTCATGCCGCCTAGGACCGAGGGGTCGACCACCGAGTTGATGTGGACTGGCTTGCCCAGCTTGCGCCCGTAGACCTCCTGCAGGCGGCTGACCTGCTCGTCCTTCATGGAGACCGCCGTGGTGACGGTGACCATGGCCTGGTCCATGTGCTCAGAGAAGCGGTCCACCAACCAAACGATGGTGTCAGGGAAGCGTCGTCCGCGCAAATCAATGGTGGCGTTCAGGGCCATCTGCTCTGTGACCGGATGCATATGCTGCCCGTCAAGGAGCGTCCTGAGTAGGTCGGCCCGGGCTTTGGAATCACTGTACTCGTCCGATAGCCGGAAGAGCACCAGAGGCATCCCGAGCAGGGCCGAATGGATCTCAGCCAGCTCGCCGGCCACCTGGTTGGTGATGCCCAGAGCATCGGTGTAATAAGCGGCGGCATCCACTGAAATGTCCTCGGCCGCGTTGGCAATGTGCCCCACACGGCTCCACTGATGATCAGTCAAGTCATGGAGGATATCCACGGTCAGCGGATCGGCCTTGCCAGCCAGGATGGTGTCGATCACCTGCCACTTGTCCTCAGCCGGACGTGAGGGGTCAGTCAGCGCACGCTCCAGGGGCCTGTTGGCATCGAGCAGGGTCACGAAGGTATAGAGCTCCATGGCCACGCGGAGGGCGTCCTTTCCCTTGCTCTTCAGCAAAGGGGCATACTTGGCCCTGGTCTCCTTGTCGGAGCTCAGCGAAGTCTCTCCTCGCATGTCACCTCCCCTTTCGCGGAATCAACGTTCCCATCGTCCGCCAATCCGTCATCACGCCTGTCGCTTGTCTGAGGACTGTCCGCTTTGGTCCGCAATGATCGAGTCGATCATGGAAGACTGCACGGCATCATCCTGAAGCTGCGAGCCCAGGATCTTGCCGGCAAGAGCCGTAGCCAGCGTGCCCACCTCGCCCTTGAGCGAGACCAGCGCCTGCTGCTGCTGGGACTTGAGGGATCGCTGGGCGTTCTCAGTGATCTGGTTGGCCTCGGTCTCGGCCCGGGACCTGGCATCGGCCACGATCCTAGAGGCCTCGGCACGGGCGTCATCGCGGATCTGGGAAGCCTCAACACGGGCTTTGCCCAGCTGATCCTGATACTGCTTGCGAGCCTGATCCGCCTCTTCACGAGCCTTGGCGGCCTTCTGGATGTTGCCCTCGATCTTGGACGAGCGCTCATCAAAGATGGCCTGGAACTTGGGCATGAAGAACTTGTAGAAGAAGACGGCCAGGATGACCAGGATGACCAGCGACCACACAATGTCATAAAGCTGGGGAATGAACAGCTGAATCCCCTTGTCTGCCGCTAGAGCGTACATTGGCTCCTCCTTTCCCTTATCGAAGCCGGATCATGCAAGAGTCGCACGGCTCAGGCAATGAAGAGCGCCACGAAGCCCAGCAGGGCCAGCACCTCGATCAAAGCCAAGCCGATGAACATGGTGGTGCGCAGCTGCCCGCTGATCTCAGGCTGGCGAGCCATGCTCTCGACGGTCTTGCCGACGGCAATGCCCAAACCCAGCGCAGGGCCGAGAGCTGCAATGCCGTATCCCAGGATGCTCAGATTGCCGGAGACCTCAGCAAGTGTGATGATGTCCATTTATTTTCCTTTCCTCCACCGTTGCCGGTTCTTGGATTGTGGTTCAGCCCCGACTCCCGTCTACTGGTCGGAACCGACGAATATGTGGGCTGCGACGGCCTGTAACGCCAACCGCGGCTTGTCCTTTCCCCTCAACCTTCTTCAGGGTAACTCATGGAGATGTAGACCGTGGTCAGGATAGCGAAGATGTAGGCCTGGAGGGCCGCCACGAAGATTTCAAAGGCCGTCAAGGCGAAGCCCAGAACGAACCAGCCTACGCCAGCCAGGGCCAAGGACTTGTTGCCGGCCTCAATGATGTAGAACTGGGTGAAGGCCAGACTGACCGCCACCAGCAGATGGCCGGCGATCATGTTGGCAAAGAGTCGAATGGTCAGGGAGGCCGGCTTGACGATGACCATCTCCAGAAGCTGGATGGGCGTCAGAATGATATAGAGAGGCCAAGGCACTCCAGCCGGAAAGAGCTCCGATTTGAAATAGCCCCAGACACCCTGCTCCCGGAATCCCGTCACCATGTACTGGCAGAAAGTCCAGATGGCGAAGACCAATGGCATAGTGATGGTCGCAGTGGCCGCGATGTTCATGCCCGGCACAATGCCGCAGAGGTTGAAGACCAGGATGGTCAGGAAGATGGTCGTAATCATGGGCACGTAGCGCTTGCCGCGAATCTCGCCCAAGGTGTCGTAGACGACCGAGTCACGGATGAACTCGATGACCCACTCGATGGCCCCCTGCCAGCGGGAGGGGATCAGCTTGGCCCTTGCGGCGGTGATTCCCAGCACCAGAAGGATGATGACCATGGCCACGAATCTGACCAGGATGATCCGGTTCATGGCGAAGGGCGTTCCCTGGAAAAGAATCTCAGGAGGCAGGAAATCCTCGATGGAAGGCAGCTCGCTCGGCTTGGCCATGGCCAGACTGAAAGCTCCACTTCCCATTGCCTCTAGCATCTATCGCCTCCTGAACGACACAGTGAACACTATAGCGCGTGTGCGACTCATGGCTGCACCGTGTCGATAGTGTACCCACACCACGGCGACCATGGATTCAACCAGTGTGTCACAGATAGCGTTTGCGGGCAGGATTTGCTCCGCGGTGTGGACAGGCTGGTGACGAAATTCGTCCAATCTTTATCGACAGTCAACAGCGCCGGGAACAAGCCCGTACCCATCACCCGCCATGGGCCGGTATCCGTCAGCCCGCGGGCATTCAGGCGCGTGTCTGACGGACCGGTCTGTGCCTAGACGGCCCGCCGCCCGCAACGTCGGCACCTGGTCCAAGTCGTAGGGGGTGGTCTCGTAGACCCAGTTCAGCCAGTTGCGCCAGAGCAGATTGGCATGGGCCCGCCAGGAGAAGACCGGCTCCAGCGTGGGATCGTCGTGAGGATAGTAGTTGACCGGGAAAGGCACCTGGTCCAGGCCCTTGGCCATGTCGCGCTGGTACTCGCGGGCCAGGGTGTCGCGGTCGTACTCCCAGTGACCCAGCACGAAAATCTCTGAGAAATCCCGGGTGCTGATAAGCCCCGGGCCAGACCGGGGACCCCAGGTCAGCACCTGCAGATCCGGACAGGCCTGCACCTGGTCCTCGTCCACCCCGGCCCAGCGGGAGTGGGGCTGCAGGGCTATCTCGTCGAAGCCATTGGTGATGAAGCAGTACTCGTCCTGCAGATACTGAGGAAAGACCCCGAAGACCTTGCGATCCAGGTCGCGCTTGGCGATGCCGTGGCGGTGGTAGAGCCCGGCCATGGCTCCCCAGCACAGATACATAGTAGAGAAGACGTGGGTAGACGCCCAGTCCAGAATGTGGGTAAGTTCCTCCCAGTAGTCGACCTGCTCGAAGTCCATCTGCTCCACCGGGGCACCCGTCACGACAAGACCGTCATAACAATTGCCCTGGAAGGAATCCAGATTTTCGTAGAACTTGACCAAGTGATCCATGCTTGTGTGCACGGCCTGATGGGTTGAAGTCTTCATGAAGTCGATCTCCACCTGAAGTGGCGACTTGGAGATCAGCCGCAGCAGCTGGGTCTCGGTCTCCACCTTGGTGGGCATCAGGTTGAGGATGACCAGCCTGAGCGGACGCATCTCCTGGCGCTCCGCCTCGTGGCTTTCCAGGGCGAAGATACGCTCCGAATCCAGGATGGATCTGGCCGGCAATCCGGTGGGGATGGTGATAGGCATGGCTCCCATTATCCCCCTGGATACGAATGCCCACGCACGGACTTGACAAGGGCGATGGAAGCCGTAATATAGATAACTGCTGTGTTGAACAGCCGACGCGGGGTGGAGCAGTTCGGTAGCTCGCTGGGCTCATAACCCAGAGGTCTCAGGTTCAAATCCTGACCCCGCTACTAATAGGCTCGGAATTGTTTGGATTCCGAGCCTTTGTTTTTCTGTCTCAGCGTATATGCAGCAGTTCAGCACGCTGGCCCATGGTGCAGCCAGGCATAGATGGACCGCCCGACTACGAAATCAGAGAAATCCGTCTACATCCATCCCTTCACATGACTGCACGGTTCACGGTCTCAGGATTCTATCGCCTTCGACTTCTTTACTTCGTCGAACTTGGCCTTCATGGTCTCATTGTTTCTAGTCAGCCTTCGTATGGTCACGTCCTGTGCCTTGTTGTTGGCCAGACGAAGCTGGTTCTCGGAGCCCAGCAAGGCGTCCTTGATCTTGTTCAGATGATTGATGGATTTGTCGATCTCCTCCACTGCATTCTTGTATTGCAGGGAGTTCTTGGCAGCGTCCCGGAGCAGGGTGATTATCGGAATGAAAAACTGCGGGCGGACGACATACATTTTCTCATAGCGGTAGGAAACGTCCACGATGCCCGTGTTGTATAGGTCGCTGTCAGGCTCCAGCAGGGAGACCATGATGGCATACTCACAGTGCTTCTCACGCCTGTCCTTGTCGAGCTCCTTGAAAAAGTCCTCGTTCTTGTGCTTGGTGGAGGTGGTGTCCATCTCGTTCGTCATCTCGAACATGATGGACACGATCTCCATGCCCGAATCGTCCTTGCTGCCCGTCCTCGCATCGTTGCCCTTCTCAAAGTAGACATTGGGGAAAGCCGTGGACCGTAGCTTGTTGAACTCGATCTGGCAATGCTGCTCAAGCCTTCATGAGGATATCAGCATACCCGGCCTCGTCAAAGGTGAATGCAGATGCCCATTGGAATTAAATGATGTTGATCATGGGCAACCTTTTCTTCTTGATCCTGCATTAGACAAAACCACTCCTGCTCTGAGCAGTCCGTACTGGAAACCCAGTGACCGCGACTCCTGATGAAGAACCATTCATGATCTATGTCGATCCCTTACAAGGATTCAACAATCATGGACCAGGTAATGATCTTCCGGATCGCTCCACAAGCCTGACGATAGTCCCCCGCCTGCCTTGCAGTCTCAAAAGCTGCTGCTACGATCGGCTCTTCAACGCCAGCCGCCTCTGCAATCCAGAGTAAAGACGCAGCGTTCTCCAATTTGTCGAAGCAATCCTTTGCGCTATTATTCGGCTTCTGCCGGGAATAGGCACCCGATCCATAGGTGGCATTATCTGCAAACCACTGCACCATATGCTGTTTTTCCGTTCTTGCATGTGTATCCGGCGAATTCCTCACCTCACGAAGGTACCTATCGGAATACGGATAATGTGAGTGCTTGAAACGCAACAAGTGCGAAAACGCAACGCAACTCATGTCATTTCCATTTGCCACGCGAGCCTGCTTCATTAAAGGTTAACTTCAGCTTTTATAATAATCATATCAACGGAGAATAACGGGAACGTTCAGTCGACAATTAGCCTTGCCACATTGCTCAGATTGCGTCCGTGTCCTAGAGAACAAAATATGCAAGGGACGACGCACGTGTACATCATCAACCATCAATCGTAACCTGTCGGAGCGGTTATGCCCGAAATTCGTTTTCATGCTTGATAAGACCTGGGGCCTTAGAATTCCGAACTTGCTGAGCTCGAAAAACCCTCAAAGAACGAAGCCAGCAGTATGGACGCATTCTGAGGCACCAAGCAAAACAACCGGGCACCCGATAAAAACCTCATGCCTACAGATTTGCCTCGATACATTTCGCGGTCTCCTGAGGTTAAAAGAATCCTAGGTTCGCCCTGTTGCCGTGTCAGGACCTTACATTGTGAGAAAGATTTTGTAGAAATGCAGGCCAAGATCCGTGGGACTGGCAGATGGGTTCTACATGCTACCCGGTTTCAGGCTGAGTGCACTGGAATCGTCAGCATTTGCGAAATCTTCGGCATTCACCCCCTAAGCATCAGTCAAAGAAGCAAACACCCTGAGTCATCTTGCCTTAGCTCTGCTAGCTGTTTGACCAATATGGGACGCACTCAATCCAGCTCACACACTGCATAGCACCTGCAAACTCACCCTGGAGACAGTGGTGTACGCGGTCGCTGGCCTGTCGGAGGGAGAGTTGTCGTAGCTTCCTCCACTGTAAACCTTTTTGATTTAGTTTTTTGTTATATGCTCCAACCGCAAGGCAGATGAATTCCTATAAAGGGACGCATTTAATTGTTTTCGATTCCCTGGCCGTCGATCAGTAATATTGCTTGTCCCGACTGAAGGGCGGGAGAGCTGTGTAATCCAAGACAGTATCCACTCGATTTCGCTCGCCCAAAAGTCATTGCAGAAATTCAACAGGGTAAGTCTCTAAACCGAATACCGCCCTTGCTGCCGATGAAGACTGAATCCACTCATACTCAGCTCCTTGCTTCCATGTTGCTAGTCAAAATTCGTGACAGAGAAGCGATAGACAAGGCTTGCTGCCGGTTTGCTGGGTGTCTTGTTCGCTACGAAAACCAAAGAAGTAGACTTCCACCGACTTGAACTTGCTAGCATGATTGCATCTCCAGCAGGGAAGGCCAGGAGGCTCATCATGCTATACACACAACTGGGCAAAACGGACATCAACATATCGAAGTTCTGCGTGGGGTGCATGAGCTTCGGCAAGCCAGGCACCATGCACGACTGGACGCTGGATGAGGAAGGGACTGACGCCGTCGTTGCGCATGCACTCGATCTGGGCATCACGTTCTTCGATACAGCCAACGGCTACTCCGCCGGGACCAGTGAGGAATATCTGGGGAAGGCGCTTAGGAGGCATACAAGCCGCGATCGGGTGGTCATTGCATCCAAGGTCTATTTCAATGAGGGGCGACTTTCATCCAAGGCCATCCATCGGGAGATCGATGGAACACTCAAGCGGCTGGGCACCGACTACCTGGATCTCTACATCATTCACAGGTTCGACTATGAAACGCCCATCGAGGAGACTATGGAAGCACTGAACGATCTGGTCAGAGCTGGCAAGGTGCGAGCGCTGGGGGCTTCCGCCATGTACGCCAGCCAGTTTCAGGATATGCAGAAAGTCGCCCAAGACAACGGCTGGACCCCCTTCAGCGCCATGGAGAACCATTACAACCTGCTCTATCGGGAGGACGAGAAGGATCTAATACCCTTCTGCAGAAAGACGGATGTCTCCCTGATGCCCTACAGCCCTCTGGCCGCTGGCCATCTGACACGGCCCACATGGACCGCCGACACCCTGCGCAGCGCGACTGATAAGGTCTCGCGCGGCAAGTATGACCGGGCCGAGGACAACGACCTGACCATCATCGATCGTGTACAAGAAGTGGCAGAGCAACACAAGGTTCCTATGGCCCGGGTAGCCATCGCCTGGCAGTGGGCCAAAGGCGTCGCTTCACCAATCATCGGCGCCACCAAGGCCCGTCATCTTGACGATGCCGTGGCTGCGCTGGATTTGGAGCTCACGCCCGAGGAGATCGCCTCCATGGAGGAGCCCTACCTTCCGCATGAGACAGTGGGAGCCATCGGCAGCAATCCTCCTGAAGGCGTGGTATTGCTGGACGCGGAGGAGAAGTAGCGCCGCAGATATTTCCCTAATTTGGTGTCCGTATTTGAGCACGCAGGCAACAATGATCCGATTAACTCACTGCTAATTCATGAATTTATGCCTGTGTCAGATTACGGATCAATGCTGTCTCTGACCTTGCTAGCCTTCCCCTGTGATCATTTTTCGACCAATGTTTAACGAACTCACGATGTCGAAGGAATCTGGCCGCCTTACTTGCTAGGCCTCGACTGCCACATCCTCGTCGCCACCATATCCAAGCTGCACTGAGATGCATGCAGCACTGCGTCTTACAAGCAGACCGAGCTCCTTCATACGCTTGCCAGGCATAAATGTGGCTGCTGCGGATATTGAAATCGCAGCCGTCACTGCGCCAGCACCGTCACGAACAGGGGCGGCCACGCATCTAATGCCAGGCTCATTCTCCTCAAGATCGTAGGCAAACCCCTGCTTGGCGAATTGCTTCATTGCAGCTGCGAAGGCTTTCTCGTTGGCATAGTCGTGTTCTGGTTTGCGATCTTGAAGATTCCTGTCCTGTATGTATTGGGATTGCCAACGGTCAGGATCATCCAATAAAAGGGCTTTGCCGATCCCTGTGAAGGTCAAGGGCATACGGCAGCCGGGCCAAGAGCGAATTTCAATGCCACGGCTGCCGTGGATTTTGTCAAGATATAAAGCCGATCCTGAGTCCTCCACAGCGAGATGCACCGTATCCTTGGCAGTCTGAGCCAGATCAAGCAGAAACGGGCGGGCAACCTCCTGAATCGATATCTTGTTCCTGGCCTGGAAACCCAGCTCGATCAGAGCAGGCCCCAAACGCAAATCCCCATTGCTCTCTTCACGGAGAAAACGCTGGCTGCGAAGAGCTTGTATCAGTCTATGCGCGCTGCTTCTGCTCAGACCTGTCTGTCCAGTTACTTCCTTGAGATTGCGCGCCCCATGCGCGACGGCCCGGAGCACCGCAATCCCATGCATCAGGGTCTGCGTTCCCGCAGGTGCCTTTGTCTCTGCCATATACCGCATTTTAAGGCGTCCCAACCAGGAGGACGAAAAACCCGTTCAGCCTTATTCATCTGAACAATGACAGCTCTTGTTCCATGGCACGCACATACAGATCGGTGTCTCCAGCGATAGCAATGAAACTTGCCCCCCACTCAAAATACTTTTTCGCCAGTGAGTCATCGAAGGCCAGGGACCCTGCAGCCTTGCCGTGGCGGAGGATGGAATCAAAGGCCTTATGTATAGCATCCTGGACCACAAGGTTGTCGGCATCATCCGGATATCCCAGCGAAGCAGAAAGATCCGCCGGCCCGATGAAGATTCCGTCGATACCATCGACAGCAGCTATGGCATCGATATTTTCCAAAGCCTCCCGACTTTCAACCTGCACGACAATGCACAATTCATCGGTGGCATCACGCATATAATCGGGTATTCGACCCCATTGACCCGATCGTGCCAGGACAGCTCCTACACCACGAATCCCCTCTGGGGCATATCGGACTGCCTTAACCATAAGCTGAGCCTGCTCAGACGTATTGACCATAGGCAGAAGGAGGGTCTGCGCCCCTAGGTCGAGGACCTGCTTGATCATCACAGGATCCGGACTGGCAGGACGCACGATCGGCGTACACGGATACCCGTGCACGGCTCTGAGCTGGTCAAGAATGGTAGTCAGCGTATTCGGACCATGCTCTCCGTCCACCAGCAACCAGTCAAATCCAGAACCAGCCGAGATCTCGGCGGCTGTCGCCGATCCGAAAGCTAGCCATAGCCCGAGTTGCCTACGATGCTCCTTTAAAGCCCTTTTGAATTCATTGTGAGGTATGTTGCACGACATGAAATGCCCTTCCGCATAGTTCTTTTCCTGACACGACCGGAACCGCGACATCGTCCGTCGCCGCTCAGTGCGTGTATGGCCGCTCCAGAGCGCATTCACGATTCAACTCGACGCCGAAACCCGGCTTGTCAAGTTGATTGGCAGTAATGACACCATGATCGGGAACAGGCTCTCCTATCAGGAGCGGATCAAACTGGGCACGGACATGATCCGCCTTCGGAGCAGTCATCAGATATTCGCTGAAGGGTGTGTTTGTAAAGGTGATGACGGCATGGTGGGAATATACGGACGAACCATGAGGAACCACCAATTGTCCATGAGCTCTTGCCAGTGCAGCAATATCCAGTAGGGATGTGATACCGCCGCACCAACCCACATCAGGCTGCAGAATATCGACTCCGGCATCCGAAAGTTCCTTGAACGAACTCAGATTGCCTGTATGCTCACCAGTAGTCATCAGCATGCCCGGAGGCATGTTCCTCTTTAATTCGCGATAGCTCTGTACATCGGCAGCGGGGAAGCACTCCTCCATCCACTTCAATCCATACGGTGCCGCAGCCCGAGCCAGTTTAGTCGCATAGTTCACATCCTGGCTCATCCAGCAATCGAACATAAGCCAGAAATCCGATCCGACTTTCTCGCGCATGTCAGCAAGCATCGCTATATCCTTGCGGATACCCTCCTCGCCGAAGGCCGAGCTCCAATGCGTCGGCATCTTTCCACCGATAAAGCCCATCTCCTTAGCCAGGTCGGGACGCGCCCCGGTGGCATAAAAATGGATTTCATCCCGGACTGCTCCTCCGAGAATTTTGTAGACAGGCAGTCCAATGACTTTCCCGAGAAGATCCCACAATGCCAGATCCACACAGGAGATCGCGTTTATGACGACACCGCCACCTCCTGAATAGAAAAGAGTCGCATTAGTCATCTGATCATGGATCAACTTAATTTGATCGACTCGTTTGCCCTCAACAAAGCGGCTCAAATGCTTCTCCACGATGAAGCAGCCGATCTGGCCGGCAGTCGAGATAGCGAACCCTGTCGTTCCATCGGAAGCCTCAACTTCAACGACCAGAGTCCCCAATACATTCAATCCAAATGACTGGCGGGACTGCTCATATTCTTTGTACTTGCTCATTGGCGTCGCGATATGGTCATCAATCCAGTGCCCTTTGCCCTGGTCATGGTAATCACCCCCTCCCTGGCCGTGTACTTTGGCCGCAGCACCACCCATGCTGTATGCCCTGATGGATCGTATCGTTGGCAACTTGGTTGAAGACAGCGACATTGCAACCTCCGGTTCTTCGTCATTGAATCGGCTTCTTCTTAGGATTTCAAAACCTATCCGTCGGAAGCCTGATATTCACAGTATCAGATATGAAATTACATCCCAATATTTGGGAATATTCCTAATAAGATACAGGCGGGAACATTATTGTCACGCAATTATGTGCAACAAGAGTTGTTCCATATATAGGGACGATTGCCCAATACTTGTATACTGGTGTCAATCACTGGTCCACTCGAGCAGAGATGCGTTAACTCAACGCTCCGATCACAGAGGATCGCGACACATGACCAGATGGGACAAATGCCGCAGACATGCGACTCTCCACTCCTGCACAAAGAGGTCAATATGACAAAAGAGCCAACGATCACAGCGAAACAGGCACGTCTCGACAAGATCATCATTAAGACCACGAAACGCTTGGTTCCTTTCCTGTTGCTCATGTACGTCATGGCGTTCTTCGACCGAAGCAACATCAGCTACGCCCAGCAATCGTACATGGCGGACACTGGGCTCACTGCCCAAGGTTATGCCTTGGGATCGGGATTGTTCTTCGTTATCTATTCCTTCTTAGGAGCACCATCTAATTTGATGATGCGCAAGGTAGGTGCCAGACGATGGCTCACCATACTGACTATTTTGTGGGGGATCGTCGGCACCGGCATGGCCTTTACGCATAATCAAACACAGTTCATTGTCGTGCGAATCCTGCTGGGCGTGGCAGAGGCAGGCTTCTTTCCCGGAGCCATCTATCTAACTACAATCTTCTTCCCCAGGAAACAGCAGGACGAAATCAGAGGACTGTTTTACATGGGGGCTCCTCTGGCCATGATCATCGGCGCGCCAGTGTCCGGTCTGCTACTACAGATGCACGGAATTCTCGGGATGCCTGGGTGGTTCTGGATGTTTCTGATCGAGGGTGTGGCTGCCATAGCCGTGGGAATCGCAGCTTACTTTTATCTGGACGACAGCCCCCGGACAGCAAGATTCCTGGATGCTGGCGAGGGCGAAATCCTGGCCGAGGCTATCGCTCATGACGAAGCAAACACCAAGGACAAGACGGAATCGAGTATGTCCGGGGCTCTCGGTTCATGGCGAGTCTGGGCTCTTTCAATCGTGTACTTTATGATTCAAGTGGGAGTCTACGGAATAACCTTCTACCTCCCTTCTCAGGTTTCTGGATTAATCGGCAAGAAGGTGGGCATGGAGGTCTCTCTGATATCCATGCTCCCCTGGCTTTGCGCACTGATCGGCACCTGGCTGCTCCCCAAATGGTCAACCAAGATCGGTCATCACCACCTCTTCGTCGCCATGATCCTGCTCGTCACCGGTTGCTCCATCACCTTTTCCGCATTCGCCAAACCATTGCCGGCTATCCTGTGTCTGTGCATTGCAGCCACGGGGGTAATCGCCAGTCAGCCCATCTTCTGGAGAATGCCTACCGAGCTTTTGACCGGTGCAGCCTTGGCAGGCGGCATCGGTGTCGTCAACATGGTAGGAGGGTTCGGAGGTTTCTTCGCACCCAACATAAGGGTATGGTTCGACTCGCTCTTCGGCACTCCCGCCACCGGCAGGGCCGGTCTGGTAGCCTTGGGGGGCTTCGTTCTTGCAGGCGCTCTGATATCCTGGCTGGTAGGTTTATCCGAACACCAAAAGCGCTGATCCCAGCAATCCCATCTATATAGGCCAACGGATTGCATACGGATCAGCAGCAGTCCACCGTTCATCACTGCGGTAACCGCAAAAGAGACAGGCGCACTGCTTCTGAATCCTTGGAAACTTTCGAATCGACCATCCCTGAATCCAGCGCCTGCGCACAGTCGCCATCCGCGTCAGAGCCTTCTGAGGCAGACGCTTCAAGGCTGGCTTGCCCAGCAGCGCCTGGCATGAGGCGGGCGGTCCGCCAAAGGATCACCCGCCTCGATCACTGGGCACTTTTCAGACAAATACGAACGGCGCAATCATCCGCTTGCACAAATCTTCACTTGGCGTAGTACTCGTCATAGGCCTTCTGCTCCAGCTTGATGCTCTGGTCCAGATTGGCCTTCTTGAGGGTGTCCAGGTACTGATCCCACTCGGCATCTACTCCCCCCTTGGTGGTCCATTGCGCAAACTTGGTCATGGCTGTATTGAGTATGGCCGTGTTGTTGTTCTGCAAAGTGCTGTTGTCGGCAGAAGAGAATTTGAGCCCACCGGGCAGAATGTCACGCTTGGGATCGACGTGGTTGAGAATGGGCTCCAAGGTCTTGACCTGGCCGCGCGCCTCCTGCACATCCGCCGGCAGCTCAATCTTCAGGTCCGGGCGAATCCAGTATGGCGAACCATCGGCCAGGGTCTGCGACCACTTCCATGTCGAAGGATCCTTGGTGGAGTCTGCAGGCGGCAGAATCTTATAGGACTTCTCGCCGGTCTTCCGAATATCCTTGCCCATGTCGCCCCAGAACTGCTGAAGAGACACGTCCTGGCCATAAAGGGCGTTGATCACCTTGAGCACAGCCTCCTTATTCGAAGGCTTGGCTGACATGGCCAAGGCTGATTCGTTGTAATCGTACTTGTCACCCACATGGTCGTAGACCAGTTCATCAGGATTCTGATCAGGCTTGGCCTTGAGCGTCGACATGGTCACGTACTGCTTGGCCAGCTGGGCACCGAACCGATCAGTCGCTGTCCAGCCCCAGGTGAATCCTACCTTGGCGGTGTCCCCCTGGCCGCGGGCGGTGGATTGCGCCGTGGAGTAATCGTGGGTGAAGGCATCCTTGGCGATGACCCCATCCTGCCAGAGCCGGTTCATGAACTGTACGACCTGCTTATATCTGGGATCAGTGAAGAAGGACTTGACCTGACCCTTGTCCACGTAATACCCCTGGGCGCTGCCAAGTGAGGTCACGATTCCCAGGCTGTTAAGAAAGATGACGGGCTCGTTCTTGCCGAATCCGGCCGGGGAGGGCGAATAGAAGTCGAAAGGCACCTCGTCAGCCTCTCCATTTCCGTTGGGATCCTGGGTCTTGAAGGTCTTGAGCACGTTCTCCAGCTCATCCCAGGTGGTCGGAACCTGCAATCCCAGCTTGTCCAGCCACTGCTTGTTGATGAATGTGTGGCTGGCATCGGCCGGCATGATCCCCTTGGCCACTGAGGGCAGAATGTATATGGCTCCGTCCTTCATGGTGACCGATCGTTTGGCGGCCAGATCAGTAGTGAACATCTTCTTTACGTTGGGCATCTTGTCCAAGTCCTTGCTCAGATTCTCGAACAGGGTGCTGTAGGTGGCCAGATCGGCCAGAGTAACGCCCTTGAGGATCAGATCCGGCACATCTCCGGCTGCGAACATGGCCTGTTTCTTCTGATCCCAGTCTGAGCTCGCCTCCTGCCAGTGGATCTCGCAGCCGCACTCCTTCTCAACCTGCTTGGGCCAGGCCATCTTGGACATCTTCTGCGTCAAGGGGTGCTTGGCCACAGCTATGGTGACGATGGGCTTGCCCTCGGCATTGGTTTTGGGCTTGCTGGACGAGCCGCCGCACCCCGCCAGCAGCATGGACAGGGCGACTATGCCCGCGCCCACGGCAGCCAGATAGGCGCGAATGCCCCCTGGTTCATGGTTTTTCATCATTGTTTCCTTTCTCTCGACTGATGACTGGTTGACCACGGCCATACAGTGCTTCATCTGCGATTGACCTTGACACTGCAACGATGAAGCAGGACCAAGCCAGAGCGCGACAGGGCCCGATCAGCCCTTGATGGCCCCGATCATGACTCCTTTGTTGAAGTACTTCTGGATGAAGGGATAGATGACCAGCAGGGGCAGGGTAGAGACGATGATGACCCCATACTTGATCTGGTCGGCGTATTCCTGGCCGTATCCAGCCCCGGAGGTGGCCCCCGATCCGCCCTGGAAAGCCTGATTCGACAGGAGGATGTCCCTGAGCACTATCTGCAGGGGCTGCTTGTCATAGGTGCGGATGTAGACCAAGCCGGTGAAGAAGTCGTTCCAGTGGCCCACCATGTAATAGAGGCCGATGACTGCAACGATAGCGCTGGACAGGGGCAGTACCACGCGGCCGAGATAACGGAACCAGCCTGCGCCGTCGATCTGAGCCGCGTCATGCAGATCCTCGGGAATGCTGGTCTCGAAGAAGGACCGGGCGATGATCAGATTGTAAACGCTGACCGCTCCGGGGATGACGAAGACGGCCCAGGAATCCAGCAGGTCCATCTGCTTGTAGAGCAGGTAGGTAGGAATCAGCCCGCCGTTGATGAACATGGTCACGGTGAAGAAGAGCATGATCAGACGCCGGCCTCGCAGCTCGCGTCGCGAAAGCGCGAAGGCCGCAGGCATGGTGACCACCAAGTTCAATGCAGTGCCGACAACTGTGTACAAGAGGGTATTTCTGTAGCCATTCCAGATGCGTCCATCGCCGAGAATCTGCCGGAATCCGTACAGGGAGAAACCCTTGGGCAGCCAGTTGACCTGCCCGGTATTGACCATGGTCTGGTCAGAGACCGAGGCGATGATGATGAACCATATGGGGTAGATGATGCTGGCGACCACCACAAGGAGGAGAATGACGATGACCGAGTCGGCAAGTCGGTCCTTCCAGCTCTGAGGATGGGTCAGCCGCCGGATACCGCTGCTCTTGATGCCATGGTTGATGCTCATGTCGGCTTCCTTCCGGATTCAGAAGATGCTGGTGTCGGAGATGCGCTTCGAGATTTGATTGGCGGCGACCAGGAAGATCAGATTGATCACCGTATTGAACAGGCCTATAGCCGTCGAGTAGGAGAACTGATTCTGCAAAATGCCGATTTTATAGGTGTAGGTACTGATGACCTCCGAGGCCGGCAGATTCAAAGTGTTCTGCATAAGGAAGACCTTTTCGAAGCCCACGTTGAGCACACCGCCCATATTGAGGATGAGCAGGATGCCGGCAGTAGGCAGGATGGCGGGAATGTCGATGTAGCGAATCAGCTGGAAGCGACCAGCGCCATCCATTCTGGCCGCCTCATAGAGGGCCGTATCCACCGAGCTTAGAGCCGCCAGGTAGATGATTGAATTCCACCCCATGTGCTGCCAGACTTCGCTGATCCAGTAGATGGGTGTGAAGGCTGCGGGATCACCCATGAAATTGGGATTGACTACATGCAGAAAAGCCAAAAAGCGGGTCAGCAAGCCTGATGAGGGAGCAAGGAAGAGATTGATCATCGCTACAATGACCACGGTGGAGATGAAGTGGGGCATATAGGTGATGGTCTGCACAAATCCCTTGACTTTGCCCGAATGGATCTGGTTGATGAGCAGGGCCAGGATGATGGGTGCAATGAAACCCATGACCAGGGTCCATAGGCTGATGCGGACCGTGTTGATCATCAGCGGCTTGAACATGGGCGAGGCGAAGAACTGACGGAAGTAGTGGAAGCCCACCCATTTGCCGCCGGTCAGGCCCTTGGTGAAGTCGAAATCGCGGAAGGCCAGCTGGATGCCGTACATGGGGCCGTAATGAAATATGGCCACAAAGACGATGGCAGGAAGCACCATCACCCACAAGGGCCAGCAACGATGCGCATATTCCGCGAAGCTCTCGCGACGGAGCCCACGCCTATTCGAAGTCTGTTTCCGCCGATAACGGGATGATCCGCGCTCTGAGTCCAATGCATCCTTGTGCGAGGTCATGACATGTCCCTTCTTCATCGAGTGGGATGCGCAGGAGCCGAAAGGATCAACCTCGATCGCACCTGAAACCGGACCGGACGACCTACGGCCCTAATCCCTATCGGCAACTCCGACACTGGCCATAATAAGAAGAAAGGAAAATTTTGTCAAATAAAAAAGTTTCTTAAAAGTAAAGTACGGAAGACTTGCTTGTGTCAGTGAAATTGCGACTGTGCGGCCCTCTGAAACTTTCGACTAGTGGATTTAGAGCGGCACTCTGGTGGAGGCGCGCTGGACAAGCGTGCCCTTGACGCACTCGATACCCTGGTGACCTCGGCCTTCCAGCATATCAGCCAGGCAGCTGGCTGCCCTGGTACCGATGGCCTTCAGGTTCAGGTCGACGCTGGTAAGCGGAGGACGCGAGTTGCCGACAATGACCGTCCGATTGTCAACCCCAACCACCGACACTCTATCCGGCACGGAAATATGCCGATCATGCAGGATATCCAGGCACCCACGGGCTATCTCGTCGTTGCCGCAAGCCACCCCATCGAAGTCGATGCCTTCATCCAGCAAGCCGACCATGGTACTACGCCCAGTCTCCTCGTTCCAGCCTCCATACCGAACTGTACGCACGGCAGCCAACCCGCGGCTATCCAGTTCTGCCATCTCGCCCTTGAGCCGCCTGACCGAGGACTGGAAGGCCGGATCGCCGGCAATCAGCACGATTTTTTTGGATCCTCCCTCGACCAGATGCCGTACCATCAGCCGCCCGATGTCCTCGTTGTCGGTAATGACAGAGCAGTCATGGGGATCCATGGACGCCTGGTTGGCATAGACAACCGGCACCGGGCAGCTGGTCAGCGCTGGCCGCGGATCGGTACGCCATCCCACCATCAGCAGACCTTTGACACCATAGGCCAGCAGATTATCTATATGGTGCTGCTCAAGAGCCGGATCCCTGCCGGCGTTGCACAGAAAAACAGGAATGGACTCGACTCCGAAGTAGCTTTCCGCGCCGATCAGGATGGGCATGGAGAACTGGCCGTCCAGGTCCGAAGTGACCAGGCCCACCGACTTAGGCAGGCTGGGAGGCTGGGACTGCTTTTGACGCTCATTGAGTGAAAAGGAAAGCTCCGCGGCGGCCTTGTACACCTTGGCTCTTGTCGGGCCGCTGACCTGTGCGCTGTTACGGAGCGCCTTGGAGGCTGTGGACACTGCAACCCCCGCCTTGGCAGCCACGTCGGCCAGCGTCACTTTCTTGCTCATCGGATCGCCTCCCGGCTCTTCTGGACTGTGAGCGTCTCCAACTATGGTAATGGAGAGAGACGGCCATCGAGCCCTGCCAGTCTCGCTCATCTTTTTACTCATTGAAAATTTTCCTAATCTGGTGTTAGCCTATGGGTGTCCAAACACAGGCGGCAGAGCATCCGCCTGATCAGAAGACAGTGGGAGCGACACCATGGTCACCTTGTTTCATCCCCAGCCCGGAACCATCCCAGTGACCGCCGGGTCAGGCGCTGTTCTGGCCGATTCAGGGGTCCGGCCTAATTGGCTGCTGGATCATGGCGAGGATACGGCCGTGCAAATTGCGGCGGGCAATCTGATGAGGGATTTTGCGACTGTCACAGACCGGACCCAGAGGCCGACCAATCTGATCGACGAGAGCAGCCCGACCATCTGCCTGGGCACCCTGGGCCATTCCAGTTGGATCGATTCGGCTGTCTGCTCCGACCAGCTCGATCTGACCCCGCTCAAGGATCCCCAAGGAGAGTACCGCTGGGAAGGCTTCACCTTGCAGGTCATCGACGGCACCCTCTATATCGCCGGGACTGACCGGCGCGGAACTATCTACGGAATCTACGCCCTCAGCCGGGCCATCGGCATCTCACCCTTGCACTGGTGGGGAAACGTACCGGCCCGTCGCCATGAACGGATATGCCTGCCCGACGACCTGCGCGTCTTCGACTGGCCCTCGGTCAGGTACCGGGGCTTCTTCATCAACGACGAGGAGGAGCTGGACGACTGGGCTCGCCTACACACTCCGGACGGAACCATCGGACCGGCGACCTATGAAAAAGTCTTTGACCTGATCCTACGGCTGGGCGGCAACTATCTGTGGCCAGCCATGCACGTCAACGCCTTCAATGCCGATCCGCGCAACGGAAGACTTGCCCAGAGCATGGGGATTGTCATCGGGAGCAGCCACTGCGACATGCTCCTGCGGAGCAACCAGCATGAGTGGGATCCCTGGGTGGCCTCACAAGGCAGGCATGTGGACTATGACTATTCGTTGCCCGGATGCAACCGGGATATGATTCGGCGCTACTGGTCACAGAGCGTGGACATGAACCGGAAATACGAGGTCACCTGGACCCTGGGCATGCGCGGTATTCACGACACGGGCCTGACCACGCGCGCCATCGACGAAGATCCGAACCTGGATCAGGAGGGTCGTCTGCGAGCGCGAGTCGATCTGCTCGGTCGGATTATTCGCGACCAGAGGAGCATTCTGCACGAACACTTGGGTCGACCTCCGCAGGAGGTCCCCCAGCTCTTCATTCCTTATAAGGAGGTGCTGCCCCTCTACGACGCGGGCCTGGACCTGCCCGAGGACGTGACCATCATGTGGGTCAATGACAACTACGGGTATATGCGCCGCTTCCCCAATCAGGCCGAACGGGCGCGCAGCGGGGGCAATGGGGTCTACTACCACAGCTCCTACTGGGCGCCGCCGAGGACCAGCTACCGCTGTACCTCATCCACTCCCCTGGCTCTGATGAACGACCAGCTGAGCAAGTGCTGGGATCGGGGCATCCGCCGGGTATGGGTAGACAATCTGGGAGCCATCAAGCGCCTGGAGCTGGAGGGATCCTACTTCCTCCACCTGGCCTGGAATGCAGACGAGAATCACCACAGTCTTTCGGCCCGGGACTTTGTGGCCGCCTGGTTCGACCAGAACTTCGCAGACGATCGCGGCTCTGAGGCGGCCGACATGTGCATGAGCTACTACCGGATCAACAATCAGGCCAAAATCGAACACCTGCATGAGGACTCATTCACCCAGACAGGGTACGATGACGAGGCCGGCGGCCGCCTGGCAGCCTTGCGGGAACTAGCAGAGCGCTCGCACAATCTCGGCAGGAGCGTAAAGCCAGAGTTCCGCGAAGCTTATCGATCACTGGTGGACCTGAAGATCGCCATGGCCTACTACGTGAACGCCCAGTTCTACCATGCGGACCGCAGCCGTCTCGAGGCCGCCCGAGGCGCTATGCCGGCCGCCCACAGACAGACGAGGATCTCCCATCTCTTCCAAGGGATGATCCGGGCTCTGCTCCATTGGTATAACAAGGAGCTGGCCCAGGGCTGCTGGGACGGCATCCTCACTCCCAACAGGTTCCCTCCTCCTACGCTACCTCAGTACCCGGCTTGCAGACCGGTGAAGGTCCAACCGAATCAGGGACTGATCCTGACGCCACAGGGAGCACAGGAGGGCGTCATAGTCCCTGGCAATAGCAATCACGTCAAGCTGGTCTTCGATCCCTATGGCATCACCGACCGTTGGATTGACCTGGACCTTATGGGCAGTCCTGCAGAGGAAGTGTGCATCAGCGCCAACCAGGACTGGATCAGTCTGCCAGCGGAACGGCGAATCGTCAGGGATGAATGGCGAATCCATGTACAGGTCGAGAACGCCTCAACCCATGCGGGTCGGCAGGGTACGCTGACCATCGTCACCCGTCCCAGCAAGCCAGAGACAACTGAAAAAGCCTGGTCTACCCCGATCATGGTCGATGTTCTGGTAGGCGAGAATCCTGGCTTCAGACAAGGATTCACCGGCTACGTCGAGGCTGATGGACACATCAGCATGGACCCCTCACGCGGACGTGTCAACCCCGACCTGACGGAGACCACCACTTGGCTGGCAACCCAAGATCTGGGGCGTTTCGGCCCAGGCCTGATGCAGACCAAGGGCTGGAGCGACCCGGAATCAGGAAGCGGGGCCTGTCTGAGTCTGGACTTCTGGCTAAAGACCCCCGGCCGCCACCGTCTAGAGGTTCACCGTCTGCCCACACTGAACTCGCGTGGGCGAATTCGCCTGCGTGTCAGCCTGGATGGCAATCGGGGCGAAATCCTGGAATCGCCCACCACTGACGAGTTCCGTGGCGACTGGCAGGAGACCATCGTATATAACGCCGAGCAACTGACCATGGTCCTGCCCTATTTGGAGGCAGGACCCCACCAGCTGCAGCTTATTGCCGTGGATGACTCCTTCGGCATCGACAAAGTCGTGATCAACACCGGTCGGAAACGGTCCAGCCGGCTGGGACCTGCTTTCAGCACCTGGGTGGCGGATGGCCGGCCCTCCAAACAGGCTGGCAACAGGAGCTTTCACGCAGCTCACATAGACAGGGCTCAGACCAGCAATCAGATTACAGTCTGTCAGCCAACGCCCACGGCCGGGGCCTTGGACCGCCCCCTACGGAATCTGGCCGTTGGAGACTACGGAATCGATCCGGACCGCACCCCGGAAGAACCTGTACCCTACTTCGATCAGGACTACTGGCTTCACGGCGGCTTGTATACACGGCCGAAGCTGGTCTGGCCTGCCGGGCATCAGCACGAGCAGAAGCTGAGCCAAAACAATGACGCCAACAAGACACCAGAGCGCATCTACCTTGAGACCGCTGACTGCCTAAGACAAGGCGAAAACGCCTGGCTGTCACAGAATGGGTCACAAAACGGCAAGCGTCGGCAGGGCTGCTGGTTTCCCACCGACGCCCCCACTCACAGGGGCCGGGGCCTGGCCATGCGGGCCGAGCCTAGGCAACAGCTCTGGCCCAAACCCGGTCAAGCTCCCGGCATGAACCTGGCCTTCCAGGTTGGCAGGCCAGGCAACTACCGGATCTGGCTCCTAGCCCAGTTCGCCTCCGACCTGGAGGACTCCTGCTATGTGATCTTGGACGGCGACCCGCTGCCCCCGGGCGACCTTTTCCCCCGAGGGGGAAGACTGATGACCTTTGCCACCGAGCATGTCTGGGGATGGTCGGAGATGGCCGCCATCCAGCTGACCGGCGGTCGGCACGTTCTGGTCTTGGAGCCGGAACGAGCCGGCATGCGCATCGCACGTGTCTACCTGGCCTGCGATGGATCACGGCCTCCCTTGGATGAGCAGTGGCCCGGTTAGAAAGACGACAGACCTGAGGACGCACATGGGCTGGACGCCTGAAATCAGCGGTCACTGCCGTTCTCTATGCCCTTGGGCATCCGCCTGGCCTTGCCGGAGAGGAGCGAGCCAGTCATGACTGCCGCAGCAACAATGGCTAGAGGAAGAGCTATAGCTGCACCTGTTCTGGGCAGTGCCTCCACCAGGGCGTTCCAATCGTCGCTATTGGAACGGACAGCCCGATCCGAGCACAGCAGACGGCCGTCGACCATCACGCCCCGGAAATCAGGCTGTTGATGGGTCTTGTCGGCATCTTCCCGCTCAGGAAGGGCCGCTTGACCTTCTACAGGACAGGGCACCAGGGGACTGCCGATCACCCTAGCCCTGTCAGTATGCCGGCCAGACATGCCCGACACTGTGGCATGCACGTCCACAGACTGGCCAGGACGGAGCATTAGGGTTGACCAATTATTCGGATAGCGGATCCCGGTCACCCGTCCCTGGCCCACGACTGTCTGATCCTCCAAATGCAGTTGGCGGGCAGGGAAGATTGCTCCAGTCCCATCGCTGGGATCGCGAGGAGAATCATTGGTGATCCGGAAGACAATGGGAACATCGTCATGAGCCCGGAGGGCCTGTTCCGGCTGATCCCGATCTCCTTTGGGCATGCCGCCGGCCTGATCAAACTTCTCGATATGCAAAGCCGGCGTCATATCGGGCGTGCTCGTCCAGACCGTGTTGGATGCCAGAATCTTGTCCTGATAGAACTCAGTGAATCGGTTCTCATGACGTTCCACGTTCTTCAGCCGCCTGCATTGCAAGTAGACCCTCCAACCGACCGGGCGGTCGCCTGAAGCGCTGACCAAGGCCAGATACCGCGACGTAGCCTCCACTTTGATCAGACCTGCAGGGCCTGCGGTCATCGTAAACCAAGGACCGCCATGTATATCTGCGGACATGTCTGAACCAGCCATGATCTGTCCATGATGAATCAGGATGCGTCCATTCTCGTAGAGGTCCTGGGTTGCGTAGACGGCCCAATGGCCAGTGAACCTATCCACCGCTGGGTCCAGCCGATCCTCAATCCGCCAGGTTTTCACCTGCGGATAGGCACGTCCGGCCGGCAGCAGACTGGAATCCAGACGGTACAGGAAGAGTCGGTCACGGTAGATACTGCCACCATGAGCGCTTCCTCCACCCACTGCGGCTACCACATCCTTGGCGGGATTGAGCGGCTTGACCGGATTGGTGACCACGTTGGTCGCTTTATGCAGGTTGTTGACGATCTGGGTCGCCTGGTTGCGAACCACATGACCGGTTTCCGCACGGATGACCGTGTAGGGCAGGACCAGATCATAAGTGCGCCCCAGCAGCCCTTGGTCAATAGACGGTTCTAAGAGGGGATTATGGCCTCGGACAGCGGCATAGGCTGCCAGATCGGCAGGCTGGGGATCCCCTTTGAGGGTCACGCCTGTAGCCGGCACATAGGTATCCACGGTTTTGGCGAAGACCAGGACTGTGCCGTTTCTTACCTGAATGTTGAAGGCCTTGGTGTAATCGCGGCCGTCAGAACCCAGAACCTCGATCCCCTTGGGATCGATATCCAGGTGACGAGCGTCGTAGGCATCCGTCATGCCCAGCCGCCAGACCGGATAGGCGGTGTCCTTACGGCGGGCGTCCAGACTGATCCGATAGACACCATGGTCGCCCACAAAAAGCACCTTGCCGTCGATACTGATGCCTGGATCATGCGCGCTGACATCGCTCTTTGATGGATGGAAGTCAGCCGGCGGATTGCTCACCTGATTGGAGGGAGTCAGCGAGTTGTTCAGCGTCAGCACCCACTGATTGCCCACGCGATGATCCGTTGGGGCCTTGGGGTCAACCCTGCCTTCGAAGCGCAGACGGATTCTGGGATTGCCCCCGGCCCGCCACTGGCTGATACGGACGGGGTCGGTAATGGTCACCCGCAGGCTATGGTCCTTGTCCTTCCACTTTGTGGCGTATCCGGTCTTGGCGATGACATCGCCGCTCTGCAGGTCAGTCACCTCAAGGGTCTGTTTGTCGGGCAAAAACCAGCGGTCATAGACATCCGTCAGGATGATTGATTTGACAGGATAGGCAAGATTGTCGGGCAGGCTGGGCTGGGTATCCAATCCATACTCCAGCCGCTGACCAGGAAAGACCACCCTGCCGTCAACACTGGCCTGCTCCCCGCCTTGGCCGGCCTCCGAGATGACATCCTTGCGCACCGGAGGCAGATATCCACAGATGCCTGGCTCGTTGGTCTGCACACTCTGTGTGTTGACTGTTTGGGAGCCCGAGTTAATCAGGGCCTCGCCCTGGTTGCCATGGCCGTCGGGCGCCTTGCAGAAGGTCAGCTCCTGATCGGGTGTTCTGCCCAAATCCTTGCGAACCTTGGCCGCACCGCCGCCGCCGGCAAATCGGACCGTGAAGGGAACCAGCATGGTGACCTGCATAGGGACCTCCATCCCCTTGAGAACGTTCAACCACCCGCTCTTGGCCTGGGCCCGCGCCCGAGCGCCTGTCACGCTGATCTCGAAACGGTCGGTCACATCCCTGCCCTTGGCCACGATGCCTCCGACGCTGCTGCGGCGGTAGTGCCCGTCTGCATCCGCCTTGGCCTTAGCCGCAAAAATGCGGATAGCCCCAGCCCCGTCCTGATCAACCAGATAGTTTGCAGCGCTCCAGTCGTCAGTCAGGGCGAAAACCTTAGGGGCCTCAATCAAATGAGCTTCGACAGTAGCGTTGACCACCGACCCCACTTGGTCGCCGTCCAAAAAGACGTGTCCGTCGGCACCTGTCCCGTTACTCCATTGGGGGTCTATGACGCTCTTCCACGCCCCCGTGGCTGTGTCTCGCAGAATCCAGGATTTGTCCGGCCTGGGCTTCCAGGTGGGCGTACGACGCTCCGGGGTCGACTGGTCAACCTGCCGGGCGGCGCCCTCCCAATGGATTCCTCCCTGGTCCAGAATCACCCCGGTTTCTGGCCGGTCGACAGTCACATCTAACTGCCATGCCCAGCGGTGTTCCTCCGGCAGAGCACCACCCTTCCAGGCGGCTGTGGCGCGGTCTCCAGGCGGCCTGGTCCCTTCGGCAGTGTTGAAAACGAATTTGTCGGTCAGGTCCTCGCCGCTGGTCTGGTCCCTGACATGCTGACCACTGATTCGGTACTGCTTGCCCTGAGGGTTGAAGACATCGCTAAAAGTCAGTTCGCGACCGTCCCGACCGGTTCCAGTGACAATATGCGTGCGATTGGTCATCCCATCCGCGCTGGTGCCACGATCTACTTGCTTATCAGGTGGATCCGGCGGCAGATCGGCCGGCTTGGGCTCGTAGTCGTTGAGCATGATCACCACCAGGGAGATGCCCTTCTCGTTGCCCGCATACTCGTCAGCGAACTTGTCCAGGTTGTCGTTGGGCTGATCCCAGAAGGAATCGCTGGTCCGATAGGTCACCCCACGATTGCTGAATGTGCTGTTTGCCACCTGGCTGCGCCAGTTATCCATCCAGAGCTTGTGAATAGCCACGGAGATCCCGTCAAATATACGTTGGGATCCACGGTAACCGGCAACCACGCCCACGCCGGTCACCCGGCAGTGGCCCTGTCCGGATTGGTCGGCATGGGCCTCGTTAAAGCGCGCCTGACAGTTGCCGTTGGCCTCATCCAGAGCCTGCCGCTTGACCCGGGCCGTAGTGGCATTGCGCCCGTCCACTACCCCCATCTGGGAGAACGCCCTGTCTATGCTGCCTATTTCATAACCGCCAAAAGCCCCCTGGTCGTCATCCTTGTAGGCCCAGCCCTGCCAGAGCCGGATCTTTTGGCCACCGGGTGGCACCGGTCTGCCACCGGCATGGCCTGATCCTCCGCCAGCCATGGCAGGAGCCGCCGGACCGGCAAGGGTCGCCAGGGCAGCCAGAGCCGCCAAGAGGCCGATCCATCTATGCTTGTTCATACTCGTCCTCACTTTTTCGCCCGCCCCATGCCTTGAGTATGGGCGGCCGCCGGGCATATAGGTGCGTGGGAGGGGAACTGTGGTCGAATGTGCCGCGAGACGGTTATGCTGTGTATGACACATACCTGTGCCGTCCAGACCGAAAAGGAGACAGGACAATGGCAGAGACATTCGACGTGTTGGTCGAGATCCCACGCGGCTCCCGCAACAAGTACGAGATGGACCACGACAGCGGCCATATCAGGCTGGACCGCACCCTCTTCACCTCCATGGGCTACCCCGATGACTATGGGTACATCGACGGCACCCTGGGCGAGGACGGGGATCCTTTGGATGCCCTGGTCATGATTCCCGACTCGGTCTTCCCGGGTTGCATCGTTGAATGCCGCGCCGTGGGGCTCTACCACATGGTCGACGAGGCCGGCGGGGATGACAAGGTCCTCTGCGTGCCCGCCGATGTCCGCTTCGACGCCATCAAGGACATCGACGACGTCTCCGACTTCCACAAGCAGGAGATCAAGCACTTCTTCGAGCAGTACAAGGCCCTGGAACCAGGCAAGGAGGTCATGCCCGGCGACTACTGGACCAACGCCGAGGCCGCCGAGACCCAGATCAAAGCTGCACGCGAGCGCCTGGCCGCCCAGCACTGACCCCACTTGAGGCCGCCCAGCGGCCTCATCAACCACCCCGGCGAGGGCCCAATCGAGCGTCCTAACCGGGGTTTTGCATGCCCAAATCCTCCCAAAATGCGTCTGGCCGTCTACCATTGCGAATTGCGGGTGTGCGCGCAAGGGCAGGAGCGGCTATGACTTTCTATACATACCAATACCTCAAGGGCGGGCAGACCAACTGGACCATGATCAGGATCATCGTGGTCGTCGTTCTGGCCCTGGCCTTCCTCTTCTTCCTGTTCATGTACTCCCGCCATCGCTGGAACCACAAGTACAAGGATCTGTCCATCATCCTGGCCACCCTGCTCCTGCTGGCGGCGGCCATCCAATACAGCGACTACACCAATCTGCGCACAGCCAGCCTGCAGAGCGGACAGCTGACCACAGTCATCGACAAGTCCGCCGCCAAGCTCAAGGTCAACCCTGAGCAAATCAGCATCAACGACACCTCGCGCAACAATGACATGATTATCAAGACCCCCAAGGGCTACTACACCCTGGTATTCAACAGCTCCGGCTCCGAATTCCTGCTGCAGCGTGCCGACCTGTACCACCCAGACATCACCGTGATCGGAGAGTGACCCATGGATATCAATTTCTACGTCAACGTGGCCTTGAAGCTGATCGTCGGGTTGCTCTTCATCACCCTGCTCATCAACGTGACCGGCAAGGGGAACCTGGCGCCCACTTCGCCCATGGACCAGCTGCAGAACTATGTCCTGGGCGGCATCATCGGCGGGGTCATCTACAGCGACAGCATCTCCATGGCCCAGTACATTGTCATCCTGCTGATATGGGCCGCGCTGATCCTCATCACCCGGTATGCCAAGACCCACATCCACGCGGTGGGCAAGTACGTCGACGGCGAACCGGTTACCATCATCAAGAACGGCAAACTGCTGGTACAGAACTGCCTCAAGGTCAATCTGACAGCGAAGGAGGTGGACTTCAAGCTGCGCACTAAGGGCATCAATGACATTCGCGACGTTAAGCGGGGCATCGTCGAGCAGAACGGCGGCCTGACCATCATCTCCGAAGGTGACAAGGACGTGCGCTACCCGGTGGTCATGGACGGGCGGGTCAATCCCGATGTACTCGACACCATGGGGCGGGACGAGGCCTGGCTCGACGAGCAACTGGCCAAGCAAGGCATACGCAAGGTCAGCGATGTGTACATGGCCCGATACCAGAACGGCGAGTTCTATGCCGTCACCTACCAAGACCAGTAGCGCCATCCAAACGGCGGCAGGCGGTCTGACGGTGACCATGACTCATCGACGGACCTATCCCACAGGCTGTCATGCTTGATAGTTCCAGCGCTGACAGGTAGAATCTATGTCCATATTGTTATGGCGTAGCATGTGAACGGCATTCAACGAATTCAAAGCCGATTCCAATCGGCAGTTCCGCGCTCGACGCTCCCGAGGCGTAGGCTGGTTTGAGGAGACCTGGTCGAGGCCCATCCCACCTGGGATGAACCCTTTCAAGGAATGCCGTGTTCTTGAGATTGCTGTTTATCGCTTTAGGTGTATCTTCCGACGCTTTTGCCGTCTCCATCAGCAAGGGGCTGTCCGTGGACCGACTGCAGGCCCGCCATCATTGGCTGGTCGGACTTTGGTTCGGCGGATTCCAGACTCTGCTACCCTTGCTGGGCTACTTCGCTGCCTCCATGCTGCAGGATTCCTTGGCCGCCGTGGATCACTGGATTATCTTCGGCATCCTTTCAGCCATCGGGATCAACATGATCCGCGAAGGCGTCTACGGCGAGGAAGAGGGAGCGAACGGCGAGGAGAGCTTTTCCTGGCGGCGGATGCTCCCTGCAGCCATCGCCACCAGCATCGACTCATTCGGCGTGGGCGCAGGCCTGGCCTTGCTGGGCATCAACATCTGGCTATCCGCACTGGTCATCGGGCTGGTGACGGCTGCGGCCTCCATTCTGGGGTTGCGCATCGGATACGCGGTCGGGTCCCGCTGGCGCAAGCCTGCCAGAATCGCCGGCGGCATCATTCTGATCGTCATGGGCATCCAGATCCTTCTGGATCACCTGATGAATGCCTGACTCAGAACGTCGTCTGCAAGACCATGGCGGCCAGAACCACGATGGATCCGGCCAGAAGAACCGACATCAGCGCCAGACCAACAGCCCCGCGCCGATCAGCTGCCTCCTGGGCCCAGCGATAGCCGGAGGTCATGAGCCCGACCAGCAGCAGCAAGGCCACAAGCACCACCAGAACCGGCATCAGGTCAGGATGCAAGCCTCTGACCAGCTCCGGCAGAAAGACCCACCCCGAGGCGGCGACAGCGGTCACCCCGCCCATGGCGGTTGCAGAAATGCCGCGGATAACCATTCGCCGGTCCCGACGCAGCATCTGACGAACAAACATGAATACGGCCAAAAGGGCCAGCAGAAATGCCGCAGTCGACAGCCAGGCCCAGAGAGCACCAGGCCCCTGCCCGACCAGGGCCGGCACCAGAGCGACCAAGGCCAGCAGACCAGACACGGCTCGGTCGGGGCCGGGTCGGATGCCACGGCCCACCAGGGGCCAAGAGACCAGCATGGCCAATGCCAGCACCAGGACCAGAACGGCCTGCACCCATTGAGCAACCCCGGGCTCGGCCAGCAAGCCCGCCACCACGCCCGGCAGGATCAGGGCCGCCAGAGCCAGCAGCTGCGTCAGGGCGAGTACGCGTCCATCCCGGATTCCTTTTACAGTCTGCGCCATGGGTCCTCCTGCCTGTCCCCGTCGGGAAGCTATACGTCACATCCTAGGGCAAGGCCATCCTGTGAACTCGGAGCCCCTGTGACTGGCCGATTGTACAATGATGGCAACTGTTCAACGAATCCACCCCCGCTATGGACGAACGGACAGGGAAGAAGGTACCCCCGTGACGGATCTGACCTTGATGACCTGCGCCGAGGACCCGGCATCGGTTCTGCCAGCCTTGGCCCTGCTCTCCCATCGAGTGCGCGTCCTGCCCCTGGATGCCGCCTCCCTGGTAAAGATGCCCGAGGACACCGTGCTGCTGATTGACGCCAGCGACGACCTGGCCGAAGCCAGGACGCTCTGCAACCTGACTCGGGCCTCGGGCCTGTCCACGCCCATCATCCTGATTCTGAGCGAGGGCGGCTTCACTGTGGTCAATGCCGGCTGGGGCGTGGCCGACGTCATCATTCAGTCCGCGTCCCCGGCCGAGGTCGAGGCCCGGCTACGACTGGTCTGCCAGCGAGTGACAACGACACGCAAGCCGGATGCCCGGCCAGAAGAGGCAGAAGATCAGGTACCTACCGGTCAGGTCCGCTCGGGCGATCTGGTTGTGGACACCGAGAGCTATACGGCCCGGATCCACGGCCGTCCCATCAACCTGGCCTACAAGGAGTTCGAGCTGCTCAAATACCTGGTCCAGCATCCCGGCAGGGTCTTCACCAGGGCGCAGCTCCTCCAAGAGGTCTGGGGCTATGACTACTACGGCGGAACCAGGACGGTTGATGTGCACGTGCGGCGACTCAGGGCCAAGCTGGGCAGCGAGTACGAGCACCTGATCGGCACAGTCCGCAACGTTGGCTATAGGTTCGACCCGCCCTCCTCAGCAAGGACGACCTCAGTCCCCAGACCGGAGCCGGATGCCAAGACCAATCCAGACCCAGTCGAGCAACGCGAGCAACAGGACGGCCAGTCGGAACAACCCGAGGATTCCAAGGAAAAGAAACCCGATCATAGTGACTGATGCATCATCAAATCGAAAGCGCCCCCAGGGCAGGGAAAGCAAGGCCCGGCGCCTGGCCCGCATGCACGAGGAGTACCAGATCCTCTGTCTGGTCTTTCCCGAGGCTGTCTGCGCCTTGCACTTCCGCAACCCCTTCGAACTGCTGGTGGCCACGGTCCTGAGCGCCCAGACCACCGACAAGCGGGTCAACTCGGTGACCCCCGATCTCTTTGAGCGCTACCCCGACCCCGCAACCATGGCCCAGGCCCAGCCGGCCGAACTGGAGGCCATCATCCACCCGGTGGGCTTCTACCATGCCAAGGCCCGCCACCTCTTAGGGCTCTCCCTGATGCTGACCGAAGACTACGGCGGCAAGGTCCCCCAGACCATGGAGGAGCTGACCAGCCTGCCCGGCGTGGGGCGCAAGACCGCCAACGTGGTTCTGGGCAATGCCTTCAACATCCCCGGATTCCCGGTGGACACCCACGTCACCCGGGTCACCGGCCGCCTGCGCTGGCGGACCGACTGGCGCAGCGCCCATCCCGATCCAGTGAAGATCGAGCATGAGATCTGCGACTGTTTCCCGCCCGAGGACTGGACTAATCTGTCGCATAGGCTGATTCTGCTCGGCAGGGCCACCTGCCACGCCCGCAAGCCCGACTGCCTCCACTGCCCCCTGGCCGAGACATGTCCCAGCGCCGAGATCCTGGCTGGACCGGCCTCTCGGTAGAATCAAGACCATGGCACGCGGCAGACACACACAAATCAAATCCGGAATCATCTTCTTCCTGGTACTGGCGGTCCTGACCGCGGGCACCTACATGGCCTGGCCGCTGGCGACAGGCAGAGGAGGCTGGCGGCTGCCCTGGGCACAGGAAGGTTCAGGCCGAATCGTGCACATCCGGGCCCGCCAGGCCCCCGTCTCCCTGGACATCCGCACCGAACCCGGACGCGCCACTGACCAGGCTCTGATGGGCAACGTCTACCAGACCCTGACCAGGCCCGACGCCAAAGGTCAGCCGACACCTGGCCTGGCCCAGAACTGGGAGGTCTCCGCAAACGGCCTGCTCTATACCTTCCATCTGCGCAATGACGCTCGTTTCGCCGATGGACGTCCCCTGACCTCGGAGGATGCCCTCTGGTCCCTGCACCAGATCATCGACCACCAATACCAGGGCTATCGGGACTTGGACGGACTGGCCAGGGTCACCAACCCCGATGATGCCACACTGGTAATCGGCCTGAAGAGCCCGAACGCCAGGCTGCTGACCGCACTGAGCGGTCGGGCGGGCATCGTCTACGACCGCCAGGCCCGGGTCAACTATTCCACTCGATCAGCTGGTTCGGGTCCCTACCAAGTGGACGACTGGCAACCGGGCACTAGCCTGACCCTGGCTGCCAACAAATCCTACCGAGGCCCAGACAGGCCCACCATTGGCAGGGTGATCTTCACCTATACCGGCAGCCCGCAAGGGACCATCAAGGATCTGGACCAGGGACGCCTGGACGCTGTAGTGGACATGGATCCCGCCACCGCCGCGCAGGCCCATAAGGCGCCGACCGTTACGCCCAGCACGGACAATGTGGTCTTGGCCTTCAACAACATAGCGACCAGCCCGCTGTCCGACCAGCATATGCGCGAAGCCGTCCGCTACGCCCTGGACCGCCAGTCCCTTGCCAAACTGGAGAGAGGCGGAGCCAAGGCGCTGGGCGGACCGCTCAACCAGCTGAGCCCTGGCTACGATCCTGGCCTGCAGGCCTTCCCCTTCGACCGGGCCCAGGCGATTCATCGGTCCTCCTACTACCGCCCGTCCTTCTTTAAGAACGGTCTGCGTCTGGTGTATCCCCGCGAATTCGGCAGCCGGATGGGCGAGCTGATGTGCACACAACTCAAGGCAGCAGGCATCCCCACTCAGGTTTCCATGGTGGATCAGCCCACCTTCCGCGACCAGGTGCTCAACCGCCGCGACTACGACATGGCCCTGATGGTCATGGACAATGATGAAATCGACCGCTTCGCTGACCCCGACTCCACCATGCTCTTCGACAACGTTGATGTTCAGAACTCCTGGAAGCAGGTGGCGGACTGCACCGACCAGAACACCTATGCCGGACGACTGCGGGCCTTTGCCCGGCAGGTCAGCGACCTCTCCCCCAGCGACTGGCTTTATCAGCGTACGCCCCTGGTCCTCACCGCCCCCCGCCTCCAGGGCATGCCCAGCTCCCTGGTGGACCGCTATCTGCCCCTGTGGAACCTGCACGTCCAGGGGTGAAAGGCCGGCGCCCCTTGTCACTGTTCGTCCATAAAATGCTGGTATGTCTGCTGAACACCAAGGAATCGTCAATGCCCATCTGACCCCCCTGCCCGACAGGGTGGGCGTGGATGGCCTGGAGGAAAAGTGGTGCCGCGACTGGGATGAGTCCGGCGTCTACCGCTTCCGCAACACCCGCGAGCGCTCCGGCGTCTACTCTATCGACACCCCGCCGCCCACGGTTTCAGGGCATTTGCATGTGGGGCACGTCTTCTCATACACCCATACCGACGTGATCGCCCGGTTCAAGCGGATGCAGGGCTACGATGTCTTCTACCCCATGGGCTGGGACGACAACGGTCTGCCCACCGAGCGACGGGTCCAGAACTATTACGGGGTCCGCGTGGACACCTCGCTCAAGTACGATCCGGACTTCAAGCCCCCCTTCCACGGGACCAAGGGCAAGAAGATCAGCGCTAAGGACCAGGTGCCCATCTCCCGTCAGAACTTCATCGAACTGTGCGAAGAACTGACCACCGAGGACGAGAAGCTCTTCGAGCAGCTCTGGCGGTCGCTGGGCCTGTCAGTGGATTGGTCGCAGACCTACCACACCATCGGCGAGCATCCCCGCCGGGTGGCACAGAAGGCTTTCCTGCGGAACCTGGCCCGGGGCGAGGCCTATCAGAAGGAGGCCCCCGGACTCTGGGACGTGACCTTCCAGACCGCCGTGGCCCAGGCCGAGCTCGAGTCGCGCGAGTACGACGGCTTCTACCATCGGGTGGCCTTCCGGTTTGCGGACGGCGCGCCAATATACATCGAGACCACCAGGCCTGAGCTGTTGGCGGCCTGCGGCGCCCTGATCGCCCACCCTGACGACAAGCGCTATCAGAAGTACTTCGGGCAGAAGGTCTACTCCCCCCTGTTCAAGGTAGAGGTGCCCATTCTGGCCCACCCCGCCGCCGAGATGGACAAGGGCGCCGGCATCGCCATGTGCTGCACCTTCGGCGACGTAACCGACGTGCAGTGGTGGCGGGATCTGAACCTGCCCACCAGGTCCATCATCCAGCGCAACGGTCGAATCGTCATGGATGTGCCTGACTGGATCACCGATGAAGGCGGACGGCGAATCTTCAAGCAGACCGAAGGCAAGACCACTTTCTCAGCCCGCAAGATCATCGTGGACGCCCTGCGCGAGTCCGGCGACCTGGACGGCGAGCCCAAGCCCACCAAGCGCATGACCAACTTCTATGAGAAGGGCGACAAGCCCCTGGAGATCGTCACCTCCCGTCAATGGTATCTGCGCAACGGCGGCACTGACCAGAAACTGAACCAGGAGCTGCTGGAGCGCGGCAGAGAGCTCAACTTCCATCCGGACTTCATGCGGGTGCGTTACAACAACTGGGTCGAGGGCCTGAACGGCGATTGGCTGATTTCCCGCCAGCGCTTCTTCGGAGTTCCTTTCCCCCTCTGGTACCCGGTAAAGGAGAACGGCGAGACCGACTACGCCCATCCCATCACCCCGGCCGAGGACAGGCTCCCCATTGATCCCAGTACTGATGCGCCCGAAGGCTTCGAAGAGTCTCAGCGCGACCAGCCCAGCGGATTCACGGCCGAGAAGGACATCATGGACACTTGGGCCACCAGTTCCCTGACTCCTCAAATCGTGACCCACTGGGCCGAACCGAGCGAGAAAGACCAGGCCCTCTTCAAGGCTACCTTCCCCATGGACCTGCGACCCCAGGGCCAGGACATCATCCGCACCTGGCTCTTCAGCTCCATAGACCGGGCGCACTTGGAGAACGGCTGCCTGCCCTGGAGCGACACCACCCTGTCGGGATGGATCCTGGACCCGGACCATAAGAAGATGAGCAAGTCCAAGGGCAATGTAGTAGTGCCGGATGAACCCATCAAAAAGTATGGCGCCGATGCCGTGCGCTACTGGGCATCCTGCGCCCGGCTGGGTCTGGACGCCACCTACGATGAGGGGCAGATGAAGATAGGCCGCCGTCTGGCCGTCAAACTTCTCAACGCCGTCAAGTTCGCCCTGGCCATCGGCCGCGAGGACGAGAACCATAAGGTCACCCGGGCAGCGGAGACCACCTGGAATCCTGCCGACGTCACGGTCCCGCTGGATCGCGCGGTCCTGGCCGGCCTTGCAAGGGTGATCGACCAGACCACCAAGGCCTTGGAATCCTACGAGCACTCCAAGGCCCTGGAGGTGACCGAATCCTTCTTCTGGGACTTCTGCGACAACTACATCGAGCTGGCCAAGAACCGGGCCTACGGAACCGCTGACGCCACAGGCAGGATCCCCGATGATGCCCAGGTGCTGAGCGCCCGCACGACCCTGGGGCTGGTCCTGGATGCGCTTGACCGTCTTCTGGCCCCCTTCCTGCCCTTCGCCACCGAGGAGGCATGGCAGTGGATGCACCAGGGGGACGGTTCAGTTCACCGGGCCTCCTGGCCTCACCCGGAAACATACCTGGCTGCCGCCCAGGGCCAGGACCCAGCCCTTCTGGCCTGGGCAGGAAGCGCCCTGGCATCCCTGCGGCGAATCAAGTCAGAGGCCAAGGTCTCCATGAGGACCCCTATCCTCTCCGCATCTCTCAGCGTGGCACCGGAGGGCCTGGAAGCTGTGAAGAACGCTTTGGAAGATATAGCCGAAGCAGGCAGGGTCACTGGAAACCTGAAACTGGCCGAGGAAGCCAACCAGCCCAAAGGGATGGGATCCGCCGAGGATGAGACCGGCATCCGTGTGACTGCCAGCCAGCTGGGCGAGCCTCCGGCTAAGAAGCCTCGCAAGTAGGCTCCAGGATTCGCAAGGCAACCGAAGCGATTCGGCCCTGGCCACCCGCCGCCGCCCTGAAGACATCGTCGTCTCCAGGGCGACAATCATAACAATCCGCGATGTCGAGCGTATGATTGCCGCTCGCACAAGAGACGGAACACAATCCTTACATCCTCGGCCCTTCCTTAAACCGCGACTTGCAGCATACAGGAACAACAGGATTGATCAGCGTTCATCCCTGTTCCATGGTCAAGGGCCGGGTCAGCTGCAGGCTGCCCTGCAGCGGTGCAAGAGCCTGAATACGACACCCCGATCCTGCCATTGATTGCAATGCTAAGGTTGAACGTGTATAGGGGCTTTAATCGGTGTGCATCGACGCAGTTTTGGGCCTTGGCCTGGGGAGTCGGCACACTGGGAGAAGGAAGATTCAAGTGGGGAAAGATCATGGCATCCGCAGACTGATGGCATTGACGGCTATGGTTGGGCTGGCGCTGGTCGGAGCATCAACGGGGGCGTACGCATCCACCGACGAGATGGCGCCGGCGCCTACCGCGGGGAGCAGCGGCACGGCTGAGGACGGAGCGCCCTCCCCCGGACAATACAGCAACATGGGCCCAGGCAGGGCGGCGGAGGCAAGGGCCCTGACCCCAACAGCCTGGCCGTCTCCGCTGGCCAGCGGCAATCCTTCCCCGCTCAAGGCCCTCCAACCATTGAGCGGAAAAGGGGCGGACGAATCGTTCAAGGACAGGCCGCGCGGAGACAAGCCATCCCGAACTATGGATTCATCATCGTATGCCATCACCTTCGATCCGGACGGAGGCTCGCAGACTCCCGGCTCACCAGCCTTGAACCAGTCGGTAACCGCAGGTCATCTGGCATCCCCTCCCTCCGTCACCAAGTCGGGCTGCCTCTTTGACGGCTGGTTCCTGAAAGATTCCAAGGTGGCCTACGACTTCGGCAAGCCGGTCACCGGCCCGCAGTCGCTTACAGCCCACTGGTCATCGATCAAAGATGGCCGGTGGACAACAGCCGACGCCAGCGGCGAAGACACAGGGGGCTCCGCAATCACCCTGACTCCGCCCAAGCCCCGAGGGGTCAGATTCGCACAGGTCAGCGCCGGACACGACCACACCCTTGCCGTGGGTTCAGACGGCCACATCTACGCCTGGGGCGACAACAGCAAGGGCGAACTCGGCAACGGCACCCTCACCAATGCAGACACACCGGTGCGGATAACTGACAATGCAGCCATACAAGGCAAGACCTTCATAGCCGTCAGCGCAGGAACCACATTCTCCATGGCCCTGGCCTCTGACGGGACGGTCTACACCTGGGGCAACAACAGCCGCGGCGAACTCGGCAATGGCTCCACCACGGACTCCGCCGAACCGGTGAAGGCAAACCTCAGGGCCACAATCACCGCCGTCAGCGCCGGGTACTGGCATGCCATGGCTCTGGCCTCGGATGGCACGATCTACACCTGGGGGGACAACGAATACGGCCAGCTCGGCAATGGGATGTCCGGCGTCAACGCCAACCCCACGCCCGCCGCGGTCCATTCACCATCCGGCATCACCTTCGCAGTCATCAGCGCCGGATACGATTTCCAAACGGCATTGGACAGCCAGGGCCATGCCTATGCCTGGGGCCGCAACCAGGGAGGCCAGCTGGCCAACGGAACAGCCGGCAACGCAGCCAGCGGCGTCTACACGCCCACACGCATTCTTAAAGACCAGGGCGGAACCGAGGATGGCACTGTCTATACCGACATCGATGCAGGGTATCTGCATGTCCTGGCGCTGAGCAAGGAGGGCGGGGTGTATTTCTGGGGCTATCCGCTGACCAAGGGAAGCGACACCGATGTCGACAGCGTTCACGCCTTTCACCCCAGCCAGATCAGTCTGCCTGCGGGGACAGCGGCACCTACCGCAGTCAGCGCCGGCGATTTCTCCTCTGCGGTGATCGACTCTGCGGGCAGCCTGTATATGCTCGGCAGCAATTCCAGCGGTCAGCTGGGCGACGGAACGACAAGCCCCAAATCAGCCATGACCAAGGTGAGCCTGACGGGCGCCACAGTCGCTGCATTCGATGTCTGCCGACACAGCCTGGCCATCGGCTCCGACGGACTCCCCTACAGCTGGGGGGAGGCAAGGAACGGCAAACTTGGAGAAGGCGACAATGGGCCTGCGTCCGGCCCGCAGACCAAACCTACACTGGTCAGCCCCCCTCAGATAGACCTGTCCAAGCTGAGCTTCGGCAAAACCGATGTAGCCAAGACCGACAGCAGCACCCCGATCAGCCGAGCCTCGGACGACACATGGAGCGCGAATGGCCAATGGACGGTCACCACCCCTCACCACACTTACGGAACCACCAAGATCAAAATCAATGATGGACAATGGGCCATCGGAGGCGCAAAACAGCAGGGGCAAGTCATCGCCGACTATACTTTCACACCCACTGCGCAGAAGATCGTCTTTGATTCGGACGGAGGCTCACAGGCCTCCAATCAATCCGTAACTGCAGGCCAGCTTGCTTCGCCCCCCACCGTGACCAAGTCAGGCTGCGTCTTCGACGGCTGGTTCGTCGAAGACGCCGATGGCAGCTCCAGGGTGGCCTACGACTTCAGCAAGCCGGTCACCAGACCACTGAACCTGAAAGCCCATTGGTCATCGTCGAATGCCGAATGGAAAACAGCGGACGCCCTCCACGGCGATGACACCGGGGGCTCCACAATCACCCTGACTCCCCCAAAACCCAAGGGGGTACGGTTCGCGCAGGTCAGCACAGGCCGCTACCACACCCTGGCCGTGGGCTCTGACGGGCACGTGTATGCCTGGGGAAGCCAGGCCAGCGGAACCCTGGGCAACGGCAAGGACACTGGCACGGCGGCAACACCAGTGCGGATCACCGATAATGATGCCGTAAAAGGAAAGACCTTCACAGCCGTCAGTGCAGGTGATGCCTACTCCATGGCCCTGGCCTCAGACGGCACGGTCTACACTTGGGGCAGCAACGGCAAGGGGCAGCTCGGCAACGGCTCCGCCGAGGATTATTCCACCGAACCGACAAGGGCAAAGACGGGCGATGCCGAAATCACCGCCATCAGCGCAGGACGAACCTACGCCATGGCCCTGTCCAAGGACGGAACGGTCTATACATGGGGTGACAACCAACGGGGTCAGCTCGGCAACGGCAGTTCGGACAACGACAGTCACCCCTCGCCCGCCAAGGTAACGTCGCTGTCCGGCATCACCGCCATCAGCGCAGGCTTCACCACCAGCACAGCGCTGGACAGTCAGGGCCATGCCTGGTCCTGGGGCGAAAACAGCAGGGGACAGCTCGGCGACGGCACCATCAATGACAGCCCAACGCCGGCACGTGTCCGAGACCTGGCCACAGGACAGCATGACGACCGGTTCTATATAGCCATCAGCGCTGGCTACCAGCATGTGCTGGCACTGGATACCGACCATGATGTCTACGGCTGGGGTTCCGGCACCGCAATCGGCCACTCTGCAGATACCAATGAAAGCGTGAAGGGATCTGTCGAAGTCAGCTTCGGCAGCGACGCTGTCAACATCACCGCCATCAGCGCCGGCGACGATGGATCCGAGGCTATAGATGACAGCGGAAGGATCTATACCTGGGGCAAAAAGGCCTACGGTCAGCTGGGCAACGGCTCAAGCCAAGAAGCAGCATGGCAGATCAGCCCGACTGCCATTGTCTTGGCTCAGTCTGTGAAAGCCAGCTCCGTATCCACCTCCAGCCATCACCAGACAGCCATTGGGTCCGACGGATTGCTCTACACCTGGGGATACAGCTACTACAACCAGCTCGGACGAGACTCATCCTCCACACGGCCCGGCACCACGCAACCGCCGCAAATCACTCTCACCAAGGTCGTCTTCGGCAACATGGCGAGCGGTGCCCGGCCGGCCAAGGAGCTGGCCCAGAGAGGCAGAGACACTTGGAATGACAATCAGGACTGGACTTTTACTACGCCCGCCTACCCGTACGGCCCCACCAGCTTCACCATCACCTGGAACATCGCCGGGGATTCCGGGGGCTCAAAGCAGACACAGCGATTCAGCTACACCTTCGATCCGGTCGATAAGCTCATTGCGCTCGAGCCAGCCGGAGGCACCGGAGCGGCATGGACAAGCAAGAACATCAAGGAAGGAGAATTGGTGCCTCGGCAAACCCTGGCCAAGGCAGGCTTCCAGTTCGACGGCTGGTTCGTCAAAGACGCCGATGGCAGCTCCAGGGTGGCCTACGACTTCAGCAAGCCGGTCACCAGCCCGCTGACCCTGGTCGCACACTGGACACATTCAGCCCGGATGACTGTCGACCCGGCCGGCAACCCGTCCACTGGCGGATACCAGGTCAGCATCACTCCACCTCCGCAGCGCGGCATCCGCTTCGCCCAGGTCAGCACGGGCAAGAACCATTCTCTGGCCGTCGGCAGCGACGGGAACGCCTACGCCTGGGGAAGCAACAGCAATGGACAGCTCGGCAACGGCACCACAAACAGCAGCAAGGTGCCCGTCCTAGTGAGGAAACCAGCCGATGCCGACGAAGATTTCACCTACACCCAGGTAAGCGCCGGATATGGATTCTCACTGGCCGTCGGCAGCGACGGGAACGCCTACGCCTGGGGAAGCAACAGCAATGGACAGCTCGGCAACGGCACCACAGACAGCAGCAAGGTGCCCGTCCTAGTGAGGAAACCAGCCGATGCCGACGAGGATTTCACCTACACCCAGGTAAGCGCGGGGGGATACCATTCCTTGGCCATTGGAAAGAATCATCAGGTCTACGCCTGGGGTGATAGGAGCAACGGCGGTCAGGTGGGCGACGGCAAGACGACAGGGAATGCCCCATCCCCCGTATCGGTGAATGTAGACGATGGCGCCAGCGGCTTTCACGCCAGACAGATCAGTGCAGGATACCAGCACTCCCTGGCCATCGACATGAGCGGACAAGTCTACGCCTGGGGATATGGCAATAGCGGCAGGCTGGGCAACAGTGCGCAGGCGTCAAAGGCTGCTCCCACATCCGTGTCCTCACCCCTGGAATACGGGGACGGGTCAGCAGGCTTCTTTGCCACCCAAGTCAGCGCAGGAGGCTCCCACTCGCTGGCCATTGGCAGAGACGGCAAGGCCTATGCCTGGGGCGCAAATACAGACGGCCGCCTCGGCACAGGAGATACCAACGATGCCGCCGTGCCGACCTTGGTGGCCGACCCCGACGGAAGCAGCGATGGTTTCAGCCCCATCCAGGTCAGCGCAGGAGGATGGTTCTGCCTGGGGATCGACGGCGGAGGACGGATCTACAGCTGGGGAAACAACGGTCAGAACGCCTTGGGGAATGTCTCCATCGCGGGGCCGATCAGCAGAATCCCTGCTCAAGTGGCGAACGCAGACAGCAACACCACTCGGATCAGCGCAGGCGAACGACAGGCCCTGGTCATCAACTCAGACGGCAAGGCCTACGCCTGGGGAGACAACAACGGCAAACAGCTGGGCGTCGGAACCGACGCAGCCAGCATCAAAGCGGCCACGCTGGTCTGCCCGCCCCAGTTCACAGTCAGTGCAGTCACGGTAGGGACGGATCCGCATACCACAAAGGTTCTCGAGCTGAAGCGGAACGGCGGATCGGACACATGGGAGTCCAGAAATGTCTGGACCTTCTACGCACCGGCATTCAAGGCAGGCACGACAACGGTCAACATCACCTGGAACATAGGCCAGGGCAGTCCGGAGACTGAGAGGCTGACCTTCACTTATAGGGATATTTTGCCGCTGACCGGCAGCCGGGGTCTGCTCGTCATACTGTTTGTCGGACTATTCGTGACGGCAACAGTCCTGGCGGCAAGGCAGCAGCATCAGGAAGCCGCGGGTCCGACCACGGCTGGCATTTGACAAGAGTAGGTCCCTGAGGGGGGGTTCTCCTGGCACTTGCTGGTAAGACGAACCTGTCTTGCTCTCAGTACTGTGGCCGAGGGCACAGGAGCTCGCCCATGTCCACGGCCATCATCGCATGATGGGCCCTTTCAGCGTGGACCAACCTGGCCGGCCAGCCGTTCGTGACACCGCTTGGCGGCATCGGCCACCAGATGAAGATAGGCCTCGGCCAGATCCGGGTCCAGTCCGTAGTCATCAGCCTTGCCTCGCAAGACCGCCACCTGGGCGGCCTCACGATGCAGATCCGCCGAAGCGAACCCCGCTCGGGCTTTAAGAAGCCCAATGCGACGCGTCACTCTGGACCGTTCAGCCAGCATGGCAATAATGGCAGCATCGATGGTGTCCACATCAGCACGCAGCTCTGCCACCTGGCGGGCGGCTTCGGCCTTGGCTCCCCCCTTCCGCGCCTGATCATCGATCACCGTTTCCACATTCGCTTCGCTCATAGGTCACCAGTCTAATCAAACGCTTCAGACGACCCAGCCGCTCCTCCTTTCGGAGACCGGCCTTGACTCGGCATGCGGATCACACAGGCTCCAGGGGGATGCTCATCCGCGCACGCCCACCGATGCAGGTGCCGAATGCGCGGCAGAGGAATTCCTTAACATATGAAGATGGCCGCACCCGCCGCCTCACGGCGCTTGTCAGTCTTTGTCGCAGCCTGATCGCCTGCAGGATCAACCGGTCGAACTGCAACCGCAATCCATGAGCCCACTCCAGCTAAAGCCGTCAGGCAAAAAGCCGAAAATCACAGCAGACAGAATCCGAATGGGCCAAACCGTTGAAAGGTACCGTTGCCTTGCATCACTGCATATACGCTGGGCCCCATCCGCGAAATGAGTCGCGGATGGGGCCCAGCGAGCGAATAGGTCATCAGGCCCGAGTCACTTCTGAGCCAGCATGGACTGGTTGATGGCTGCCAGGAAGTCCCGGTTGGTGGCGGTCTTCTTCAGTCTGGGCACCAGAGTCTGGTAGGCCTGCTCGGTCTCCATGCCACCCAGGAGACGACGCAGCCGGTAGACCACAGCCAGTTCCTCGGGCGCGGTGATCAGCTCTTCGCGCCGGGTGCCGGAGGCATTGATGTCGATGGCGGGGAACATGCGCTTGTCAGCCAGATCCCGGGTCAGCCTAAGCTCCATGTTGCCTGTGCCCTTGAACTCCTCGAAGATGACCTCGTCCATCTTGGATCCAGTCTCCACCAGGGCCGAAGAGATGATGGTCAAGGAGCCGCCGTTCTCGATGTTGCGGGCGGCGCCGAAGAAGCGCTTGGGCGGATAGAGGGCCTGCGCGTCCACGCCGCCGGAGAGGATGCGGCCGGAGGCGGGGGCCGAGATGTTGTAGGCGCGGGCCAGGCGGGTCATGGAATCCAGAAGGACCACCACATCCTGCCCCAGCTCCACCAGCCGTTTGGCCCGTTCGATGGCCAGCTCGGCCACGGTGGTGTGATCGCTGGCGGGGCGGTCGAAGGTGGAGGAGATGACCTCGCCCTGAACCGTGCGTTCCATGTCAGTGACCTCCTCGGGCCGCTCGTCCACCAGGACCACCATCAGGTGCACCTCTGGGTTGTTGGCGGTGATGGAGTTGGCGATGGACTGCAGGGTCAGGGTCTTGCCAGCCTTGGGAGGCGAAACTATCAGGCCGCGCTGGCCCTTGCCGATAGGGGCGACGATGTCGATCAGACGACCGGTGATGTTCTTGGGCTGGGTCTCCATCCGCATGCGCTCCTGCGGGTAGAGGGGGGTCAGCTTGTTGAAGTGAGGGCGCCCTGCAGCGTCCTCCACGCTCATGCCGTTGATGGTGTCGATGGCCTGCAGAGGAACGAACTTCTGCCGTTGGTTGCGATGCTCACCCTCGCGGGGGGGACGGATGGAGCCATGCACGGCATCGCCCTTGCGCAGGCCGTACTTCTTGACCTGGCCCATGGAGATGTAGACGTCGTTGGGGCCGGGCAGGTAGCCGGATGTGCGCACAAAGGCGTAGGAGTCCAGCACATCCACAATGCCTGCCACGGGGACCAGGTCCTCGGGCTTGAAGTTCTCCCTGGGCTCATAGTCACGATCCCGGCCGCTGCTGCGATGGTTGTTGCGGTTGCGACGGTCGTTGCGATCGTTGCGATCGCCCCGGTTCCGGCGATCATAGCCGTTGTGACGGTAGTCATGCCCTTCCTCGCCGCGATCCTCGTAGCTGCGCCGACGAGGGCGGTCATTCCGTGAGGGCAGAGCTGCCAGAATGTCGTCCAAATTGCGCACTGAGCCGGAGCCTTCGCGCTCCTCGCCATGCTCACGCTCGCTCCGGCTGCGGTTGGTGTGAGAGCCTCGAGATGAATCCGTGTTGCGGTGACGGCGACGGGATATGACCACGTTCTCCTCATCGGCCACGGTATGGGGGAATCGGTTCCGGTGCTCGCTATTATGGCCGCTCTTATGATCGTCAATGCCCAAAACATCGAAGAGGTCTCCGACAGGACGACCGTCCTTGGATTCCTCGGATTCCCTGGTATCGGTGATCTCCTGTCCGCCTTCTGCGGCGGGCTTTGCCTCCTGCCCTGTCGGCTGCTGCTGATCAGCGGCCTGGCCCCCCTTGGCCACGGCGGCCGCAGCCTTGGGCTTACCAACGGTTACTCCCTCAGGGGCCTTGCCGCCCGAGCGTGCCGCCTCGATCGTCTCGATCAGGACCGGCTTGCGCATGCCGGAAATACCGCGCAACCCCAGCTGCCTGGCCAATTCCTTGAGTTCGGGCAGCTTCATGGAATGAATATCTTGGCTTGTTGCCACTGTTGTAATGCCTTTCCTTCGCTATGCCTAATTAGGCTAGGCAAATAGCTTGAGAATAGTGCGGGGGTACCGCTCATGAAAATTCGATGCCGACTCGGCTTATCGAACTTCCATCAGCCTACAACGTGCGGCCGACCGGCGCAAGAATCGGCCCGCGTGTCCAGAAATTCATGGGTAAGCCTCTAGACTGAGCATATGAATAACCGATCATCTCTGCGTGAGCAACGGCGGAGCGAATTCGTAACCACCGCCATGCGGGTCTTCGACCGGAAAGGCGCTGCAAACACCTCCCTGCGCGACGTAATCCGCGCCATGAACCACGGCAAGGGCGTGGGCATGAGCGTTTTTTATTACTACTTCAAATCCAAGGACGACCTGGTAGATGCCTGCGCACGCACCTACCTGGCCTCCTACGTGGACCATGTAGTCGACATTCTGCAGGACCCGGACTTGAGCGTTCAAGAGGCGCTGGACGACATTTGCCCGCATCTGATAAGGGCCATCTGGAAGATGGATGTCATCTTCGCGGACAAAGCCAACTGGTACAACTACCTGAGTACCAACAGCAATGTGATGGAGGGCTTCGTCAGGCAAATCATCGACCCCTTGACCAAGGCCCTGGACCGCTGGCTGGATCAGGGCGGCCTGCCGCAGACCCAGCTGATCCAAACAGCCGGCACCCGCAGTGTGGCCTGGCTGATGGCCGACGGGCTATCGTCCATCGTCAGCAATGGCAGAAGGGCGGCAGGTCACCCGCACATCAGAGAGGTGGTCCGCCAACGTGTCCGCGAGAGCGTGGCCTTCTTCTCGCAGCTGCTGGGCCTGCCCCTGAAAGCACCCGCCATTGCCCTGTCGTAAATGACAAAGCCCCCAACCATACGGTCGGAGGCTTAAAGGAAACGAAGGCCGAAGTCTGCCTACTTCTCCTCGTGGTAGGACTTCTCGGTGTTGACGTTCCAGACGTTGGTCTTGTCGGCACGCCCCGATCTGATGTTGGCCACGGCCTCCATGGATGTGGCCATGGAGTGGTCCTGGTTGTTGTAGTGGTGCTGCCCGTTGCGGCCCACGCAGTAAAGGTTGCCAAAGGAATCCAGCCACTTGACCAGCTCCGGCATCTGGGCGTAGGTGTCGAAGTAGGCCGGGTAGGCCTTGAAAACCCTCTCCCGGTGCGAGTCCAGCACGTCGGCGGATCCGTTGATGATGCCCATTCGCGTCAGCTCCTTGACGGCGAAGTCAGTGGTCTCCTGATCGCTCATGCTCCAGAAGTCATCACCCTCCTTGCAGAAGTACTCCAGGCCGATCCAGACAGTGCCATCCACATTCTTGACCATGTAGGGACTCCAGTTGTTGAAGATCTGGATGCGGCCCATCTTGTAGCCGGGATCCTGCACGTAGATCCAGCAGTCGGGAACGATGGGCGGGTCGCCCAGGGTCTTGATGGAGGTGGTGTTGCGGATGCGCAGGTGACGGACCAGCAGGCCAACGGTCACGAAGTCGCGGTAGGGCAGGCCCTGAGCCACTCTGACCATCTCCTTGTCGGTGGACGGCTCCTCGTGGGCAATGGCCTCCACCAGGTCCTTGATGGGCATGGAGGAGATGATCTGGTCAGCCTGCAGGGTCACCTCCTTGCCATCAGCATTGCGATAGATCACACCAGTCATGTGGCCGTCTTGCTGAGTCAGTCCTATCACACGTGCATCGGTGATCACGTGGACTCCATGCTCCACATTGCGACGCTCCACGGTTTCCCAGAGTTGCCCTGGACCCAGCTTGGGGTACCAGAACTCCTCGATCAGGCTGGTCTCGACCTGGTGGGCATCGCGCTTCTTGGGCAGCAGCTTTTGGAAGGCGTTCTTGAGCACGCCCATGATGCTGAGCCCTTTGACCCGCTGGGCACCCCAGTCGGCGCTGATCTCGCGGGGGTGGCGACCCCAAAGCTTTTCGGTGTAGCCCTCGAAGAACATGGAGTAAAGCTTGCGACCGAACCGGTTGATATAGAAGTTCTCCAGGTTGTCCTCTGGCAGCTTGTGGACGACGGACTTCAGGTAGCTGAATCCGGCCTGCATGGTCAGCTTGAAACCCATGGCCTTGAGGGTGTTTGCGGACAAGGAGATGGGATAGTCGAAGAAGTGGTGGTTCCAATAAATCCTGGAGACTCGGTGACGCTTGAGCATGACCCGGTCGGTCTTCTCCGGGTCGGGGCCGCCGGGCTCCAGGTCGTGGTGGCGGCCAAGTTTTTTATCGTCATAGGAGGGTGCGCCCTGCAGAGGCAGGACATCCTTCCACCAGTCCATAATCCGGTCATCCTTGGAGAAGAACCGATGGCCGCCGATGTCCATGCGGTTGCCGTTGTGTCGAACCGTGCGGGAGATGCCGCCAAAGGCGTTGGTGGCCTCCAGCACAGTGACGTCATAGCGCTCGTCGCCGCCGTCCTTGACCAGTTCCCATGCTGCTGTCAAGCCGGCGGGCCCTCCGCCGATGACGATCACGGACTGTTTGCGCTCCATGCCAACCTCCTGAAAACGGTATGAAATCATCACAACTGTACCTGGCTCGTCCCCAGTCAGAGACTTCCGAAGGACTTCCCACACGAATTCCCGCCATTGCGTGGAACAAACGTGATGATGCTCGCCCTAGCGCGTCGTTTAGCCCAGCGAATCGGGAATATCGATGTCTGTCTTCTGCACTTCCTCCACATTGACATCCTTGAAGGTGACGATGCGGACGTTCTTGACGAATCGGCTGGACCGGTAAACATCCCAGACCCAGGCATCGGTCAGCCGGACGTCAAAGTAGACGTCCTGCCCAGCGGATCGGACGTTGAAGTCCACCTTGTTGGCCAGGTAGAACCGCCGCTCGGTCTCGACCACGTAGGTGAACAGCTTGATCACGTCCCGATACTCGCGATACAAGGCGAGTTCGGCGTTGGTCTCGTAGTTGTCGAGATCCTCAGCACTCATCGACTGCCTCCATTCTCGCGATCGCGGCCATGGCCGAGCGTACGCCACCAGGCGCGTTTGGATCGCTTGGCTTCAGCCGACCCGTAGGCCCAATCCGAGGCCGTGCGCTCCTCGCCAGAATGCTCGGCGACGAATTCTTGAGAACCGGACACCTCCTCCGCATCCTCAGCGTCCTTCTGACCAGGGACTGCCTTCTCATCATTCCTGCTATCGGATCCTGCATGGCCTTCAGCAGACTTTTCTGAATGCGGGCCACTCTTCGGAGTCAGATTGGTCCGGTCACCCGACGTCTGCGAATCCTGAGCTGCCGAAGTGGACTCTGCAGACTCGGGCTCACTTATGCCGCCATCCTCATCTGCGACGTATCCGTGTGCAACAAGAGCCTCAGCCACACCGGGATTTTCCCGGATGACATGCATGCCGAAAGCATTCAGAGAACGGATGGGATCGTACTCGTCGACCAAGGCGTCCATGACGATCTGATCCTGATACTTGCCGTTCTCGGCATCCCAGAGCGCATCACGGGCGGTGCCCGAAATCATGAATCCCAAAGACTGGTAGACGGAGATTGAACGCGTGTTTTTCTCTGGCACAGCCACCCAGATCCGGTGCAGGCCCAAACCCATAGGAGCAGCCGCGTACCCGTAGGTCATGATTCTGGGCATGGCATCCCGGGAGTAACCGCGCCCACGGAAATGCCTGCCCAGGACCACCTGGATCCTGGCCGAGCGGGACCAGCCATCCACATCGATCAGGAAGATCATGCCAATGACGCCCTTGGTGTCATTGGCATCGGGCGAACCATCCTGGTCGGTGTCCGCATCAGTGACCATAGCCCAGGCCAGGGTGCGGCGGGACTCTGGATCGCCCACGCCCGAATCACGGGCAGCCAGACCCTTGGACCAGGACACCGACCGATGCACCCAGGCGTTGACCACGGCCCGTTCGGCACTGGGCCCCTTGCCGGTGATGCCGGTGGAATTGTAGAAGGCCTCTAGCTGATCCATTGCCGTCAGATCGGCGATGACCGCCGGCCGCAGGTGCAGCATCTCGCCACGGATATAGGGGATCTCGATCCGGTCGGGCAGCTGTCTGCTCGCCACGTCGTCAGGTCTTTCGGTTTGCGTTTGCGGTCGGTCATTGCCCCTGCCGCTCATAGACATCACGTCACCTCCATGATCGCCACCTTGCGATGGCAATCAATTGTAATCCCTCGCCCCTGGGAAAACCACGAGAAGCCAAGCAGGTCCGCCGGTCCGAGCCCGCTGGAACCAGGCGGACCGGGCCTGATCAGGACTGAGCGATGCGCTCCATGACGATCTTGCTGACTGCCTTGGCATCGGCTTGACCCCTGGTGGCCCGCATGACAGCTCCGATAATAGCCCCCATGGGCTTCATATTGCCGCCCTTGAGCTTGGCCACGATGTCCGGGTTGTCCTTGAGGGCCTGATCAACGGCTGCATCCAGGGCCCCGTCGTCCGAAACTACCTGGTAACCGTGCTTCTTGACAACCTCGGCAGGTTTGCCCTCGCCGGCCAACACGCCGGAGACGGTCTGTTTGGCCAGCTTGTCGTTGAGCTTGCCGTCAGCGATCAGCCGTTCCACATCAGCCACATCCTGAGCCGAGATGGGCAGCTCCTGCAGGCTGACACCACGAGCGTTGGCCTCGCGGGAAATCTCGCCCAGCCACCACTTGCGGGCTCCGACGGCCGTGGCACCGGCTTTGACCGTATCCTCGATCAGATCCACGGCATCGGCATTGACCGCGTCCTGCATCTGCCGGTCGGTGAAGTCCCACTCCTTCTTGAGACGGGCGCGGCGTTCGCGCGGCATCTCAGGCATCTGAGTCTTAAGCTCATCGATATGGTCCTTGGTGACATGAACCATGACCAGGTCAGGATCCGGGAAGTAGCGGTAATCGTTGGCATCGGTCTTGACCCGGCCGCCGGCAGTGGTCTGTGTGGACTCATCCCAGTGGCGGGTCTCCTGCAGCACCTCCCCACCGGACTCCAGGAGAGCCGCCTGACGGCGGATCTCATAGGTCAGGGTCTTCTCGATGCCCTTAAAGGTGTTGACATTCTTGGTCTCCGACCGGGTTCCCAGAGGGGCATCCGACCCTGCGTGCAGGGAGACGTTGACGTCGGCACGCATGTTGCCCTGCTCCATTCGAGCGTGGGAGATGCCCAGGGCCCGGACGATGTCTCTGATGGCCCGGACATAGGCCCCGGCCACCTCGGGGGTACGCGCCCCGGCGCCCTCGATTGGCTTGGTCACAATCTCGACCAGGGGAACGCCGGCACGGTTGTAGTCCACCAGGGAGTGGTCGGCACCCTCGATACGGCCGTCGGCTCCGCCCACGTGGGTGTTCTTGCCGGCGTCGTCCTCCACATGGGCCCGCTCGATGGGCACACGGAAGATGCTGCCGTCGTCCAGCTCCACGTCCAGATAACCCTCGCCGTTCAGGGGCTTGTCATACTGGGAGATCTGATAGTCGCGGGGCATGTCCGGATAGAAGTAGTTCTTCCTGGCGAACTGGCTCCACTCGTTGACCTTGCAGTGCAGAGCCAGGCCAAGCTTGACCGCATAGTCGATGGCGGTCTTGTTGACCACGGGCAGGCTGCCGGGCAGGCCCAGGGAAACCGGGGTCAGCTGGGTGTTGGGCTCGCCGCCGAACTCGATATGGGCCGGACAGAAGAGCTTCGTGTTGGTGCAGAGCTCGACATGGACCTCCAGGCCGAACACCGGGTCGTACTTGGCCACGGCATCGGCGTACTTCATCAGTTTTTCAGCCATTGTGATTCCGTTTCCTTCCGATGCCTACTTGGTCGAATCCTGAGCCAGGCCATCCAGCCAGGGAGTGGGCAGCTTCTTGGAGATGGGCCCGCCCCACTGCTCCTCCAGGGCCGCCTCAAGAGCGGCGGCAGGCCGGTACATGACCTCGTCGCGCATCTGGGGGGCAAAGAACTGGAAGCCGACAGGCAGCCCGTCGTCGCTGAGCCCGGCGGGAATCGACATGGCCGGAGTGCCGGCCAGGTTGGCCGGAATGGTGGCCACATCGTTCAGATACATAGCCAGCGGGTCGTCCATCTTCTCACCGAAACGGAAGGCCGTGGTCGGCGAAGTGGGCGATACCAGCACGTCGGCCTGCTCGAAAGCCTTCTCGAAGTCGCGGATGACCAGGGTGCGGACCTTCTGTGCCGAGCCGTACCAGGCGTCGTAGTAGCCGGCAGACAGGGCGTAGATGCCCAGGATGATCCTGCGCTTGACCTCGTCGCCGAACCCGGCTTCCCGGGTGGCAGCCATCATGTTGGCAGCCGTCTGGGGGACGCCTTCAGAGGGCATGACCCGCAGGCCGTAGCGCATGCCATCGTAACGGGCCAGGTTGGAGGAGACCTCGGAGGGCATGATGATGTAGTAGGCGGCCAGCGCGTAGGGGAAGTGCGGGCAGGAGACCTGGACCACCTCGGCGCCCATGGACTCCAGCAGCGAGACGGCCTCGTTGAAGCGGGCCTCGACGCCGAGCTGGTAACCCTCGCCGCCCAGCTCCTTGACCAGACCCACCTTGAGGCCCTTCAGATCGCGCTTCTGGCCCTGTCGAGCAGCCTGGGCCAGAGGGGGAACCGGCTTGGGAATGGAGGTGGAATCTCGGCGGTCATAGCCACCGATGACCTCCTGCAGCAGGGCCGCATCCAGCACTGACCGGGAGACTGGACCGATCTGATCCAGGGATGAGGCCATAGCGATGGCCCCGAACCGCGAGACGCCGCCATAGGTGGGTTTGACGCCCACAGTGCCGGTCAGGGATCCGGGCTGGCGAATGGACCCGCCGGTGTCGGTGCCCAGGGCCAGTGGAGCCTCGAAGGCGCCGACAGCCGAGGCCGATCCGCCGCCCGAGCCGCCCGGAACCCGCTCGGTATCCCAAGGATTATGTGTGGGCTTGAAGGCCGAGTGCTCAGTGGAGGATCCCTGGGCGAACTCGTCCAGGTTGGTCTTGCCCAGAATGGGCATCCCTGCGGCCTTGAGCTTCTTGATAACGGTAGCGTCGTAGGGTGGCACCCATCCCTCGAGAATCTTGGAAGCGGCCGTTGTGGGAATGCCCTTGGTGACGATCATGTCCTTGATGGCAATGGGAACGCCAGCCAGTTCCGGCAGCCCTTCGTCGCCTTCATGGGCCAGGCGCTGATCGAAGGCATCAGCCTGTTCCAGGGCCTGGTCGGCATTGACCTGCAGAAACGCATCAATGCTGGGCTCGGCAGCTTCAATCACGTCCAGATGAGCCTGAACCAGCTCACGGCTGGAGACCTGCCCCGACCGCAGCTGCGCGGCCATGTCGGAGGCGGATTGCTTGACCAATTCTTCCTGTGCGCTCATCTTCTCACTCCTCACCCAGAATGCGCGGGGCCACGAACATGCCCGACTCGGTGACCGGTGCCCCCGAAAGGGCAGCCTCCTGGGTCAGCGGTTCCTCAGCCTCATCGGGACGCAGGTAGGCCTCCAGAGGAATGGGATTGGCAGTGGGGGGCACGTCGTCGCCGGCCACCTCCTGAACCTTGGTAATGGAATCGGCGATCACGTTGAGTTCGCCCCTGAGGCGGTCGGCTTCCTGATCAGTCAAGGCAATCCGGGCCAAATCGCCCAAGTGCTTGATCTCTTCACGTGTAAAAGTTGGCATACCACTCATCATATGGGTGCTCTATGACACGCAGAAGGCAGGGTCAACCGATGTCTGCGCGCCTAAAGACCAGGGTTCCCAGAGCACAGCATAGGGCCGTCCAGACCATCATGATCAGGCCCGCCTGCCACCAGGTGGGCCACCATCCGTGACCAGCCTCCACCGCCTGTCCCAGACCACAAAGGAAAGTACTCAGCAGGCTGGTTGGGGTCAGTCTGAAAGGGATCTGCAGCCAGCCGGCATGAGAATTCAAACCCTGCATAAGGCCCAGAATCAGTGGCAGGGCCAAAGTCAGCCCTGAGAACATGCCAATCCCGCCGACCTTGGATCGGCTCAAGGCCCCCAGACCCAGGCCCATCAATGCAAAGAGGATCAGCATGAGCGGACCGCCCAGCAAATCAATCAGAGCAAGCCCGGGCTTGTAAGCGGGCAAGACCCCCGATCTGCCTGGCAGAAGCAGGGTCGCCAGGATCCAGCTGAGCAGCAGGCCCACCTGTGCCGCCAACCATGTCAACAAGGCCAAGGCAAGACCTTTGGCCGTCAGGACCATGCCCCGACGAGGATTGGCCGTCAGCGTGCTCTCAATGGTGGCGTCGGAAAACTCGCGCGTAAGGACCAGAATCCCCAGAATGCCCGCCACGATCATGCCCGGAAACAGGCCGAAAGCGACGGCCGACCAGAAGACGTCACTGGACGCAGGCAACAGGTGAGCCGGAAGACGATCGGTCTGCCAGCCCAGGCCAGCCATGGCCCGGGTCCCGCAGGCCATCAGACCGGTGCTCAACGGCTGCAACAGCATGACGATCAGAAGCAAGACCCAGGTCGATCGCAGGGAGAGCATCTTGCGCAGCTCCCCTCGAACCGCCCCGAAAAAGGTCAGCTGACCGCATGGACGACGTGAATCCAGGAAGGACAGCCCCGAGGTTCGACGCAGCCGAGTGAAAGCGGAGCCATGCCGTGGAGTTGCGTTATCAGGCCCTGAGGGTACCTCTCGCAAACTCCGGCGGAATCGACGGCCGCTGCCGGCACTCATGGCCGTGCATCCCTTCTGCCGTGGATGATGTCCTTGTAGGCCTGTTCCAAGGAAACCTCCTCCGGCTGGAAATCGTAGAGAACTACTCCCTCCTGGGCCAGAATCGAAGCTGTCGAAGCCAGGGGCGCACCCTGGATGCGGAAGCGTGCGGCATCTGGCGGACAGCTCTCATCCGGCGGCAGACGGGTGATGTTGATTCCGGCGGCCGTGGCCAGGGCGGCCTTTAACTGGTCGGGCTGAGGCGTCACCGCATATATGGAGTCTCGGGAGTGCTCACCGATGAACCGGGCCACGGTCGTTCTCTCCAGGATCCTTCCCTTAGCGATGATGACCAGATCGTCGGCGATTTGAGCCACTTCGTTGATCTTACGGGAGCTTAGGAGGACTGCCCTGCCCTGTGAGGCGAGGCCACGCCACATTTCCCTCACCCGCTCGGTTCCCTCCGAAGCCAGGCCGTCAAGGAGCTCATCCAGAACCAGGTTGTGCGGGTCGCCCAGAAGGGCGGCGGCCAAAGCCAGCCGCTGACTCATTCCCAGAGAAAGGGACCCCGTCGGCCTGTCGGCGACCGATTGCAGGCCGACCATCTCAAGCACCTGGTCCACCCGACGGTGATCAATACCACTGATCGCGGCCAGGGCCAGCAAGTGGTCCCTGGCCTTGCAAGCGGGGTGGGCATTGCGTGGATTCAGTACCGCTCCCGCTGTCCGCATGGGCGATGAGAGCCGGACGAAGGGCCGACCATCGAACAGGGCCTTGCCTGCGTCAGGGCGAACCAGTCCCAGAGCAATGCGCAGTGTGGTCGACTTGCCAGCGCCTTTAGGCCCCACAAATCCGGTCACCCGACCGTCCCTAGCCGTGAAGGAGACGCGGTTCAGTGCCTTGCGGGAGCCAAAGCGCTTGGTCAGCGAGTCGACGACAATCATGGCAGAGGCCCCTGGTCTGACTGATCTGCCACCCTGGCATGCTGACGGATCCAGGAGTGCATAGCCACGGCAGCTGCAGCCCCGGCGTTGATGGAGCGCACCGATCCGAACTGGGAGATGTAGACCACATCGTCTGCCAGCTCCAAGGCCTTCTCGGACAGCCCCGGACCCTCAGCGCCGAACATGAGCAGGCAGCGACGGGGAAAGTGATAGGTCTCCATGGGGACAGCCCCGGGAACGTTGTCGATGGCGATCATACGGGGCACGGACTCCCCCCGCCCGGCCGCCTCTTCTTGCAGGGTGGCCGTCATGGTTGCTATGTCGGGGTCGTGGACCACATGCTGGTAGAGCTCGGTCATCAATGAGCCCTTGCGATTCCATTTGTGAGGACCGACTATATGGACGCGGCGAGCAGCGAAGGCGTTGGCGGTTCGGACCATGGAGCCGATATTGAAGTCGTGGGTCCAATTTTCCACAGCCACCTCGAAATCATGACGGCCTCGGCGATCCAGGTCGTCCCGAATGGCCTCGACCTTCCAATAGCGGTACCGGTCCAGGACGTTACGACGATCCCCCTGCTCCAGCAGTTCGAGGTCATAGCGCGGGTCCATCGGCATGGGCTGCTCAGGATGCTCTTCCTGCCAGGGACCGACCCCCACCTGCCGGAAAACCGGCTCATCTGAGGCCATGGCCGCTCGGGTCACTGGATTCGGTTCTCTCATGATCGCTCCGGAGAGTCGTCGGCCGCACCGACGAGTTGATCCTCCTGATAGGCACAGATGAAAGGCAGCCGCTGCCGGGAGCCGTTCACCGGATCGACCACCTGAATGCCGCCATCGGTCCGGCCGCCCACCAGCGAGGCGATAGCCAGCGTCTTGGCACCCTGACGCTGGATGATCCCGCAGTCAAGATTGAGTTCGTTGTTCTTGCCCAAGGTAACCAGTGACGAGGTCTGCACGTAGGATTTCCGGCCCAGCCAGGCATCCAGCAGGATAACCCGCCTGCCTTCGATGGATGGGCCCTTGATGGAGGGGTAGACGAAATCCATAACGAAGGCGTCCAGATCCTGCCCGCGCGAGGCCGCGGCATGAAGCATGGCATCAGCCAGCGGCACGGCAGCTGCTGTCAGAGCCCCAACCGCGTCGAAGTCGTCGACTGAATAACCCGCATCCTCCAAGGTGTCCAGAAGAACATGACCGGCAAGTTCAGCCCCACGATGATGAAAAGTGACCCCGCTCAGCTCAGTGAAGGGACGCCCGCCAATCTCCTGGGCCAGGAGTTCACGCAGCTGATCGACCGGCTCAGGCAGGTCCGCGTCGGATTCGCGCCCGACCAAATCAGGCGACCCAGTGGGCCTGAAGGATGAACCCTCTTGTCTCTTCGTTGCCTCGTTCATACTTATCAGACTAGCGCCCGAGGCCCCTAAGCGGCACTTACCGCCCTTGGTCAGGCAAAGCTTCCGGCGCGGTAAGCTCCCTGATATTGCCCTTGTCTGAATCGATCATGTCGACCGAGTCGATGACCTTGGAGGGATCCATCTGCTGCAGCTTGCGGGCTGTGACCAGTACGCGCGACTCCAAAGAGGAAGCGAACTTGTTGTAGGCGGTCACCGTGGCAGTGATGGAACGGCCCAGTCTGTTGGCCCGATCGCCCAGAACCACAAAGCGGTCATAGAGCTCGTGGGTCAACGTGAAGAGGGTGCGAGCGTCCTCGGACAGGTTCTGCTGCTGCCAGGCATAGGCTACCGACTTGAGCACAGCCCAGAGGGTCACCGGCGAGGTCAGGGCCACCTTTTGGGCAAAGGCGTCATCCATCAGGGTAGGGTCCACCTCCAGGGCGGCCTGCAGAAGGGAGTCGTTGGGGATGAAGGCCACCACGAAGTCCGGGGCCGTTTCGAAAGCGTTCCAGTACTCCTTGTCCGCCAGGGCCTTGACGTGCTCGCGCAGGGCCCGGGCATGCGCCTTGAGCAGTTCGTCCCGGCGGCGCAGCTCATCATCCGAAGCAGTGTCGGGGATCTCGCAGGCCCGCTGGTAGTCGGAATAGGGGGCCTTGGCATCGATAGGAATGGTCTTGCCACCGGGCAGGTGAACCACCATGTCGGGACGCAGGACGCGACCATCCGAGGCGGTGACCACCACCTGGGTGTCGAAGTCCACATGCTCCAAGAGCCCCGCCGACTCGACGATATTCCTGAGCTGAGCCTCACCCCATGCGCCGCGCACCTTGTTGTTGCGTAGGGCCGAAGCCAGGGAGCTGGTCTCCTTGTCCAGTCTCCCCTGCTGCTCGCCCAGACTCTTCAGCTGCTGTCCCAAGGAGCCCATCTCCTGCTTGCGGCCCTCCTCGATCTGGGCCACCTTATGCTGGAGGGCATCCAAATTCTTTTGCACGGGGGCCAGAGCCGAGAGCACCTTGCTCTCCTCCTCCATGCTCTCTGCCTGCCTGCGCCGCTTCTCCTCCTCCTGAGCCTGGGCGCGGCGGCGCTCCTGCTCGATTCTGATCTGCTCCGCCTGCTGGGCCTGGGCCAGCTGGGACTTGACAAAGGAGAGCTCGCGGTTCAGACCGTCCACCTTGGTCCGTGCCTCGACCAGGGCCGCATCGGATCCATGGAGCTGTTCCTGGGCCTGATCCAGCTGAGCGCGCAGTTCATCCACCTGGCCGTCGGACCCCATGCCGACGGCCCTCCGGCCCTGGGTGCGACCCAGCACATACCCTGCCAATCCCCCCAGGACTATACCGATCAGCAGGAGAAGCACCACCATGACCACTGATGACGTAGAATCGAACATATGTTCTAGTAAACCTCAAGCACTGGACCCGAAAACGTGGTCGCCGCGGCAGGCTGCCGGCGATAATTCGAGAATTCGTTTTTTCCGCAAGGAATCGGCCTTAAGACCTGTGCCGGGCCGCGATGAAGGGCACAATAGGAGATATTAAGGGGTTGGAGCAAGACCGAAGGAGATCCGTGGGTGTCGATATCTTCCTGGCGATAGCAGATCTGGTCGTGGCCTGTGCGGTCACCTGGCTGATCATCTGGTACTTCCTTATGCCATCGGCTCATGCCAGTGGCCAGGAAGCAGCCGCAGACTCCCCAGCCAACCGCCCCTGGCGTGATCCCGAGGACTGGGGCAAATGGGGGGCTGATCTGGATTCTCGCAGCCACCGCCTGCTCAGGCCAACCATCGTAAGTGCCCTGCTGACCGCACCTGTTTTAGTTCTGGATCTGTTCGATCGCTTCGGCCCCGATCTGATTCCTTCTTGGCTGACCAGCCCCTGGGTCCAGGCTATTCTGATAGCCCCGGTCATCTTCTACGGCGGCCGTGGAACACTCACAGGCGGGTGGAAGGCCATGACCGAGCACCGCTGCAGCCCAGATCTCCTGGCCGCGCTGGCCACAAGCCTGGCCTACCTATACAGCCTGGCTACCTGCCTGGCTGGATCCCTGCTGCCAGAGGGCTCCCGATCCCCTTACTTCGATCTGGTCGGCGTGGTCATCACCCTCCTGCTACTGGCCCGGGTCATCGGCACCAGAATGGAAGCCTCCCTGGTGGCTTCCTTGAACCACTTGACGGAGATCCGCCCAGCCTCAGGTCTGGTGGCCGATTCTCAGCATCCTCAGACAGTCCCCGCCCAGATACTTGCACGTGACCAGATCCGCCCAGGCAATCTGCTCCTGGTACGTACAGGCGAGCGCCCAGCGGCCGATGGGCTTGTGGAGTCAGGATCGGCCCTGGTGGACGACAGCGAGCTGACAGGTGATGACAGACCCCGGCCGTGCGGACCCGGCGATCGAATCCTGGCCTCTAGCAAGATCCTCGAGGGTCGACTGTCCATCCGAGTGGATGCCGCCGGCGACAACACCTATGCAGCCAGGCTCGTGAAGATCATCCCCCAGGCCCTGGTCGAGCGATCCCCCGCTATGCGCAGGATGGATCGTATCGTCCACACAGCCATCGCCCTGATCATGATTCTGGCTGTCTGGACCTTCATGCTCTGGCTCATGCTGGGCCCGCAGCCCCACTTGGCCCATGCTGTAGGCAATGCCGTCTGTGTACTGACCATCGCCTGCCCCGCCGTCGCAGCCATGACCATCCCCATGGCCTTCCGAACCAGCCTGGAGACGGGTCTGGCACACGGTCTGCTCTTCACCTCGCCACGGGCCATGAACCACCTGGGCCGGGTGCACACCCTGATTCTGGATGACTCCTCTCTGCTGGATCCCGACGACGCGGAGGGCCAGGGTGTCCACACGGAATCCCTGACCCGGACCGCCACCCATCTACGCGCCCTGCGAGTAAACAGCCTGATCCTGGACGGGAGCCGCCAGCCGGACGACAGGATTGAGCGGGCAGCCCGCCAGGCGGGCGCGGATATGCTGATCACCCGGCTGACCCCCGAGCGCAAGCGCGAATGCATGGATCGGCTCAATCACGACCTGACCCGGACCAACAGGGGCATCCCACTTGATCAGACAGGTCAAGACCCAGCATCCGCCGTGAGGCAGGGCCGAACCAGCCTGGTGGCCCTGGCAGCTGGGACCACAGCGGATCCCGAACTGACGGCCAGGGCTCAGGTGGACATCGCTTTGGGTCCAAAACTCCAGGCTGACACGGACGAAGCCGCAGACGACATCGACCTACCACAGCCGGACCTTATCCTGCAGCAGGGCGACCTGGACGGAACCAGTAGGGCCATAGAACTGAGCCGAGCCACCACCCAGGTCATCAGGGAGAACCTGACCTGGTCCACTGTCTACAACGTCATCGCCCTGGTCATTGCTACCGGAATCTGCCAACCCTTCCTAGGCTGGATGCTCAACCCCATGATCGCAGCGGTAACAGGGGCTCTGTCATCCATCCTGGCCATGCTCAACGTTCGTCGTCTGCACCGGTTGCGGCGCCTGCGCCGTCGCTGGCTGCACCTCGCCCTGATCGACACGGACCAGCTTCCGACAGTCGCGGCACGACGCCCCCAGATCATCGTTGACAGCCAGTGGAAGCCCATGCAAAAGGGCAGGGACCCAGCTGCTGCTATGGACTGAATCCACAGAGCACGGCAGCTAACGTAAAAGGGCCGGCACCTGGAGATTATCCCGGTACCGACCCTGATTGATCTCAGTGAGTCTGGCCCTGACCTTGGTCATCGCCACGCGCAGCATGACGGCCACGGCCACCATCGCGTCCGGCATCGTCGGCATCAGCATCACCGTCAGTCGTCACACCATCGACCTTGACCGAATCATCGACCAGATTCTCGGTGGGCCAGGCAGTCAGTTCCAGATGGTCGCCGCCGGTTTGGTCCACTAGGACCGTGTCACCGTCGTGGACCTTCCCGGCAAGCAGCATCCTAGCCAGTTGGTCGCCCACCTCAGTCTGCACCAGCCGACGCAAAGGACGGGCGCCGAAGGCCGGATCGTAGCCCACGTTGGCCAGCCACTCCCTAGCGGAGTCGGTGACATCCAGGGTGATACGCCGATCGGTCAGCCGCTGGGCCACTTGCCGGACCTGGATATCCACAATGGAACCCAGCTCGTCGCGGGTCAGCGGATGGAAGATGACCAGATCATCCAACCGGTTGATGAACTCGGGCTTGAAGTTGGCGTGGACAGCATCCATGACGGCCTTGCGCTTGGCCTCCTCATCCAGGTCGTCCCGGACCAGGAACTGCGAGCCAAGGTTGGAGGTCATGATCAGGATGGTGTTCTTGAAGTCCACCGTCCTGCCCTGGCCGTCAGTCAGCCTGCCGTCGTCCAGAACCTGCAGGAGCAGATCGAAGACTTCAGGGTTGGCCTTCTCCACCTCGTCGAAGAGTACCACCGAGTAGGGCCGCCGACGCACGGCTTCGGTCAGCTGGCCGCCCTCCTCATAGCCCACGTAGCCGGGAGCAGCGCCGATCAGCCGGGAGACCGAGGCCTTCTCCATGTACTCCGACATGTCGATGCGGACCATGGCCTTCTCGTCGTCGAAGAGGAAGTCGGCCAAGGCCTTGGCCAGCTCCGTCTTGCCCACGCCGGTGGGGCCCAGGAACATGAAGGATCCAGTGGGCCTGTCAGGGTCGGCGATGCCGGCACGCGAGCGCCGGACCGCGTCGGAAACTGCATGGATGGCCTCTTTCTGGCCGACCACCCGCTTGCCTAGGTAGTCCTCCATATGCAAGAGCTTCTCATTCTCGCCCTCCATGAGCCGCCCCACAGGGATGCCGGTCCAATCAGAGACGATCTCCGCTACGGAATCCGCATCAACGTGGTCAGGAACCATGGGCTCCTGGGCTGGCCCCCCAGCGATGTCAGCCCCATCGGGACCAGCATCATTGGAGGCGTTCTTAGCCTGCTCGGCGGCGTTCTCCGCCTGGGCCAACTGCTTGCGAATGCCTGGAATCTCCCCGTAGAGAATGCGGGAGGCCTTCTCCAGATCACCTTCGCGGGTGGCCTTGTCGGCCTCGACCCGCTTGGCGTCCAGCTGAGCGCGCAGGTCACCGACCTTGTTGTGGCCAGCCTTCTCGTTCTCCCAGCGGGCCTTGAGGCCGCCCAGCTTTTCGCGGGAGTCCGCCAGCTCGGCCTGCAGCTTGCTCAGACGGTCCTTGGAGGCCGGGTCATCAGCCTTCTTCAGCTGCATCTCCTCCATCTCCAGACGGGTGACGCGACGTTGAAGCTCGTCGATTTCCTCAGGCTGGGAGTCCAGCTCCATCCGCAGATGTGCAGCGGCCTCGTCAACCAGGTCGATGGCCTTGTCTGGCAGCTGACGACCCGAGATATACCGGTTGGAAAGGGTGGCCGCAGCCACCAAGGCATCATCCCCGATGGTCACCTTGTGGTGGGCCTCATAACGCTGCTTGAGACCACGCAGGATGGCCACGGTGTCCTCCACGGAGGGCTCGCCCACGAAGACCTGCTGGAAGCGGCGCTCCAGAGCCGGATCCTTCTCGATGTTTTCACGGTATTCGTCCAAGGTGGTGGCGCCGATCAGGCGCAGTTCGCCCCTGGCCAGCATGGGCTTGAGCATGTTGCCCGCATCCATGGATCCCTCGGCGGCACCAGCACCGACGATGGTGTGGATCTCGTCAATGAAGGTGATGACCTGGCCGTTGGCGCTCTTGATCTCATTGAGGACGGCCTTGAGTCGTTCCTCGAATTCGCCACGGTACTTGCTGCCAGCCACCATGGAGCTCAGATCCAGGGAGATCAGCTTCTTACCTTGCAGGGTGGTGGGTACGTCGCCCGCCACGATACGCTCAGCCAGGCCCTCGACCACAGAGGTCTTGCCCACGCCGGGCTCTCCGATGAGGACAGGGTTGTTCTTGGTACGCCGGGAAAGGATCTGCATGACACGACGAATCTCCTGGTCCCTGCCGATGACTGGATCCAGCTTGCCCTCCTTGGCCTGTGCGGTCAAATCGGTGGAGTACTTCTCCAGGGCCTTGTAGGTGCCCTCGGCATCCGGACTGGTCACCTTGGCGCCGCCGCGCACCTGGGGCACGGCCTTGCGCAGGGTATCAGCCTGCAACCCGTTCCGGTTCAGAATATCGGCGGCCTGCGAGGGACCCTGGGCGATGGCGATAAGCAGGTGCTCGGTGGAGACATATTCATCCCCCATGGCCTGCATTTCCTTCTCAGCCTGGGCCAAAGCCATGCTGAGCTGACGGCTGGCATCGGGTTGCGAGGCCGTAGATCCGCTGGCCGATGGCAGAGCCACCAAGGCCTGACGGACCTCGGCTCCGACCCGTTGGCTGTCACCACCGGCCGCTTGGATCAGCCCAGGCACCACGCCGGACTGCTGACGCAGCAGAGAGTCCAACAGATGGAGCACATCCACCTGGGGGTTGCCGGCCGCCGAGGCCGACTGGATAGCATCGCCGATGGCCTGCTGAGCCATGGTGGTGAAGTTTTCGTTCATAGAGCATCCTCCAACATTCTTCGGCGGGACCAGCCGAATCACTCGACCAGACCCCGTCACGGGTTCATCTGTCTTCTACAACAGCGAAAGGAGGACACCTATTCCCAAACTTGAGCCTAAATGACTCAAGTTTTTATGTCGCTTGTTCTCCTGTTATTTGCTACTCGTCGATGACCACATTGCGCAGGTAGCCGATTCCCTCCACCTGGACAGTAGCCTCGTCGCGGTTTTTCAACGAACCTGTGGCGTTAGGGGTACCGGTCATGATGACATCGCCGGGCAGTAGGGTCGCGAAGCTGGAGATGAAGGCGATCTGCTCAGGGATGGAGTGGATCAGGTTAGCGGTGGTGCCCCTGGCCTCAGGCACCTCTTCCCCGTTGAGCTTGAAAGAGACCTTCGCATCCCGGTAGTCCAGGTCGGTCTCGATCCAGGGCCCAAGAGGGCAGGCGGTGTCAAAGCCCTTGCAACGGGTCCACATGGGGTCGTTCTTCTGCAGGTCACGCAGGGTCACATCGTTGACGCAGGTGTAACCCAGCACATGGTCCATAGCCTCGTTGACGCTCACCTTCCGGGCCATCCTGCCTATGACGACGGCTACCTCTGGCTCATAGTTCATGTCCTTGCTGCAGGAGGGCTTGACAATGGGGTCGTCAGGGCCAATGACCGAGGTGGAGGGCTTCATAAAGAGCATGAGCTTTTCCGGAGGCTCCGGGTTCGAGGACTGGCCATGCTCAGCCATGTAGGCGGCGTGGGCGCGGTAGTTCTTGGCCGCTCCGTAGATCTTGGAGGGGATGACCGGGGCCAGCAGCCGCACATCCTCGTCGTCCAGGGGGTAACGCTTGCCGGTGGGTTCGACCTGCTGGCCAGTCAAGGGGTAGCCTCTTAGCTCGACCAGGTAATCCTTGCCGTCATGCTTGTCGGTTTGGACGAAAGCGTATCGTGGGGTGTCCTTGTAGGAAAAACGCGCGATTCTCATAGGGCACAGTCTAGCCCCAGGCCGGGCCTCTTAAGAGAATCAGGCTCCCAAACAGACAGCGGCTGGTCAGATAAAAGCCCGCGGGCCGAAAATGGCTGTACCTACACGAACCTCGGTCGACCCCTCAGCCACCGCATACTCCATGTCTCCGGTCATCCCCATGGACAGCATGGTGCAGGTGCCGGTGCCAGACTCCCCCGAATCCCTGATGCGGTCGCGCAAACCACGCAAATGGGCGAATCCGCTCCTGATGACGGCCTCGTCGTCCACATGTGCACCGACGGTCATCAGACCCTTAAGCTGAATCCCCTCCATAGCAGCCAGCTCATAGGCCAGATCCAAGGCCTGGTCGGGAGCGCATCCCGACTTGGCCTGCTCGCCGGACTCGTTGACCTCCAGGAGTATGCCCACGGTCCTGCCCGCAGCCAGTGCCCGCGTGGCCAGCTTCCGAGCCAAGGAAGGCCCGTCGACCGACTCGACCGTGTCGACATATGGCAGGATCTTATTGATCTTGTTGGATTGGAGCTGCCCGATCAGACGGAAACCCACGCTGGATGAATCTCTGCCCGCAGCGTCGGCGCCAAGGACCAATCCCCTGTCCCGACAGAGCTCCAGCAATCCCTGGGCCTTGGCGGTGACCTCCTGGGGACGATTCTCGCCGATCCGCTGCACCCCGGCATCGATGGCTGCCATGATCTCGCCCACATCGCGGGTCTTGGTGGCCGCCAACAGAGTCACCGAGCCTTCTTTTCGGCCGGCGGAGCCCTCCGCTTTGGCGATCCTGTCAGACACACGCTTGACCCCATCTGCGATCTGCGCGGCACGTTCCCGGCTGATCCGGCGATTGCCCAGATCCTTGTGGTCCATATAGGCGACCATGACCCGCTACCTCCTTAAAATCCGGAAACCTTGACTGAGGCCATGGTAGCCAGTGGCTCATACCGGCAAATGCACAGCCCCGGGAGAAAGCGGAGGCCGTGAACAAGCGACAAAACTCGAGTTAGAAGAACCTACAAACTCGGCTTCACATCAGAAACGGTCAGCTCGTTTGGGTCGCTCAGGTCCAGCTGCCGGTCTTCGCGGTCAGCAGCCAGTGTGTTCCACGTGAAACCATCCAGCAATTCCTGTGCGCTTGCAGGTCTGGGCCGTTGCAAGAGACCCAGGAGCCAGCCGCAGACTCCCAACACCTGCCTGGCCGACCAGCCGTCTCTTCTGAGTGACCCCAGGTCCGGCGATCCAAAGCGCTTGGACATCCTCCTGCCGTCTACGCCATCGATCAGCGGCAAATGGGCATACTGAACACCAGGAGCCTGCGGTTGGAGATGATGCCGAATCCATATCTGAATGGCTGTGGACCTCAGCAGGTCCCTTCCTCGCACAATCTGATTGACGCCCATGGCCAAGTCATCCACCGTCACTGCCAACTGGTAGGAAACCAAGCTGTCCGAACGTCTGATGACCACATCGCCGACCTGCCTGGGCAAATTGAAGGACTGCGGGCCATAGATCAGATCGTCGAAGCGACAGGTGGCGTCCGGCTCGTCGGACTGATCAGGGACCGCGATTCGGAGGCTGTGCCTCTGCCCCCGGGCCAACCTTTCACTGATTGTCTGATGGGAAAGTCCTCGGCAAGTGCCCGGGTAGACGATGAACCCGTCACCTTCATTCGGCGCTGATGCTGCACGAATATCGGCCCGCGAACAGAAGCATGGATAAACCAGGGGCTGCCCGCCGATCAATTGCTGGGATTCCAGCAGCTTCAATGCCTGACTGTAGATATCGGCGCGCTGGGACTGGTAGACCGCCTCGCCGTCCCAACCCAACCCCAGCCAGACCAGGTCATCCATGATCCAACGATCAGCATCCTTGACCACCCGCGGCGTATCTATATCTTCGATGCGGAGCCGCAGAACCCCACCAGGCCCTTGCGACCTGACACCCAGCCAGGCTGCCAGACAAGCATAGATATTGCCCAGATGCATCCGCCCAGTCGGCGAAGGCGCCAACCTTCCTACGACCTTGGCCTGGCCGGCTCGGCGCACTCTCAGTTCACTCTTTTGCATACCGACATGCTTGCATACCATCCGGTCATCGTGGAAGCAGCAGAGAGCTCGGCCATTGCCTGCCCCTAAATGGTCAGAAGCTGTCGAGCAGGCGATCGATCTCCTCGAAGTGCTCGACCTCAGGCCGCCATACCGGCTTGCCGCGCACAATGACCAGCTTGGGATCAGCCAGGGTCCGTACATTCCTGGCAGGATCCTCGTCAAGGACGATCAGATCCGCATCCTTGCCCGTGTCGACCGAGCCAGTGACATTGTCGAAGCCCAGGTTTCGGGCATTGACCTGAGTTGCGGCGTGGAAGGCCTGCGCTGGAGTGAAGTCAGCGTACCGCACCAGATAATCCAGCTCACGCCAAGTGCCGTACTGGGGCACGAAGGTCATGCCGGTGTCGGTGCCAACGCCGACGGCAATGCCGTTCTCGTGAGCCTGCTTAGCGCTCTTGACCATGCCGTCGACTACCAGCTCGGAATTGCCTCGAACTATGTCGCTGATCCCCAGCTCCTGCTGGCTGACCTTGACCAGCGGCAGGCCAGCGGACAAGGTGGGGTCCAAGGCCGAGAAGCCGCGAAGCGAGCGCGGATTGTCGAGGAAGAGCCCAATCATCTCGTCGTCAAGGGCGCTGCCATGCTCGATGGTGTCCACGCCAGCCTTGAGAGCGGCCTTGACCCCCTCCGGGCTCTGAGCGTGCGCTGCGACGAGCACACCAAACTCATGGGCCTCATCGCAGACGGCAGCCATTTCCTCCTCGGTCATCTGCGGGCTGCCGGCCTCGCCAAGCTCGGTAGCATCGGTGACGCCACCGGTCGCAGCCACCTTGATGGCATTGACCCCATGATCCAGGTTCTCCCTGGTCCGGCGCCTGGCCTCTTCGGGTGAGGAGCAGGACAGGGCGATGAAGGGATCACCATGCCCTCCGGGAATCGCCAGGAGGGGGCCAGCAGCCAGCATGCGTGGACCAGTCAGCTCGTCGGCGTCAATCCTGTCGCGCAGACGAACCGCCTCATAACCCACATCACCCAGGGTACGAATGGTCGTCACTCCCGAGTTCAACAGCGTGGAAACGTTGCCCTTGATCCTGGCATCCATAAGGACTTTCCCGGCAGGGCTGTGCACCACTTTCAAACCAGCATCGACCACACGCGGCGACAGCTCCGTGCCGCCAGATAGGGGCTTGCCGTCGGCGAAGAGGTGGGTATGGGCATTAATGAGGCCGGGTGCCACAAACTTGCCCGTAGCGTTGATGCGATGGTATCCGGAAGGCACGTAGGCCAGCGGGGTCGGACAGACCTGCTCTATCCGGCCGTCCGCGGACACCAGAACAGACATATCTTTCTGGACCGTGCCTTTTTCATCACCGGTCGCGATACTGGCATGCTCGAGCACAAACGGCTCGCGCTCTTTCCTGCCTTGAAGACGCCCCATGGTCGTACCTGCCTTCCCATCTCCGATGCACTCATTGCGAGGAATCGGGCATATATGGCCAATAATATCCATGGCAGGACGAACCATTCAAGCTTGACTACGCAATAAACAAGGTCCTGAGCCCCCAAGTTGAAGTCCGGGACCTCGTCGCCGAGCTGCTGATCAGGCAGCGAAAAGAACCTTGAAAATCGCGGCTCCGACGATGGCGCCAATGATGGGCGCCACTACTGGAATCCAAGCCTCACCCCAGCGTGAGTCCCCCTTATTGGGCACAGGCAGAATCCAGTGCAGGAAGCGCGGCACCAGATCGCGTGCGGGGTTCAGACCAGGGCCGGTGGGACCGCCCAGAGAGGTGACCAGCCCCCAGACGATCAAGCCGACAACGATGGAGGCGGCAGCCAACCCCTTAGACCCCCATGGACCCTGCAGACAGCAGAGGGCTCCCAAGACCAGCACAAGCGTGCCAAAGAACTCATTAATAAAATAATTGACCAGCGATCCCGCGGCGTCAGTGGTGCAGAAGGTGCCCAAAATCGGCATAGGCTCCTTGGTCATCCGATAGTGCGGGAAGTAACAGACATAGACGACCAGCTGGCCCAGGGCCGCCCCGACCAGCTGCGCCAGAATATAAGGCAGTACCTGGCTCCATGGGAAGATACCGATGACGGCTTGTCCCAGAGTCATGGCCGGGTTGATGTGGGCTCCGGATATCCCGCCGAACATGAGCACGGGAAACATGACTCCGAAACCATATCCCATGGCAATAGTGAGCCAGCCGGAATGGTGGCCCTTGGTACCCTCCAGATCCACGTCGGCGACCGCGCCGTTCCCGAAGATCATCAATATGGCGGTGCCGACACATTCAGCGGCCAACTTGGTCATGAGCGAATATTCCATTCGACCCTTCACTCCTCTCTCAATGCCGCCTTGGGGCCTTCACCCCAACCGGTCATACATGGGCCAAGGCATGGGCATCATTCAATAAAAAGGTGATGGCACTAGGCCGAGAAGCACTCGTGATCTCCATTGATTCAAATAATCCGTTGAAATCCGATATCGCACCAGCTCCAACCGCGTGTCACCATCAACACGACTGCACTCAAACCGGCATAAATGTTTTATGCCAGCCACTGCTGATTATAGCGCATTGAGAACCACGCGCAGCTATCCATATCCCAGACGGATCGCGCACTCTCGGCAAGTCACCGAAGTACCCCCCCCCCCGCTGACTCATCTATCCACTTGATTCGTAAACACAAGACTCACGAACTCTCCTTCTGGTCAGGAATGACCGACCGCTGTTTTTGCAGGCTTCTATGCCAAGAGTGCGCACGGAAAGCTGCGCTAAGGCTGAGATCGCTGGCAGGGAAAGCAATAGGCAGGGGACTTGAGAAATCCACTGGCTGATAAACAGATAGACTTTGTGCCCCGCTTCGTCAAACTTTTTCCTTTGCCAGGACTTTTGTCACATAGATGTCACGCAAAATCGATTCTCGTACGGATACACCGGGCATAAAAAAGCCCCGCAACCTTTACGGATGCAGGACTTTGACTCTGTGCCCCCACGGGGGCTCGAACCCCGGACACGCTGATTAAGAGTCAGCTGCTCTAGCCAACTGAGCTATAGGGGCAGGGCACTTTCAAGAGCCAAGTAGATACTATACACGGTTTCGGCAGGCCCGCAACACGGCGCGTCACAGGTCTGCCGAATCCGTGCATTGCCTGCTCAGACGATCTTGGGCATGGGCGTGGTCAGGGAAGTGGTCAGGTTCACCTGCAGGAGACCGGCACCCGTATGGGCCTCGACCTTCTTCAGAGTGACCGTGCGCCTGTCCTGGTCGGCCCGGTCATCGTCGGTCATGGTAGCTGGCGACTTGACCGCCACCACCACCAGATCCTCGAGAGGAATGCCTGCCTTGTTGCAGAGGTCAGAGGCCGCCTGAAGGCTGCCCTGGAAGCCCTCACGCTCAATAACCCGATCAGCCGGCACGCCGTAGGCGCTCTGGGCGATCCAGCGAATCCGATTCGGCACGGACATACCATGGAGGCTGGTCGTGCCCGCCTCAGCTTTCGCGGTCTCCTGCAGGGCCTTGATCAGATCGTCCAGCTGGGGCTCAAGGGCCTTGCCCCCGTCACGGAAGAGGTTGCCGGCGATGGGCCTGCGGAAGCCCAGACCATCGGCGGTCTCCTGCAAGGATTCCACCTGCTCGTCCTCACCCTCCCAGAGGTTGATCAGCGGGAAGGTGGGGATGCCCAGTCCTTCCAGACGATGCACATGGAAGGGATAGCGCCAGCTCAGCTTAGGATCGTCCCGCCAGGTGGTGGCACGTGTGACGACCACGGCGGCGGCCGGCCATTGGGCCCCATATTCGCGGGCGGCGATGTCCAGCCACTTCTGGGCGCCGGCATCGGCTCCATAGCCCGCCTCGACAACGACCACGTCGTGCCGGGCGCAGGCCATCTCCACGGACACCAGGCTGGGAATGCCGATGGAGACGTTGGCGAATGGCCCGCCATGCACGTAGACTGGAGAACCCTCCAAGGTCTGGGTGAAAGCGGGCTTGACCGCATCAGTCAGGATGCCAGTGATACGCCAGAGGTCCACAAACTCTCCGAAGGTAACTGGACGGCCATCCAGGGTCCCCGCGACCATGGCGGCCACGCGCTGTTCAATCTCCTTCATGCTCCGGGAGAGCACTACAATCTGCATGAGCTCGCAAGTGGGCGTCAGCACGGTCCGCTCAGGCAGGTCGCCCTTGCCTCGGTCCACGGTGATCTGCCGCAGGGACCGCGAGGGCACCTCGCTGACCCGGGGCACTAGGACAGTGTCCAACCGCCCCTCGTCCACTGCCTTCTCCGCAAAGGAGACCAGCAGGTTCTGAGCGGATTCGATGGCAGCCATCTCCCCACACAGGCCCCAGTCCACCAGCTCAGGATGCGTCAGGGAGGATTTGCCGCCACCGGAGGCGCCACCCTTGGACCCTGCGGCGGTAATGCCCATGCTGGGCTGACGCAGGACGGCAGCGGCGTCCACGCCCCGGGCGCGCAAGGCGTCGATCAGGGCGATGGTGGTGGTGGTCTTGCCCTCTCCCCGCGATGCCTTCAGCGGAGTGTCGGCGGTGACCAACAGCACCCATCCATGCTTGCGCGGCATATCCGGATGATCCCGCAGATCCTTCAGGTAGCCGAAGGCATCGATCTTGTCAAACAGGCCGTATGGCCTGACGTAATCGCCGAAGCCCGTCATGCGGCTCTCCTCCCTTATGATCCTTGTCAATCGGATGGCTCAGTTGTCGGACAGATGGTAGCCGTTGCGCATGCCCATGCTGGCCGTATAAAGCACCTGGCTCAGCAGATCGTCGGTCTCCTTGCGCAGACGTTCGGCCATGTCCTTGTTGGCAGCCTCCAGCACTTGGCGAACCTCTGGGTTGTCAGTGCCCTTGTCGGCGCCTTCCAAACGGGCCACCTGCTCGTCTGCAGCGGTGATCATGCGATGACCCTCAGCGCCTACGCTCTGCTGATAGCGTTCGACGGCCGCCGAAGTGCCCGCAAAGGCCGAGTCGCACAGGGCGGCGACCAGCCGGTCGGACCAGTAGAGGCTGTCGGTGGAGACCCGCCCCGTGGTGTTGGCCAGATAGTCGGGTGTGCGATCCACATTGGTATAGAAGGGAACCAAGGCATTGAAGGCGTTGGACCCATATGAAATCCACTGGATGGCCCTGCATGATTCAGGCTGGTAGGGGCGCAGCTGGATCAGGGACAGCTGGTCGTTGCGATTGATGCCGATGGGGCGGTAAAGTCCCTTGGTATGCTCGTCGCCGGTCCGCCCATAGGGATCGTAGGGTGTGCCCTGATAGTGGGAGCTGAGCAGGTACTTGACATCCTCCACGGTAATTAGCCGCTCAGGCTGACGGCACCAGGGAATGTTGTCGCTGGCGGGAGTGTGATCGGCATCCGGCCCGTCCCAGATCTCGTCATAGGGATTGAGGAAGCGCTGCATGTACCAGGCCCGAGGCGTGTTATATACGTGGTCTGAATCGCTGTGGGATCCAAAGGCGTCACGCGGGTTGAAGGGCGAAGCCGACTCCACGGACAAGTCCAGGTGGTTGTCGGCGATGAACTCCCGCAGGTCGGCCGAGCAGAGGTGGTCGGTCTGGTCTCCGAAGGCGTCGTCCAGATCGAACTCGTCGATGCCCAGCTGGTTGGGCATGGTCACATAGGAGTCATCAGGCACACGCTTGGCGATCCAGTGATGGCCGCCCACAGTCTCCATCCACCAGATCTCGTCCACATCGCTGAAGGCGATGCCATTCATCTCGTAGGTGCCGTAGCGCTCCAGCAGGGAGCCCAGCCGCTGAACGCCCTCCCGAGCCGAGTGGATATAGGGCAGGACGATGGTGACCAAGTCCTCCTCGCCGATGCCTCCGGGCGCTGCGGCCAGGTAGTCCTTATCCCCAGGACGGCCCTGGGCAGTGGTGGGCTCAACCAGAGGATCTGCACCCAGAACACGTTCGTTGGTGGTAATGGTCTCGGTGGCTGACATGGCCACGTTGGCGCTGTTGACGCCTGCAGCAGCCCAGAACCCCTGATCGTGCAAAGCGTCGGGCACCGAGGTATATCGCATGGGATCCTCGGGCAGGTCCATCTCCAGGTGGCTGATCACACTGTGGTAGTGCCGTGGCTGCTGGTCAGGAGTGACTAACACGAAGCGCTTGGGACGAAACTCTCCGTTGGACGAGTCCTCATTCCGAGCGATGATGGTGGACCCGTCATAACTGGCATTCTTGCCTATCAGAAGCGTGGTGCAGGGCATATGAGCGTCTTCCTTTGTCTGATCGCGGTCAGCGTCATCACCAGTCAGAATGTCGGTGGATGCCTTTCGAACCGACTGCGTGGCAGGCAGGGATGACGGCCGTCTGCGCACTTGGGGCATGGCCTCACTCTAGTGCTAGACCGCCCCAACCAGGTCAGGCATCAGCTGGCAGCCAGGCCCGAGCTGCTGCGGCCACCGGCTGGGCGGAATGGATGGCATGGGCCAGGGCATTCAGCCAGAACCCCTCCTCTAGGCCCGGCAGAGTTTCTCGTGTGGCCCAGACCGACAGCACATAGTCATGAACCCGGTCCGGAGGCGTAGGACCGTTGTAACGCATAAGCACGGCGGGGTCGTCAGCGATCTCCTCCTCCATGACCAGGGGCGAGGCCGCCGAGGTGCGCCCTTGAGGCACACCGGGAATCAGGTTAGACAGATTTCTGGAGAAGTCTTCGGGAATCGCCAGAACAGAGCTTCCGGTCCCCTCGGGCTGCAAGGCGAGCAAGGCCTCGATGGGCAGGTTGGCCAGGGACCAGTGAATCCAAGGGAAGCCGCACACGGGCACGGAGTCAGGATCCACCAGCATCCAGTGCAGGCAGCGGGCCTCCTGAGGCACGTCCTCAAGGCGGAAGGGGAAGGAGACTACAGGACGTCCCTTGCGGGTAAGGGACTGAGGGGCGCGCTTGGCATACCGATCGGGAATGGTGCCGAAATCAGTGATAATCCTCATGATTCGATTCTCGCCCGCCCAGCCGACGAGGTCAAGTTCATCATTGAAAACAGCCGCGAACAGCGTCCAGCATAATAAATCCCGCCACCCTACGCTAAAAGTGCAAGGGCCGCCTGGATCCTTCCGCATGGAAATGATCCGGGCGGCTCTAAATTGGACTGGAGAAGGGAATCAGCAAGACCTTTCTCCTGGCGCTTATGCGGCGAACTTGAGCATGCCTATTCGGCCTTTGCGGCCTTGGCCTGTGCACGAGCGGCCTTGGCGGCTGCGCGAGCCTGAGCCTTGGCCTCCTTCTCTTCAGCCTCGACACTGGCGATGAACTCAGCATGCTTGGCAGCAGGCATCCATCCAGTGTTGACCACCTTGACCTGCCAGACACAGGCCAGGGCGAAGATCACCACCGCCAGAATCACCAGGACCACGGCCCCAACGGGAATGCCCAGCTGGGACAGCTTGCCGACCACAGTGCCATACCAGGCAAAATCAGCATCCCCGAAGGTGGCGTTGGACAGGCCGAAGCTGCCCAGAACCGTCATCAGGATGGCCGGCAGGAAGGTGATCAGCAGACCGTTGATGAAGCCGCCGACCACAGCCCCGATGCGGCCGCCGGTTGCGTTGCCGAAGACGCCGGCGCCGCCGCCATCGAAGAAGTGGGGCACCATGCCCGGCAGGATCAGGGCCAGACCCCAGACGGGCCCGAGCCAGACGGCTATGATGACCAGAGCCACCAGACCGCCGGCGAAGGAGGCCAGGAAGCCAATCAGGGATGCATTGGCACCATAGGGGAAGACGATGGGGATATCCAGGGCAGGACGGGCGCCAGGAACCACCTTGTTGGCGATGCCCTGGAAGGCGGGCACCAGCTCACCCAGGATGATACGGACACCGTACAGGATGATGCTCACGCCGATGCCGAACTGCAGGGCCTGGGCGAAGGCGGCCATGAAGAAGGCTCCCCAGTTGGCCGGATGAGAGGGGAAGACGGCGAAAGCCGCTTTGGCAGGCACCACCAAGGCGGTCCAGATGGCGAAGACCAAATAGAGGATGACCATGAGCAGGGTGGTGGAGACCATGGAATCACGCAGGAAGCTCAGCCCCTTGGGGAAGTCGATGTCCTCGGTGGAACGCGACTTCTTGCCCACAGCGCTGCCAACCGCGCCCGAGACCACGTAGCCCAAGGTGTTGAAGTGGCCGATGGACAGCTTGTCGCTGCCGGTCACCCGGTTCATGTAAGGCTGGGCGAAAGCGGGCATGGCCACCATGATCACGCCCATGAGCAGGGCGCCGATCAGCACGATAAGCAGGTTGTTGCCCTTGCCGAACCCGATCGAAAGGACCAGAGCCAGCAGGGTGGACATGAAGACCATATGGTGGCCGGTCAAGAAGACGTACTTGAGGGGGGTGAACCGGGCCAGCAGGATCATGACGATGAAGCTGAGCACGATGATGTAGGCGGAGGCTGCGCCGAACTGGCTGGAGGCCTGGGCCACGATCACCTCGTTGGTGGGTACGACCCCGTGGGCCCCGGTAGCTTTGAAGACCAGCTTGCCGAAGGGACCCAGGGCGTTGGTCACGACAGTGGCGCCGGCGCCCAGAATCAGATAGCCCATGGCCGCCTTGAGGGCACCCGAAATGACCTGGCCCGCACTCCGTTTCAGGGCGATCAGGCCGATGGCTGCCACGATGCCAATCAGATAGGCGGGCACATTCAGAATCTCCTGGCTGATGAAGTTCAGCACCGCAAGGAAGACATTCATTGTTTGTCCTTACTATTTCTCTCTTGTTGTCAAGTTAAAGAGCGGGTATTCCATCGGCCTGGCGATGATGAATGTCCGCCGGACTCATCAGTCGGCGTACTGCTCCAGGATGCCCTTGATTTCGTCCTTGTCCATGAAATTCTGGACGGTCTCGACTGGGGTCGTGGTCCCCTCCAGCTCGGGCGCCAGCTGAGGCGACGTCAGCACCAGGTCGTTCATGTTGGCCGTGCCCTTGGCGCTGCCAGCGTCGGAGGTGGTCACAGTCACATCCATGCCCAGCTCCGATGCCACCTGCTCCACGTTGACCTTGAGCAGAACCGAAGTGCCGATTCCGTTGCCGCATACGCAGAGAATATCCATGAGTTGCTCCTTTGTTCCTTGTTTACTTCTTACTGCTTCTTGCATTTGCCATGCTGGGATCCGCAAAAGCGGGTCCTGCTCACGATCCAAGAATGGCGCGGACCTCGTCAGGGGTGCCGGCCTTGGCCAGCTGCTCGGTCTTCTTCGCGTCGGTCAGAGCACCGGCGATGGCGGACATCACTTGCAGGTGCTCCTGCTCATCCCGTCCGGCCAGACCAATCACCAGGGAGACCGGATCGTTGGCCTTGTTGCCGAACTCGACAGGCGTGGACAGCCTTACCCAGCTCAGGCCGGTTCCCAGGACCGCCTCGCTGGGCCGGGAATGAGCCAGAGCCAAACCGGGGGCGATGACGATGTAGGGACCCATCTTCTCAACAGTCTCGATCATCTGGTCCGTGTAGGCATCGGTGGCGAACCCGGAGGCCACCAGTCTGTCGCCCGCCTTGCGAATGGCATCCCGCCAATCAGTCGCCGGCACATCCAAGGCGAAGGATGTATCGGGAAGGAAGGCTTGGAAATCTGTCATGTCTGCTCCTTGCTCGTGCTGTTTGACTTGATCGACTGCACCGGATCCGATGGATTTGCACAAATCCGGTCGGCTGCTCACCACCCCTGGGGATGATAGAACTCTCCGTCCAGAGCCTTGGCGGCGAGCGCCTTGGCCTCATCCATGGTGTGCTTGGCCAGTTCGGCGCGGACATCATCCAGGGCGACCGGAGTCATGGACAGGCTGGTCACGCCGATTCCGGCCAAAACCACGGCCAGGTCCGGATCCGCAGCAGCCTCGCCGCAAACTCCGACAGGCATGTCATTGGCTTGACCGGCATCAGCGATGAGCTTGATGGCCCTGAGGACGGCAGGGTGCCAGGCGGTCTGATAGGAGGCGACCGAGCCCAGCGTGCGGTCGGCGGCCAGCGTGTACTGGGTCAGATCGTTGGTGCCGATGCTGACGAAGTCGGCCACCTTGGCTACCTTGTCGGCCATCAGGGCGATTGAAGGAACCTCAGCCATGACGCCCACGCGCTTGAGCCCCTTGCTCTTGCCCAGACGGACGAAATAATCGGCCTCGTGCTCATCAGCAACCATGGGCGCCATGACCCACAGATCTGCATCAGTCTCGGCATCAGCCCGGGCCAGGGCCTCCAGCTGATCCTCCAGGACCTGGCTGTGGACCTTGAGCGTGCGCAGGCCACGCAGTCCCAGGGCCGGATTTGGCTCGTCGGCCTGGGTCAGGAAGGGCAAAGGCTTGTCAGCGCCGGCATCCAGCAGACGGATGACCACCTTGCGGCCAGGGAAGCGTTCAAGAAGAGCACGGTAGGCCTTAGCCTGCTCCTCGACACCGGGCGCCTGCTCGTTGCCAAGGAAGAGGAACTCCGAACGGAAGAGCCCAACCCCCTCAGCTCCATACTCCAGGGCTGGATCGGCATCCGCAGGCTTGCCGACATTGGCCAGGAGAGGGATTCTGGTTCCATCCTTGAGCTGGCCCGGGCGACCCCGCAAAGCCTTGGCCTGATCCGCATCGCGGCGGGCCTGCTCAGCTTTCTCAATCTGTTCATTGGTAGGATCGGCTGTCACCTTGCCGGCAGCGGCATCGACAATGACTGTCTGCCCGTCGCACAGCCCAGCTGCGTCCTGAGCGCCTACGACGGCGACAATCCCTCGGGACCGGGCCAGAATGGCGGTATGGCTGGTCGGACCGCCCTCAATGGTGACAATGGCCAGAACCTTGGTCATGTCCAAGCTGGAAGTGTCGGCCGGAGACAGATCAGGGGCGACCAGGACGAATGGCTTGTCGCTTTCTGGCACGCCCGGCGCCGGGACGCCGAGCAGATGGGCGATAACACGCTGGCCTACATCATGCAGATCGTTGGCACGCTCCCCCATGTAGCCGCCGATGGCCTGGAGCTTTTCTTCGAAGTCGGCAAAAGCCTCATAAACGGACCGTTCGGCGGTTTTGCCACCCTCCAGCAGGGATCGGATCGAGGTCTTCAGGGCCGGGTCCTGGGCCATTTGGGCCAAGGCGGTCAGAATCGGTGCAGCATCCTTGGCCCCCTGCCCATCCTGGGCGGCCTTGGCACGCGCAAGCAGGTCCTTGTTGACCGAGGTCAGAGCGGATTCGACCCTGCCGAATTCAGCATCCGCCATCAGATTCTCAGGCCTCGCCTCATCGCCGGGCACATCCAGTCCGGCCGCCATATGAATGACCGGGCCAACGGCAACGCCGCGGCCAATGCCTACGCCTTGGATCTCCATGTCGCACTCCTTAGTGCCTGCCCACTGCTCGTGAGCCGCCCCTGGGGCCAACTCCGCAACGGCGGTGGAAACGTTCTTCAAGCAACGATGTTCAGTATACACAAATTCATTTGTTTTTCAACGGTAATCGTTTTCTGTAATTCTTCTTTTGCAGTGGTAAGATGACCAGCGTACTCACAACTCGACATACCGGTTCAACAAGACCGACCATATATTCAGGAAAGCTGGTCATCATGGCAACAGCGCAACGTTCTACCATCATCACCGACCCGGTCGGCATTCATGCCAGGCCCGCTTCAGAATTCTCGCAGGCCGCCGCATCCAGCGGTTGCAAAGTCACCATAGCCAAGGACGAAGGCAATCCCGTAGACGCCAGCAGCATTCTGATGGTCATGAGCCTGGGCATCGCTAAGGGCGACAAGGTCACCGTGACTGTCGAAGGCGATGAGGCCGAGTCCGTAGCCGACTCCCTGGTCGCCAGGCTGACCCGGGCTGAGTAACCCGCCGCCAAGTGCAGCCGGCATCAAAGGAAAGGGCCTTCGAGGGAAACGATGGGACACACGGCGGACAATAAACCTTCCATTGCCAACGTCGCAGCCCTGGCCGGAGTTTCGACGGCGACTGTGTCCCGCGTCCTTTCAGGCCATAGACACAAGAACGACGACATCAGCCGCAGGGTCAGAGCTGCAGCCGAAAAGCTCAATTACTCGGCCAACTTCGCTGCCAGCACCCTCCGCTCGGACCGCAGCAGGACCATAGGGCTGATCCTATGCGGCACCTCCACAGGCATAGACGGGTCCATCCTGGATTTGCTCAGCAGGAGGCTGACCGAACAGAGCCGCTACTTGCTGGTCATATCCGTCAGGGGCGATCAGGAGCGAGAGGCGGCCATCAGGTCCATGGCGGCCCGGCAAGTCGAAGGAATTATCATCGTTCCTTCGCCGGACGACGATCCGGTCGGCATGCCCGTAGACCTGCCGTCCGGGCTGCCCATCGTCCAGGTCGGCGGCAGACCGCTTTCCTACCACACCAGCTGGGTCGGCATGGACCAGGCGGCCTCCATGCGGCTGATCATTGCCCACCTGGCCGAGCAGAACGCGCATTCGGTGGCCTACCTAAGCCGCGAACTGAACACCAGTGAGGCCACTGAGCTCTTCACGACCTTCTCCACCCTGACCAACACCCTAGGCATGACACCTCAGCCGGACTGGATCCAGTTTGGACCCTGCAGCATGCGCCGCGGCCACGATGCCGTCATGACCATGCTCGCTGAAGGAAACGACCGTCCCGATGCCATCATCTGCGGGGACGACTCGCTGGCCCTGGGCGCTCTGATGGCCTGTGGCCAACTGGGCTTCCAGGTTCCCGACCAAGTCAAGGTGGCCGCCTTCGTGGACAGCCCAGCCTGTCTGATCAGCAGTCCGACCTTGACCGCAGTCAAGACTCCTTTGAAAGGCATCGTCCAAGAGGCGCTGCGGCTGGTCGATACCAAGGGACAGTCCATTCTGCCCTCCCATGTGGCTCTGCCGCCAGCGCTGGAGTGCAGGGAATCGACCTGGTCGCCAAGAATCGGCAGCAGCGACATGACCTCGCCGGGCACTTTCGCCTGATGCCCCTTAAGCCTGTGCTCAGACCAGCAGGGTGCAGAAGAGGGCCTCGAAGACCAGGATCGGCGAACCGTTGGCAGCCAGCCTCCTGCGAGCCCGGGCGATCAGCTGAATGCGGTCGATGGCCCCCTGCCTGGAGAGCCTGACAGACAGATCGGCAATTGCCGCCCGATTCTCCAAATTGACCAGGCCCGCCTTCTCCTCGGCGCCGTTTTGCAGGACGCCCACATCCCGGTAAACGCTGGCCAAGGTGCTCAGGTTGCGGTCCAGCACATCCCGGGTCAGTCTGGTGACCCGCCGACGGACCTGATCCTTGCCGCCCAAGGCATGATAGGCCCCACGAAGCTGCCGGGGAATGCGTTCCTTATCCCTAAGACCGTTTATCTGCCGAAACTCCCGCTCGTTCCTGGCCACCTCATCGTCCACGGTGGCAGTGGCCTGATCGCGGGCCGCATCCACCACCCGGCCAGCCAGGACCACAGCATCCGAAGCGCGTCTAAGGCCCAGCAGGCCCACGACCAGCTCATCACGGTCGGCCAGAACCTGATCCCTTGTGGCGTAGAGGCGAGCGATGCCGATGTGCCCCTGGGCCAGACGGGCGGCCTTAGCAGCCAGGGGCTGGTCCACCCCCACCTGGTCAGTCAGGAAATCAACCACTGCGGTGTTGGATGGCACCGCCAAGTTGAGCACCCTGGTCCGTGAGCGGATGGTGGGCAGCACATCCTGGGCGCTGGGTGCGCACAGAAGCCAAATCGTATGCTCGGCTGGCTCCTCGATCTCCTTGAGCAGCACATTGGTGGTCCGCTCCAGCATCCGATCCACGTCTTCGATGATGATGACCCGCCAGCGCGAAGTTGAGGGCATCTGCTCCGAGGTCATGATCAGCTCCCTGACCTCGTTGATGCCGATGGTGACCTTGTTGGTGGACAGTATGGACACATCCGGATGGGTTCCGGCCAGAACCTGCTGAGTGACGCGAGTAGGCTGGTCGCTCAGTCCCTGATCCGGACTGATCAGGGCTGCCGCAAAAGCCCGGGCCAGATTGGATCGCCCTGATCCAGGAGGGCCGCAGATCAACCAGGACTGGGCCACCTCGTCATGACCCCGCGCCTGAGCGGCCACCGTCCGCTTGAGCAGCTCGACCGTGGGCTGCTGGCCCACAATGGCGTCCCAGACGCTCATCGGGTCTTCCGCAGGAGCCGGGACCGGAGCAACCAGCGAGCGCGAGAACCTGCAGGAACCGAATTATCGTCAGCGTCACCGCCGACTGTCCCTGCCTCCATGGGCTGGTCATCCTGGTCAGCATCAGCCTCCGGTGCCTGAGCGGACGTATCCGCAGCCTCGGTCCAGTCCGACTCGGCACCCTGCTCATCATCCTCATACCCCGCCGTCGATTCATCCTCGTCGGCATCGTCCTGAGCATCAGTGTCGTCATTCTCATCATCGACCTGCGGCAGATCTGGCTCGCGCCCTTCGACCAACTTGTCCAAATCGTCCTGGATGATCTGCCAGACCTGGTCGATGGATTGGGTGGCGTCGATAACCAGGAACCGGTCGGGCTCCCTCTGGGCCAGCTGCAGGAATGCCTGACGCACATGCTGCTGAAAGTCGTCGCCAGCCGACTCCAGCCGATCGGGCTCATGGTCCAGACGCGACTTGGACTGAGACGGATCCGCGTCCAGCAGGTAGGTGCGCCTGGGCAGAAGGCCCTGACTGGCCCACAGACTCAGCCGACGAATCACACCCACCGACAGATCACGGCCTCCGGCCTGATAGGCCACTGAGGAATCCAGGTAACGGTCGCAGAGCACAATGTCTCCGCGATCCAGAGCCGGACGCACCACCTGGGCCACATGCTCAGCCCGATCCGCCGCATAGAGCAGAGCCTCGGTCCTGGGGGCCAGATCGTCGGAGGCGTCAACCACGTCGGTACCTCCGGTCACGGCGACCGAGGGAAAAGCGGCCAAGCCGTGGAGGACGAGTTCCCGAATGGTCAATCCGACAGGGGTGCCGCCTGGCTCGCGGGTAACCAGGGATCGCAGGCCGCACTCCTGCAGATAGTTATGTGCTCGTTGAACCTGGGTGGTTTTGCCTGCACCATCCACGCCCTCGAAGGAAATGAACAAACCATCGCTCATGCCTTATGCTCCATACTCTTGGAAGTCTTGGCGGTTTTGGCCTTCTTTGTGGTTTTACGGGCGCGAGTGACCGACTTGCCAGCTGTAGATTTGCTGGACGCCGACTTGCGGGCGGCGGACTTTCGCGCAGTCGACTTGCGGGCGGTCCGGCCGCGTCGCTTGACAGGCCCGGCCGCGCGCTTCTCTGCCAGCAGGCGGAAGGCCACCTCCGGCTCGATGGACTGGGCCGTGTACTGCTTGGGCAGGGTCCTGTTGGTCTGCCCGTCGGTGATGTAGACACCGTAGAACCCGTCCTTGATGGTGACGGGTTTGCCGCTGTCCGGGTCCGTACCCAGCTCACGAAGAGGGGGCTTGGCCGCGCTCCGGGAACGCCGTCCGTACTTGGGCTGGTCGAAGAGGGCCTTGGCCCCGGCCTGATCGATGGTGAAAATCTGCCCCTCGTCGGTCAGCGAACGCGTCTCGGTGCCGCCGTCAGTCTTAGTGGCCGTCAAATAGGGGCCATAACGGCCGTTGCTGGCCGTGACGGTGGCCTGGTCGGTTTCTCCCGTCTTGGCATCGGTCAGCTCGATGCCGCCCACCGTCCTAGGCAGGCTGAGCAGTTTCAAAGCATCCTCCAAGGTGACCGTGTCTGGATCCATGGTTTTGAAGAGCGAGGCCATCTTGGGCTTGGGACCGGCCTGCTTGGCTGTCCGTGCAGTCTTGCCGGTCGGCTTTTTCTGCTCGGCCGCTTCCTCCTCGGGGCTGATCAGAGCCACATAGGGGCCGAATCTACCCTTACGCACCTCAACCCGACCGCCGGTCTGCGGATCCTTGCCCAGCTGACGGGGACCGCCGGCATTGGCGGCAATCAGTTCATGGCCCGCCGCCACGGTCAGCTCGTCCGGAGCCATGGTGGGCGGCAACGAGGCCCGCTTGGGGTTGCCGTCGGCATCCAGGTCGGCCGTATCCTCAAGATAGGGACCATAGCGGCCAACCCTCACCTGCAGGCCATCGCCAATCTCGATGGTGTTGATCTTGCGGGCGTCTATGTCTCCTAGTTGGGCCACCTGCTCCTGCAAGCCCTGATGAGCCTGATCAGCGTTTTGGGCGGCACCCGGGCCTGAGCCGAAGTAGAACCGTGTCAGCCAGTCCTTGCCCCGCTCCTTGCCATGGGCAATCATATCCAGGCCGTTCTCCATCTGCGCCGTGAATTGGTAATCCACATACCTGGGGAAATTGGTCTCCAACAATCTGATTACCGAAAATGCCAGCCAGGAGGGAATCAGTGCACGGCCGCGCTCATAGACATATCCACGATCGATGATGGTCGAGATGATGCTGGCATAGGTGGAGGGCCTGCCTATTTCCTTGGCCTCTAGGGTCTTGACCAGAGATGCCTCAGTGTAACGGGCCGGCGGCTGGGTCTCATGGCCCTCGGGATCGACGGAGACGGCACGAAGCACGTCCCCCTGCTGGACCGGAGGCAGGGATGAACCCTCATCGGTCTGCTCAGAGCCTGCACTCATGGCCTTGAGGAAGCCGGGGAACTTGATGACGGTGCCTGAAGCCTGGAAGAGGGCCGTACCCTCTTTGCCCGCCTGCGCCGACAGGCGGATGGTGGCTGTAGACCCGGTGGCGTCGGCCATCTGCGAAGCCAGGGTGCGCCGCCAGATCAGGGTGTAGAGCTTGAGCTGGTCAGGAGCCAGACGGTCGGCCAGATCCTGAGGCCTGTGAAAGGTGGAACCGGCGGGCCGGATGCACTCGTGGGCCTCCTGGGCGCCGGCGGTCTTGGTTACATACTGCTTGGACTCAGCCGAAAGGTATTCGGCGCCGTACTCACGCTCGACCCCCTTGCGGGCAGCGGCAATGGCCTCCTGGGAGAGGGTGACCGAATCCGTACGCATGTAAGTGATGAACCCGTTCTCATAGAGCCCCTGGGCAGCGCGCATGGTGGCCCGTGAACTCATGCCCAGCCGGTTGCCAGCCGTCTGCTGCAGGGTAGATGTAGTGAAGGGGGGCTGAGGACGCCGCCGATATGGCTTGGTCTCCATACCCGTCACTGTGAAGTCCTGCTCCTTCAGCGCCTCAGCAAGGTTCCGGGCATGCTGCTCGTCCAGCTGCAGGACTTGCTCCTTGGTGGCCGTTTCCGTCAGCTGACCCTTGGATGTGAAGTCCTTGGAGACCGCCAGCCGCTGCTCCCCCAGACCGATCATTCGTGCCTGAAAACCACTCGACGGCGCCGATTCCCCGACATCCTTCTGCACCAAACGCGCCAACAGATCCCAGTAGGAGGCCTTGACGAAGGCCATACGCTCACGCTCACGCTCCACGATCAGCCGAGTCGCCACAGACTGAACACGCCCGGCGCTCAGCCCCGGACCTACCTTGCGCCAGAGCACCGGTGAGAGCTCGTAGCCATAGAGCCGATCCAGGACCCTACGGGTCTCCTGGGCATCAACCATGTGGGCATCCACGTCCCTGGTGTGCTTGAGCGAATTCTTGATGGCCTCTGGGGTGATCTCATGAAAGACCATGCGCTTTACCGGCACCTTGGGTTTGAGGGTCTGGACCAAGTGCCAGGCGATGGCCTCCCCTTCCCGATCCTCATCAGTGGCCAGATAGAGCTCGTCGGCGTTCTTCAGCGCCTTCTTGAGCTCGGACACCGTGTGTTTCTTCTTATCGTCCACGATGTAATAGGGCTTGAAGCCATCGTCCACGTCTACGCCGAACTTGCCGTAGGCCTTCTTCTGGGAGGCCGGGATCTGCGATGGCTGGGCCAGGTCGCGGATATGGCCCACTGAAGCCATGACCGTGTAGCCCTTGCCCAGGTACCCGCCGATCTTCTTTGCCTTGGTTGGCGACTCAACAATGACGAGCTTATTGCCGGATGCCATGGCCTCTCCTTATATTGTGGTCTTTCGCACGCCATCTTACTCACGCGGTTCCGTCACCATGCAAATCAAGAGGTCATGTGCACGGGTGTGGATCCCTGAGTCCGATGGTGGATGAATCAGAGACGTTCAGTACGCCCAGAGAACGACCTCAGTCGTTCTGGGGCGGAGCCGGAGGCCGACCGACAAGGCCCATCCTTGTCAGAGGCGAGGCGGTGATCTGCCTCATCGCCAGAACCAGTCCCAGGGTCAGTGACAGAACGGATGCCATCATTATGACGGCCGAGCAATGGACCCCGTAGGCCGTCCACCGGGCTCCGATCTCCAGTCCAGGGCTGACCTGCCAGATGACATAGCAAGCGTAGAGAATCCCTAGGAACCCCGCAGCCAGCATCAGGGTGGAGACAATCTGAATCGAAGCCGATGACATCCTGGTCCCAGGAACATCCATCCCGGTTCCCCGAGTAGCAGCCAGAGCAATAAGACAGAGGCCGGCCGGAATAAGAATGCCCATGATCACGTCCGAGGGGCGATGCCAGCCACCCTGCACCAGCGAGCAGCCCACGGACAGGTCAAAGGCGAACCCCACCAAGGCGACCGGGGCCCTCCAAACGCGCGGCACCACACAGAGCAGGGCCAGGACCACCGCCAGAGCCAGGACGGTATGCCCGGATGGAGTTGAGTTGGATGCGGAGGCCTGGGCATGGATAAGCACGGGGCGAGGCAGGAAGCGTTTGAGAATGCGGGCCACCCCGAAGACCACCAGAGCATATACGGCAACCTGGCCGAGCAGCCACCACCGGCGGCGCGCCAGAACGACCGCCAGGGCTGTAAGACCCAGCACCATGCAGATCACCACAGTCACATAAGGGATGGTGAACAGCCCCAAGTAAGCCTTGACCAGGGGCGCCTGGTCAAGGAAACCGCGGAAGTTGGTCAGGGCCATATCGTCATAGGTCTGCCCGGGAACAGTCCAGACAGCCGCCCACCAGACCAAAGCAGCCAGACCCAGACAGGCCAGGCCGGCGACCAGGCACAGAACCAGGGATGAAATCCGGGGTCGGAACGTCAAAGGATCACGGTCAACGTGACTGTCGTCCTCCTCGGTCTGCTCATTCGGGTCCCGGTACCAGGTCTGCTGTGCTTCGCCCTGCTCGCGCTTGTTGGTCATACCTCAAGACTCTATCCAACCCCTGGGTCGACAGCCGACACCCTGTCCGACAAACGCATTGTTTTCACGACTCCATCCAGCCTGGTCAGGGCAAATATGGAAAACTCCCACGCACCCGCCAGAGGCCACTTACCCTTGCTGCATTCCTGCCCTGGGGGGATTGGGTGACATAACGCCACGTGAGAGCAAGTCACTATCATAGCAGACATGCTGCACTTGTCCACTGGAAAGCACTGATCCATCCATGCCAGGTGCGTATTCGGTCGATATTGCCGCCCGTTGCTTCCCTGACCAGACCTGTCCGCTAGCATGTAGGCAACAGGATCGCCGTACTCCAGCGGTTGATCACGGATCATGCCGGACCCTGGCAACGGACAGTAGGCAGCCCGGCATCAACAGCGACAAGGGATGGATGGCTGAAGACGAATGGCTGACATGGATGCTGATTTGGTGATTGTGGGCGCTGGCCTATTCGGTCTGACTGTGGCCCAGCAGGCGGTCGAGCACAGCGGGGCCCGGGTGCGGATCATCGATGTGCGCGACCACATCGGCGGCAACGCCTACTCCTATATGGACGAGGAAACCGGGGCCGAAATCCACAAGTATGGGGCCCACCTCTTCCACACCTCCAACCGCAAGGTCTGGGAGTATGTCAATCGCTTCACCGAATTCACCGACTACACCCACAGGGTCTACACCACCCACAAGGGCGAGGTCTACCCCCTGCCCATCAACTTGGGGACCATCAACCAGTTCTTCCACGCCCACTACACCCCCCAGCAGGCCCGAGAACTGATCCGGGAGCAGGCCGGCGAGCTGGCCGGGACCGACCCGGGCAACCTGAACGATCAGGGCATCTCTCTGATCGGCCGCCCCCTGTATGAGGCCTTCATCAAGAACTACACGGCCAAGCAGTGGCAGACCGACCCCTCCCAACTGCCCGCCTCGATCATCAAGCGGCTTCCGGTGCGGTTCAACTACGATAACCACTACTTCAAGGACACATGGGAAGGCCTGCCCAAGGACGGCTACACAGCCTGGTTCGATAGGATGATCGACGATCCGCGCATCCAGGTGAGCCTGAAAACCGACTTCTTCGACAACTCCCAGCCCTGGAACCGGGATGCTCTGGTAGGACAGGTCCCCGTTGTCTATACCGGCCCGGTCGACCGCTACTTCGGCTACCACTTGGGCGAGCTCAAGTGGCGGACCGTGGACTTCAAGGAGCGCCGCTACGACGAGGACGACCACTTCGGCTGCCCGGTCATGAACTTCTCCGATCCTGACGTGCCATACACCCGCGCCATCGAGTTCAAGAACTTCAACCCCGAACGCTACGACCGGCAGAACCATGAACGCACCGTGGTCTGGGAGGAATACAGCCGCTTCGCCGGCAAGGGCGACGAGCCCTACTACCCCATCAACACGGGTGGCGATCGGGCGCTCTACACCCAGTACAAGCAGCTGGCCATCCAACAGCCGAAGGTGGTCTTCGGCGGGCGCCTGGGCACCTACGCTTACTACGACATGCACCAGGTCATCAATTCAGCCCTGGATGCCTGGAACAGGCGGATCGCTCCCCTGGTAGGCCAGGCCAAGGGCTGAAGCCGGAACCGAATCACTATCGCCCCTTCAGAGGCAATCCTTGGAGGGGAGCATGAGGCTGAAGAGCTCAATATCAGGCGAAGCCAGCCAATCCAAAGCGGCTATTCCAATCCGAATGCAAGAAGGCCGGCCACTCACGAAAGTGGCCGGCCTTTTTTAGATCAGGCATCTGCCATTCAAACCTCCAAGGTAGCCCTTCGAACAGGCGCCTCAGAAATCAACCAGGCAGAATCTGCGGGCTCAGGCGTGCCAGACGTCCTTGCCGTTCTCCTTGGCGGCCTTGACATCGGCATCCAGGGCGCTCTCGTCGCTCTCCACCTTGCCGACGATGTAATCCTCGACCAGCTGACGAGCCTCGTTGTCCTCATGCTGGACGGCGGGGGACTTCATGAAATAGGAGCTGGGTGCCAGCACCGGGCCGGCCAGGTGACGGTCCAGGGCGATCTTGGCGGCACGCAGGGCGTCGATGACGATGCCGGCCGAGTTGGGTGAATCCCAGACTTCCAGCCTGTACTCCAGATTCAGAGGAACGTCGCCGAAGGTGGTTCCTTCCAGACGCACAAAGGCCAGCTTGCGGTCATCCAGCCAGGCCACGTAGTCAGAGGGACCGATGTGGACGTTGTGGGGATCCATGTCATGAGGAACAATGGAGGTGACGGCACGGGTCTTGGAAACCTTCTTGGATTCCAGACGGGAGCGCTGCAGCATGTTCATGAAGTCCATGTTGCCCCCCACGTTCAGCTGGTAGGTGCGGTCCAGACGCACGCCGCGATCCTCGAAGAGGCGGGCCATCACCCTGTGGGTGATAGTGGCGCCCACCTGGCTCTTGATGTCGTCGCCCACGATGGGCAGGCCGGCATCGCGGAACTTCTGGGCCCACTCGGGGTCGGAGGCGATGAAGACAGGCAGGCAGTTGACGAAAGCGCACCCGGCCTCGATGGCAGCGGCGGCGTAGGCCTTGTCGGCCTGCTCAGAGCCGACGGGCAGGTAGGAGACCAGCACATCGACCTTCTTGTCGCGCAGAACCTGGGCCACATCAACAGGCTCGGCGTCCGACTCGGTGATCATCTTGCTGTAGTACTCGCCCAGCCCATCGCCGGTCGGCCCGCGCAGGACCTCCACGCCCATGTTGGGAACGTCGCAGAACTTGTAGGTGTTGTTCTGCGAGGCGAAAATGGCCTCGCTCAGGTCCTTGCCGACCTTGAGGGAGTCCACATCGAAGGCGGTCACGAACTCCACGTCACGAATGCGGTAGCCACCGAAGTTGGCGTGCATGATGCCGGGGATCTTGTCATCATCCTTGGCGTCCTTGTAATACTCGACTCCCTGTACCAGCGAGGAAGCGCAGTTGCCCACGCCCGCTACAGCTACACGGATGCTCATACAAACTCCTCTGATTTACTGGGTTATTTCCACTTTAAGCATACCTTCTCCCGGCGGATGGCATGGTGGAATAGAACTTCGTATGCCTGCCCCCTGGCAGGACAGACCCCCAAGCAGGGCGCAAACGTACGAAAATGATGAACGTTCAGCCTTAGGTCGAACAGTTTTCAGCCCCGCCGGATAGCGTGGTTGGCATGGCCAATCAGACTCGTTCAGTCAGTTCGACCTCGCTCACACGCAGGACTCAGTCCGGAACGCGCGTCAGCAGGAATCGCGCCGACAGGCTCACCTCGCGGCACGCCGACCGGAATACCCGGGGCGGCGGACCTCGCCGCAGACGGCCCCACAAGTCGCATCGCGTGCTTAAGTGGACCCTGGCCCTGCTGGGACTGGTGCTAGTCGCCGGGGCGGCGGCCTTCGCATACCTGTATCTGACCACTGAAATCATCCCGCCTGAGAAGCAGGCCCTGGCGCAAAAGACCACGGTCTATTATGCGGACGGCACCACCCCCATCGGAACCTATGCCAATCAGAACCGAGAGATTATCGATTGCGCTGTCCTGCCCAAGTATGTGGGCAATGCGGTCGTCGCCTCGGAGAACCGCACCTTTTACAAAGACAACGGCATCGACCTCAAAGGCATCAGCCGAGCGCTCTTCAACAACGTGACCAAGGGCACCCGACAAGGCGGATCCACCATCACCCAGCAGTATGCCGAGCGCTACTATCTGGGCGAGACCACATCCTATAAGGGCAAGCTGCGCGAGGCCATTCTCTCCTTGAAGATTTCCAGAACAGAGGATAAGAACACCGTCCTTTGCAACTATCTGAACACCATCTACTTCGGCCGTGGCGCTTACGGGATCCAGGCCGCCGCCCAAAACTACTTCGGCAAGGACGCCAAGGACCTGACCATGCCCGAGTCAGCCATGCTGGCCGGCATCATCCCGGCCCCTGCCTCCTGGGACCCGGCAGTCAACCCCAAGCAGGCCGAGTCGCGCTTCCGCCGCGTGCTGGCCATCATGGAGGAGGACCACTACATCAGCCATCAGGACCGGGCCAGCGCCCAAATGCCGCAGACCATCAAATACATGCCGCAGAACGTCTACCAGGGACCCAACGGCTACCTGCTGCGCATGGTCCGCAACGAGCTGTCCTCCGGCAAAAAGGCCCCCTTTACCGCGGACGACCTGGACACTGGAGGCTACCGGATCATCACCACCATCCAAAAGGACAAACAGGATCTGATGTTCCAAGTGGCCAGTCCGTCCACAGGGAACAAGCATCTGCCGCCCACTCTGCAAATTGGGGGGCTCTCGGTCGACCCCAAGACCGGTGCCGTCATCTCCCTGTACGCCGGTGACGACTACCTGACCCACCAGCTCAACAACGTGGATCAGGCGACCTTCCAGGTCGGTTCGACCATGAAGGCCTACACGCTCCTGGGCGCCATCCAGGATGGGGTCAGCCTAAACACGGTCTTCAACGGCAATTCGCCGCGTACCTTCTCCAGCGTGGGCAAGTCCGTCGCTAACGCCGGGAATGTCAGCTACGGGTACATCAACCTATACTCGGCATTCGCCAACTCGGTCAACACAGTCTTCATGGACTTGGGCGAGCACGTGACCTCACGCAAAATCGCCCAGGTGGCCCACACAGCCGGCATCACCGGGAAAATCGACGATACGACCACCTTCGACACTCTGGGTGTAGACGCTCTCTCGGTCTATGACGTGACCCAGGGCTACGCCACTCTGGCCAACGGGGGACAACGACCCAAGCTGCACTTGGTCGCCCAGGTCAAGGACGCCAAGGATCAGGAGCTCTACACGGCTACGACCCAGTCGGATCAGGTCTTCAACGCCGATCAAGTGGCTCTGCTGCAAAAGGCTATGACCACGACGGTCCAGCGCGGCACTGCATCCTATGCCCGTTCCCTGGGGCGGCCCATCGCCGGCAAGACCGGCACGGCCAATGACCAGACCGCCATCTCCTTCATCGGATTCACCCCCTCGCTTCTGACCACTTTCGCTGTCTGGAACCAGGGTCAGGACGGCGGAGCCCTGAAGGTACCGGATCACTATCACGACGGCTTCTATGCGGTTCAGCTCTTCACCCAATATATGAAGTCGGCCCTGGGCAACAGTCCAGTGGAGCGTTTCCCGGATGCTGTGGACCACGGCAAGGTCGGTGGCCCAGAAGGCAATTGGGGCACCGGATCCCGGCAGAGCAGTTCATCCACGCGCAACCGTGAATACTCATACGCGCCCCAGCAGCGCTCCCAGCGCCAGAACTCCGAGCAGGGGCAGTCCGGGTCCGGCAGTGGTTCGGGCGCTGGCACTGGAGGCGGAACGGAGAATGAAGACAGCAGCGGCAGCAGTGAGGGCGACAACGAAGGCAGCACTCAGGGCAACTCAGGGGCCGAGTCAACCCAGCAGTAAACCAGCCAGATGTAAACCAGTTCAGATAATTTGTTCCGATCCGGGCGTAGTTGTGCGTCCGGATCGGATCTGAAGGACCCGTATTGGATTTTCTGGCCTTCAGCCGCGCTGGAAGCGGTTGAGCGCCGAGATGATGGCCTTGAGGGAGCTGGTGGAGATGGACGAGTCGATACCCACACCCCAGATCACCCGGGACCTGGCCGGTTCGCCCACTTGGCACTCCACGTAGGAAGCCGCCAGAGCGTCCGTGCCGGCGGTCATGGCGTGCTCGGCGTAATCCAGGACCGAGACGGTCTGATCCAAAGACTTGAGTGCATTCAGGAAGGCCGCAATAGGACCGTTCCCATGCCCATGAACACGACGACGTTCCTCAGGATCGCCTGGGGCAAGTCCTCGGTCCAGCAGGGTGGCATCCAGCACGGTGTCGGAGCCGTCCTCGCCGGAGGTGACCGCCACATTCAGCAGCTTGAATCGTCCCCACTGGCGCAGGGTCTCGTCGCGCTGATCGGCCATGGATTCGCCGCCGACCACGCTTCCGCCGGCCTCCACGGGCAGATACTCATCCTTGAAGAGCCGCCAGATGTCGGCATCCTTGACCTCGCGCTTGGTCCTGTCGGCATAGCTCTGGACCAGCCGTTCGAACTCCGCCTGAAGACGCTTGGGCAGATCCAGATGATGGTTGGCCTTGAGCAGATAGGCCATGCCGCCCTTGCCCGACTGGGAGTTGACCCGGATGATGGCCTCATAGTTGCCGCCCACATCCTTGGGGTCGATGGGCAGGTAGGGCACCAGCCAGAGGAAGTCATCGGGGTTGGCGTTGGCACGCAGAGCCGCCTGCTGCCGGGCATCCAGTCCCTTCTTGATGGCATCCTGATGAGAGCCGGAGAAGGCTGTGAAGACGAAGCTGCCCGCATAGGGGTGCCGCTCGGAGACGGCGATCTGATTGCAGTACTCCACCGTCCGACGGATGCCGGGCATGTCGGAGAAGTCCAGCTGGGGATCGATCCCCTGGACCAGCAGGTTCAGCCCCACCGTGCAAATGTCAACATTGCCGGTACGCTCTCCATTGCCCAGCAGACAGCCCTCCACCCGGTCGGCCCCGGCCAGCAGGCTGAGCTCGGTGGCGGCCACAGCCATGCCCTCGTCGTTGTGAGGGTGCAGGGAAAGCACCACAGCATCCCGATCTTTGAGGTTGGTGGATATGTACTCCACCTCGTCGGCGAAGACGTTGGGGGTGGTCATCTCCACGGTATTGGGCAGGTTGATGATCATGGGATGCTCCGGTGTGGGCCGGATCACATCAATGACCGCGTTGCAGACCTCCAGAGAATACTCGGGCTCTGCGCCGGAGAAGGACTCGGGCGAGTACTCATAGGAAAGATCAGCGCCCCCGGCATCGGCCTCCAGGGAGCGGCAGAGCTCGGCGGCGTCGGTGGCCAGCTTCTTAATGCCGGCCTTGTCCTTGTGGAAGACGACCTCCCGCTGCAGGACCGAAACCGAGTTGTAGAAGTGGACTACGGCTCGCTTGGCGCCACGCAGGGCCTCATAGGTACGGCGAATCAGGTGCTCGCGGGCCTGGGTCAGGACCACGATGGTCACATCGTCGGGAATCAGCTCGCGCTCTATCAGCAAGCGGATGAAGTCATAATCGGTCTCCGAAGCCGAGGGGAAGCCCACCTCAATCTCCTTGAAGCCCATGGAAATCAGCAGATTCCAGAATCTCAGCTTGCGCTCGGAATCCATGGGGTCGACCAGGGCCTGGTTGCCGTCACGAAGATCGACCGAGCACCAACGAGGCGCCCGCTTCAGGGTCTTGCCCGGCCAGGTACGCTGCGGATAGTCAAAGGGGACCTGCTTCTTGTAGGCCACATATTTGTTGTAAGGCATGGCGCTGGGCTTCTGCGGCGAACCCACGAACCTGGGGGGAGGCAGCAACAGGTCGTTGTTCCCTCCATTGGACGCCGCAGCCTGGGCCGCAAGATCAAACACGGATGCACGATCCTGATCCATCTCTCCTCCTTCTTTCGTTCGTCGGAAACCACAATGTCACCCGGCAATAGGTATTCGGGCAGGCCAAAACCGTGCCAGGGGTGCCATTATTTTACCGGAGGAGAGCCGGGATATGCGGTCCAGGTCCGCATTCCGACGCAGAGGAAGGCGAACACACAGAGACCGGCATGATCTGCGCAGTTGCCCGCAGTGCAAACACCACACGGCGCAAACACCGAAGAGTGCTCACTGCATAAGGTTCATTGCAAATGACTCACTGGAAGAGGGAGACGCCGCGACGCCCCTCGCAGTAGGCGTTGCCCAGCCAGGTGTGACGCGAGTTGGGCCAGACCGAACCCAGGCGGGGGGCGTTCTGGCTCATCCAGATGCTGGGCACGCGCCCATCGGCGCTGTGGGAACCCAGCAGGTTGAAACCATTCTTGACTGCCAGCCAGTCGGGATGCTGGGTGGCGATGGCCAGACCCTCCTCCAAGGTCAGAGGGAGCCGGTCGTCGGAGTCGATCAGCTTGCGAGCCACGTCCGGTTCTCGGTTGGTGTAGCAGGTGCCGGTATGCGGCTCCAAGACAATGTAAAAGGGCCCCTCAGGCGGTTCAAACCCGTTCTGAGGCAGGAAGCTGGCGATGTCGCGCGGCGGCATGGTGGTAAAGCCCGCCATGCGATTGATGCTGGTCCGGGCGATCAGCGATTCGGGCGAGACCAGCTCCCTGGTGGGGATAAGCAGGATCTGCTCGCCCAGCTCAGTGGACTCCAGCGCAGAGATCAGGGGCTGGGCCAAGGCTCTGAAAGCGGCGGCGCTGATGTCCGCCACATCCGGATAGCCCAAGGCCACGATCCGATCCAGTTGCCGCTGCACTTCTTGGGAAGATCTGGTCATGGTCTCTAGTCTAATCGGTGCCGCACAGGCGAACCGGTCATCTCAGATCCTGTCGGCGAAGTGCTTGCGGGCGATCAGCTCGGCGATCTGCACGGCGTTGAGGGCGGCTCCCTTGCGCAGGTTGTCATTGGCCACGAACATGGACAATCCCCTCTTGCCTTCCACGGCTTGGTCCTGGCGGATGCGGCCCACAAAGCTTGGGTCCTTGCCGGCTGCATCCAGAGGAGTTGGTATTTCCGCCAGACTCACTCCGGGGGCCTTGGACAGCAACTCGCGGGCTTGGTCAGGGGTGACATCGTGCTCGAACTCGGCATTGATGCTCATGCCATGGGCTGTGAAGACTCCTACCCGCACGCAGGTGCAGGAGGCGGCCAGATCAGGCAGGTGCAGGATTTTGCGGCTCTCATTGCGCAGCTTCTGCTCCTCGTCGGTCTCCCCGCTGCCGTCATCGACCAAGTCGCCTATAAAAGGAACGGCGTTGAAGGCGATGGTGCGCACCACCTTGGTGGGCGGGGGGAACTCGATGGCCGATCCGTCGAAGACCAGACGATCAGCACCCTGCTCAACGGCGGTTTTGGCCTCGTCGCGCAGCTGGAGGACGCCGGCACGCCCAGCCCCCGACACGGCCTGGTAGGAGGAGACGATCAGACGGCGCAGACCGTAGGCCTTGGCCAAGGGACTCAGCACCGGCATGCAGGCCATGGTGGTGCAGTTGGGATTGGCCACGATCCGCCGGGGGATAAGATCCAGGTCCTCGGGGTTGACCTCAGCCACCACCAGGGGGACCTCGGGATCCATCCGCCAATGGGAGGAGTTGTCGACCACGTAGGCTCCGGCCTCGGCGAAGCGAGGGGCCCAGGTTCCTGAGGTCGAGCCGCCGGCGGAAAAGATGGCCAGATCAATTCCGCTAAGGTCGGCCTGCTCCACATCCTCGACTGTGATGGTCCTGTCACGCCAGCGCAGCTGCTCTCCAGCAGACCGGGAGGAGGCCATGAATCGCAGGTCGGACACAGGAAAGTCCCGTTCGTCCAGCATGCGGCGCATGACCATGCCTACCTGGCCGGTGGCACCCAGAACGGCAACATTGATGCCACGGCGACCGTTGTTCGTCAAATCGGCCTTGTCTGTCATCGCTCTCTCTCCTCTCCGCTCAGCGACCTGTGCCGCCATAAACGACCGCCTCGACCTGATCGGCGTCCAAATGGAAGGCCGTATGGATGGCCCGTACCGCCTCGTCCAAGGCCTGAATGGGCACCAGGGCGGAGATTCGAATCTCGGAGGTCGAGATCATGAGCACGTTGATATGCCGGTCGCTCAAGGCCCGGAAGAAGGTGGCGGTAATGCCCGAGTGGGTCTTCATGCCCACCCCTACCAGGGTCACCTTGCCCACCTCGGGATTGATGTCGACCGAGCGGAACCCCAGTTGCTCGCGGGAGTCATCCAGCATGGGGACCACCTGATCAGCCTGAGCGGATGGCAGGGTGAAGGAGATGTCCACGGTTCCGGTAGCCGCCCCAGCCTGGACGATCATGTCGATGTTGATGCCGCCCTCGGCAAGGATGGTGAAGAGCCGCGCGGCCACGCCAGGTCGATCGGGTACGGCCCGCAGGCTGACCTGGGTCTCGCTGCGGTCGTGGGCAACCCCTGAGATGATGGGTGACTCGGGGCCGTTCAGGTCCGGAAACAAGTCGCCCATGGATTCGCCGTTGGTCATGACCTTCCTTCCGTCATATCCCGTTGCCTGTCAGCGTGCGCAGCGGGGGAATCCGGCAACTGGCCGGTCTCCAGATTGGGAATCTTGACGACATCGACATCGTCGGGCATGATCAGCGTGCCTCGACGATGGGAAAATGAACTGCGCACATGGATAGGCATGCGGAAGCGCTGTGCATACTCCACGCAGCGCAGAGCCAATACCTTGGAGCCGCCGGCCGCCATCTCCAGCATCTCCTCGTACGAGATGCGAGCAATTCTTCGGGCGGTGGGGACAATGCGCGGGTCGGCGGTAAAAACGCCGTCTACGTCGGTATAGATTTCGCAGACATCCGCATTGAGCGCCACAGCCAGAGCCACAGCCGAGGTATCCGAGCCGCCGCGTCCCAGGGTAGTAGCATCGCCGTCGGCGTTAACCCCCTGAAAGCCTGCCACAATACCCACTTCGCCTCGGTCCAGAGCCTTCATGACTCGCTGGGGTCGGACATGGCGGATGTGGGCTGCGCCGTAGCGTGCATCAGTCATGAATCCCGCCTGCGAACCGGTGAAGGAATGGGCGCGCTCGCCTTGTGCATGGATGCTCATGGCCAGCAGGCTCATGGAGATGCGCTCCCCCGCCGTCATGAGCATGTCCATCTCACGGGCCGGTGGATTGGAATCCACATCCATGGCCTGATCGATCAGATCGTCAGTGGTGTCCCCCATGGCGGAAACCACCACTGCGATGTCATTGTCAGCGCGCTTGGTATCAATGATGCGCTTGGCCACACGCTTGATGGAGTCCGAGTCCGCCACCGAAGACCCACCATACTTCTGAACGATAAGTGCCACTGCTGTTCCATCCCGCGACGGTTAAGCCACTAGACCATCATCTGCAACATGTTGATTATATGGATTATATGAACGACACCGTTCTATCAGACCCTCTCCACCAACATGCGAAACAATGGCTGCAGGCCTTACAGATCGCGACGGCCGGATATTGCCCGGCCAAGGGTGATCTCGTCAGCATATTCCAGATCACTGCCGACAGGCAGACCGCTGGCCAGCCTGGTGACCCGCAGGTCCAGGGGACCCAGCAGCCGTCCCAGGTAAGTGGTGGTGGCCTCGCCTTCGATGTTGGGGTCCAGGGCCAGCATGACCTCCTTGACCTGATCGGTGCCCAACCGCTTCAAGAGCTCGGGAATGCGCAGATCACCTGGCCCGACGTTGGACATAGGATCGATGGCCCCGCCCAGCACATGATATAAACCCCGGTACTCTCCGGTACGTTCGATACTCATGACGTCCTTGGGCTCCTCGACTACGCAGATGATGCTGCGGTCACGCCGTGGATCCTGACATATGGGGCATGGGCTGGTCTCGCAAACATTGCCGCAGATCTCGCAAAACCGAACCTTCTCCTTGGCGGCGACAATAGCATCGGCCAGATCCTGCGCGCTGCGCCGATCGGCTCCCAGAATATAGAAGGCGATGCGCTGCGCTCCCTTGGGACCAATGCCCGGCAGTTGAGCGAAAGCGTCAATCAGCTCTTGAATGGCTCCATCATAGGTAGCAGCCATCATTCACCTCCCTGTCGCTGTGCCTGTTCCTGCCGGCGCTTTTGGACGTTGATCGGATTCTGGGGGTCGTCAGCAGCAAAATCCTCCACCTTGGTCACATCAAACAATTTGGTCAGTTCATCCTGGTTCATGGCATTGTCCGCCCCGAGCCTGGCATCGTCCATGGAATAGACATCGTTCTCGGGATCCACGGAAGGCCCCGAGGCTTGGGAGGAGACTGCAGCAGACGATGCTCCATCCCGATCGGGACCGCTCTGGGCCGAACTAGCGAAGCCTGCAGGCATTCTCCTGCCCTCAGCTCCAGAGACCTTTGCCATCGTCTGGGGACCATCCAAACCGTCAGCAGCATCGGAACCGTGACCGTCGCTCTGCACCGACGGAGTTGGGATGCCAGCCGCCATGGCCCCTTCATCGGGGACCGATCCGGTCCCCAATGCCGAATCCGGGGCTGCACCCGAGACGCTTCCCTGGCCAGACGAATCAGCTGACTCCGAGACTGCAAGCCCTTGATCCGAAGCCTCACGGCCCTGACTGTTGGAGGACTCTGCAGAGGCTGCGGCGCTGATCCCGGAATCGGGCACGGCCCAGGGATCCGTGTCATCGCTCATGTCCGGCAGAGCTACCTTTTTGGACTCATGGTCTTTCTGGCCATAGGATCCGTCGTCGCCCTCACCGGGCTGCCGGACCTTTTGCGGCGCGAGAGTCGCTGGCATGGGGTGAGCCCAGGGATCATCATCCGGCAATACCGTTGAAGCAGTTGAGCCAAAGCCCGCCGCCGGCAGCGGTTCCGAAGATGTTTGGACCGGACCGCCGACCGGGTGGTGGACGTCGTCGGAGTTCCCGTCGTCGGCAGCTTCTCCAGGAGTGGACCTTCCCTTCGATGCTGATGCTCCAGCCTCACCTCGATGACCAGCCGAAGCCGTCATCTCCCTAGGGGCATGCCCCTGCTCCGTGGCTGCATGAGGCATGACAGCTGCTCCAAGGTTCATGGTGGCCAAGCCGGCTCGCGCTAGAGCCACTTCCTTCTTGACCTCTGCCCGACGCTGCGGAGACATCCTGTTGACGGACTCTACCGTCTCGCCGTTGGCAGCCGTCCCCGATGGGGCGATCATGGTGGCCTGTCCAAACTCCTGACGAGCGCGGACCATGACGATACGCGGCACCTTGGTCTCCCCGTCAACCGACTGCGCAGACACGGCCATGGCGAAGGCATGCTGGCTGAGTGGACGGTCAAAAGTCATAGACAGTCGCTTGCGACCGGAAGGGTCTGCACTCATGGCCACGGTAGGCACCCGGTCCCGCACCACATACTGGCGTACCTCATCCGGTAGGGCAGCCACTAAGGCATCCCAGCGCTTATCCAGTTCCGTACCAGTCGGCACCTCGTTTGTCTGCCCCTGCGTAACCTTATGTTGGGCTGACCGAGGCGGTTCAGCGGATTGGACGGGTCCGGCAGAATTGGGTGATCCGGTCTGCCCCGTCGGCTGTCGAGTCGTCGAGGAGGGGACTTCCTTGCGTTCAGGCTGGGCAGAGCCTGAACCGGAATAGGTGGGCCATCCTTCGCCCTCTTGCTGTCCTTGAGCATAGGAATCGGAATGAGAATCTGCCGTAATCCGCGGCTCTGCAAAGGTGGCAGGTGCTGCAGCAGACGGCGAGCCTGTCCTGCCAGGCTGTTCGCGGCGATCAGCCCCGTCAGCACGGCCAGACTGGGATGCTCTGGACGGCCGACCGTTCTGCTGAGACCTGTCAGCGCCAATGAACCCGCTGCGGGCGGGCGCAGGGGCCGTGCCAGCGGCGGAAGCCGCCGCTTCAACCGGTGCCTGCTCCATAGACTCGCAGCCAATTGCCAGCAGCCTGGCGGCCAGCAGCTCCAAGCGCATCCTGGGCGAGGTGGCCCCGTTCATTCCCGCCAGCGCATCATTGATGATGTCGGCTATCCTGGTCAGGACCTGCAGATCCAAAGCATTCGCCTGACGATGCAGATCGGCCACCTGGTCGTCGTCCGCATCCTCGCTAAGCACGCTTTCAGCCCGGTCGCCCGCCAGTTTGAGAACCAGCAAGTCGCGGACATGAGCCAGCAGGTCCTCAACGAAACGCTGGGGCTCGAACCCGCCGACGACCACCTTTTGAATGACCCCATAGAGGCCAGCCCCATCGTGGGCGATCAGTGCGTCCACAGCTTCGCCGATCAGCGCGGCAGGAGTGAACCCCAGCAGAGCTACAGCCGCATCATAGGTGATGGTGTGCTCGTCAGCGCCTACCATGAGCTGGTCCAGCACGGAAAGGGTGTCACGCACCGATCCGCCTCCAGCCCGCATGGCCAGCTTAAGCACGCCAGGTTCGGCCTTGATGCCCTCTTTTTCGCAAATCCCTTCTAGGTAGGGCCCCATGACTTCCTGGGGCACCAGACGGAAGGGATAATGGTGGGTGCGGGAGCGAATGGTGCCGATCACCTTCTCCGGCTCTGTAGTGGCGAAGATGAACATAACGTGTTCCGGCGGCTCCTCGACGATCTTCAGCAGGGCATTGAATCCTTGCTGGGTGACCATATGAGCCTCGTCCAGAATGAAGATCTTGTAGCGGTCACGCACGGGGGCGAAGCCTGCTCGCTCCCTGAGTTCCCTAGCATCGTCAACGCCATTGTGGCTGGCGGCGTCGATCTCCACCACGTCAATGGAACCAGGGCCTCCGGTGGCCAGATCCCTGCAGCTGTCGCACTCGCCGCAGGGATGGCTGGTCGGCCCCTTTGCGCAGTTAACGCAGCGGGCGAAAATCCTGGCACTGCTGGTCTTTCCACAACCCCTGGGACCGGAGAAGAGGTAGGCATGGGTCAGCCGGTTCTCATCCAGAGCTCGGGTGAGAGGCACCGTGACCTGCTTCTGACCGATGATGCCGTCAAAAGTGTCAGGCCGATACCGCCGATAGAGTGCTAGTGCCATAATTCAAGGCTATCCATTTCTTTAGACACGTTCGCTTTCCTTCCTGAGGCTTTCATCCTGCTTCCTCCTCTCACCCACAGGGCTCGGGGCCTGCCCGGGCTGACTGGACCAAGCGGGGCATCATCGGGACTCCGGTGTCTACTCCCACCGAGACCTTCACGTCGTCTCCATCTACCTGACAGTCCGTCAGGACACCACGGTTGAGACGTGCAGCCCGGGAAGCCAGAGTACAGGGCTTCGTCTGTCCTTCGTCCAAGGCAGAAGCTGCAGCGAGAGCCGAAACATCGGCGCCAGTGCGTGCACGTGTCCGGCAGATCATGAGATTGCCCAGTAGCGCTGCCAGAACCAGACCCAGGCTAACTAGAGTCATCAGCATGATGCCCAGAACCGTGCCGGAGCCCGGATCCGAACCCCCTATCCATGAACCGGTATGCTCTACGCGCGTCTTTCTGGCATGTCCGGGCATGACTCATTCCTCCAATATGGCCATGGCATCGCCATGGACCTGTGCAGGCAGCACGCCCATGGGGCCGGAAACCACTGGGCATGACACCCTGACCGCCGTCTGCCCGGCCGATGGACTCAACCTCACCTGGGCATGCGGACCGGCCATCCGGTGCACCAGCTCTTGGGAATCGCCCTTGCCTTGGGTGACGATCAGGTCTCTGGCAGCAGCGTTGGCCGCATCCTGACAGACCATGCCAATCCGGATCGTCTGGGTCAACGTCAGCAGCATGAGAGCCAGAACCATGACCGCGGGAAGAACGATGGCGAACTCGGCCGTTACCGTACCGTTATCGGATCGCCACCGTCGTCTCCGCTCGGACCGTCTTTCATCCGACGGCACTGAGCGCCTTCTTCACCAGCCCCATTAGCAAAGTACGCGTGGAAGAAGATTTGACAATGGCCAGCAGTACGCCAGCCAGCGTGGCGGCCGCCACCATGATCACGGCGTATTCAGCAGTGATGGCCCCCGATTCAGGCCTGGCCAACACCACGCTCAACCGCCGATGCAGGGCACGCACTCCAGAATCCATAGCCTGGCTGACGCGAACATAAAAAGCAGTCATGAACCGGTTGGAACGCTGCCTCATTCTTTGCAACCACCCGGATCCGGCACCTGCAGCAGGCCATGTCGCAGCCGGGACCAATTGGCCTCTTGCCTGCCTGTTCTGTAAATGGAAGACCGTCGCAACCTCCTGCGAATATGTCATTGTTCTCACCTTTGCCTTTCCTTGCCTTCCCCGCCCTGGCGAATGACCGTTCCTCAGGGGATCGGCAGCCGCTACCTTTCACTCTGCCTGTTCCAGTCCGTTTCGGTCGACTTGTCCGATACATGTGGACAAGCGAACCTGCATCGGCAGCCTGTGGACAACTGCGCCCGCATGGACTTCATGCCCTCAGGACATCCCACCCGCAAAAGCCGCAATGCACGGTATGACTCCGATCAGCACGAAAGCCGGCAGAATGCACAGCCCTGTCGGCACGAGCAGCCTGACGGTGATCGTCGCCGTGGCCCGGGCCAGCACGCTGCGGGCGTGGTGATCCAGTTGGCGCATGGTCGTCTCGATGCGCGTCAGAGGCGATGATCCCAAACGCCAGGACGGCTCCAGACAGTCAGCTAGAACCTGCATGGACTGCCCGCAATAAGGATCGCCGATGGCTCCCGACCAGGACAGATTCCATCCGTTGCCACGTCCGAGCAGGTGAGCCACGCGAACCATCCGAAGCCCATAAGGGCCTGGCAGCAGCCCGCCAACCACACCCAGGGCCCTGGGCAGGGAGGCCCCCTGACGAACAGCGACTCCCAGCAAAGCCAGCACCAGGCTCAAGGGCGGCGGGGAGACCTGCTCGTCGGCTAATCGCTCACCCAGGACGTCGAATTGCATGAGCAGGAGCGCCAATATAGTCGACAGAGCGGCGATCAGCGGTTTCAGATCCATGAATCCCCCCTGCCCAGATCGCTCATCAGCAGATGCATCCAAACCAGACCAAGAACATAGAAGGCCGCTCCAAGGACTAGGCAGACGGTTCCCGGGCCTGGGTGGCATAAGAAGGCGAGTGGTCGCGCACCCATGAACTCTCCCAGGATGATGGTCAACACTGGCAAGGTCGACAGCAGACGGATCGTGGCCTTGGGCACAGCAAAGGCTTTTTCCCGGGCCTCATCCAGAGCCGCCCTCCGCCTCTGCATGGCTGCCACGGTCCGCAGACCATCCGAAGCCCGGCACCCCAGGGTGGCGCTGAGCCCGTAGCAAGCCATCAGAGCCTGGGCCATAATCGTCAGAGTCGGCCCCCGTTCCTGGGGCAAACATCGGTTCTCCAGCATGGCCATGACACGTTCCGGCGTGACCTCCCGGGTGGCGAACCGCCTCCCGGATGCCTCTTCAAAAGCCTCTATCAGACCGCCTCCATTGTCGACATAAGCAAGCAGAGAAGTGATCAACACCGCCAGACCGGGCTGACTCGACTGTATGGAGGGCCTGACTGACATTGTCTTCAGTCTTGCGGCTGCGCCGCCTCTCAGAGGAGGCAGGGCCAGACAGGCAAGAGTCGCCATTATCGCAGCCAACCAGACTGCAGTCTCGTCATTCATAATCCACCTCAACTATGGAGCGCTCGCCGAGGCGCTGGTCACAATGCCCCACCGCCTAGCGAACTTCGACCAGGCCGTCCCATATGCAGCGGCCCCTCGGCCCGTCCAAGCACAGACAGCCTCCCCAAGAAGCCGACCGTCGGCGGCCGTTGTCAGTCGGCCAATCTGAGCTATATGCCTATGACCGCCGGAACGTTCCAGATGGATAACAGCGTCGAACGCTCCTTGGGCCAGAGCCGCCAGTGCCTTCGGCTGCAGCCCCGCCAGCAGCCCCAGAGTCGCCAGCCTGGCAGGAACGCGTTCAACACTGTCAGCATGAAGAGTTGCCATGCCGCCCCGATGACCAGAATTGAAAGCCCTCAGCAGATCAGCTATCTCCTCGCCCCGGCACTCACCCAGGATGATCCGATCGGGCCGCATGCGCAGTGTGGCCTTGACCAGATCGACCAGCCCCACGGCCCCCACCCCTTCAACATTGGACTCTCTGACAGCCAGGGAAACCATATTCCTGTGGCCGGCAATACGGCCCAGCTCACGGACTTCCTCCACGACGACCAGCCGCTGCTCCTGCGGACACATGCCTAGCAAGGCCCGCAGAAGTGTGGTCTTGCCGGCACCCGTGCCACCGGTCACCAGAATGCTGGCCCGATTGACCACCAGCGCCCGAAGGATGAAGAGCCAACTAGAGGGACACAGCCCGGCAGCGGCCAGCTCCTCCAGACCGGGTGGGTGTCTGTTGGGCAGCCTGATGGAAATGGCGGCGCCCTCGGAAACGAGTGGGGCCAGCACGGCGTGGACTCTGATCCCCTCCTTGCTGGAAGCGTCGGCCATGGGACGAGCATCATCCAGGCGACGCCCCAGCTGAGCGCATAACTGCACAGCGAAGTCCCTCACTGCCCGAGGGCCTGTGAACCCAGGCCGAAGCAGAACCTCCTCCATACCCGAGCCCCGGTCGATCCAGACATCACCCTGACCGGTCACCGCGATGTCAGTCACCGCAGGATGGCTCACCAACCCATCCAAATAGCCGAAAGTAGGCGGCTGGCCCGAATCGTCATCAGGGAATGAACCTTCAAGGCTTTCTTCCCTCCCCCTGATCATTTGGCAGCCTCAGACCGAGCCAACCCGCGAGAAGAGACCCACTCTTCCTTTCCCCCGCTGACGACGACCATCCCCGCGATCCGCTCCACCAGGGGTTGAAGGGCCCGGGCGTACGCACGTGGCACCCGTTCCAGGCCACGACCATCCAGAACGGATGCCGACAGCTTCGGCTGCGGCTTGAGAACCACGTCCACCGATTGGCCCAGAAACTCCTCCGCCTGTTCCGGGTCGACACCATGGCTGACCCGGTGCTGGGTGGGCATCATCCCAATCAGAGCCATGGGGGGCCTACATGAGATCAATGGACTGTCGTGGTCCCGATCGCCAGCGTTCCCGCGGCCTTTCAGGGCATGAAGAAGTGCCTTTGCCCGTGCAAGGCCCAGCACGGTCATGTCCACCATCAACAGCGAAGGCAGTCCCTTCAGCGAGCGCAGATTACCCAGGCTCTGGCCTCGACCGGCATCGATCAGTAGGAGATCAGCAGATCCAGCCATTGCGCTGACGGCTGCGTCCACATCCCACCAGCCCTGTGGCAGAGCAGTCCAGGGATCGTTGCTGAGCAACGGGATGCCATCCCAGATTGGCAGCTCTTCACGGAGAGCCTGAGGATCCACCCGGCCCAAGGGAGCGCGGATCCGTCCCAGCCGCATGCCAGGTGCCCCCTCGATGCCGACCAGGACATCCATCCCTCCACCACCCAGGTCCAGATCCACCAGAGCGCATGACAAGGCCATGTTCCGAAGCTGTTTGGCCATCAGAGCCGTCATGGTCGTCAGCCCAATGCCTCCCGAAGCCGAGAGAAAGACCAGCCCCGTCACAGCGGACCCGTATTTGACTCCTGTGTCACTCCGCCCGATGCCGGTATCTTCGCCCGCCACCCTCCCTGGTCGGCGTTCCGGAGTCAACCCGACGGCATTAAAGGAGCGAGGAGTCCATTCAGGCTCCCGCCCTTTCATGCGGCCTTTTACCATCGTCGGCGGTCTGCCTATGCTCATTTCAGTCATGGCTACCAGTACATCCGGCCCATGTGATCGGCACCAGTCCCTGGAGCTGATGTGGTCGAATGACCTTATGTTTCCACATCGCTTCACCCTCGCTGTGCACAAATGTATCAACACCACGACACGCCTCGAATTACAGCATTTTTTGAGTCCATGCCCATGAAAGGCTACAGATGTTCGCATGGAAGCAACAGATTCCTGCAAACCTGCTGTATTCAGCTTGCCGCAATGCACACAATCGCACAAAAGACCAAGCCGATAACCTCCTGCACTTCGACCGATCGGCATGCTTGCCATCGGCCTCGAAACTGGCATAATGGCATATACAAGGACGGTTCAAGAGCACGGAAGCCCACAAAGTGTATGGCCACTAGGACCGATACGTTGAACGGGTGCGTAAGACTTGACCGTTGCAACGATGATGTTGTGCAGAGATTCCATCTGGACCGACCTTGTGGGAGCGGCCTCCCGCGGGGGGCCGCTCCTATTTATCCACAGGCTTTATCAACGATTGCAGAGGACGGCACCTGCGAATAAAGTGCTATGGTATGGTTCAGAAATTTGACGCACCCTCCAAGGCCTTGCTACGCAGCCAGATCGCGGAGCATATTGCCGAGACCGACGGCCAGGCACGGCATGTATCGAGGCGCTCGGATCACCCGGTCTCGCGCTTGCCTGAGGACCGTTATTTCGACCGGGAGCTGAGCTGGCTCAAGTTTAACAAACGCGTGCTTGAACTGGCCGAAGACGAGAGCGTGCCCCTGTTGGAGCGCGCCAATTTCGCCGCAATCTTCGCCAGCAATCTTGATGAGTTCTTCATGGTCCGCGTGGCAGGTCTGAAGCGTCGCGTGGACACCGGCATCGCTATGACGGCAGCCAGCGGAATGAGCCCTCGTCAGCAGCTGAGGGCCATCTCCGAGCAGGCGCACAAGCTTCAGGATGAGCATGCCCACTATGTCATCGACCACATCCTGCCGGATCTGGCCGCAGAAAGCATCATTCTGCTGAGCTGGCCACAACTGAGCAGCCAGGAGCAGGAGCGACTCACCAAGTTCTTCCGCAACCAGGTCTTTCCGGTGCTGACTCCGCTGGCCGTCGACCCGGCCCACCCCTTCCCCTATATCTCAGGCAACTCCCTGAACCTGGCGGTCCTGGTGGAGAACCCCACCTCGGGCAAGACCCACTTCGCCCGCGTCAAAATTCCCGACAATCTCTCCCGTCTGGTTCCCGTGGACGATCTGACCGACGAAGAGGGTCGGGAGGAGCGCTATGGGTTCATCACCATGGAGAACCTGATCATCGCCCACTTGGAATACCTCTTCCCGGGCATGATTATCAAGGAAGCCCGCTCCTTCCGCGTCACACGCAACGAAGACATTGACGTAGAGGAGGACGACGCAGAGAACCTGCTCAACGCCATGGAGAAGGAGCTGCTTCAGCGGCGGTTCGGACCGCCCATCCGCCTGGAGATTTCCGACTCTGCCTCCCCCTTCCTCTCCCAGCTGCTGGCCAGCAAGCTCCGAGTCAATCAGGAGGAGGTCTATCGGCTGCCCGCTCCCTTGGACTGCACGGTCCTGTTCGAATTGCAGTCCATCGACCGGGCCGACCTCAAGTTTCGCCCCTTCATTCCCACAACCAACCGGCAGATAGCCGAGGTGGAATCCAGCCAGGCCCAGGATATCTTTGCTGCAATCCGCGAGCATGACATCCTCCTTCACCACCCCTATGACTCCTTCTCCACCTCGGTTCAGGCTTTCCTGGAGCAGGCGGCGGCCGATCCGCGGGTGCTGGCCATCAAACAGACCCTCTACCGGACCTCGGGCAACTCGCCCATCATCGATGCTCTGGTGGATGCTGCGCACGCCGGCAAGCAGGTCCTGGCTTTAGTCGAAATCAAGGCCCGATTCGATGAGGAGGCCAACATCGCCTGGGCCCGTCAGCTGGAACGGGCTGGCGTCCATGTGGTCTACGGAATCGTAGGGCTCAAGACCCACTGCAAGCTCTCCCTGGTGGTCCGTCAGGAGCAGGACGGCCTGCGTCGTTACTGCCACGTAGGCACCGGCAACTACAACCCCAAGACCGCTCGCCAGTACACCGATCTGGGCCTGCTTACCTGCGACCCAGTGGTGGGGCAGGACCTGACCCGGCTCTTCAACCAGTTGTCAGGCTATGCGCCCAAGTCCTCCTTCCACCGTCTGCTGGTAGCTCCGCGCACGGTCCGTTCCGGGCTGCTGCAGCGGATCGCCCGCGAGGAAGAGACCGCTCTGAACGGCAAGCCTGCGTGGATACGGATCAAGGTCAACTCCCTGGTGGACGAAAAGATCATCGACGCCCTCTACCGGGCCAGCCAAGCGGGGGTCCGCATCGACATCGTGGAGCGCGGCATCTGCTCTCTGAAGCCAGGCGTGCCCGGGCTGAGCGAGAACATCCGGGTCCACTCCATCCTGGGACGGTTCCTGGAGCACAGCCGCATCTTCGCCTTCGCCAACTCCCAAGGCCCCCAGATCGGCGAGGGGCCCCTGGCAGGACCAGAGGTCTGGATAGGTTCTGCTGACCTCATGCACCGCAACCTGGATCGCCGTGTGGAGGCGCTGGTCCGGATCACTGCGCCCGAACAGGTGCAAGGGCTCATTGACTATGTGGATCTGCAGATGGCTGAAACCACTAGCTCTTGGCACATGCAGCCCGACGGCACCTATGTGCGCCACAGTCGCGATGATCAGGGCCGACCTCTGGTCGACTCACAGGAGTACCTGATCGACCGTCATGCCCGAACCCCCAGGGCCAGGCGATGATGATGCGCCTCCAGGTCGGCGGGTCCGCCGCCGAGGTGGGCGATCGGGATGGCACCCGGCCATGAGCAGGACGGTCGAGGCAGCCGGAGCCATCCCCTACCGGTGGCGCACAAGCTTCCAGGGATGGATGAAATTCAGCGACGACGGCCGGGCAGCCCCAGGAGCCAGCCCCCGATCCGACCTTGATGAGCTGGAGCTCTGCCTGGTCCATCGCCCCAAGTACGACGACTGGAGCTGGCCAAAGGGCAAGCTGGAGAACCGTGAGACCCACCTGCGAGCGGCCGTGCGCGAGGTCGGTGAGGAGACAGGCTGTCTTGTCCACCTTGGGCCATACCTGGGAGATGCCGAATATCCCCTGAATAACGAGGGCCGGCGCCGGGGCGGCAAGGGCGGCAGGCTCAAACATATCTGCTATTGGATGGCGACACCGACCGACTCGGAACACGCCGCCGGTCAGAGCGCACTTCTAGGTCCCATCCACCGGCCTGATTCCAGGGAAGTCGACCAGATACGATGGGTCGGGGCCTCTGAAGCCCGCAAACTATTGACCCACCCCAGCGACAGAACCATACTGGATGCCTTCGTGGACCGTGTGGAGCAGGGCGGCATCCGGGCTCGTCAGCTGATCATCGTCCGCCACGGCAAAGCGGTGGCCCGGAAGGAGTGGACAGGCAAGGACGCGAATCGTCCTCTGACCCCCAGGGGCGCTGGCACCTCCTACGCCCTGGCTCGCGAACTGGCCTGCTTCGCGCCCGACCGCCTCCTTTCCTCCCCCTGGATCCGCTGTGTGCAGACATTGCGACCTTACGCCGACGAGGTAGGCCTGCCCATGGGGATGGTGGCCTGCCTGACGGAGTCCTCCTACCACCGCCGCCCCGAACAGGCTCACAACTGGCTGGACAGACAGATGGCCGACCTGCTGGCAGGCAACCGAACGACCATGATCTGCATGCATCGCCCGGTCCTTGGAGGTATCTTTGAAAAGCTACGCGGACTGTGCTCCAGCGGGTCACTGTCCAAACGGCTTCCCGACGACTCCCCCTTCATGCCCACCGGCAACGCCGTCGTCCTCAGTTTGACCGGCGACCCCAATCATCCGACCATCATCGACATACAGAAGGTGACCCCCATTGTCTACTGACAGCAACTCCAGAATCGGCTCATCCTCAATCCGCTCGTCCCGCACAGGATTCGTGGCATCCGGCACCGGAGCATCACGGCCCTCACGCCCTGGTCAGCTGGACCCGGCCATCGCCGACCAGCTCTCCGGAGGCATGGATCCGCAGCAGATCAGCGAGATGAGCCACGTTTCGGCAGCCTCCCTGCTGGACCGAGTCCACCACAGCGCCGACCCGGACATCGTAAAACGGGTTCTGACCCTGGTAGACCGTGAGGGTGTGGATGTCGTGGCCGAGCTCTGGAGTGACAGCGACCCCGACTCTCTGCCGGGCATTCTTTGGCGGCTCTACATGCTTCGCAGCTGGATGCGTAAGGACGCTGATGGAATCAGTCGTCTGTGGCGGCTGGGCGAGCCCACCGACACTGCCGCATCAGCTATAGCCGGGGTGGATCAGGCCCCGGAAGCCGATGACATCATCCGAACCGCCGACTCCATCCTCTCCGGAGCCTTCACCGGCGACTTCGCCATAGCTCTGGAACGGGCCGGAGCCTTCTGCGACGTGATCGCTCGCGGCATTAAGACCGCCATTCGGGATGCCCAGAGCCGGCAGTTGGACGGCCAGGAGGCCGAGGAGGTGGATGCGGCACAGCGCACCGTCAACTCCCTTAATCAGACGGCCCGTGACTTCATGCGGGGCGCCTCGCTCTGGCGGCGGGGACGGCTGGAGTAGAATCAGTCACCCTTCACGCCGGAAGCGTAAGCCTGCCGTGAACAAGGATCAGACCCTGGCATGCCCTACAATGGAGACTGCGTCGGACCATGGCTAAGCCCCGGGCTCCGTTTGTTGCCGCTGCGAGCGGCGTTTGCGCCGACAGGCGCTTACATGGTTCGGCGTTTTCATTTCCATTCCCGAATCGAAAACAGCATGGCTTGCCGGTCGCTACCAGAAGCCGACCCGCTGAGCTACGCTGAGAGGTATGGAACTTCACGTACTGGAACACCCGTTGATCGAGCATAAGCTGACCGTACTGCGGGACAAAAACACCCCTTCCAACACTTTCCGCGAGCTGATCAGCGAACTGGTCATGCTTGAGGCCTACGAAGCCACCCGCAATCTGGACATAGAGGATCACCCCATCGAGACCCCTGTCGCTCCCATGGTGGGCAAGAAGCTCTGCTCCCCGCGCCCCATGGTTGTTCCCATCCTGCGTGCCGGGCTGGGCATGCTTGACGGCATGACCCGTCTGTTGCCTACCGCTGAGGTCGGATTCCTCGGTCTCAAGCGCGACGAGAACACCCTGGACATCATCACCTACGCCAACCGCTTGCCTGAGGACCTCTCCGGCCGTCAGTGCTTCCTGCTGGATCCCATGCTGGCCACCGGCGGCACCTTGATCGCCGCCACCAAATACCTGGCCGAGCGCGGCGCCAAGGACGTGACCTCCATCAACATTCTGGCCGCTCCCGAGGGCCTGAACCGACTCAAGAAGGAGATGGACCCCTCCATCAACCTCAAAGTGGTGGTCTGCGCAGTCGATCAGAAGCTGAACGAGCACGCCTACATCGTGCCCGGCCTGGGCGATGCCGGCGACCGCCTTTACGGCGTCATCGACTGATTCTGTTCTTTCTTCGGTGGGGATCGTCGCGCATTGACGATCCCCACCGTTTTTTATAAGTAGACAGAACGCCGTTCAATCTCCCCTTTTTCCCGACTTGCGATGATAGGCTTCCCCTAGGGGTCGAATAGTCACGATTGCCCGGGGAGAGGCCGATCATGGTTGAATCAATACAGGTCATCGACGACGGCGACAGCATGGCAATACTGGGGGACCTCGAAGCCATCGACGGGTTCCTGCAGTCGCACCATCTGCAATCATTGGCCGAGCCCATCAATCCCCATACCGACCGAGGGTACCTATCGGGAATGGTCGCGCAGGTCCTTGGCGATAGGGCTTTATCCGGCAAATGGGTCAGGCAAGACGGGAAGGTCCCCAAAGCCCTCAGCCAATATGACCTGCACCGGGACCAGCGCACGGGCCTGTCCGCAGGCACGGTCCTGGTGAAGGATGGCGAGGAGGCCCAGGGTGGGCAGCGGTTCCTGGACGGTTGGAAATCCGCCCTTTCTCCGGTCATGCTGACCAACATCGGTGCCCTTATAACCCAGTATGAGCTTCAACAGACCATGCAGGCCATGGTGGAGTACCTGCGGAGAATCGACAAGCATGTGGACGACATCCTGCGCGCCCAGCGGGACACGGTCCTGACCAACATGGTCGGGGTCAACCTGGTCATCGAAGATGCCCTGGCCGCGCGCAACCAGATCGGGCACGTTTCACAGACCACCTGGGACAAGGTGCAGGCCACGTCGTTGGCCATCGCCCAGACGCAGGCTTACGCAATCCGCCAAATCAATGTCATCACCGAGAAGATAGGTGATGGATCAGGGGTCCATGACCTGGGCACCGACATGGGGAATTACCGGGATCAGATCAATGAGTGGCTGGCCGTCCTGGCCAGATCACTCCAACTGCAGGATGCCAGCACGATCCTGGAACTGGACCGGGTCGCCCAGGTGGAACCCGATGAACTCGACCAACACCGCCAGGCGGTGAAGACCGCGCGTGAACACCGTGTCCGTGTCATTTCAGAGAATGCCGACCATCTACTCAAGCAACTTGATCAGACAGCAGAAAAAGCCAACAAGGAGGTTCTGCTCCACCCCCAACAGTCGCCACGAATAGTTGATTACTGCAACCTGATCAAGCAGGACATGGCGGAATTCGGCCAGGGCATCGGACTGGACCGGAGCAGCGACCCCCTCACCTCCCGACCCTGGCTGGATGCAGCCCGTGATACCACGTCCCAGATCATGGAAACAAGCAGGGAGGGCGTCGATACCGCACGCAACATCGGCGGGCAGGTTCTAGGAAAGACCCTGAAAGGCGTAAGCACCGCTTGGGATCTGAGCGGCCAGGCCCTTGACCGGACCAAGGGAGGCGTGGACAATGCCCGCGACCTTGGTGACCAGGCCCTGAACCAGGCCAAGGAGCTCGGTGGCAGGATAGCCGGCTCCGTCTCCCGCCAGTCGTCGGAAATTCTGCATAACGCCAATCTGAAAAAGAGAATAACCCACCTCTTCCACTCAGATGAGCACAATCAGGATCCCCAATAGCCGGCCTCGGGATAGTACGAATGCCATCCCTGCCAGTTCCTCTCCGATTTGTTTCCATGTACCGACCGAGCGACCCAGAGTCCCAGCCTTCCAAGAGCCAACCCGCGAACGGCCTTAGCTGACAGATTTTTGCCCATCCGAGCATGCCCGGCATCTCCATGCCGTATTTCCTGCTGTAATCAGGTACCCTGATTCATCACTGATCCGACCCCGAAAACACCCTGAGGGGCAGTCCTTTCTGTGCTCGAATGGTGGTATCCGAACAATCGGGATGCCCCCGATGAGACGGACCCATGGAAATCGGATGGAGGGACTCCGGCTATGCAGACGACGAGGACGAACAGGGCACCATACCCAAATGCCGGAACCAGAACCGGAACCGTCAGGAGGCCTGATCTGCTTTCTTTGGTCTCATCCCTCCTCCATGAGCATCGAGCCTCTTACACGGTCATGGTCCTGGCGGTCATTGCCTCATCTGCGCTGACCAGTGCCTGGGTCCAGGTCGCCTTGGCCGCGCGGATGGGCGACGGGATGCCGGACATGCAGACCCTGAGCGTCTTCGACCGCACAATGGCACAGAGCGCACAGGAAGCTGCCAAACAGCTGTCCATCATGGCCGCTTGTGTCTGTGGGTTCATCTCGATCTTCCTGGTCATCACCTCCGTAGGATTCCTGATTGAACGTCGCCGGCGCGAGTATGCCATGATGCGTCTTTCCGGAGCCTCCCCCAGGCTGGTGCGACTGATCTGTCTGCTGGAGTTCATCATTCCTTTGGGCCTGGCCGACCTGATCGGCAGTGCGGCAGGCTGCTCCCTGGTTCCCTTCTTCGCCAAGTCCCTCATCAACTCGGGTCTCGAACAGCTGAGCATGACTGCCCGGCCCCATCCCGAGGGGGCACTCATCTCCTTCGGCGGCATCCTTCTGGCCTGCCTGGTAGGGGCCTGGTTCGCCGCCAGGAGGATCACATCCATATCTCCCATCGAGGCCATGCAGGCCTCGGAGCACCGGGCGGGAGCCAAGCCAATCGGTCCCTTGCGCCTGGTGACCGCCCTGGCAGGCCTGGTCGGCGGCCTGGTCCTGGTCTTTCACAACTTCCACAGCATGGATGTGGAGAGTCAGATTCTGGCTGCCACCGGCTGCATGCTTGTCGCCGTCGGCGCTCTGGCCCCCGTCCTGGTGTCTGCCTGCAACAATCTGATAGGCATCCCCTTTCAGCTCATCTCCCACGGTTCCGGTCTCCTGGCCAGGCAAAGAGCGTACAAGGAAAGCCGCAGTTCCACTGCAATAGCCCTGCCCGTCATCCTGATGCTGGTCATCATGACCGGCATACTGAGCATGGCCAGAACGAGCTGGGCCAACTCAGCCATCGACCGATACAAGCCGGTCGCGGCCGATGTCGTGATCAGTGCAGGAAGCGAACGGACAGGGGACCTGGACCGGCGACTTCAGTCTTCATCAGACATCGAATCCGCCGTCACCTACAGCAAGGATGTCTGGAGGGTGGAAGAAGACAGAACCAGCGCGGCCGATGATGAGGAGACAACGGACAACCTTCCCGCCATCACGACCATGCACATCAACAAGGCTGGCAATGCCACCGACAAACTCAGCCCCAACTTCGTCAAGGGATCCGCTGACGACCTGGGCCCGGGCAGGATTGCCGTCACCCCGAATTGGTCCTTGTACCACAACAAGCAGGACCCCTTGGGGCACAAGCTGGACCTGGTCGACAAGAACAACCGACGCCACACAGTAACCATCACCGCCGTAGTTGACATGACCCCCACAGGGCAGACGGAGCAATACCTGAGTACGGATACCGGCCTGATTGATCTGGCACCCGACCCCAGGGGGCTGACCACCCTGGTCAAGGCCGCCCCGGGAGTCCAGACGGACGACCTGGCCAGTCGGCTCAACGGTTCATGGGACCATAAGGACATCAAGGCGCGCACCAGGAAAGAGCACATCAGGTATGACATAGGCAGGTCCCAGGAGGTGCAACGGGCCCTGCCCAAGATGGTGGGTGGAGCCGTCATCCTCACATCCATCTTCCTGGTCCAATCCTGCGCCATCGCCGTCAGCGAGCGCCGTCAGGAAAATCGCAGGATGCATGCCGCTGGTGTTTTACGCGGAACATTGGTCCGCGCCTCCGTCTGGGAATCGGTGATTGACACCCTTTCGGCCACCCTTCTCTCGGCCCTGGCTATGGTGGGTGTGCTGGCAATCATCTTCAGGGCCTTGTCGAAGCAGGTCGACATGGACATGGTGCCCCTGCCATACGATTACTTTTTCATCATGGCCTTGTGCGCGATGGCCCTGGCCGCCCTGATCTCCGGTCTCTACGGCTGGTTCAGTTCTTGGGCAGATAGGACTCGAAGATGATGCCGTCGAAATCCGGGCCGGCGGTCTCCTGGGCCTGTTCGGAACGGATGGTCCAGGCGATTGGGACCCCGCCGAGGAATCGGTAGAGGCGCATGGGCACAGAGTGGCCGCCATGCCACTCGCAGGCCACGAAGTCCGGCCGGCCCAGCCAATTGAAGAGGAGGGAGCCGGCAATCCACCGCAGGGCCGAATCGAAGGAGTCCACCCGACCGTGGTATGGGGCCACCAACTGCCCTCGGATCACCTCGGGCCGGTGGGCCCGATACCAGGCAAGCGCCAGGACATTGAAGGATTCGATGACATAGTCCCCGCGATAAGCGGAAAGGAGGGCATCGGTCTTGCTCATGAGCTCCCTGTCCAATCCGCCATCCATCTTGATCTCGACGATCAGGGGCGCCCGGCCATCCACCAGCGCAAGCACTTCGGACAGAAGGGGTACGTGCGGGGCTTCAGGATTCCCTACCTCCCCATCTGCTGTCTGCCCGCCTCGACCTCCGACATGATCGGCATGCATCGGGCCCCTGTCATCGGGGCCATCCGTCGCGTTTTCCCTAGGGTAGAGGGGAATCTGCTGCAATTGCGCATAGGTCAGGTCCGCCACGGCACAATTGACACCCGCCACCCGTTTTAGGTCCCCGTCATGGATGACCACCACCTGGCCGTCGCGGCTGAGGTGGACGTCCAACTCGATGCCATAGCCGGCTTCACATGCGGCCTCGAAGGCAGGCAAGGAGTTCTCCGGAGCCACTGCCATGGCGACCTCCTCCGGCCTCCCCGACGATGCATGCCTGCCAGCCGATCTTGCTGATTCGACCTGCAGACACTCGTGGACCCGGTTCAGATACGCCGTCCGCGCTGGGCCGGGCTCGTCCGAATCCATACCAGACCCGGCATCGTGCAATCCCCTATGGGCATATGGACGGCAGGAGAGGCTCGTCGGCCGTCTCCTGCCCGCGACCACCGAAAGCCCCGGTGCCAGGGCCCAGCACCATGCCCCCAGCGCCCCGAGACTCAAACCCAGGGCGACCTTGCCAATCGAATGTCCCTTGGACCTCATCATCGCCTCCCGCCGTCAGGTATGTCACCATCCACGCTAGCATCACCGGAATGTAAAACCGGGGTCGTCAATTTGACTTCGAGTGGCTTCACAGGCATATGGTGGACTAAAAGGGCAAAGCGGTTCCATCATCCGCTCCGCCCCATCGGTATCAGAGAAGAGGCCTGACCTTGCACGAGACTCAATCCATATCAATCCCGACCGTCACGCTCAACAACGGTGTCCTCATGCCCATGGAGGGCTTCGGTGTCTACCAGATCGCCGACCACGACGAGTGCCGGCGTTCCGTCATGGATGCCTTGGAGGCAGGGTATCGGGCCATCGACACGGCCCAGGCCTATGGAAACGAGCAGGCCGTTGGAGATGCCCTGGCCCAGAGCGGCCTCGACCGCGACCAGGTCTTTCTGACCACCAAGGTCTGGATCACCAACTACGGATACGACAAGACCAAGGTCTCGGTCGAGGAGTCCATGAAGAAGCTGGGCACGGACCACCTGGACCTGGTCCTCCTCCACCAGCCCTTCAACGACTACTACGCAGCCTGGCATGCCCTTGAGGACCTCTATGACCAAGGTCTCCTGCGGGCCATCGGCGTCTCGAACTTCTATGCCGACCGCTATGTGGACCTGGTCAAGTTCAACAGAATCGTCCCCGCCGTCAACCAGCTGGAGACCCATGTCTTCCACCAACGCCCCCAGGAACGTGCCTACATGGACAAGTACGGCACCCGGATCGAATCCTGGGGACCCTTCGCCGAGGGACGCCAGGGTATGTTCACCAACCCGACCCTCACCGAGATCGGGCAGGCACACGGCCGGACCGCGGCCCAGGTGGCCCTGCGCTTCCTGGTTCAGGACGGGGTCATCGTTATTCCTAAGACCACCCACCGCGAGCGCATGCGCGAGAACCTTGACATCTGGGACTTCCAGCTCAGCGACCAGGAGATGGACCGGCTGCGGGCCATGGATACCGGCAAATCCGCCTTCATGAACCACGAATCCCCCGAGACCGTGGAGGACTTCGCCAACTGATTCAGCATCAGACAGTATCTGTATCTGTGCAGGATGGGCGGGCTCTCAGTCTAGGCTTCACCGTTGCGTCGCCGACGCTTGAGGGCCCGATGCTTGATCAGGATGTCCAGGACTATCCAGACCGAGAGGATGAAGGCCACCACGTATCCCAGCATACTGACCACCGGAATGCCGAAGACCACTGGTTTGATGCGGGCGAAGTAGACGATTGAAGAGCCCACATAGAGGCCGACGACAATGAGGGCCATGGTCAGTCTGTTGACCATGTCGGACAGCTGCTGCAGGGGCTCCTCGGACCCCACCAGCTGCACGTTGGCCCGAAGCTGGCCCCGGGTCAGCATCCTGGCTGCAGTCTGAGACTCGGCCAAGGCGCCCAGAAGGCCGTGCAGGGCCAGATCGCCCTGGGCGCCCAGCTTCCGGGTCTCTTCCTTGAGCCTTGACCCTGCGCCCTGGCTGCAGGCGACATGGTCGGCTATGATCTGCACGATATTGGCCTCGGGCAGGAACTCATCCAGGAGTCCTTCAAGGGTGACCAGGCACCGCGCCACCATGGTGACCGACCCTGGCACCTTGATGCCATGGCGGGCGGCCAGCTTCATGACGGCATTGACGTATTCGGCGATATCAAGATCGGCCAGGTCCAGCTTGCCGAACCGCTGGACGACAGCATCCAGATCGGCCAGCAGATAGGGGTAGTCCTCGGCCCTGGCCTCTCCGGTGCCGGCGAAGCGGAGCAGGCCCTGGGCCAGGGCCGGTGAATCCTCGCGCCCTACTGCGAAAATCATGTCCTTCAAGGCCGCTTTGGTCACCTTGTCCAGGCGGCCGACCATCCCCAAGTCGATAAGCACAATACAGCCATCGCGGATGATGATGTTGCCAGGGTGCGGATCAGCGTGAAAGAAGCCCCGGTCCATGATCTGGCTGGCATAGTTGTCGACAAGCTTGGTGCCGATCTCCCTCAGGTCATAGCCCTGGGCTACCAGTTGCGCGGGCCGTGAAAGGGATATCCCGTCGATGTACTCCATCACCACCACATGCCTGGTGCAGAGCCCGGGATAGGGCTTCGGACAGTCGATATAGGCATAGGAGTTGCAGAAATCCTTGAACTCCGCCAGATTCGCAGCCTCCTGCTGGAAGTCGACCTCGGACTGGAAGGTCTCCCAGAGCTCTTCGACCACCCCGCGCAGGTCCACCACCTGGCTGCTGCGGACGAACCGCGAGGCCCACCTGACCATGCTACGCAGAATGTCGATGTCCTGGGCCATGGTCTCTTGAATTCCCGGGCGCTGGACCTTGACGGCCACGTCCTCCCCGCTCACCAGGCGCGCCCGATGCACCTGCGCCAGGGAGGCCGAACCAAGAGGAACAGAGTCTATCGAGGAGAAGATCTGGTCGAGTGGACGGCCATACTCGGCGGCAAGGGTGCTGGTCACCACAGAATAGGGAATGGGATCCGCATCAGCGCGCAACTTGGAAAGCTCACGACAGAAGGCCTCCGGCAAGATCTCAGAACGCATGGAGAGAATCTGGCCCACCTTGACGAAAGTGGGCCCAAGCGCCTCGAACATGCGACGCATGGTGACCGGGGTCAGACCGTGGATGATGTCGAACCGGTTGGCGATGCGAATCATCTCCGCCAATCGGCGGACCCTGCCACGCCTGTGCCGGATCCTTCCTGCCGCCCCTTGGTGCGCTCCCGTTCCAACCCCGAAGAGGCCAATGGTCTGCACCTGGGCATCATGTCCATTCATGGCATCCATGCTCACTGCTCACCCGCATCCTTTGCCCACATGGCCGACCGGCACGGGACCTCCCGGTGCAGATGACCGACGCCGACAGCGATTGGCTGCCTTCAGCCCTGCTGGCCCGCGATGGGATCATTGGAGGTGATGGGGATGGACCCGGGCCGGCGATCCGGAATTGGCGCCTGCGGCTCCTGGTCAGGACGGAAGGGGGCAACATGAGTTGCTGGCCTGGGCGCGCCAGCGGCTGGAGCCGGAGCAGGACGGTTCTGCCTGTTGCGTTTGAGCTCGGTATTGAGAATCCGCCCCTGCTCGACCGTCAGCTCGCCCTTCTTGACCAGGCTGTCGACGACCTCCTGGCTCTTCTCCACCCCTGTGGCCAGCGCTCCGATGCCAGCCAGAAGCACCTTGTGCAATCCATCACCTATATGCAAATCCGACATGATATGCCTCCAAGCATTCATAAGCCCTCGAGGTACCGGGCCCTGTTGACCGCTGAGAGACGAACGGCCGTCTCTTTCTACAGTCTAGACGAATATCCTTGACCGATCCGGCTCGACACTATGACAAGACGGACGGTCCGGGCCCTTTCACTGGCGCTGACTGCCATCCCTCGATCAAGAGCTCGCCGGAACAGGCTTCCTCTCATCGGGGCCTTGATGCAGCGATGCGGCTGGCCTGATCTGCCAAAGAGTCCAGACGCTCCAGCTCGCTCCGGCTCTTCTGGTCCATGGCCGCCTGCATCTGGGCGAGGGTGCCCTGACCATACCGTCTTTCTGCTGCTCCCTTGATAAGGAAGTCCGTGATGGCCGGGTTCTTAGGCAGCAATGACCCATGCATGTAGGTGCCGATGATCTTCTTCCATCGGGCTCCCTCGGTGTGGTCCTTGCCATTGTTGCCGCGGCCGTCTTCGGCCACCGTGCCCAGGGGCTGGGTCCCCTTCCCCAGATAGGTCAGACCCGAGTGATTCTCATAGCCGACCACCCTGCCGAAGTCCTGTGCCTGCTCCACCAGGTTGCCGATCATCCGATCGGGCTGGGCAACGGTGTGCGCGTCAAGGATGCCGACCCCCTCCAGACGCTCATGCTCGGAGGTCTCAAAGTAGTGGCCGAAAAGCTGATAGAGCCCGCAGATCATCAGCATGGGCACATCCTGGTCGGCCAGATCACGCAGCAGCCTGCTCCGCTTATGCAGGTCGTCGATAATCCGTTCCTGGCCATGGTCCTGGCCTCCGCCGCCCAGAATCATATCGATTCCCTCCGGCCACGCATCGCCGGGATCGTAATATCGGACCAAGGGACGGAACCCGTACAGCTCAGCCCTGCGGATCACGCTGAGTATGTTCCCTGAATCCCCATAGATGTTCATATCACGGTGGTAGAGGGAAAGAATCCGCAGCTGCGGACGGTTTCCCGCAACCTCGGCCTTATCCTGTGTCTGCGGCATTCCTGCGCTCCTTTTGATTCTCTCGCTCATGCGCCCACCCCGGCATCGTCCACACTCGTGATCCTGCCGAGGGCGGACCGAAGCCGGAGCATAGACGTGTAAGTGCAGTAGATCCGCTTAGGACGCCCTGGGTGCGCCTTGAGGAAGGCTGTCAGCGCCCGATCCAGGTCGGTCTCGATTGCCTCAGTGGGCACTTGGTCATAGGCCAGGCGCAGGGCCATGTCATAGGCCCGGGTGCCGGAGACCATGGCCACGCCGGTATCTCTGAGCGAGGTGAAGTCCACATCCCAGAGCCAGCTCATGTCACGCCCGTCCGCATACTCGTCACGGATGCCGATCATGGTGTCCTGACCGACAGGGTTGAAGGAGGACAGGGCCAGACGGAAGCCCATGGGATTTTTGACCAGGACCAGCTCGACCGGCGCGCCCTGGTAGGTGATGACCTCTCCACGCCCGAAGGCGGGCGTCACCTTGGACAGGGCATCCATGAGCGCTGCATCATCAGGCTCCCTGTCTTCCAGCACGACCCTCACCAACGCCAGAGCAGCGGCCGCATTGTAGAGGTTGTAGACGCCCTCCAGACGCAAATCGGTCTCCAGAAGCCGACCATCCAGGCGGAAGGCGGCCCTGTGTTCCATGACTCGCTCCAGGGTCGCCTCGGCCGGCAACCGATGGCCGGGACGGAACGAACGGGAAGCATTGTCCGCACCGGCACCGTCAGACTCCCGATCCGAGGCATGCATGTCGTCATCAGTGGGGAAATAGGTCAGCAGATCGTCTGACAGACCGAAGTAGGCCACGCCGGTCTGGGCCGGTGTCTGAGCAGCCAACCTAGCGATGCGCGGATCCTCACGGTTGAGGACCACCGTGCCCGTGGTGGCCTGAGCCACCTGGCCCAGCAGCCGGGCAGTAGTATCGATTTCCCCAAACCGGTCCAGCTGATCACGCATGACATTGAGCAGGAGGGCGTAGCGGGGCTTGACCTGTCGCACAAAGTGAACCGCATAGGCCTCGTCCAGCTCCAGAACGGCAATATCAGCATGCAGCCGGCCGGACAGCCCCAGTGCAGAAACCAAGGCCGAGACCACGCCGCGGGTGAAGTTGGACCCGGTCGGGTTGGTGAAGACTTTGAGACCCAGGGATTCCAACATGGAGGCCACCATCCTGGTGGTGGTGGTCTTGCCGTTGGTCCCCGAGACCAGGACCACACCACGGGGCAGCCCCGACAAGGTCCTGGCCAGGAAGCCCGGGTCGATCCGCTCGACCACCTTGCCAGGCAGCGCCGAACCGCCGTGATGGGACAGACGCGAAACGAGGCGCACAGCCTTGCCAACCAGAAGGGCCAGAAGCGAACGCCAGCGTCGGGAAGAACGACCCGGCTGATCGGCAGGCTGCGTCTTGGAAGCCGTTGAACGCATGATCAGACCCCTCCCTGCTGGTAGTCCTGGGGCATGTCCTTGAACTTGGACTTCTCGCCTAGGAAGGCCAGCTTAAAGGTGTCGGTGGGGCCGTTGCGGTGCTTGGCCAGAATGATGTCGGCCTCGCCGGGACGGTCCTCCTTGTCGTAGAAGTCCGGCCGGTGGACCAGAAAGACCACATCGGCATCCTGCTCGATGGATCCCGACTCGCGCAGGTCGGAGAGCATGGGCTTCTTGTCGTTGCGCATCTCGGGACCGCGGTTGAGCTGGCTCAACGCCACCACCGGAACCTCCAGCTCCTTGGCCAGCAGCTTCAGGGCGCGCGAGAAGTCGGAGACCTCCTGCTGGCGGGACTCGACCCGCTTGCCCGAGGTCATCAGCTGCAGGTAGTCGATGACCACCAGTTTCAGGTCGTTGGTCTGCTTGAGCCGACGGCACTTGGCGCGGATCTCCATCAGGCTCATGTTGGGCGAATCATCCAGGAAGAGCGGGGCATCCTGGAGTCTGCTCCAGAAGGTGTTCAGGGTGTTCCAGCGTTCGGGGGTGATGTCGTCCGCCCGACGCAGGGCCACCAGGGGGATGTCGGTCTCGGCCGAGATGATGCGCTGGGCCAGCTCGGTCTTGCTCATCTCCAGGGAGAAGACCACCGTGGTCATGTTGTTGTGGAGGGCCGCAGCGCGGGCGAAGTCGATGCCCAGGGTGGACTTGCCCATGGCGGGGCGGCCGGCCACCACGATCATCTGCCCGGGCTGCAGGCCCTGGGTCACGTCGTCGATGCTCTTGAAGCCGGTGGGCACGCCCCGCTCCATGTCGCCGTTCTGCAGTTTATCCAGCTGGTCCAGGGTGTCATGGACGACCGGACCGATGGCCTCGTAATCCTGGCGGACCCTGCCCACGCTCATCTCGTAGACTTCGGCCTGGGCCAGGTTGACGATATCCTCGGCCTGGGAGCCCTCAGCCGAGTAGCCCAGTTGGGCGATCTTGGTGCCGGCCGCGATCACATTGCGCAAAATGGCCCGCTGGTGGACAATTTCCGCATAGTAGGTGGCGTTGGCGGCTGTCGGGACCGAGGCCACCAAGGAGTGCAGATAGTCAGTGCCGCCCACCTTCTCGAGGTCGCCAGACTTGAGCAGCTCGTTGGCCACCAGGACCGCGTCCACTGGCTGGGAGGCCGAAAAGAGGGTGACGATGGCCTCGTAGATGGTTTGGTGCTTGGGCTGGTAGAAGTCGGATATTTCGATCATCTGGCTGACCTCGCCGATGGCATCCTTGCTCATGAGCATGCCGCCCAGGACGGCCATCTCCGCATCGTCGTCATGCGGGGGCACCCGGTCGAAAAGCATGTCGCGGCCGGTCTGGGCATGATCGGTGGGACGCTGTTCGGGATGGGTGTAGTCGGTGTAGTCCTCAGAAGCCATAGCCACGATTCTACGAAGAGGACCGTCCTCGACAGCCCTAAGAAGCGGATTTCACCCAAGGCATTCACCAGGACGCGCCTACCGTGCTGGACGGAGCACAAGGCCGCTCCTGCATGTGCACAGAAAAATAAGTTATCCACATTCAAGGCGTGTCCTAGAGGACACATGTGGAGCTTATCCACCTCATGGGTATAACTCTGTGCAAAACTTGGGGACAGCTTTCCACATCATCAATCAAGCTTGCGCCCAGGGCTGTTTGGTGATATGCATCTGCCGACAGAGCGTCCATGGACGGGCTTCCAAGGGCTGCGTCTTCAGGCCCGAGCACTAGCATGGCGTCCATGCGCAGCCACAGGAACATCCCCGAAACCAAGACCGGTTCAATCACGCCGGAAGAGCGGCGGGCGACCTACCGGACCATTGCTGGGCTGGCCATACCCACCTTCGGCCAGCTGATCGCTTCCCCGCTCTTCGTCATGATCGACACCGCCATCGTGGGCCACATCAGCGACTCGGCCCTGGCCGGGCTCTCCATCGGATCTACTGTGGTGCTGACCACCGTAGGCCTGTGCGTTTTTCTGGCCTACGGGACCACCTCCCAGGTGGCCCGACTCATGGGCGCCGGCCAGCGCCGGAAGGGGATGCAGGCCGGCGTAGACGGCATGTGGCTGGCCTTCGTCATCGGCCTGGTCGTCTGCGCCGTTCTCCTGGCTTTGAGCCGGCCCATCTGCAGCCTGATGGGAGCCCGCGGGCCAGTTCTGCAGGCAGCGCAGACTTATCTGAATGCCCTGGTCTTCGGCCTTCCGGCCATGCTCCTGGTCTACGCGGCCAACGGCATCTTCCGCGGATTGCAAAAGGTAAAAATCACCCTGGTGACCGCCGTGTCGGGCGCCATCCTCAACACCGCCCTGGAGGTCCTTCTGGTCTTCGGCTTACACATGGACATTCTGGGTTCGGGCCTGGCCACCCTGATTGCCGAGTGGGCCATGGGGCTTTTTTTGACCATCCCCGCCCTGGTCTGGGCCCGTCGGGAAGGCGCCCAGCTGCGGCCCAGGCTCTCAGGCATGGCGGCCAGCATGGGCGACGGCTTCCCGCTCTTCCTGCGGACCCTGGCCCTGCGGGTCTGCCTCTTTATGACCGTGGTGGCTGCAGCCCACCTGGGCGAGCAGGTGCTGGCGGCCTACCAGGGGGTCAACTCGGCCTGGAATTTCGGACTGAACATGCTGGATGCCGTAGGCATCGCCGGCCAGTCGCTGGTAGCCACCGAACTGGGCGCCGGACAGCGGTCACGGGCACGGGTCATGACCGACCTGTCAGCCAAGGCCGGCATGGCCATGGGAGTGCTGGTCGGGCTGGTCATGATCGCCTTGGGCCTCTTCGCCGCCCCCCTGTTCAGCCCAACGCCGACCATCAGGTCGCTGATCACCGTGGGCATGATCGTCCAGGGAGTCTTCATGCCCGTCGCCGGATGGATGTGGGCCCTGGACGGGATCCTGATCGGGGCCGGGGACTATCGCTACCTGGCAGCCACCTGCTCCCTGACGGCTGTGATCTACCTGATCGGGCTGCTAGGCATGACGGCTCTGGCTATGAACTGGACGCCCACCTGGCGGATAGCCATGCTCTGGGCCGTTCTCAATGTCCTCTTCATCGGCGTCAGAGCCATCTGCAATGGCTTGAGAACGCGCACCGATATCTGGATGGGGACGATTAGCCAGGTCAAAGAAGCCTAAGGAGTCATCTTCAACAACTCAGACATAGAAAAAGCAGGACCCCGACCGTTAGACCATGAAATGAGCCACAGCGACGGGATCCGGCGAAACCGGTCAGCAGGAAGACGACCATACAGAGTGGCGGCAGAAGACTGCCTCAGATAGCGTCTACGCCGGTCTCCCCGGTACGAACCCTGACCACTGAGTCCAGGGACTGCACCCAGACCTTGCCGTCGCCCACGGTATTGGTGGCGGCGGCCTGGACGATGGTGTCGACCAGCTCGCCGACCCGGCTGTCCTCGGTCAGCACCTCCAGGCGCGCCTTTGGAACCAGGTCCACCTTGACAGTGCTGCCCCGGTAGACCTCCTTATGGCCGCCCTGCCGACCATAGCCCTGGGCTGACGAGACGGTCATGCCGTGCACGCCGGCCTCGGTCAGGGCCTGTTTAATCTGATCCAGCCGCCCGGGCTGGATGATGGCGGTAATGAGTTTCATGCTGCCTTCCTTTCTGATCAGTTCAGAATAGACCCGAAGTCGTAGGCGCTCTCACCCTGATCGCTTTGATCGACGCCGATGACCTCCTGATCCTTGCTGACTCGCCAACCAATGGTCTTCTCCAGTGCGAAGGCGATCACACCGGTTACTACAGCTGCGTAGATGACCGCAATCAGCGCCACCAGGAACTGAACCAGCAGCTGCCGGAAATTGCCGCCGGCCAGGAAGCCCGTACCGGTACCAAAGAAACCTATCAGCAACGTGCCCAATAAACCACCCACACCGTGGATGCCCACCACATCCAAGGAGTCGTCATAGGCGAAACGGAACTTGAGCCCGCAGGCCAGACAGCAGACGAAACCAGCCAAGAGTCCGATGACCATGGCCCAAAGCGGGGAAACCACGTCGGCCGCTGGAGTGATGGCCACCAGGCCGGCGACCATGCCGGATGCTGCACCCATGGCGGTGTAATGCCCAGTGCGGACCCGTTCAGTGAAGAGCCAGCCCAGAGTGGCGCCGCTGGCGGCTATGGTCGTGGAAACCCAGGCATATCCAGCCGTGCCGTTGGCGGCGAAGGCGGACCCGGCATTGAAACCGAACCAGCCGAACCAGAGCAGAAAGGCGCCCAGCATGACCATGGGCACATTGTGGGGGCGCATGGACTCCTTGGGGAAGCCGATTCGCCTGCCGATAATGAGCACAATGACCAGGGCTGCTACTGCCGCGTTGATGTGGATGACCGTACCGCCCGCAAAGTCGTGCGCCTGGGCCCCGATGGCGTTGGAGATGGGTCCATCGGCAGCCAACAGTCCGTGATTCCAGACCATGTGGGCCATGGGCGCGTAATCCAAGGTGACCCAGAGGGCAACGAAGATCATCCAGGTGCTGATTCTGACTCGCTCTGCCAGGGCTCCCGAGATCAGGGCCACGCAGATCATGGCGAAGGCGGCCTGGAAGGCGATGTCCACCGTATGCGGGTAGGCAGCGTTTGCAGAATCAAGCGAAGTGAAGACCCCGTCCTTGGCCGTGACCGTGTCCCTGAGCAGGAAGCCGGTGATGGGGTCGCCGAAGACGCCTCCGATGTCCTTGCCCGCAAAGGAAACCGACCATCCCCAGAAGGTCCAAACAACCCCGGTCACGGCAATGGCCAGCGTGGACATCATCATCATGTTGAGTACAGCCTTGGCTCGGACCATACCCCCATAGAAGAAAGCCACCGCTGGAGTCATCAGGAAAACCATGGATGCCGCTACCAGCATCCAGGCAGCATTTCCAGAATCCATGCCTACACCTCTCTTTTCCCCATCCGAGCGAACAGCCCCAATAAAGAGGACTCCCCTCCGGACAGCCTACGTCAGATTCTCTTCCACTTCCCGATTCATCAAACAGGAAGAGGATGTCGGTCAGGTCACCGCCGCATTACCTCCGGGTGACTATTGGATAACCGCCTTATGACCAACCGGCCGGCTGGACTACTCATCTCCCAGGATGCCGTCGACAAAGGACTCGGGATCGAAAACGGCCAGATCGTCGGGTCCCTCGCCCAGCCCGACCAGCTTGACGGGCACGCCCAACTCCCGCTGGACAGAAACGACGATGCCGCCCTTGGCTGAGCCGTCCAGCTTGGTCAGAACGATGCCCGTAACCCCGATGGCCTGGGCGAAAACCTGGGCCTGGATCATTCCGTTCTGTCCGGTGGTGGCATCCAGGACCAGCAGAACCTCGTCCACGGGCAGGTTCTTCTCAATCACCCGCCGGATTTTGCCCAGCTGATCCATCAGATTGGCCTTGTTCTGTAGGCGCCCGGCTGTGTCCACAATGAGGACATCCGCCTGATCATTTTTGGCTCGTTCCGCGGCTTCGAAAGCCACCGAGGCCGGGTCGGCACCGTCGCGGTCGCTGCGGACCACGGGCACGCCCACCTTGCCACCCCAGGTCTCCAGCTGGTCAGCGGCTGCGGCGCGGAAGGTGTCGGCGGCACCCATGACCACCGACTTGCCATCGGCGACGAAGAGCCTGGCCAGCTTGCCCGCCGTGGTGGTCTTGCCTGTCCCGTTGACGCCCACCATGATGACGACCGACGGCCTGTTGGCCTGAGGCCGGGCAGCCACCAGAGTTCGGTCCATGCTGGGGTCGATCAGATCGATCAAGCGCTGACGAAGGCCACGACGCACTGCTGCGGGGTCCTTCTGCCCGGTAATCCGGGCATCGTCGCGCAACTGTTTCACCAGCTGTTCGCTGGCCTCGGCGCCCACATCCGCCATGAGCAGGGTGTCTTCAACATCTTCCCAGTCGGATTCGCTCAGATGGTCCTTGGTCAAAATGGCAAAGAGGGCCTTTCCGAAGGGGTTGGGGCTCTTGGCCAGCCTGGCCTTGAGCCTGGTCATGCGGGATGCAGAAGCCTCCGGGTGAACCGGCTCCTCCTGCGCTGGCGGTGCTGCCTGGTCGGCTGAGGAAGACTGGGCGGCCGCCTCTGAATCGACTGAACCCGTAGAAGAAGCCGATGCGGGGGATGCGAACTGGACAGCCTGGTCACCTGATGAAGCTGCTGGGGAGGCACCAAGTTGGCCTCCAGCTCGGCCCTCTCCCGCAGCCGTCGCCGATTTCGGGGGCAAAGAAGAGTAGCCATTACCAGGCTCTTGCGCCCTGCCGGGGCGCACGGAATCCCCCTGGGACCGGCGCTTGCGGACCGCCACCAGAATGCCGACCACCGCCAGCACCAGAACGATCAGCACCAGAATAAGAATAAGGAGCTGCTGTGTTGTCATAGGTACCAGCCTAAAGGCGAAAAGGGACACAGACAGTCATCACCAGCGGTCACTTTTCGCTCGGATGACTCGTTTCCGTCTGCGAACCGCTCTTGACTGAAGGCATGACGTCGAAGGTGATGGGCTGAGGCTCCCTCCGCTGCGGACGCGAGGGCTCAGGGCTGGAAGAACGTAGTGCGGAGTTCCTGGGGGCCGGAGGCTCCGAGGCCGCAGAGACCGACGGCACGGCATTCTTCTTTTGTCTCGGGCTAGCCGACGATGCAGAATCGACGCCTGGGGGCCGGGGCAGATTTATCTCGTCCGTGGAATCGGAGGCCAGCGTACCTCGAACCTCCACCACAGAGGAGGAGTTGACATAAACCGGATAGGGATGCGCAAGGTCTTCAGCAGTTGGCGCATCCTCGCCCGAGCCAGGGGCGAAAGACAGATGCCCTCCTGCAATCCGCGGCAGCTTATTCTCTCGCTCCTGCCGACGGCGCGCGGCCCTGCGCACACGCTTATTCAGAGACTGAGAGAAGGCACGGTCCTGGGACTCGCCCAGCGCCAAGCGCATGACGAATACAATGAATGCCATCACCACCAGCACCCATACCAGGACAATCAGCCAGACCATATCTGCCATTCTCTCAAAAGAACCTCGCAGACGCGCTAAGACACGAGGAATCTATCGGTCTCTTTCACACTGGCGTGTTCATCGGGCTGCTCGTTTGATCAGGCAAATCGAACCAATACCTTTCTATTGGCTGACCAGAGCTGCCGGGAAGCACATTCTCCAGTTGCCCGCCACGCGAAAGAACGACCCGCCGACTGGCCAGATTCGATCCGGCGCAAGTGATCAGGACCCGGCTCATGCCCAGTGCGGCAGCCCGTCGCAGACAATCGTCCAGCATCATCCCGGCATAGCCTTGCCGACGACGATCCGGACGGACCGAATAGCCGATGTTGCCGCCCATGCGCAGCAGCGCCTTTGTGAGCTGCAACCTCAGCTGGATCATCCCCACCAGTTCGCCACTGGATTCAAGTGCAGCGAACTGGAAGGCGGGCACAAATCCCAGGGGCAGATCATCGCCACGCGCCTGCCGAGCCACCTCAGGCAGGCCTGACCGACGAACCTCATCCAAGCTGCGGCAGTCCTCCAAGGGGCCGAGCCCAGCCGCTTCATCCTCTGGCTGCGCGCGACAAGCCTTCAGATACTGCCAGACCTGGTCGGCATCCACTGCTCCAGGCTGGTCCATCCTCACCAGAAAGATTCCCATGGTCCGCCTCCCTCGTGCCGATCGCGTGGCCGCTCCTTGTCCGACTGCAGCCTGGACAGCGGCTGCAACTCATCATATACGGGCGGCAAGCAACCGAACCGGAGAATTCCAGAGGGAGCCTGTTCGACTGAAATATTATCCATGTAAACGAATAGCGGAAACTCAATATAGCGAGAATTCAACTGATCGAACAAGCGTTCTTTTTGTATGCGAGTTCCGGCGCCCGAACCCAAGCATCAACCTCATCACACTGGTGAAGTCATCATGCCGCAAGCCATCATTCCCCCTGGCTTTCATCCTCACGATGTCATCCATCACGGGCATGCGAACGTCCACAAGGATCACCTGGAGCAACGGCTGAGCGGCTGCTTTCATCTATCGAAGCAGAATCACCGCCTCCTGACCATTGGAAGCTCGTCTGACGACTCATAGATCATGGTCAGCCTCGGGATCACATGGGGGCCAGCCCCTTGCGAAGGAACACAAGGCCATCCACCAGGATCAGGTCAATCATGAGCGTTGCCCCCTGCCAGTACCAGGCAGGATGGCTTCTACCGTCCATCCCCGTTCTCGCTCGGTCAACTACTCAAACCCCTCCCATCAGTCGACATTGCTCGCCTATCTGTTCGGGGCACACTCCTTGATGATCATGTTGATGATCATGAATGGTCGGTTTCCGATCGTCCAAAGCTTGCCCATGCCCATCCCCCATGCCCATTGTCGTGGATTCTGATGCGGAGGGTGCCGTCCTGCTCATAGTCACGAGAGAGGACGTGGTGCTCGGGCCTGAGGCGTGCCGGAGCGTGTTCGATTACCTCCATGCTAACAATGAAACTGAGGTTATCCTGTCTGGGATCACGGTGTCGAGCTCGTTGAGCATGCGCAGCCTGGAGCCATAGCTGCTCCTTGACCTCAACTGAGTCAGCGAACCCCTGAGTCAGGGCGATAATCGTGGTGAGGCCATGGCCCACGCTGTCATGCGACTCCGCTGCCACCTGGGCACCTGATGTGGCCTGATCCCTTTAGCGTATAAACCAGGCTCAGCGGAGGCATGACAAATCTGGTCAAGCGTTGATTGCCCAACAGCTCGAATAGATTGGTTGCCATGCCCTTCATCACCCCCCCCCTCACACCGCATGCCGAGGATGCCCAAGGTATGCAGCTGGCAGCACCGAAGACCTTAAGGAGTCCACCGACGAAAAGACTTGCAGAATAATCAACACAGCAGCGTCGAGAAGAGCTGCGAAGGGGATCATCAAATCGCGATAGGCAGTGCGGCCTTGCTCTGCCATGCCGGGAGGCTGCCCAGGGCCCTGGCTGAAGAGAGCATCACGGCAAGCAGACCGATCATGGTTTGCGAGTCCCTCTGAAACCATGGAAGACTTCGCCGATTGAACCGGCCGGACCGGGTTCATCAGCCCCTACCCATAAAATCAATGGCATACGCAAACCCTCCCCGGTGCCGAAAGGGCCATCTATCCGCGCTGGGTCGAACCAGCTCCCCCGCCGGACCCGCGAGCGGACCGGGCCAGGGATGCGAAAACCATCTATCCAATGAGGCAAGAATGTCCCTTTCCAATCAGTCAGAGTCACCCTTCCTACAAGGGACCAACCTCACCGCCGTCGGCGATTACAACCGCAGCGTGGTTCTCGACACCATCCGCAAAGCCGGACAAATCAGTCGGGTGGAGGTGTCCCACCTGACCGGTCTGACCGGCCAAACGGTGACCAACATGGTCCGCAAGTTGATCGACGACGGCCTGGTCCAGGAGGAGGGGACTGTGACGGTGGGCAGGGGGAAGCCCCGCACAGCGATCAGGTTGAATCCCAGTGGCCGCTACGCTGTGGGAATCCATCTGGAACCGGCCAGGACCACCGTCATTCTGATTAATCTGGGCGGCAATATCATAGACAGGGACCTGCCCGACCTGCCTGACGACTCCGCCCAAGCCATAGCTACACTAGCCTCAACGGTCTCTCTCCTACTCGGACGCAACGGGATCTCCGGAAAGAGGGTGGGGGGAATCGGCATAGCCATCCCCGGCCCAGTAGATGCAAGGCAGGGAACCGTGCTCGACCCACCCAACCTCTCCGGCTGGCGCAATGTCCGTCTGGCCCACGACTTGGAATCGAGCACGGGTCTGCCTGTCTACATGGAGAAAGACGTGACCGCCGCCTGCCATGGCCAGACCTGGGCGGGCAGGGGGCAGGAAACCGGCCAGGACTTCCTCTTCATGTATATGGGCCTAGGCATCGCTTTCGGAACGGTCAGGCAGGGCCGGGTCTACCAGGGCAGGACAGGCAACGAGGGAGAGATGGGACATATCGTCGTCGACACCTCGGGCCCTGCCTGCTGGTGTGGGCAAAGGGGGTGCGTGGCTGTCACCTGCGACCCGCGCTCCCTGGTCAAACAGGCTGAGAAGGAGGGCCTCTTCCCCGCTCCTACCCGTGTGCAGGACCCGCAGGCCTTCAACGATTCTGCTGACCTCCCCTTCTTGGATGAGGCCTTCAGATCGCTCTGTCAACGGGCCCACGGTGGTGATGGGATCTGCCGAGACCTCCTCCTGGAGTCGGCAGGGCGAATCGGCAGGGCTGTGACCATCCTGACCGACCTTTGGGATATGGACACAGTGGTCTTCGGGGGTCCCTACTGGCACCTCCTGGAAGACATCTACCTGGATAGAGTGGCCCAGGTACTCAGGCGGCGGTCCGTCCTCAGGCAGGTCCATAACTTCAAGGTCCTGTCGACCACCTTGGGGGGTGACATCGCCGCCATCGGGGCTGCCAGCGCCATACTGGACCACGATCTGACACCCGGGCCGACCCTGAGGATGTCCGGGAGGGACCGGCCGGCAATCTGACAGGCGGGTTGCGAAAGGTGCCGTCAGACAGATTGCCTGGCGGCACCTTTCACTTGATTCAGGACCTGCGGAACCGCAGGGTCACGATCTGGAAGGGATGGAGCTCAAGGTCAATCCCGTCCTCGCCCTTGGACCGTATGGCCGGCTGGACAGCGTCGCAAGGAACCTCCATGAGGCCCACTTCATCGACGCCGGACCAATCAAAGCAGGCGGCCAGCCGAGCACGGGAACGGGCACCGGCGGATTCATAAAGACGGACGACCAAGTCGCCCGACCGGTCCTCGGCCAACTTTACGCTCTCGATCAGCACATCCTGCCCGTCCACTTCGACCAAGGGATCTACCTGGTGGGCGCCCATCACCCGACGGACCGGGACATTGAGCCTGTAGCCCATCCGGATGGCCCGCCTGATATCGGTGCCCACACCCAGGGCCACTGTGAAGTCGTGCTCCCCAAGATCGGCCCGAGGATCGGGGAAGTGAGGGGCGCGCAGGAGGGAGATCTGGATGCGCGTGCCCGGTCTGCCATCCGGCAGGGCAAACTGGTGGATGTCATGGCCATAGTTAGTGCAGTTGGCCAAGCTGACGCCGAAGTCGCCCTCCTGAATGTGAACCCACCGCTGGGCTGCGGCCTCGAATCTGGCCTGTTCCCAAGAGGTATTCTCGGTGATCGGCCTGGTCAGATGACCGAACTGGATTTCGTTGGCTGACTCCTTGGTGTAGAGGTTGGTCGGGAAGGAGAGCTTGAGCAGCCTGTCGCTTTCCTTCCAGTCCACGTGTGTACGGATCACCAGGGCATCCGTGTCATCATCCAGGCTGAGCTCCTGGCTGAAGGTTGACTGGCCGATGGCCCCGGAGACGATCACGGTCCCCTGGTCGGTCAAAGTAGTCGTCTCGACCTGGGCACCGGGCAGTTCCATGTCCTGGTAGGTCTTGTCGATATCCCAGGCATCCCAATGGGCTGGGGCGTCGATGAACAGGCGGAGGACGTTGGCCGGGACTGCCGGGTCAATCACCTCACGGCCGGAAGCCCTGTCAACGGCCGAGACCACATGGCCCTGGGGATCGATGCAGAAGGAGACTCGGTCGTTTTCGAGGACCGTATCGTCGCCATCCCTGCGTGCCTGGCCGCCGGCGGTACTGGCGGGTGCGGACACGGCACCGGCACGGACACCTTCCTGGCTCAGGGGCCCTGCGTTGGCCTCCAGCTGGACCGGGCCGCTGCCGACGAGCGCCTTGAGGGACCTGTCGATGATCCCCTCCAGCTGGGCCCAAATCTTCCTGTCGGAGCGCTGCACCTCGGCATAGACCCAGGCGATGGCCGATCCGGGAAGGATGTCGTGGAACTGATAGAGGAGGACCTTGCGCCAGATCTCCTGCAGCTCCTCATAGGGATAAGGGACACCGCAGAGGATGGCCGCCTGGCTGGCCCACCATTCGGCCTGTCGCAGGAGGGACTCGCTACGTTTGTTCCCGCTCTTGGTCGCCGCCTGGGAGGTGGCCGTGCCGCGGTGGAGCTCCAGGTAGAGCTCACCCACCCAACGGGGGGGATCTTTCATCTCCTCCCTGGCCTGGCGGAAGAAGGTCTCCGGCGAGGTCATCAGAACCCGGGGGCCGCCCTCCAGGTTCTCCTGGAGCTCGGTCGCCACCACCATCTCACGGGTGGGCCCGCCGCCGCCGTCACCCCAGCCGTAGAGGAGCAGACTGGAAGCCCCCTTCCCCTTCTCGGTAAAGTTCTTCTCGGAGCGGGCCACGTCGGCCGGGGAAGCATCGGAGTTGTACTTGTCTGCCGGCGGGAAATGGGTGAATATCTCCGTCCCATCGATCCCTTGCCACATGAAGGAGTGGAAGGGGAAGGTGTCCGTGTCATTCCAGGAGATCTTTTGGGTCAGGAAGTAGTCCATGCCTGCCAGGCGGGCGATCTGCGGGAAAGCACCCGAATAGCCGAAACTGTCCGGCAGCCAGGCGACATGCGAGGTGATGCCGAACTCCTCCTGGAAGAAGCGGCCACCTTGGAGGAACTGACGGACCAGGGACTCGCCACCTGGCAGGTTGGCATCGCTCTCAACCCACATACCCCCGACGGGGACGAATTGACCGGAGCGAATCTTGCGCCTGATCCCCTCGTAGGTATCGGGCTCGCTGTCCTTAAGCCACTGATACTGCTGGGCCGAAGAGGCGGCAAAGATGAAGTCTGGGTACTCGTCGGCCAACTCGACCGCATTGCTGAAGGTCCTGGCCACCTTGCGGGGAGTCTCTCTCAGGGGCCAAAGCCAGGCGGAATCGATGTGCGCGTGACCTACGGCATAGACGGTGTGACCCTTAGTGGCGGGCGCGCTGAGCACTTCCGTCAGGCACTGGCGCGCACGGCCTGCACTGCCTGCCACATCGTTGGGGTCGATGCTGTTGAGTGCAGCCTCGATGGCATCCAGGATGTTGGCGTAGCGGGTGCGGGTGGGGTCCACTTCGTGCAGAAGACCCTCAAGGACCTTGAGTTCTTGGATCAGGTTCCAGACCTGGAGGTCTAGCAGCCCCAGCTCAAGCCGTTGCAGACGGTAGATGCCCTGCTCCCTGCCCACCCCTTCGTTGCCCAGCTCGGTTGGATGGAAGGACCCACCGTTGGAGATCTGTGGGTTAGACGCAGCCTCGATGTAGAACTCGCAAGGCTGGCCAGGCTCGGACACCGGTACCCACTGGTTGAAAGGCTCCACGGCCTTGATCACGGTCCCGTCCGGGCGGCGGACCAGGCCTTCGGCCTGGAAGCCGGGACCCAGCCCGATCCTGCCCAAATCGACGACCAGCTCGGGGCGGGTGCCCGCCTCGTGTGCCCACTCAGCCGGCACCTGGCCGGTCACGTGGAGCCACCAGGTGTCCCAGGCCGTCCCCCACGGGTCCCCGACCGACATAGGCCGGTATTCGGCCTGCTTGGCCGTCTGGAAGTCGACTGGTTCGCCGGCGACATCCCAGGATTCGATTGAAACGGGGCAGGTGTGGCGGTACAGGGCGTTCTGCAGGTGCTGGTCCAGAAGCCTGTCCAGCCTCCACAAGACCTTTTCCTCACGCGTAAATCCCAATGTTCAACCTCCTTGTTGGCGGGTCACGGAAAACCCCGCATCTACATTGTCTTTTGCGGCCTATGCAAAAAGTTAGTTTAGTTTACTTCTTTGTCAATTGCCACCGCCGGCTCCGCAACCGCCTTTTCACCCCTTCACACCTCCGGCCAAGGAGTATGTCCCCAGGAAGCGGTTGGCGATGACATACATGATCACCACTGGCAGGGAATAGATCAGGGAAAAGGCAGCCAATTGGCCATAGATGATCATCCCATGCTGGCCGAAGAAGGAATATATGGTCACTGAGGCCGGCTGCTTGCCAGGTGACAGGAGGAGCATGTAAGGGACGAAGAAGTTCCCCCAAGTCCCCATCAATATGAAGATGCTGACAGCAGCCAGTCCCGGCTTCATCAGCGGAACCACCACCAATCGCAGGGACTTAAGCATGCTGGCCCCGTCCACCCAGGCGGCCTCCTCCAACTCGACCGGGACCGAGTCCATGAAGTTTTTGGTCATCCAAATGGCCATGGGAAGGGAGGAGGCCGCCAGGAAGAGCACGGTCCCCGTCATTGAGTCCAAGAGGTGGAGCATGACGAAGAGGGAGTAGACCGGGACCATCAGACACGTGATCGGCAGACAGGTGCCGAAGAGGATGGTGTAGAGGAAGGGCTTGTTGAACTTGGACCGGTATCGGGAGAGGGGATAAGCGCACAAGACGGCGCAGGTCAGGACGATCACTGTGACGACGGCCGAGATCAGGAAGCTGTTCCACAGGGGAAGGAAGGTTTGGTCCTTGGTCATGATGGCCGCAAAGTTCTCCAGAGTCCAATGCCGGGGAATCTTGGTCTGGAAGGTGGCTTCCCCGTCGAAGGCGGCGAAGAAGAGCCAGAGGAGGGGGAGCATGAAGGCCACGAAGACAACCCCCATGGCTATGTAGGACAGACAGGCGGCCAGGCCGTGCCTGGTGGGCGAGGTGGGGGTGTTGAGCCTCCCCCTGTGCCCGATCGTCCGGGCCGGTCGCCGGCCTGTAACCGGTCCTCTGATTACCTCACTCATTGGTTACCCCTTTCTCGTCCTTGAGAGCGTTGACATAGACCATGCCGAAAATCGCACCGATGAAGAGCATGACCACGGCGATGGCGCATCCGTAGCCGATGTCTCCGAATTTGAAGGCCATCTTGTAGGCGAAGACGGGCAGGGTGGTGCTCCTGTCTCCGGGCCCACCGGAAGTCATGACGAATATCAGAGTGAAGGCAGACATGGTCTGCAGGGTGATCAGCATGAGGTTGGTGACTATGGTCTGCTTGATAACGGGAACAGTGACATGGATGAAGACCTGCCAGGCGTTGGCCCCGTCGACCACTGCGGCCTCGGTCAGGGACCGGTCCACCTCGCCGATGGCGGCCTGGTAGTTCATCATGGAGAAGGCCGTACCCCTCCAGATGTTGGCCAATATGACCGAGAACATGGGAAAGAGGTAGAGCCATTCCGACCCATGCACCCCGAAAAAGGAGAGGATCTGATTGAGGGTGCCCTCTTTGGAAAAGAAGGCGTAGCAGGCGAACCCGGCAACCATCTCCGGCATGACCCAGGCAGCCACGACGGCTGTGGAGACGAACTTGCCGGCGATTTTGTTGGCCCTCTGCAGGAGGACCGCCAGTGCCAAGCCAAGGAAGTTTTGAGCGATTATGGCGCTGACTACGACAAAAATCACAGTCAGCCATACGGATCTGGGGAAACTTGGATCGGTGAAGAGGTGTGAATAATTCTTCATGCCGACGAAGGCGGGCGCTGTGGCGGCGGGACCGCTCAGGGAGACGTTGGTCAGTGACCCGTAGAAGGCCCAGATGATGGGGCCGAGCATGAAGACGGCCATGAGGACTATGGCAGGCAGGACCGTCCAATACCGTTTGGCAGTATGCATTATGGCATATCCTTTCCAGGACGGGAGGTCGAGCACGGGGTCCAGATCATTTGGATGGGGCCAAGGGGTCGGCCGCGCCCGACCGATCACCGGACCCTATTCCCTGATGGCAACCTTGTCCTGGCCGACGATACCTGTCACCCCTTGGTCGTAAGCCTTGGCGGCCTCGTCGACTGACATTGCACCGGTCACCACCTGCTCCGTGGCCTTCTGGATTTCAGCCGAAACCTTGGGGTATTCGCTCACGCTGGGGCGGACATGTGTGTAAGCCAGGGCCTTGGTGGTGATCTCGGTGAAGGCGTTGGTGGCCAGATACTTGGGGTCCTTGGCCACGTCGGACCTGACTGCGATCTTGGCTTCCTTGATATCCTTCTCCAATGAAAACTCCCTGTTGCCCAGGAGCTTGATGAACTCGAAAGCCAGCTCTGGGTTCTTGGACTTGCCGCCAACAGCCAGGGTCCACCCGCCGGAAGAGGTGACGTACTGCGGTTCCGCACCGTTCTTGCTAGGGAAGAGGGCAGCCCCCAGAGTCTTCTCGTAATCCGGCCACTCCTTGGACCCGCCCTTAATCCATGTGGAGGGCAGCCAGCTGCCATCCAAGGTGAAGCCAATCTTGTCATTGGGAAGCCAATCCATACTGATGGTCCCGCCGATATTCACATCCTGCGCCTGGGCTGGGGTGGGGGCATAGCCCTTGTCGTATATGGTCTTGAGGAAGTTCAGCGAATCCTTGAACCCCTGGGAGCCGATAGTCCACTTCCCAGTCTTGACGTCCATCAGGGCCTTGTTCCCTTGCTTGGTCCCGTACAGCAATTGGTAGAAGCTCTGCATGGAGGTCCCCTCGCCGATGGCCGTCCCGGCGAACATGTTCATGGGGACCACGCCCGGCACCTTGGCCTTGATCGTAGCTGCCGCGTCCAGCAGATCCTGCCAGGTGTGCGGCTGCCAGGGGATAGGGATACCCGCCTTTTCGAAGACGTGCTTGTTGTACCAGATGACCCTGGTGTCCGTGTCGGCGGGGACCCCGTAAACACCGTCACGGCCTGTGCCGATCTTCTTGGCGGTCTCGATGTAGTTCTTGTTCCAGTCCGCCCACTTGTCCACGAAGGGCTTGATGTTGTAGAGGTAGCCGGCGTCAGCATCAGCCTGCAGACTGTCGGAATCCTGGTAGAGAACATCCGGTGCGGTCGCGGGCGACCGCTGTGCCAAAGAAAGTTTGGTCTTGTAATCGGATTCCTGCGCCGAAATAGGCTGCAGGTCGACTTTCTTGCCCGGGTGCTCCTTTTCGAATATTTTCTTCGCCTTTTTTACCTGTGTATCAAACTGGGTGAACTGATCAGTCTTCTGATAGATGACTTTTATGGAATCCCCCCCCCCCCCGCGGAAGAGGACGACCCCCCGCAGGCGGACAGACAGAGCGACACAGCTACCACCAGGGCCGTCAGACCCACCGACTTCTTCATTTTCTTGCCCATCTTGCTCCTTTGCATTTGTGCGGCCCTACCATGGAATATGGCATCTTCGACTTCTCATCCTTCAATAGGACCGATTTAATCAATTTAAATGATTTATTTGGAGATTGCAAGTCTCCCTCACCCAGTCAAGGCTGAGTCTCAACCTGGCCCTCTCCGCCAGCACCCTTACCGCCCAATCGCATGAATTAGCGGCTTCCCTGACGGTGAAGGCCCCCGCGATCGCCTTCTCTGTGGCCTTCTGGGTTTCGAAGGAGACCTTAGACAGACCATCACGCTAGGGCCGAAGCGAGTGAACCTGAGCGAGTCGGTTATCTGTCGAGCGAAGAGGCGGCCGCCAGGTAGGCAGAGTCCTTGGCCGCGTCCGACCTGACGGCGGTGCGGACTATCCGTGTGGCATATTCCAGAGAGCCTCCCGTTGCACGGGACCTTGATGAAATCGAAGACAAACCCAAAGACCCCAGACCTGCCACCTGCGGCCACCGTCCATTCTTCTTTGGCCGTCACATCCTTGGGGGCCTGCTTTGTGGCCGAACACCCACGCGCCCTGGAACAGGCGGGATCCATGCCCGGCCTATTTTATAAATTTAATTGATTTATTAGTCGGGCATAAGGCGTCTTCGCATACGCCTCCGGATGGGACCCGGTTGCCGTGACGATCCTGCGGCTGCCCTTATTGGTGGAGGAACAGGTAATCAATACACGATCCAGACCATACCCACGGACCTGTCCCAGACAGTCGGCGATCCAGCAACACTCCGCCAGGTCCAAGGAGGTGTAAATCCTCCCCACCGCCGACGTCGGCCAGCTCATCGCCTGACCTCCTCGCGGATCAGGCAGGCGTCCAAGGCCACGGGGCCACGTGACCTGGTCACACTGATCTCCAGGTGGCTGGTGGTCAGTGGACCGACCTGTGCGAAGCGTTGATACCCAACAGCCCCCACCTCTGCCACCTGACGGAGTTCCCCGTCAAGTTGGGCACTGATGGCGACCTGCTCCACCCGCTGGCCGACCTCGATGTGTTCACGAAGGACGAGCCCATCCACCTGTCGAGGACGGTCGAAATCAATGGTAATGGTGGGATGCTCATCATCCACACCGGCCAGCCAGCAGCCAGAGCCCGCACCGATGGACAGGAGGTTCCGGGGGTCGCTTCCGCAGGCGTTGGAAGAGACGGATACCTTGACGCCCTCGGTGACGGCTCCCTCCCAGAATTCCCGGATCCTGCGGCCCAAACCGGTCAGAGAATCCACATCGGGCTGGCTGATCTTCCCCTGGGCGTTCGGCGGCACGTTGAGCAGGAGATTGGCGTTCCCGCCGACAGTAGCGGACCAGATGTCGAACAGTTCGTCAATCGTGCGCACCTTGTCGTCCTCGCTGGCATGGTGGAACCAGCCGGGCCGGATGGAGGTATCGACCTCGGCCGGGTACCAGACAAGGGGGCCGCCGTACTGTTCAAGGACCCTGCGGCTGCCCAGGTCCTCATCTTCAGAGCGCACGGCCCAATCGGGGTTGGAGAGATGGTCCAGCTCCCCCTTGCCCATCTTCCACTCTGCATGGCGGAGGGATGCCGGAACCACGCTCCACTCGTTCTCGCGTGCCTTGCCGGCCTCGTTGCCGCACCAGCGGACATCTGGCCCACAGATACTGATGACCGCTTCCGGCTGCAGGGCTCTGATCACATTGAAATAACGTTGCCAGTCATAGGCCTGGGTCTTGCCGTTGGGTCCCTCGCCGTTGGCTCCGTCCATCCAGACACTGAAGATGGGTCCGTAGTGGGTAAGGAGTTCTATCAGCTGGTTGACATAGTAGTCGTCATAGGCCTTGCCCTGCCCGTAAGCGGCCTCAGTCCTGTCCCAGGGGGACAGGTAGACGCCGAACTTGAGACCGTGACGGCGAGCGGCCCGGGAGACCTCACAGACCACGTCGCCCTTCCCTCCCCTCCAAGGAGAGCTGGCCACGCTGTGCTCGGTGTAGGCGCTGGGCCAAAGGCAGAAGCCGTCGTGGTGCTTGCAGGTGAGGATCACCCCCGTCATACCGGCCGCTTTGAAGGTCTGCATCCACTGGTCGCAGTCCAGGTCCGACGGATTGAAGAGGGCGGGATCCTCGTGGCCTAGGCCCCATTCGCGGTCGGTCATCGTGTTCATGCCAAAGTGCATGAAGGCATACATCTCCATGCGCTGCCAATCAAGCTGCCGGCGAGACGGCTTGATATTGGCCAGATAATCCAGATTCATCGGAATCCTTCCTTGGAATTCGTTTGTCCATGAGTTGCCTGGGTCTTCGGTCTCTTGGCAGCTCTTTGCACTTCTTTGTCTGTAGTCTGCTCATACTCCATCGGGCGACCGGGACCCAATTGATTAACTTACCGCACAATTTCCACGAAAGGAATTGATATACATCAACCTGGCAGAGACACGCATGAGGCATGAATGAGGGCTGCCAGTTCGGCAGCCAGAAGGAAGATGGAAAGTGCTGTGCAGACAGACGCCGACCACCTCGGCCCAAGAGCAGGAACCGGAAGAGACACCCTTCGCCTCGCCCCAGAAGGAGGCTCACAAGGTCTGACGGTGCAAATCGTTGGCTGTCCGCAGCACCCTAGGGGACAAAAAGGTCTCAGGATCGCCCACAGGGGCCGAGGTGATGTGCCAGACGACCGACTCTCCAGGCAAGAGGGTGGCCATGCCGCCGTCGATTGAGGCGGCAGGATCCACCTTATCCACCATGCAGAAGGCATCGCGGGCATAGGCCCGAGCAGTCAGGGTCAGCCGGTATCCGCGGTCCTCGACCGCAATAGAGGCTTCGAGGGGGTCGGGCCGGAGGGCTTGGTCCACAACCTCAGCCGGATTGTAGATGACCCTGGCAAAACCCGGCCGGTCGGGACCGGCCACGAGGATCTCCTGGGCAGGGTCACCGAAGGCAGCCACGGATGCCTCCAGAACCACCTGGGCCTGTCTCCCTGCCGGTATCGAGACCCGAGCGATCTGATCGGCCAAGACAGTCCCATCCAAGCGGCGGCGCTCCACCCGCCACTGGCCCTCCCAGGCCTGACGGGTGTCGTTGACCATGACCAGAACCAGCTGGTCAGGGGTGACAGGCATGCCAGCCCAACTGTGCTCAGCCCGATAGGCCTCTGAAACCCCGGGCTGAATAGAGGCTAGGCGGGGAGCGAAGAAGTCGCGGGAGGCGAACCAGAGGGGCTTGCGGTGCCCGTCATAGTCCACCGCCGCCCAGGAGATCACCGGCCAGTCGTCATTGAGCTGCCAGACCAGCGTGCCGGCATTCACCGGCTCCAGCGAGCGCATGTACTCCACCCCGAATCGGACGGCCTGTGCCTGTTGCAACTGACAAGCCCAGTGCCAGTCCTCAATATCCTCCCAGCGGTCACTGGGAATCAGCCAGGAGTGCGGCCCATCCGAACGACGGCCGTTTACCACGCCGCCGTAACTGATGTCATAGAAGTCGCCCGGAGTCAGGTGGGAACGCATGCCTCGGGAGAGCTTGATGTTGCCGTCGATGGCCTTCTGGTGGACCAGCATCTGAGTGCCAAAGGGGTCCAAGGGGCTGTCATGCACCACCCGGGTCAGGGTGCTCCAGGCAGGAGGCGCCTGGTATCCGAACTCGTCGGCGAAGCGGGGCCTGTAATCCCTGTAGGCCTTGTAGTCCTTGCTGTTCCACACATCCCAGATGTGCACGGTCCCGTCGTTGTCCTTGTTGGGCGAGGTGTACTTGGTGAAACTCATCGGGGAACTCGGCAGATAGATCCTGGTCGGGTCCAGTTGTGCGAAGAGGCGGGGAAAAAGATCAGAATAATATCCATCGCCCCAAGGGCGTTCACCGTAACCGTACATGTTGGGGACGGCGGCGGGATCGACCAGAGCGTTCTTGAACCCGCCCCAGTCGGCATAGGCCGTGTAATTCTCGTTGGATCCATTCCATACGACCAGGCTGGGGTGCGGGGAGAGCCGACCGATCTGCTCCCGGGCCTCCGCCTCAACCTCCGACCAGTTGCCCGGGTCCTCCGGGTAAGCGGCGCAAGCGAACATGAAGTCCTGCCAGACCATCACCCCCTCCTCGTCCGCCAGGTCATAGAGGTCGTCGGACTCGTAGTATCCACCTCCCCAGATCCTGACCATGTTGGAATTGGACTCGACCAAGTCCTCCATCCGTCGTTGGTAGCGATCCTTGTTCATCCGGGTAATGAAGGCATCGTCGGGAATCCAGTTGTAACCGTGGGCATGCACCGGTACCCCGTTGACGGATATGCGGAAGGGGCGGCCGTCCTCGTCGGCCGCCGTGTCCATGCTGACCGTGCGGAAACCCACCCGGCCTGTCCACACGGCCTGGGGACGGGATTCATCCGATCCGGCGTTTGCCCCCTCCTGGCCTGCCATGACATCGACCGTGTAGAGGGGGTGATCACCGTAGCCCCGGGGCCACCAAAGCTGCACATCCGGTACCCTGAGAACCAGGCGGACCGTGTCCGCTCCGGCATTGAGGCAGGAGCAGGCCTGGGCGTCGGCACTGTTGCCGCCTAGATGGACCCGCACGGGTATCCCCCCGGACTGGGTGCCAGGCCGTGCCTTCTCATCGGTACCGGACCTTCCACGGCCACCAGCGCGTTCCAGATCCACATCCACGGTGAGCAGACCCCCACCTTGGTCGTCGACGCCCACCAACGGGCGGACTTGGGCAATTCTGACACCGGACCAAGAATCAATGCCGATGGGCTGCCAGATTCCGGCGTTGGCCACGTCGATACCCCAGTCCCATCCGAACGACGAGGCCGCCTTCCGGAGCTGGTTGAAGGGATGGTTGTCATGAGGGTAGTAACCCAGAATCGTCTGTCTCCTCTCCGCCTCGCGGACAGGGGAGGTGAAGGAGACGACCAGGGTGTTCCCGCCTTCTTTGAGGAGATTGCGCACATCCCACCGGTAGGAGCGGTAGGCGTTCTGGGTGCTGCCAACCGGTCGGCCGTTGAGTTCCAGTGCGGCAACCGTATCCAGTCCGTAGGCCACCAGGTCGTGACGCTGCGATCCGTCGTCATGCCAGTCGAACTGGCAGGTGAACCGCCAGTCAACATCGCCGATCCACTGCTGGGCCTGTTCGTTGTCCCCGTCATAAGGGTCACCGATCAGGCCGGCGCGGAGGAGGTCCATAGTCGCCTCCCCCGGCACTCGGGCCTCGACCCCATTGGCCAGGCGGTCGCGGAGATCCTCCGGCGCCACCTGGGGATTGAGGGCTGCCATGGTCCAACTCCCCTCAAGAGGTGTGAATGTGGATGGGTGATGTGTAAGCATGGTGCTTGTCTTCCTTGTCTTGCGCTCCGTCGGCAGAGGCTTCAACCTTCCCCCGAAGTCCCGTGATGGTCATTCAACGCGGTGTACCCCTGCATCACCCTAGCAAAGAAGCGGACCGGACTTCAGGCTGCGGCGAATCCGGCAATCGGAAGGGCGGGCACGGCGGGGACCCGGCCCGATAGGGCCATCCGATGGACAGGCCGCCGCGATGTGCCGTCGGCCGAGTATGAGGTATACTGTGCTATGTTGCCCCTCTGGCTCAATGGTTAGAGCAGCGTCCTTTTAAGTCGTGGGTTGTGGGTTCGAGTCCCACGGGGGGCACAAGGCTCAACAAAGCACCTCGGTCCGGAACCGGCCGAGGTGCTTTTGGTATCCGGATGTGCCATCTGCTTCATCAGGGCATCATCGGTCAACGATTCGATATTCGTCTGCAAGAACCTTGCCGTTTTGACCAGATCCGAGGCATACCATGAGCTTCTGCCGGTCATCTTCTGCGACATTGATGCTCTCTTTATGCCCAGATAATCCCCAAGTGCTGTCTGAGACTCTCTCAAAGCAGCCAACCGCACCTTCACGTTGAAAGAGATGACCGAGTTGATATATTCCGTCGTATCAGGCCTATTGGCCACTGCCTGTTCCAGAAGAGTCATATGCAACCTCCATAATTAAGTTTCTACATGCAAATTTAATATATTAATTTGTGTTTGTCTACAACATACGCTATTCTGTAAGTTATGAACAGACAACGTAAGGCAATTACGTCATCCCAGATGAAACTTTGGCTTCAACGTCACGGAATTTCACAAAGATACTTGGCCTCATTGCTTGACCTCACTCCTGGCACCATCAACGGGAAAGTCAATGGGTGGATCAGCTGGACTCAACATGACCTGGAAGTACTCCACAAGGAATTCGGCCTTTCCTCAGATTTTGTAATCGACCTTAGCAGCATCGAGCAGACTCAGCCCCTCTTGGTGACGGAAAAGGAGTGAAAAAACGGCTGCCCCCTGCAGATAATCTCGGGAGCAGCCGGTGCGACAACGGATTGAAGTTTCCCGTCCACATTCTTGGCGGAATCAACGGGATGCTTCCTCTACTTAAGGAGTGTCATCACACATGTATGACTCTATCAATAGTGCGACTTCCAAAGCCCACTTATACGGTAAGCCGAGCTCCCAGGGAAACGGGGTGCAACGGCGGAATTACTCGTCAAGGGGTTTCAACCAGCGGCGTGGATCGAGCATCGTCATCGACCGACAGTCAGATGTCCTGGTAGGCGATATCGTCTACCTGCGGATAGGCGGCACGGTCTCCCTCTATGGCCGTGTCACTGATATCGCTTCACAATCTGATCGCCCGTTCGTCTTCGACCATGGGTATTGCCCGGTCCTCGGTGACGGCATCGAGTTCGCCTACGCCAAGCGGTTTCTGATGGTTTCCCACCCCGCATTCGGCGGCAACCCGAGGGACAAGGCGTGACATGGCCGTATTTCACTTCCTTCAGAACGCAGATAGGTCACTATGAGCTGGCAAGCGACGAATTGGGCTTTGCGGGAGGCCCCGGTGGGTGGCGACACGACGGCCAGGCTGATTCTTGTGGCCTTGGCGGACCGTGCCCATCCGGACGGGTCGGCCTCCTGGCCGAGCGTGAGGACGCTGATGCGCGAGCTGCATGTCAGTGAGAGGACGATCCGGCGCAAGCTCTCGCTCCTGGAAAGCGGGGGCCTGATCCGTCGCGGGAACCAGGAGCTGTCCCGGCGTGACGAGCAGGGGCGGCTCATTCCCGGCCAGTACCGTCCCGTGGTGTGGGACTTGTGCATGGGAGCGGAGCCCGAGCCTGTCTCCGAAGCCCCGGAGCCCAGGGGTGCCAATTTGGCACCCCTGCCGGAGGGGCGGAACGAAGCCGATTCCAGGGGTGACGTTTTGGCACCCCTGGCTGAAGCCCGGGAGGCCAGGGGTGCCACAGGCGGCCGTCCAGGGGTGCCACCGGTGGCAGGCAAACCAAGTAATAAACCATTACCCCCTCTGTCCCCTAAAGGGGACATCTCCCCCAGGGAAGACGCCCCCTCGAATGGTCATCTCCTGCAGACAGGCATGGCGGCCCTGCTCGCCGGCCAGGACCTGCCCGTCCCGGCCGACAGCCGGCGTGAACGCCGGGCCGCCCGCCGCCTGGCCGCCCGGCACGAGGTCGGGGAGTGCCTGGACCTGGCACGTTGGGCGCTGGAGGACCCGGAAGGATTCTGGCGGCCCGTCATCATCTCCTGCAAGGCCCTGGAGAAGCACTGGGACCAGCTCACCCTCCAACGAGAGCGCAGCCGGAAGGCCTGCAAGGCCGACGCTCCGGGTGCCGCCCCCGTGGACGGGCACGCACCGAGCACGGTGGCCAGCGGCCGCGCAGGCATCGTCACGGTGTACGGGGGGCGCAAGTGGAGCGTGGAGACGAACCGCCGGCACGTCGAAGGCGAGGTCAGCGAGGACTCCTGCCCCTGCTGCGCCTGGGACAAGAGGAACCGGCCACTGCATGGGCTGGGACAGCGCGTCAAGCCCGCGCCCTCCTCTAAGCGAAAGCCGTCGGCACAGCCGGTGCATCACTTCATAGGGGCAGCGTCATGACCCCGTTCAGAGCCGCTGGATTGTGCAGCCGGATCGAGGACGGGCGGGAGGCCGCCTGGTTCCCACCCGAGCGCGGCCACAGGACGGCCGAGCAGATCCGCAAGGCCGACATGATCTGCCGGCGGTGCCCCGTGTGTGACCAGTGCATCTCCTTCGGCCTGGTCTATGCCGGCCATGAGGACTATGCCACCTACGGGGGAATGCGTCGGAAGGAGCTGCAGGCCCTGGCCAGGATGATGCGCCGGGACGGCTTGGACATGCGCCGGCGCAAAGGCGGCAAGGAGCAGCGCTACCGGCAGGCGGTCGATTGGCTCGACCGACACCCGGAGGCGGTGCGCGAGGCCAAGCGGGAGGCTTTGGGCTACTGGAAGGACCACTACCGTCGGCGCTCCGGGACCAGGAGCGGCGACACGGACGAGCCCGCCAGACTGGAGGCATCGCCCGCCTGACCTCGCCTTGCCGGCTTGGGGTTGCCTCCAACCGGACGATTCGACAACCCGATACTTCGATAACTCAATAATTCAATACTTCATTACTTCGGTAATTCAATAAGGAAAGGGGAACCATGAACAAGGTAGTGACCATAGCGGCCGCCAAGGGCGGTGTGACCAAAACGACGTCCTCCATGTACCTGGCGGCATCGGCCGTCAGGAAGGACCCGGAGGCGCGGGTGAGGGTGATGGCGACCGACCCCCAGTCCTGCGCCGCCCGGTGGGCGCTGGAGGCCGAGGAATCGGGGTCCCCCCTCCCCTTCGGGGTGGCGGACGCGAAGCTGCTGGACGTGGAGCGGCTTGCAGGCGACGGGTTCGAGGGTCTGACCATCATCGACACTCCCCCGGCCGGCCCCATCACGGTGGCTGCGGTCGAGGCGGCCGACTTCGTGGTGGTGCCCTGCACCGACACGGAGCTGGATCTGCAGCAGGCGTGGAGCACCCTCAAAGGCCTTCAGGGCCGGGTGCCGGCGGCCGTACTGCTGTGCCGCGTGGAGCCGCACACGAGGCTTTTCAAGGCGGTCAGCGACGCCCTCGCCGCCCAGCAGACGCCCCGGTTCGATGCCGTCATCCGCAAGCGTCAGGCCATCAAGGCCTGCATGGGGGCGGCTCCCGGCAAGCTGTACGAGTATGCGGAGGCATACGGTGAGCTGGAGGATCTATTGGAGGGGGTGTCGGCATGAAGAATCTGAAACCGATATCCGCACCCGAGACCGGGACCCGGGACCTGGGGGCGGTGTTCTCCGCCGGCTCCCCTTCGGTCGTACCGTCCCCCTCCCCCGCCGGCACGGGGGCAGGCCTGTGGGTCCAGACCAGCATCAAGATGCGCGATGGGACCCGGCGGTCCGTGAAACTGTACGCTCTGGAGCACGGCATGAAGATGCAGGAGGTCATCGACCTGGCCCTGCACGACTACCTGGGGGGACGGTCATGACCATCTTCTCGGAAAAACCTCATTGTTTTTCCGGTTGCACCCCGTTTTCATGTTGACTCGTGCGATGCTAAAAGAGGACTGAGCGGCCATACGGCCGAGAAAGAGGAATTATGGACAAGGAACACACAACCGATGACGGGGAGACCAGGAGCCTAGCTGATGCCGGCGAACTCAGCGGCCGGCCTCCGCAGGAGGATGGCCTGCCTCCGGCTATAGAGCCGGTGGACGGCCAGGAGCCTGGAAGCGGTTCGGGCCCGGCAGGGAAGCCCCGCCCGAAGTGGCTGGTGCCGGTGATCATCCTGGTGGTCGTGGCCGTACTGGTCGTGGCGGGCCTGGCTGTTTGGAGGGTGTCCTCGAACAGGAGCCACGACCGGGCTTTGGCGTCATGCTCGCAGGCGGTGCGCGCCGTGAAGGGTTCGGAGCAGCGGGCCGAGTCGGCCTCCTCCAGCTATCTTCAGGCTTTCGCCGTGAAAGAGGACCAGGTCAAGGACGCGAAGACCGTGAAGGATCTGGCCAAGGCCGTCGGGAAGGCGAAGCACACCCAGGTTCAGGTCTTCAGATGCGAGGCGTCCATGTCCACAGGCGATCTGCAGGCCATGGCCGGCAAGGCGAAGAGGACCGACGACGTCTACCGCAGCCTGGACAAGGACGCGAAGGCTGTGCTGGCCTCCCGTGATGCGAAGAGCCTTGATGATGCGAAGGCGGCCTTGAACGCGAAGAAGGACGAGGCGGCCAAGCTTTTGGGCGACTCCGACGGGAAGGTGGCGGACAACGCCCTCCGCGACAGCCTGCAGCAGGCCATCAGCCAGGCCGGCAGCATCAAAGGCGACAAGGCGAAAGCCTACCAGGACGCGGCCGCAGCCCTGCAGTCGGCCATCGACCAGGTGAACGCGTCCATCCAGCAGAAAAGCCAAGCCGACCAGGCCGCCCAGGCCGCCCCGCCAGCCCAGGCGGCGCCGGCTTCGTCCGCCCGGCGTTCGGCGCCCGCCCAGCAGCGTTCGGCGCCTGCCCAGCAGCGTTCGTCCTCCTCCAACAGCCGGGTGCGGCACTACGCACCTTCCCGTCGGCCCTCATACAACCGTGGTGGCAGAGGAGGCGGCTCCGCGCCTGCTCCCGCAGCGCCCGCGCCTGCACCTGCTGCGCCAGCAGCACCGCAAGGCGGCGGCTCAAACTGGCGCGACAGACTCAACAGCCAAAAGCCGATAGGTAATCATGGTTGTAATCCAGATGGTTCGTGTGGTATTGGCTGATTGATTAAGAATTTGCCAGCGGGACCGGTTACTTTGGACGGTTCCCATCCCGCTGGCGTTACTTGTGGGCGACCATAATGGCCGTCCCCTTCATAGTAGCGGAAGGGAATCATCAATGAAGTTACCAGGAGAAGCAAAGGCCTGGGCGGGTCGGCTCCAGCGTCTGGCTCCGGGAATGGCCCGCAGGGCGGCGGCTGTGGCTGTGGCGGGTGCCACGCTGTTGGCCGGGGCGCCTATGGCGTTCGCCGGGGGCGGCGCCGGGAGCGGCGGCGACAATAACAGCGGCTCGCATTCGGGCCAGTTCGCGCAGTCTTGGGCCTACCGGGACAATGATAACGGCGGCTTCGGCGGCGCGGACCGGGCTGCGGTACAGGCTGCGGCGCAGGCGATGGGCGTTACCATCGGGTCCGGCGCGTCGGCGTGGGGGACCATCGACAAGGCTGTGAACGAGGCCAACGGCAACTGCCTGGCTCGTTTCAATGAGGCCCATCCCGACCAGTACGGCCAGGGTCAATGCCGCACGGTGGCTGTGGGCATGGTCACCACCCCTGGCAAGGTCTACCAGGGGCTGGACCGCGCCAGCCACTCCATCTGGATGGATCATTGGGCCGATACCGTGGTAGGCAAAACCTTCAGCAACCACGGGGCAGCTTATACTACTGTGGACAATTTCCAGGATCAGCCCGGCACTACGGTCAATTCACTTGCTGAACAGTATGCGGGTGATGCCACGCATACGTCGGTCGTGGTGATCATGCTGAACCAGTATGAGCCGAAGCCGGCGAATTATCGTCTGCAGGTGTCGACGGATCAGCAGTCGCCGCAGGCGATGAAGGTGGGCTCAACCGATGCGGTTCAGGATGTGGTTCATGCTTCTGCTTCAGGCTCCCCGATCCGGGAGAATGTGAATGCGACGGTGGTCATGCATTATGATGGCCAGCCTGACGGGTATGTGGGCGCGAAGCAGGCGGTGAAGAACGTCACCCTGCCTAATCAGGGTGATGCGCGTGTTGGTTTCGCTCCGGCTGATTTCGGCTTGGCTCATTGGCAGGAGGGCCGGTACTGGTTCGACGTGCAGGTGCCCAAGCAGGGCCGCATGGATGGGGCGGTGGACACCCCGGACCGTGACCCGCGCGAGCAGTTCAACGTGTCGGCGGTGCCGCCTCCCGCCCCGGTGAAGAGGATCCAGAAGGGCACGTCGGCTGATCGTATGGTCAACCGGACGACGATCACGACGGGCACGGGCCGTGGCGGCTACGAGCTGCATTTGCGCGACCGGATCGACCCGCATGGTGTCCCGTATTCCGTGGAGCATCTGGCCATCAGGGATGCGACCGACGGGCGGGACCTGTCGGGCGAGTTCACGATGTCCTGGGACCAGTCGGCCAACCTGGTGAAGGCGGACCGGACTCCTGACAAGGGGGAGATGCCCTTGGACCACACGGTCGAGTGGAGTTTCGACGTGCGCGTGTCCAAGCCTGATTTCAGCAAGGTGAGCGATCATGCGACGGCGGCCTGGAACAAGCGGCCGGCCGTGGACACGGGAAGCAAGGAGTTCCCGACCTGGCGCCCCCAGCCGGACAAGTCCTGGGTCCTGTGGGACAAGGCGAGCAAGCAGTGGAAGGCGGTGATCGACCCGGAGCGCACAAACAGGACCGGGGCCGACGAGCACCGGTTCCTGGACGGCGACCGGGTGGCGTCCGTGGTGAACGCCACGGTGGCGGCCGATCTGATCGAGGCTCCCGAACGGTTCGAGGTCGGTGACGACTGGTCACGCGCCTCCTACATCTTCAAGGCGGACGACGTGTCCGGGATCCGCGTCTACCAGGCCAAGGCCGGCTCGGACCGGTCTTCTTCGGTCAGCGACATCGCCAGCCGGGGCAAGGACGTCACCAGCCAGTTCACGATCACGATGGACGGCACGCATGCCGTGGCTAAGGCCAAGTCGGCCTACCTTGCCGGCTTGAAGGGCATGGCGGACCCCCTGCAGGTGTCGATGCTGGTGCCCGGGTCGATCAGCTTTGCACGCGGCAAGGGCGCGGCCCAGGTGCGCCGGGACTTCGGCAGGCAGCCCGGCGACGAGCTGGACTTCTGCCAGGCGCCTGGCACGGGCGGCGGCACCGGCGCGGATCTGACCAACAGCGCCTACGAGCAGGTCAATACGCACCGGATCGACACGAACGAGCCCAGGATCTGCGGATACGTGCCCCCGGTCAAGAAGGACGTAGTGTCCGAGGCCAGCCAAGGCGGCGACCAGGACAGCGTGGATGGCAAGGTCGTCTACCCCGGCCAGAAGGTCGAATACCAGCTGACCACCCAGCCCAAGCTGCCGGGCCTGCTGGCCTACCAGGGCGAACGGGTGATCCTCACGGACACGTACGACCAGTGGCTGAAGGTCGATAAGCAGACCCTGGAGCTGATGGACCTGAACACCGGCCGGGTGATTCCCAAGAGCAAGTACAGCACGAAGTGGGACGACGAGCATCACATGGTGCAGGTCGTGTTCACCGACCAGGCCCTGATCGGCCAATGGAAGGCTTCCGGGAACCCGCGCATTCAGCTGCGCTTCGAGGGCACGATCGACAGGAAGGCCCCCACGGACCACAAGGTGGGCAACCAGTGGATGCTGACGGTCAACAACAGCCTGACCCCCAGCAACGAGGTGTTCAACACGCCCCCGAAGCTGGAGCCGGTCAAGAAGGTGGTCAGTTCCAAGGACCAGAGCATCAGCATCGACGGGAAGACCCTCCTGCTGGGCGACACCGGCTACTACCGGGTCACGCTCGACGCCCGTCAGACCAACCAGGCCTACAAGGTGTGGAAGCTGGGCATCATCGACGCCGTCGAGGACGAGTACCTGTCCATCGACCAGTCCAGGATCCAGGTGCAGGGCTTCGACGGCAAGGACTACACCAAAGCCTTCAACATCCAGGTCAAGGACGGCATCGTGTACGCGTTCGCCAGGACCGTGGACACGAAGATCCCCGCGACGGGCGAAACCGTCAAGGGCGACCCCCAGCCCACGGATCTGCAGGCCTATGCCGCGTCCGACCGGCATGACCCCCTGCTGGACCCGGCCATCGACCAGGGTCTGCTCGGCCGCACCTACGACCTGGTGCTGCCCTTCAAGGTCATCAAGGTCACCCCGGGTCATGTGGTGAAGAACACGGCCACACAGGTCACCAACAACATCCGGAAGGCGACCAACGAGGTGAGCACCCCGTTGGCGCCGCTGAACCCGAAAAAGGATGTGGTGGTCAAGGTCGGCGGGGAAAGCGCCAGCGGTCACAGCATCTACAAAGGCTCGCTCTTCCTGTACCAGTTGGATTCGAGCATCCTGCCGGCCGACCGGGCATACACCCAGGCCGACATGTGGCGCATCGAGGACCAGCTTGACCCGAGCGTGGACCAGTACACGGGCCAGTGGGCCGTGTACGCGGCCCGCGACCTGTACAAGGACGGGCATGTGCTGGCCGGCAAGGGCGAGAGGATCGCCGGCTCCGGCTTCGATTCGAAGAAGCTGGGCGGCAAAATGTTCACCCTCGAGCAGGACCAGTCGGGCAAGGTGACCGTCCAGGCCACCGGCTTGTACCGGTCCCTGGTGTCCGCGTCGGGCGACCGTGAGGTGGGCTGGAGCGCCTACATCCAATGCAAGCGGCTCAAGGTCGTGGACCATCACGAGAACCGGTTCACGGAGTACTACAACGACAAGGTGATCCCCTCGAACGTCGTATGGACCCGCACCCCGGACATGACCCCCAGGCTGAGGATCGTGAAGTTCGACACCAAGTCGGGCCTGCCCAAGGGCGACCGGAACAGCCCCAAGGAGGCCTTGACGGTGCATGGGGATACGGACATCACCGCCCGCATCTACAACGATTCGGGCACTGATCCGGACACGGGCCTGGGGCACGTCTATCTCGGCCGTGACCTGCACCCGGAGGACGCCACCATCGCCGGCGACGGTGATGTGGTGGACTGGCAGTACCCGGACGGGTGGGCCGACTACCCGCTCAAGCCCGGCAAGTACGTGGACATCCACGGCACTTTGAAGGGTGTCACGGACCACCACACGGACAGGGTGAAGGTGACCGGCACGCCGCTGGCGCCCTGCGTGGTCCCCGGCGATGACAAGCCGTTCGACCCGAAGGACCCGGACGCGAAGCCCGCCAACCAGGCTCCTAAGGATGCGGTCATGATCGACGGGGTGGCCATGTGCAGGGACACCCCCGTGCAGTCCAACACCGACGACTGGAACGGCAAGGTCGAGCATCTGGCCATCACCGGCTCCGCCGTCATCTGGATCCTGCTGGCCGGCATGGTGCTGCTGGCAGGCGGCGGCCTCTTTGTGTGGACGATCCGCCGGGACGCCCAGGGGCGCGAGCACCTGTACGCCGCCGTCGCCCAACCGGCCCTGGCCCACGCCCTTGGCGAGGACCAGGACGGCCCGGACAGCCGGCGGGACGGGCAGCCCCGCTGAGCATGCATGATCCGCGCCCTTGAAAGGGCGCGGACCCCCTGATTCCTCCCGCCCGGGGCTCTTCCTCTTCCCTCTCCCGGACGGGCCCGGCGGAAGCCCGGCGGCCTGCCATCCCTTCATCAGGCCGCCGGCCGCCCCGCCACCACTTTCCGGAAACTGTTTTCGCGGCCCATCGTAGGGTCCGCGTGAAAGGACCATATCAATCATGAGTGCATTGTTCGAGAACCGTCCCGCCCGGACGGACCTGATGCGCGGCGAGGACGCCATGCCCGACGCGACCCTGCTGGAATGCCTGCAACGGCCGTTCCTCCTGTATGCCCGCGCCCGGGGGCGGGCCTGCCGCAAGGAGATCTGGGTGTTCAACATCTGGTACGCCTTCATGTCCGGCATCCTGTCCGGCTTGTTCCACAGGGGGATCCTGGCCATCATCCCCCTGCTGTGGGGCCTGGCGTGCATCATCCCCTCCATCACCTTGGAGATCCGGCGGCTGCACGACCTGCTCCTGTCCGGCTGGCTGCTGGTCGTGCCCTACCTGTTCGATATCCTGGCCATCATCCTCCTGGCCAACACGCTCATGGCCTTGCTCGAAGGCGACGAGCCCATGGGATCCATGATCCCCGGCATGTTCATGCTCCTGGCCGCCGTGGTCTGCCAGCTGTTCATCCTGTGCTGGCCCTCCCGGTACAATCCGGCCCGAACTGTCATCGTTGAGCACGTATACCCCAGCGCTCAGGCCATGCCCAACAACCAGGCCATGCCCAACAATCAGGCCATGCCAAACAATCAGGCCAACCAATGGGACGGGCAGCCCCGCTGACGGCATCCGCGCCGCGCACGTGCGCGGCGCCCCTTTGAATGCTTCCCTGCCGGGTTTTCTTGGCGGCCTTCTACCTCTTGGTTGCCTCTATTTTCTCGCCCCGGCAGGGGCGCCACCCCCCTCTCGGGGATGGCTGGATACACCGGCGGCCGGGCTACCTTCCCGCCGCCGATGCCTCATTCTTCCCGTCGGCGTCCTGGCCGACGCAGACGGGATGACCGTGGCCCTCAGTCCAAATCTGGCCACGGATCAACGAAGCGGCCGACGATCTCTTGTTCCTTTATCCGGTCGCCGGCCGCTTCGTTTCTTTTATTTGTTCAGCAATGTTAGGAGTAGAGATGTTCCATTCGTTTCATCTGGCCGCGACCGCCGTCATGGCTGCGGCCCGCCCCGTCGCCTTGTGGATGAGGGCCCTGCCGTACCGGCTCGCGTCCAGGGTGACGATGGCCGCCGACGGCAATCAGCTGTTTGGCGAGGCCAAGGGCACCATGGTCACCTGGGTCACCATCGGCGGGGGCCTGTGGCTGGTCTGGGGGGTGGTCTCTTTCGCCAGTGCGCTGGACGACCAGAACGGCCCGGACATGAAGCGCGGCATGTGGAAGATCATCGGCGGCGCCATGGTCATGGTCGCGGCCCAGATCTTCAACCGGGTGGCCTGACATGACGGTCCTGGTTCTGGCCAATGGCATGTCGGACACCTGTGTGTCCCTGTTGAATGCAATAGGGTCCGGGGTCGGGGACGATACGGTCAACAAACTGCTGCAGAGCCCGGTCAAGTACAACAAGGGGTTGTACGATGCGAGCATCAACATCGCCAACGGCGCGGTGAAGCCCGTGGCGATGATGGTGCTTTCTGTGGTGATGATCCTGGAGTTCGTTCGTATCACGTCCACAGCTGACGGGGATGACGAGTTGGGCGCCAGGATGGTGGCCATGGCCATGTTCAAGGGATCAGTCGTGGTCATGGCCATAGAGAACGCCGACATGTTCGTGAAGCTGATCGACTACCTGGTCGGTCTGATGACGGGCGGCTTCAGCGGCGTGGCGAGGCTGGAGGCCGTACAGCAGGCAGCCGGCCTGGGTGATCAGATGCGCAAGCCCATCGAGGACGGGGGATGGGGCACCCAGGTGGCGTGCATCGTCCTGCTGATTATCCCGTTCGTGGTCTCGAAGCTGGCCGAGGTGATCGTGACGGTGGTCATCATGCTGGTGTTCGTCCAGTTCTACATGCTGACGTGTTTCAACCCGCTCCCGCTGGCCTTCCTGTGCAATCCGGAGACCAAGACGATGGGGGTGGGGTATTTCAAGAGCTATGCGGCCGTGGGATTGCGTGGCGCCTGCCTGTGGCTGGGGATCTACCTGTACCGGGTGATGGTCAAGGGGGTCATGAGCACAAGCAGCTACAAGGACGGCGACTCGGTGTCTGGGTGGATCGTGGGCAATTTCGGCCAGCTGATGATGGCCAGCCTGCTGCTGCTCGGGATGGTGCTGATCGCCCAGCAGACCTCGCGGGCCGTTTCCGGCGGCGAGTGATAGGAGCGGATCATGTTGCAGATGCCCGTGTACCGGGAAGTGAGCACGGTCGAACCGAAGGTGTTCTTCGGCCTGACCTGGAGGCAGTGTTTGGCCGGCATCCTGATGGTCGCTGTGTGCATTCCGGCGTATCTGTATCTGTGGCTGCGCCTTGGAGTGCCCAGCAGTCAGGCCAGCTGGGTCGTCCTGCCGTTCGCCCTGCCGTTGGCGGCGTATGGGTGGTGGCGGCCCAGGGGGCTGAAGCCTGAGAAGTACCTCGTGTATGTGGTCCGCCACTGGACCACTCCCAGGACCGTGCTCCTGGATGGCCCGGCGGGTATGCCGGCTTCGCCGGCAAAGCCAAGCATGAAGGAGAGGTGAACTGTGTTCGGCAGGAAAATATGGGGTCATGGCCGCAAGGAGGCGCCGCAGAAAGCGGCCAAGCCCGACCGCAGGCAGCTGAAGACGGCCAAGGGGATGCTGGGCTTCGATTCTATGTTGAAGAGCGGCATCGTCTACCTGGGGGGCAACCGGTGGTCCGTGACGTTGCTGATCAGCGACATCAACTACGAGATCTCCCCGGAGGACCACCAGCTGGACATCATCGACCGGTGGGCGGGGCTGCTGAACGGCTTCGGGGCTGGCGAGAGCCTGCAGATCAATGTGCATGCGCGCACCAAGGGCGTCGAGAAGATGCTTGAGGAGTGCGAGATGCCCGACAGGGGGGACCGGTACGACGTGCTCCGGCGGGACTACAACCGCAATCTGCGGCACCTGCTTCGTTCGGCAACCACGAACACGGACACGGTGAAGACGCTGACGGTGACCATCGAGGACAGCGACGGGACCAGGGCGACCACGACCCTGAACCGCATGGCCATGCGGCTCACGTCGCAGTTGAACGCCATTGACGGGTGCAAGGCCACCCGTCTTGTCCGCAAGGACCGCCTGCGCCTGATGTTCGAGACGCTGCGCCCCTATGACGATTTCACCTTCACCGAGGAGCGGATGGCCTCGTCGCGCACCAGCGTGAAGGACTGGATCTGCCCGTGGGCCATCACCCGCAAGGGGTCCAAGACCCTGGTCCTGGAGTCGATGGGCCGCGAGACCTGGCACCGGTGCCTGTGGATAGGTGAGTTCCCGCCGGAGCTGTCGGACCAGCTGCTCAGCAGCATAGCCGGCATCAAGGCCCACATCGAGGTGTCGGTGCATCTGGAGCCCTATGACAAGACCGAGGGCCTGACTATCGTCAAGCGACGGGACGCGGAGCTGGACATGGAGATTAGCGACCGGAGGAAGAAGGCCGAGAAGGAGCACCTGCCGCCCGACATGATCCCCGCCGACCTGCAGGAGGACAAGGACCAGATCACGGCCCTTCGCGCGGACCTGCAGCATTCCAACCAGCGGCTGGTGAACACGATCATCGTGGTGGGGGTCAGCGCTGACAGCAGGGAGGCCCTGGACCAGACGTGCCGGGACGTGATAGCGGCGGCCGCGCGCCAGTCCTGCAAGGCGGAGACCCTGTCCTACATGCAGCCCGAGGGGCTTGTGGCCGAGCTGCCGCTGGGCCGTGACCCGTTGCCGATGAAGCGCACCCTGACCACAAACGCTGCGGCCATCCTCGTCCCGTTCGCCGCGCGGGAGGCCTACACGCCTGGCGGCATCGTCTACGGGCGGAACGCCCGTTCCGGCAATCTGATCGCCATTGACCGGCGTCGCGGCATGAACGCCAACGGGGTGTTCCTGGGCACGTCGGGCGGCGGCAAGAGCTTCACGGTCAAGTCGGAGATGGCCGGGGTGTTCCTGGGGCGGGAGGACGACATCATCGTGATAGACCCCGAACGCGAGTACCTGCCGTTGTGCGATGCGTTCGGCGGGTCGCGCATCGAGGTGAGCGCCGGCGGCCGGGACGTCATCAACCCCATGGACCTGGAGCTCGACGTGGACTCCTCCGACGTGGTGGACGCCGTGGCCGAGAAGGCGGCGGTGGTCACCAACATGGTGGGCGGCCTGCTGGGCGGCAGGTCCGGCCTGGACAAGGTCGAGGTGGGTCTTGTGGACCGGTGCGCCATGCTCCTGTTCCGTGAATTCCGCGATCGGGGCGGGACCGGCGACCAGCCCACGCTCCTGGACCTGTTCGAGGCGCTGGAGGCCACGGGCGAACCCAAGGGGCATGACCTCGCCATAGGCCTGGAGCAGTACGCGAAAGGCAGCCTGTCCGGGTTCAACGGGCAGACGAACGTGGACCTCGGCAACCGGTTCACGGTCTTTGACGTGCACAACCTGAGCGGCGAGCTGATGACGTTCGGCATGATGGTCATCATGGACCAGGTGTGGAACCGGGTGAGGAGCAACCGGGCCGCCGGCCGGCGCACCTGGCTGTACATCGACGAGTTCCACCGGTTCTTCGGCAACGCCTACGCCAGTGAGCAGTTCCTGGACATCTGGAAGCGGGCCAGGAAGTACGGGCTCGGGGTGACGGGCATCACCCAGGACATCGAGGACATGCTGGGGGACGAGTCGGCCCGCAAGATGCTGTCCAACTCGGACTTCCTGGTCCTTCTGGAGCAGACGCCCTCGGACGCGGACGCCCTTCAGGACCTCCTGAAGCTCAGCGACGAGGAGCGCGCCTATTTCACCGGGGTCATGCCCGGTCAGGGGCTCATGAAGGTGGATACGGCCTATGTGCCGTTCGACGGCCGCATCCCCGATGACGGCGAGCTGTACAGGCTGTTCGATACGGAGTTCACGGACTGATGGCGGCCCGCATCCAGCCCGGCGGCGCCCCCTCGGACGCGCTCCGCGCCGCAAGGCGCGGTTCCGGCGCCCGCAGGTCGGGCGTGTCCGGGGCCGTCAGGAAGGGCCGCATCGCCGGCCGCTCCTCCGTACGACGCGGGAATCTCTCCGGACAACGCAAGCCGTCCCGGCCGGGATCGAGGGGCGGGCGCGAGGGCGCGGCCCGCCCCTCGCCGCGCGGCAGGATACGTAAATGGTCCGATTCGCTGGCGCGTAGCGGCCGCAAGGCCGTGGACAGGGGTGGCGCCGTCGCGTATGCCGGCGCCGCCGACGGGGACGATGGGGCGGAGGGCGCCACCGCCCTGCAGGTGGGCCGGGGGGCGTCGCGGCTGGCCTTGTCCGGCGTCCGCAGGTCGGGCGGGGCCGCCGTCTCGGCAGGGCGTGCGTCCGGCAGGAGGGCGGCCGCCCTGGTGCGCCGTGGCGGTTCGGCGGCTCACCGGGGCGCCAGGCAGGTGCGCAGGACGGCGGAAAGGGCGGCCGAGCAGGCCGTCAGGATCGTCCGTCAGGCGGTCTCCCGTACCGCGCGTGCAGCGCAGGCCGTGGCCGGCGCCGTGGGCGGCCAGGCGCTGGCGGCGGCCGCCGGCGTCATGGCGGTGGCCTTGGTGCTGGCGGCGGTCATGTCATGGATGGCCACCAGCAGGCAGCCGAAGATCTCCAACGTGCCGGCCGAGTATCAGGCCGACGTGGAGCGGGCCGGCACGGTGTGCCCGGTGATCACGTCCCCGCTGATAGCCGCGCAGATCGAGGCGGAGTCCAACTGGAACCCGAATGCCGGCTCCCCGGCCGGCGCGCAGGGCATCGCCCAGTTCATGCCCGGCACCTGGGCGTCCGTCGGGCTGGACGGCGACGGGGACGGCAGGGCAGACATACTGAACCCCCACGATGCGATCTGGACCCAGGCGCATTACATGTGCTCCCTGGCCACGCAGATGCAGTCCTATCTCGACCAGGGCAGGGTGCACGGGGACGTGGCGGACCTGGCCCTGGCCGCGTACAACGCCGGCTCGGGCGCGGTCCTGGCGGCCGGCGGCATCCCCGCGTATGCGGAGACCCGGGCGTATGTGGCCCGGATCAGGAGCCTCATGGTCAAGTACCAGGGGGAGGGCGACGACGATGATTCGGGCGGCTCCGCCGGCCAGCTGAAGCCTCCCCTGGTCATGTATTCGGACGGCTGGCACGTAAACACGGCCGCCACGGGCACGGACGAGGGCGCGGCCCCGACCTATGACAGGTTCCAGTGCACCTGGTGGGCGGCCATACGGCGGGCGCAGATCGGCAAGCCCGTGGACCCGTTCATGGGCAACGGCGCGCAGTGGGCCGGCAAGGCCCGCTCCCTGGGCTGGCAGGTGTCGTCCAGGCCCTCGCCGGGCGACGTCATGTGCTTCCAGGGCGGCGTGCACGGCAGTAGCCCCGCCTATGGGCATGTGGCCGTGGTCGAAGCCGTGAACGGTGACGGGTCCATCCTGATCAGCCAGTCCGGCACGGGGTGGATGGCCGTGGTCACGGAGACCATCAGCGCGGCCCAGCTCGTCGGGTTCGGCGGCGGGGTCTCCTTCATCAAATAGAGGGGAAAGGATCTAATATGCCCAGGAATACGAAACTGACAGTCTACTTGGCGTTTCTTGCGGCCCTGATTGTCCTTGGGGCCGGATTGCTGATTTCGGACCTGTCCGATAACTGGTCGCCACGGGCGTCGCAGGAGCCATTCCCCTACTCCACATCGAGGGCAGCCAAGCCGCGGCCGTCAAGGACGGCCCGGCCGAAACCCCGGCCCGGCGGGTCCGTGGCGTCCACGGCCTCCGCCGCATGCACGGATCTGGCGCCCAGGACGCTCAAGGCGTACATGGGCGAGGACCGGTCCAAGCTGAAAGGCTCCTGGTTCACCACCGACGCGCAGGGCCTGGACGTGCCGGCCTCCGGTATCGCCCGCCAGCCGCTCGATAAGTTCACCGGCACCATGAACACCGGTTCGGACCGGTCCACGGCCGTGTGCAGCGTCTGGACCGGCCTGGAGTCCCCCTGGGTCATCCAGTACCGGTATACGAACGAAGCGGGCTGGCTGGCGGTCATGGTCCAGGGGCCGGCCGAGGGCGCGTACTCTCTTCCCGCCAGGCCGAAGCCGTGACCGGGGCGTTGTCGGGCAGGGAGTCGCCCGAGGATCTGTACCGGATGGCCTTGGACCCGGAGTACTGGGACCGGATAGGTGAGCTGGCGGCGTCACCCGCCGCCTGGCCCGATTTCAGCCGCTGGGCCGAGAAGGCGGCCCAACTCGGCCCGGAGCTGGCCGGGGAGCCGCCCGAACCCCCGGCCCGGTCACGCTCGATCTGGCCGTTCCGCCGCCGGCGACCCGGCACGCCGCCGGCCCCCGCTCCGGATCGGAACGCCGAGACCGCACAGATCCTTCCGGTCACGGCTCCAGCCGTGGAACCGTCCGTGGCGGAGGGCGAAAGGCCGCGCAGGGCCCTGCGCGGCATCGCTCGTGGTCTGGCCAGGCCCCTGGCGCTCATCCTCGCGGCATCCCTCCTGGCCGGCGCCGGCTGCATCGCCGTGAACCATACGATGCGCCTCAGGGAGGAACGGACCGCCCAGATCGAGCGCGACCGGCGCCGCGAGGGGGCGGCCCGGCTGGCCGCGTCCAGGAGGGACGCGGAGGATCTGTTGAAGAAGGTCGCCGCCAGCCCGGTCGCGGGCGATGACGCGCTGGCCCGCCCCCAGGCGCAGGTCAGGCAGGCCCTCGATGATGCCCGGGGTGCCGGCCAGGCCGGGCGCATCGAGCAGGCCCGTGCACGGCTGGCCAAGGTGTGGGGGTCGCTCATGGACGCCCGGGCGAAGGAGACGGCCAAGACGCTGAAGGGGCTGATCGCCAGGGCCGACGCCCTGGGGTCGGCGCCCGACTCTGCCGACCACCGGTCCCTGACCGGCCTGGCCGGCGCGTGGCGCGGCCGCGAGGTCGGACGCGGCAACCTGGACAAGGCCCTGAAGGCCAATGACGACCTGGATCGTCTGGCCGCGTCGGTGGAGGCCGACCGGGACCGTCAGGCCCGGGAGCATGCGGAGGCCGAAGCCCGGGGGAAGGCCCGGCCCGGGCCGCAGCCGCAGCCCGGGCAGCCTCTGCAGGAGCGCCAGGGGCCGGAGGTGCCACGGCATCAGGGCGGGCAGAGCAATGCCCCGCCCGCCGGAGGCGGCGCGGGGCAGGATGGGGGCAGGTCGTCATGGCCGGTGCCGGCCCCATCGGCTCCGGATACCGGGCTCCCCGACCGGGACCCCGGCCTGTGACATGGGCTGCCAGCCCGGCGTGTGGCTCAGGCTGGACCTGGGCCTGGCCACCGGCCGCTCAGGGTCGGTCTTGGCGCTGAGGAACGGCTTGACGCCGCGTAGCAGGTAGATGCACCGGTCGTCGGGGAGCTTGCCGATCTCGTCCGGGGTGAGCAATTCCCGGCCGGTGCGCCGGTTGTTGACGGTGAAGGATCCGTGGCTGCCTTTGGTGACGTTGTTGTCGCGCAGGTCGATGGTCTCCTTGCCCAGGAGCCCGGAGAGCCATTTGGGGGTGGTCTCGTCGCCCTTGCCGACGCCCAGGCACAGGATCGAGTCGCAGTTGCCCACGATGGTCTCCCAGTTGTCCTTGTAGTGGGCCTTGATCTGGGCGAGGTCCTGCAGGATGACGCTCACGGAGATCCACCGGCCCCGGATGGTGCCTATCAGCTGCTCGAAGTTGGGGATCTGGCCGATGTTGGCGAACTCGTCGAGGAAGCAGTGCAGCGGCACCTGCAGGTGGCCCTCCGGGCCGTGGTCGGCGGCGTAGATGGTGTGCTCGAACAGCATCTGGTAGAGGATGGCGGCCAGGAAGTTGAAGGTCCTGTTCGTGTCGGGCAGGACCAGGAAGAGAGCCGTGCGCCCCGGCCTGCAGAACTCGTCCAGGCCGATGGTGTCCGTGCCGTCCAGGCCGCCCAGGAGGGCGCGCACCTGGGGGACCTGCATGGGGGCGAGGCGCACTCCTGCGCTGATGATGATGCTCTTCTTGGTCTCGCCGGCGCCCTGCTCGAATGTGCGGTACTGGGCGGTGGCGAAGTCCAGCCCGTCCACGATCCGGTGCACCTGGTCGTCCCACTCGTCGGGGTGGGCGCGCACCTCCAGGATCATGTCGCGGGACGCGGCCATGCGTGCGTCCACCTCGCTCGTGGCCTGCTCGTCCTCCTCGCTGGCCTGCATGGCGGCCACCAGGTCGATCATGGCCGGCATGGACGGGTGGTCGGCCGTGTAGTACACGTAGGTGAGCAGCGCATTGTAGAGGGCCTTCTCGGCCTTGGTCCAGAACTGGTCGCCGCCCCCGCTGGCATTCTGCCGCTCCTCGGTGTTGCGGATCAGGTTGTCGGCCAGGAGCATGATGGACTCCTCCGGCTTGTCCGGGTTGATGTAGGCCATGGGGTTGAACCGGTCGCCGGCGGCCAGGTCCACCAGGTCGAGCTTGTGGACCGTGTACCCCCGCTCCTTGAGCCGGCGGGCGCAGGAGCGGTAGATCTCGCCCTTGGGGTCGGTGACCGCGTAGTTCATGTTCATGCGCAGCATGTTGGGTCTGACGTAGCCTCTGGTCTTGCCGGAGCCCGATCCGCCGATCACGGCCACGTTGAGGTTGCGGCGGGTGGCGTTCACGTCCAGGCTCAGGGCCTCGGTGGCGGTCATCTGCAGGTTCTCGACCGGCTCCGGGTCGCAGTAGGGCTCGATGTCCCGCTCTTTGCCCCATTCGGCCGACCCGTACTCCTCCCGGTCCCGGTAGTTCTTGCGGTCGATCCACTTGTAGAGCCAGGCGACCCCCACGGCGGCCGCCCCGGCGAGGCCGGCCAGCATGTCGGTCCGGTCGAGGCTGAGCCTGAGCGGGTCCCGGTACAGGATCTCGGGCGCCTTCTGCAGGGTGTCCGCCAGGGGCAGGCCGGCGGCGTTGAGGCTGCGGGCCTGCATGCATACGAGGTCGGCCGCCCAGAAGGCGGCCAGGACGGTGATCATGATCATTGCTTGTCTGCGGTGGCGCATGGCTGCTTTGTCCTTTCCTGCGTCCTGGCTTGGGTGCGGCCGCGCCGGCGGGCGGGGCTCTCCTTGCCGTGTCTGATGTATTCGCTGGCGAGGTCCGCCATCCGGTCCAGGAAATCCTCCCGGTCCAGCAGGGCGGGGACCTCCATGGTGTCCGGTGCGTCCTGCGCCTGCATCTGGGTGGTGTCCGTCCCCTGCTGGGCGAGATGGTGGTTCTCTCCGGTGTCGCCTGGTTCGGGCGCCGGGAGCGGCAGTGCGGTGGCCATCCGTCCCTGGTCGGCCAGGAGGGCGTCGCTCCGGCCGGCCATGATGGCCGCCAGCCGGCCGATGGGGGTGTCCGGGTCGATGGTCCGGACGGGGACGGCCCCCATGCCGGCCAGCCGGCCGGTCTGGGGGCCGGGGTGGGCGGTCACCAGCAGGGTGGCGCCCGCTGTGGGGTCAATCGGCATGGGGGCCGTCCAGACTGGTGTCGCAGCAGATGATCTCGGCCGTGAGCACCGATTGCCCGTCCTCCTCGCCGGCGGCGCCGACGACCAGGAGCGTGTCCATCTGGCGGGCCTGGTGGCTCTTCAGGTAGCGTGCGAGGTCGTGGCCGGCCTTGACCCTGAGGGTGAGCTCCTGCCCGTCGGGCTGGGTGAGCACCAGGTCGAAGTCGGCGCCCTCCTGCCCGTACCGTGGGTCCGTGAGCAGTTGGCCGGCCAGCCATACGCGCACTGGTTCGTTCTCCTGCATGGTCAGCGCCGCCCCCTGGAGTGTTCGTGCTCCTGTGCCTTCACGGACGGCGCCTGCTGCTGCATCCGGCTGTCGGTCCGGCGCACGAGGTCGGACAGGAAGTTGTTCTTCCCGGCCGGCTCGGGCCGTCCGGACATCCGGCCGGCGTCTGCTGCGGGTCGGTGCGGTTCCTGCCGGGCCGGCTGCAGGGCCTGGGCCTTCTCCCGGATCATGTCGGCGGTGTCCTTCATGATCTCTGCGGTTGCGGCGGCCCTGACCTCCTTGCTGAAAGCGGGGCCGCCGGGCAGGGGTCCTTGTGGCCCGTTGTACCGTTCGGCGGCCTTGTCGGTGACCCGTTGCATGACCTCCCGCGTGTGTTCCGGGTCGTAATGGCCTGCGGCCATGTCCTGGGCGGCCCTGTCGGTCACCGATTTTATGGCGCTCCAGGTCTTCTCGTCGTTCTGCGCGTAGGTGGCCAGCTCGTGGGGCATGTCCTGGGCGGCCACGGGCGGTTCGGTGGCGGGAGCCCGCCGTTGGGGCACGGGGCCCGGCATCCCCTCGAAGCGGCGCCCGGCGCCCTGCCGGGTGTCGTCGCGGGCGCCCGGGTTCTCCTGGCCGGGCCGTGCGGCGTGCTCCTCCTTCCAGGCCTGCAGGTGGGCCTTGATGCCCTTGACGAGCTCCCAGGGGCCGTCGAGCCGGAGGGTCTGCCGGTCGGCGCCCTTGCCTTTGAAGAGCTCCACCCGCTTGTCGGTCGGGAAGCTGAGGGTGACGCGCCGGCCGTTGGCCTTGGCCTGGCGCATGGCTTCGGACATGAACCTGTCGAAGGCGTATCCGGAGACGTCTATGCCGTTGACCTTGGTGCCCTGGGGCATGGAGACGATGGCCTTCTCGAAGGTGCGCCCGTCCTTGGCGGTCAGCTGGTAGGGGTGCACGTACTGGGAGGGTATGTTGACCCTGGCCCATTCGGTTTTCGGTGCGCTCTTGTCGGGCGCGTCCCGGTCCAGGGTCTGTTCCTGCGCGTATTCGCGGATGCGTTCCGCTACGCCGTTCGCGATTCGGTTTATCTGGGATGCGTCCAGTGTGGCGGGCTGGTCCTGGTCTTGTTCATACTGGCTGATGCCGGACAGGGCGATGGCCATGGCCACGTCTTTGACGCCCTGGTCGTCTTCCGCCAACGGCTCCGGGTTGTCGCGCCGTGATGCGGCCAGCCCTTCGGCGTACCCTTCCAGGCGCGCGTTGAGGCGTTCGTTGTTGTCGATGGTGCCCAGGATTTGTTGCACCTGGTCGTACTGCGGTTGTTCCGCCATGGTTGTTCCTTTCGTTGGCGTCCCTTCATGGGGCGTTGGTGTTTCCGGCCCGGAGAGGGCCGCTTCGGTGATCCGCCTGGCCAGCCGGTCCCATCGGGGTGCGGGGGTCCCGTCGCCCATGCGGATCTGCGGGTGTTCCCCCTGCCGGACGATGCCGGCCTGGGTGTAGCCGGGTTCGGCTATGGGGCCGAGGGCGGCTGGATAGCGGACCTCCTGCTGGTAGATGTGGATCAGGCGGGCGCTTTCGGCCATCATCCGCTGCTCGTCCATGGGCCCGGGGGCGGCCCGTTCGGGGTCCCGCGTGCTGCTGATGGTCGTGACGGCCGGCCGGCCGTTCTGGGTTTCGTACTGCAGGTGGGCGAAGTCGTAGGCGGCGCCTTGGGGCGAATCGAGGTCATGCCAGGCCACGACGTGCACATCCACGCCGTTCTCCTCAAGCGCCCAGGCGAAGGGTCTGCGCATCGCGTCCAGAGCCTCCTGCAGGTATGAGACGCGCACCAGGTCCGGGTCCGTGGCGGCTTGCCTGGCCACGGCTTCGTTCATGGCGTCGCGCCACCCGTTGGCGAGGCGCCCGCCCCGGATGGGGTCCTGCAGGGCGATGGGCCCGGAGATGCTGGCCCCTTGTGCAGTGACCGGCCGGTCGTCGTGTCTTGCCAGGTCGAAGGCGGCCGCTCCGAGCACCCGGTCGGCGTACACCTCGGTGGGGCCGCGCAGTTCGGGGTCGATGGGATTGGGCATGGTCCATGATCCTGCCGGGGCAAGCTCGCCGGTGTCCTCGTCGGCGGTGTAGGAGCGGATCAGGATGGTGTTCGGATCGATGCGCAGGCCGGCCTGGTCCCCCCATGCGGTCATGGGCTGGACGATGCGCAGGGTGTCGTCCTGGATGATCCAGCCGATGGGGGTGTCCTCGCGCTCCTGCATCCGGATGTCGTTGATGGCGTCCTGCATGCGTGCGGTCATGCCGCGCCGGGTTTCGGGGCTCATGAGCGTCCTCTCCTGTGCTTGATGACGCGCTTGGGGGCGTTCCTGTTTTCGGTGAGTTTGCGCTCCGTCTGCTTGTTGAGCATGGCCAGGAAATCGTCGCGGCCTTTCTTACCGGCCTGGCCGAGTTTCTCCTTGCCGGTCCTGGAGTTTCCGGCGTCCGTGCGGCTGCGGGAGGGGGCGGCGTGCTGGGTGGCCGTGCTACGGGCCTGCTGCCTGTCCAGACCGGCCTGTCTAGGCGTGCCGACTATCCGTATCTGGTCGGGTTCGTCGGGTTCCAGGGGGTCGGCCATGCGGGCGGGCGAGGGGACGGTCTCCGCAGGGCCGGCGTGCTCCGGATTGTCGCGGGCTGAGGATGATGGATCGCACAACTGTTCGTAGTTGTCCACGCGCCCGGTGCTGAAGTGCTCTACCTTCTCCGCGTAGGAGTCGATGAAGGACCGCACGGCAGGAACGTAAGAGACGTCGAAGGTGAAGCTTTGCTGTTCCTCGCCAGGCCCAGGGTCCTGCGTGTAGGGGACGTGCAGATGGTCGAGGTTGTTGCTGATGATCTCGGCGCCCCGATCCCATTCCACGGTGTTGAAGATCATGGTGAAGGGTTCGGACTGATCGGCTTTTCCGTCGTGGGTCGGCATATGCCGACCCGCTTGTTCCAATGCCTGTCTTGCCTCGGGACCTCCGTCCGGGGCGGTGCGTTGGACGGTGATGGCATCGGGGTCGAGCTCCAGCCCGATGCTGCGGAAGGCGCGGCTGACGGCGTGCTGGACATGGTCGAGGTCGCGGCCGCGGAAGTGCAGGTAGTGGTCTTCGCCGTCGTGCTCGATGGCGAAGTCCAGGCCGGCCTTTTTGAGGCTGTGGCTGACGGCGCGCAGGCTTTCCCTGTCCAGCCTGAGCTCGTGGATGTCGCCGCCGGCGACTCGTTGGAGTCTTCTCTCGTTCATGTGGCCGCTGTCCATATGGCGCTTGGCGGCGCCCACCCCTTTGCTGACGGTCCACCCGCCCGCTCCGGCCAGCTGTTCGGCCAGGCGGCCGCTGACCCTGACGGTGAGCCGGGCCGCGTCGGCGGCGGCCTGCTGGCCGACCGACGCGATCCTGGAGGATACCTGTTCCTCTGCTGTCATAGTTGTCTCCTTTCAGGCCGTCAGAAGCGGCGGCCGTGTTTACGTGTCCTTTGCCTGGTGGTGTCCCGGCCCCGGCCCTCGTCCTTCCTTTCCATGCGTCGGGAGAGGCGTTTGAGGGCGGCCAGGTCGGTTTCGAGCCGGCCCAGGCGCCGGTCGCGGGCATCCACGTCGCGCAGGATCTCCCGCGCCTCCTCGGTGCCGTCGCCGGCGAGGTCCGAGGCGGCCACGACGCGGGCCTGGAAGTCGGCGCGTTCGTCGCGCACTTGTCGTTCCAGCCGGTCGATGGCGGCATCCAGGCCCCCGTCCCCTGTAGCCCATTTGCGGGCCGTGCTGAGCTGTCTCGCCATGTCGCGCAGCTGGTCGAGCCGGCGGCCTTGGATGGCGTAGTAGCGGCGTTGGGCCTCGCTGACCCCGGGTGTGATGGGCAGCCGGGTCTTGGTGAGGCTGGCCAGGCTCATGTCGGGCGCGGCAAAGTGCGTGTAGAGTCCTTCCGGCCGGGTGGTGCGCAGGTAGCGTCCCCTCCGGTCGGTGATGGTCTGATCGTTGTCCACGCCGATGTAAGCCCTCCAGGTGCGGCCGGCGTGCACACAGCGGTCCAGGGGGACGGTGATGGTCTCGCCCCGGCGGGTGCCGGGCAGGTAGACGGTGACCGACTCCTTGCCGCGTCGGGCTATGAGCTTGGTGTCGAAGCTGACCTGGATGACCTGGGCGCGGGAGAGCTTGGCCATGATGTTGTGTTCGTCGTATGCCTGGCCGAGGCGCAGGTCCCGTATCTTCAGCCCGCTCCTGGTGTCGGTGTAGGTCAGGTGGCGGCCTCTGACGGTGACCTCGATGCCCGCCCTGCGGGCGCGTTCGGTGAAGTCCTGGAAGCTGCCGGCGTGGGCGGCGGCGAGGTCCAGCGAGGTGCGCATGCGGTCCTTGATGCCGTCGCCGCGCACGCCCGAGTAGATCTCCTCCAGGCTTCTCCCGTGGCGTTCGACCTTGGGCTTGCGGATGACGCCGAGCCCGTTCTCCCGGCACAGCCGGTCGCTGGTGTCGCGCCATGCGCCGAGGGTGTTTTTCTGCATGCGCAGCATGGTGTGGGTGGCATCGCTGGCGTTGCAGATGACGATGTGGTTGTGGATGTGGCGCCGGTCGGTGTGGGTGGCGATCACGTACTTGTGCTGGCCGTGGGTGATCTCCTCGACGAAGGCGACGCCGATGCGGTGCGCCTGTTCGGGGGTGATGTCGTCCTCCGGGTCGAAGCTCTGGATGACGTGCCGGCCGAGGACGGTGCCCTGGCGGATGCCGAAGCGAGTGGCCTCCAGGTCGTCGGTCATGGCGCGGGCAAGCGCGTCCGGGTCCATGCTCTGTTCGTAGTTGCTGCTGACAAGCTGGCCGTCCCGTGTCTTGTCGGGGTTGATGATGTAGCGGACGGTCTTGGCCAGTCCGGTTTTGACGCTTTTCACCTTGACGACGGCCATCAGTGCCAGCCTTCGGCGGCGGCCTGGGTGAAGTCGTGGTGCAGGCCGAGGAGGATGGCCCGGATGCGGTCCATGCCCTGCATGAGTTCGGCCACCTGCTCTGGGGTGATGGCGCCGGTGGCGTTGGCCGTGTGGGCTATCTGGTTGATGTTGTTGCCGATGCGGGCGATGTCCGGGCGGAAGGCGGCCGGGTCGGTGGCCACGCGCACGGTGTGCACGCTGCCGTGCATGAGCATGTCGCGCGCGAACCCCATGTAGGTGGCGTAGCCGCGTCCTCCCTTGACCAGGTTGTACAGCTCACGTGACTGCTCCCACTCGTCGTGGGAGAAGGTGATCTCCTTGCGCACGGGGCGGGTTGTTGACCTGTCTGTGCTCATGCCTGGCCGCCTCCGGCGCATATGGGGTACGGGTCTCCCGTCGCTGTCCGGCGGAGCCGGCAAGCAGCAAATGTCCGGACATTTGCTATGCTTGCTAACCCCAAACCCGTCGGGTTTGGGGATGGCTTTTCTTCTACGTGGGCAGGTCGTCTGCCGGGCCGGTCGTGACCGGTCGGCCGGTTGCACCCCGTTTCTGTGGGAATCATCGTTACCCTCGTTTCGTGTCGGCTACAGGTTCGCCCCGTGTGAGCGGAAAACGGGGTGCAACTGAGGAATTTCCGGAAGGAGAAGCATGAAGCTATCGAAGGCCCAGAGCGATTGGGTGAAGCAGCTGGTCGAGGAGTCCACGGCGCGTGAGCGTGACGAATTGAAGCGCAAGGAGGAGGCGATGACGGGGTTCGCTTCCGCTTTGGTGGCGTGGCGTGAATCTACCGAAAAGGTGCGGCGCGCGTGGGCCGCGTACAAGGCCGGGACCGGTGAGGGCCGCAAGTCGGCGGCGGAGCGTCTGCACATCGACAACGCCGAGCAGAACATCATCATGGCGCCGCCGGTCCCGGCCGGGTCTCCGGCCGGGACCGGCCCGTCGGAAGGCGGGTCGGCTTCGGGTCCGGTGCGTCCCTTGGACGTGCCGGACCTGGACGGTCCTGCGGCGGCGTGACCTCCCCTCCCCTGCCCGGCCCCCTGATGGGGGCCGGGCTTTTTTCAGTGGACCCAGCAGGGTGAGACCTTGGCCGTGGTTGCTTTGAGCATGGGCTGGGCCATCCGGTTCCACGGGTCGTCTTGTAAGGGGCGGCCGGCCCTTTCTTATGCCCGCCCGTTTCGCCCGTCGAGCCACAGCAGGGTCGCTTGCAGGGCGAGGACGTTGGTTTGGGTGTTCGGGTTGGTGGCGGCCACGGTGTCGAGGAGTGCCACGGCCTGTGTGACACGCCCGGCCGGGATGGTTCTCACGGGCGAGTAGAGAGCCCTGTAGGCGATGGAACTGGCCCTGACGTCGTTCTCGGTGATGTACGCAGCGAGGTCGCTGTCCTCGATGGCCGGGTCAACGACGATGAAGAGGAACCCGTCCCTGCATCGTGCGCTGGTGTTGATGATTTTATCGATTCGTTCGGCCTGAGCCCAGATGAGCGCTGTCTGCTCGTCCATGCTGTGGCGGAACGCGGTGTAGGCTTATAGCGCTTCGTCGGCGGTGGCGCCTGTTTTTGCTGTGCCGATGATGTCGTTCATGTCTGCTCCTTAAGGTGTCGGGCGGGAACCTCCCGCCCGACAACCTCCACCAGGCGGCGGCCAAGCGGAGGGTACGGTCCGCGTGCGGATCGGGACGCGGTCGACCGGAGGATGGCGTGGCATGCTTTTGGGCCACGTCCGCAGGGCGGGGCGTGGATCGGGACGCTCCGGTCCGGTGCGTGAGCGAGCACGGTGGCAGGATGGTGGGGTCAGGCCGATGCTGGCATCCCGATCCGGATGGATGCGGACGCCCGGAAGGGTTGCCGCCGGGGCTTCGGCCCCGGCGTCCGTTGGCCAGGCCCCTCCATGGATCTGTCGCATACGGGAAAGGCCTTTGGATATATCATTTACGTATGGGACTGTCGGATTTGGAAAATATGGCGGACCACTATACCCGTCTCTTGCCTGACCCCTACCCTAAAGACAACTACTTTGGTGAGGAGGGGAATCGCAAGTATGAAGAGCAGCAAAGAGAAGTTGCACAAATACGGTCGCTCTATGAGAAATGGCCACAAGCGGTAGCCGATTTTTTCGCGTTGGCACAAAGCAACCTCTATGCCCTGTCTTTTACCTTCAACAGTCGAATCGGCAAGCATTACTTAGCAGATGACAGCCGGACCTTTTTACAACTCCTCGGAACACTAAACGAATTTGATGATACGGTTCGAGCAGAATTGGGTAACGAGCTAACAACCAATCCTCCCGAGCTCTTGTCACAGCTGAGATGCTACCGTGATTTCCTTCGTGACATGGAAGGCAGCGAGATTCCACCCGGGACGAAGAAGCTCAACACGTACTACTTGGACAAGATGGCGGTCTTCTCTCTCAAGCACCCGCCTGTCAACATCACGGACGAGCCCAGCGGTCGCGATCTGCAGCAAGTCGGCCAAGGATCATACGCCACTGTCTTCAGATTCCACAATAGGGATACCGGCGAGCTCCTTGCCCTGAAAAGAGTAAAAGACGGTCAGCCACCACAAGTGCTGAAACGTTTCAAACTTGAGTATGAGACCATGCACAAGTTCGCGGGATCACCCTTTATCGTCACGACCTTCAAGGCCGAGCCGGAAGCCGCTCCCCGTCAATATGTCATGGAATACATGCCCTTCACCCTTCTGAAATACATCAAAAGCAATAACAACAAGCTCTCTCTGCTCCAGAGGAAGGTCATAGCTCACCAGTTCCTACAAGGACTCAATGTTCTTCACCAGAACGGAATACTCCATCGTGATCTCAGCCCGAAAAATGTTCTCATTAACCCCGACACCAAGGGCGATCCAAGGTTCGCCGTTTATGTCAAACTGTCAGACTTCGGATTGGTCAAAATCAAGGACTCTTCACTCACCAGAACCGATACCTCAATTAAGGGGATGTACAACCGCCCAGACCCGCAGCTTGAGTCCTATAAAGACTATGCCATGCCCAATGAAATCCACGCAGCTGGCTGGATCATCAATTTTATTTTTTCAGGCAAAGACAGCCTCGATGAACGAAACACAGTTTGGCCGATAGTCAGAAAAGCGACCAGCAGTTCAATCAAAGAACGATACAAGAATGAATCAGAACTATGGGAAGCCCTGAATAGTTGCATTGAAGAGAGACTGCCAACGCAGGAACAACTCCCACCATTCCCTCAAAAGAAAAGAATCTTTTGAGAATATCTGCCGTTCCTGTTCCCCTGTATCCTGTCGATTAGGGGCATAGGCAGCCTAGTTGCCTCCAGAATCTTATCTGACTGCATTTCGCGCACTCCTTTACGACTTCGCCATGAGAGCATGTCGCTGGCCTCCTGTTGAGGTCGTCGGCAAGGCCATCGACGGGGGTGTATCTTTACTACACGATTCCGGACGGCAGGCCCTTCTCTCAAGCCTGGGCTTCATGCGCTTCGGACACCCAGAGATCGGCGGCCAGGCAAGTTAAACCGCCTAATCATATCGCCCCTGTTCCAGGAGACCAGAACGCGGCGGTTTCTTGTATTTAAAAAGGTAGTCTAATAGGTAATCGTCCCCCCGCCCTGCCTCTCGCTGAAGCCCACTCGGTGGGGGCTTTGTATATTCAGGGTTTCATTTCGAAAGAGAACAGTTACCGGCTTTCATATTGATACGCATTACCTACGCCGTGGGATTTAAATGGACACGCTTTACGGGACGGCAGATCAGCTATTGTCGCGTCAAGTGAATAGAAATCCGTCCAGCTTGACCTGTTCGTCCGACAAAAGCGGAAGGGAGAAGGTTGTACTCCGAGTTTCTCCAAATGGAACGTCTGACATCGCTGTTATGCCACCCAATGGAGAAGGGGGCAACGAGTTGTTCCTTGTATCGTACAAATTAAAAACAAACGGCGGAATAATGAGCTTCGCGGTTTTGTAGTACAGCCCTCTTCCTACGAATACCTTTGACCAGCCTGCATGAGCTATCCGCTCCGGGCGCTTGGGCCAGATCATGAGACGAAGTTTGTAGTATTTAGGGAAGTGTGTGTTCTCTCTATGTGTGAGGTAGTAATCCACCCCAGGCAGTTTCCCATATGGGAGGCAGGTGGCAAAATTCGATATCACCTGTTTGAAGAACGCCAACGGTTTAAATTGATTAACCGTGAAGCTGATTCCTGGGATCTCTCCATGTGTCCCCGACTTGTAAACAGGAGCGTCGGGTCCTGTACACCACGATTCGATTGCTGAGTAAAGATTAACGAACTCGGTGACGTAGTTCTGGCCCAGGTAGTTGTTGCATTCTTCGCAGATAGTGGTTAGGCCTGCTCCACGTTGGAGTTGCTTGTAGTGGACGTGCGCTTGTTTAAGGTCTTGCACAGAATTGTCCATACTCGTATGCATAGGGCTGCCCGGTTTGAGAAGTTCCTCGGCGGTGAATAGCAAGTGCTTATGGACATTCCCTGCGGACTGCGGAGGAATATGCTCAAAAGATAGTTTCCTATACCTGCCACAAATATGGCACTTGCCCATTACACGCTTATCAGCCATTTCTCAACTATAAGACAGGTATTTACCTTACACGAGTTTCCTAATACACTGGCCTTATATCGTGCCATGCGGCTCTCCCCGATTCCCTGTGTGGCATGTTTAACTGCCAGATAACCAGTGTCGGTCACCCTATCATCCCCTTATGCCCTACATCACCGATGACATCAGCCAGATACCCGACAATCACTCTTCGTATGGGCCTGCCCCAAAAAACCATCTGGAGGGATTGACCCTTGCCTTACATAAACACATCAATGTGGTAATAGACCAGAAAGGTACCATTCTCTGCTGTTGCTACTGTCTTACTTTGAGTTCAAGAGATGATAAGCAAATCTACTACTTAATAACTCTGTAAGTCTAGCTGCAGTAACTGTATAAAATGGAAAGAGGCACTATGGTTAGAGGAGGACCATAATGGGAAATGAGGAAGAGGAAACGAAGAGGCTTGAGAATCTGTTCTTCCCCTTTAATATCAATATAAATGATTGGTATAAGAGGGAAGAAAAGGAAAATATGGCCGGGAAACTGTGGGCGCCTTATTTTCTTGATCTTTTGCGCCGTTCTATATACGACGGTTGTTCCATTCCGGCCGCCAAAAAGAGAATAGAAAAGAGCATCCTAAATGATTGGCAGGTGGGTATTTTTGGAGAAATAGAATTGCGTATGGATGAGTTCCAGAATGCGCTGAACTCCATACAAGAGTTTGAACCACTGAATGTGAGAATCGGCTACCGGGCCAATAAGGGTGAAGTCCCAACTCTTTTTTTGAACCATCCAAGGATTGAAGAGCTGTTGAGACCGTTTGAACAAAGACTAACTGATTTCAGGTTTGATCAGTTTGCTCTCCAAGAAGGTAGTGTCCCGGATTGATTTCGTCGTTATGATTCTATTCAGTTGACAGTTTCTCATTGACGGGCTGAACGTTTTTTAATAGTGAGTCCGTACAGAGATAAGGTGCGATTTTATTTGCTTGTTTGTGCTCCACAAACGGAACCTATGACTAACAAGGTGGTTCCTTGTTCAGAACTAGAATAACGCGTGCTTGACTGCGCGACGTTTACATGGCTTATCAGGTTGTAGCTTGTCTCTGCCATTTAGCCAGTTTTCGTGAACTAGAAATGGTCATCTGACATGCTGACCGTCAAACGGTCGTTTTTTAGAAGCGACTTCCTTTAGACTTCATTGCAACTCTGCCCTAATCAGCAGAATAGTGGGTCTTGCCTATATTCGTCATTCTTGCCTGCCAGTATCCTGCCGATCAGGGGTATGGGCAGCCCGTAGGCCTCCAGGATCTTCTCGGGCTGCACCACACGCACCCCTTTATGGCTCCGGTATGAGAGCATGCTGTCGACGGCCTGTCTGAGATCGTCGGCGCTGTCGTAGATGTAGGCCTGTGTTGTCGCCAGCGACTCGTGGCCAAGGAGGGACTGCACCTTGACGACATCCCCTGTTGCCTTCCACACATCAGTGGCGAACCTTCGTCTGAATGAGTGAGGAGGCCACCCCGTCCCTTTCTTGACCAGGGCATAAGCCGTATCGGAGCAGATATGCCCCTCATGCTGGCCAGGAAAGAAGTACCCGTGCGGCAGGACTGAAAGCTCCCGGGTCAGCCCATCACTCAGGGGCACCATCCTGTCCTTGTCGCCCTTGCCGTGGACCAGCAGGCTCATGCCGGCCAGGTCCTCCATAAGGTCATTCGTCCTAGCGACTATGGCCTCGGATCTTCGCAACCCCGCTTCAGAAAAGAGCCTGATCAGGAGCCGTACCCGGGGATCGGGGTGGTTCAATCCCCGGTCAACAGCCGCCTGCGGGGCGGGCTTCTGCTTCTTGCGTCGTCGTTTGACTGCGGGAATGCCCTCCATCGGATTGTCCTTTATGGCACCTTCCCTGTACAGCCAGCTGTAGAAGGATCTGAGGGAGTTGACGTCGGATCTGATTGCACTTGTTGAAACCCCCCTGGTCAGCCAGGCAAGGATATCTTGGGTCTGCACTTCCTCGGGGTTCATCCTGACGAAGATGGCGAACTGAGTCACGAGATACCACCAGTGCTCCACCGTGGCGGTAGTGTCTCCGTGAGCCCGTAGCGAGGACACCCAATCATCCACACTACTGATCCATCCGCTTGGTGGCTGCCTATGCTCAGGAAACTCCATACCCGCTCTCCTTGCCATACACATAAAAAAAGCCGGCATGGCCGGCTAAATCGCTACGAGGCGTCAATAAATGATTATCGTACAGGCATAATAAGTCTGAGAGCAATGAGCATTACTCTTAACTCGATTTCAGGCCAGATAATCCTATTCTTTTCTTCCTGCAATCCTTTAAGTCGTGGGTTGTGGGTTCGAGTCCCACGGGGGGCACTTTAGGAGTATGGGGTGCTGGTTATGCACTTTAAGCAGAATCGGCGAGCAATATGTAGCCCATGGTGTTGTCATGTCGCCGTTTGCGGCGGGAGGCTATTGCATTCTCCCCTGCTATAACTGTTGCTTGGCCTTGGCCAGGGAAGTGGCGCCTATGAAAGCGCTGGTGACCATCATGAATGCTCCGAGCCTTCTAGCTTAGCCGTCACAGTCTGTATGCAGACAAAGGCTGGAGCCTACAGCTTTTTGAGCATGCCGGCCCTCATGCCTGGTTGCTCAATCACAGTCGGATCTTTAGCGGATTTGCATCCTGCTGGTCTCGGTCCTGCTTTACGCCTTCACTCACAACACCCCCTCAAAGCAAGCCATAAGAATGGCCCTCCTGAGGGGAAACCGGTCTTGCCGCATCGCCCTCGCGGCAGGCTGCAAGCCAAGAATACGGGTTTTGCGTCTGCTCACACAGGCGAAGAGCGCACCAGAACCCCCACCCCTTGTTCATTGACTGCGTTTGGCGGGTTCCGAGGGGCCTGCCACGCTTGTCTGATCGGGGAAATGGATGAGCGGGTGCTGCGGAGCGCCTGTGACTGTTCGATGGCACGACCGTCAAAGGCCATGGCCGGATATGCCAGGACCGCAGGGAGGACGCAGCGCATGCCCTGGAATCAGAGTTGGACTTCATGCAGACGGCCCGCCTGGCTGAGAGGGGCAAACACACGAATAAACTTTGACGCAACGTGCGGGCCATGGCACGTCTTCTGAGCCAGCCCCTCAGGTGTGTTGCGCGGGCTATGGCGCAACGCCACCCGGCCGACGGGGTCTATCGACCATGGAAGGTCGGATTATCCGCAGACCAATCCAACCTGCCGGATATGGCCACAATCTAATAAACCAGCAAAAATGTAGTTATGTCCGAGCACTAATCATGGGGGGGGGGGGGTAAGGACCTGCATGTGCCATAGAGAGCCACTGCGCGGCCAGCCAGCGGACAGCAGCGGCGCATAAATAAGAAGAACAATGTAGCCGACAGCGGTGTTCATCAGAAGACAGAAACAGTTGACCATGATATTCGGATGCATCTTGTGCAGAATCCATATGACCGGTTTGCTGGTGATGCCATGGACTCCTTCAGCTGCTAGTGTAAGGCGATTTGCCTTCAAGCCGAGTTGAAGCAATACCATTCAACCATCCAGGGAGAAAGGCTCACAAATGGCGAAGAATCGTTGGAAGGCCCTAGCCACACTGGCGGTGGCCCTGCTGCTGTGTCTGGGACTCGGGGCTTTGATCTGCTATGCGGCCTTGGAACCATCTTCGGCACTGGACCAGACCAGGGTCAGGACCCAGGAAGGAGCCGCCATGCTGGGCGGGGATAAAGCCGGGCGGGCATACGCCAAACCGCGGCACATAGGAGCCGCAACCAAGAAGGTCTTCCTCAACGCCAGCCGGAATGTCGACGGGAACACCTCCTCCCTGGCCAAGGAACTGATGGGAGGTCAGGACTACAAACAGGTCAACCTGGCTGAATACCACATCCCTCAGGTCGGGCAGGGCGACGGGGACTTCAACCGCGTCTGGGAACAGCTCAAAGGAGCGGATGTGATTGTCATCGGCACGCCCGTCTACTGGTCCAACATGTCCGGATACCTGAAGACCTTCATCGACCACGTCGATGTCAACGATGATCTCAAAGGAGCCGACCTCTACCTGATCGTACAGGGGTCGGACAGTGACCAGACCAGGGCCATCAACGCCACTTACGGCACCTTGGACCGCGTGGCCAGACGGTTCGGGCTCAATCTCGTCGGCATCGCCCAGAGCAAGGACCAGGCTCAGCACTTGCAGGCAGTCATGCTAGGAAAGTAGGCTGCGCCGATCACCGGCACGACAAGGCTGTGGCATCTGGTCATTGCCTCTCAGCACCGGCCCCGGGCTGAACAATGAAGAGTGACAAGGAAAGGAAAACCATGAACCTGCTTATTCTTGCAGCATACGGACAGATAGCCCGCATCGTCGAAGACCGCATCCTGTCCGAACCGGAATTCAAAAATGTCACACTCACCCTGGGACTGAGAAAGAGCGACCGTCTCCGCAGGCTCGGGGCCAACCCCCGTGTGACCGTGGCCGAGGTCGACCTGGAAAACCGGAGAGACATCGATGCCGTCATGAAGGGACAGGACCTGGTTTTCGTGGACGTCGTCGACCACGACCCCGACAACGCCATGACCCGCAACGTGATAGCCTCCATGAAGGCCAATAAGGTGGGCCGCGTCATCTTCGCCAACGTCGCCGGCATCTATGGCGAGGTCCCGGGGGCCTTTGGCAGATGGAACGCGGAGATGGTCGGCAGGGGTCTACCCACCGCCGCAGCCTCCGACCGCCTTCTGAGAGAATCAGGCCTCGACTACACCACCCTCCGCCTGTGCTGGCTGACGAACCGCGACGAGGTCCGATATGTCACCACAAAGCGGGACGAGACCTTCAAGGGGGTATCCGGATCCAGGAAGAGCGCAGCCGACCTGATCCTGCGTATCGTCAAGGACCCGGCCATCGGCGCGAATGACAGCCTGGGAATAGCTGACCCCACCACAGAAGGATCCGACCGGCCCGTCTACTGAGAGCGTCTTGGAGCCAAACCGAAACACGAATCGGCTTAGAGGCCGCCACCTCTGATGGCGGGGATGGGATTATGCCCATGCCCGTTATAGAAACCAGGCAGCGGAATCTACTTGCCTCCTGCAGGCAGGTCTTTGGCGATTCTCGACGTATAAGTGCCTTGCCGCCAGTCAGCCAGGTTGTCTATGACTAGATGCGACGCTTGGCCCTCGACACAGCCACATTGAGCAGGTTGGCGGTTGGGTTCACCCATGATCGCGACCCGCCGCCTTGGTTGCCTGGTCGACCGCCAAGAGCCAGGAAGGCCACATCAGCCTTCCTTCCCTGGGAGGTGCGGCCGGATGTTGTCGCGGAAAGGCCTAGGGGCGATTCAGCCGGATCTTCAGCGGTATCATCATCCTCATCAATGTCGTCCAATTCTTCTTTGCCGCTGTCGACAAGATTCTCCCCATGGAAGAGGAGACCACCGAAACGACGATGTTCTTCATAGCAACCACCAGGGCGGCCGTCAGGACGGATATACCGTTTACGTCTGTAGCGCCTCCATATGTGATCACCGTCACCAGAGAGACGGTGATCGCATCGACAAGGGCGCAGGCCAGCCAGACAAGCATTGAGTCCCACGTCTTCTTGAAAAGACCAGCCTTGACCATGTAGGCATAAGGCAGGTAGACGGAGTTGGCGGCCAGGGACAAAAGACATTGGTGGGCAACCCGCACAAGGCTGCAACCAGGGGCCTGGCAGGCAGGCGATGACGGTGGTGCCGACCATATCCAGGAAGAGCGGAAGCTTCAATGTCGAGCTCAGCGTACTGCCGACGACATTGATTCCTACTGCAATGGGCATCAGAACCAATGATTTCATAGAGAACTGTGCAGCGATACCCGTTAAAAACGATCTTGCCGTCATTCTCTGCGCAGCCTTTAGTTCTTGCTTGGTTTCCCTTGCAAACAACCAACTATCGTTGCCATCGGGCCGCTGACGTCATTTTGAGAGAATTCTTTCTCAAAAAACTTTCTCAAACTGAAAGAAGCAACTCTCCAAGGATGTGTCAAATAGGGCAAAAACTGCGAATGCCGACGGCCGGCGGCCTGAACCATACGGCGGCGGACACATGGCGGCAGGGAATCGGACGGCCATCCGAGATGTGGCCATCAAAGAAACCTACCAGCTGAACGCCGATGTCTGGATATTATTTGCGACGCAACCGTTCTTTGCAAGGCGGGCAGACTCAAGCAGGATCATCCGGTTGCCCTGGCCGGGGATTGCCTCAGCGATCGCAGCTTGGATGCAATCATGATGCCCAACATCGAGGCGGCCAGATACGCCGCCGGCTGGCTTGCACGGCATTCCAAGGCTCGGATCGCCATGATCATGGCTTCGGCCGACCACTATGTGCGCGACAGCGCCGAACCCGGTCTCATGCCGGAATGCATCGCGCGCTCACGTGACCGCAATACCGACTTGCTGCTCCATGGATGCCTTCCGGCTCTGCAGAACCATGGCCTCCCCGCCGACTGGGACATCAGCATCGCAGTACCGGGACGGGTTCAGGTCGTCTGTTTCGACAACACCCGTGAATCCCGCTATTCATCGCCCCCGCTCACCACCGTCGATTCTTTTATTGCGAAGTATGCGCTGATGGCTGTAGAGCCGCCGATAGCACGTATTGAGGGATACGATGCTGGCCCGCAGGTGTTGACGGACTGGCTATCGTCTGGCCGAGCGGGACACCACGCGCCGCTGACTGGAGGCCGACTCACAGCACAAGGGCAGTGCCGCGGCTTCCGTTCTGTCTGCTCTTTGAAGGTTCATGAAGTGATTCTAATTGCCGGTATTTCTGCAGCGGACGGCAGGCGGCAACCAGGAGGATTAAGGCGATCAGGCTGCCGATGATGCTGATATCGCATAAGGACACCAGCGCATTACTTGCCGACCGCTTGACCGCGAGTCCAGCAGCAGGAGCCCATCCATTTCAGATGCCCGCCGCCCCTTTCCGGCGACAGAAAGGTGCCATCGCACTTGGAAGCCCTGATCCCTGGCATACTAATCGTTTACCGCCTCTGAAAAACGTTTCGCCATAGTATGCCTTGGAGATATGGTCACCGGAAAACGCGGCTGGCATAGACGCTGAAAATTATATTCCTGAAATGCGGATCTGCGTTTTTCGAAGCCTGAGCCAGCACTTCATTGATCTTCTGCCCTCCGAAGTATGCAATGGGTTTGCCTTCACCGTCTTTGGCGGTGGTTGAGTTCAGGAAATCCTTATCCGCCAGAGTCTTGTAGTCGGCCGGAAACGTTCCCGCGCCGACCCTTAGATTGATGGCGCCAAGGTCATGGGACGCATATTCTATGAACTTATAGGCAACGTCAGCTTTGGATGCCTTGTCGATCACCGCTAGGACGGAACCGCCATTCTCTGAATTGTGCTTCTCCCCTGCCTTTCAAACAGGCATGGGCACCACCCGCCATTCTCCGGCCGTCCGAGGAGCTGAGGACACAAGATTCGGCAGTATCCACGCTCAGCTGAGCAGGGCAGCCGTCGACCAGTCGCCCAGGCTGTGATTCCATTCGTCGGACCAGACGGAAAGCTTCTTATCGACAAGATCCTCTCTGACATCTTCTGCCAGTAGTCGATGAACCTCTGGGTCCCCTTGTCGCCTGTCAGGTTGATGGTGACATTCCGCCCATCGTCTGAGGCGCTATAGGGGTGGCCTCCGAATGCCCAGATCATGGATTTGAAGAAGCCTGCATCGCCCGCGTCGGCCTCGATGTACGAACCAGCTGCATTGATCTTCCTAGCAGCTTCGCAATATTCATCCCAGGTCCTCGGAGGCTCCCCCACTCCCGCCCTGTCGAGAACCTCCTTGTTGCAGAACAGAGCCATTGGGCCGGGGTCCATGGGCAGACCGTAGATGCCGCCGCTGATGGCCTACGAAGACCAAGTGCCTCTGGCATAGTCCTTGCTGATACCCTTTACATTTTTATCTGGTACCCAGGAAGGTCTTCGTAGCTGAATTGCGCGGCATCAGGCAAGCCGGAGCCTGCGGCAGCAGCGTTGTTCAGCGATTTGCACTGATCGTTGCCGACGACGGCTGCAAAGGTGCACTTTTAACGGCCATGGCTCTCTTGAATGCGGGTGCAAGGAGGGCACGGCACTTCGCTCGCCCTGGCGACACCCTCGGACTGGGAGAGTGTTGGTGCGCGTGGTACGGTGATAGGCACGGCCGGGCTGTCCCCGGCGCGCGGCCACAGCCCGGCCAGGGGGGGTCCAGGGCACGGTTGCGACTCTGCGGAAAAGAGGGTTTTTCTATTATGCGTCAGCGTCCGAGCTTGGCGGCCGCCGCTCTGGCCATCCTCCTGGCCCTGTCTTGCGCTCCTGCCCTGGCCGGAGGATTCAGCAGCCCATCGGAAGCAGCCACACCCGCCACCCTGGGAAACGCCAGGCAGGAAGAATACAAGCCCCCCCGCGCGGATAGCCGACAGTTCGATGCCGCTGGCAGCACGCTGACCGCAGCCCCGTCATCATCCCCGCTGGCCACGTCCTCGCCCCTGAGCCACACGACCCTGACGCCTGCATCACCCACGCGCGGCACTTCCGGCGATGCTGCCACAGCCCAGGCCCGGTCCCCCGCAGCCTGGACGGTCAGCTTCGACACGGCAGGCGGCGGCAGCGTCGACCAGCAGACCATCCCCGACAGGGGGCAGGCCAGCCGGCCCAGCCCCGACCCGTCCAGGGGCGGATACCTGTTCGACGGCTGGTTCCAAGGCGACATCGCCTACGACTTCACCCAGCCCGTCACCAGCAGCATCACCCTCACCGCCCGATGGACCAAGGCAGACACCCAGCACTGGGCCATCAGCCCCACCCAAGGGCCCGCAGCCGGAGGCGCCAAGTTCACCCTCACCCCGCCCGCACAGCGCGGCATCAAATTCAGCCAGGCCAGCCTAGGCTACATGCATTCCGCTGCGATCGGCTCCGACGGCAGCCTCTACACCTGGGGAAGAAACATTGAAGGCCAGCTAGGCGACGGCACCAACAGCGACCGGACAAGGCCAGTCATGGTCGACAAGCCCCAAGGCGCATCCGACGGGTTCACATGGACACAAGTCAGCCTAGGCGACTATTATTCTGTGGCCATGGGCTCGGACGGGCAGCTCTACGCCTGGGGAAGCAACAACTACGGCCAGCTGGGCGACGGCACCACCACCGACCGGACAAGGCCAGTCCAAGTTGAAAAGCCCCAAGGCACATCCGACGGGTTCACATGGAAACAAGTCGACATTGGCTGGTATCATTCCGCAGGCATCGGCTCGGACGGCAACCTGTACACCTGGGGATGGAACTATTACGGCCAGCTGGGCGACGGCACCACCACCAACCGAAACACGCCGACCCGGATCGCCAAGCCCGCAGGCGCGCCAGACGGATTCACATGGAAACAAGTCAGCCTGGGCGGCCGCCATTCCGGGGCCATAGGCTCGGACAACAACCTGTACACCTGGGGATGGAACAGCAATGGTCAGCTGGGCGACGGCACCACCACCGACCGAAACAGGCCGGGCGTGGTCGACAAGCCCCAAGGCGCATCCGACGGGTTCACCTGGACACAAGCCAGCCTAGGCGGCTGGCACTCTGCGGCCATGGGCTCCGATGGCCGCCTCTATGCTTGCGGATTGAACTTCAACGGGCAGCTGGGCGACGGCACCACCACCGACAGCTACAGGCCGGTCCAGGTCGTCAACCCCTCAGGCGCGCCCGCCGGGTTCACCTGGGAACAAGCCAGCCTAGGCAACTCTCATTCCTCAGCGTTCGGCTCGGACGGCCAGCTCTACACCTGGGGATGGAACCAGTACGGGCAGCTGGGCGACGGCACCACCAACGACAGGAGCACGCCGACCCTGGTCGGCAAGCCCCAAGGCGCGCCCGCCGGGTTCACCTGGAAATACGCGATCCTAGGCAGGTATCATTCCGCAGCGTTCGGCTCGGACGGCAACCTGTACACCTGGGGCGAGAACAACCCTGGCCAGCTCGGACGTGACGTCACCGAAGCCACGCCACAGGGCAGGCCGGGCGTGGTCGTCTTCCCTGGCGCCGCCACGCCTACTGATGTCCTGTTCGGCCAGGCCAGGGCCATGGGTGGGATCACGCCTAACCCTGATGGCACCTGGCAGGCGT
>NZ_JAFNMH010000014.1:0-595 GCF_026537385.1 Bifidobacterium sp. B4079 | reverse complement strand
TGGCCCGGCAATAGCAGTACGGATGTCACTGTGGGTGACCAGGGCTTGTGGCAGGCGGTTCCGCCTGAGGGCGTCAACAAGGGCGGGTTCACGGCGCAGGTGCTTTCCGATGATGCTGAGGGCGCTGACGCCCAGGGCAGGTTCCAAGGAGGAAACGAGTCAGCCGTCGTGTCGCAGACGCTGGAGTTCCGTCCTTCCAACTCGGCCCTGCCGTTGACGGGCGGGTGGCCCCTGGCCGTGTTCAGGATCCTGCTGCTGATGGCGCTTGGCCTGGTCGGCTTCGTGGCCTGCCTGAGGAACAAGCAGGAAAACCGCCACTGACTCCGGTAGCATCAGCCAGGGCCTGTACCCACTTCCACGGAATCAGGAAGCGGGAACAGACCCTGGCCTTAATACCTGTGCGCGAGATGGGACTCGAACCCACACGTCCGAAGACACAGGAACCTAAATCCTGCGCGGCTACCATTACGCCACTCGCGCCTGCTGCATACCTAACCCCTGCAAAGGGCAGCTGTCAAAAGAGCCACTTGACAGAATCGAACTGTCGACCTTCTCATTACGAGTGAGACGCTCTGCCAACTGAGCTAAAGTGGCC
>NZ_JAFNMH010000013.1:0-808 GCF_026537385.1 Bifidobacterium sp. B4079 | reverse complement strand
ACGGCTGCTGGCCCGTCACCAGAACCGGCTCAGGAGTCAGCTCATCAACAGGCACCCACTGGCCATCCTTCAAAGCCACCCACTGATAATAATACGAATTCGTCTCAGAACATATCCCGTCGGGGTTGTAGTAGGTGCTGCCGCGAACATTCAGCCAGTACACGAAGAATGACCGGGACGGGGCTGTTCCCGGAGCAGTGCCACTGATGCTGAGACCAGCATAAGCAGGAAAACCATAATCAGTCACCATGCCCCAATTGGACTGACCTCCACTATAAAGTAATGGCTGATTATCCCAACCAACCCAAGACCACGGCCCGCTGCACTGAAGACCAGCGCCACTGCCCAGGCAGTCTTTCATATACTTCTTGAAGCCCCTGCCCTCAGCCGTTAAAGCTGCAGTGATATTGGATGTTCGATCCGGCGCCTTAATATTAATATCAGGATAAAAGTAGAGACAGTCATCAGCATAGATGTTGGAGGACCAGGACCATATACCAGTACCAGTACCGCAACCCAAAGCTCCTATCTGCTGACCTACAATTGCATAAATGTTCAGAGGCTCGTCGACACCACCCGTTTTATGGGCTGACGAGTCACCCGTATCCCCAAGATTCAGATCGCCCTCAACGGATATGGTCAAATAGTCATATAGACCGGAGTTTATGATCTTATGGACAGTGAAGTACTGATCCCAATTCTTGGCCCAATTATAGGCTCCGGTCCAGGCCGGATCAGTGGATGATTTTGAAGCTATGGTGTTCAGATACTTTATTCGGCGATAATGCGGCGGATTGGTAGAACCTTC
>NZ_JAFNMH010000012.1:0-1023 GCF_026537385.1 Bifidobacterium sp. B4079 | reverse complement strand
AGAACCGGCTCAGGAGTCAGCTCATCAACAGGCACCCACTGGCCATCCTTCAAAGCCACCCACTGGTAATAATACGAATTCGTCTCAGAACATATGCCGTCGGGGTTGTAGTAGGTGCTGCCGCGAACATTCAGCCAGTACACGAAGAAAGACCGGGACGGGGCTGTTCCCGGAGCAGTGCCATTTACACGGTAACCATCATAAAAACCATTATAGGCAGGGAAACCATAATCAGTCACCATGCCCCAGTTCGACTGACCTCCACTATAAAGATCTGGCTGCCGATCCCAGCCGACCCAAGACCAGGGCCCGCTGCACTGAAGACCAGCTCCACTGCCCAGGCAGTCTTTCATGTACTTCTTGAAACCCTTGCCCTCAGCCGTTAAAGCTGCAGTGATATTGGATGTTCGATCCGGCGCCTTAATATTAATATCAGGATTAAAGTAGAAGCACTCATCAAGGGCGTTGGAGGGGGTCCAGCTCCATGTACCAGCGCCGCAACCCACAGCTCCTATCTGCTGACCTACAATTGCGTAAATGTTCAGAGGCTCGTCGACACCACCCGTTTTATGGGCTGACGAGTCACCCGTATCCCCAAGATTCAGATCGCCCTCGATGGAAATGGTCAAATAGTCATATAGACCGGAGTTTATGATCTTGTGGACGGTGAAGTACTGATCCTGATTCTTGGCCCAATTATAGGCTCCGATCCAGGCCGGATCAGTGGATGATTTTGAAGCTATGGTGTTCAGATACTTTATTCGGCGATAATGCGGCGGATTGGTAGAACCTTCAAACGGGTATACAAAAGATAGATTACAAGAGCCCATGGTGTCCATACCGCCGGTAGCATTGGCGCAGGAAGGGTCGAACTCGTTGTGCTTCACGCGCAGGATGAAGTCCATGCGCAGCTCATCCTGGTTGGAATCAATCCTTTCGTTGTAAGCCAGCATCTTGTAAAGCAGCGGCTTCCTGCTGGCCGTCCCGTCCTGCCCGTCGACGGCATTCGCCTGACCGGCCGAC
>NZ_JAFNMH010000011.1:0-1141 GCF_026537385.1 Bifidobacterium sp. B4079 | reverse complement strand
GGGCTATAGGAACTAAACGCGTTGTTTATGTTGGGGGTTTGGCCTTGTGGCTGTAAGCGTGTTGGGTGGTTGTTAATAGGTCGGGTTGTTAATAGGGGTCTTGCAGGGGTGCCCGTTCCTGTTCGATTGGGGAATGAGAACCAGATCGAAGAGGGCCAGGCATTGCCCCATATGCCATGGGCGGATGCGCAAGCATGGGCGCAACAGATCAGGCACGCAGCGCTGGATGTGTCCGTCCTGCTCGATCACGTCCACCGCGCGCAGGCAGGACCGGGCCCGCGCCGCGCAGTTGAGGGAGTTCCTGGACTGGCTGCTGACGGGCAGGACCCAGGAACAGATGGGGGCCATGGGCGCCAGGGCCTGGCGTAAACGGGTCGGCTGGTGATGGAACATCAAGCCGGCAATCACACCGGACGGGGTGGTCCATCACACGCTCATGGCCGACGGCACGTATATGGCACACGGCTGGTGCCTCCTGATAGCGATCGACGGGCAGACGGGCCAGGTCATCGACTGGCAGTGGTGCCATCAGGAGAACACGGCGGCCTACACGGCCCTGTTCTCCCGCATCCCCGGGCCCGACGTGCTCATCACCGACGGCCTTCGCGGCGTGCAGAAAGCCTGCCATGCCTGCTGGCCGGGCACGCGCATCCAACGCTGCCTGGTGCACGTGCAACGCACCACCAAAACCGACCTGACACTCAAACCACGACTTCAGGCCGGCAAGGAACTCAAGCGACTCTCCGACCAGCCCACCCGGGTCCATACCATCGAGGAAGCGGTGCGTTGGGGTGAGGCCTTGAACGCCTGGCACGAAAGATGGAAAACCCTCATCGACGAACGCACCATGGCCAAGGACGACCCAGCCAACCCCAAAGCCAGCCACCAATCCTGGTGGTGGACCCACCAGGAACTCCGCCGCTGCTACCGCAGGCTCGAACACCTCTTCCAAGACAGGCAGCTCTTCGCCTTCCTGGAACCCGAACTCACCGCCGGCGGGCCAGTGGAACGCACCACCAACCGGCTGGAAGGAGGAGTCAACTCACCCATCAAACGCACCCTCCTGCAACACCACGGCCTACCCGAGAGCCACATGGGACGCGCCTGCGAATGGCACTGCTACATGAAAACCGACAACCCC
>NZ_JAFNMH010000010.1:0-1408 GCF_026537385.1 Bifidobacterium sp. B4079 | reverse complement strand
ACCGGGACGGGGCTGTTCCCGGAGCAGTGCCACTGATGCTGAGACCAGCATAAGCAGGAAAACCATAATCAGTCACCATGCCCCAGTTCGACTGATTGCCTCCGTAGAGATTTGGGTTGTTATCCCAGCCTACCCAAGAATACGGGCCGCTGCACTGAAGACCAGCGCCCTTGCCCAGGCATTCTTGCATATACAGGGTGAAGTTCTTGCCATTTGCCGATAGAGCTGAGGTCACATTGGACACCCTGTCCGGCGCATTTATCATTGTGCCAGGCTCGAAATTTTTACAATCATCGATTGTAGTGGTGGCCCATCTCCATGGAGTACCAGGACGGCTGCAAGATAGCACCCCTTTCTGTTCACCAACAACCGCATAGATATGCACAGGCTCGTCGGCACCGCCAGGTTGGTAATATGACGCATCAGCAGAATTCTTAAGCGCCAGATCGCCCTCGATGGAAATGGTCAAATAGTCATATAAACCAGAATTGATTATCGTGTGCACAGTGAAGTATTCATCCCTGTTCTGCGCCCACTTATAGGCTCCAGACCAGGGCTGATCTGAGGGTGACGCTGAAGCAATGGTGTTCAGATACCTTATTCTGCGATAGTATGACGGACTATCTGAGCCCTTGTACTGATAGACAAAGGCCAAATTACAATTGCCTCTGGTGTCGGCACCGCCGGTAGCATTGGCGCAGGAAGGGTCGAACTCGTTGTGCTTCACGCGCAGGATGAAGTCCATGCGCAGCTCATCCTGATAGGAATCAATCTTATTGTTGTAGCCCAACATCCGATAGAGCAGCGGCTTCCTGCTGGCCGTCCCGTCCTGCCCGTCGACGGCATTCGCCTGACCGGCCGACAAGGCGCTCAGCCCAAGCGGAACAACCATGGCCAGCACCGCCAGAAGGGTCACCAGAACAGCGATGACCGAACGACTCACACGCTTAGCGTCCCGTCCCTGCAAACGCTTCAATGCAATACCCCCCAGATCATAATGAAATCATGCTCTAGAACAAATCAACTCTGCTTTTGACTTACCCCAATTAAGGCAACTGCACATAGAGCACAACAATGCATATAATTTTTTCTTTGCTTTTCAAGGCTACAGAAATTAAAGGGCATAATCTGGAATTCAGATGGGGTGTTTTGCTACCGTTCAAGGTCTTGCCCCCCCCCGACAAGCCCCGCACCCAGCTGGCGAGAAGGAATATGTTGTCTTCTTCCGTCCGGTCTGGGTTGGGGGCGAATACAGCCTTGGCAACGGCAGCAACACGGGAAATAAGGCCAGGGCCTGCCTTCATCTCCATGGAATTGGAAAAATGGGTACAGGCCCTGGCTGATGCTACCGGAGTCAGTGGCGGTTTTCCTGCTTGTTCCTCAGGCAGGCCACGAAGCCGACCAGGCC